>CAWCWJ010000001.1:0-483202 GCA_963799275.1 uncultured Alphaproteobacteria bacterium
ATGGTGGTAATGGGAATGACCGTATCATATTTAAACATAGTGTTGAAATGTCAACGCTAGATCTAGCGGGCGTTAAAAATATTGAAACCATTGAATTGCGTAACAATTCAAAATTGGCTTTAAATTCAACCATGTTCAATGGTTTGGCGAATAATACGCTTATGATTGATTATAAATATGATACCCCAATTCGTTTGGAATTGAATTTATTAGATTTAAATCCAGATCATAAAGTATCCGTATCTGGCAATATTGAATTGATTGTTACAGATTCGTCAAAGGCCCAAAATATTATTAACCTAACGGGCAATTCAATTGCTTTTCAAAATGAAACACAATCCGATTTACCCACTATTTCCGATGATGGAACAACACAAACGGGAACATTTTCAAATGATAAACTTGGTTCGCGGGGTGGTGAAGAACTTATTATGGCAGAAGATGGTAACGATTATGTCGGTGTATGGGGCGAAGGTGTGACTTACATATTTGGTGGACATGGCAATGATACATTTGGATTTGACCGCAACTATTTGGGCAGTGAAGATATTGTTAATGGCGGCGAAGGAACAGACCGTTTGTTGTTCAAACATAGCGTCGCTCTAACCCATGAGGATATTTCCAAGCATCCTCTATTGAAGAAATTGAATTACGGTATGATTCCTCTTCTGAATTATCTGATACACTTTATAATGATTTGGATGAAATGATGATCACATTGATCGGTAACCCTTATAACAGTCCTTTAAATGCAAGTCTTGATTTGACAGAGTTAAAAAATGATCAATTTGTGACTTTATCAGGGGATCTCAACGTCATTTTAAGTAACGCGATAGATATAGATCACATTTACTTAGCCGATGATTTTAGCGATGGTTCATTCAGCCAATGTTGATATTACGGATTTAATTACTTCAAATGGAATGAATAATGAACAAGATAACATCACCCAAAATTTTGATATGCCTATAGCACCTATTGATTACACAAATCCAGTTCCACCGTTAGAAGAAGTTATTTAAATAACAGTATTAAGAAATTTTGAATTGCAATAAAGCTTTAGATGTGATAGGAATTAATTCTTAAACGCCATAGCTGGTGTCAAAATCTCACTTCATCTTTTTAAAAATTTTAGGAGCTTTTCATGTTATACCAACTTGGAAAGGGTATGGCTGGTCATTCAATGATCGGTCTAACAACCCTTTTCGTCCCCCCATCTTCAAACGTAGATTTATCTGCCAAAACAATCGCATTAATCGGCGATAGCATTACGTTTCAAAATACTGCTTTTAACAAACAGCAGATTTACCCCAAGGATATATGAGTATGCTCAATATACGCTCGGGGCAGCGATATTACTTCCGCCCCACAATAATTTAGGCGTAAGCGGCGATTCAATCGCACAGATTGACAATCGCAAAACGTCATTGGCTAATTTAACGCAAACGCCCGATATTGTATTTGTTTTAGGGGGCACAAACGATACGCCCGCGGTAAATACTACCGAAGCCAGTATGATTAAAGGTCTACAATCTATTTATAATTATATAATTAATGTTATCGGTGCAAAAGTTGTTGCCTTGACCATACCGCCCCGTAATCAATTTCCATCAGGCGCGCCCTTAACATCTGCCCATCAAACAAAACTGGATAACGTCAACAATTGGATATTAAGCCAATCTGGCGATATTACACCCATCGATATTTATACAATTTTACAAGATGGTTCTAAGTACCTGTCGCAAGTTATTTTGATAAAGAAGGCACAAATGCAACTTCTTATGTTCACCCCAATCCTTTGGGAGCTTATTTAATTGCAGGCGAGATTTTAAATGCCTTAACGCCACAATATGGTACGTATGATATTCCAGATTTAACCCAAAATAATTTACTTTCTAATAATGATTTTTCAGGGGTGGAGGCGCTAACCAAAGTAATTTGACTGGAACACTTGCGCAAGGTCACACATTTTATGCCTATGTGCGGGCAACCGGAACAATATCTAAACCCATATCAAATTCACAACAAATAGATATCACCTATCAAAATTATAGTTCTTTTGACACGGTTCAAATATATCAGCCTGATATAAACACTGGCTATAGCGCTGGTGACAAAGTTATTGCAGAGGCAGAAATAGAAATCATTTCCGCAACCAATGTTGAAGGAATATGGGTTGAGTTGGTTGATAAAGGAAGCGCTAACAAAGTGTATAAAGGACTGTCAAAATATGATGATCCTGAATATCCCAATCAGGCAGGAACATATCTATTCCAAACCCCTATCGCCATGACACAAAATGATTCGTCCTCCCTCGCTGTTTCTGTACGGCAGACAATGAATAGTACCAATAATAAAACAGCAAATCTGAATATACTTATAAAAAATGTACGCTGTCGAATTGTTTAAACACAAAATAACCTTGATTTGGTACAAGAACTATCATATTTCTATGGCTATATTCACCATAATTTAAATAAACCCGAATTAAAGGATATCAAAATGGTACGTTTTTTAACAATGTTTCTTGCTGCGGCAATGATTATCCCGACTTTTGCAAATGCGCAAGATGAAGGATTATACGACCCTGTTGCCCCTGATGGGTCTGCATTTTTTCGTTTTATTAATGCCGATTCAAATAAAGGTGATAATGAAACCAAGGCAGGCAAAAAATCTCTACGGCAATGTAAAATTCCAAAAAATTAGTAGTTATTATGTTATTCCAGAAGGTGATGTTACATTTGCTTTTGGCGATAAAGAAGAAGAAGCAAAATTAGAAGAAAATAAATACTATTCTGTTATTCTTACAAAAGACGAAGTTTTAGTGAAAGAAGATACACCTTTGACCAATATGTCTAAATCTTTGATAACATTTTATAATTTTACAGGTGAAGATAATCTTAGCTTAAAAACAGCAGGTAAAGATATTGCTGTTGTTGATAAGATAGCTGCCAACGGCAATGGTTCCCGCGAAATTAACGCTGTGAAAATTAACCTTGCCATCGCCAATGAAGAAGAAGAAATTGGTGTTTTAGAACCCATATTGTTAGAACGTAAGAATGCTTATACTGTTGCTGCTTTTACAGATGAGAATGAAAGTGCTGCCTATTATGGTCAAGGCAAAGACAGATACCACAAAATAAAGTTTATTTTTTTACAATTATAATCTTTGAACCTTCCTTTTATAAAGGGAGGTTTTCTTTTACCTAAAACCATGATTTAACTATAAAACTATAAATATACATAAAGAAATTTATTATGGTTTTCTCGTCTGCAATCTTCCTCTTTGCATTTTTGCCTATTTTTATTGGCATATATTATATAACCCCTAACAAATACCGCTCTTTTATAATTTTCTATCGGCAGTCATAATTTCTACGGCTGGTGGCGGATTGATTTCCTCTTCCTTCTAATACTTGTTACATTAGGAAATCATCTTTGTGCTAAGGGAATTGTAAGAACGCGCGGGCACGCTTTCATCACGGCGATTAATGCAACTGGGTGTGGTTGGCAACCTAATAATTTTGGGTGTTTTTAGATTTCAATTTTGGTATTCAAAGCTTGAACGCTGTATTTTGAAGCAATCTGGTATGAATAGTTTTGAAGCGTTAAAATTTATTCTGCCCATTGGTATTTCATTTTATATTTTTCAATCGGTTAGCTTTCTTATTGATGTGTATCGTGAAGATGCCCCGCCAGCCAAACGTTTTGTCGATTTTGTCTGCGCCTTCATCTCACTTTTCCCACAACTTATCGCTAAAATCTGTCCTTCGGTACAAAAGATTCTGCAGATCAGTTTGAAGAGCGCGAACATTCATTCGATAAATTTTCCGAAGGGGCAACTCGTTTTATGATTGGTTTTGCCAAAAAAGTACTTATTGCCGATACGGTTGCGCCCATTGCCGATGTGTCCTTCGCTTTGTCAGACCCCACAATGGCAGAGGCATGGATTGGCGCGCTTGCCTATACGGTGCAGCTTTATTTTGATTTCTCGGGTTATTCAGACATGGCGATTGGTATAGGGTTAATGATGGGTTTTCGTTTTATTGAAAACTTCAACTTCCCCGATATCTTCTCGTCGATCACCGAATTTTGGCGCAGATGGCATATCTCACTTTCCACATGGCTGCGGGACTATCTTTATATACCGTTAGGCGGCAATCGTAAGGGGAATGTGCGTACCTACGTAAACCTTGTCCTTACCATGGTATTAGGCGGGTCTATGGCACGGCGCAAACTGGACATTTGTGATCTGGGGCGCATGGCATGGCGGTATTATGGCCATTGAACGCTATTTCGGTATTCGCGGCAGTGATAATGATTTTACAGGCGCGGCAAAAATAATTTTTCGCACCATTTTCACCTTCTTACTTGTTATCATTGGTTGGGTTATTTTCCGTGCACCGTCACTAGGCGATGCAATGAATATGTATGAAGGCATGATTGGTATGAATGGCTTCGCATTCAGCGATGCGATGAATTGGCAGATAAAAGGATTGGCAGTCACAATGATGATTGTTGGTATGGCCATCATTTTCATTGGCCCTACCATGATAAAGTGATTGCATCACGTTTTGCTGTAAAAAATATGGTTGTAAGACAATCTGTTATAATGCAAGTAGGGGCATGCGTGTTATTTATTTTAGCCGTCAGCCGCTTGCTCGCCCAAAGCGACAGCTCGTTCTTATATTTTCAATTTTAAAAATCAAACCAATAAAAATGTTTTTTATTAAAGTGATAGTCCCCTACCCCACTATTTTATCAAATCAAACTGATAAAAAGCACGAGAGAATTGCTACTTCATTAATACCAAAGCGGTGCATCAAAAACGCCTGCCAATAATCCGATAATGCAAACAAAGGTTATCATCGCAACCGCATAAAGGAAATTTGAGCTATAGCGTATCATGCGCGCTTCTTATCAGAAAATCCACGGTTCAATTTGGTTTTTTGACGGGTCCAGCTTTGTTTATGACAAGGCGGAAAAAAACGTAAGTTTTAATTAATGAGCCCCAAATTTGATTATAATAAATCAAAAATGGATAATGCCAGCTGACGGTGCCGCGCACAAAATAAAGCATCATCGCCATCACCCAACAGCGTAAATCCGATCCATACAAGATAAATCGGTATAAAAACAAGTGAGAATTTAAGCGCGAGCAAAATAGTAAAAATAGGTCCCGACAATGCCGTCCACATGGATATACGCTGATCCAACACGCACCACCATGGAAATAAGCCTATACGCCATGGGCCAAGGGCAAGAGCGCGTCCATTGGTTCGCAGCATATTACCGAACCAGCGGCGCATCAATTCAGTTGAGGCCACAACAAAATTACCCTTCGGTGGATGCTCTACGGTCATCACAACCGTATCAGGAACGTATAACATATCCCATTTATCGCGCAGAACATGATACCAGCTTGATTTATCGTCCCCTGTTAGGAAACGATATTTTCCCAAACGCCAATGGTCAATATTATCACTTTGTACCGTTGCAATAAATTCAGGATCTATAATGATAGAGGCACGGAACATCGACATGCGCCCTGTTAAAGTTAACACTTTTCGGGATAATGCCATGGATGACATTAAGATTTGGCGTTGAATAAAACGAACATGGTGCCATTCGCGCATAATATTTGTGCCGCGCACTTCACACAGTTCGTCCGTTGTTAATGCACCGACATTTTCATCCAATTTAAAAATCGGGGCCACATTTTCCGTACCAGACCATCTTCAAGAATGGAATCACCATCAATAACGGCAACAATAGCGTCCGCAGGGGCATGTCACGGGAAATGGCAGAAAGCCTTGCGCCAATCCATCACGCTTGCCCGTACCAGGGATACGGACAATCATCAAACGAATGTTTTTAGGGGGATTTGCTTTTTCCCATAATTCGCGAACAACTGCCTCGTCCGATTTTTCAACAATTGAGGCAACCAAGGTTGCATCTACACCACAATTCATGGCTTCGGAAATAGAGGCTTTAAAAACTTCAATAGTCGTATCAACTTCAATTCGAAAAGAAGTAACAAGCAAATAAACATGGCTTGGCATTAAATAATCACCACCATCATTTACGCGCGCTCTAATCTTGGGGAATACTTTAAATCGGTATATCCAATGACGGATATAATGGATAATTCCCCCATGTGTATCGCCACAATGCCAAGAAACCGACTACCAAAATAAACTGACCTGATCCAGGTTCAAAGGCCAATGGTGGCAAGGCAAATGCCGCAGCAACAAGTAAAACTGTGTAAACGATAAAACCAAAAAACCCTTCTGGCCATCCCCAATACAAGTTTTTAAATTTAGGAAAATTTTGTTTCTCTTGTCCTAACATAATCATCTCTCTTTATTATTTGCTGCAAAGTTATTGGCAGTTAAAAATATAGCCAGATAGAACTTTGCCCATCTGGCTATATTTTATCTAATCTAATATTTTACGAATTACCAGCAAATACCGCTATAATTCTCTTTATCCATCAAGCTATCGTTTAAACGAACAAGATCTAAAATAGGTTTGTTATCGTTGACATTATTCAAAACAGTATAAAACTCTTCTGTACCGTTGCCAATTACGAAAAGTTCGGCTTCTTTAACAACTTCTGCAGGAGTTTCTCTTAAACATGCAGCAATTTTGGGAATACCATTTTCGATATAGGATTTATTTGCGCCATCCATATTGCGTGCCTCAGATACACAAGGATCATAAATAGAAAGATCGTATCCATTATCAAGTAGCATGTTTGCCAAAGTTACAAGTGGACTTTCGCGTTATGATCATCGGTTTTTGCCTTGAAAGACAAACCCATCATGCCGACTTTTTTCTTACCTGACTTTTCAATCATTTGGAATGCGCGGCGAACTTGTTCATCATTGGCTTCTAATAATGAATCAAAAATTGGGGTTTTTAAATTCATCCTTTTTGCACTGGCGCGAATGGCACGAACATCTTTTGGCAACAAGACCCACCAAAGGCAAAGCCAGGAAGCAAGTAAGCCTTTGATATATTTAATTTTGTGTTTTTTAAGAAAATATCCATGACTTTATGGGAATCAACACCATGTTCTTTTAGAATATTACCAAGTTCATTGGCAAAACCCACTTTCATTGCGTGCCATGCATTATCAGCATATTTAACACCTTCTGCCACCTCGATTGTTGTAATCACCTCTGGCGCTTCGATATTATGATAGAGGTCAGAAACCATTTTAGCGGTTTTTTCGTCATCTGCGCCAATCACAATTTTAGGCGGATTGAATAATCAAAAATAGCCGTACTTTCGCGTAAAAATTCTGGATTATTGGCAAAACCGAACCCTTCGCCCATTTTCTTGCCCGATGCTTCTTCAATAATCGGCAATGCAACATTTAATGCCGTTCCAGGCACCATGGTCGAACGCAAAACGATAACATCATAATCATCTTTATCTTTGATCGCTTCACCGATTTCACGACAAACATCTTGAACATAATCAAGTTGTAATGATCCATCAGCGTTGCTTGGCGTACCAACACAAACCAGAGAAGTATCAGATTTAGCAACGGCTTCTGCTGTATTTTCTGTTCCGGTTAAACGACCTTCTTTAACGGCTTTCTCAATTGTTTCTTTTAATTGTGGTTCAACAATTGGTGTTCTACCTTCTTGAATAATATTTCACCTTAACCGCATCTTTGTCCATTGCGATCACTTCATGACCAGAATCCGCTAAACAAGCCGATGTTACCGCGCCGACATATCCAATGCCAAATACACTAATCTTCACAATATTTCCTCATTTATGTAATTGATAATTTCAAGTACTACTTAACGAGTAATAGTTAATAATTCAAGTGAATAAAGCGTTATAATCCGATTATAGTTCCTTTGATGTTCTATTAATTTACATTTATCTAAAATACTGCGATATATTGCGCTTAATTAAATAAAACATGTAATGGAATGGTTTAATGACTAAAAATTTATCCGGGATTTTTATTATTGTATTTATGCTTGCCGCCTTAATATTTGGCGCTCCTGCATTAATAAACGGGTATAGTCAATCCGGTGGTATAGCAAAAAATAATGCCATTAATGGTCAATGGGCATCATTATATGAAAAAGAATTTTCAGATATATTACCTGTTCGTAAACCTGGACTTACATTTTGGGGGATGATTGAATTATTTTCATTTCAGAATGGGCGTCCCGGTGTATTGATTGGTAAAGATGGCTGGCTGTTTACAGATGAAGAATTTAGCTTCATCGAAAACAGAGATGCCGTTTATCAAAATCATAAAGATTTTATTGCTACAACAATCCAGAATTTTCAAAAAAATAATATCAATCTTATTATCGCAATAATTCCTGCAAAGGCACGCGTGATGGAAGAAAAGTTAGGGCGATATCATTATCCAGATTATAATAAACCTATTTATCAGGAAATGATGGTATTTTTGAAAAACAAAAATGTAATTGCTCCTGATCTATATACTGCGCTTTCAAATACCGAAGACGTATTTTTAAAAACAGACACACATTGGGCACCAATAGGGGCAAAAAATACTGCATTTGCCATTGCAAAAGCAATTAATGATAACAATATCGCGCCCAAACAAAAGACCATTTTTAATTTAGAAGCAGAAAAATCTGAAACAATAGAAGGCGATTTAACGCGATATGTACCCGCAGGAAAATTAAAAGAAAATTATGGTCTTCAGGATTTATCAATAATGCAAGAAACTGCGTTATCTGTAGATGATGCTGATAATGCAGAAGATAACCTTTTTGGTGATGTAATTTTGCCAATTACATTAATAGGAACCAGCTACAGCGCTAATAATAGTTGGAACTTTGAAGATTATTTAAAGGTTGCGTTGCAAAGCGATTTGCTAAACGCAGCAGATGAAGGCAGAGGCCCCTTCTCAACGATGATGGATTATTTAAATAGTAATGAATTTAAAGAATCTCCGCCTGAGTTGGGTGATTTGGACCGAAGGTATCTTGTATTACGTGACGATGCGTTAGATAAAGATGTTTAATAAAATTCTAGAATGATTGGGATTTATAATGTGTATTAAAAAAATTGTCTGTTTATTAGGGGCACCATTTTTATGTGTTTTTCTGCTTCCGCTGATGCAGGGGTAAAAGTTTCAGATATAACTGACGCTTGTAAAGAAAAATTACTAGATGAAACAGAATATAAAAATAATGGTATGGATTCTTACTCAATCATTGTACCGGGCAATGAGGGATGGCTTATCCGAACCCAGACCGATTTCGCGCAAGAATTCTACCCAGTAAAAAGGGAATTTTATGGTTAAAAGAGTTACAAGATGTTTTGAATGCGAATGGAACAGAATTGGTAATTGCATATCCACCAACGCGTGGATTGGTTGCAGCGAAATATATTCCAAAAGATATGAAGGATAAGTTTGATTATAACCCTAAACTTGCTGCTAAGAACTATCGTGCTTTATTAAAAAATCTTCGTGATGAGGGTATTAATATTGTTGGGGTGCCAAACTATGGCAAGGGAGAAAATTTTTTTCGCAAAAGAGACCAACATTGGAACGCAAATGGTGCACGTACTACAGCAAGAAACGTTGCGGAATATGTTAAAAAATTACCCGTTTATAAAGAACTAACGCGCCAAGAATATAAAACAGTGAAGATAGAAGAGTATCAATTTGATGGGCGCTTTAATGATGTCACAAAAAAGTTTTGCGATATCGAATTGGCTCAAGAAACAGACACAACTTATGAAACAAACCTTATAGGCGGCGCGGAGGATGAAGCCTCTTTATTTGGGGATGTTCTTGAACCTGAAGTTGTTTTAATTGGCACTAGCAATAGTAAAGCAAATTCATTTAATGTTAATTTTGATGGATTTTTAAAAGAATATTTATCTGCCGATGTCAAAAATAATGCGGTTCCAGGTGCAGGAATTGATAATCCTTTTTTCATGTATGTTAATTCAGAAGACTATAAGAAAAACCCGCCTAAGTTAATTATTTGGGGATTCTTGATTCTTATTATTCAATTGGTGATAGTTTGGGCAGCATAGCAAAACAAGTCATTGCCGCAACATATGGTAAATGTGAAAGCAAGAATATTTTAAAATCTAAGACAACTCTATTAGATAAAAAAGGGCATACTTCTTTATTGAGAATATTAGATGATGAAACAATTAACGCAGATCAGAATTATCTAACACTCGATTTCAAAGATGCTTTTTACAAAAAATTTACAATTGAAATTGTTTATGGTGATGAGGAGAATACAAAAAAAGGATTTCGTTTTACGCGTTCAAAACGATATGAACCTGATGGTAAATTTTCGACTGTTTTATATGATCATGATGCACTTATAAAAGAAATTAACATCCATGTCCCCGATAAGCTGATCGGTAATGCTGTTACAGTCAAAATATGTAAGCCGCCTAGTGTTTTATCAAACAATAAATCCTTATTGGATATATAATAATGTCATATTGCCGCCCGTCTTCGTTTGAAACATAGGAGGCTGCAAAGATTCAATTTTTGCTTTAATCACATGATCTTTTTTATATAAATTATAAACTTCGAGCCAAGCTAAAGTTGAACTAGTATTTGTTATCTCTAGATTCCGCTTTATACCCGTTTTATCTTCAAAAACTCAGGGTTTTCTAATCCCTTTAATAAAGTAAATATTAGTTTATCAAGCGCACCATTATTTATTTTATATAAATCTTGTTTATTATTTGCTGCCGCTAAATTTGCAACCATAACAAGAGGGTGCGCCGCAAAAACATGATAGCTTAACGCCCGTTTACCGCGTGCCATTTCAAAGGGCAATGTTCCATCCTCTTTTATTTGATAAATGCCATGCGTTGCTTTTGCAATAGACCAGTCTAATAAAGAGACATCATCAATTGCAGCGCCCGTTATACCAAGAGCCCACGCGGCCCAATATAAATGATTATTTTGTCTCGACCCTAAATGTAGTTTTGTTGAATAATCTTTTTGAACAACATCAGCATATTCTTTTAACCATAGCTCAATCATATTTTTTTTCGCTTGGGTAAGGTTGGGTGAAGTTTTAATTTGTAAATATGCGCTGGCTACGTGTTCCCAATGTCCATTTTCTTACACTCTCCCCTGATTTATTAACTTCTCCAATAAGCGCTTTTTTCTCTGCCCATTTGTTCATCCAATCAATGGCGCAAATCGCTATATCTTCACGAGGAGGGTTACTAGCAACATAACGGTTTGTCATTTTTACAAAACGATTTTCAAAATCTCTCAACGGTTTACGCTGAATTTGATGCGCGTCAGAACTCCTTTTTCTTGATCAATGATAGAGGCTGTTCCATCTTCGGTGGAATAATATCGGGTTAATTTTAAATTTTTGATAGCAGAAGGAGGAGATTTACACGTAAATCTTTTTTCGTCTGTTTCCCCTTTTACTTGGCGTATTTTTTGAATTTTATAAGGGGATGTTACAATTTGATCTGAAACCACAGTACTTCCCTAATTCTTCCAAAGGATTGCAACATATTAAAAAACTTACACTAAGAGCAGTGAGGATTAATATATAAAAATTATATTTCATCTCATATTCCTTAATATAAATACTGACAAATAACAAAAGCTAATGTAATAAAACCCGAAAAATTTTGGGCCGTATTTTTTTATTACAAAAAGATTTCTTTAAATCAAAATCTCAATTGAATTTCTGCTAAACCACGAACAACAACTTCACCATCACCACTTGGGCCGTACACATCCCCGCTTCAAAAGCGCCAAGGGAAGAACGAAAATTGACACCACTAAATACAGGCAAATCAATATTAAACTGACTTTCCAAATCTGAGTTTAAAAGAATGTCAATTTCTTGTCCAACATCATTATCATTTCCATTTATGGCCTGACGAACACGGGTACATCTTAATCTTGTATCGCTATTATCAAGTAAATATTTATTATAAATAATCGAAAAATCCGTAAAATCAGTAAAATTTGAGCGTTGTCCAACAGAAAGAATATGAAGGTTTGATAATTCTGGGCGTAACACCTCGCCATAATTATGAATAGGACGAGTTGTCCCTGCAATATAACTTGGATCGGATTCTAAATCACTTTGACGAAATGAATTATCTGTACCATCGTCTCCATTATCATCATCACCCGATCCGTACGCATAGCCAAATGTCACTATAGGGTTAAATTTTACGCGTGGTAAAATTAAATCAATTTCACCGTCAAAGGCCCATCCTAATACGTCCACTTCGTCAATAGAGTCAATGTTGCGGCTTATTCTTGGACCAGGGGAGGTATCAATATTATCTGCTGTACCAGCAACGCCTACTAAATCTGCACGATAAGATAGCAATAAATCTTTTTGAATATTTTATAGGATTATAATTTGACCATAACCGCATACCCGCCCACGCCAAATTATTATCCTCATTATCACGTTCATCAGGTTCAATATAGATCACGGGGCAGGTGATCCAGAATGATCATTTTCATATAATCCACGAATCTCAAAACGCTGATCATAAGGAAGCAGCCAGCTACCCTCTGCCATAACACGAAAACGATCTTGTTGATCTTCATCAAAATCATTTTCTGATGTGCGGTATGAAAAAAGATTTTCAGCAACCCCCACAAAACCACTAAATTCAGTTGTATCGTAAATTACTCTTAAGGCATCTTGGTCTCTATTCCAAAATAAACCATAAGGTTCGCGGATACGTTGACGCCCTAATTGAATAGCAAGATTATCAACATAATTATCAAGTCCGTATAAAACCCACGCTTGACGCAATTCTGCAAATTCATCTGACGCTATAGTTTCCCCAGTCGTTTGATCGACAAATAGGTCTCCTTCGGTTTTAACGGCCCGAGCATCAAGATAAAGAGATAAGTCATCTATGGGAGAATAAAGAGCATTTGCACGCGCTTCTACAGAAAAACTGTTTGATGGATCATCATTACGTTGCCCTAAATCCCGATTATCTTCAAAAAGATACTGATTTTTCAAAGAAGCATTAATTTCTAAGTTTTCGTTTTCATATAATTGAGCAGACACTGTTGTTGTATTTATTATTAAGATTGCCCCAATTGCAGCCCCATGGCGTAAAAACTTTTTCATTATATCCATCTTTTGCTTAAATTTTATGAGAAGAACTTCCTAGATAAAATCTCATACTCATAGTTTAGCCAAGGCTTTTTTTGCAGCGGCATGATTATTGTTTTCTAATGTTCTTTTATAATAATCACGTGCTTTACTTTTGTTTTGTGGCACAATTTTACCTCTATCATATCTTTCCAATAGAGTAGTTGGCTCTCCAATATCCTTTTTGAACTGACTTATTATAATATTCTAATGCTTTATCCGCATTTACAGGAACAGTTTTTAAGCTTCCACGCTCATAAATTCTTCCCATATCAAAATAGGCTCGCTCATCACCATTATTCATAGAACTTTTATACAAAGATAGAATTTCTTCATCCTTGCTGCCATCGGTGACATTTTTTGTATAAAATCGCGCTAATTCAATTACTGCGCCATCATCACCTTGGTCAACTAAGTTTTGCCAATAAAAAGAGGCAGCCAATGCATTATTACCATTATCCATGGCGCGCTCGGCTTTTAATCGTGTAACATCACGCATAGCGCGATCATATTTATAGCGGCTGCCCAGATCGGCATAAAGTGTTTGTGCATAATCAAGATCAGAATTTACCAGTTTACCACGCTCATAAGGTGCGCAATATTGTAATTGGCTTTCCAATATCCAGAATTATTGGCTAATTCATAATATTCAACGGCCTTAGAGCCATTTCTAGGGACGCCATAGCCTTTTTCATAAACCTCGCCGAGAACAAAATATGACTCTCCACCAGAACGGGAAGTGAATCATTTAATAAATACATAACTTTATCAGCATGGGAGCTTGCGGGTTCAGTATCTATATACAGCTTGGCAAGTTCTACTTGTGATTCAGCATGGTGAAAATCAAAAGCCAGATCTTTCAAGATTTGCTTTTGCTCTATCATAATCGCCTGATCGAATGGCCATTCTGCCACGGTCATAATCTGCACAGGCTGTTAACAAAAAGCAGCACGTTATAAAAACAATAAAAATTTTATTTAGTTTCATGTTCATATAATTTTCCCTATTTATGCCGCTTTGTTTTTTATTCTGGAATTGGCTGGCTCAATTAATTCGCTTCTCTTTAATTCTTTCATTTCATTAATAATATCTTTTAGTGCAGTACCTTCCCGGATATCGCCAACCAGCAATGCGTCCATAGTCTCGATTACTACAGTATTTTCAAGTCCAATTCCAGCAACAAGGGTATTTTGTGCATCAATATAGCTATTTTTACAATTTCTAAGAATGCATCCCCTCTTACAACATTACCATTATCATCTTTATCATTTATTTCCCAAAGACTTTCCCATGATCCTATATCTGACCATGCAGGATTAGAAGGAACAACTGCCGCATTATCTGTTTTCTCCATTATGGCTGTATCAAAAGGTCCCTTGTCAACTTTGCCATATATATCAGAATCTACCTCTAATTTGTTTTCATTATATGAAATAGATTGTCAACAATATTTAAGATGTTAGCGCTATGCGTTTTATAAGCATTCAAAACGCTAACCGCTTGAAATACAGCATACCACTATTCCAAAGGAAATCGCCTGATTGTAAAAATTCCACTGCTTTTTCAGCATTTGGTTTTTCAACAAAACGATCAATTTTCATTACATTGTTATTTAAATTAAGCGTATCACCCGTTTTAATATATCCATACCCCTGTTGCAATGAGAAGGACGAATACCAAAGGTAACCAAATAATTATTAAGAGGCTGCTTCAACTGCCGATTCTCAGAGATTGTTTAAGTGCTTCCTCATCTCCAACATGATGGTCTGCGGGTAATATCCATAAAATAGCATCATCACCAAAGTTACGTTGAACATAGCTTGCAGCCAAAGCCACCGCAGCTGCGGTATTGCGCGCTTCTGTTTCGCAAAGTATATGATTATTCAATAGGGTTCATCTCATCATACTGAGATTTTATGCTGTCTGCCATATCTTTCAATGTTACTGTAACGACATCGCCTGCATTGGCTTTTGAGACGCGCAATGCTCTTTCAACAGTATTTTGTATAAGAGATTTTTTTCCAATTAATTTTAAAAATTGCTTTGGCGTTTTTTGACGACTAATAGGCCAAAGGCGTGTACCAGACCCCCCGCATAAAATTACAGGAATAATTTTGTCATTATTCATGATAGAAATAGTTTATAGGTTAAAATTGACACGCGCAGGACGACCAATCATCTCTACAGGTAATTGTTGTCCAGAATCAATTCTGACTTTTACACCAGTATCAAAACCTTCTGAAATAGGGATAGAAGCACCATTACTTTCATTGACTTCAAAGCTTGAAACTGTACCTTCAATTTCAACATCAGAACCAGCAACAAAATCTCAGCTGTATCCCCTATACCAATACGTTGGGCATCTCGGGTTGAAACAATCGCAGTAACCCAAGGTGTCGAACTTGTCTTTATTAACGTAACAATATCACTGCCTTGATTTACAAATTCACCTTCATTGACTTCGCTATCGAGAATATAACAATCGCATGGGGATCTTGTTAAAGAAATAGCACTATTTCTTGAAGAGGAGAAGTTTAAAGAGCCATTATATGGTTGAATTGATGCGATATCCTGTCCTGCTTGAACAGATTTTAAATCACCTTCAATCAAACTTGAATAGGTACCATTTGTAGGCGTTCTGACTTTTATTTCTTCACCAGAAACATAAGCCTGTGCGGATTCTAATACAAATAAACCACTATAAAGATTTTTTGCGATAATGAAAAAGGCCGTTAATCCTAGTAATAGTATAAATAATAAGGGTAATGCCTGACGTTTCATAAATGTATCTGCATCACTTTCAACATTTTCATGATGACGAACTTTTACAAAATTATCACGAGAGACAACATTCAATATATCATTCCCAGCAACGACCTCGCCCGCAATAAAGCTACGCAAAACATGGTTAAGAAGCGATGTTTTTTCAGGCGTCATATTAATAAAGCGTGCGCCCAAAGTATTCTTCTTCTTATCAAAATGACGCACTTCCGCATTTAGATCGATATCTAATGAAAAATCTTTAAAAGGAAGGATGACAAGCAAATTTATTTTTTCGTTGGCCTTAAATGCCTTATCAACATTTTGCAAACTAATACCACCAGAAGAAATATCCGTTACTTCGTAATCAACTCCTTCTATGCGCGCTCTTGCAGGTAAGTGTACCCTTACATATTGCCTTTGCGTTTCTGATTCATGAACTAAATTTGATGCCGAATTTACCATTTTATTTCCTTATAAACTTTCGGTTCTACCTAAATCTTTTATTATAGCTATTCATTCGAAGAATATATTTTATATAACGGATAGTCATAGCGGCACCTTTAAATCTTAATTTTACTTGTTATGCAAGGTTTTAGTGATTTCTAGATAAATTTCTCTACTTTTTAAAGCTTTTAAATCATCAGCAGCGATATCCATTACTTCGCGCCCGCTTAAATCACATAAACGATCATTATCTTCTTCACGACAAATCCCAATTTGTTTTCTTATAACAATAACAGGCGTGCTTGTTCTATTAATCATACAATGCGGTGCTTCTAATGGAATCATAATTGTTTCGCCAGCATTTACAGTATGAAGATGCCCATCACAAATAACGGTTAAAACACCTTCTTCTACTTGCCATATCTCACGACGGCCATGGTGACGCTGTAGTGATAATGCTTTATAAGGTTTTACACCAATACGTTTTTCACAAAATTCTTCATTGCGTTCGATTCCAACATTTAGAACTTCATAAAAACCCCAAGGACGATGATCAAAATCCCCAGTATCGTATTGAACTTGATTTTCTAATTTTACTGAATTTGTTGATAGCATTATATTACCTCTATATTTTTATATAATTTAACTTATTTCGTTGATCGAATGATTAAGTAACAGACAGATTAAATTTAAGTTCAAATTATATTTTCTTTTTATGTCTATCTATTTTTGTTAGCTGTATATATGTATTTTCAGGTTTGTCTACATAAATTTAATCTTCTGTCCAAATAAGTTCGCCACCTGTGCCGTTTTTCATCATATCTATGATACTATTGGCGTCAGACAGTGGAATATCACCTATTAATAAATTTTCGGCTTTTCCCTGAACATTTTTACATTATAAAGGCGAAGTTTTTCGATTTGACTGAAGTTTATGCCGCCTTTTTTATTCATAGAGACGACACCACCGTAAATTTCTGCATTTCCTTTTATCGTAAATGGATCTATGCGTTCTGGACTTGATATATCAGTTGTTACGATATCTATGCCATTACGACCATTTCCAGTAATGATATTATCATATGCTTTAACATTCCAAGAATTACGAATACGCAAACCATCTTTTCCGTTACCGGAAATTGTATTATTGATTAAAATGTTATTTTGGCTTTCAAGCAAAGCAATGCCGTAAGCATCGTTATTGTAAGATAAATTATTATAAACCAAATTATTAACGCATGTTCTGTCCAACATAATACCAGTTCCTTTATTGTTAAAACTAATATTATTCATAATAACTGAGTTGTTAACTTCTCTTGAAATTATTATTCCGTGCCGTTCTTTTGTACCGTGAGTTATATTATTCGCGATAATAAAGCGCTCTGATCTATCATGGGGATCTATGGCATAAACAATGTTTTCTGAATATTCATTATTATATAAGACAACATCTTCTGCCTCGTACGAATAAAAGCCATAATAAATACCATCAAATACATTATCAATAATCCATCCAGTAGGATTTCCATCAAATTTTACATCTGCTGAAAAAGAAATGCCATAGGCTTTGGATTGTGAATATCCAAAATTTCGAAAAATTGATTTTGCAAAATAAGTTTCCGAGGCTCCTATTGATAATATAAAAGGTCTAAATTCTTCTTTAGTCTTATATGGTTGGTATTGTTTATTAACCCTATCCCATGCAAACAGATCAGAATGAAGAACAAAAAACTTTCCATTATTTACAATAAAAGCCCCATTGTAGAAATATGGCCACCCGCGTTTTTGTTAACGCATTCCCGTCAATAATCAATGTTGCATTATCATTGATATATAGAGGTCGCTTTAACATATAGTCAAAATTGTCATTTACTGTGCCTTTAGCCAATATTTTAGGATCATTGATCTTTTCATATAAAGCATCAATGTGAATCACACCAGATTGAATAAAAATTGCTTCCGGATTATCGTTTTGTTGCAAATCCTTGAGAACATTCCATGGTCGTTCTTTTCGTAATTTTCCAAAATCCAGAAATTTTTGACATTATTTCCACTTCAGCATCCACATTGCTGCTATGAGGAATTTTTTTTATGATATTTTCTAAAGTGTACTGTTTAAGATCGGGTATATCAGGGGTAACAAAATTATGTTCGCTGCCCATTAAAGGTACAAATTCATACCCATTTCGTTTTAGATCGTAGGCATTTGCAGAATATGAAATTACTAAACATGAAATAATTAATAAAACAGTTAAATTTGAGAGCGAATTTTTTTTCATAAACTCTATTATGTATATTAAATCTCTTAGTCAAGTTTAAACATGTTTAAAATTTAAAAAATGAATTATTATTGCTTTTTCATTGAATTAGTATGTTTAAATTTTTGAGCAAAATATCTTTCATGCTTTAGGATAACTGAGTTTAATCGTTTCCACTAACACTATGGCGATAGCTGATGTGAGTATGTTTGAGCTGAAAGGGCGATTTGGGCAAAATTATTTAACTGCTCCAAATTTTCACCATTAGCCTCAATCAAAGAAGGTTCAAGTGAATACTCTTGGTTATTCTGAGGAGAAAAAACTCTTATAAAATCATAATCATTATATAGAACTTGCCAGTCAGTTATATTCTTTTGATAATTTGAGTCATTATCTTTAATAACGTGAACTGTGTGTCCTAAATGCATAATAATGTTTAGATAGTTTTTAAAACCAATACCCCTTACAACGATTACATCGATACCGTCTTCTTCTGGCAACCTGTCGTTTTCATTTAAATACAACTTTTTAATCAAAAGCTCATCAGAAGGGCCCTCTACCAAAATTATTCTTTGAGAAAGCACAGCTCGAAGTGTGTCGTAGCCAGGCAATCTTTTCAAAGTCTTTATGGTTTGGCCATCAACTGCATGAAGTCGTTTATATCCATTAGATATGAGGCAAAGCTTATCGAAGCTCAGTTTGTTTAATACATAAGAACTATGAGTAGTTAAGAAAACTTGTTGCCCTTCATGCTTTTCTTCAATGAACTTGATCAACTTGACTAAATTCAAATGAGACAAATGATTTTCAGGTTCCTCTATCATTATTACATGCGTATTTTTTGCTTTTTGCCACAAGGCTAGCTTGATTTGAACTTGGTGTTGTTCACCCTTGCCGATTTGAGAAAATGGCACCTTATCTAAGTTTATTTGTAGATTACTTTCCCAACTAGTTTGAGAAGATGTGTTTACAGATATTTCAAGATTTTTCCCTGTAATTTCATTATCAGCGTCTAACTCATCATTCACTTGGACGACTTCGTCCTCGGCATCAAATTTTTGTTTTAGTTGTCTGTAGTTCAAATTCAGTACCGACCTGTCATCAACTGTAAGCGCAACACGAAGCATATCAGTAATGTATTTCTGTGCCCCGTATGTAGGGTGTAGTCTTGGTGGATCAACAAATAAGCATTGTATCACCTTTGAATGATAATTAATTTTGTTCCATGCAAAACTAAACCACTCAAAGGTATAAAACTCTATTGGAAGTGAGGTTATAGCATCAGGGTTTTTGACAAAATCTCCGTAAGTCCCACTCAAATCAGGATCAAAGAAAACACGAATAAAAAGACCAGCTCAATCAGTCCCTTCACTGTTATTTGTGCCCTTTAAGTTTGGTTCTTCATCAATATAAGCTTCTATCCTTATCTCAGGAAGCGTATCCTGACTTTTGTCTCCCTCGAGGAAATCTCGAACGCAACTAGCATTAAATAAGTCTGTAGAAATAGAGGCTCCGAGTGGCTTGCCTCTATAATTAAGATTAAGACACAACTCTAAAGCTTCTAATAATGTGCTTTTACCGCTTTCATTATCGCCAACAATAATGTTTATATCTTCGTTAAATTCAAATTCTCTATTCTTGAATTTTTTAAAGTTCGTAATTTTAAGCTTATTTATACGCATTACTTCCCCCTTCTTCATTTGAGGATAATAAAGCGTGTAATAACCTTAATTTTTCCAACAATTCATCAAAAGTAATTATCTCTACGTCTTTTGAATTCCTTCTAAACATTTCAAAAGATTTTTGTTTGTCTAACTCTTCTGGTAAGGTTCCGATAATAAGCACACAGTGAACCGCATAGGTTTCTATGTCATATATCCGTGACTCTTCTTTTATAGAAGCAACATTCTTTTGAAGTTTGTATCTTTGGTCTAAAGCTTGATTTATTGCACCTGAAAAATCTGATGACGCCGTAAAAACGCTATCTCTGTAATTTTTTCCTATGATCTTTGTTTGAGGAGTTTTGATTTCTATAACAGCAGCGTTGTTTGTCATAGAACTTTTAGCTAGAAAATCAGTGATTTTGTTACCTAAGCCAGAGAATTTTATACCTCCAACAGAAGCATGATCTTGCATCTTTAAAACAGGACAACCAAAAGCCATACTCAAAATAAACGGGTTTTCATTTAAAAGTTTTTGCCATCGATTTTCACTCAGTCGTTTACCTAACATTTCATCATATTTATTTATTAATTGTTCAAGAGTCACTAGCTCAATGTCGTCACGAAGCTTTAAAAGTTTTTCTGGCTGTTCCTTCGCGATTTTTTTTGCGTTTTTTTCGACTAAGGACAACGTAAGGTCTTGATCTTCTTTTGATAAACCTATTTCAATATTTTCTGAATCTTTTGCTACTAACTTCGATAAACTATCGTTCTGCAAACTTAAGGTTTCCTGAGGATATTTTTCGTCATCAAGAAAAGGATAAAAGGTTGTTAGCAACAAAGCCTCTCACCTTCAATGAAGCATTTCGAGATTTTCGAACAACTTTGGCTAACTCTTTTCTAATTTTATTAAATTGAGCATGGCTAATTGTGCAGGTTTTATTAGCTGTATCAATTAGCGCCTTTTTCAAATTTGCGTTTTTTATAACTAAGCGCTCAACCCCAAATTTTTCTAGGCTAGATACAAGGGGGTTCAATTCTTTTATAAATCCTAATCCGTAATCATAATCTTTGACAAAACCCGAAGGCAAATCTTCTAATAAATAGACAGTCTCTTCTTTACTCTCAGGAAATTCAAAGTCAAATCCCTCAAGCACGATACTTTTAAGTTTTGAATATTTAGATTTCAAAAATTTTGGGTTTGTACCTAGAGTATTTATAGGAAACATCTCGACGTAATTTTGAGTAACATTTACATCAAGTATATGCGTTTTATGTTTTTCTGGCTTTTGATGCTCAAGCTCAGCAAGCTTTAGCATATTTGTCGGCGGAATAAAGTAAATTGCATTATAACCCTCATGGTATTCTTCTAAAAGAAGATTTCCTTCTGGTCTTTGCTCAATATTATTTGGAAACACTCTAGCCATTTAAACTTTCCTAAATTTTTAATGCTATCTAACAAATAACATATATTCATTAATCTTGACCACAACTCAATAAAATCATAGCTTTGCATCAGAGCTCTTGTGAGTTCTGGGGCGTTGTAACCCCTACGAGGCGACCATTAAGCATCTGGTCGTTAATTCCGATGCCTTCTCGACTTTGTCGGGGAGGCGGCGAAATAAAATAGCGCTTGCGTGAATACGCTGCGCCGTCCTCGTACGGTTACAAACTCCCCGGCTCCAGAGAGAAATCTCGGAGCCGTTTTCGCTAAAAAGGGAGTTAAAGTTGGAAAACGTTCTAATCTCAATCGCAGAAATTACAGGCACTGTTGTAGGGCAGTCTTTAGGACTTATGGCTTCGCCAGAAGCTTGGATTATTGGGAGTTTAACTCTATGGCAAATATACAAGCATCAAAGAATTATATCAAAACTTTTGATCTTTTTTGCTGCCATTATTATTCATCAAATTATATCTTCAATCATAAGAGTGCATATTGCTGATGGGGAGTTTATAAATAACGGGTTTTTAATCGCTCCTGCCCTGGTGCAGCTTAGTCTTATAGGAATTCTACACCTTGGATATAGGAGTTATAGACACTTTCAAGAGGCATTTAGAGAAAAACAATGATTCAGTAAAATCTAATACTCTGCTACAGTCCTCTTATACAAGGAGGAAGCGCTATGTCCGAGCTCACTAAAATTCAATCTACGTTTGTGCGTTACTTGGTACGGGATCAACTTAACCCTACTGAGGCCGCAAGACTTGCTGGGTATGCTCACCCCAAGCAACGCGCCTATGAGTTACTATCTAAACCT
The DNA here is from genome assembly GCA_963799275.1 of uncultured Alphaproteobacteria bacterium. GTDB lineage: Bacteria > Pseudomonadota > Alphaproteobacteria > Micavibrionales > Micavibrionaceae. Next base: position 22,536 of record CAWCWJ010000001.1, read on the forward strand.
AACGTGCAGGCCGCTGTTAGGCAGCAGCAAGCACGTTTAATAGACGGTCACTTGGGAAATGTAGCGCTAAAAACTTTGGAGAATGTCATGATGTCTGAGACTGTGCCCGCCAGCGCGCGCGTTGCAGCAGCAAGAGCTGTACTTGAGGCTGGCGGCTATTTCCGGCGCGATCCCCGAGAGGAATTAGAAAATAAAAGCATGGAGGAAATGAGCCAAGAAGAACTAAAGACCTTTGTTTCCAACGGAAGGCAAAAACTTTTTACTATGCTGAACGCTCAAGGGCACGCTTAAGCACCCCTAAGTGGGTTAGTTTTGTCTATAAAATCAGCCCATTCTTGCATCATGACTTTTCGATCATCTAAAAACTGCGCTCTGTCATATGCTTTTTGAACCTGCCCTCTTGGGGCGTGTGCTAATTGACGATCAATGACCTCATGTCGATAGTCCAGACGCTCTTTAATTGTGCTCATAGCCAAAGCACGAAAACCATGACCTGTCATCTTGCCGCGATAGCCCATGCGGCCTAAAGCAAACAAAATAGTATTATTGCTCATATGATTACGGGGGTTTTGCTGGCTAGGAAAAATATACTCCCTGTTAGGGTTCATTGTTTTTAAACGTTCCAAAAGCTCTAAGGATTGTTTTGATAGTGGCACAAGATGATCTGAACGCATTTTCATACGATGGGCTGGAATGATCCATATGCCATCATCCAAATCAAACTCATTCCATGTTGCTTTAATAAGCTCGCTCGTTCTCACAAAGGTTAGCATGAGCAATTCGATAGCAATCTGCGTCTGGGGAAAAAGCCGGGCTTCGTTACGCTCCAGAGCAGCCAAGAAGTCTGGAAGCTCTTTAGCATCCATAGAGGCACAATGACCGCGCTTAAACGGCTTGAGTGCGCCTTTAAGATCTGCTGCAACATCACGCTCACCTCGGCCTGTAACAATGGCATAGCGAAAAATCTGCCCACTATATTGAAGGCTACGGCGAGCCATCTCAAAAGCCTCGCGCTTTTCCACGGCACGGATAGCATCCAACAAAATCGGTGCATTGACTTCTTTAAGGGGAATAGCGCCAATCTTGGGAAAAATGTCTTGCTCGAGGCGGCGCATAACGGTACGGGCATGATTTTCGCTCCAGCCGTCTCTATTGAATTCGTGCCATTCGCAGGCAATTTTCTCAAAAGTATTCTCTGCACTAGTTTGGAGCTCCAGCTGTTTCTTCTTTTTCTCTAGCGCTGGATTAATACCCTCAGCCAGTAAACGGCGGGCACTGTCCTTTTTCTCTCTAGCTTCTTGCAAAGACACTAAAGGATATTCACCAAAGGTCAGGCGGTTTTCTTTGCCGTTATAACGAAACTTCATGCGCCAAATTTTATTGCCGCTTGGACGAACATCTAGATAGAGGCCTTGGCCGTCTGATAGCTTGCGCGGCTTTTCGGCAGTCTTGGCGTTTTTACAGGCAGTATTAGTTAACATGGTTTGTCTCCTTTATATTTGGGGCGGCGTTCAAGAAAGCGTGAACGGCCTTGGTCTCGTCTCTAGTTAGTGTGATAATTTTATTATTGGTCTCTATGCTCAGGTTGCCGCCTTGTGAAAGCGACAACCGAAAGGGGCTCTTTTGGCTTTGCGGTTTTGGGCGACGGCGCTTTTCTTGCTGTTTTAATGCTGAAGGGTCTAGTCCGGCATCCAACTGTTTTCGCGCCTCATCACGTAATCGGCAGGCCTCTTTAAGGCTAACTTTCGGCCACACACCTAAAGATAAGGTTTTCTCTTTTTCTTTGATTCGATACTTGAGCCGCCAGTACTTAGAGCCGTTCGGCTTGACGTGCAAAAGCAGGGCTTTGCCCGCGCTAAGCTTGTATGGCCGCTGTTTGGGCTTTAGTCGTTCGATATCTGTCTCTGTCTTAATCATAGGGGCAAGCCTCTTAGTTGGGGGCAAGGTTCATTGCATTTTCTTGCTTTGACCCTCAGCTTGCCCCCAAATTGCGCGACTGTAAACGGTCACGATAGAACAGAGAAAATTATATACTAAAGCTGTAACCCGCGCAAAGCCTATGGTTTGCGAACATCAGCGAACATTAATGAATGGGGGTGAATGATAAATTGGCGTCCCGTACGGGATTTGAACCCGTGTTGCCGCCGTGAAAGGGCGGTGTCCTAGACCCCTAGACGAACGGGACGTTTAGAAAATAGTCTTGAAGACAAAGCTTTATAATCCTTAAATACATATAAAATCAAGTCTTTATTAGAAAAAATTTAGGAAAAATATGATTTTCTATAGTTAAATAGAACCGATACTTATAAATAAATAATTATTTTTATCAATTCCCCTTAATATTATTAAATCTCTATATCCGTAATTATACAATTAAACTGATTGATACAAATACGATTATTATTATAGACGAAAGACGCTAATCAATTTTCTAACTTATACCATATTAAATATGATATGATTTTAAACTCTAAACACTAATTTTATAGTTATTGCTTTTAAATAAAATAATGCGTTTTGTTTACATTTTTAAAAATACGTTAACATAAAGAATATATAGTATTCATTAATAGATCTGTTGTATTGTATGCTTCATACTATATTTCTTATTGATGATTACAAACCTACTACTACCCTAGCTTATAATCTGTTTATTTAATAAACATCAATATAATATCTATGAAAAGAATTTTTACTATCGGGCGGTAAATATGCGCTTGAGATTTTTTTGATATTTTTTGCTGTTTTAAATAATAAAATATTATTTTTCTCTGATAATTGAATATTTTGGATCAAAGATGAATTTTTTGTTAGTTGAATATTTGATAATTGAATTTTCTGTTCAAGTGCAGCAGTCAAATTAGTCTGATCTTTAACCAAGGCATTAATCTCAAACTTTTGTGTACTATCAAAAACAATTCTTGTTTTGTTATTATGGTCGCTTATACGAATATTTTGTATTGGTGAACTAGTGATTTCATCAGAAGAAATATTTGTTATTCTTTGTTTCATATCATCACCATCTATAATTTCAGAAGATTGAGATGGTATTGCTAAATTAGTATCTTGCTGAACCGGTAAATTAAGATTTTTATTATTCGTTAAAAGAATTTCCAATTGTTTGGTTAATAAAGACAAATCATTATCAATTTCACTTAAACGTTGAATAGTTGGCTCTATTTTTATAAGTTTATCGGAGATTGTTTGAACAGCATCTTCTAAACGACTTAATCGTTGTTCATTTGATAAATTTTTATTGGCAAATAAAATTTCATTTTTATAGCCGTTTTTTATAATCTCATTTTTACCATTTTTAACTTTATTGATGGTAATCGGATTAACTTCATTTCCTTTTTGGGTTTGTAACTCTTTTGGGAAATTTTCAAAATCGTTGTTAACGACATCAGAATCTTTATTTTGATTAAAATTACACGCTGTAACACCCACCATAATTATGGTTAATAAAATCCCGTTATGAAAACAGCGTGTGATTTTACTTCCCCATATAATGTTAAGAGGCCATAGGCTAAGCATGACGTGATCCTATAAACTAAGGCGTAATCGTTAAGAAATATTGACCACCATAGTTATTATTCGTGAAACCGACATTATTACCACTGCTTAATAAAGTAGCACCGATGTCAAATGTGGCGGATCCAGATGAATCCGTTGTAATAATATCAGGATTCGTAAAAAAATCACTTATAGAAAAAAAATCTCCCCCACCACCTGGTTTAGCCAAGGTTCCTGTATTAATGGATACATTTAAGGTTGTAAAAGGGGCATATCCTTCAACAGTAACATTCGCGGCTTCAGGATCAGAAAAAAAATAAATTGCGGATCAGCGTTATAGCCACCATCGGGACGCATTTTGATTTTATAAGTGCCATTATTATCTGTAATAACTATTTTACCAAATGATAAAGGAATATTTTGTGTAATCGTTTGCGCAAATACACTTGAGTATGATGGGAATATTAACCCCAAAAAGACTATTATAAATATTTTTTTATGAAAAATTTTTATTGCTGTATCCATTTCTCGTCAAAAATATACCCTTTATTTGTGTGGTCAATATAACGAACATGAATTTTTCCAGATCCTTGGGGCATTTTATAAAGGGGTATATCAACATAACGTGTTTGAATATCGTTAAACACATTCATATTTTTGATCAGCCCTATTTTTTCAGTATTGCCCCCTTGTTCCCAAAAAACTTCTAAAGCACCCAAGGTACTAGCCTCTCCAATGCGGTCAATTTGTAATTGAAGAATTGGTTTTTTGTTTTGTTGTGATGATTGAATTAATTTTATTTCTTTTAGTTCCGCTTGCGATGTGACATCACCATGACGGACGATGGCGGGAATTGTAATACCAATATTTGCAATAATATTTACACTTCGAGGATCTCTATTCACTATATCTTCATCTTGAAGCAAACGAATTGCCTTTATATGAAAACGATACTCTCCTTCTTCAAGGGTTGCAGGCTTTCGTAATGAAACACGAACTTTCTGACGTCCCCCTGGCTCAATTGTAAATTGTCTTGGAGAAATTCGAACGATATCGTCTGGATTAAATTGCAGATCAAGAGGCTCTTTAATTTCAGTGTAAACTCCTTGTTCGTTTTGTCTAAAATTTACGATTTCAATCCTAAAAGTACCCGTGGTGTTTAATAAATTTAAAACGGTAAATTCGGCATTTCTGTCACGCTTTTCCATGACTATTTTTTGAGGAAGAATATCTATTCTAGCGTAGGCTTGTTTTTGAGAAAAAATAATATTGCCCAAAATTATTGTAAATAAAATAAAAGAAATCATTAAAATAGATTTTATCTTATCTTTCACTATCACAACTTTCTTTATCTAATATTATTAAAAAATCCTGCCCTTTATAATTAAAGGACAGGATTTTAATGTACTGTATCTATTATAATTTAATAACTAAAAACAACATCATACGTACCTGCGTATGCACCATCAGTATAGGCAGTACCTGCCCCGGCTGTTGTCGTAATTGTTGCACCAATATCCAGTATATTCACCCCACCAGAAAATGCATTATCAAAATTTTCAGTAAATGTTGTTCCAATAACTTGTGCTTTATCTGCACCGTTATTCCAGCTGGTTCTAAAACCATCCAAACCAAAGCTTTCTGTCCCATTTACAGGGTCAATAACATTATCAATAGTGATATTTAATGCCGCACCATTTGCACCATCGGCAATGGTAACTTGTGCACCGCTTATGGCAGTATCATCAACGATAGCCGTTGTTGCCGTTCCACCACCTGAGGCGACAGTTGCCACCCCTGCCGTATCAATTGAAACTGTTGCGGTATTCGTAGCATCTCTAATTGCTGCTATCGTACCAAAGTTTAATTGCGTTGGCGCTGCTAATGTTAATGTGTTCTGAACAGTAACACTAGCGGACATATTTGATGTTTGCGCTTGAGCAGAATGGATAGAGAATAAAGTAAGAACAGTAAATGCACCCAATAAGTACATTGATTTTTTTAATATAGTTTTTTTCATCATAGTAACCTTCTTGTTTTAATTTAATATCAATATACATGATGATATATCTTAAAAGCCTAATAATATATTAAAGAGTTCTATTTAAAATTATTTTCATACGATGGTATTCGACAACTAAATATATTGTTATTTTTCTACTATGTCATATTTTAAATAATGATAATTTCTTTCATTATTACAAATATAAGTTTCAAAAAAATAATATTTTTATATTGTTTTATTACACTTTTATTTATACCTTTTGGAAGTAGTTTAGCATCTATTTCAAATACCAAAAATGAAGATACCATTGATTATCTTGAAAGATTATCGGATGGGCAGACTCTTTTATTAAGACCTCGATCTGAAAAAATCGTTTATGATGATGATCTTTACGCCATAAAAATTAATAATGAAATTTATTATTCTATTGCTGATTTTATAGATATTCTTGACCTCGCCATTTCTTATCAATTTGATGATAAGAAAGGCACAGGTTGGTTTTTGAGAGAAGATTGGCGCATCTCTCTTGATTTTAACAATAATATTGTCACTGCAAGAGGTAGAGAATATTCGGTTAGTGCCGAAGATGTAATCCATCAAGATAATACTACTTTTGTTCGCGAGAGCGCGATTGAGGATTGGTTTGGGTTTACTATTGAACCAGATATACCGCAACAATATGTGAATATCATAACCCCCTATCCCTTACCCATTGTGGCACAACACAATCGAAAACAAGCATTGGGTAGAAAAATGAATGCGGCAAATGACCCTATTTTCCCGCGTAAAGACATAACTTACGATTGGTTAGATATAAATACAGCTGATGTAAGATTAGGGGTTCAAGCACAAAATCTTAATGATAGTGAACAAAGAAATATTAAACAATCCGCTGTTATTGCCGCGCAAGGTCAGGCTCTAAAACATAATGCGTATTTATCTGCATCATATGATAACAACAATGCGCTTTCTTCTGTAGTATCTACGCTATCAAAGCGTAATGAAAACCCAACTTTACTTGGGCCATTAAAAGCCAGGTCTTATAGTGTTGGAGATACCAATTCAGTACAAGTTCCCCTGATGGGTAATAATACGCAAAATTTGGGTCTTCGTGTTTCCAATAGCCCGCTGATCAATAACCAGTTTCAAACCGCTACTATTAATGGGAATGCCATTATCGGATGGGATGTTGAGCTATATCGGAATAATATTTTAATTGATAGGCAAGTTATTTCAACATCCAGCCAATATCAATTTGATGATGTCGAACTTTTTGCTGGAGAAAATAAGTTTCAAGTGTTTTTTTACGGCCCTCAAGGGGAAGTGCGTGTTGAAGAAATAAATCTACCTGTCAATGCGGCCTTACTAGATACACAAGATAATATTTATGATGCATCAATATCGTTTAATGATACACAAACATATCGTAAAAATAAAATAAACACGAAGGATAGAAATACATTAAATTTTTCAGGTATTTATAAAAAGAAAGTCGGAAAAAGCCTAGCTTACTTAGGTTTACAGTCACGCCAAATTGATGAAATACAAAAAAATATAATGGGTTTAGGGGCTACATCTCTTTTTAAAGAAACGTTAATTGATACCAATATTGCTGCAGATCTGTCGGGCGAGGCATCGGCACAGCTAGCGGCAAGAAAAAATCTTGGCGGATGGGACATGAGCGCAAATGCCCTTACACAAACAAGTGGCTATTCACCCAACAATGAAACCTTCCCTAAAAATTTAGAATTTGGTGTAAGTGGACGACGCAATTTTGATTTTGAAGATCAATCAAAATTAAATATTGTTACAAGCCATAATTATATAAAAAATAGCAACGGGGCTTCTCAATTTTCTTCAGAATTAGGGACAAGCTATTTTAAAAACGGTCTAAATCTAAGTAACAATCTGAATTATTCTACAACTGGTTTTGATTCTGATAGAAATGACACAGTTGAGAATATAGTTTCGGTACGTGGAAATTATAAAGATTTATTTTTCCGCGGTGGCACTTCTTATAATATAATTCCCAATGCTGAAATAACGGATTATTTAGCCCAGATTAATTACCAACCACATTCAAGATTTTCAACAGACTTAACCTATCGCTATCGTCCTTTTGATGAGTATAGTAATTGGCGGCTTAATCTTAATAATACCAATAAATATTTTAGAATATCTCCTTTTGTAGAATATGATTCTAATAATGACTTATATGCAGGGTTGAATATGAATTTTAGTGTTATTGACACACCCAACGCTACTATACCTAGCATTTCATCAAATCGCCTAGTTGGAAAAGGATTGGTTTCTTCAAAAGTTTATTATGATAAAAATGGAAATATGGTTTTTGACGAAAATGATGAGGTTTTACCAGATGTTGTTGTAAAAAGTATCAATGTAAAACGTCGTGATACAACCGATCAAAATGGTTATTCCTTAATAGATAATTTACCTGTTAATCGCGCTACTGATATTACAGTTGATGATGCGACACTGCCAGATTCGTTCATGATAACCGCCAATGATGGTATCTCTGTTTTGCCTGAGCCTGGTGAAATTATTGAAGTGGAATTTCCCATTCATCTTTCAGGCGAAATTGACGGAACTGTTTCTTTAATAGATGAAAATGAAAATTTATCGACGGTAAGACGTGCAAAAGTCGATCTTTATTCATTAGATAAAAAAGATGACGTTATTCAAACACGTGCAGCAATGGATGGTTTTTTTGTTGTTTCTCAAATCCCCCCTGGTCGTTATTTAATGGCCGTTAATAAAGATACGATTAATCAATATGATGCTGGAACAGATAAGCCCAAAATTATTGATATAGGCTACGATGGAGATGTTTATTATGATAAAAATATAACATTAGATAAGAATAAACCTTATGTTCCAATAAAAGTTTCTTATTCAGATAAAGATAATAATGAATTACAGAAACTTAAACATCACGAAGATCAAATTAATCAACAAAATGAGCAATATAAAATATCTACTCAATCCCAAGGTATTTCTAAACTATCCATGTTGTTGGGAAATTTTGCACAAAAGAATGTAGATCATTCTATATATACTGACATGCAGTCTGTAACAGTAGATAATCCACAATCTTATATATACACGGCGCATCAAGATACAATTGATGATGCATATGAAAAATGTCAAAAACTTTCTGCCAAAGCGATTCCATGCTCAATGGAAGTTATTGTTCCTGTACAATAAATCTACTTACACTATAAATATCTGTTATAAATTTTTTGGCAAAAATGAACACCACCCATATTCTTGCTATAATCTTTAAAATCATTATTGCTCTTGTTGAATTAATTCACAATATTGCAGGTCAAATTAATTTATTGGCATTACACGCGACCAGTGAATCTACCCGTACAGGTGAAACAGGAAAAGGATTTGCTGTTGTTGCAAATGAGGTTAAGCATCTTGCTAATAGAGCAAAAGTGCGATTGATAAAATTTCTCTCGAAATTAATTCTATGCGTGATATTTCGGGTAATGTTGTAACGTCTTTGGATAATATTAAAGAAAGTATCAATAGCGTTCGTGAATATGTGAACTCTATTGCAAGTGCCGTTAAAGAACAAAATGTCGTTGCAAACGAAATTTCATATAATATGCAACGCGCGACGAAAGAAGTAAATAATATCGTGTAAATGCAAAGAAATTAAACGATATTCTTACTTTTATTCGACACGGATTTTAAAATATAAAATTATTTTATGGATAATTTTTGATAACAGATATATTTTAATCAAAAAGTTTAAAATATGATTACTGTTCAAGACCTTATTGATGATTTAGCAAGTGGATGCAAACCAAGAGAGAAATTTCGTATTGGTTTGGAGCATGAGCAATTCACATATAATATCAAAACCAATGCCCCTCTTCCTTATGATGGAAACCCCGGAATATTACAGCTTTTGCAAAGCTTTTCTGATCGCTATAAATGGAAAAAAATTTTTGAGAATGAATATCTTGTTGCCTTAAAAGATAATAAAGGAAATTTTATCACCCTTGAACCAGGCGGACAGTTTGAATATTCAGGCGCACCCATGAACACTGTTCAGGATGCAAAAGATGCAATGGATAACTTTTATAAAGATTTAGATATTGTTGCTAAAGAATTAGGGATTGGTTTTCTTGCGAAGGGATTTCATCCTACATGGTTATCAAGTGATGTTCATCAAATGCCTAAACAGCGGGCTATAATCATGGATGCCTATATGGAGCATTTGAAAGGTATGGGTAAAGACCTTATGTATCGCGCTTGTACGGCTCAGGTCAATCTTGATTATGAGAGTGAAGCGCATATGGTTAAAAACCTACGTTTATCACTGGCTTTACAACCTATTATTGTTGCGTTGATGGCTAACTCCACAAATGTGCAAGGAAAAAATAGTGGATATACCAGTTACCGCTCCCATCTTTGGAACAACACCGATGCTGATCGTTGCGGTATTTTACCATTCGCATTCGATGATAATATGGGCTTCGCACGATATGTTGAATATGCTCTCGATGTGCCTATGTATTTTATCTGCCGTAAGGATCAATATATTGATGTTTCTGGTTTATCTTTTCGTGATTTTATGGATGGTCGATTAAAAGGATTTGAAGGCAAGTACCCAACAATAAGCGATTGGCATGATCATCTTTCTACCTTATTTCCAGAAGTTCGCTTAAAACATTATTTAGAATTACGGGGTGCAGATTGTCATGATCCTGATATGGTTTATGCCATGGCCGCCTTTTGGACAGACTTATTTTATGATAATGAAAAAGGGAATAAAGCGTGGGCTTTAGTCAAAAATTGGAGTGTTAAAGATCATGAGGCGATACGTCATTCTGTACCCAAATTTGGTTTGAGCACACCCATTCCCCAAGGGCGTAAAATATCGGATTTAGCATGTGATGTATTGGATATCATGCCAAATGACTTTTTAAAACCTTATAAAGATATTTTATTAAAACACCAAACTTAAATATTTCTAAAAAAAATTAAGTTTTATCCATTGATATTCTTACAAAAACAAAAATAAAGAAAAGCATAAAAATAAAATCATTGGGGCCATAAATACTATAGAAAACACCAGATAAAATATCTTTTTCGTATATTTGTGATAAGGAATGTGATGTTATAAAATTTAACCATGCGATGGTATAAACTAATTTTTCTACGATAAAAACACCAATCAACCAGCGTACATATTTGTACGAACAGCTAACAGCGATATAGGCCGCGCCCCATAACAAAATAGAGATTAAACCAAAAAACCCCATGATGGATGGTTGAATCCCCATCATAATATCATTGGTTAAAAATTTTGAGCATATAAGAACACCCAAAATATTACTAACCCCCGCTATGATAAAACCTATAGATATAAATTTATTATAATTCATAACGAATGGAACCAATCGTCTTTATTTCATCATCTTCATTTTGATAAATATAATTAACACCAGCATTTAAAGAGAGCCCCCGCGCCATATCAAAGCGCGAGCCAAATGCGACAGATCGTCTATTCATATCATTATATCGCCCTAATCCACCTTCTAATGAAAAATTATAAGCGCCATATTGATATTGTGTTCCAAGAGATCCAAAAACATGGTTATCACCAATATTATTAATTAGATCTTCATCAATATATTCATATCCAATTTGTGCATCATAAAGCAAACTGCCATGAATATATTCACCAATCAAAGTTCCACCAAAACTATCAGCATCTATGCTGAAGTTTGAATTTTCAGATAAATTACCTCGTCTAAACCGTGCACCCAAGACGTAGTTGTTAATACCAATAGGACGCTCAAAATTAAGCCCTGTTTCAAAATATCCTTCTTGATCTGCCGTTACTGAAAATTTATAAGAATTAAATTTTACAGCGTAATATAATCCTATTTCATCCAATTGACCAAGGAAGTTGTCGTTGGCAAGAAAAGCATTGCCTACACCTCGATCACGTCGAACATCTTGTGCTACACTTTGCGTTACGTTACCAAATGATAAAATGCCCCATTGATCAGATACAAAAAATGCCAAATTATCGGTATATTTATCATCCCCTAAACGATTAAGCCGAGAAAAATATTGTATTCCCACTTGCCAACTATTGGGTAATTCTGCTTCAAATTTAAAATTGCCTGCAACAAAACTATTGTAAGTATCTTCTTCGGTTTTTGAACTATACTCGGCTGCCTGATCCACCAATAGGTTTGCATTTAATGTGGCAGGCCCGATAGGAACCGCCAACGGCTCTTCAAAAAATGAAAAATCGTCATAATTTATAGGTACAGATTGTCCATCTGCAAACGCAGGCTGAATAGATAAAGCCATTATTAAAAAAAATAATTTTAAACTATTTTTTTTCATATTTTAAACAACCTTTTTAAAGCTATTGTTAAATACATAGTCTGCTAAATTCTTACCGCATTTTAAGCCCTCTATAGCATCGGATTCCCAATGAATACCGCCAAACTCTCGGCTATCGCTACCTTCTTTTGCTGCTGCCCATAGACTGGTAAAGCTACGTTCAATATCTGTCAATTGTGTAGGCCAGTTGACTAGATCTGGTGAACGACTTGAGAATTTAACATTATCTGTTCCCAAACAAAGAGCAAGCATACGTGCCGATACCGCACTAAATGTCGAATGGCCCGATGTGTAAGCAGGGAAATTAGGTGTTGGGATAAGGCTTTGCCATCTAGGGTTTCCGTGCCCTGTAATTTGAGCATTTCCAAATTCATTGGAGCGTTGACGAATGGCTGTTTCAGGGCGAAGAATATCATGTTTATATTTGCTATCCCAGGTTGTAATCGCCGCATCTGCTTGAGCCAAGCTCATCATTGCAAAAATCTTTGCACGTTCGATCAAAGGCATATTAATATCTTGAGTGACATTCATTGCAATAATTTGCCAATGCCCTGGTGGGGTTACCCCCCGCGGACCATCCTCCCAAAAAAATGCAATTTGTGTTTGATCTTCAGTACGCTCAACACTATCAATTGCGCCCAATGTTTTTATTTTATCGTATTCATAAGCAAACTCTGGGCTTTTTGGATCTGGAAAATCAGGGGCTAGAAATTGATTTTTGTTGTTAATGATCCATGGTATTTGTGCGCCCCAGCCGGGAAACACTCCACGATTAAAATTTGTAAATGCAGGGCCATTTTCTGCCCCATAAAATGGGCCAGTTGGTGCCCATCTTAAAACATCGTTACGACGGGGGTATCGACCAAGATAAAAATTCGCTTTATTAGGTTGTGCCCCATCATTAACCCGTAATTCTTTCACACGCGAAGCGGCAGTTTTACCAATATTTATCGCATTTGTTTTTGCGCTATTGCTTTCATAGCCATTTAAAAACAATTGTCTATCAAAGGTAAATTTTGATTGAAACGCCTCTTCCATTGCGTAAGACATTGCAACACCATAAGCCACATCTAAATTAGCGACTTCTGACGTTGTAAATTGAGAAAATCTAGACTGATATTGTTTTTCAACCGAATTAACAGCCAAAAACCCCGCCAAATGCGCCATTGCAAAAGCACGCGTTGCCTGTGGTGGTGGAACTGATTGATTGCGCACCGCCTGTAACATTATATCTGTCCAAGTATAAACAACATTATTTTTTGAAGGGTCTACAATTTTATGAATATAAGATTGTGACGATGATACCGACGATGAACAGGCACTTAACAATGGTAATGATGATGTTATTGCAATAGCAGTAGAGCCGTAAGCCATATTTTTAATAAAATCACGTCTGGAGAAATTTTTAATCATGATGCTATTATTATCTTCTATTTACTAATTTATCCTTAAAGAATAACGCATTTTTAATCCTAAACAAAATTTTATAAATTTAGATGTAATTTTTGACTTAATTCCTACCCTTTGAGCTTATTCAAAAAAACTTGGCCATATTTATCTAATTTTGATTGTCCGATACCTGGCACATCATTCATTGCCGTTAATGTATGAGGTTTGTGCAAAATCATCTCAATTAGGGTTTTGTCGTGAAATACAACATAAGGGGGAACATTATTTTCTTTTGCAATACTCATTCGCAGTGCTTTTAATTCGGTAAATAACGCTTGATCTGTATCATTTTCAAGAAGAAGGCTAATATCTTTTTTGATTTTTTCTTGGATAGAATTTTGTTTTGCTTTTGGTTCAGTGCGTATTTGTAAAGATGGTTTGGTTTTTAAAAATGTCACACCTTCTGACGTAATTTTTAAGGCGCCATAGGCATCCATATCAATAAATAAAAATCCGCGTGCCACCAATTGACGAATAAGGCTTTGCCACTCTTTACTGTTATATTCTGTACCAATACCATAAGTACTAAGTGATTGGTGGCCTTGATTTTTAATACGGTCATTCATTTTACCCAGCAATACATCAATCACATACCCACTGCCATATAATTGTCCTGTTCGTAAGATGCATGAGATAACTTTTTGCGCCGCAATTGTTCCGTCAAATGTTTGCGGGGGATGAAGGCATGTATCACAATTTCCACACGCCTCCCCATCATCATCAAAATAATTCAGTAAAACTTGCCGACGACAGGTTGCCGTTTCGCAATATCCTAAAAACGCTGTTAATTTTTGACGTTCTATGCGTTTTTGTTCTTCTGATGAATTTGACCCTTCAATCATTTGACGTTGTAATGCCAAATCCTGAAGTCCATAGACCATCCACGCAATGGCAGGTAAACCATCACGTCCCGCCCGTCCCGTTTCTTGATAATAGGCTTCTATGTTTTTAGGCAAATCTAAATGTGCCACAAATCGAACGTCAGGCTTATCAATTCCCATACCAAAGGCAATTGTTGCAACGATGATAATGCCTTCTTCTTTAATAAAGCGTTCTTGGTTTTTGGCACGAATTTGCGGATCAAGCCGCGCGTGATAAGGCAAAGCATTATATCCTTGTTGGTTCAACCAATTGGCAGTTTCCTCAACCTTTTTACGTGACAAGCAATAGACAATTCCACTATCCATCTCATGGCGCGCTTTTAAAAATCTTAAAAGTTGAGATTTTGGATTATCTTTTATAGCGGCATAATAGGTAATGTTAGGGCGATCAAAACCAGCAACATAAAGCTTTGGTAAGGATAAACGATCAACAATATCTTTACGTGTGGCATTATCTGCCGTTGCGGTCACTGCAATACAAGGGGTCGTTGGATAACGTGTTCTCAGTAGGGATACTTGCCTATATTCAGGACGAAAATCATGCCCCCATTGAGAAATACAATGTGCCTCATCAATGGCAAAAAGGGCAATTTTAATATTATCTAAAACATCTAAGAAATTATCATTCACAAGGCGTTCTGGGGCAATGTAAAGCAAATCAAGCTTTCCATTTTGCAGATCATTATATGTGTCACGTATTTGTGAATGTTCCAAACCCGAATGTATTGATGCTGCCCTTACCCCTGCTTCCCTTAATCCAACGACTTGGTCATTCATTAATGCAATTAGAGGGGATACAATAATACCTGTCCCATCCCGACATATTGATGGAATTTGATAACATAATGATTTACCGCTTCCCGTGGGCATTAATACTCCACAGCTTTTACCAGCGATTAAATCATCAATAATTTCTTCTTGCTGTCCGCGAAATGATTCATAGCCAAAAACAGATGATAAAATATCTTTTGGGCATGGGTTAAAAATATCGGTTACATCTTGAGTATTCATACGTTAAACATAAAGTATATATATCTATGAAGTCTAACAACAAAGACAGAACTATGGAGTTTTCCAAAATAATTTGGGAAATTTAACCAAATAAAGGCTAACTATGAAAATTGGAATATTATCGCGTGGGTCAAAATTATACTCTACCAAGCGATTGGTTGAGGCTGCACAGCTTCGTGGACATGAAGTACGCGTTATTGATGTATTAAGCTGCTATATGAATATTTCATCGGAGGAGCCAACTGTATTTTACAAACGAAACGGGATACGTGAACAATTATTATTTGATGCCGTTATTCCCCGTATTGGTGCGTCTGTTACTTCATATGGTACGGCAGTTTTACGTCAATTTGAGGTTGGAAAGGTTTATTCCATTAATGAATCGGTTGCCATTTCTCGCTCACGCGATAAATTACGGGCGCATCAGCTTTTTGCCCGCAAAGGATTAGGCATGCCTGTTACTGGCTATGCAAATCGTGCTGAAGCTACAGAAGATTTGATTGAATTTGTTGGCGGTGCGCCTTTGATTGTAAAAGTGCTAAGCAGCACTCAAGGCAAAGGCGTTCTTATCGCCCAATCTGATAAAGCCGCGGAAAGTCTGATTAACGCCTTTCGCGATATTGGTACAGAATTTTTAGTTCAAGAATTTATTAAAGAAGCGGGTGGCGCAGATATTCGGTGTTTTGTTGTAGGTGACAAGGTTGTTGCCGCCATGCAACGTACAGCCAAAGAAGGCGAATTTCGTTCTAACCTTCATATGGGCGGAACTGCGAAAGTTGTAAAGTTAGAGCCTGCGGAACGCGCTATCGCTGTAAAGGCGGCAAAGGTTATGGGATTAGATTTAGCAGGGGTCGATATTGTGCGCTCTACACGTGGGCCTTTGGTATTAGAGGTAAATTCCTCCCCTGGATTAGAAGGGATTGAAAAAGCCACAGGTAAAGATATTGCAGGAAAGATTATTGAACATATTGAAAAAGAAGCCGTTAAAGGCCCGAATGTTGGTCGCGCTAAAGGATAATTTCCACGTAAGTAATTTTATGGATATAATAAAGAATGTCTAAAGAATTAATCATTGCAAATACATCTATTGAGCCAGGACAACGTAAACGGTTGTTCATAGATGTACCCA
This sequence comes from uncultured Alphaproteobacteria bacterium, assembly GCA_963799275.1. Taxonomy (GTDB): domain Bacteria; phylum Pseudomonadota; class Alphaproteobacteria; order Micavibrionales; family Micavibrionaceae. The sequence goes on from CAWCWJ010000001.1 coordinate 38,923, forward strand.
AACTTTATGATTTTACTGATATGAATATACCGGTTGAGATTATTCGTGGTAAAGAGGATGGTCCCATATTATTTGTAAGCGGCGCTATACATGGTGATGAAATAAATGGTACAGAAATTATTCGTCGCCTTTTATCGAAAAAAATACTTAACACTATTAAGGGTACATTGATTGCCGTACCAATTGTAAATGTGCATGGTTTTAATATAAATTCGCGCTATTTACCAGATCGTCGTGATATGAACCGATGTTTCCCAGGATCAGAAAACGGATCTTTGGGAAGTCAGATGGCACATATTTTTATGACTGAAATTGTTGAAAAATCAACCCATGGTATTGATCTTCATTGCGCTGCGATAAAACGAACCAATCTTCCCCAAGTGCGCGCCTGTCTTGAAGAACCAGAAATATTAAAAATGGCGGAAGCATTCAACGTACCTGTTATTCTTCATTCTGGTTTGCGTGATGGATCTTTACGCGCCACAGCAATGAAGCAAAAAATTCCCACTATTCTTTTCGAAGGAGGGGAAGCCTTGCATTTCAATGAAAAAACAATCAAAAGTGGTGTTCAAGGCGTACTTAATGTAATGCGTATCTTAAATATGATTGAGCCCGATAAAAAACAATCTGTACCCAATGATAATTTTATCGCCCGATCAAGCCACTGGATACGCGCCCCGCATAGTGGAATTTTATCACTTAAAACCCATTTAGGGGCACGGGTTAAAAAAGACCAAGTTTTAGGCGTAATATCTGACCCATTTGGATGTGATAAACATAAAGTTAAAGCCCGCCGAACAGGTATTGTTATCAGTATGGCAACTATGCCTCTTTTAAATAAAGGGGAAGCTACATTCCATATTGCAACATTTGAAGATTTAAATATCGTTGAAGAACATGTTGATATGTTTGAAGAGCAATATACAACTGATAATGATGAAAGATTTTTAGATTAGATGATGTGAACCGCGCTATTAAACTTAATTATTACCATAAAATTTAATTATTCATTTTACATCAACGATTTTTTTAGGTTTTTAACTAAAAATGAGAAAACGTTAGTTCATTTAAATGATAAAAAATGAAAGAAACACTTGCTTTATCTATAAATAATCCGTTATAAAACGCATCTAAGACATCGTCCGGCGCTCTAGCATATTCTCGCATTTATGTGATTAAGGCTTTAAAATGAGACGGCATGCCGTGTTGATGGAAATATAAAACCTTATGTATAGGAGAATGAAATGCCAAAAATGAAAACCAAAAGCTCTGCCAAAAAGCGCTTTAAAGTGACAGGCAAGGGTAAAGTGAAAGCGGGCGCTGCCTTTACTTCACACATGATGATTAACAAACCAAAATCAATGAAGCGTAAAGCAAAGGGAACGCAAGTTCTTTCCGAGCCTGATGCAAGAATTATTTTGACAAACTGGCTTCCTTATTCACGCAAAAAGCGTAAAGGAACAGATAGCCGTAAAACACAAACAAATAATAATGGGGGAGAAAGCTAATGGCACGCGTTAAAGGTGGACCGGCATCTCATGCCCGTCATACAAAAGTTGTAAAAAAAGCGAAGGGTTATTATGGCCGTCGTAAAAACTGTTACCGTACTGCGGTGCAGGCCGTTGAAAAAGCAGGACAATATGCTTATATCGGACGTAAGCAGAAAAAACGTAATTTCCGTGCATTGTGGATACAGCGTATTAATGCGGCTGCCCGTATGAATGATATGACATATTCTGTTTTTATGAATGGTATTAAGCTGGCTGGTATTGAATTAGACCGCAAGGTTTTGGCCGATATTGCCGTTACCGATGAAACAGCATTCGCAGCAATTGCCGCGCAAGCAAAAGATGCACTTGATAAAAAAGCAGCATAGTTTGTTGCGATAATGAATTTAAAAGCCCCGATTAATGGGGCTTTTTTTATAATATAAAATAACAAATCATAATGGAGAAAACATGGAATTAATTTATCTTTTATTATTTATAATCGGTTTAGGTATATTTTTCATTTGGGCTGCACTTGCTGTTATCCATTGTTGGCGTAATCCACAAACATCACAATTATCAAAAATACTTTGGACATTATTTATTATCTTAACTTTTCCTACATTAGGGTTTGTTGTCTATTCTTTGTTTCATTTCAAAGGCTTATATAAAATTCTACCGCTTTTACTATTGGGAATTACATTATTTTTTGCCTTTAAAGCGGGTTTTGCAACGGGGGAACGCGTTGCGTCTATAACAAATAACGCCATGGAAGAAACACAATTTGAATCTGATATAGAATTGCAACAATAGTTTTAAAATTTAAGATATATCTATGAAAAAACTTGTTGTATGGGATTGGAATGGCACCCTATTTAACGATATGGCTGCGACACATATTGCGACAAATGCATCACTTGATTTTTTTGGCATTCCCCCTATTTCAATTGAAAAAGAACAGGAAATTTTTACTTTTCCGCTTATTCATTTTTACGATAAAATGGGTGTTCCCGTTGATACCTACCTTAAGCATGCTAAAGAAGTTGGTGATTTATTTCATTCTACATATAACAGTCATAAATCAAACTGTACCCTTGCAAAAGATACAATTAAAATCCTCAAATGGCTGGATCATCAAAATGTTACATCAATAATATTAAGCAATCATCGCCAAAACACGCTTGATCAAGATGTTAAAGATTTTGGTATTGAACAATATTTTGAAACCATATCTGGAAATGAAAATCCCGCAACAATTATTTCGGGTTTAAACAAACAAAATCGCCTTGAAGATTACATTCAAAAACATAATTATAATCATAGTCATATTATGATCATCGGGGATTCTCATGAAGAACCGCAAATCGCACATAATTTAGATATCATCGGTGTTTCAATCTCTGGCGGTTTATTGTCCCCTGCGCGATTAGAAAAATATAAAAAAGACTATATTATTCATTGCCTTTCTGAGCTGCCTGATATCCTTAGCCAAGAATGGAATCTTGCACCAATTGAATAAGCATTGTAAAAAGAATGATATTTTTAAAGGATGTAAAATGATTGATATTGAAAATCTAAAAAAAGAGATTCTCCCGCTTGTTTCTAGTGCAAAAAACTTGGAAATTTTGGATAATGTGCGCGTACAGGCGTTGGGCAAAAAAGGTAAAATTACCGCCCTCATGAAAACCTTAGGGGGTATGGACCCTGAAGAGCGTAAAACGACGGGACAAGCGCTCAATCATTTACGTGATGAAATTGCTGATCTTATCGCTACCCAAGAAAAAATGTTAAAAAAACAGATTTTGGCAGAACGCTTGGCAACCGAAACAATTGATGTATCTTTACCGGTACGCCCCGAACGTACGGGAAAAATTCATCCTATTAGCCATACGATGGAGGAGCTGACTGCTATTTTTGGTGCAATGGGTTTTAAAATTGCCGAAGGACCAGATATTGAAGATGACTGGCATAATTTTACGGCACTAAATTTCCCCCTAGGGCATCCTGCACGTGAAATGCATGATACGTTTTACCTTCCCGATGATCCCGATGCGACAGGCGAAGCAGCAAAAAAACTACTGCGTACACATACCTCAACGGTTCAAATTCGTGCTATGAAAGAACAAGGTGTACCTATTAAAATTATTGTTATGGGACGTACATATAGAAGTGATTATGATATCACGCATACACCTATGTTTCATCAATGCGAAGGGCTTGTTATTGATAAAAATATTCATATGGGGCATTTAAAAGGATGCCTCATGGATTTTGTCAAAAGCTATTTTGATGTTGATGATCTTCCTATCCGCTTTCGCCCTTCCTTCTTTCCTTTTACTGAACCAAGTGCGGAAATGGATATTGGCTGCTCTCGTAAAGATGGTGGTTTAAAAATAGGGGCGGGCGACGACTGGTTGGAAATTTTAGGGTGCGGTATGGTGCATCCAAACGTTATAAAAAATTGTGGACTTGATCCTGATGAGTATCAGGGATTTGCCTTTGGTATGGGGATTGAGCGGATCGCCATGCTCAAATATAACATTCCCGATTTACGTACATTTTTTGATAGTGATGTACGTTGGCTCGATCATTATGGATTTAATCCGCTCAATCGTCCCAATCGTGCGACAGGCGCATAATTAGCTGTGATGGATATTCAATTTTTACACCATAAACATTACGATCAATGGCTTCCCTTATGGCAAGAAAATTGTTTTCATCAAATCAAAGATGAGATTACCGCCGAAACATGGCGACGAATTACCAACAAAAATTCAACTATTTTTGGCTTGGTATTTTTGATGAAGATAAATTGATCGGATTTTTACATTATGTTTTACATCCTATTACTGGATTTATTGAACCTGCCTGCTATATGCAGGATTTATTCGTTTCATCTAATTATAGAGGGCAAGGAATTGCAAAGCGTTTGGTATGGGAGCTTGAATCAATAGGAAAATTAGAAAAATGGGCCCGAATTTACTGGTTTGCAGATAAAGGCGATGAAACAGTGCAAAAACTCTATAAAAACCTTGGTATCGAAGTGAATTTTGGCTTACATATGTTAGATACACAAAGATAATGTAATGCGTGATTTATTTACCTTTACTGGTATCCTTACCACAAGGGAATACTTCTTAAAGAATATAAAATTATTCTTTATCATTTTATATGCGGATTTCTAACAACATCTATAGAGGAAGTTTAAAGAGAGAACTATGAAATTTACACTTAACTGGCTTAAAGATTACCTTGATACTAACGCTACCCTTGACCAAATTACTAATAAATTAACTGATATTGGTTTAGAAGTTGAAGGGGTTGATGATCCCGCAGTTGTCTTTGCCCCATTTAAAGCGGCAAAGGTAATTAGTGCAGAGCCCCATCCTGACGCTGATCGTTTGCGTGTATGCATGGTGGATACTGGCAGTGAAACAATCCAAGTTGTTTGTGGTGCGCCTAATGCAGTGGCAGGTATGATGGCTGTTTTTGCACCTGCGGGTGCGTACGTTCCCGGAACGGATATGGTTCTTAAAAAAGGAAAAATTCGGGGACAGGAATCAAATGGTATGCTGGTGTCCGAACGTGAGATGGGGTTATCGAATGAACATAACGGTATTATTGATTTGCCTGCCGATACAAAAATAGGTACACCCTTTTCGGATATTTTTGAGATGAATGATCCGATAATTGAAATTGCCCTTACCCCAAATCGTGCTGATTGTGCCGGAATTTACGGCATCGCCCGTGATTTGAGCGCGGCAGGGCTTGGCAAGCTTAAACCTCTTGAGGTTCCCAATTTTGATCAAAATGGAAAAAGTGCCATTAATGTTAATATTCATGCAACAAAACAATGCCCACAATTTATGGGTAGAACCATTCAGAATATTGAGAATAAACACTCACCAACATGGATGCAAAATAGACTAAAAGCCATTGGGTTGCGTCCTATTTCTGCACTTGTAGATATTACCAATTATATGACAATTGGTTTAAACCGCCCCCTACATGTCTATGATGCAGATTTAGTAAAAGGTGATATTACTGTACGTCTTTCTAAAAAGGGTGAAAGTTTTGATGCTTTAAACGATAAAACATACACCCTTGATGATGGTATGATTGCGATTACGGATGAAAGCGGGCTTTTAGGTCTTGGCGGTATTGTTGGCGGCACCAGTACGGGCGTAACACAAACAACAAAAAATGTTTTTCTGGAATGCGCTTATTTTGATCCTTACATCATTGCAAAAACAGGGCGGGCATTACAAATTGATACGGATGCACGTTACCGTTTCGAACGCGGTATTGACCCTGAATTTTTGAAGGCTGGGCTTGATATTGCAACTGCGCTTATTCTTAAAATTTGTGGTGGTAATGCCACAGTAGATGTCAATACTGGTGAGCCTCCAAAATGGGAAAGAGATATCATATTCGATCCTGCTTATACGAAAAAACTTTCTGGATTGGAAATTCCTGATGACAAACAGCGCGAGATTTTAACAAAGCTTGGCTTTACGGTAAAAAAAGATAGCGTACAGCCCCCTTCATGGCGGGGTGATATTGAAGGCAAAGCAGATTTGGTTGAAGAAATTATTCGCATTTATGGATATGATAAATTGGAAGCCATTTCTGTACGTTCTGAAAACTCTACAGGAAATAATGCTGAAACACCTGCTGTAACATGTAAGCGTTTGGCGCGCTCTGCCCTTGCTATGCGCGGTTTAAATGAATGTGTCACATGGTCATTTATGAGCAAATTGCTTGCTGCTAATTTTGATGGAAAAGATAAAGGGCTTACCCTTTCCAACCCGATTAATAGTGAATGGGATCAAATGCGTCCTTCAATTTTAGGTAACTTAATCAATGCCGCAAATAATAATGCCGATAAAGGACAAAATGATGCTGCCTTATTTGAGGTTGGACCTGTTTTTAAATCATCAAAAATTGACGGTCAAGAAACCCACGCCACAGGTATTCGTTTTGGTAACCATGGCCCCCGCCATTGGAGTGATGCAGACACCAACCGCGTCAATGATATTTATGATGTGAAGGCCGATGCAATTGCCGCTTTAAAGGCAACAGGCGCCCCAACTGACAATTTACAAACCACCCGCGATGCTGCGGATTACTTTCATCCCGGACGTTCCGCTACCCTTAAATTAGGCAAAAATATTTTGGCGCAATTTGGTGAGATTCAACCCGCTATTTTGGAAGATATGAAAATCAAAAATTCTGTTATGGGTTTTGAGGTTTTTCTTGATAATATCCCACAAAGCAAGAAAAAAGGAACGGCAAAACCAAACCTTACCCTTTCGCCCTTCCAACCTGTTAAACGTGATTTTGCCTTTATCGTTGATAATAATATCGATGTTGAAAATATTGTACGTGCCGTTAAAGGGGCTGATCGTAATCTTATCACTGACATAAGTGTCTTTGATATTTATCAGGGACAGGGTGTAGAAGAAGGTAAAAAATCAATTGCCATAAATGTGGTTCTACAACCCCAAAAAGAAACCCTTAAAGATAAACAAATCGAAGAAGTTAGCGCCTCTATCATGAAAGCAGTAAGCGATAAAACAGGCGCAACTTTACGAGGGTAAATTTATAAAAGTAGAATTAGGATTTCTTTTTCTCTAATTCTTGCTCCACAATATCTTTGCGGCTTAATTTTCCGATCATAGTTTTGGGTAAATCTTCATCACGAAATTCAATGCGTTTGGGAATTTCCATGCTTGAGATTTTATCGGCTAAAAATGTTTTTAAATCTTCGGCGCTTAATGTTCGGCCTTCTTTTATTTTTATCCATGCTTTTACAATCTCTCCACGTTGTTTATCGGGCAGACCTGCGACGATACATTCTTCCACACTTGGATGCATATATATTGCCTCTTCCACATTACGGGGATAGACATTATAGCCATTAGTGATAATCATATCTTTAATTCGATCAACGATAAAGAAATACCCATCATCATCCATTGTTGCAATATCCCCAGTATGCAAACGACCATCTTCTTGTAAGGTTTGTGCATTATCTTCAGGGCGTTTCCAATATCCTTTCATGATTTGGGGGCCACGCGCACATAGTTCACCACGCTCCCCATGGGCGACTTCTTCACCTGTTTCAGGATCAATAATTTCTACGATTGTATTAGGGAATGGCATACCGATGGATCCTGCTTTATTTACCCCCTCCCGCGGGTTACAACATAAAACGGGTGAGCTTTCGGTTAAGCCATAACCCTCAACCACTACTGCGCCTGTTTCAGATTCAAATTTTTTCTTTACTTCTACTGGTAATGGCGCCCCCCCAGAAATACAATATTTAAGAGAAGTAAGATCAAAATTCTTTGTTTTTTTATTGTTGTTAATGCCATTTAAAATTGCAGGAACACAAGGGAAAATTGTTGGCTTTTTATCATCAATAAGCTTTAGCGTAGCATCCAACTCAAACCGAGGGAGTGCAATGATTTCCATTGCCTTATTAACCGCAATATTCATAACCGCCGTCATTGCAAAAACATGGAAAAATGGAATAACACCCAGCATTTTATCTTGCCCTTTATCGCACCCCAACCAAACGCTCGCTTGCTCCGCATTTGCAGTAATATTGGCATGGGTAAGCATGGCCCCTTTAGGTTCACCTGTTGTGCCGCCTGTATATTGATATAAAGCAATATCTTCTAAAGCATTAATTTCAACTTTATTAAAAGCACCATCATTATTAATTAAATCTTCATATCGATAGATACGTTTATTATTGGTTGGAATATCTGCTAATTCTTTGCCTTTGAATAATTTAAACAAGAAATTTTTTGGAAAAGGGAGCATGTTGGTAAAGCTTGCAACGATGAGTTTTTCAAGGCGCGTATCATGCAACATTTTACCCATCTTACCATAAAGCAATTCAAGATCGAGCGTTATAATAGCGTCTGTCTCACTATCTTCAATCATGTTTGCCAATTCACGTTCTGCATAAAGGGGATTATAATTTACCACAGTTGTCCCAATACGCATCATTGCATAATAGACAATGACGAAAAGTGGACAATTGGGGAGAAAAATCCCGACCTTGTCCCCTTTTTTAATGCCTATATCTTGCATTCCTTTTGCAAATTTATAAGTCGCATCATTAATGTCACCCCATGTTTGTTTTGCCCCTAAAAAATCAAAAGCGGGAGAATCTGCAAATTCCGATGCAGTTTCATCCAACATTGCAAAAACAGGTTTCTCCTGTATTTTCATGTCCCATTCAATATCTTTAGGGTAGCTTTTTAACCATGGATATTTCTGATGTTGATTTGGCATGACAATCCTTTTTTAATAATAAGTTGTTGTAATATTATTTCTTTATATATTTTACCTTATAAAATGCTGAAATATAACAGTTTTATTTTTTTTTTAGTCTTTAAAAAACCTAGCCACCGTAAGAACATTTCTATATTATAGGTTGTGTAGTGGCACATAATTTTCGTACAGCACTATGTTTTGATGGGGATCAAGATGATTGAGTTTAATAAACAAGTTGAAGATGCACTTGAAAATAATATTGAAAGTGAAGCGCTTCAATCACAAATAAAATGGTTTAATACATCAAAAGGGTTCGGTTTTGCTGTTCCTGATGATGATCCTTGTGATGCGTTTTTGCATATTACAACTCTTCAAGATGCTTGTATTTCTCAATTGGGTGAAGGCGCTATTATATCATGTCATATTGTAAAAGGCCCTAAAGGGGCATTGGTTACAAAAGTCGCCAATCTAATTGAAATTGGTGTTGATCCAAAGCCTATTACGTTTCGTGTTGAAATTGATGATGACGAAGTTATCGAAACAATGGAAGGCATTGTAAAATGGTACAAACCAGATAAAGGATTTGGTTTTATTATCCCACAAGACAGCCAAAAAGATGTCTTTATTCATAAATCATGTTTGGAGCGAAATAATCTTGACCTTCTTATACCTGGTCAAAAAATTATTATGAAAGTTAGATCTGTTTCAAAAGGCCGCGAAGTTTTAGAATTTGAAATTTGTAATCCTACCTAGATAAAAAAAAGACCAGTTGTTATAACCAGTCTTTTTAATTAAAATAAAATTGAACAATTATGCATTGGCTGTTTTAATTTCCATTTCTTGTGGTGCGCCTGCATCTTCGGAAAAATCTTTTGCATTTAACTGACGTGCGCGAGACGTTACTTGATAGGCAATACTTGTATGCATTTCACAATAAGGTGATCCTTCAACAGTTTTACAGCCGCAAAATGAAAAATTATCCGCTTCAGGTTCGCCATTTGGCCAACGGCACATTTTATCGCGTAGATCTTCCATTTGAAGTTCTTTACCTAAGAAAATAGGAACCTTACGACTACGGCGCGTAATAGGAGGGGCAACTTTTTGAACAGATTTCACCTTTTTAACATTTTGTTGAATAGGAGACATGCGACTAGAAAGTTTAAGGCGGTGCGCCTTACCAATTACTGCATTTCTTGTTACGCCTTCACCCAATTCTTTCGCAATTTCGGCGGCCGTTTTACCTTCACCCCAAAGTTGCTCTAAAACTTTTACTCGATCATCTGTCCAGCTCATTAAACTTTTCCCCATTTGTTAAATAAACTTTTTATTAAATTTATTTATACGATTGTTTTTCTTGAAACTGGGTAAACCTTATCAACGATCTGATTCTCTGGATAGAGTCGAGGGAAAATTATGATTCTTTATCCCCAAAAATTAAAAAAACTTTTTATAAACAGATTTATTTTTGAAACTTTTTATGCGGAAGGATCAAGATTCCATAAGGAATAGTGATTAATGTCATCCATCCAGTTTTCTTGAATTTTTACAAAGAGCTTAAGATGGACGCGACAATCCAGCATTTCCTCCAGATCTTCGCGGGCCATAGTGCCAATTTTTTTAAGCATCTCTCCACCCTTGCCTATGATAATTTTCTTATGTGCATCGCGAGAAATATAAATCGTTTGATCAATTTTTAAACTGTTATCATCAAAACGATCCCATCTATCGGTTTCAACCGTAAGATTATAGGGCAATTCTTGGTGCATCATTTTAAATAACTTTTCACGTGTCACCTCAGCAGCAATTTGGCGCATTGGCATATCGGTAATTTCATCTTCATCATAATGCCACACACCAATAGGAAGCCGATCTTTTAAATAATCCAAAATACGGTCAAGACCATTATTTTTTAGCGCAGAAATCATAAATGTTGCTTCAAAATCATATAATGCATTTAAATCTTGGGTAATGGCTAAAAGTTTATCGCGTTTAATCTCATCAATTTTATTTAAAACCAAAATAATATTTTTAACGTTATTTTCTTTCAAATTTTGAATAATTTTTTTTGTGGCGTTGGTAATTTTGCGTGAAACATCAACAAGTAAAATAATCTTGTCTGTTTCTCCAACTGTTTCCCATGCTGCCGATACAATCGCCCGTTCAAGATTGTTTTTCTTTGAAGGTTCAAAAATGCCTGGGGTATCAATGAAAACAATTTGTGTTTGATCCCGTATCACAATACCACTAACGCGGGCGCGGGTTGTTTGAACTTTGGACGATACAATTGAAATTTTTGTTCCAACCAGCGCATTTAACAATGTTGATTTTCCTGCGTTGGGTGCGCCGATAACACAGACAAACCCAAATCTTTTTTCGGTATTTTGAGTCATTTATTTTTTACAATCTTAAGCATATTTTCAGCAACGGTTTTTTCAGCCTGACGACGGGATGCTCCTTCAGCTTGGATAGAATTAAACCCATTTATTGTAAGCTTAATTGTAAAAACAGGTGCGTGATCAGGACCCGACTTTTTAATAACTTCATAAATGGGTAAATCTATTGTGCGTGCTTGTACCCATTCTTGTAATTCTGTTTTTGGATCTTGGGGGGCTTTTTCCAAAGTGGTGATTGTATCACCCCATAATCTTAAAATAATTTTTTGTGCTGTCTCATATCCTCCATCAATATAAATGGCGCCTAATAATGATTCAACAATATCAGCGATAATATTTTCATTATTACGTCCGCCCGATTCCTCTTCGGCATCAGACATTATTATATAGTCATTAAGCTTATGATTAAAACCGACAACAGCGCATGTTTGCCCTTGAATTAAAGCGGTATGACGTTTTGCAAGGCCACCTTCACGCTCACTCTTAAACTCGCGGAATAAAGCATCAGCAATCACCAACCCCAAAACACGATCACCTAAAAATTCGAGGCGCTGATAATTATAATCTTCATTGGTGCTTGAGTGTGTCATGGCACGTTCAAGCCAATGTACATCTTTAAAGTGATAGCCGATATAATCTTGTAATTGTGTTAAATCGGCAGTCATTTTTTACTCTTGTTCTTTTGGTCTTACAGGACCAATTTTGTCTAAAATACGATTATACCGTATATTTTTAAACCAAGTGAGTGGATTAAATAATTGTGCCTCTTCATCAACAGAGAAAAATAATATTTCGGCACGACCCACAAAATTTTCAATAGGAACAAACCCAACAAGTGATTCTACACGGCTATCTTGTGAATTATCGCGATTATCGCCCATCAAAAAATAATGACGTTCAGGCACGGTATAAATCGGGGTATTGTCTAAATCACCATTATCGGTTTCTTCGTAAATAGAATGCATGATCCCCCCTGGTAAGGTTTCAACATATTCAATTAATCGTGTGGGTGGGAAGGAAGGATCATCACGTTCTTCAACTATGCCGACCGCCTCACGTTCAACCAATTCACCATTAATATACAATCGGCCATTTGTAACTTGAACTGTTTCACCCGGTAAGGCGATAACACGTTTGATATAATCAATACTGGTATTTGATGGCAATTTAAAAACAGCAACATCACCGCGTTCTGGCTCATCTTCGGTAATTCGCCCTTCGAAGGAGGCTAAACCAAAGGGGAATGAATGCTTGCTATACCCATAAGCGGGTTTACTTACAAAAAGATAATCACCAACTTTCAAAGTTGGAAACATTGATCCTGATGGAATATTAAAAGGCTCATACAAAAATGTACGAATAATCATGGCAAGCAAAACAGCGATTATTGCTGTTTTTGCAAATTCGCTTATTTCTTCTTTATTGTTCTTTTTTGACATTTAATATTTCTATCTGAGTTTATGAATAATTACCAGTATCATCATCTATCACTTTTTAAATTGCTTCTATAATGACTGTTGCTTGGGCATAAGGTGGCTCATCCGTTAAGCTTAGATGCAGTTTACATGCTTTACATCCATGAGAAAATTTTTCCAATGCCTTAAATGCTTGACCATGGCATTGAATAAAAGGTCTTCCTTTTTCATTACTAATAATTTCAATTTCTTTCATAAATAGACCCTCTTGAATGCCTGTTCCCATCGCCTTTGCAAAGGCTTCTTTGGCGGCAAATCGCTTGGCAAGATATAAAATATGGTCTGCTGTGTCTTTACGAGATTGATATATTTTAATCTCTTGAACTGTGAAATATTTATCTAAAAAACGATCCTCATGATTATTTAAAAGAGTTTCTATACGTCTTGAATCTACCAAATCTGTACCTAGTCCTAAAATCATTTGCCCCTCTGATTTTTATGGTCTTTATGACGGTGGGTTATATCATGCATTTTATGACCTACTTTTCCACCAACAACCTTAACTGTTTTTTGTGCCTTTCTTGCGCCTGCAATTAAAGAATAAAAAGAGTAGTAAAAGATAGGAAAAGTTAAAATTGCCATAATATAGCCGCCAATTAGCATTGGAAAAAATGCAGATATTGCCTTGCTTTCATGCTCTAAAACATCCGCACCCATTTTTAGAAAAATATAATGGTCTAATCCTGTATGACTATTGATAAAATTTCCAACAAGATAAGATGTTCCTAATAATATGGGGAATGTCCATGGATTGCCAAATAACGTTCCCAAAAGCGCAGCCAAAAAGCTAGCGCGGAAAATTTTACAAAAAATATAACATTGCAAAATGTGAAACCCAAATAGGGGTGTCCATGACACTGCACATCCCGCTGCTAACCCAAGTGATATTTTACGCGTCCTATAAGGAAGGCGAAGAATACGATGTTTGATATAGGTAAAAGAACGTTTCCATTTTGACCATGGTTTAAAAATACTACCTATATATTGAAAAGGCGTTTGTCTTTTTTTACGTTTGAACAACATTTAACGTCCCTTTGCCCGATCTACCGATGTAATCTCTGGTGTCGCACGAAGGGCTGCAATAACGTTGTTTAAATGTTTTGTATCGTTAACATAAATATCCAAAAGCACATCCCAAAAATCAAGTGAGCGGTTGGTAATTTTTAAATTCACAATATTCCCACCATTCTTACCAATAACAGTGGAAAGTGTACCCAGCGCCCCTGGTCTATTTTCAAAGGTAACATTTAAACGTCCCACATGACTTTCTGGGGTATCGGGGCCATCACCCCATGATACATCAATCCATCGTTCGGGCGTATCAGCAAAGGTTTCAAGTGTTTCACAATCAATTGTATGAATGGTAACCCCTTTGCCTGTACTAACAATTCCAACAATTCGATCCCCAGGAAGGGGGTGACAACAGCGCGCAAAATGAACCGCCATACCAGGTATAAGTCCTTTGATAGGGACAGGTTTGTTTGACCCATCATGTCTTGCCATTGCCATATCTTTAAATTCATGCGCAGGCGGTCTGGCAATATCAGTTTTATGGCTTGGGAAAATTGTTTTGAAAATATCACGGGCGGCAAAATGCCCTGCACCAATATTGGCATAGATGTCATCAACCTCATCCACACGCATTTTCTTAACAATGCCTTGGACTGCTTTTTCGGTGAAATCATATTCCTCTTGCGCGAATATTTTTTTGAGCATTGCCTGCCCCAGCGTTATATATTCTCCACGTTGTTGTTGGCGAATAAACCGCTTTATGTGTGATCGCGCTTTACCTGTTACAACAAAACGTTCCCATGCGGGGGAAGGGGTTTGTGTTTTTGACGTGATAACTTCAACCTGATCTCCATTATTGAGTTTTGTATTAAGGGGGGCAATTTTACCATTCACTTTACTGCCAACGCATCTATCCCCCACACCCGAATGAACCGCATAGGCAAAATCAACTGGGGTTGCGCCCATGGGCAATTCAATTAAGTCCCCTTTGGGGGAGAAAACAAAAACCTTATCTTGAAATAATTCTAATTTTGTATGTTCTAAAAATTCTTCAGGGCGGTGCCCTTGTTCCAAAATATCCAATAATTCACGCAGCCAACGATATTGAGTTATATCTTTTACATTTACTTTTTTACGCCCATCTTTATAAGCCCAATGGGCGGCCACTCCTAAATCTGCCTCATTATGCATTTCATGGGTTCGAATTTGAACTTCAATCCGCTGTTTTTCTGGCCCTAGGACACTTGTATGGATGGAACGATAACCATTGGGTTTAGGGGTGGAAATATAGTCTTTAAACCGCCCCGGTACCACAGGGTAAGTTGCATGTAAAACCCCCAGCGCATGATAACATTCGCCCAAATCGACAACCACAATACGAAAGGCCATAATGTCGGATAATTGTTCGAACGATACATTTTTACGCTGCATCTTCTTCCAAATAGAATAACGCGTTTTTTCGCGCCCTGTAATTTCACACTCGATTTTTTCTTTTTTCATTAGGCTTTCAAGATGTTCAATAATCTTTAGAACCAGATCACCACTTTCCTCACGCAAAAATTCCAAGCGGTTGGTAATACTTTCTTTTGCTTCTGGATTGAGATAACCAAATGATAAATCCGCCAACTCTTCTTTTAATTGATGCATTCCAATACGTTCGGCAAGGGGAACATAAATATCTAGTGTTTCACGAGAGATACGCGCCGTCTTATCGGGACGGTCTTTAAAATGGAAAAGGGTGCGCATATTATGCAACCGATCCGAAAGCTTAACCAATAAAACCCGAATATCTTCGGACATAGCCAACAAAAGCTTACGAAAATTTTCAGCCTGTTTTCCTTCAAAAGTCTGACTTTCAATTTTGGTTAGCTTGCTAACCCCATTTACCAAGTCTGCAACATCTTTACCAAAGTTTTTTTCAAGTTCTTCATAGGTGGTTTGTGTATCTTCCAATGTATCATGCAACATGGCTGTGATAATGGTATCTGTATCCATCCGCAAATCAGCAAGGATTGTCGCAACCTCTACAGGATGGGTATAATAAGCCTCCCCCGATACACGGGTTTGGCCCTCATGCTTTGTTTTAGCCATATTAAAGCCAGCGGTAATGCGTTCTTTATCCAAATCTGGAATATAATGTTCCATTTTTTGTATAAGAGTCGGCAGCAATTCACTTTCTGGAATTTCTACATTTTCGGCGCTATTAGAAATTATGTTAACCAATCAAAATTTACCTATTGAAAATAGTGTTATAGAAAAAAATTTTATCATGCTTCGATTGTAAAATCATCCTTTGATTATTCGTAAACCATACAAAAAAGGCCGGCAATGCCGACCTAAATTTTAAATAATATAGTGTAAAATCTATTCTTCTTCTTCGCTGTCTGGCATACCGCCCGCTAAACCTGCAAGACTGGAGGCATCATTGCCATCATCAGCAGCATCGGTATTTGTTTCACCTGCTTGTTCAGTCATGGTGCCCCATTCTTCTTCGCCATCCATCATGTCAATAACATCTTCACCATCATCATCCAAGGGAATAACACGTTGGTTTGAATGGATAAGATCTTCTTTCAATGCTGCCACATCGACAGTTTCTTCGGCAATTTCACGAAGGGAAACAACAGTGTTCTTGTCATTATCACGATCAATTGTCAGCGCCGCACCACTCCCGATTTTACGGGCACGTGTTGATGCCACCATAACCAATTCAAATCGGTTTTCAACTTTATCAATACAATCTTCAACGGTTACGCGTGCCATGGTTAGCCCCTATATCTGTTATTATTTAAAGAATTTGGCCTTTTATAGTGGTTTTTAAGGAAAACTGCAAGCCCGAAGCTTTATTTCCCTTAATTTTAATGCCACATTACAAATTAATATGACCCAAAAAATAATCACTCCTCCCCATAATTGTCAATTATGCCCGCGCTTGGCGGCATTTCGGGCAGAAAATCAAATAAAATTTCCCGATAAATTTAATGCGCCTGTCCCGTCCTTTGGCCTTGATAATGCCGAACTTTTGATTGTTGGTCTTGCGCCTGGGTTACGTGGAGCAAATTTCACAGGTCGACCATTTACAGGCGATTATGCAGGGGAGCTTTTATACAGCACTTTATTAAAGTATGGTTTTGCAAAAGGCGAATTTAAAGCGCATCCTGATGATGGGCTGAAGCTTATTAATTGCCGCATTACCAATGCCGTGCGGTGTTTGCCGCCCGAAAACAAACCAACAGGACCAGAAATAAATACTTGCTTAAAATTTTTAGAAAGCCAAATGGAAAATATGCCCCGATTAAAGCTTATCGTTTCACTTGGCCTTGTCTCCCATAATGCGGTATTAAAAGCGAGTGAGGAAAAACTGTCCGCTCATAAATTTACTCATAAAGGCGTACACTCTCTTCAAAATGGGTTAACTCTTATCGACAGCTACCATTGCTCAAAATACAACACCTCCACCAAACGCCTTACTGAGCCGATGTTTCATGAAGTTTTTGAATTAGCACAAAAAAAATTGACATAAAGCATCTGATTGCTTACTTTTATTATTATCATAAATAAATGGGGGTTTATTATGAATAGAAATAACGATGATCATGATCCAAGCGAACAAAGTGTCGATGTTGCAACTTTTCTTGGTAAAGAGCCACAGCATATTTGGATAAAGAAAACTGGCGAATGTAAAATTTGTGGCGCAACGCAAGGGTTTGAAGGAAGTTGTAAATTTTCCAAAGCGGAAATAATAAAAATTTCACACCAAGTTAAAAATACCAGCCGAGCATAAATTTATTCTTCTACAGGTTTGTTTTTTTGACGTTTAGTCATTAATTTATTAAGCGCATGAATATATGCCCGTGCCGATGCTACCAATGTATCAGAATCTGATCCTTGACCAGTAACAGTTTTACCTTCTTCTTCCAAACGAACGGTTACACTTGCTTGGGCATCTGTCCCCCCCGTTACAGCGTGTACTTGGTATAATTGTAAATGGGCATTTTCATGTTCAACAATTTCACGAATGGCTTTAAAAATCGCATCAACAGGACCATTTCCTTCGATTTTTTTACATTGTTCTTCACCATTGATTTCCAAACATATATCAGCAGTTTGAGGGCCTGTTGTTCCTGCAACAATTTGAAGGCTTTTAAATTTGATTTTATCATGACCACGCCCCAATTCATCATCAATCAAGGCAATAATGTCTTCATCATGAATTTCTTTTTTACGATCTGCTAAATCTTTAAAACGTTTAAAAAAATCTTGAAATTGGTTATCACCAATCTCGTACCCAAGCTCTTTCAATTTCTCTTTCAGTGCATGACGACCCGAATGTTTGCCCAACACCAATTCAGACTTGGTCAAACCAACAGATTCTGGGGTCATAATTTCATATGTTTCGGCATGTTTTAAAACACCATCTTGATGAATACCACTTTCATGGGCAAACGCATTTGCGCCAACAATCGCCTTGTTCGGCTGCACATTAAATCCAATGGTAGTGGAAAGTGTTTTAGACATCTTATGAATTTGGGTTGTGTCAATATTGGTTTGAAATGGCATTACATCTTGACGAATTTTTAATGCCATTACAATTTCTTCTAAGGCTGCATTCCCCGCCCGTTCGCCAATTCCATTAATTGTACATTCAATTTGACGCGCCCCTGCTTTTACCCCTGCCAAAGAATTTGCAACTGCTAGACCTAAATCATTATGGCAATGGGTTGATAAAATCGCTTTATCAATATTGGGAACGGTATTTAAAATATCGGTTATTAATTGACCATATTCATGAGGCTCCGCAAATCCAACTGTATCGGGAATGTTAATTGTGGTTGCACCGCACTTAATGGCTGCTTCGATACAGCGAAATAAAAAATCTGGATTTGAACGGGTGGCATCCATACCTGACCATTCTACATCATCACAAGCATTACGGGCGCGGGTTACGCTTGCCTTTACATCTTCAAAAACCTGTTCTTTTGTCATTTTTAATTGATATTTTAAATGACTATCCGATGTTGAGATAAAGGTATGAATACGTTTTCGGGCAGCGGGTTTTAAAGCATCGGCAGCTGAATCAATATCAATCGCTTTTGCCCGAGCTAATCCACAAATAATTGCGTTTTGCGCTGTTTTTGCAATTTCATGAACCGCTTCCCAATCACCAGCAGAGGCAATAGGAAATCCTGCCTCAATAACATCAACCCCCATACCATCTAATAAATGTGCAATTTTTAACTTTTCATCCAAATTCATGGAGCATCCAGGTGATTGTTCCCCATCACGCAAAGTTGTATCAAAAATGATTACTTTGTTATCTGTATTTGATTTTATCGACATTATTTTACCTTCTTTTTTACCTAAAGTTGATAAGCCTAATACGGGCTTAACAACGTTTAATGTTGGCTTAATCTCTTGGATTAATTTATTTAAATTTTATGAAATCTGTATGAACTCCCCTGAACGTAAGCGTAATTTTTACGCCTCATACCCGTTCAGAGGGTGATAAGGAGGAGGTTTAAAAGCAATAAGTCTTGTGATTGTTTAACCATAAATTTATTAAAATGCTTTTTATATTAAAAATCAACTATTTCTTTGTCTCATCTTTATCTAATTTTCGCGCCTCATCAATCAACATAATCGGAATACCATCACGAATGGGATACGCCAACCCTGCCTGATCAGAAATAAGCTCTTGCGCTTCTTTATCAAAGCGAAGGGGAACTTTAGTTGCAGGACAGACCAAAATTTCTAATAATTTAGGATCAATTTCTTGTGACATGATGTTTATTTTTCTATTTCACTATGGTTTTACAGGTGTTAGATCAACAATATGCGCTTTATGTCCTGTAGTTTCAATAAATTTTAATAAATCAGAAGGTGATAAAGATACAGTCATTGTATTTAATAATGGATGAAAATTCACGGTTTGAGTTTCCATCATGGATTTATCTAGAAATATTTCAACCTGATTATCTGTATCATTTATAATACAAAACGGACAAACAGATCCTGGGCGCACGCCTAAATAGTCCCATAAACGTTCGCCAGAACCAAATGATAATCGTGCCGCCCCTATAACTTCAGGTAATTTTTTAATATCAACTTCAGTAGCATTTTGAAGGCAGAGTAAAAAATTGTTCTTTTTCTTGTCTCTTAAAAATAAGTTACGACAATGTGTTCCTTTAATATTTGAATCAACTTTATCACTTTCTGCCACGGTAAACACGGCTTCATGGTGATGTAATTGATAAGAAATATTTAAATCATCAAAGGTTTTTAAAAGTTGTTTTGGACTGGTCGGTAAATCGGTCATGAGAATGTTTTATCAAAAAACAATGATTTATCAAAATGAAATAAGGCACAAATTTGCACTAATCTCCTATTTTCTGTCACAATTATACTATGGCATCTTTAGAAGAACTAGGTATAGAATCAGCAAGAGAACTTCTTATATTAGATAAGAGTGGTGAACCATTTGATGTATCAAACTATATTACCGAAGATTTTGATCCTGTAAAAGCCACGCCTTCAATTGCTTTAAACCCTAAAGGCTTTAACAAATGATAAAATTAGCACAAAGCAAAGATGGCCGTTTAATCATCATGAGTAATCAACCCTTTCAAAGTAATGTCTCTCGGGTTGAATATTACCGCGATCAAAAATTAATGATGTTAAGTTTTCAACATGACGAAAATGCATCAGACCTTATGCCATGTGAGATTAGTGCAGAAGTTGATGAAATTATTCGTCAAAGTCCTGATATTCTCGTCATTGCCATGGCGGGTAAAGACACTCCCCCTTATGGATATGAAGCGCCCCTCATCCAAATTGGCCTTTAAAATAGAACTTTTCTTTAAAATAAACTTGATTTTATGCTCAAAGCTTTTATAACTTTGGATATTCTATCCATTAGATATTGAGCGGGTGTAGCTCAGGGGTAGAGCGCGACCTTGCCAAGGTCGAAGCCGAGAGTTCGAATCTCTTCACCCGCTCCCATAAATCCATTGATACAACAATGAACAGTTATGGTCATTTATCGGTTGATGATCAGATAGAGATTATATCCAGCGTAAAAATTACATAACATGGTGTAAAAAGCGTCTTATAACCGAATTTCTTCCATCAATTCAGAAGGGGTAATATCAAACCCTTTTGCAATTTTGCACATGGTTTCAACGGATATTTCTCTTTTCCCATTTTCAATGTGGCTGATATATGTGCGGTGCAGATCAGTACGATAAGCAAGTTCTTCTTGTGACCATTGCCGCTCACTTCTTAACTTTCTTATTTTTGTTGCTAAATGCCCATAAACATCCATGCCACAAGCAAGCGATATTGTAGACTAATCGTCTATAGACGAACTGTAACATTCGTCTTGGAAATGTGGCAGCTTCTATGTAGACTACCCGTAACAATTAAAGGGGTTTATGTATGCCAACGCTGGATTTTAAGGGAAAACAATTTGTTTACGCGCATCATTTAAGTGTGCCGTTTAAGCAACTGGACATTGATAAGAAAAAATCCCTACCAAAAGATGGCAAACCTTCGCTGGATGATAATTTGATTATTCAGGGTGATAATCTTCATGCTTTGAAAGCCCTTTTGCCCAAATACGCTGGTAAAATTAAATGCATATATATTGACCCGCCTTACAACACAGGTGAAGAAGGCTGGTCTTATAATGATAATGTTAATGCGCCCATCATGAAAGAATGGCTCAAAAAAGAAGGCAATCCCGTAGATAAGGAAGATTTAGAACGCCATGATAAATGGCTTTCAATGATGTGGCCGCGTTTAGAATTACTAAAAGAATTGTTATCAGATGATGGGATTTTATTTGTAAGTATTGACGATAACGAAATTCAACACCTCAAGGCTATTTTGAATGAAATTTTCGGTGAAGATAACAATTTTATTTTTCCTTTAATCTGGCCGCTACCTAGAGGTATTAATGCAGGAAAAATATCTAGGTCCCATGAATATATATTACTTGCAGCTAAAAAAATGGAGAACCTTGGTCCCTTTATGGCTCAAGAAATTACGCAATCGTCAGAACGATGTGTAAAAAGAATTGATACTCGTCACCCTGAATCAGAAATTACTTTTCCTGCGGGTGTAAGATGTGACCTAAAAGACGGTTTATTTTCTGGTGTTTTGGAAGGTAGTGAAAAAGTTACCTTTATTGATGAAGTAATAGTTGCAAACTACAAGAACTCAAAACGAAGCCAGAATTAGCGCAGGTTGGACGATGAAGGGAATGATAGAAAGATATTTTCAAGGAGAAGATGTTAATGACTTAAAAGGGCAAAAAATTGAAGAAATTTATTTTTCAAAAAAAGGAAAACCTCACTCAACAAAAGAAATAAACACTTTGGTATTGAAAACTATATTAAAAGATATGCCCGACTATCAGGACGGAAAATCAGAAATTGGTCAAATTTTTTCAGATGACGATTACTTTTCGTATCCTAAACCCTCAAACTTAATTAAAAATTTGGTTTCCCTATGTGCAAAGAAAAACGACTTAATTTTAGACTCCTTTGCTGGATCAGGCACAACCGCCCATGCTGTTTTAGCCTTAAATAAAGAAGATGGTGGCAATCGTAAATTCATTTTAGTTGAAATGGAAGATTACGCCAATGATATTACTGCCGAACGCGTGCGGCGTGTTATTAAGGGTGTACCAAATGCCAAAGATGAAACTTTAAAAGAAGGGTTAGGCGGGTCATTTACTTTTTGTGAATTAGGACAAGAAATTAACATTGAAAACCTTCTGAAAGGTAAAAAACTGCCCTCTTATGATGAATTGGCACGCTATGCGTTTTATACCGCTACGGGCTTAACGCTGGATAATGTTGAGCAAGGGGCAGATTATTATATCGGTGAAACTGAAAATTACCGTGTTCATCTGGTTTACAAGCCTGATATTGTTTTTTTACGCTCTGGCGATTCTGCCCTCAACATGCCATTGGCGCAAAGCATATCTAACGCACGAAAAGACTCTAAAACAGGTGGGGGTAAATCCGCGCTGGTTTTTGCAACCCATAAATTCATGGGACAAAAGGAATTAACTGAAATGGGTATTACCTATTGCCAATTACCATACGCCATTCACCGCGTTATGGGGGATTAGCCCTATGGAGTTAAAGGAATACCAGCGCCGTGTGATTGAGCGTTATGATGATTATTTACGTGCCCTTTATAATGAAAAGCACAAAGCAGAAAAGGCTATCAAAGCCCTTATTGACGCTGATGTGGATATTCCCGATGGTATGGGCGATTGGCCAAAGAACGCATGGGCGCAAATCAAAACTGTTATTCCACGCGTCAAAACACCTGCTGGATTAAAGATTCCTGATTATGTGGCAAGATATGACACCCGCCAACGTTCAATCCCCCATATCTGCCTGAAAGTCCCAACAGGTGGTGGTAAAACTCTGTTAGCGGCAGAATGTGTTGGCCGCGTTCAAACTGATTTTTTCAAACGTCAAACGGGGCTTGTTTTATGGGTTGTCCCAACGGTACAGATATACCGTCAAACATGGAAAGCCTTAGCCAACCGTGAACACCCCTATCGGCAATGCTTGGAACGCGCCTCTGGTGGCCGTGTAAAGGTTTTAGAAAAAGATGATCCGTTTACCAAAGCAGACACAGAAAATTATCTTTGTGTTATGCTTGTGCGCTTGGCCGCAACAAACCGCGCCAATAACAGAGAGTTTCTCAAAATCTTTCGGGATGCAGGAAAATATACCAGTTTTTTTCCTGAATTAGATGATTACACCGCTAACAACGCCTTATTAAATGAATATCCTGATCTTGATACCAATGATATGGCCGATGCAGGCGCAATCGCAGGAATATCTGTTAAACAAAGCCTTGTGAATACGCTTAAAATGTTGCGCCCTGTTGTTGTGATTGACGAAGGTCACAAAGCCTATTCTGAAAATACCCGTGACAGTCTGAATGGGTTTAATCCCTCTTTCATTTTAGAATTATCTGCCACGCCAAATGTGCGTAGCCATATCAGTAATGTATTGGTAGATGTATCTGGTCTTGATCTAAAAGACGAACAAATGATCAAATTGCCTATCAACATCATCAATACAAAAAATGGTGATTGGCACAATACGCTCACGATGGCGCATGGTCGTTTGGCGGAACTAGCCGATAAAGCACATAAGCTACAAGCAGATGATGGGCGTTACATCAGACCAATTATGGTTGTGCGTGTTGAACGTACAGGCAAAGACCAGCGCGATGGACAGAAAATTCATGCGCTTGATGCCCGTGATTATCTTATGGAACGCCTTTCGGTGAAAGAAGATGAAATACGCATAAAATCTGCCGAGGATGATCAATTAGGCGATACCGATCTACTTGATCCATTATGCCCTGTTAAATATATCATCACCAAAGAAGCCTTGCAGGAAGGGTGGGATTGTTCTTTCGCTTATGTCTTGGCTTTACTGGATAAAACTACAGCGCAAACAGCTATGACACAAATGGTTGGACGTGTCTTACGCCAACCCGATGCCCGTTCAACCAATATTGAAGCCTTAAATCAATGTTATGTTTTTTGTTACGATCAGGATGTAAATACTGCCGTTGATAATGTCCGAAAAGGGTTAGAAGATGAAGGTATGTCAGGGCTTTCTGAATTTGTTAGAGCAGAAGGCGCAGAGGGTAATCCTGATGTTCAAGGCGCAGAACCACGTACAATAAAGCGCAATGAAAAATTTGAAGGATTAAGGGTTTTTCTTCCCAAAGTCTTACATAAAGATGGGAATAATTGGCGCGATATAAACTATGACCAAGATATTCTTAGCCATATCCCTTGGCATGAATTGACCTATAACATTGAACATTTCTTAGATTCAAAAGATACCCCTTTAACAACAGAAACCGCTATTGATGTTGAAGAACGCAAAAATCTAGCCGATCAGCAAAGCGAATTGGAACTTGTTACAAAAACACAAAAACATGACGTTTGGGTTGAAAAGAAACTTGATTTAGCCTTTCTTTCACGCCCTTTAATGGATGTTACTCCTAACCCTTGGCAAGCCACACGTATATTGATGGAAGCCATAGAAGCCCTCAATAAAAAGGGTTATGACAATGACGCAATTTATAATGGCCGCCTTTATCTTTTGGACAGTATGAAACGAAACTTGAAAAAAAGTGTTCATGAGTATTCTGAAAAAATCTTCAAGGATAGACTAAAATCAGGCGATATTATTTTCCGCCTTATTACCAATGGAAATGAAAATCTTAATTTTGAAATTGCCAATCAATTAAAAGTTATGGCGCGGCAAAATGAGCGCAAATTATTCAAAGAAAGTGGCGATAAGGTTGAAAATGGCCTGTTTGAACTGGTTTTTGAAAAAGACTTAAACAATCTTGAAAAAGATTTTGCTTTATATTTAGCCGATGGTGATGCCGTAACATGGTGGCATAGAATGGTTGAAAGAAAACAGGATGCTTATTCCTTGCAAGGGTGGCAAAGAAACAAAATTTACCCTGATTTTATTGCCTGTATGAATGAAAATCGTTTATTTGTACTAGAAACAAAAGGATTACAGCTAAAAGGAAACGATGATACAGAATATAAAGCCCGTCTTTTTGATCTACTAACAGATTACTATCACCAGCCTTTTGATATTGGCACAATAGACTTGAAAGCCGATAGCAATACAGAAATGTCACTACACATGCTGATGGAAGATGATTGGGAAGAAAAGGTAAAGTTAATAGCCAAATAAAAAACCTGCGGTGGGGGAATTACCGCAGGTTTAGAAAAATAAGAAATAGTGTAAGGGGAAATACTGTATTCTTATTCGTCATTATCATTGATTGGATCACTATCTTCTAATGCTCCTGATATAAGCGTTTCAAAATCTTGATAAATGGTTTTATCCATCAATGGATATAAAACCTTCACCCTTGGATAATTATGCGCCAAAAAATCAAGATTTGATCTTAAAGCATTGTAGCGACCATCACGAATACGTGCCTCATCAGTTCTAAAACGTTTATTTTTAGCCATTATGCAACCCTCCCATACTGTAATGATTTGGCTTGTATAAGTTGTTCACGATAAGCCACATCCATTTTTGTGGACTTGCTCAAAAGAGCCTTAAATCGCTTCAAATTAACACGCGCCTTTTCCTTTTCAGCATAAGCTGCGTCATACAATTCTTTCACGTCAACGAAGGAAATTTCCCCTTGATTGTCGTTTTTGGCTCTTAAAACCTTAATCGCCTTACTACCTATTTTCTTTATCCCCAACACTATTATCTCCTTTTCAATAATTAACATAATGTTTGATAGGTAAGATTTTTATAGACAAAAGGTTAATAAGACGTTAAGAATTTAGAAAAAATACAATAATACTTGGAATTTTTAATGACACCAGCACAAATGAGAATGGCCAGAGCAAAATTAAACTTTAGCCAAGGTGAGGTTTCAGAGGCTATTGGCGTGTCCACAAATACTCTTTCCGCAGCAGAAAGTGAAAAAAGCCACCTTTCCTCTGACAACCTTCATAAATTACAGCTTTTCTATACGTCAAAAGGCTTGGAATTTACTGATTATGACGGGGTGCGCCAAACTCCATCAGGTATTGTCGTCTACAAAGGAAGTAAAGGATTTAAGGATTTTTACGATTATCAGTATGAAAAACTAAGAAAATACGGTGGTGATATTTGGCTCTATAATGGCGTATCACAACAATTTATTGACGCTCTTGGCTCTGAATTTCTAGCTGTTCACAAAGAAAGAATGACCAAAATAAAAGATAAATTTACATACAGAGTCATTGTTGAAGAAGGTGACAAAACTGCCTTTGGCTCTGGTTATGCAGAATATAGAGCCATTCCAAGTGACCAATTTAACGATAAAACTATTTTTGTTTTTTGTGGCGTTTTGGCCATTGTAGATTTTTCTGGTGAATTAACCGTTACCGTCATTGAACAGGGCGGCGTAGCCTCATCAATTAGCCAACTGATGCTTAACTCATGGGATAAAGCCAATGTCATTAGTGCCTAAAAATCACTGGCAATTAACAAAGCCAAGATATGAGCGCGGAATACTGTCTGGCCTCTACAATAAAGCATGGCCAAATCATTTATACGTTGAACCGATTGAAAACCCTACTTATGAGGATTTAGAGCCACTCATGGATAAGATGAGTGAAAAATGGGGATGGAAAGATCAAGAACGCTACACAGAAAAAGCATTGCGCGATAAGTTAGCCCAAACAGGCACAACAATTTATTTGCTTTGTGATAATACCGAACCAAATGATCCTGTCATTGGTTATGCTCTTGTATCCATAGTTCAGAAACCCCTAAAAGATAGATTTTGGTCTGCGGCCAATGATGTTAAAGTCTTAGAAATTGATAATCTTGGATTATTTCCTAAAAAAGAAGGCGGTGGCAGAGGAAAAGCCTATTTTGAAATGATATTCGCCAGACATTTTGCAGATAATGATATTGTTTACTGGTCACAGCATGAAACACATGCGCCAACGCTTACACGTTTTTATCGTGAAAAGATGCAAATGGAACATTTAGCACGTGACCATGTTCCTGATTGGAGAAAGCCTGTCGCACAGGTGGCATAAGTTAAGAAAAAATAGCCTTTTTTGAACACTTGGGGGTATAAACGGGGGTATGTTGAAAGTTTGAATTAAACCTTTATTATTTATAACAATATCTTATTGCCCAATTAGTAATCCCTTCACCGCTCTATTCTTTTTCACATAAAATTTAAGTTTCTTCTGAAGTTTTATTAATACTTTTTAAAAAATAGTTATTGGCAAATCTAATCGTGTAAATTTAACTGCTAGTTGAATTTGAAAATATAATCTATAAAATTAAGTTTATTAATCTCGTATTTTCCGCCATTTGGCGACGTTGCGGTTATGTTCGGCTAGGGTTTTACCAAAAGCATGTCCGCCTGTACCATCCGCAACAAAATAGATATAATCATTTTCTTCAGGGTTTAATGTAGCCTTTATCGCATCAATGCCAGGATTAGCTATGGGACCGGGAGGTAATCCTGGATACATATAGGTATTATAAGGCGAATCATAGCGCAAATCTTTTGTTAATAGGCGACGCCCTAATGGGCCTTGTCCTTCTTCTTGAATATCCCCTTTTGTAATCGCATAAATAACAGTGGGATCTGTTTGTAGGGGCATGTTTTTACGCAAACGATTCACAAATACACCAGCGATACGCCCACGCTCGCTCGCGACAGCTGTTTCTTTTTCAACAATAGATGCTAGTACCAATGCTTCTTTTTTAGTATCAAAAGGTAGATTGCTCACCCGTTTTTCCCACGCATCATCTATTGCTTCATCCATGGCGAATTGCATTTTATTTAAAATATCTTGGCGCGTTTCCCCTTTTATAAAATGGTATGTATTGGGAAGTAATGACCCCTCTTTGGGAATGGTTGTAATATCACCGTCTAAATCTGTGCGTGCATTAAGACGTTTGATAATTTGTTGAACCGTTAGGCCTTCGGCAATTGTAATTTTTCTATCAAAAACGTCTCCTTGTTCCATCATTGATAAAACCTGAGCGGTGGTTGCTTTTGCGGGGAATTCGTATTCTCCTGCTTTTAACGTATTGCCCAATATTGCATTGTCAAATCGTGCGGCAGCTTCAAAAACCAATTTATTTTGAATAATATTTTCCGATTTTAAAATCTGCGCTATTTTTTTAACGCCGCTACCCGTTTCAATTAAAACCAGTTTCGGCTGTGTTAAAGGCCCTTCGGCAGTATAAGCATAAACACCATACCCAATAGCCAAAGTTATAATGCAAACTCCCAATAATATAAGAGATAAAAATGTAATAAAAAGATTTTTCACAACCTAATTAATCAACTTGACGCATGATGAGCGATGCATTGGTTCCACCAAAACCAAATGAATTGGAAAGTACCGTTTTAACTGATTTTTCTTTTGCCACTTTTGGTACAAGATCAATCCCCTGACAAGGCTCAGAAATATTCTCTAAATTTAATGTTGGCGCAATCATATTTGTTTCAATAGTTTTCAATGAAAATATTGCCTCAACCGCGCCAGCCGCGCCCAATAAATGACCAATCGCTGATTTGGTAGAAGACATAGAAAGCGTATCTAAATTATTACCAAATAAACGTTTTACTGCTGTACATTCAATTCCATCCCCGACGGGGGTTGAAGTGCCATGAGCATTAATATAGTCAATTTCGCTAGCATTTATTTCGCCTGATTTTAAGGCCGCCTTCATCGCACGATATCCACCATTACCATCTTCGGCAGGGGACGTAATATGATAGGCATCGCCTGATAAGCCATAACCAACGACTTCACCATAAATTTTCGCGCCCCGTGCTTTGGCATGTTCATATTCTTCTAAAACAACAACCCCTGCCCCTTCGGCAATAACAAAGCCGTCGCGCCCCTCATCAAAAGGGCGGGACCCAGCAATTGGATCATCATTGTAACTAGTGGATAAAGCACGCGCAGCGGCAAATCCACCCACACCTAAGGGGGTAACTGCGGCCTCTGCCCCCCCAGCAATCATAACATCAGCATCACCATATTTTATCAAACGCATTGAATCGCCAATAGCATGCGCCCCTGTAGAGCAGGCCGTAACCACAGAATGGTTTGGTCCTTTATATCCATGACGAATTGAAATATGCCCCGATGCCAAATTAATCAACATGGCAGGAATACAAAATGGGGAGAGTTTACGCGGCCCGCGTTCGTGTAAAGTAATTGCACTGTCATACATGGTGGTTAACCCACCAATACCCGCTCCAACCATAACACCCGTGCGTTCTTTTTGCTCATCCGTTTCGGCAATATAACCCGAATCGTCAATCGCCTCCTGTGCAGCGGCCATACCATATACAATAAAAGGATCCATTTTTCGCTGATCTTTTGAGCTTACAAAAAGATCAGCATTAAATTCACCATTTATTGGGTTTTCATCGGAAGTACGCGGAATAGTTCCTGCGATTTTAGAAGCAAAATCAGACGCGTCAAAATGGTCAATTTTTTTCAAGCCGCTTTTACCGGCAAGCAGCAAATCCCAATTGTGCTTGACCCCTATACCCAAGGGTGAAACAATTCCCATTCCTGTAACGACAACGCGTCTCATCTTTATTTATATTCCTTCATCAAAAATTTAAATGATGAAATAACCCTGCTTTATTCAGCAGCGTTTTCTTTAATAAAAGAAACAGCATCACCAACAGTTTGAATATTTTCTGCTGCATCATCTGGAATTTCAACTTTAAATTCTTCTTCGAATGCCATGACAAGTTCAACAGTATCCAATGAATCTGCACCCAAATCATCAATAAAGCTTGCGCCTTCTGTTACTTTTTCTTCATCAACGCCTAAATGTTCTACAACAATTTTTTTAACGCGTTCTGCTACATCACTCATAAGATTTTTCCTTATACTTAATTGATTATTAAAACTTGAGCGGCACAATACCAAGCCGCACACGCAATGCAAGTAATTTTGTGTTTATAACACACTCATTCCCTGATTATATAATTATTTCAACGCTCTAGATGTTTTGTAATGTGGATAAAATCGTCATAAACCGCAATACATCCCACTTTATTTAGCATTGATTCGGATTGCTTTTTGTCGTGACTGACGCCGGTAAAACCTATTACATCCATATTTGCGGCAACCCCTGCTGTTGCGCCATATATACTATCCTCCAATACCAAACATTTGGATGGCTCTACCCCCATTTTTTGTGCCGCGAATAAAAATAAATCGGGGGCTGGCTTTGCTTTTTCAACTTGAATTTTTGTAAATATATTATCATCGTTAAAAAACGAATTAAATCCCATAAGCTCTAAAGATTTTGTAACATTGCTACGCTCCCCATTTGATCCAATACAAATTTTATATTTGCGGGAAACTTCCTGCACGAAATCAACTGCACCACGAATAGGTTTTAAAAATTGAGGCATTTTTTGTTGAACAGTTGTAATATAATTTTCGATAACATATCGCGGTAAATCAATATTTTCTTTTTCATCAATAATAGATTTTATTGACTTCCAATCGCGACCTGCAAAATCACGCAGACAAGTTTCTGCGGTATATCCTTTTAAGCCGTATTCGGTCAAAACATCGGCGGTCACTTTGTTGTTTAAATATTCACTATCAACTAAGGTGCCATCACAATCAAAAATAATTAAATCATATTTGTGCGCATTCATGAGGATAACCAGTAGGTTGCAAATAAAATTATTGTAACAAGCAAAGTAAGATTAAACCGATAAAGAATATAACCACGCGGCATAGATAGCCCCTCGTTTCGATAATAGAAATATCCACGATCAAGTGCAAATACATACCAAAATAGAATTATCATTGCCAATATTGCTTGTGCAGGTGAATGGGATAACCCCCAAAATATAATTGGTATTAAGAATATAGTGGGGAGAAGTGATAAAATAATTCGAATAATTGATTTATCACGCACCGCGTCAGGCCAATGAATGCCAGATAAGAAACTTATTATTATTGCCCCATAAACCATTTGCATCACAATCATGATATTAGCGGTAATAAATTCATCACGAAAATAATAGAGTCCAAATAAAAACCCAAAAAAGGGTAGTATCCCAAGATACCCCATAATTTGATAAAAATTACGCTTTAAAAAATTACTCATGTTCATACTTCATTCTATTATATTTAATTGTTTAGATTTTTCTTTTGGTTAGGCGCAAATGACGAAAAATAGGATGTCTATATGAGGAATGCCGCAACGACGCCACATAATCAATTAAATCATTGCCATGCCACCATTAACATGAATTGTGGCGCCCGTGATATACGCTGCCTCATCACTTGCTAAATACGCGACTGCAGAAGATATTTCATGTGGTTGTCCCATACGCCCTGCGGGAATTGTGGCGTTAATTTTGTCTTTTTGATCATCATTTAACGCTTGAGTCATCGCAGTTTCAATAAAACCTGGGGCAACACAATTTACGGTTATGCCACGGCTTGCTACCTCTTGCCCCATGGCTTTGGTCCATCCGGTCATACCCGCTTTACTTGCGACATAGTTACATTGTCCTGGGTTTCCTGTTGTTCCAACAACGGATGATATATTAATGATACGTCCATAACGACGTTTCATCATCCCGCGCTGACATGCCTTGGCCAACATAAAGGGCGCAGTTAAATTTACATCCAAAACCTGTTGCCATTCTTCTTCTTTCATACGCATGGAAAGATTATCGCGGGTTAAACCTGCGTTATTAACCAAAATATCAATTTGCCCTAGCTTTTCTTCTGCTTGTTTAACAAGGGTGGCAATACCATCAGCATTTGATAAATCCGCTACGATAGCATATGCATTCTCACCAATTTCGTTTGCAAGTGCATCTAATTTTTCTTCATTACGACCAGAAATGGCAACTATTGCCCCTTGGGCATATAAGGCCTTGGCAATTTCACCACCAATGCCGCCCGTTGCCCCTGTCACCAATGCCGTTTTACCTGTGAGATCAAACATATTTATTCCTTCATGTTTTTTAAGTTAGCTTTGTTATCAATTCTTCAACTTGTTCTGGCGTTCCCACTGATGATACGGCGATATCACGGTCAATTCGTTTTACAAGGCCGCTTAAAACTTTTCCTGCGCCCAGTTCAATCATTTCGTCAACACCATTTTCTTTCATCCAAATAACAAATTCGCGCCATCGTACCATGCCTGTAATTTGATCAATAAGAAGACGACGAATATCTGCAGGCTCACTCACCGCTTGTGCCGTAACATTGAAAACAACAGGCACAAATGGCGGACGAATATTGGTATCTGCCAATGCGAACGACATTTCTTGTGCCGCTGGTGCCATCAATGAGCAATGAAATGGCGCACTCACTGGTAAAATAACGGCTTTCTTCGCTCCTGCTTCGGTCGCCATATTAACCGCAATTTCAACAGCATCTTTATGACCCGATACAACAACCTGACCTACACTATTATCGTTGGCTGATTGAACAACAAATTCTTTTCCATTGTTATTATTAGCTTGCGCCATTGATTTCTCAATTACATCTTTCACAATATTTAAGTCTAACCCTAGGATGGCGGCCATAGATCCCACGCCTGTAGGGACAGCTTTTTGCATTGCTTTACCACGAATTTTCAAAAGACGAGCCGTATCTGTAATTTCGAATGCACCCGCAGCAGTAAGGGCAGAATACTCGCCCAAAGAATGACCCGCCATAAAGGCGCAAGAGTTTTCAATTTTTATACCGCCTTGTTTACGCAAGATATTTATAATCGCCATTGAAACTGCCATTAATGCGGGTTGTGTATTCTCCGTCATATTTAAATCATTGGCATCACCATCAAACATCATTGTAGATAATTTTTGTCCTAATGCATCATCTACTGCTTCAAAAGTATGCTTGGCATCTTCAAAAGATAAGGCTAAATCTTTACCCATACTAATAAATTGCGATCCTTGACCGGGAAATATAAATGCGCGTGTCATGATTAAAAACCTTTTTGTAAATAAATAAGACTGACGATGACGATTTCAAAAGCCAAGGTCAAGGTTACTTCATTCAAACAAACAGGTTATCCCAAATTGTTGAAATATTGTTTCAAATATAGCCAATTGTTAATAAAACATTAATTTACACTAGCGTTTTTTGCATAGCTGTGTATATTTAGATACATACATAGAGTTTCAAAATAATCTTAAATTTATTTGGGTAGCTTTTATCCAGTATTTTTATTTAATAAAACGCCTTCGAACAGGGAGCGTTAATTTGAAATTTTATATAGCGAATAGGAGTGCGTTACCAAAACCCAAAATAAAAAAATTATAAAAGGAGGTATTGATAATGAGCGTATTAATTAAAAATAAAAGAAAAGACAAACAAAATGTCCTTAAAGTCATTGAAGACACAGGGGAAGCTTATACTTTGTTATGTGAAAGCCATGTAAATGCTGATTATGCCGATTTTGCAGGTTCTCAAGCATTAGAATCTTTTAAAATGGCTTTAAATGACCCTGATCTCTCTTATGATCAGCTTTGCGCTATTTTGCGTAAAGCCTCAACCCGTGCCAGTTCGCGGCAGTGTAAAACACCTTGGTCAATGTTTATGGCAAATTATATTGCCAAACATAGCAACAACAACATTCATTTTGCAGCGACTAGACAAATTAAAAAGCATTAATTTAAATTTTAGTTTCTTTATCAAATTTTTGAAAAGCCCGAAATTTATTCTTCGGGTCTTTTTTTGAGTTGTAATATACGATTACACTACTTTTACCAATATTTTGCTTGATTTCTAAACTTTATCGCCCTATAACGCCTTCATCACCCTCGCTATTCTTTTAAGGCTAAGGATAGCTAACATTTAACCCAAGAGGAGATAAACATGCCTTTCTACGAAACAGTGTATATTGCACGCCAAGATTTGAGCGAAGCTCAAGTCAAAGATTTAACAGATGGTTATTCTAAAATTATCACTGATAATGGTGGTAAAGTAACCAAGGTTGAAAATTGGGGATTACGTTCCCTTGCCTATAAAATCAACAAAAACCGACGTGGTTTTTATGTTTTGATTGAATCAGACACACCAGCCCCCGCCATCCACGAAATAGAACGCACAATGCGTTTAAACGAAAATATTCTTCGTTTTATGACTATTCGTTTGGATGAATTAACGGACGGTCCTTCTATTATGATGGATAAAAATGGTCGTGATTCAAATGATAAAAAAGATTATAACAATAAGAAGGAGGCCGCATAATGAGTGACGCAGAAATCCCAACAGCAAGTAAACCTTTTTTCCGCCGTAAAAAGAGCTGTCCTTTTTCAGGGCCAAACGCCCCCGATATTGATTGGAAAGATACACGTACATTAGGCCGTTTTATTTCAGAACGTGGCAAAATGGTACCAAGCCGTATCACCAATGTATCAATGAAAAAACAACGTGAATTATCAACCGCTATCAAGCGTGCGCGTCAAATGGCATTATTGCCTTATGTCCGCCATGATAGCGATGATCGTCGATAATATAATGGTATTTTTTCAACAATACGAAAAAAATTTTATATAAGAAAAAGGATTTAAAATTATGACACAAGTCATCTTATTAGAAAAAATTGAAAAATTAGGGGATATGGGGGACACTGTTAGTGTGAAGCCT
This sequence comes from uncultured Alphaproteobacteria bacterium, assembly GCA_963799275.1. Classification (GTDB taxonomy): domain Bacteria; phylum Pseudomonadota; class Alphaproteobacteria; order Micavibrionales; family Micavibrionaceae. Next base: position 73,796 of record CAWCWJ010000001.1, read on the forward strand.
GGTTTTGCTCGAAATTTTTTATTGCCTCAAAATAAAGCATTACGTGCTACAGATGCAAATCTTACTTATTTTGAAGCGCAAAAATCAACATTAGAAAAAGCCAATAATGATAAGAAAAAAGCTGCTGAAAAACATGCTTCATCATTAGAAGGAATGACTGTTACCCTTATCCGCCAAGCGGGTGAAAGTGGCCAGCTTTATGGATCTGTTACTGCACGTGATGTTGCCGATGCTATTAATGATACTGCAGAGCAAAAAATTCAACGTAATATGGTTGAATTAAACCAAGGGATTAAAGAAGTTGGATTATTCGATGTAGTTGTAACCCTTCACCCCGAAGTAAAGCGTGATGTGAAAATCAATATCGCACGTACAGATGATGAAGCGAAAACACAGCTTAAAACAGGTAAAGCCATCATTGATGCTGAAAATGATAATGTGGATAATGCTTCTGACGAAGCTGCACAAAATTCAAAAGAAGCATTACTAGACGATAGCGCTTTAGAAGCAGAAAAAGAGGCAAAAGCCAAAGACGATGCGAAAATAGCAGCCGATGCACAAAAAGAAGCTGAAAAAACTGCCGCTACATCATCATCTGACAATGAGGATATTGTTACAGAGGATGAGTAGTTTAAAATAATCTATATTCTTCAATCTAATTTATAAAAAGCTCGTTTTAATAAACGGGCTTTTTTTGCTTATACGCATATAAATTTCCGTTTATTATCAATATGATAGTATTTTTTATCAATACTCTTATTCTTAACTATTTCCTAAATAATACTATTGTTTATTATTTAGAGAAGAAAAAGAATACTATCGTAAAGGGCAAATTTGATAAATGGCAGGGACGTACATCTTAGAGTTTGAATAATTGGGATCGTATGTTGGTGCGATGCCTGTGTTGGAGCTGTATGAAGATGGCGCATTATTCAACAGCTATTCCGAGTGGTGTCAGACTAACCTGAACTATTCTCAAAAAGTCTCTACCTACAAATCTAGTTATACAAATATCCTGCATGAATCTAGTGAATTTTTGACGTAATTTCTTAAATGTTGGTCTAGTTTCTAAAATGGCGTTGATGATTAAAATGATTGAGAAAAGTGGCTTGAATTGAAGTAAATTTTTGCAGTCTTTGTATCAATCTAAACTTGTTCATTCTTATCTCTTTTCTTTGTAACAACATAATCTAAAATCGTTCCTTCTTGATCAACCGTGCGCCACAAACAATGTAGCGCGCCGTTAATTTTCACGAAAACTTCATCAATATGCCAACGCCAGTTTGATACTTTATGATTAGATTTTCTTAATGTCTTTAACAAATTTTGTTGCAAAATTATTCCACCAATGGAATTGCTTCGTGACAAACATTAATACTATGTTTATGCAAAATATCTTCGACTTGGCGTAGGTTGAGCGTGTTCTGGACGTAATACATCACTGCTAATTTTATGATTTCTGGACTGGTTTTATAATATTTGAGGGGGATTTTTTCGGCATTTAAAAATTTTACCATAATTTCCTAAAAATTATATTTTAATCTGACAAGACCTCTGTAACAGGTCTGACAGATGAGGCTGCATTAGAAGCATCAGGCAATCTAATTGTCACTTAAGGTTTAATCCCCGCTATCCACATATGATAAATTTTTATATGTTTTATTCTGCTTATAACTTATGGCATAAAATAAGTATGAGTTCAGATTTTGCAACATTTCAACCTTCCGATAATTTTCAATCCCACAACGGGCAAGATAACGAGGCAAGCTTCCAAGAAATGCCTCATAATTTTGAAGCTGAGCAAGGATTGCTTGGAATGCTTTTGATTGATAATGGAATGTTGGAACGCGTTTCTGAAATTATCCGCCCCCACCATTTCTCACATCCATCTCATCAAAATATTTTTGATACCATTGAAAAAATGGTGGAGCGTGGATTAGAAGCAAAACATACAACCCTTAAGGATTATTTTGAAAAAGATGAGGGATTAACATCTGTAGGGGGCGCACAATATTTATCGGAGCTTCAAACCCAAGTTCCTGTCATTAACAATATTCAAGATTATGCACAAACAATCTACGACCGCTATTTAAGACGAGAGCTTATCCGCTTAAATATCAGCACCAATAGCGAAGCTTATAATTTTAATATTGATAGCGATGCAATCAGCATTATTGAAGAGGCAGAGAAAAAGTTATTTAGCTTATCCGAAAGTGGTACTGCGCAAGGAGGGTTTGTAACCCTTAAAGATTCAGTGATGACTGCAATTGATATTGCGGAAAAGGCTTATAAATCCGATGGACATGTAACTGGTGTTACAACGGGTCTTACCGATTTGGATCATAAATTGGGGGGGCTTCACCCTTCGGATTTGCTTATTTTGGCGGCGCGACCTTCTATGGGTAAAACATCTTTGGCTGTAAATGTGGCTTATAATGCGGCAAAGGCCTATGCCGAAACAGGGGGGCAACAAGGCGCAATTGTTGGGTTTTTCTCTCTTGAGATGTCATCTGACCAATTGGCAACCCGTATTTTATCCGATCAATCGGGTATATCGGGTGATGATATTCGAAAAGGAAATATTAAAGAAACAGATTTTAGAAAATTTGCAGAAGCCAGCCAAAAATTAAGCCAAATGCCTCTTTATATTGATGATACCCCTGCCCTTTCAATTGGGGCCGTGCGGGCGCGGGCGCGAAGGCTAAAACGTCAATTTGGTTTGGATTTGCTTGTTATTGATTATCTTCAATTGTTGCAAGGATCTGGCTCGGCTCAATCATCGGGCAATCGTGTTTTAGAAATTTCTGAAATCACTAGAGGGTTAAAGGCCATTGCAAAGGAATTAAATATTCCTGTTATTGCCCTTTCACAATTATCGCGGGCGGTGGAGCAGCGCGAAGATAAACGTCCTATGCTTTCAGATTTACGAGAATCAGGATCAATTGAACAAGATTCGGATGTGGTGATGTTTATTTATCGTCGCGAGTATTATTTATCTCGCGAAGAACCAGAAAAAAAACCGAGCGAGGATGATAGTAAATTTAATGATCGCTATGCCCAATGGCAACAAGATTTAGGCGATTGTAACAATACTGCCGATGTTATTATTGCAAAACAAAGACATGGCCCTATTGGTACAGTATCACTCTTTTTCGATGCCAACGTTACAAGATTTAGTGATTTAGAAAAGAAATTTGATTAGATTTATTTTGGTATCAAAGATGGCACAACAAATTCAGAATTTGTACCCACAAAAACTGTTACTGGAAAATCCTCATATTCTACTGCTTGCACAAATAAGGCGCGATTAATATTTTCTTCGCACCCTTGTAATGCTTTTTTAAGTTTTCTATTCCCTTTTACTTCAAGTGCCTCTCTAGAAAAATCCAAAGCAGCACCCTTTATTGCATTTAGATAACCATGAAATCGAATATCTTCATTTTCAGGAACAGATTTTAACATTTTGATTGCTTGGGTGGCCAAATAATTATTGGTTTGATCAGAGGTTAGCCCTTGAATTAAATTAGAGTTTTTGCCTTGTTGAATAATAAGCGCTACAAATTTTTGAGCAACAGCATTAAATTCTTGTCCCAATCTAATTTGGTTGTTTGTCCAATCTGGTGTGATATTATCAGCCATAAAAGATTATACATAATTTACATAAGAAATCAATTTATTATGACTTCGCATCTACATACAGCAATCTTAACAATAGATTTAAAGGCATTATCAAAAAATTATCTGTTTTTAAAAAGCCAAGTTAATTCACATTGCATTGTTGCAGGCGTTGTAAAGGCAAATGCATACGGCTTGGGTTTAAAACCAGTTGTACGTACGCTTTTAAGTGAAGGATGCCCACAATTTTTTGTTGCTACTTTAAACGAAGCTTTGGAATTTCGAACTTTTGAGCCTCATGCTCCTGTTGCGGTTTTAGGCGGGTTATTTACTGATGCAGAAGATATTTATATAAAAAATAACATTCAACCTGTTATAAATAGTCTCAACGATCTTGCTCGATGGCAAGGGTCAGGCGTATCGGCTGATAAATCTCTTCCTACAATTCTTCATATTGATACGGGTATGAACCGTTTAGGATTAAGTCCTGATGATGTTCAAAAATTAAAAGGCACACCAAAATTATATCAAAACCTAGATATTGAATGGGTTATGAGCCATTTTGCATGTGCGGATGATTCGCATCACCCTATGACTGTGCAACAATATGATTTATTTAAAAAATGCGCTAATAATTTTCCAAAGGCAAAGCGATCATTGGGAAATTCATCTGGAACATTTCGAGGCGTACACAATCATATTAATATGATCCGCCCTGGCGTTGCTTTATATGGGGGGAACCCAACGCCAGAGTTAAAAAATCCTATGCAACAAGTGATCAAATTAAAGGCAAAAGTGCTACAAATACGAGAATGTGAAAAAGGGGACAGCATTGGGTATGGCGCAAGTCACGTTTTTAAAAAGAATACACAAACGGCCACAATTGGCATCGGATACGCCGATGGTTTTTCAAGAGCGGATAGCAATAAAGGGCAACTATTTTTCAACAATACTCCTTGCCCCATCTTAGGTAGAATTTCAATGGATTTAACCACTATTGATGTAAGCCAATGTAAAATTAAGCCCAAACAAGGCGATTGGGTTGAAGTCATAGGTAAAAATCAAACCATTGATGATTTCGCAAAAAATGCAAATACAATAAGTTACGAAATTTTGACAAGCCTTGGAAACCGCTATGCCCGCGAATATATTGAATAAATTGCTTTTCACCGTTCATAAAAAACGCTACATGTTAGGATATGAATAATTCAAATCCACAAAATAAAGCGGATTCAAATATCTTATCTCGCTTTCCTTGTATGATCTTAATGACCTGTCAGGCGATTGGGAATGCAATTTTAAGCTTTCTACACTCAATCGGTGCGATGGCATCCTTTGTTGGAATTGCAACAAAACATACAGTAACGCCACGCTTTTATCCAAAATTAATTTTAAAGCAATTTATTGATATTGGTTATTACTCCCTTCCCGTTGTTGGAATGACGGCATTATTTACAGGGATGGTGCTTGCCTTGCAAAGCTATACTGGTTTTACCCGATTTAATGCAGAAGGCGCAATTGCTGGAGTTGTTGCTTTATCAATCACACGTGAGCTTGCCCCTGTTTTAGCAGGCTTAATGGTTGCAGGACGCGTTGGCGCATCTATTGCTGCTGAAATTGCGACAATGCGTGTCACAGAACAAATTGATGCTTTGGAAACTTTATCCGTTAATCCATTTAAATATCTTATTGCTCCACGCGTCATTGCAGGTACATTGATGCTTCCCCTTTTGGTTCTTATTGGCGATATTATTGGTATTTATGGTGGATATATTGTTGCCGTTTATAATTTAGGATTTTCTTCAGGATCATATATTTCTCAAACATGGGATATTCTTGAAAATATTGATGTCATATCGGGATTAATAAAAGCCGCTGTTTTTGGATTTTTAGTGACTATGATGGGATGCTATCACGGCTACAATTCGGGACGTGGGGCGCAAGGGGTTGGTACGGCAACAACTTATGCGGTTGTATCGGCATCTATTTTAATTCTTATCTCTAACTATATACTGACACAGGTGTTTTTCTCATGAGTGCGTCTGTTAAAATTAAACTTCAAAATGTTAAAAAATCTTTTGGAACAAAAAATGTCTTGAATGGTGTTGATTTATCCGTGCTTCAAGGGGAAAGCATGGTTATTATTGGTGGGTCTGGGACAGGGAAATCTGTCATGCTTAAATGCATATTGGGTCTAATGAAACCCGATACTGGTAAAATATCCATAGATGGTAAAGATGTTTCAACTTTTGATTCAAATGCCCGTCAAAATTTGATGAAAAAATTTGGGATGTTGTTTCAAGGGGGCGCATTATTTGATTCTATGAAGGTTTGGGAAAATATTGCTTTTGGTTTGATTCAAGGGCAGCAAATGAATCGGGATGATGCGCACAAAATTGCTATGGAGAAATTGCGTCAGGTTGGCCTCACGCCACAAACGGGAGATTTGTTTCCTGCCGAAATTTCGGGAGGTATGCAAAAACGTGTATCCCTTGCCCGTGCAATTGCAACAAACCCGGAAATTATCTTTTTCGATGAACCGACGACGGGATTAGACCCTATTATGGCTGATGTCATTAATGATTTAATTGTAAATTGTGTGAAAGATTTGGGCGCTACTGCGGTTACGATCACGCATGATATGACCAGCGCGCGTAAAATTGCTGATAAAGTTGCTATGATTCATGAAGGTCGAATTATCTGGACAGGTGATGTTCTTACGCTTGATACATCCAATAATGATTATGTTGAACAATTTATCCATGGGCGTGCCGATGGCCCCATTACCAAACATGCTGATTTTAAAGCATAAATTTTCAATTTCTTTATTCATTAAATTGCCTTCAAATCCTCTTAAACCTGTGGCATAACAATCAAATGCGGTGGTTTTCAAATTTTATACTGGCAATTTTCTCTCTTGGGTTTTTAGGACTCATTATCGGTATCGGCGCGGTTGCATTTATCATTGGTTATTATGGCCAAAATCTACCACAATATGAACAGTTGCAAGAATATGAACCTGATGTAATGACTCGCATTTATGCCGCAGATGGAGACTTAATTGCGGAATACGCCACTGAAAAACGAGTATTTGTTCCCATTGAAAAAATTCCTGATGTGGTAAAAAACGCATTTTTATCTGCAGAAGACCAAAATTTTTATCACCATAATGGGATTGATACGAAGGCTAGTCGCCCGTGCTATTATTATTAATTTGAAAAATATTGGAAAAAATCGTCGGCTTGTAGGTGCATCAACCATTACACAACAAGTCGCTAAAAATTTTCTTTTAACAAATGAAGTATCTTATGAGCGTAAAATTAAAGAAGCGATTTTGGCATTACGCCTTGAACGGGTTTTAACAAAAGATGAGTTGTTAGAGCTTTATTTAAATGAAATTTTCTTGGGTCAACGATCTTACGGTGTTGCATCAGCCGCGCAAATTTATTTTGATAAATCTTTGGACGAGCTTGAAATTAATGAAGCTGCGTTTCTTGCCGCATTGCCAAAGGCACCAAATAATTATCATCCTGTTCGCAAATATGATGCCGCAATTGGTCGTCGAAATTGGGTTATTGACCGAATGGTTGAAGAGAATCATATTGAACCTGCCCAAGCAGAAATTGCAAAGAAAAAACCATTAAAAATGGCATCGCGTATTTTATTCGCAGATATTGATGGCGATTTTTTTGCAGAAGAAGTGCGCCGTGTTGTAAAAGATAAATATGGTGAAAAAAGCCTTTATCAAGGGGGGCTTACTGTAAAATCTAGCCTTACACCACAATTGCAAAATATGGCTGTTGATTCTTTACGTAAAGGATTAATGGATTATGATACACGTCATGGATGGCGTGGTCCCATTGCCAATTTAAAATCAATGAATGATTGGGTAGATAGTTTAGACAAAATCGCTACCCCTGCAGGACAGCTAAAAAAATGGGATTTAGTGGTTGTTACTCAAGTTCAAAATCAAGAAGCGACAATTGGATTCAAAGACGGATCAACAGATACCCTCCCTCTATCAGGGGTAAAATGGGCGCGTCAATGTTTACAAGATTGTTATGCTTTAGGTGCGCCTATTGAACGCGTGGGACAAGTTTTGGAAACAGGGGATGTTGTTCTTGTTGAAAAAACAGAAGATAGTTATATCTTGCGTCAAATACCAAAGGTTCAAGGTGCAATTATCGCATTAGACCCCCATACAGGGCGCGTTTTGGCAATGCAAGGCGGATGGACGCAAAATACCTCCAGCTTTAATCGTGCAACGCAGGCCATGCGTCAACCAGGGTCTGCTTTTAAGCCTTTTGTTTATTTGGCTGCACTGGATAGCGGGTTTACCCCTGCCAGTATTGTTGTCGATGGTCCCTTCGAAAAATACGATAAAGCGACGGGCAAAACATGGAGACCAACAAATTATTCAAATAAATATTACGGTCCATCCACTTTACGGATTGGTTTGGAAAAATCACGAAATTTAATGACTGTACGTTTGGCCAATAATGTTGGAATGGATAAGATATCCGACTACGCCAAAAAATTTGGAATTAATGATAATATGCGCAAATATCTTTCCCATTCTTTGGGGGCGGGTGAAACAACGCTTTTAAAAATAACGTCTGCCTATGGAATGTTGGCCAACGGGGGTAAAAAAATCACTCCGACCTTTATTGACAGGATACAAGATCGTACAGGACAAACAATATTCTCGTTTGATGAACGTCCTTGTACCAATTGCGGTGATTTAATTCGTTGGGATGGGCAACAGGTTCCACAAATTTCCGATACGCGCGAACAAATCACAGATGAGAAAACAGCCTATCAAATTACATCAATGTTAGAAGGGGTTGTTCAACGGGGTACAGCCACACGATTAAAATCACTTAACCGTCCATTGGCGGGTAAAACAGGTACAACAAATGAATCAAAAGATACTTGGTTTATTGGATATTCGCCCAATTTGGTTGTTGGCGTTTTTGTTGGCTTTGATGATCCAAAATCATTAGGAAAACGTGAAACAGGATCATCGGTTGCCGCCCCAATTTTTGGCGATTTCATGGAAAAAGCATTAGCGGATGAGCCTGCCATTCCTTTCAAATCGCCATCGGGAATGAAAAATGTACGTATCAACAAATTTACAGGTCGTCTTGCAGACGCAAGCGATAGTAACGTGATATGGGAGGCATTTATTGAAGGCACAGAGCCTACATTTGATAATTATAGCTACCAAAATGTTATTGATGGAACAGGTGGATCAGATGAAAATATTGATCCTTATGGATATATGCAAGCTGAAACACCTATATATGATGATGGCAGTGTTGAAGTTTATGGCTTATCAGCAGATGAACGGGACAATGATTCATTTTCCTATTTTTCAAATCAACAAAACCAAAATGGCGTTCAAACTGATGATGATCAGCCTTATACAACGCAGCGTTCCGAACGTGTTTATATTCCCAATACAAATATCCGTAATAAACAGCCACAATCAAATGAACAAGACCAACCTGCCTTTACAGGAACAGGTGGCATATATTAAATATTATGCAGCAAGCTTTTGCGCTATTAAATCATAATCAGGCATCTCAGAAATAGGACCAAGGGATGCAATCGTTGGTTTAGATGAAAAAATCTTTTGTCCCATTGTTTGTATGTGGTCTATTTCAACACAATCAATCTTATCAATTAAATCTTGAATATTTAGCACTTTATTAAAATTAATCATATATTTCGCCTGACGATTGGCGCGTGATAACATGGATTCTTGACCCATTAATAATGATGATTTTAACTGTGCTTTGGCACGGTTTAATTCATCTATCGAAACGTTATTTTGTGAAATATCATTAATTTCATTAATTAAAACAGGCATTAATTTTTGTAATTTGTCAGGATCTGTACCAACATAAATCTCAAACTGTCCACTATCCTTATACCCGCTATGAGATGAATAAACAGAATAAGCCAATCCATGTTTTTCACGCACCGATTGAAATAATCGTGATGACATTCCCCCACCTAATAATGTAGATAAAATCCCCGCATGATAAAAATCATCATCAAATTTGTCTAATGCCTTCAAATCCTAAGACCACATGTGCTTGCTCTAATATCTTTTCTTGGCGATTTTCACCACCCTGATATTTTGCGTTTTTACATGCAATTTTCTGAGATGTTGGAAGATTGTTAAAATAACGTTCCGCCAATTTAAGAACTTGGTCATGTGATATATTTCCCGATGCACATAAAACCAAATTATCAGCAGTATAAAAACGTTGAATATATTTATCTAAAATTGATTTATCAATTTTCTCAATAATATCCGCTGTGCCTAAAATAGGCGCGCCAAGCGATTGTTTGGGATAAGCCGTTTCTTGATATAAATCAAAAACAACATCATCGGGGGTGTCAGCGCACATTCCAATTTCTTGGATAATGACGCGGCGTTCTTTTTCAATTTCTGATGTAGGGAATGTCGAATTTTGAATCATATCTGATAAGACATCAATCGCCAATTCAACATTATCTTTAAGCAAATGGATATAATATGCAGTATTTTCACGGCTGGTAAAGGCATTCATCTGCCCGCCTACATTCTCAATCTGTCCAACAATATCTTGTGCGGTGCGGGTGGATGTACCATTGAACAACATATGTTCAACCATATGTGCCACACCATTATCAACTAAATCCTCATCACGTGTTCCAACATCAACCCAAAGACCGATGGCAACGGATTCCACTGAATCTACCTGATCTGTAACAACGCGAAGACCATTACCAAGCGTGGATATATTTTGTGTCATAAATTCTATATTTCTATTTAAATATTGTTTTTAACAAAATTTTGAACAGTGTTTAGATCATTATTCAAAACAGTGACAAATTCAGGGCGATCATATAAATCACAAAGATGACTAGGCAATTCAGGACGAATGCCGATTGCCTTTTCTACCGCATTGGGAAACTTTGCAGGATGTGCGCACGCAAGCGATATCATTGGTACAGATGGGTCTTCGGTCACTTGTTGACTGGCATGAACACCCACTGCCGTATGCGGATCAAGGATATATCCAGTTTCTTCATAACATTGCTTCATCATTTTAATTGTTTGAGTATCATCGCAACGATGGGCGCTAAACTGGCTGCGGGCTTTTGCCATATGTTGATCAGAAATTTTAAAAACACCATTTGATTTAAAACTAATCATTAATTTTTGAATAGAATCTGTATCATGATCCAAAAGATGACAAAGATAACGCTCAAAATTGCTGGAAATTTGAATATCCATACTGGGCGAGATGGAAGGTTCAACCGATGATGTTTGCATTGATCCGTTGTCAAAGAAACGGGTTAAAATATCATTTCGATTTGACCCAATAACTAAACGTTTAATAGGCAGCCCCATTTGTTGCGCGGCAAAGGAGGCATAAATATTACCAAAATTCCCCGTAGGAACAGCGAATGAAACGGGGCGTTTTGGCCCCCCCACTGCCAAAGATGCGGTAACATAATAAACAATTTGCGCCATTATTCGCGCCCAGTTTATTGAGTTAACAGCAGATAATTTTACCGTATCTCTAAATTGAGTATCGTTAAACATTGCCTTTACTAAATTTTGGCAATCATCGAATGTCCCTTCCACTGCGATATTATGAACATTTGGCGCTTCAATAGTGGTCATCTGGCGACGTTGCACTTCCGATGTACGGTTATGAGGATGTAGTATAAATATATCAATATTTTCACATCCCTTACAGGCTTCAATCGCGGCAGAACCTGTATCCCCTGAAGTAGCCCCGACAATTGTAATTTTTTCCCCACGTTGTGCCAAAACATGGTCAAATAATCGTCCAAGTAATTGTAAGGCATAATCTTTAAACGCCAATGTTGGGCCATGGAACAATTCTAAAATCCAACTATTCGGGCTGATTTGTACCAAAGGGGCAACAGAAGAATGATTAAAATTATCGCGATAAACTTCTTTTATAATTTTCTTTAAATCTTCTTCGGCAATTTCATCCCCTATAAATTTTGATATCACATGATAGGCAATATCCGAATATGGGGCACCTGCAAATCTGGTTAAATCCTCAAGATCAAATTGTGGGAACTCTTCTGGTATGTACAACCCACCATCGTCGGCAAGTCCCTTCATCAAAACATCTGTAAAGGTGTTTTTAGAGTTTTTGTCGCGGGTTGAAATATAATTTATCATGATTATATTTTTATCGGTTTATTGGTTTATTGTCACGTTTAAAAGCAGTTTTAAATTATGCTGCGTTTAAATACCGCTCTTCTAAATGTTGAATCAATGGATCGATTTTTAAGCGGCATCCCGTTACATCTTTTACAAGGGTATCTTGGCGTTGAAGTCGCCCTTTTTGATGGATATTTTTGTTTAGCCATTGATTAATAGGGGCGTAATCCCCCTTGCGTATAAGGTCGGGAATATTTTGCAGATCTTTTTTCATTGCCCCATAAAATTGGGCAGCCATCATATGCCCCAATGTATAGGATGGAAAATAGGCAAATTTACCAACAAACCAATGAACATCTTGTAGGCATCCATTGGCATAAGTTGTCGGCTCCTCCCCACAAAAATCTTTTACTTGCGCATTCCATGCGTCGGGCAAATCATCAATAGTTAAGCGTCCCGCAATTAAATCGCGTTCTAACTTCATACGCATTTGCATATGATAAAAATATGTGACTTCATCTGCTTCACGGCGAAGGGGGGTAGCTTTCACTTTTGTTTTTGTTTGGTACAAATTTTCTGCTGTAAAGGCAGAGTCACCAAATCTTTGAAATAGCCCTTCAATGCGGGGTGATAAATATTCAAAAAACTCAGGCATTCGTCCCAATATCATCTCAATCAAAAGAGCTTGGCTTTCTTGCATGGCTGCGCCTAAATCCTGACCTACGGGTTGATATCGCCAAACCTCACGGGGTAGCCCTTGAATATATATTCCATGTCCCCCTTCATGAAGTGCGCTACGCATTGAATTTAAAAAATCTTTATTTGAAGAGGTTTTAATAACCAAACGAGTATCATCTGGCGTCCCCCCCTCAACTGGATTATGCCCCGTTTCATAAAGTCCACCGCGCTTAAAATCAAATCCAATAAGTTTTAGTAATGATTTATTGAGTTGTAGTTGTTTATCAGAATCAAACGGCCCTTTTATAGGCTTAGGGTCTGTACGATCCTTTTGAAATTCAATAATCTGGGGGTATAAAACATCAATTTTTTCACGCATTTGTGAAAATAAAAGATCAATATCTTTTAACCTTGCCCCTGGTATATATTCGCGCATTAACGCTTGATAAAGGGGGTCTTTATCATGATGATTTTCTTTTAAACATTTACTTTCTGCGACACGTCTTTGCAAATCAATCATTTTTGTTAAAAATTTCTTTGCGCTCTCCCAATCATTATTCTTTAAGACATCTCTATGTTGGACACGCCCTTCATAAGATAAATGAGCACGCTGTTCCATCAAATCAGCATCAATCTGACAATGATGCCGGTACATTGTTTCCATCTCAAATAAGTTTGCAGAATCCCAGTTATCCCAGTCTTTTTTATGTTTTTTCTCATGGGCGTGCGCTTTTTCAATGGCTTTTGCAACATCGGGACACGCTAAATCTTCATGCATACGGCGCGATAAAAAGGCAATTTGGCCCAGGCGACTTTTATACGCCCCTGTTGGCATTGCGGTAAGAAAATCGCGACCCAACGCTTCACGAATACCATTCATTCGGCCAATATCACGAAACCGCAATTTGAGCATCATATAATTTTCACAAGCATGCTGTTGGGATTGTTTGGGCAGGTCTTCTTCCTCAATATCAATTGGTGAAGGCAATTGTAATAAGGATTCTTTACGGTTCGATTTAAACCAAAGTTTGGAATTTAATTGTTTTAAAGAGGTCTTAGACCACCACAGGGCAACCATTTGACTAGCACGATTCCATAAGTTTTTTATAAAAACTGTGATATTTGACATTTTATCTCTATTCCATTTCAAAACAAATATTGATAATACAGTATATGCAAAAAAAATCACCCGTCTTTATATAAGGCGGGTGATTTTAAATTTATATTTCTAAAAGCTTATATACTAGCTCACTGCTTTTTTTGTTTTCTTTACAGCTTTTTTGACAACTTTTTTGGTCTTTTTTACTGCCTTTTCAACAGGTGACTTTTTGGCTGTTGACTTCTTGGCGGTTGATTTTTTTGCTGTAGGTTTCTTTTTTGCAGCTACTTTTTTCTTAGCTATAGTCTTTTTTGCAGTTTTCTTTCTTAGCTGCTAGACTTTTTAGCCGTTGTCTTCTTTGCTGCAATTTTTTTAGGTGCTGCTTTTTTCTTAGCTGTCGTCTTTTTAGCTGTTGCTTTTTTCGCAGCTAGGCTTTTTCTTCGCCGCTGCTTTTTTCTTAGGAGCTGCCTTTTTCTTTGCAGCAGTTTTTCTTAGTCGTACTCTTTTTTAGCAGTTGATTTCTTTGCTGCTAGCTTTTTTCGCTGCTGCTTTTTTCTTTGTTACTGTACTTTTTTCGCAGCTGCTTTCTTTTTAGCGGTTGTTTTTTCGCAGCTGGCTTTTTCTTTGCCGTTTTTTTCAGTTACTGCTGTTGCATTGCAACATGTTTTTTTCTTAGTTGCTGGTTTTTTCTTTGCTGCCGTTTTTTTCTTGGCGGCTGGTTTCTTTTTAGCTGTTGCCATTTTAGATCTCCGTTTTAATGTATATTTTTTTGAAAAAGTTTATCGAATGATAATAAAGGAAGTTAGGTTAACAAAATCTTACATTGAAATTATGCTCCTGATTTAAAAAAAAGTAATACTCAACTGATCAAATTAGTATAATAAATTTATAATATTTGAAAACCTTTTTTCAGACAACCCAACAAAATCTGTAAAAAACAAATTTAATATTTTAGTGGTTTTTTATCCCGTAGAATTTAGTTTTTAAATCTTATAAGAGTTGTATCAAAATTAGTATGCTTAAAGTTGAACAAAGATCAAAATATTAAAACACAAAAGAAATTGCAATTATTGGCGCGGGGCGGCAGGCTTAATGGCCGCTATTGAGGCCGGAAAAAAAGGCCATCAAATAGTCGTATTTGATCATGCAAAAAAGCCAGGCGAGAAAATAAGAATTTCTGGTGGAGGACGATGTAATTTTACAAACATATATTGCACCCATGAAAATTTTATTAGTCAAAATAAACATTTTTTCAAAAGCGCCCTTAGCACGATATCCCGCACTCAAACTTTGTTTCTATGGTTGAACAAGTACAAAATTACCTATCATGAAAAACAACCCTGAAAAACATACAGGCCAATTATTTTGTGATGGTAAATCACAAGAGATTATCGATATGTTAGTGCGTGAATGTCACAAAAATAATGTGAAAATTAACCTTGAAACAGCAGTTGATAAAGTTTCAAAAAATGACGAATAATTTTAGCTTATATATCAATGGCAAAAACTGTCTTTATGATAAAGTTATTATTGCCACAGGGGGGCCTTCTATTCCCAAAATGGGGGCAAGTGATTTTGGCTATAGAATTGCCCGTCAATTTGGTCATGATATTGTCCCTATTGACCCTGCTTTGGTGCCCCTTACTTTTACTGATGATGTTACTAAATTTAACAAAATCACTTTCTGGGGTCGTCTATTGATTCGGTTTTAGTCAAAAGTGATTCGTATCAATTTAACGATGATTTACTATTTACCCATCGGGGATTAAGCGGCCCTGCAATCTTACAAATTTCATCTTATTGGAATGCAGGTGAAACATTAAAAATTAACTTTCTTGCTTCACAAGATATATTTCAAGTTTTAACCGTGGCTAAAAACACCCATCCAAAAACAAAACTTACAAAATTTTTATCGCAAATTCTTACCTACCCGATTTGTTGACCAAATGGTTGATTTGGTTTTAGAAGACAATGATAGGCAAAAAAATCTTGCTGATTTTTCGAACAAGTCATTACAAAAAATTTCAGATTTTATTCATCAATGGACCGTTAAACCCAATGGGTCAGAAGGATATCGAACAGCCGAAGTTACACGCGGCGGTGTGAATACAAATGAAATTGATGCCCGCACTTTTGAAAGTAAAAAATGCACCGGACTCTATTTTATTGGTGAGGTTTTAGATGTAACAGGACATCTAGGGGGGCATAATTTTCAATGGGCATGGGCATCGGGGTATTGTGTTGGACAAGAGATTTAAAATTAACTAAATGCAGCTAAGGAGTTATCTTCTGAAGTTATTGTTCTTTGGGTCCCTAATTCCAACAAAAATAAAACAACAGCCTTAATCAAAGCCGTATCATTAAAAATGTTTAAAATGCGAAAATAATTATTGCAAAGTAATTTTATAATACAAGCATTACAGAAAATATAAAAATAAAAGGCTAAAACAGATAGAATTTATGTAAGCATCGTGGGCTGCGCTAGTAATTTTTTATAAAAATAAACAAGTGTATCAGAACGCGGAAGCAAGTTTTTTTCAAACCCAGCGGTTATGCTTTTCATCATTTCATGTTCAAGTTTATGACCTTCACCTAAAATCAAGCTGTCCATATTCCAATCTGGAAATCCACGTTTTTCTACGGGAGTATCAATCAGATAGTTTATTTCACAATGACGATCATCATTTTCAATATGGCTCATTAGGTTTCGTAAATCTTTTTCTTCGCCTTCGATAATTTGCAAAAACTGGCCATCGTGAAAAAATAGAACGCCTGTAATATTGCATTCCTTATTTTTATTTTTTGCGGACTTGTTAATATCTTCCAATACTGTTGAAATATCATCTTTTCCAGCATAAAAACTCATATAGCATATCATATGCATAATCTGGCACCTTTTAAACTTAACATATTGCCCAATGTTAAGTTTAAATGCCCCTAAATGAAAGCAGTTATAGATTAACTTATGCTAATAAAACCTACTCCCACTCAATCGTACCCGGTGGTTTTGAGGTTATATCATAGGTAACGCGGTTTACACCTTTAACTTCATTAATAATACGGGTTGATGCACGCCCTAAAAATTCATGGGTAAAAGGGTAATATTCAGCCGTCATCCCATCTGTGGATGTTACAGCACGCAGCGCACATACATAATCATACGTTCGGCCATCGCCCATAACACCAACCGAGCGTACGGGTAATAAAACGGCAAAGGCCTGCCAAATCTCATCATACAAGCCTGCATTTTTAATCTCATCAATATAGATCGTATCAACAGCACGAAGAATATCCAATTTTTCAAGTGTAATTTCCCCTGGCATACGAATGGCTAAACCAGGGCCAGGGAATGGATGCCGACCAATAAAATCCGCGGGCATACCCAAGGCACGACCCAAATCGCGCACTTCATCTTTAAATAATTCGCGCATGGGTTCGACCAGTTTCATATTCATACGTTCAGGCAATCCACCAACATTATGATGCGATTTGATTGTGACCGATGGCCCCCCTGTAAAGGACACAGACTCGATCACATCAGGATAAAGTGTTCCTTGCGCCAAAAAATCCGCACCGCCAATAGTTTGGGCACATTTTTCAAAGACATCAATAAACAACCCACCGATAATTTTACGTTTTGTTTCGGGGTCACTCACACCATCTAATTTGCCAAGAAATAGCTCTGAAGCATCTTCATGAATAAGAGGGATGTTATAATGATTACGGAATAAATTAACGACTTGCTCGCTCTCCCCCTCGCGCATCATACCTGTATCCACATAAATACACGTCAATTGATCGCCAATAGCTTCATGCAATAGAACTGCCGTAACAGATGAATCGACCCCGCCCGATAATCCACAAATTACTTTTGATTTACCCACTTGGGCGCGGATTTTCTCAATCGCTTCCTCGCGAAAAGCATTCATTGTCCAATCACCCTTACAACCACAAATATTATGGGTGAAGTTACGGAAAAGCTCAATGCCATTAGGGGTATGCACCACTTCAGGATGAAATTGAACGCCATAAAACCCACGACTTTGGTTTGAGATCACTGAAAATGGGGCGCCAGGGGATGTTCCAATAGCTTCAAATCCATCGGGCATTTCGACCACATGATCACCATGGCTCATCCATACTTGTTCTTTATTACCGCTTTTCCATGCCCCTTGTAAAAGAGGGCTGTCCGAACAAACTTCAAGGTAGGAACGGCCAAATTCACGGGTTTCCCCAACTTCAACCTTACCACCCAATTGTTGAGCCATAAGTTGTTGACCATAACAGATACCCAAAATAGGAATATTCATATCGTAAATCCCGCTATCAGGTGCGGCATGATTTTCTTCGGTTACGCTTCCCGGTCCGCCCGATAAGATAATTCCTTTTGGATTATAAGACTTAATTTTATCAATCGGAGCATTGTTAAAAGGCCAAATTTCACAATAAACGCCACTTTCGCGAACACGGCGCGCAATTAACTGCGTCACTTGAGAGCCAAAGTCCAAAATCAAAATATGATCATGACCTTCATTTGCATGAATTGAATTTTTAAGGGGGGGAATTTTATGGGGTATATTTGTCATGTTTTTATTTAGACATTTTATACTTGTAAAACAAGATAAAATAAGTCAAAAGCAGATAGAATTAATAAAAATAATTATTATTTAATGTCACAAAGACTTTGCCATTTTATTATACTAACCGCTTTCTTGCTTGGGATTTTTGCGCCAGCGTGCGGTTTTGCATGGAATGGTAAATATACAGTTGTTGAAATTTGCACTGCCAAAGGGATCGAAAAAAAGATTGTTTCAAACGATGATCTCCCCCGTAATCAACCGTCTGATCCTACAAACCATGCCCAAAAAGAATGTCAGTTTTGTTTTCAAAAAAATAATTTAATTGCTGATTTTATCTCTCCAACACAAACTACGCATTTAAATCATAGTTTTCAAAATCATATTCTTGCCTTTCATGATACGGTTTATAAACATATTTTATCCCAATATCATTCTGCACGGGCACCCCCTACTTATATTTAAATCACACATAAAATAAAAAATAGATTTAAATATAAGGAATTTTACAAATGAATAAAAAATTATTAATGGGCGCTTGCGCCTTAGTTTTGGCATTGCCAATCACGGCTCATGCCGACCCTTCTCTATCATATGGCTCAAACGGATTACGTGCAGACAATCATGCACCAATTGGCGTTATGGGGGATCACCTTCATTCTAAAGGGGAGTGGATGGTATCGTACCGCTATATGCGAATGCATATGGAAGATAACCGTGATGGAATAAATCGCCTTTCCCCTGAAGAAATTGTAACTCAAACACCAAATCCATTTTTTGGTAATCCAATGCAGCCTCCAACGCTTCGTGTTGTTCCTACCGAAATGACAACAGATATGCATATGATTGGTGCCATGTACGCCCCAACAGATCGTCTTACCCTTATGGGGATGGGTCACTATATTGATCGGGAGATGGATCACATAACTTTCCAAGGGGGGATGGGCACCACGCGTCGTGGCGAATTTACAACCGAAGCCGAAGGGTTTGGGGATACACAAATCTCTGCTTTATATGGGTTATATAAAAATGAAACACATAGACTGCACTTAAATGCTGGATTGAGCCTTCCAACGGGGTCCATTGACGAGCGTGATGATGTTTTAACTCCTATGGGTGGTAGGCCAACGATGCGCCTTCCTTATGCTATGCAATTGGGATCTGGTACATTTGATGCAATGCCTGGCCTTACCTATAGCGGTAATCATGATAACTTTGGTTGGGGCGCGCAATATGGCGCTACATTTCGTCTTGGCCGCAATAGTGAGGATTACAGCTTAGGAGATAAACATCAAATCACCACATGGGGTAGTTATGCCATAACCCCAGCAATCAGCTTTTCTGCGCGCGTAACAGCGGAACATGAGGGTGATATTGATGGTCAGGATTCGAATATTATGGCACCGGTTCAAACTGCTAATCCTGACAATTTTGGTGGCGAGCGTATTAGTGCATCACTTGGTATTAATATTGTTGTCCCATCAGGTATATTGGAAGGGCATCGCTTTGCAATCGAAGCAACTGTTCCTGTCTATCAAGATTTAAACGGCCCCCAATTAGAGCGGGATCACATGGTTGTTCTAGGCTGGCAGAAAGCATTTTAACTTTTTTATTTAGCTCAGGGTCGCAGGCGACCTACGCCGCACCTGTTTAAAAGCGTTAACAATTTTATTCAATAGATGCAGCATAGGCGGTTTACCGCCCTGAGCCAAAAAAGCTAACTAAAAAAAGCTATAATAAAAGCCGGCTAACGAACAGCCGACTTTTTCTTTCCTACCACAAAAAACAATTTTATATTAAAGCGATTTTTTAAGCTTTTCTAAAAGGCGTTTGCCTTTTGCACTTAAAAATAATTCTTTACGGCGTTTATCATCTTTGGCCATTTTCACTAAAATAATCCCATAAGGTTTTCCCATACGGCGCGCATTTGATAACGCCCCGATTGTACGTGACATAACAGACATTGAAATTCCTGTTTGTTCAGAAATATCTTTTAATGCCGCCCCTTCATTTTGAGAAATAGTTAAAAAAACCAATGCCCATTGTATCGGGAATTCTGGGTCAATATGTGTTAATTCAATTAACGCGTTTTGAAACTTGTCCAGTTTTGTTGTTGCCATGTGATATTTTTCCTTTTTGAGCCCAAATATTTTGGATTCCAATTACCTGGTGTGAATACAAATTGAGTATAAGGTATATCAATTATTATTTCACTAGCAAAAGATTTTTTTTCAAAAAACGGTTTTGTTCCAAATTGTTTATTTATTTCGATATGCAAACCGCGCACTCGGCCTAACTTTAAATAGATCAGCATCTTATCTCCTCTTGTTAATATTAATATAAGTTTAGTTTACGCCGCGAAAGACAATCTTTGATATCCGCTGATATTTGTTGTATTTTCTTTTATATATTCTTCAAATGCTTTGCGAAAATCTTGACGTATAGTCCAGTAAAAGGAAATCATCTGACAGGCTTGTTTGCGTAAAATACATCCTTCCATATTACCATAGTGAATTGCCATTTTATCCGACTGGTTTTTAGAATGCAGACACCATAATTTATATTTTAATAATGCTTTCTTACATTCTTTCTTGTTTGCATGTTCCAATTCAGCCAATTGTTTAATATCGAAAATTTGATACGAATGAATACTCATGTGATTTTCCTTTTTATGTTAAATGTGAGGTGGGTTTTTGCGCCATATTAATTAACAATTGGTTAATTTTGAGAAATATGAATACTATAGTATTCATATCTTAATATTGGCTTTATGATTTTATTAAAATTTCATTCCCATCTTTACAAATATATTTTGCTCTAAATAATTTTTGACTCATAAAATTTTTATTACAAAAAATATTAGGGTTATTAAATTTGCAATAAGATAAATTTGATTGAATAAATTCTACTTCTTTTAGGCACACTCCTCTAAAATCAGTGTGAGATAAATCACAACTTTCAAAAATAATATTTTTTAATTTTGATACTCTAAAATCGACCTCAACCATAGTGCAATTTACAAAACGAACATTTTTAAGATATCCGCCCCAAAAAGATGAACGTGAAAAATCAACATTTCTATAGGAAATATTTATAATTTTCTTTTTTCTCAAACAAATTGATTTTAAATTAATACAATTTTTAACGGCCTCGGCTAATGCTTTTGATACTGTTATAATATGGGTTTCATACGCCACTTCACCCGATAAATATTTTATAATCATAATAAACCTTTTTTAAATAATAAAGTGGTAAATACCATTAATATTAATAGATGGTATCAAACAATTATTGTCAATATTATTATGTTTATTAAAAAGTTTTTTATTCTTTACGTTGTAATATAGCTGTAAAAAAACCGTCAGTTTTGTTGTCCTTGGGGGTTAGGCGCATGAATTCTGCCTCGACAGGATTCTGGCTTTTGGGATGATCTGGCCATACATCTGTAATACGTATTAATTGATATTCAGGATGATTTGATAAGAATTTATGTACTTGTTCTTCATTTTCTTCTTCAAATAATGAGCAAGTTGCGTACACCAAACGCCCCCCAACTTTTACCTTATCAGCCACACGTTCCAAGATTTCGGCTTGTGATTTTTTTATTTCTTCAATTGATGGGCCATATTGTGTCCACCTTAAATCGGGGTTTCGTCGCCATGTCCCTGATGATGAACAAGGGGCATCAACCAAAACAATATCCATGGCATTTTTTTGGCGACGCAACCATTTACGGTTTTTTTCTTCGGTCAAAGGGCGGACTTCAATATTATGAATATCAGCTTTTTTATATCGCCTTCGGCCTTTTTCCAAACGACGACTATCATTATCGCAAGCATAAATGATACCCTTACCTTCCATAGCAGCGGCCAAGCCCAATGTTTTACCACCGCCCCCTGCACAGTAATCTAAAACACGCATACCGGGTTTTACATCACATAAAAATGAAATTAATTGCGATCCTTCATCTTGAATTTCAATAAACCCTTTATGAAATGCCTTAGTTGCACTCATATAAGGTTTTTTACCAATAGCGCGCAATCCATGAGGGGAGTATGGCGTTTTAACAGTATCTACATCATCTTTTTTCAAAGAATCTTGTGCTTGCTCCCGTGTAACTTTAATTGTATTAACGCGTAAATCCAAAGGCGCAGTATCTAACATTGCCTCCATTTGCGCGCCAAATTCATTTCCCCATAAGGCGCGTAAACGATCTTCATATTGTGGAGGACATTCGACCTGAACTGCCTCTGGCATTTCATCATGATTAAGGGATTTACCAAACAGATGTTGAAGAAATTTTTTTTCATTTTCTTCTAATGGTGCAGGGCAATGTTTTTCATCAACAAAGCGAATGTTAATATCATGTTCGGATAATCCTGATAATGCCAAAAATGCAATCATACGATTGCGCGGTGTATCTTCGGCTTGTACTTTATCCAACCACCATCCAAGACGTGCCGTAGCACGTACGATATTATAAACAGTTTCAACAATATATTTTCGATCTTTAGATCCAATATAACGACGGTTTTTTAAGTAATCACGCAATGCGTTATCCATGGGAACGCGACTGTTTTTAATATTTTCTAAAATTTCTATTGCGGTTTGTATTCGCGCGGCATCTCTCATATTCTTATGCTTTCAAGGTAATAAATGCGCCTAAACCCAAAAGGCAGAGGCCAATAATTTTTTGTATATTAATAGGGTTGGCAGTTTCAGATAATATTCCAAAATTATCTAATATTGCTGCCATAACCAATTGCCCTGCAATAAACAATGCGATCATAGAAGCCACACCGAAATAAGGAACAATATAAAGGGCAACGGTTACAAACACCGCCCCAACAATCCACCCGTAAACATCCACCATTTTAACCCTTCGGTTTCAATATCCATCATTTTGCCATTCATCGCCCAACCCACAATAAATAAAATAACTGTACCAATCGCAAAAGATATAAAAGATGCCCAAATCGGACTGTCTAGATTTTGTGATAATTTTGCATTGATAAGGGGTTGATATGCGGTCATTGCCCCTGCAATGATGGCTAAAATCGGAAATAAAATGGCGATATTCATGACGATATCTCCTTTAAATTACGCCATCCAAAACATAGTTCTTTCACACGTACACCGCCCATTTCAACAAATTGTTTGCCAATGCGTTGCCCACCTAATGCATTGTAAAAACCGCAAGCTTGTTTATTTTTCTCCAGCGCCCAAAGACAAAGTGATGTTTTTTTATTTTCAATTAAAAATTTTGTCGCCTCTTTAAATAAAGCCGTACCTATATTTTGCCTAAAATTCGTTGGTAATACATAAATAGCGTAGATTTCATTCGCATATACAGGACGAATTTTTGATGTGCCTGGGGGCGGTGTTCGTAAATCACCAAAGCTACAAAACCCAACCGCATTATCATCTGTATCTTTTGCTATAAAAGTTTGAGATCCATTCACAAACCATTCTTGCCATTTATTGATATATTCTTCATGGGTTAATGATTTTAAAAAATCATTTGGAACAATGTCTTTTTCTGCCGCAATCTTACTTTTCCAATGAATAAAAGCGAGATCGTGAATATCATTTATTGTAGCGGGTTGAATATGGTTTATCATAACAAACGGAACTATATAGATTATTTATATTTTTCCCTAACTAAATTAAAACAATTTGTAGGAATAAAACCATGAGCGAATCTTCAAACACAAAAACAATTTTATTGACCATAATTGTAATCGTACTATTTGGTATTTTAGGGATAATGTTTTACCAAATGAATCAAGATACACCTGCTGAAGAAGCAGCCCAAAGCATAAGTGAAGCCGCAGATGATATTGGTGATGCTGTTCAAGATACGATGAATTAAAATTTCTTCTAACTTTACTGAGTTAAAATTAAATTTTTAAAAAAGGTAAGTATTAATATCGCTTACCTTTTTTTACTCGCTCTCTGTACGATAATTTGGCGCTTCGCGGGTGATGGTAATATTATGGGCATGGCTTTCTTTAAAACCTGCGCCTGTCATACGAACAAATTGCGCTTGTGTACGCATCTCATTTATATTGGCGCATCCTGTATATCCCATTCCTGCCTTTAATCCACCAATCATTTGATGAATAACGTTTCCAACGGGGCCTTTATAAGGGACGCGCCCTTCGATGCCTTCGGGAACTAATTTATTGCTGTCATTTACATTGCCTTGAAAATAACGTTCTGCCGAACCCTTTACCATGGCACCAACCGATCCCATCCCGCGATACGATTTGTAGGAGCGCCCTTGGTACAAAATAATTTCCCCTGGCGCTTCATCCGTTCCGGCAAAGGCACTGCCCATCATGGCGCAATTTGCTCCCGCGGCAATGGCCTTGGCATAGTCGCCTGAATATTTTATGCCCCCATCGGCAATAACGGGAATATTTTTCTTCGCTGCTGCCTCTGCCACATTCATAATGGCAGTTAATTGCGGTACACCAACACCCGCAACAACGCGTGTGGTACAAATTGATCCTGGACCAATTCCAACTTTTAATGCATCGGCACCTGCGTCTATTAATGCCTTGGCTGCGTCGCCTGTGGCAATATTTCCTGCGATAATATCAACCTTATCCCCCACCATATTTTTAATTTTGGAAACCATATCTAGCACACCTTTGGAATGACCATGGGCAGTATCAATTACAATCACATCAATCTCCGCGTCAGCCAACGCAATGGCACGCTCAATATTTTTATCCCCCGTTCCAATGGCCGCCCCAACACGCAAGCGATCTTGTGCATCTTTACAAGCATGAGGAAAGGCGCGCGCCTTTTCAATGTCTTTCACTGTCACCAAACCTGTGCAGCGTTCTTGATCATCCACCACCAATAACTTTTCAATGCGGTGTTTATGAAGTAATTTTTTCGCCTCGTGCTTATCAACCGTATTATAAACCTTCACCAAATTTTTGGCAGTCATCAATTCGCGTACGGGTTGATGGGGATTATCGGCAAAGCGTACATCACGATTGGTTAAAATACCGACCAGTTTCTCTGTACGTTCTTCGGTAACAGGAATACCAGAAATATTATATTGTTCCATCATTTGAAGCGCATCCGCCAATGTTGCATCGGGCGATATTGTAATGGGATTAACCACCATACCTGATTCATATCTTTTGACACGGCGAATGGCTTCGGCTTGTTTTTCAATATCCATATTACGGTGAATGATCCCTAAACCGCCATGTTGTGCCATTGCGATTGCCATTTCCGCCTCGGTCACTGTATCCATTGCCGATGATAAAAGTGGAATGTTTAAATCAATGTTGCGGGTGAGTTTTGTTTTTATATTCACCGCATCGGGCAAAATATTCGATGCCGCAGGAACAAGCAAAACATCATCAAACGTTAAAGCTTCCTGTGCGATTTTGTTTTTGGACGAAAATTTTTTGAGACGAGGGGAGGATACCATAATGCAAATCCATCTATAAAGGGTCAATTTGCAGTGTAGTTATAGATGTTTTTAGTCAAATGTAAAGACTTGATATTTTAGTTAAAGAATAAAATATTAAATCTTCCCAAAATTTTGAGCGATAAGGTAGGTTTCACTGCTTTCTTTGCGGCTGGCGGGGGGTTTTATATGTTTGATAGTTTTAAAATCATGTTTCATCTGCGCCAGTAATTCATTTTGCGTACCCCCTTGGCGTACCTTTGCCAAAAACGTACCACCCGGTTTTAGAACCTCTTGCGCAAAATTATAAGCAAGCTCGACCAAAGCCATGATTCTAATATGGTCTGTATTTTTATGACCGATTGTATTGGGTGCCATATCGGAAATAATAACATCTGCCTTTTTACCGCCCATGGCCTCAATCAATTTTTGCGGGGCGTCGTCATCCATAAAATCCATAGTTAAAAGCGTACAGTTTTCAATCGGGTCGGTTTCAAGAAGATCTAACCCCACCACTTCGCATCCCTTTTGGCTAGCAACTTGGCACCATCCCCCAGGGGCGCACCCTAAATCAACCACCATCATACCGGGTTTTAGTAAGTCAATTTTTTCATCAATTTCAATTAATTTATAGGCCGCACGTCCGCGATAGCCATCCATCTGAGCCTTTGCCACGTACGGATCATTTAATTGTCGTTTTAGCCATTTGGTTGAGGATGTTTTGCGTCCCTTAGCGGTTTTTACCTGCTTTTTTGCATCGCGCGCGGTTGTACGTTTTTTGGTCATGATTATGGTTATACTTTATTATCACTACAAAAACACCCTTTTAATTCTTGATGAACATTAATGATATCAAACCGTTATATATTTATGTTACTTAGAGCGTTTGAATAGTTTCGCTTTATAAAAACATTACCGCCATGGATATACAAAAAGCCAAAATAAAGCTTCCAATCGCGGCAGCAATATAAACAAATGTATTTTCCCGACGTGAGAATGAAGAAAGCAGTAAAAATAGCAAAATTAATACACCATATACGATATACCCACGATATAATGCTGGCATAGAGAAAAAGGGAAGAAATCCAAACGGATGACCAATTTCAATCATCAATTCATTTTGTAAACGCAATGTCAAAATACAAACCAGCACCAATATAAGTGCCGTAACCCAATGGCGTCGCGCTGCGAATACAAAAACAAGCGGTATCCAAATTAAATCCATCCAATTTACTATAAAATCAAAAACTTTTTTAACCCCTTTTATAAATAAATACTAACTGTTCCAATAACGCCATGTGATCGCCTTTTTTATAAATGATACTAAACCTTATGAGATTTACCAAAATATATATTGGCTTAATTATTGCCATTTTTACCTTGTTCCCCATAGCGGTTCAGGCGCAAAGCATTATCCGTGATACAGAAATTGAAAATTATCTCAATGAATGGTTTGCCCCAATTTTTGAAGCAAACGGAATGAGCCCCTCACAAGTTGATATAATTTTGGTTCAAAGTAATGAGCTTAATGCCTTTGTTGCCGGTGGATCAAATATCTTTATTTATACCGGATTAATTGACAGAACCGATCACCCAGGGGAATTAATCGGCGTTATGGCGCATGAATTGGCGCACATAACAGGGGGGCATCTGGTTCGCGGACGAATGGCAATAGAACAGGCATCATATGAAAGCATACTGGGTACAATTATCGGTGTGGGTGCGGCCGTAGCATCAGGGGATACAAGTGCAGCCGTCGGTGGATCAGCCGCAGGAAATTCAATGGCAACACGCCGCTTTTTATCAACGACCCGATCATTTGAGGCCAGCGCGGATCAAGCCGCAATTAAATCAATGGAGGCTGCAAATTTAAACCCTGAAGGGCTTTTAACCTTTATGCAAAAACTTCAAGGGGAAGAATTATTGCCACAAACGCAACAATCAGAATATATCCGCTCCCACCCTTTGACACGAAACCGAATTGATGCCCTTCAATCAAGGGTAGAAAACTCAACCAAAACCAATTTGCAATTCCCTGATGAGTGGATTGAACAACATGCACGCATGAAAGCAAAATTAATCGGCTTTATTAATCCTACCCAAGTGGGTTGGACATATGATGATAAAGATATTTCTATTGCTGTCTTATATGCACGGTCAATCGCGGCTTATCGTCAAGATGATATTAATACAGCTACAAAAATTATTGATCAATTAATCGCTAAAGAGCCAAATAATCCTTATTTTTATGAGATAAAAGGACAAATGCTCGTCGATTTTGGCCGAATTGATGAAGCGCTGCCCCTGTATCAAAAAGCGAGCACTCTTGATCCGCAATCTGGGCTTATTCGCATGGCATGGGCGCAAGCACAAATTCAACAAAATAATGCAAGCGATACCCAGCTAACAAATGCTATTGATAATTTGAAACGCGCCGCGCAAGAAGAACCACGCTCCACCCGTGTGCATCGCCTTCTTGCCACCGCTTATGGTAAAATGGGCAACAATTCAAATTCTAGATTACATTTGGCTGAAGAAGCGTTACTTCAAAACAAACGCAGTTATGCCAAAGAACAAGCAGAGATTGCATTAAAAGGATTGCCATCGGGCAGTACCGCATCATTACGGGCGCGAGATATTATATTTTTTGTTGATCAGAACACAGGACAATAACACTATGGCTTTAACACTATAGCTTTAAATGTTAAGTTTGAGTAATTTCACCTTATGTTTGCCCTATGAAGATAAGATGCGTTAGACTATATTATAAAAGTAATTTTTAACTAAAGGAGTGTTCTCTCGTGAATCGTTTATTTTTGGTATTATTAACCGCCATCATCGCCGCCCCCTCTTTGGCCTCTGCCCAAGATTTAACAGCAGCGCAAAAACAAGAAATCGAAAACATGTTTAAAGATTACTTGCTTGAAAATGGCGAAGTTGTTTTAGAAAGTGTCAATAAATATCAAGGTGAATTGGTTGCAAAAGAACAAGAGGCTGCTAATGAACTAGCTCAAGGATTTGTTAAAGCACTCGATAAACGGGGCAATCTGGCTACAGCGGGAAACCCCGATGGGGATATTACGATTGTAGAATTTTTTGATTATAATTGTGGGTATTGTAGCCGCGCCTTAGAAGAGATTGAAACTTTATTACAAACAGACGATAATATTCGCGTTATTTTTATGGATATGCCCATCCTTGGCCCCGCCTCTTTAGAAGCATCAAAATGGTCATTGGCAGCGTTAAAACAAGATAAATATTGGGATTATCATCGTGCCATTATGAATTTTGAAGGGCCAAAAGATGAATCTACATTATCAAAATTGGCAGAAGAATTAGGATTAAATGTAGATCAGTTGAAAAAAGATAAAGAGAGTGAAGAGATTGCCGCACAATTGAATAAAAATATTGAAGAAGCGCAAGCGTTAAATATTCGCGGTACACCTGGATTTATTATTGATGGTAAAATCTCTCCAGGATATATTCCTGCTGCAGAAATGAAGCGTATTATTAAAGAAGCACGCGAGTCATAAATTCATAAGGTAAGGATTATCTTTTAAAATGCTGTTTCGCTTTGTTCTCATCTTACTCGCTCTTATAGGATTATATAGTTTATATGGGATTATTCATTTCAAATGGATGTATCATAGCGTTGAAAATCCAAAAGCAGATTTTTTGATACTAGAAAATCAAAAAGATACAGAAAGTCAAGCACAACCACGCGTTGTTATGGTTGAATATCTAAATTATGGATGCATCTATTGTAAAGAAATGCACCTTATGATTAAGGAGCTTCTAACCCTTCGTGATGATATAACCTATATTGCCCGCCCGATTGTTTTTGGGGATGAAGCAATGATCCGGTTAAACAACATTGTTTTAGCCGCAGGTTTACAAGACAAATTTTGGGAAATGCATAATGCCATTTTAGAATATCCTGAAATAGAAGTGCCCGACAGTTTTATTGAAGAAACTGCCAATCTTTTCGGGTTAGATTATGAACAATTAATAAAAGATGCGGCAAGCGAAGAAATTATAAAAATTGCAGATAACAATATGGCTTCTATGACCCATGCAGGTATTGATTCCGTCCCTAGTTTTGTAATTAATGGGGATATTTATCTTGTAGCGGATGAAAATTTACCCCAATTAAAAGACCTTCTTGAAATTATAACCACAAGCTCGAAACAATAAATTATGCAAAAATTATTTTCAAACTATATGGCGATTGCCATTATTTTGGTACTTCCTTTATTTCTTACCGCTTGTGATAATACTTCGGGTGAAATTAAAGTAAATGAGATATATGCCTTCGCCACTTCGCCCAATGCAAAAACGGGGGCTGTCTTTATGACGATTGAGAATAATACATCTATGGATGATAAATTAATTGAAGCCTTATCTGATGTCGCTGAAATTACAGAAATTCATCAAAACTTAATCGACCCTGATGATGGTAAAATGATGATGCGAAAGGTAAAATCAATTGATATTCAATCAAAAGGAAAAACTATTCTTGAGCCTTCAGGATACCATATCATGCTTATAAATTTAAAAGAGCAATTGATTGAAGATGACAGTTTTCCTGTTACATTAAAATTTGCAAATGGATTTGAAACATTAGTCAATGTGAATATAACTCCCGCAGGTCAAAAGCCCCAGAAACATCATAACCATGAGGGGCATAACCAATAATATGCCAAAAATCTTTATCCTTCATGGCCCCAACTTAAATATGCTAGGGCGGCGCGAGCCGGAAATTTATGGCACGCAAACTTTGCAAGATATTGAAAACATATGCCGTCAAAACGCTCAAAAGATAGATATTGAAACTGATTTCTTTCAATCTAATCATGAAGGAGAAATTATTGACGCTTTACAAGCTATTATTGATACACATGATGGATTAATCATTAACGCTGGGGCTTATACCCATACATCAGTTGCAATTCATGATGCGTTAAAACTCCTTAATATGCCAATTATTGAAATTCATATCTCTGATCCACAAACGCGCGAAGAATTTCGCCATCATTCCTATATTTCTCCATTGGCCACAAAGATTATAAAAGGTCAAGGCGTGGATGGATATGCCCAAGCCATTGATAAAATTGGCAAACTTATACAAAACTAACCCAGCTTTAAAATTAGAGAAGTTTTGACATTTTTGGCAATATTCGCTACCAATTTAGTTAGATTTAATAACAAAGATATGTATTTTTATGAAAATTGATTCAAAAGCAATTAAAAAACTTGCCGCCCTTCTGGATGAAACAGGTTTAAATGAAATTGAAGTCGCAGAAGGCGAACAGATGATCCGTGTTAATCGTGGTATGTTGATGGGCGCATCTGTTCCCGTGGCTCAACCTGTATTAAATATGCCTTCTGATCCTACTGTGCCACAAACGGCAAATAATGAGTTGCCTGACGCGGTAACTGGCGATCATCCGGGCGCGGTTACATCCCCTATGGTAGGGACAATTTATAATGCGCCAGAACCCGATGCCCCTGCTTTTGTTAAAAAAGGTGATAGTGTGAGTGAAGGAGATACCCTCGTCATTATTGAGGCGATGAAGGTAATGAATCCCATTAAAGCGCATAAATCAGGTACAGTCACACAAATTTTAGCTGAAAATGGACAGCCAATTGAATTTGGTGATGTCATTATGGTTATCGAATAATGACGCTTAATATTGCGCCGCTTTCACAATGTCCTGAATTTGCCGAAACTTGCGCCGCGTGGAGCTTTGGCTCATGGGGTTGCCATTTGGAAGGGCGCACGCTTTCTCAATCAATCAAAGGATATAAAGAACGGACACAAAACAAAAATATCATTCCATTAACTTGGGTTGGAATAATAAATAAAAAAATTATTGGTATGATAAGTTTGGTCAAAAATGATCATGAAGAACGTAAAGATTTATCACCATGGCTTGCATCAATGTTTGTTCATCCTGATTATCGGAAAAAAGGTTATGCTTCCATATTGATACAATTTCTTCACAAAGAAGCAAAAAAATTAGGGTTCACGAAACTTTATCTTTATACCCCTGATGCGCAAGAATTATATTTAAAGAATAATTGGAAAATAACAGGTCAGATTACTAGCCCACAGGGCATTCAAGAATTTGATCATTTAATGGAAATAGAATTGTAAAATGTTTAAAAAAATCCTTATTGCCAATCGGGGTGAAATTGCCCTTCGTATTATTCGTGCCTGCCGAGAGATGGGGATTCAATCTGTTGCTGTACATTCCACCGCGGATGCTAATTCGATGGCTGTACGTTTGGCAGACGAATCGGTGTGTATTGGCCCTGCACAAAGCAAGGATAGCTATCTTAATATTCCATCTATCTTAACTGCCGCAGCCGTTACAGGTGCAGATGCTATCCATCCAGGTTACGGTTTTTTATCTGAAAATGCCGAATTTGCCCGTATGATTGAAGAACATGGCTTTACCTTTATTGGTCCAAATCCTGAACATATTGATAAAATGGGTGATAAAGTGACAGCTAAAAAAACTGTGATGGCGCTTGGCCTTCCTATTGTCCCTGGCTCCCCCGGTGCAGTGGAAACTGTGGAAGACGGGATCGAAATCTGTAATGAAATGGGATATCCAGTGATCATCAAGGCCGCATCGGGTGGCGGTGGTAAAGGGATGCAAGTGGTGCGTGATGATGCCGCATTTGGCGAGGCGTTCACAACTGCCCGAAGAGAAGCCGCAGCAAATTTTGGTGATGATACGGTTTATATTGAAAAATATTTGGAAAAACCACGCCATATTGAAATTCAAATTTTTGGTGATAAGCATGGAAATGGTATTCATCTTGGTGAGCGTGATTGTTCAATCCAGCGCCGCCATCAAAAATTAATTGAAGAAGCGCCCTCCCCAACTTTAACTGAAGAAGAGCGCAACTATATTGGTTCTTTATCTGCGGGCATGGTACGAAAAATGGGCTATGTTGGTGCAGGCACTATTGAATATTTATATGAAGATGGTGAATTTTATTTTATGGAGATGAACACCCGTATTCAGGTGGAACATCCCGTTACCGAAATGATTACAGGTATTGATTTAATTGCCGAGCAAATTAAAATTGCCGCGGGTGAGCCTTTGACATTAAACAAAGAAAATATTCGCCTAAGGGGACATGCGATTGAGGTGCGTATCAATGCAGAAGACCCCGAAACATTTGCCCCCTCGCCAGGTTTGATCAAGCAATTCCATGCCCCTGGTGGCTTGGGCGTACGGTTCGATAGTGCAATTTATGGTGGATACTCCATCCCCCCTTATTATGATTCAATGATTGGCAAATTAATTGTCCATGGGCGCAACCGTGACGAGGCGATCAAGAGGTTAAACCGTGCTATTGTTGAAACCGTTATTGATGGGGTCAAAACAACCCTACCCCTTCATCAATGGATTATTAATGAAGATGCATTTAAAACAGGGGAATATAATATTCACTGGCTTGAAAAAGAGCTTGCTAAACGTGCAGAAGAAAAAGAAGTTAAATAAAATGGGCTTTTACATGCATAAAATAAAATTGGTTTTAATATTTTTATTTTGTGTTTTTGTATCATCCCCATCTTTTGCTGCCAGTTGTAAGAAATAATCTCAATCAAAAATGTTTAAAGATGCCTCCCCTGAATTATTTTTAAATGCCTATCGCAATGGCGTTTTCCCAATGGCAGATGATGCGGATGACTTATTTTATAATTTTTATGCGCCCCATCACCGCGCTCTTTTACCGATAAAAGAATTGCATATATCAAAAAGCTTGATGAAAGCCTTAAAAAAACAATCGTTTAACATTAAAATTAATACTGCTTTTGAAGATGTTATAGATGCCTGCGCGCAACCATATAAAAACCGTGAAACAACATGGATTAACATCCCTATTAAACAAACATTTCTTGAACTTCATGCCCAAGGCTATGCCCATAGTGTTGAGTGTTGGGAAGACGATAAACTAGTTGGCGGCCTTTATGGTATTGCCATAGGACAAGTTTTTTGTGGGGAAAGTATGTTTTCAACGCAAACAAACGCAAGTAAAATTGCCCTTATTCATTTATGCGCACGGCTTTATCAAGGGGGGTTTAAAATTCTTGATTCGCAATTTTCTAATCCGCATCTTTTACAATTTGGGTTATATGAAATCCTCCAAGAACAATATATTGAAGAAATTCAAGATAAAATGAATAACAACGCCGATTTTTATTGCGTTGGTAAAACGGCATCTAAGTTAATAACCAATTATTTACAAGCAAGGAAACAATAATTACGGCGCGTTTGATACACCATCTATTAAATCATCAAATGAATTATTATCTTCATTTTCAAAATCTCTTTCGTTTTCTAAAGGCTCGGATTCGATAATAATAGTTTGATTTGAATTATTATCAATTTCGCTATTATCACTCTCATCTATAGGTGTGATTTGGGTATAAATATCTTGCGCGTTTTCGTAATCTATTGGCGTTTCGATATTTTCATCTAGCTCTACATCATTAACAATAACTTTATTAACGGGTTCTTCCTTCACAGCATTGGAATCAAAACATTGCAAAACCCAAACATCATAAACCGCATGATCCATCGCAGATACGGCAGGGGATGAAGAAAACATCCAACCAGAAAATGCCCATTCGGATTTTTTCTTCCCCACAGGGACTTCCCAAATTTGTAAGAATGCTGCATTCTCGGGTTTGTCTAATGGTTCAGACTTTCTACAAGATTGCACCTTAATAAAAAGCGATCCATATTCAATTGTTTGTCCGACTTTACCATCAATTGTAGCGGTGCGGGCGGTTGATTTATTTAAAACTTGGATTTTTATTTCTGGATAATCAATCATATCAGCATATGAAAGTTGTATTGAACCAAGTAAAAACAAGGTAAAAAGAAAAAAAGAGGAAAAAGATTTTTTAAAAATCATTGCTAATTAATTTTCTGACGATTCTGCTTTATCACTATCGGATAGACTAAAAATAAATTGACCTAATAACTGCTCCAAATTTTGAGGGGCTTGGGTATATTCAATTGACCCTCCTGCCTCAATATATTCTTCGGACGCACCAGGCTCAAGCTGCATATAAAGCCCTCCAAGTAAGCTTTCACTACTTATAAAAGCGGCAGTATCATCAGGTAACTTCACAGAATCTTTAATATCCATTGTGACATCGGCAAGGTAAGTTTCACTATCCAAGCTAATTTTAGAAACCTGACCAATTTTAACCCCCCCTATAACAACCTTATCACCAACACCAAGTCCACCAATACCAGAAAAACGTGCTGTCACATCATACCCATCGGTCGAACCAATACTGGCCGAAGAATAACTAAATACTAAAAATAAAATGGCAACCGTTAATACAACTGCACCCAATACTGTTTCAATTACATTTTTTTTCATTTTTATTTCTTTCTTTTTTATTACTGCCTATCGCGCGTTAGCGAAAATTGGCTTGTTAATCTTTATTTTATCCGTCCATAGCGTATTTACACGCCTGAAGCTTTTAAAACCATCCTTATTCTGGTGGTGTCCATGCCTCATAATCACCAGTGGTTGTTGGGCGTTTTCCTTCTTTTAAAATATGACCAGGCGGACGATAAGCTTGCGCTGTTCCTGTTAAATTTGGAAGTGGTGCTTTTTGCCATGGACGACGAAATGATCGATCATCATTATTGGGAATATCATCTGTTTGATGATGCATCCATCCATGCCATTCAGGGGGAATCATTGATGCTTCTGCTTTTCCCTTATAAATCACCCAGCGACGATTGCGTTTATACCCTTTTCGAGGGCTAGCGGTAAAATATGTATTGCCGTATATATCCGTTCCCACAGATTTTGCCCCACTAAAAAGCTTGGTAATCTGCATTGCAGCGGGGGAAAGCACGCCTAAATATCTAAATAAACCCATAAATCACCTTTTAAATTCTTCTCAAGATATAAGAAATGGCGT
This sequence comes from uncultured Alphaproteobacteria bacterium, assembly GCA_963799275.1. Taxonomy (GTDB): domain Bacteria; phylum Pseudomonadota; class Alphaproteobacteria; order Micavibrionales; family Micavibrionaceae. The sequence goes on from CAWCWJ010000001.1 coordinate 109,370, forward strand.
AAAAAGACAAAGAAATCAAGTTAAAGAGAGCCAATATGACCCAAACCCCACAAAGTAATTTAAATGATATTCAACAAAATTTACAAAAATATGGCTATATTTTACCAAAATCCGTTCCTCCCCTTTTTAATTATGTGCCATTTGTAACGGCTGGAAACATGGTTTTTGTGGCGGGGCAAGTGCCTATTGGCGGCAAGCAAGAATTTAAAGGTAAAGTTGGGAATGACATAAGTTTAGAAACTGCTCAAGAAGCTTCATTACAATGCGGTTTAAATATCTTAACCCAAGTGCGCGATGCAGTTGAAGGTGATTGGAGCCGTGTTGTTAAATGTGTAAAATTAGGCGGATTTGTTAATTGTCACACCGATTTTACCGATATGTCATTGGTTATTAATGCCGCATCGGATTTAATGGTCAATATATTGAGCGAAGAAATTGGTAAACATGCACGTTTTGCGGTAGGCGCGCCTTCCCTTCCTGCGGGATATTGTGTTGAGATTGATGCTATTTTTAAGATAGCTTCTTAGATACCTCGTTAAATACCTTAAGGCGGCGCATAAACGCGCTACTTATTTTTTAAAAGCCTCAGGCGCGTAAACGCGCTACTGCCGCTAAGATTTAAAATTTATTATTTTGGTTTTTATGATATTCTGTAGATATGAAAGTTAATTCATCTTACGAAAATCAAAGCGGCAATGTCATTGTTATTATTTTTATCGCCATTGCTTTATTTGGCGCACTAACCTTTGCTTTTAATCAATCCAGCCGAACCAGTAGCGGATTTATTAGTGATTCATCTACTGATGCCCATGCAAATAAAATCATTCAAATTTTAGAAGAAAATAGTATGGCTGTAAGACGAATGCGATTAAAGAATTGTATTCCAAATTTTATTTCGTACGAAGGAGCAGGTGGAGGTTTCAACTATTCGCCAGTAACTGATATAAAAGACAAGTGTAAATTATTTCATGAAAATGGTGGTGGCTTAAAATACACAAAACCTCCAACAAATTCTTTAGATGAAGATTTTTCTTCTGAAACTGGATATGGTCATGTTGTGTATGCTAGAAATAATATGATACAGGGGGCTAGTATTGAAGGAGATATAACACATGCTGCGCATGTAATTATACCTTTTGTTAAAGATGATGTTTGCATAGCAATAAACAAAAAATTGTTTGATAGCGATATTATTCCTGAAGATACAAATGGTGGGATGGGTTTATTTTCTCATCGTGCAGGTTTGGATTTTTCAGCAGGGGGAGTTGTACACTTGTGAAGTATCTAACTTTTCCGACTTAAATTGTGTTAAACAAATTGGTTGCTTTAAATTACAATCTATTTCTGGTTCAGACCCAGCAAATATTGCGGTGAAGATATTAACAAGAAAAGTCCCATAAAAATTATTTCACCGTTTCTTTATTTTCACTCTTTTCAGGCTGCTTTTTTTCTGGCTTTGGATTTGATTTGTATGTGAAATCCAAATCGCCACCTTTTGCGTCAATTTTAATTTCGCCGCCAAAAATAAGCTCACCAAATAAAATTTCTTCGGCCAGTGGTTTTTTAATTTGTTCTTGAATAACACGCCCTAAGGGTCTGGCGCCCATGGCAGGATCAAATCCTTCTTTGGCTAAATATTGACGGGCATCTTCTGTCAAAATAATATTAATATTTTTCTCCGTTAACTGTGCTTCAAGTTGTGCCATAAATTTATCGACCACTTTGGCAACTGTTTCTTGTTTTAAAGCGCCAAAGGGAACAACGGCATCAAGTCGGTTTCTAAATTCGGGGCTAAACATTTTATTGATGGCTTCTTTATCATCATCAACGCGCATTTCACGGCCAAACCCGACTGGCGCACGCGCCAATTCTGCCGCGCCGGCATTGGTCGTCATAATTAAGATCACATTGCGAAAATCAATTGTTTTGCCATTATTATCCGTTAATTTACCGTAATCCATGACTTGTAACAAAATATTATAAATATCGGGATGTGCCTTCTCAATCTCATCAAGCAACAAGACACAATGTGGATTTTGATCAATTTTATCTGTTAGTAATCCGCCTTGCTCAAACCCCACATAACCGGGAGGCGATCCGATAAGCCGCGCCACCGCATGTCGTTCCATATATTCAGACATATCAAATCGTGCCAATTCAACACCCATAGATTTTGATAATTGCCGTGCCACTTCGGTTTTACCTACGCCTGTAGGACCACTAAATAAATAACAACCAATTGGTTTATCAGGGTCGCGCAATCCCGCACGTGAAAGTTTAATTGCATCGGTTAAGGTATCAATCGCGGCATCTTGGTCAAACACAAGTGTTTTTAAATCACGTTCAAGATTTTTGAGCGCGGTTTTATCATCCTTGGTTAAAGATTTGGATGGAATACGTGCGATAACTGCAACAACCTCCTCCACATCTTCGACATCAATAATTTTTTTGCGAAGCTCTTCAGGTAATAATTTTTGTGCCGCCCCAACCTCGTCGATAATATCAATCGCTTTATCAGGTAATTTTCGATCACCGATATATTTGGCTGATAATTCAACTGCGGCCTTAATCGCCTCATCGCGTGTATTCAACCGAATGATGTTCGGCATAATATTTTTTAAGACCTTTTAAAATATCAATGGCCTCATCAATAGTCGGTTCAACCACATCAATCTTTTGGAATCTTCGTACCAATGCACGATCTTTTTCAAAATGATTGCGATATTCTTTATAAGTGGTCGACCCAATACAGCGCAATGCTCCATTTGAAAGGCTTGGTTTTAAAAGGTTCGAGGCATCCATTGCCCCGCCACTGGTTGCACCTGCGCCAATAATGGTGTGAATTTCATCAATAAATAAAACGGCCTCATCAATTTTTTCTAATTCGGTCAATACAGCCTTAATCCGTTCTTCAAAATCACCGCGATATCGTGTTCCTGCCAATAATGCCCCCATATCAAGGGAATAAATAATCGCATCTTTTAGAACATCAGGCACTTCTCCATCAATAATTTTTTTTGCTAACCCTTCGGCAATCGCTGTTTTACCTACACCAGGATCACCAACATAAAGCGGGTTGTTTTTAGACCGCCTACATAAAATTTGAATGGTGCGGTTGACCTCTTTTTCTCGCCCAATAAGTTTATCAATTTTACCTCGCTTTGGCTTTATCATTTAAATTTTTACAATATGCTTTTAATGCTTCAGAGCCTGTTTTTGTCCCTTCACCGCCATTCTCGTCGATTGCATCGGTCCCACTGGCGGTGTTTGGATCAGTGCTTAATCCTGCTACTTTTGCAATGCCATGGGAAATATAATTCACCGCATCAAAACGGGTCATTTCCTGTTCTTGTAGAAAATAAACCGCATGACTTTCCCGCTCGCTAAACATGGCAACAATAACATTGGCGCCCGTGACTTCTTCGCGCCCCGATGATTGCACATGAATGGCGGCACGTTGCAAGACACGTTGAAAGGCGGTTGTTGGTTTTGCTTCTTCCGCTTCATTGGTTTTTAGATACTCAAATTCACGATCCAAAAATGTTTCAAGTTTTGAGCGGATATCCTCAAGATCAATACCACAAGATCGAAGCACCGCCATGGCATCTTGATCATTTGTTAGCGCAAAGAGTAAATGCTCCAACGTTGCATATTCATGCCCCCGTTTTGTCGCCTCGGCCAAGGCATTATGAAGAGATTTTTCTAAATTACTGGATAACATTATTTCATCTACTCCTTCTCCATCGTGCATTGTAGCGGTTGTTCATTGGCGCGGGCAAAATCCATTACTTGTGCCACTTTGGTTTCGGCAACCTCATAGGTAAATATACCACAAATTCCCACACCACGACGATGAACATGTAACATTATATCGGTGGATTCTTGACGGTTTTTATTGAAAAACTTTTCCAGAACATGCACCACAAATTCCATTGGTGTATAATCATCATTAAGCAATAAGACTTTATACATAGATGGTTTTTTTGTCTTTGGTTTAGGTTTTAATAGCAGGCCTGATTCTTTTTCTTTGTTTTGATTATCGCCATTACTATCATTACCCCCATCATCGGGCGTATTGGGAGTGTCATCATTGGCCAAAATACATTTTGAATTTTTGGTATAAACAGCTTTTTTTATCATCTTATATTTTTAAACTAAATTACGTTAATCTACGGTTAAATTATCTTATCTGAATGACGTCAAAATACAATTTATATATCTAATGTTATGGATAGATAAACGCATCATTAAAGTAATTTGGAATAGTTTGCTTGAGAACATTGTAAAACAACTTAAATTTTGCCAGAATAGAAACCTTAATTTGTAAAAAATACGCAAATCTCACCGCGTTTATGTTTGTAATTATGCCAAAGGGGGCATTTTGTCGAAAATCTTTTCATTCTTAATTATTGCTGTTATTTTGACATTTTCACAAATGTCTTATGCCCAAAAAAATGAAAAATACGCCTCCCTCGTTATGGATGCCGATACAGGTACAATCATTAGCCAGCGATACGCCGATAGTAAACGTTATCCCGCATCGCTTACAAAAATAATGACTTTATTAATGGTTTTTGAGGCTTTGGATCGGGGTGATTTGAAAAAAAATGACCGTATCTATATCTCAAAACATGCGGCAAGCATGGTGCCAAGTAAATTTTACCTTAAACCTGGGCAATATATAAAAGTTGAAGATGCTATTTATGCGCTTGTCACTAAATCTGCCAATGATGTCGCAGCCGGTATAGCAGAAAAAATTGGAGGTACGGAAAGCCGTTTTGGTAATTTGATGACCGCCCGCGCGCGATCAATCGGGATGAAAAGCACACGCTTTAGAAATGCCTCAGGCCTTCCCAACAGCAATCAAGTAACAACCGCGCGTGATATGGCAACATTAGCGCGCTATATTCTACAACGATATCCTCATTATTACCGTTATTTTTCAACCCGGAATTTTAATTATAATGGCAAAAGTTATCGTAATCATAACCGACTTTTAGATAGCTATAAGGGGATGGATGGGTTTAAAACTGGGTATATTAATGCTTCGGGTTTTAATTTAGTGGCATCAGCACGTCAAAATAATCGTCGTTTAATTGGGGTTGTTTTTGGCGGGCGATCCTCTGCCACCCGAAATTCACATATGGCAGAAATTTTAGATGCAGGATTTAAAAAGGTAAAAAATATTCGCACCGCAGTTGTAAAAATCCCCCCTATACCAAAGGTGAAACCAATATCACAAAATATTTCTATTACAACATCTTTACCTGCGCCTATTCCAAAAAATAACACTACAGCAACAGTTTCACGAGCCGATACAGCCAGTAATTACGCCAGTATAGGCGCATTAACCAATCGGGCGGCCGCGCAACAAATAATTCCACGATCCCCTTTAACCCAAGCGATTGAGAGCAACCAATTTGGAACTGCGCCACTAGATAATGAGCGTGTCCCTATATCTGCAAATAATCCTGAACCAACTATCCCAAATGAATGGGATAATCAAAAACAACAAAATATTGCAATGGCGCAATTACCCCATCCCAAAGATACTATTGGTAAATGGTCAATACAAATCGGTGCATTCGAAAGCCGTGTTAAAACAGATAATATGTTAAGGCGTGCCATTCAATCCCTTCCCGCGCCATTAACAAAAAATGTGCGCCCTTTAACTGTCCCCCTTCAAACCACCAGCGGAACATTATTTCGGGCTCGATTGGGTGGGTTTGATCAGGCGCAAGCCGCGCAAGCCTGCACTTATTTCAAAGATTGTATGACCGTTGCCCCGCGAGCTGTTACAATCAATACACAATGATTTTATTTTTAAGACATAAATTATTAAAAAATTCTAGCAACCAATCTGGCAATATTTTATTTTATATTTTAGGCGCTATCTTTTTATTAGGGCTTTTAATTATTGTTGTTCGTGGATCATCAACACCTGGAAGTGGTATTGACGAAGAAAATCTAATCTTAAAAATTGCTGAAGTACAGCAATATGGCGCGGAACTTGAAACCGCAGTTGCCTTTATTTTACAAAATGGATTTAGTGAAGCAGATATTCGTTTCGCCCACCCCGATGCTGACCCTGCCTATGGTAATATTACCGACAATCCCAAGCGGCAGGTCTTTTCAAGCGAAGGCGGCGGTGCAACATATCGCGCCCCTCCAAATGGAATACAAGATATTGTAACCCCATGGAATTTTAATGGAGGGACTCAAGTTAGCGATTTGGGGACGGGTCCAGCAGAAATAGTGGCATGGTTACCATTTGTCACAGAAGAATTTTGTTTTGCTATAAATGATGCGGTTGGTGTTGAAAATAATGGAAATATACCACCAAAAGATATAGGAAACATTACTGTTACCGATATATATTTAGGAACGTTTAGCGTTGGAAATAGTGTCAACTCACTGTCATTTATCACAAAAATGCAAGGCTGTATGGAAGGGGATGTCAGCCCCCCAGCAGGGACTTATCATTACTATCGCGTTTTATTGGTGCGGTAATTTATTCTGCAACAACGATAACAGGTAAAACATCATAGCTGGTTGGCTCAATATTCAAGGTATCTGCCCCTTGGATATAAAACTGTCCACGCTCGGTACTTAGTAACCGTGCCGTTTGACTTAGTTCATTGTAAACCCGTAACACTAATTCAACATTTGGTGCGCCTTCGGCACGAACAACCCCTTCGGCAGGTTCAATATATTGTGCATCATAGGTAAAAACATAGGCATCATTTGGTGTATCTGATAGGGCATAGCCAATGTGGCGCATATTTTCGCGTAAGTCATTGTCAATATTGGCGTAAAAATTACTCATCGGGGATGGCGTTAAAACGTAAACAGGTTTAGGAGGCATTCCCGCACGCATTGTTAGTTTTTCTAACAAGTCATAAGTTCCATCCCGAAATTGTTCGGCTTGGTCTGCATTCATATATTTGCGTTGTTCAATCGTAATCTCACTTGGCATTGGTGGGGCGGGGGATTTGTATAAATCATGATGATATGTATATCCCGTCGGCATAGAGTGCGGGTGAGAACAAGCGGCAAGGGTGAATGCCGATGCACCCGCCAAAGTTACGGATAAAATTTTTGTTGAAAAGGACATGAGGGGAAAGCTCCACGCTTGGTTATATGAAAATTAATACTCTTTGAACAATATTTTATCAGGATAAAACCATTCTGCCTAGAAGAAGATATTCAAAACCTTACCCTTTTGATTTTTCGATAATATTTGTTGTGCTATATCCTTCATAAAGGGGCATAATTTCAACTTGTCCTCCATAGGATTGCACCACTTTTCCTTCGGGCAATTGGTCAATTGTATAATCGCCACCCTTCATTAAAATATCGGGTTTAAGAAAATTTACAATTTCACAAGGGGTATTATCTTGCCCTTCTATATCCGCCCCAAAATATACAACAGCATCAACAGATGACAAGGCTGCTATAACCGTAGCGCGAGCATTTTGATCATTTATAGGTCGGGTATCTCCCTTTAAAATTTTTACTGATTTGTCATGGTTTAAACCAATAATTAAATGGTCACATTTTTCTTTTGCGCGCGCTAGGTAATTAACATGACCATAATGCAAAATATCAAAACATCCATTTGTAAATCCAACTTTTAATCCCTTTGCTTGCCATTTATCAATTTGATCTTTTGTGTCTTCCCACGATCTGGCACCAATCGTTTTAGGGGAATTTTTTTGAATATAATTTTCAATTTCTGTGATAGTTACAGTTGCCGTACCTGATTTTGCAACAACAATTGCACCAGCGATATTAGCAATTCTTGCTGCATCAATTAAATCTCCCCCTGCGGCAAGGGCGGCAGCCGTTACCGCAACAACCGTATCCCCCGCACCAGATACATCATAAACTTCTATTGATTTTGTTCGTAAATGGGTTGGTGTTCCTTGGTTAGGAATAACACTAATCCCATCTTCAGAACGAGTGGCAAAAACAAAATTAATATTACACTCTTCCATTAATTTTTGCGCGGCATGCTCAATATCATAATCTGTTGCTGTCGCCATATGATTTGTCGCATGAGATAATTCATTTCGGTTTGGGGTAATAATTGTTGCCCCATTATATATTGTGTAATTATTTCCTTTTGGATCGACCAGAACAGGAATATTATTCTCATTGCCCAAATGAATAAGAGATTGAATTAAATCTTGCGATAAGACCCCTTTGCCATAGTCTGATAAAATTAAAATTGAAGCTTCACTCATTTCTTTTTTGGCACGCCTTAAAATATCCTCTTTTATAGCCGTAGAAATTGTTTGTGTATTTTCACGATCAACACGAAGCAATTGTTGATTTTGTGAAACAAATCTAGTTTTTACAATCGTAGGTTTTTCATCACTTTTTATAATATTATCCGTATTCGCACCAAGAGATTTCATTTTATTACAAATAATTTTTCCATTATCGTCATTACCAATCAAACCAATACATATTGGATTTAATCCCAATGCACATAAATTGGCTAAAACATTACCCGCGCCCCCCAATACTTGTTCTTCTGATGTGATATTCAAAACAGGAATAGGCCCTTCAGGTGAAATCTTACTCACTTTGCCTTTAATATATTGATCAAGCATAATATCACCAACCAACAAAATTTTACCTTTATTGAGATTTTTGATTAACTGATTGAAATTACTCATATTTTTAACTTAATCTTTATTTTAATGCTCTATAATTCAAGATATGGCAAATTTCATTTCAAACCAAGGTGAAATAAATCATTTTGTTAACATTTAAGTAACTATTCTTGGGTATCATTAAAGATAGGGTTAAAAGTTTTTATAAGAGGCACATCATTTTGCATTCAAACATTTCACATCAAGGGATATTATCAAAGGTTAAACAACGCCTGCGTCGTAATCGTTTGGGTGAACTACTTGTCCAAAATGGCTCTCTTTCTTCCGATCAATTAAAATTAGCACTGGTAAATGCCCAACAATCTGGCCAGCAATTGGGTCAAATTTTGGTTGCTGAAAATTTAGTAACACGCAATACCATTCGCCGTACTTTAATCGAACAATTTACACTACGTATTATTATGACGGGTGTTGCATTGTTTATTACATTTGGATCAATGGGTTTTGCCAAAAACGCACGCAGTGCAGAAATTCAAGATGCCACCGCACGTATTTCATTGGTTCAGCAATCATTCCAAAAAGCGAGCTATCATCCAAAAATATTTGGCTCCACCGAAAAACGCTCCACATCCTTAAAGGCGTTTACAAAATGGACCAATATGTTTGAGCGTTTTAATGCCTCTTTAAATAGCGCATCCGCCCCCAAAGAAATTGTCGAATTAAAAGCGTCTTTAAATTCGTTTAAAGGAATGCCTTTAAATAAAATGGCAACACAAGTGAATACATTAATGAATTCAAAACGTTATGTTACCGATTCTGTAAATTATGGTAAAACAGATTACTGGGCAACGCCAATTGAATTTTATAAAAAAGGTGGCGATTGTGAAGATTTTGCCATCGCAAAATATACTGCCCTTCGTGCCTTGGGGGTTCCTGATGATCGTATGCGTATCGCCATTGTTCAGGATCAGCAAAAAAATATCCCTCATGCGATTTTAATTGTTTACACCGATCAAGGCGCGATGATTTTGGACAATCAAATCAAAACCGCCATCAAGGCAGAACGCGTAAGCCATTACAAACCCATCTTTTCGATTAATCAATCAGCATGGTGGTTACACACAGCGCCAAGCACAAATGTGACCCGCGTTGCCTCCGCCGCGCAGTAGTATTTATATTGCCTCAGGCGTCTAAACACGCTACGGCTTTAAATAAAACAATCTCAGGCGTCTAAACACGCTACGGCCTCACAAATTTAATTTGGATATGAACTGACTTAATTGTCGTTTTTTTTGTGGGTGAGAATTGTTTATTCAACCACTGCAATTCTTAACACATTGGTTGTACCACTTACTCCAAAGGGTACACCGGCGGTCAGAACAATTTTATCCCCTTTATTAGCGTATCCCTTTTCTTGTACCAAACCAACGGCGCGCTCTACTGTTTCGGCAAAGTTTTTGACATCTGTAATATGAATGGTTCGTACCCCAAATGACAATACCAAACGACGGGCGGTTTTTATGTTTTGAGTGAGGCAAAGGACAGGAACAATAGGACGCTGGCGTACCGCCCGTAATGTTGTTGACCCCGATGTTGTGTAATTAACGATAGCCGCAGCATTAATATCTTCGGCAACATTGGTTGCCGCTACGGTAATGGCATCTGATGCATCAGATTGTGTTTTTGGTTGATCCGCATCCATAATTCTACGATAAGAATTATCACTTTCTGTCGTTTCACAGATTCGATTCATAATCGAAACCGCCTCAATCGGATAATCACCTACCGCTGTTTCAGCCGATAACATAACTGCATCTGCCCCATCATAAACAGCCGTGGCAACATCTGAAGCCTCGGCACGGGTAGGACGCGCATTATCAATCATTGATTCGAGCATTTGAGTCGCGACAATAATAGGTTTACCTGCATGGCGTACTTTACGTACAATTTTCTTTTGAACAGAAGGCACCTGTTCGGGTGGAATTTCTACACCCAAATCCCCCCGCGCCAACATTATGCCATCGACAACATCAATAATTTCATCAATATCTTCTACAGCGGAAGGTTTTTCAATTTTCGCCATAAGGGCAGCACGCCCTTTTATTAAATTTTGTGCCTCAATCACATCTTCCGCACTTTGAACAAAGCTTTGGGCAATCCAATCGGCACCCATTTCTATGGCAGCTTCCAAATCAATACGGTCTTTATCGGTCAAAGCTTTAATAGGTAATTTCACACCTGGAATATTAAATCCCTTATTATTCGATAAATAACTGCCTGAGATGATTTTGACAGTAAGAGATGATTGGTCTTTGTCTGTTACTTTAACGCGCACTTTTCCATCATCAAGTAAGATTTCCGACCCAATCCCCATAGCCTCAATGACTTCGGGATGGGGCAATTGTACGCGGGTGGTATCCCCCAGATCTTTATTTAAATCAAAGCGGAATGTTTGTCCTTGGGTCAAGGCAATCTTGTCATTTTCAAAGCGTCCAATTCGTAATTTTGGCCCTTGCATATCTGCCAGTATCGCAACAGGGCGGGCATATTCGGTTTCCAATAGACGGGCCGTTTCCAAATTTTTACGGTGATCTTCGTGCGATCCATGGGAGAAATTCATACGAAACACATCAACCCCCGCTTCGAATAAGGCGCGCATTTTTTCAGGATCGCCCGATGCAGGACCTAATGTGGCAACAATTTTTGTTTGGCGGTAACGGCGTATATCTTGGGTCATTCTATTTTCTATTCCTATGGTTTTTCGGAACTTATTTTATATCAATTCATTGGAATATCTATACCAAAACAAATTATATTTTTTAAATTTTGAAAGAAACGTAAAATGATAGTGAAAAAAACAACATATATATATAGCGCCATTCTTTTATGTATTCTGTCATTTCCCGCATTCGCGCAAAATAATGCGACTGTTCCCCTTGGTAATATCACGGGATCTGCCGATATGAAACGTGATCCTGTTACGACACGCGCCCAAACAATGGGACGTTCCGATATTAATGTCACAACGCAAAGTGACGATTTTGATTATGAATATAATGAATTTTTTGAGATGATGATGATGATGATATTTACAATATTAAAGGCTCTACCGATTATGACCCCTACACGGATTATGCTACAGATGAAGTGACTCTTGATAATGGCCTAACCATAGATGCGCAAACCGAAACAACATATTAATTAGCAAAGGACGAAACATGAAATTAGCATTATTACTAGCAACTGGATTTATTTTTATCTCAACACAACCTGTTTTGGCAGAAGATAATGCTAACCAAGATAGTGACAGTGTTTTTACCTATGATACTGATCTTTATAATGATTATCATGATATAGATGATGATGATGATATTTATCTTCTTGATAGCGCATATGAAATTGAAGGTGATGATTCGTTCAATGGTATCGATAAATCATATAACACCGAACTTTATAATCGTGGTGAGTACGAACCCGATGATAGTAATCCTCGCATTATTGCCGACCCTGATGATGTTATCGAATTGGATGGCAATGCCCGAATCATTACCGATGATGATGACACCGATATTTATATTATTAATGAATAATTAGTCGAGGATAGCGACAAATAATATTAATAATTTTAAAATAAAATTTCTTTTTCAAAAATATTCTGACTAAATTCTTTCGTGGATAAGAATTAAAAAATTCTTAGATAGAGAGTTTTATTGTTTTAAACGCCTATTTATTGCCATTGAACAACTAATATTTATACCTTTTAAGGGGTGGGATAAGATTTTTTTATTCTGGACACAACCACGAGATATAGTATGGTTATAAATATTACACCGCTAGGGGTTGTGGTTTATCAATTCACTTAATCACAATCCATCCACAGCAGTTATACACAAAATGTTAATAAATTCTATTTTTCACAGGGGGAAAATATATGTTCGACTATGCACAAATTGAAGGCGGGAATAGAGTCCAAATCGACCGCTCACGCGATGAAAACCTTACCAAATTTGGTATTGAAACGCTTTATGACCGTTATTTACTACCCGAAGAAGGGCCACAAGATTTGTTTGCCCGCGTTGCAATGTATTACGGCGATGATTCAAAACATGCACAGCGTTTATATGATTATATGTCCAAACTTTGGTTTATGCCATCGACACCCATTTTGTCTAACGGGGGCACCAGCCGCGGTTTACCTATCTCTTGTTTTTTAAATGAAACACAAGATTCGCTTGATGATATTGTTCAGCTTTGGAACGAGAATGTTTGGCTTGCTTCTCTTGGTGGTGGTATTGGCTCCTATTGGGGGAATGTTCGATCCATTGGTGAAAAAGTAGGCCGCAATGGTAAAACATCGGGGATTGTACCCTTTATTCGTGTGATGGATTCGATGACATTGGCAATTTCCCAAGGCTCTCTACGTCGTGGGTCGGCCGCGATATACTTGCCGATTTGGCACCCAGAAATTGAAGAATTTATTGAAATCCGTCGTCCAACAGGTGGCGATCCAAATCGTAAAGCGCTTAATCTTCACCAAGGGGTGTTGGTCACAAACAGCTTTATGCAAGCGGTTGAGAATGATGATGAATGGGCATTAAAATCCCCCAAAGATAACGCAGTGATTGATAAGGTAAGCGCGCGCGATTTATGGATTCGCTTGCTCACCGCACGGATTGAAACGGGCGAGCCTTATATTATTTATATTGATCATGTAAACGATAATATTCCTGATCACCATAAAATGGCGGGTTTGAACGTAAAAATGTCTAACCTTTGTTCTGAAATCACTTTGCCAACGGGTCGTGACCATTTGGGTAATGATCGAACCGCGGTTTGTTGTCTAGCTTCCATGAATTTGGATAAATGGGATGAATGGCAAGACCACCCACAAATGATTGAAGATGTGATGCGTATGCTTGATAATGTCCTTTCCGACTTTATTGAAAAGGCGCCTGATAGTATGAAACGCGCAAAATATTCCGCCATGCGGGAACGTTCGGTTGGTTTGGGCGTAATGGGTTGGCATTCATTCTTACAAGCCAAAAAAATCCCTATGGAGGGGGTCATGGCAAAGGTATGGAATCGTCGTATCTTCCAACATATTAAACGTCAGGCTGATGATGCCTCTCACACTTTGGCTGAAGAGCGTGGACCATGCCCCGATGCTGCCGATTATGGTGTGATGGAGCGTTTTTCAAATAAAATGGCAATTGCACCAACGGCATCTATCTCTATTATATGTGGTGGATCTTCCCCAGGGATTGAGCCTATTGCCGCAAATGCATACACCCATAAAACCTTGTCGGGATCATTTCCTGTAAAGAATAAATATCTCATGGCGATTTTGGATGAAAAAGGTCAAAATACAGATGATGTTTGGAGCTCAATTTTCACCAATGAAGGATCGGTTCAGCACCTTGATTTCTTAAGCGATGATGAAAAAGATGTGTTCAAAACAGCCTTTGAAATTGATCAGGCATGGTTGATTGAACATGCAGGGGATCGTGCACAATTTATCTGTCAGGCTCAAAGTCTAAATGTGTTCCTGCCCGCCAATGTGCACAAAAAAGAATTGCATGATATTCATATGTCCGCATGGAAAAAAGGCGTAAAATCACTTTATTATTGCCGATCCAAATCAATCCAGCGTGCGGAAAGTAACGCCTCATGGATTCGTGACCGCCAAAGCCAAGGCCGAGAGCCAGAGTTAGAAGCACAAGAGAACAACTACGAAGAATGCTTAAGTTGCCAGTAAGAATTTAAGAAAAAGGAAGCGATAAGCTTCCTTTTTTTATGTCTGCTTTAAAAAACATAGACATAGCAATATTTGAAACATGAATGGTTTAAAAACGCCAATTTCAAACCCAGATAGCACTAAAAACAATAACTTAGATTAGTATTAAATTATATAAAGAACGTTGTAACGACCTCCTCTTTTGTAACTTTGACCTTGTATACACGAATAAAATTATAAATAAGGAGAACAAATTGATGTCTAAGATGTTGGTATTATTAATTGCGATTACTGGGTTTTTGTTTGGTGCTATTGCTTTAAGTCCCCTTACACAATCTATGGCGCAATCCGAAGGTGAAATGAACAAAGAAGAGATTATTATGAGCGACGCACAAAAAGAAAATAAAGAATTTACAACCGATCATCTGACACCCTTACAAAAAAAGGTAACGATGGAAGGGGGAACGGAACGTGCATTTGACAATGAATATTGGGATCATAAAGAAGCAGGAATTTATGTTGATGTGATCAATGGCAAGCCGCTTTTTTCCTCAACCGATAAATTTGATTCGGGTACTGGATGGCCCAGTTTTACCAAACCGATTTCCGAAAATATGGTGGATGAGCATAAAGATACAAAATTCGGTATGGTCAGAACCGAAGTCAAATCATCGGAAACCGATTCGCATTTGGGACATGTTTTTAATGATGGCCCTACCGAAACAGGTGGATTGCGATATTGCATAAATTCTGCCTCCATGCGCTTTATTCCTAAAGCCCAATTGGAAGCCGAAGGATATGACGAATATTTAAAATTATTTGAGTAAAACACTACATATAGTGTTTTAATTTTTACAGACATACCATATAATGAAGGTGCTTTTCGAATCGGGAAGCATCTTTTTTATTAAATAAATTGTTTTTAAGCTGTGGATGCCTTGTAAAAATGACTCGGATTCATGGTCTAGAAACGCCAAGTTAAAGTCATATAAAACAGGATAATCAAAAGGAGAAACTTCATGGGATCAGCTCAAGAAAACGTAACAATTAATGATATGGAAGGCGCAAATTCACCCTTATTGGTGGAGCGTCATGTTTATAAACCATTTTTATACCCATGGTGTTACGAGGCATGGTTAACACAACAACGCGTACATTGGCTACCCGAAGAAGTGCCATTGGCCGAAGATGTTCGTGATTGGAAGAAAAATCTAACCCCTTCTGAAAAAAACCTGATGACTCAAATTTTTCGTTTCTTCACACAATCTGATGTGGAAGTGAATAATGCTTATATGAAATATTACAGCCAGGTTTTTGGCCCCGTAGAAGTGCAAATGATGTTGTCTGCCTTTTCAAATATTGAAACGGTTCATATTGCCGCCTATTCTCACCTTCTTGATACAATCGGTATGCCAGAAGTTGAATATTCTGCCTTCCTTGATTACAAGGAAATGAGAGATAAGTTTGATTTCTTACAAGATGTAAATATAAGCTCTCGTCGTGAAGTTGCGAAAACAATGGCAATGTTTGGTGCGTTTACCGAAGGGTTAGCGTTATTTGCCTCTTTTGCAATTTTAATGAACTTCCCGCGTTTTAATAAAATGAAGGGTATGGGCCAAATTGTGACGTGGTCGGTACGGGATGAAACTTTACATTGCCTATCCATGATAAAATTATTTAATGCGTTTATTCACGAAAACCAAGATATTTGGGATGATGAGTTAAAACAGGAAATTACCGATTGTTGTAAATTAACGGTTGATCATGAAGATGCGTTTATCGACCTTTGTTTTGAAATGGGTGAGATTGAAGGGATGAATGCAGAAGATGTAAAACAATATATTCGTTTTATCGGTGATCGTCGTTTGCAACAACTCAACCTAGAACCAATTTATGGCGTTGACAAAAACCCATTGCCATGGATGGATGAGATGTTGAATGGGGCAGAGCATACAAACTTTTTTGAAAATCGTTCAACTGAGTACTCCCGTGCCTCTACTGAAGGAAGTTGGGAAGATGTATTTGCAGAAGATACATTCCGCCCCAAACATATCACAGCGGATGGAAAAGTAATCCCCCTTGAGGAAGCGGCAGAATAAAGCTTGTCTTTATCCTAAAACAATAATTTTAAAACCGCTTTTATTAATAAAGCGGTTTTTTTATTTCTTCTATTTTATACCTTTTAATTTGTAAAAATAATTATAATTGTAGAAAATCATGCTATACTTATTATCAGTTGATTTGTTTTTCTTATTATTTCTTACCCCAAGGATTATCCTTGATACCCATTAAAGAAAAAAGATATTTATCTCCTCCGCCAAGTGCCTGTCGCTTGTCCGAAAAACTGCCTCGTATTTTTATTAGCCGCATTGATTGTTCAACGCGGTTTTTTTTATTTATTATAGTAAAAATTTTCTACTTTCTCTTGTCTCTTTCACCCCACCGCTACGGTAATGTATTTATGCAATCCAAAGCACAATAAAAAAGGAACACAACTATGTCTAAAAAATCACGCCGAAATAGCCGATCTCATCAAAGTGAAAATGTTGTAAATCCGTTTTTTGATAAGCAAGGGAAATCACGTCATTATGATGAAAATCACCAAAGTGATTGGCACCCCCTTGATGATCAAATTGATGGACGACGGGATAAAAAATATGTGAAAAATATTCGCCCACGATCCGAAGGGCAAGCAGAATTGATGAAGGCTATTGATGAATATAACCTTACCCTTGCTGTTGGTCCTGCAGGAACGGGGAAAACCTATATTGCAATTTCTAAAGCTGTTGAAGCATTAGAGAAAAAACAAATTGAGCGCATTATATTATCCCGCCCCGCGATGGAGGCAGGGGAATCTATTGGGTTTCTTCCTGGTGGATTGGATGAAAAAATGGCTCCTTATCTTCGTCCGCTTTATGATGCGTTGGGGGATCGTATGGGTGGTAAACGCGTACGTCAATTATTGGAAGATGGCACAATTGAAATTGCCCCCGTAGGGTTTATGCGTGGGCGTACCCTTAATAATTCCTTTGTTGTTATTGATGAGGCACAAAATTGTACTTATGGACAATTAAAAATGCTGCTCTCTCGTTTGGGATGGCATTCAACCATGGTGGTCACAGGTGACCCCGATCAAAGTGATTTATTGGAAGGAATTTCTGGACTTACAGATACGATGAACCGCCTCGATCCCCTACCCAATATTGCCGTTTGCCAGTTGGGATCAAAAGATATCGTTCGTCATCCTTTGGTCGCAGAAATGCTCACCGTTTTATAAAACCTTCTATTATTTTGTCTTTTATTCTTAGGGAGCATGAGGTATAAAAACCTTAGGCTCCTTAATTTTATAAGAAAATATTTTTATGAAGAAAAACACACTCATCCGTATCATTATTATTTTAGTTTTAGGTTTAGGTATTGCTGCAATTATTGCTGCTTTACAAATTCAAAATGACAAAGAAAACGGACTTATGTTGGTAAAGGCGAATAAAAACTCTGCCGTACAAGAAAATTTTGGCGGGCCTTTTACGCTTGTTAATCATATGGGCGAGGATGTCACTCAAGCAGATTTTGATAATACCAAACGTTTAATTTATTTTGGTTTTACTTATTGTCCCGCAATTTGCCCAACAGAATTACAAAAAATAACAGCGGCATTGAACATGGTTGGTGAAAAAGCCGATGATATTACACCAATTTTTATTACTGTAGATCCCGAACGCGATACTGTAGAAGTCATGAATAAATATCTTGAGTCATTTCATCCCAAATTTGTTGGTTTAACAGGAACAAATGATCAAGTTGATCAAGCAAAAGATTCGTATAAAATCTACGCCGCAAAGGTTCAAGATGACAGTATGAGTGATTATACTATGGATCATTCATCATTTATTTATTATCTTGATGAAAATAACACACTTTTAAGAATATTTAAAATGGAAGATTCAGCCGAAGTTATAGCGGATTTTATTCGTCATCATAAATAAAAAGGTAAAATTAAATATTTGTGATATTATTATATTTCTAAGTTCAACCATTCGGGGGGAAATATAATGATATCTTCAAAAACTTTACTTACTGCCGCGATATCGGCATCTACATTAATTTTTACTGTTTCTGGCGCAAATGCGGCAGGTTTTTATATTCAAGAGCAATCTGTCAAGGGTTTGGGTACTGCATTTGCAGGGTCAACAACATCCATTGATGATGCCTCTACCATTTTCTTTAATCCTGCAGGCATGACCAAATTAGATGGAATGCAAGGGAATTTAGGTGTTCATTTACTAATACCAGATGCAGATTTGAATGACACGGGTTCTTCCAATTTATTGGGACGACCCGTTGGTAATAATCCTAGTAATCCTTATTCACCAACACCTGTTCCAAATGCGTTATTTTGCCGCACCCATTAATTTAGGTACAAGAGATTTGGACAGGTATTAGGTTTAACTGCACCTTTTGGTTTGGGCAGTGATTATGATGATGATGTTTTGTGCGTTTTGATTCAACTGACACAGAATTAATGAACAATAAATGTTGCGCCATCAGTTGCTTATTCTTTTAATAATATGTTTTCAATTGGTGGTGGTGTTGATATTCAATATGCAGATGCGGAATTAAAAAATGCTGTGACAAATGGCGTGGCTGAGGGTGATTAGTACATTAGAAGGAGATGATATTATGTTGGTTATAATATTGGGGCAATGGTTAGCCCAACATCTCGATACAGAAATTGGTTTACATTATCGGTCAGGCATAAGCCATGATTTAGATGGAAGTATTAGGTTTCGAAGGATTAGGCGGCAGGTGATTTTGATGTGGATGGTTCTGCAGATTTAGATTTACCAGATATTGCTACCTCGGGTATTGCCCATAATATTAACTGATAAATTACGCATTATGGGGCAAGCAACATGGTTTGGATGGAGTAATTTTAAAGAAATTCAAGCCATACGTGATGAGGCGCTCCAGTTCCGCACTGTTGAACAAGATTATCAAAATTCATACGCTCTTGCGATTGGGGCAGAATATGATGTGAATGAGGATTGGACAGTGCGTGCAGGATATCAATTTGATGAAACACCTACCACTGATGAATTTAGAACGTCTAGAACACCAGATGGAGACCGCAACTGGTTTAGTGGCGGGGCAACATATAACTTCAACGAAAAATTATCTTTTGATCTGGCGGCAACATATATTGATGTCGATGAAGGCACGATTAATTTGCAAAGAAATATCGCAAATAGTGTGAATGTTGTTGGCGATACAGATGGTTCCGTTGGTATTTTAGCCGTTGGATTGAATTATAAATTTTAGCAATTCATAAAACTACATAACAATTATTACTAAAAGTCGCTTATAAAAAAGCGGCTTTTTCTTTATCAAAAATCAATCTTCAATAATACTATTAAGCTTTAACGCCAAACCCATTGATCCCTCAACTTTTAATTTACCCATCATAAAAGCCATAGTGGGATCTTGCGTTCCATCAATAAAACCTTGAAAAGTTTCAATTGAACATTTTAAGGTGCATTCGGCCTCCTTATCTTCATGGGAAATAAGCGGGGGGCTTTGTGTTCCATCAACAAAAATAACGCTATCATCATTAAAATCAAATTTAACTTTATGCTCAAATCCATGTGCCAAGGCCATTTTTGTGCGGATTTGTTCAGTAATTGTTTCAAGTGACATCTATATATTTCCTATTCGTTTATAAATCATAAAATTTTATTTTGTATTCTCTAATATGAAAACGATTTTAGCAAAGAAACAGTTCATTCGATATATAATTTATTTATCAATAGAAATATTATCAATCAAACGCGTTGTCCCAATCCATACAGCGGCAAAAACCCGATCTGGATTTTGAGTGGTGAAATCATTCGAATTTCGTGCCGTGCAATAATCAATTCTATCAAAACCTGCTTGTTTTAACCTGACATGTGCCTGATCTTCATCTAAATTATTTTTTGCCACATTAAGTAAAATTTTGTTTAACTTTACTGCGGTTTGATAGTCTTTGGATGTCAAATATTGATTGCGCGATGATAACGCCAACCCATTTTTATCCCGTACTGTTGGAACAGAGTTTATTTGAACAGGGATATTTAAATCAATAACCATGCGTTCAATCACTTTTAATTGTTGAAAATCCTTCTCCCCAAAAATGGCAATGTCAGGCAGGCATTGAAGTAGCATTTTACAAACAATTGTTGTAACCCCGTTAAAATAATTAGGACGATGTCGCCCCTCCAACGGTTTTGATATTTCTGATACACTGACCATTGTTTGAAACTTATCCGGATAGATTTCTTTTGTTTCGGGAACATAAACAGTTTCTATTCCCAATAAAGAAAGCTTTTCTAAATCATCGCTTAATATTTTTGGGTAGTAATTAAGATCTTCGCCGTCACCAAATTGTTTAGGATTTATAAAAATATACGGCAAACAAATATCGGTTAAGCTTAAGCCTTGTCGTACCAATTCAAGATGTCCATCATGTAATGCCCCCATAGTTGGCACAAAAGAAAGGGTTTTTTCTTGCATTCGTAAAGAATGACGCCAATGGCGAAGGTCTGAAACTGTTTTTAATATTTGCATTTTATGCGGCTTGTAATGATTGTGTAGTATAATTTTTAATAATAGGAATAATGTCAAAGGCAGGATCATCATTAGCGCCATTTGTACGAAACATTGTTGTTGCACTTAATAAACGTACATATTGTGTCACTTCAACAGCGCTATCAATGGCAACATTTTTGCGTGGCGGTTTCAAATGTGGCGCAATTTCAGTCAAAGTTTGAACAGATTTAAAAGAATCTAAAATTAACCTGCGCAATCTTTCATGAGATAATCTTGCATTATTTCTGCGTTTAAATTCTACCTTACCAAAATTCTCTAAAAGATGATCTGTACACCATATAACGCGATCAAATTGATCTTTCAATCTATCAATAGAATCTGAACTTTCTATAATTTGATGTGCTCTTTGACTTCCTTTTTCAAGGGCAAGAGTAATGTCATCTTGTGATAAATGATATTCAAACATAAATTTTTATAGATTAAAACTCTTCTTCAGTATGATCCATTAGGGTTTCTGCGCCAGACATAACTGCCTTAAAATGCCAATCGGATTCGGTAAGCATTCGGGCGAAGAAAAAACGGGCAGTTTTAATTTTTGCTTCATAAAATTCTTTATTTTCCGCCCCATCGGATAGTTTTTCTTGCGCTACCTTAACCATTTGTATCCACATATAGCCCATAGCCACAAGGGCGAATTGCCTTAAATAATTGGTAGATGCCGCGCCTGCTTCAATCGGATTCTTTAAACCTTTTTGGGCAATAATAGCTGTTGATTGTTGTAACTTGGCAAAGGACTTTGCCAAGGGAAACAAAAATTCCTGCAATTGTGTATCACTTTGGTTATCTTCAATAAATTGACTAACAGGGTGGAAAAAACGGCGTAGATAACGTCCAAAGTTAGCACCCATTTTACGTCCCACAAGGTCAAGCGCTTGGATACCGTTGGTTCCTTCATAAATCATGGCAATACGCGCATCACGGGTATATTGTTCCACCCCATATTCCCAGATGTAACCATGTCCCCCGTGAACCTGCATGGCAAGTGATGAAATCTCAAACCCCATATCGGTTTGGTAAGCCTTCAAAATCGGTGTCATCAAGGCCACCAAATCATCGGCAGCTTGCCGTTCATCTGCATCGGGATGATGAATAGATTTATCCAATTCCATTCCAACCCAATACGATAATCCACGTGCGCCTTCACAAAATGCTTTGGATGTTAGCAACATACGACGTACATCAGGATGCACAATAATGGGATCAGCTGGCTTTTCAGGATATTTTGTGCCGTCCAAACTACGCATTTGTAAACGATCCTTGGCATAGACAAGCGCATTTTGGTACGCTACTTCGGCAATACCCAACCCTTGCATGGCAACACCTAATCGCGCGGCATTCATCATGGTGAACATAGCTTTTAAACCCTTATTAGGCTCCCCCACCAACCAGCCTTTAGACTCTTCAAAATTCATTACACAAGTGGACGAAGCTTTAATCCCCATTTTATGTTCGATAGAGCCGCAAACTACGTTATTTTGCCCCATATCATCGGGTAAAAATTTTGGTACTACAAAAAGAGAAATTCCTTTCACGCCTTCGGGCGCATCGGGAAGGCGGGCGAGAACCAAGTGAATAATATTTTCAGTTAAATCATGATCCCCTGCGGAGATAAAAATTTTAGTCCCTGTGATTTTATACGATAAATCATCCCCATCATCAATTTCTTCGGCTTTGGTTCGGATAAGCCCTAAATCCGTTCCACAATGGGGTTCGGTCAAACACATTGTTCCAGACCATGTCCCTTCAATTAATTTTGGTAGATAGGTTTGTTTTTGATCATCCGTTCCATAATGGTGTAACGCCTCATAACATCCTTGGGAAAGGCCAGGATACATCCCGAAGGAGAAATTGGCAGAACAAATCATTTCTTGCATCACCGTATTCACCATTTGTGGCAAGCCCATACCCCCATATTCGGGATCGGATGATACACCACACCACCCCCCTTGAATAAACTGGGTGTACGCCTCTTTAAACCCTTTTGGAGTTGTAACGATACCGTTTTCAAGTTTACATCCTTCTTCATCGCCACTTTGATTAATAGGAAATAAAACTTCTTCGCATAAACGCGCCCCTTCTTCCAAGACTTGGTTGACCAACTCCTGATTTGCATCTTCAAAGCCAGGAATTTCGGTTAAGCTTTGTGCGCCCAAAACATCATGCAGAACAAATTTGATATTTTCCATCGGGGCTGAGTAAATGGGCATAAAATTAAAACCTCTTCATATATTTTAAAAATTAAGATATTATTATAACAGAAATTAATCCTCGTTTCTAATCATTACCGTGTTCTTTTTGTTCATTTTTTTCGGCGTAATCTTAAATCTATTTTAACATTCTTTGGGCATTATATTGTGTGGAATGTGCAATCAAATTTACTCAAATAAAGGGCAATTTTTATGACTGATACGGCAAAACTTCAAAGCGTAAAGGCACCGGCTGCCGGATATAATGATTTGAAATTTTATTTTTCAAATCTAAATACAATGTTTTCTATCCGCGATACCCTTGCGATTGACATGATGACATCCATGCCCAAAGGGGGATTAACCAGACGTATTCATGAAATATCATCTTTAACCAAACGTATTTATGCCGAAACAACAACGCCAAGCGTTTCCAAGTTATTAGATCAAGTTGAAGAGCAAGCCCAAGAAAATAGTGACAAATGGGATGAATGGGATAGCGCAAATCTTAGGGAGATGCGCCGTATTCATTCGCATCTTAGTGCCCTACCACCTGAACTTTACATAGCTTCTGTTCAAATATCGAACGAAGGCCGCAAAATGCACCAAGCCGCACAAACAGCAACCCGTTGGGATGAAGTGTCCCCTTATATTGAAAAGGTGGTCGATACTTATCGCCGTATTGGTGAATTTAAACAAAAGAAATTTAACACTGAAACGCCATATCGTGCGCTTTTAATCGGGTATGCCAGCGATATTGATGATCGCCAAATGGATGATATGTATGATGCGTTACTAAAGCCATTGCAAGATTTATATCAAAAGGCACTTGATAAACAAAATATGGATGGTCTGCCCAAACCTATTGAGGGAAAATTTTCTCGTGGCGACCAAATGTGGCTTAACAAAACGGTACTAGAATTGCTTGGTTTCGATTTTACCCGTGGATCTTTGGAAATTACCAATCTTTCCCCCATGATGGGCGGTCATTATAATGATACGCGTATCCTTGTCCGGTGTCAGGATGGTGGGAATTTTATGGATTCACTCGAAGATACATTATATCAGGGTGCGCGAGGGCTTTATCAACAAAATCTTCCCGAAACATGGCATTCACAACCCGTTGGTCAGGATCAAGGAATGATTATGATGAACACATTAAGCGCGTTATATGAAACTATTATTGGACGTACACCACAATTTTTTAATTTTATATCGACCCGTGCCGAAGGGGTCTTTAGACAATTTAAAAATAGCTCGTTTGAACCTGAGAATTTTTATAAATTAAAGAAAATTTTAAAACGTACAACTACGCGTAACGATGCTGATGAGTTTAGTAAGATTTTCCACGATATTTTACGTTATCGTATCGAGCGTGATTTAATCAATGGAACATTGGCTGTCAAAGACTTGCCCGA
This sequence comes from uncultured Alphaproteobacteria bacterium, assembly GCA_963799275.1. GTDB lineage: Bacteria > Pseudomonadota > Alphaproteobacteria > Micavibrionales > Micavibrionaceae. The sequence continues at coordinate 133,974 of CAWCWJ010000001.1, forward strand.
ACGATGGAATGCAGAAAGTAAGGAATTACTAGGCCTAACTCCAAATACGTTGACCGAAGGCGTGTTACAAAATCCTGATTGGTTTACAGGACGCTTTGGCTTTATCCCTACCAATACAATTTCACATATCATGGGGGCGGAATTACAAGACAAACTTTATGATACAATCGAAGATTTTCCACAAAAAATTGCAAACGGTGATTTTGCCGAAATGCACGCTTGGCTTAATAATAATATTTATTCCAAGGGGCGTAAATGCGGAACTTTTGAATTAATGAATAGTTTGGTGGGGAAGGACATTAGTCCTCAGCCATTAATTGATCATTTAAAACGACGTTACCTTAGTGATAAACGCTGATTTTTAATAATCTTGTAAAATAGGGGAATTCCTTATAAGCTATGGCTGTTAAAATAAACATGCATTAAATTTGAGGAATTAAAAATGAAAAAAATATTAGGATTAGGCATTTTGCTTACTGCGACTGCAACTTTGTCTGCATGTGGTGGCATACCAAAATGTACGGATTACTTAGACGAATGTAATAGAGGCGGTGCGTACACTGAAGAACGTACAGCACAAGCCGATAAAAAAGTTGTTATTGCCCCTGCACCCGCGCCTGCTCCTGTTATTGTTGCACCCGCACCAGCTCTAATGCCTGCACCAGCCCCTGTTGTTGTTGACGACACACCAGTGATGATGTCCGCAGAACCACAATTCACAACAATTTCTAAATAAGAGATTTAGTAAGATAAGAATTTGAAAAGACGCCTATATGGCGTCTTTTTTATTGACATAAAATTAGAAAATGTTTTGTACTGTAAACAAAATTTCAAGATAATTATATAAATGATCACAAATGCTCGATCCTGATTTCGTTGAAAATAAAATGTCAGGTCCATTGATACTTTATCTTAGAAGGGTATCGAATGGTTGATTTTTAATTTCTCAACGGTTTGCCTGTTTCCAACATATGCTCCACACGCTTTTGGGAGCCTTCATTTTTGATAAGGCGCATAAATTCTTCGCGCTCCAAGGCATAAATCTTATCTTCATGCACAGGCTGCGTCCAATCGGCATCGGGGCCACCAGTTAAAACATTAGCAACGGCATTTGAAACCACAACATCATAATCGGTTGCTTTACCCGATAAATGCAGATCATTAACAGCCATTTCTAAAGCATATTTTCCTGTTTTGCCTGGTAAGCGAATTTCTTCAACCGGTTCAGGGGCAGTATAATTTTTGGCTAAGCTCCAACGCTTTGTCTTTGGCATCATATAATAACCGATCACGATTCATGGTAATGCCATCGCTTGGTTTTAAATAAAGATATTCTTTGGCTTCTTGTGCGCTTTTTGCGACGGTGGCCATTGCGATAAGCTCAAACGCTTTACGCACCGCGCCCATTGGCGTATTTTTTGGACTAAACCAAATTTTTTCGCCCCCAGTGGCTTTATCATATGCTTTACGCTCAGCCTCTTGATAACGGAGCAGCATTTCCTTACATCCACCCCATCCAGGGATTAAACCAACGCCAACTTCGACCAAGCCTGTATATGTTTCGGCATGTGCCTGTACGTGGTCGGAATGAAGAAGAATTTCACATCCCCCGCCCAATGCCATACCCGATGGCGCAGAAACAACAGGGAATGGCGCATATTTTAGTGCTTTATAAACCTTCTGACCGCCAGAAACCAATGAATCAATTTGTGGCCACATGGCAATATTCATCGCAAAAATAGCAAGCCCCAAATTGGCACCAGCGGAAAAATGTGATCCTTCATTATAAATCACCATCGCTTTATAATCACCAGACCCATCACCAATAAGTTTAATGGCTTGGTGATAGGCATTAAAAACTTCCTCATCAAGGGCGTTCATTTTGCCTGTAAATTCGACACATAAAACGCCATCACCAATATCCCACACACTCGCACTTGCTGTTTTAACAACAGGGTCAGATGTCAGTTTAATGTCACGCAAAAGAAGTACACCTTGACCACGTTCAACGGCGTGATATTTTTTATCAGCACCAAAATATTTTAATTGACCCTCTTCAATTTTATAAAAACTATCTTCACCAACAGCATCTAATAATTCGGGGACATCTTTACCTTCGGCTTGTAATTTTTCAGCAAACCATTTTGCGCCCAATTGATCAATCATTTCAAAAGGGCCAAATTTCCAATTTGTGCCAAGGCGCATGGCTTCGTCTACTGCGGCGATATTATCGGCAATCTGTGGTACAAGCGAGGCCGCATATGCTAGGGTTTGGCTTAAAACTTTCCACGCGTACACCCCACCAATATCATCTGTTTCAACAACAGCGCGTAACCCTTTTTTGCCTGCCTTCACTGATTCTAATCTTGGTTTATCTGCTTTACGATATTGGTTTTCATCAAATTTATTTTTATCCAGCTCCAATGCTTGTTTTTCTTTTGTCCCTTTGGGCGCATTAGGATTTAAACGATAAAATCCACCTTTTCCTTTGCGCCCCGTATATCCCTGTTCAATCATTTGGGTAACAAAGGGGGCATCTTGGTAAAGTGTTCTGTACGCGTCATCTTCTGGCAAAGAATCAAGCATTGAATTGGCTAAATAAGGCATGAGATCCACCCCGACCAGATCAATCAAACCAAACACGGCTGTTTTGGGTACACCAATAGGCTTACCCATCACGGCATCGGCAACCTCAATCGGAACATTATCTTCCAATGCAACATTTAAAGCCGATTGCATCCAGAATACAAGCAAGCGATTGACAATAAAGCCAGGCGTGTCATTGGCCAAAACAACTCCTTTACCCAGTTCTACATCACAAAATTCACGAATTATTGCCACCGCATCATCACGCGTTTTATCACCCACAACAATTTCAAGCAAACGCATATAGCGTACAGGATTGAAAAAATGCGTTATCATAAAATCATTTTTAAAATCTTCAGATTGCCCTTCAACCAGTTTTGCCAAAGGAATTGTCGAGGTATTAGACGATACGATGGAGCCTTTTTTACGATGTTTTTGAATTTTTTCATATGTTGCATGTTTGATTTTTATATCTTCCAACACCACTTCAACAATCCAGTCACAATCACTAATTTTTTCTAAATCATCTTCCAAATTACCCACTTCAATTAATTTAGCATTTTTCTTAGACATAAAAGGGGCGGGGTCTGCCTTTAGCATTTTAGAAATCGCACTTTTTGCAATCACATTCCGATCATCCGTTTCTTGAGGAACGATATCCAACAAAAGAACAGAAACACCCGCATTGGCAATTTGCGCGGCAATACCACTTCCCATCAATCCTGCCCCGATTACGGCAACTTTATTAATTGTCATGCTTTTTTCCCTTTGTAACTTCTAAGCCATAGCTCTTTAAGAATTGGTAGTGAAAATGTTGATAATAGATATCCACCCGTTGGCACAAACGCGCCCAATAACGGATTGTTTAGTCCTGCATATCGCATATAAACCGCAGCAATAAAATAAGTGAGTACAGCAATAAATAAACGGCGTGTCCATGACACTTCCCAAGCCTTATCTGCTTCAACTTTTTTATTGCGCTCTAATATTGACTGTACGTCTTTATCACTCATTTTATGAATTAAACACTTTCTAGAATAATCGCTGTGCCTTGACCACCGCCTATACACATAGTAGCAAGACCCGTTTTCTTGCCCTCGCGTTGCATTAGGCTTGCAAGTTTTCCTGTAATACGCGCACCAGATGCCCCCAATGGATGCCCTAGTGCGATGGCGCCACCATCTAGATTTACATTCTTAATATCCAAACCAAGCTCCTTTAAAACAGAGAGGCTTTGCGCTGAAAACGCTTCGTTTAATTCAACTATTTCAATATCATCAATTTTTAAACCCGCACGTTCTAACGCCTTATTTGAGGCAGGGACAGGGCCAATACCCATGATGTCCGCTGCACATCCTGCAACACCAACAGATTTAATACGCGCCATAATTGGTAATCCATGTTTTTTGGCATAATCTTCGGAAGCTACCAAAACAGCCGCCGCACCATCGGTTAAGGGTGATGCCGTTCCCGCCGTTACTGTTCCATCTTTATCAAAGGCAAGATTTAATCCTTCTAACGCTTCTTTTGTTGTTCCAGCGCGAATACAACCATCTTCGGATACACCATTAATTTCAACAATCTCATCTTTAAATTTACCATCCGCCTGGGCCTTTGCCGCACGGTTTTGAGAAGTGACTGCAAATTCTTCTTGATCATCACGATTAATATCATATTTTTTAGCTAAATTTTCGGCAGTAATTCCCATACTAATGTACGCGGCAGGGCAAGCATCTTGCATTTTAGGGTTGGGCATTGGGTTAAATCCACCCATAGGTATGCGGCTCATGCTTTCCACGCCTGCACAGACAAACAATTCCCCCGCACCCATTTGAATGTAACCAGCGGCCATTTGAATGGTTGTCATAGACGACCCACAAAAACGATTAACCGTAGCCCCTGCTACACTATCAGGAAGACCAGCCAGTTGGGCAACGATTTTACCTAAATTAAAGCCTTGTTCAGCCTCAGGGAAGGCGCAACCCATAAGAAGATCTTCAATATCGTCGGGTTTTGCCCCTGTTTCATCAATTAATGCCTTGATCACTGCCGCAGCCATATCATCGGGGCGGGTTTTGGCCAACGCCCCCTTCATTGCAAAGGTAAAGGGAGAACGTTTATAACCGCATAGTACAACAGAGGTTTGCATAGTGTGTGGCCTTTCAAAAATTCAGCATGAATTGTGATAAAAATATATTCGAAATAATAGTTTAATATGGAACGTATCAAAGGTCTAGAACAACGTCTAAATCTTTATAATGATTTTATCAGCATCGCCTGTATTTATTAAGATTTAATAAAAGCGTTTTGACACCATATTATAATTCGATTTGACAGGACGGTTAAAATAAGGCACTTATTTTCAATCATCAATTTTAAGATAATATTTAAGGAGTTCTTTAATGTCTAAAGGTTTAAAACGCATTTGTATGAATTGCAGTGCGCGATTTTACGATATGGATAAAAGACCAATTATTTGCCCTTCATGTAGTACGGAATTTACACTTGAGGAAAAAGTGAAAAAACGAGGCCGCCCTGCAGCAGAAGATAAAGTTGTAAAAGAAGTCGCAGCAAAGAAACCAGCTTCTGATGAAGAAGATGATGAAATTGCCGAAATTGATGCCGATGATGATTTTGTAAGTTTAGAAGACGTAGATGAAGATGATGATTTGGATGATGACGATGATGATGCGGAACGCACATTAACAATTGACGATGATCCAGATGATCTTGATCCTATTGATGATGATGACGATGATGACGAAGATTAGGTATTGAAAAATTTAACTTATAATGCGGCCTTATTGAGCCGCATTATTATTATCTGCATTGTTAAAAAAGTTTCTAATAATACCTGATAACGCCTTATCATCTTCACGATGCGAATAAAGCTCTTTTTGTGAGGGATGCACTTTGTATAATAATAAGGTATTGCGAAAATCGGGGGCATTACCATTATCAATTTCACGTATAAAATGTAAAGCCGCGCTTAAAACCCGATGACTTATGATCTGCGTTGTTTTTAAAGGGCGACCGCTACTTCTAATATTTAAAAGCAAAAAACAATTTTTTTGCTCATGAATTTTTTCTTTTACATCAAATGATAAAATTGGAAATTCGCGGCTGGTATTATTAATGTCATATTCCCACCCATCAATTTGAAAATGATATAAAAATTTATTTTTCTTTTTCTTTGATATAACGGGCGTTGATTGAATTTTGTAAGACAAGCCAGATATACGGCCAAATACAGGGTCTTTGACCAAAATATGAGCAGATAATTTTTTTATCTTATCGAGCTGAATCCAGCCACGTGGCGGCCATTCAACCTCAGACTTATCTAAGAGAGACATAGTAATACCCTGTTCAATGCGCCTTCATTTAAACGAGCGCTTATTAATTTTTGATTAAATTAAGTAGAATACATTTTGAGGAAAAAATCAAGGGTTATTCTGTAAACTTTAACTTACGATAAAGATTAACAAGGTAAATCAGAACAAAATAAAATAGCATAATTTCTTGTACTTCACTATATCGAACAAAAAAATCAATATTTAAAATATCCAATAATTTTTCTAATAAATGTGTACCAATAATAAGAGCGGCAAGAAATGAAAATTCTTTTACAGGTAATAAAATCTTTAATTTTTCAGGCAGCTTAATACTATTGTTTAAAACCAAAGGACGAATAATCAATGTACCGATTACAATACCAAACATCAAAATAAGACGTGGTTTTTGATCCAACCAAGATGATGTATTGTGCAAATTGGTTTCTTGTTGGTCGTTAATATTATTCCACCCTTGCGGTGTGTCCCAGTTAAAAAAATGCTGGCCCCAACTCACTTCCTCCCCCGCAACATAGATACAACAAACAAACGCCAATCCAAACCAGATTTTATAAAGAATATCTTTATTCGTTTTTCTAGAAATAAAATAATAGAGCGCAACCATTGCAGCCAATGAAATTTTTAAAAATTGCAATAATTCATGCGGCCCATTTTCAGATAATGATGCAGACATTATATTGGTAGGTACCGTTATCTCCAAGATGCCCTGAATAATAATAAATGCAAGTGGAAGCCATAGCCAAAATATCTTAGAAATATAATTTTGTGTCATGAATTTAAATCTCCTAATAGACCTATTCCACCGTGACTGATTTTGCCAAATTTCTTGGTTGATCTACATCTGTCCCTTTGGCTACCGCTACATGATAGGATAATAATTGCATGGGAATGGTATGTAAGATAGGCGCGACAAAGGGGTGAACTTCACCAATAGAAACGCTTTTATACGTAATATCTTTCATCTTGCTAACCCCTTTTTCGTCAGAGAATAAAATAATTTTTCCACCCCGTGCGACGGTTTCTTGCACATTAGAAAATGTTTTCTCAAACAAAGGATCGTTGGATGGGGCAATGACAACCACAGGAACATTTTCATCAATTAATGCAATAGGCCCGTGTTTCATTTCCCCTGCCGCATACCCTTCGGCATGGATATATGAAATTTCTTTTAATTTTAATGCCCCTTCTAGGGCAATAGGGTATAAAGAGCCACGCCCGATATAAAGCATATCTTTAGAATGAAAAACATCTTTAGCAATTTCTTTTATTGCCTCATCATGATGAAGAATATTTGCTGCCGCTTTGGGTAGATGACGCAACGCATCGGTAAAATCTTTTGCTTCCTCCTTAACAATTTTTTTACGGCGAAAAGCCAATGCCAAAGTAAGACATGCCAATGTTGTTAGTTGCGTTGTAAATGCCTTCGTAGATGCCACACCAATTTCGGGGCCAGCCAGTGTATGAAGAACCAAATCAGATTCCCGCTCAATCGTACTTTCAATTGTATTAACGATAGATAGAATTTTTTGATTTTGTGTTTTGCAGTACCGTAAAGCTTCAAGCGTGTCGAGCGTTTCGCCGCTTTGTGATACAAAAATAGCCAAGCCATTTTCGGGCATCGGTGCTTCGCGATATCGAAATTCAGATGCGATATCAATTTCACATGGAATACGAACAATTTGTTCAAACCAGTATTTTGCAACCATACACGCATAAAACGCTGTTCCACAGGCAATTAATGTTAATCGTGGGGCGGCATCCACCGCATCCAAAATATTATCGGGCAGGGTAATTTTACCTGTCGATGGATTAATAAATGAATTTAAAGTATCCCCAATAACAGCCGGTTGTTCATAAATTTCCTTAAGCATGAAATGCGGATACTCGCCTTTACCCGTTGTGGCACCCGATTGTGCGGTAATGCGAATGGGGCGTTCAATATTATCTTGCTCTTTTGTATAGATACGAACCGATTGACGGTTAACCTCTACCCGATCCCCATCTTCCAAAAACGATATTTTTTTTGTAAGCGGGGCAAGCGCATAAGAATCAGACGCCAAATACATTTCCCCCTCCCCATAACCAACCGCTAGCGGTGTGCCATATCGCGCACCAATCATCAAATCATGCTGCCCTGCGAATATAATCGCCAAGGCATATGCCCCTTCCAATTTATCAAGCGTTTTATTAGCCGCATCTTGGGGGGATAAACCATCATCCATATAATAGGTGATTAATTTTGCAATAACTTCGGTATCTGTTTCCGTTTGAAATTCATGACCTTTGGATTTTAAGTCTTCTTTTATATCAGCATAATTTTCGATAATGCCATTATGGACAACTGCAACTTTTTGTGTGGCGTGGGGATGGGCATTATTGGTTGTTGGACGGCCATGGGTTGCCCACCTTGTATGGCCAATACCAACTTCACCAGCCAATGGATTATCTTTTAATAATTTATCTAAATTAAAAAGTTTCCCTTCAGCACGACGCCGGTCAATAGAGCCATTACTTAATGTGGCAATACCCGCAGAATCGTACCCCCGATATTCAAGACGTTTTAGCCCTTCTAATAATTGTGGGGCGGCATTTTTATCGCCAACAATTCCAATTATACCGCACATTGTTTATTTCCTTATTTATACTTTAATTTTTTTGTGAATCGTCTTTGGCTTGTTTTTTCATTTTGCGATATTCGCTTGCCCAACCCAGATGATTTTCCTGGCGGGAGCGACCAATCGCCATGGCATTACCAGGCACATCTTTATTCACATTTGATCCTGCCGCGATGATGGCATTATCACCAATATGGACAGGGGATATAATGGTGGAATTTGAACCTATAAAAACATTTTTTCCAATACTGCTTTGATGTTTAAAAAATCCATCATAATTGGCAATAATTGTTCCCGCACCAACATTTGATTTTTCACCTAAAATTGTATCGCCCAAATAAGATACATGTTTTGCCTTTGCCCCTTCTTCAATGATGGAGCGATTCACTTCGATAAAGTTACCAATGCTGGCATTTTTACCAATATATGATTTGGGGCGTATACGGGCGAAAGGGCCAATTTCTGCCCCCTCTTCAATCTCGCACCCTTCTAGATACGAAAACGCATGAATAGTGGCATGTTTTGCAATCGTTACCCCTTTGCCAATAAAAACATTAGGTTCGATAAGAACATCTTCGGCGATATTGCTATCAAATGATAAATTCACACTATCAGGATCAATCAAAGTCACACCATTTTTCATGGCGCGTTCACGCAATAACATCTGGGCAAAAACTTCATGCTCCGCCAATTCAGATTTTGTATTAATTCCCCAAACCATTGATGTTTTGGCTTCAATGACTTTTGTTCGAATTCCATCTTTTTGTGCGATATTTGGAATATCAGTTAAATAATATTCATTTTGCGCATTGTCATTGGAAAGCTGAGAAAGCCATTTTGATAAATCTTTTGCATTAAAACAAAAATTTCCTGCGTTGCTAAGTGTGATTTTCTTTTGCTGTGCATTGCAATCTTTTTGTTCGACAATTTTGATAAGATATCCATCATCATCTGATATGACACGTCCCAGCCCTTTATTGGAGGGCGGCTCAATCGCCATAACCGTTGGCTCGTCTATATCAATCATTTCTTGTAATATATCAATATCAACAAACGGCTCGTCCCCTAACAGCACAAGCACCTTACCATTAAAGTCATGTAAATATTCAATTGCTGGTTTTACCGCATCGCCTGTACCCAACTGTTGCTTTTGAATAACGCAATGATGTGGTTTGGCAGCATTAACAACATCATCCATATCAGGTGCGCTTACAACAATAATTTTTTGTGGATTGAGAGTTTCAACACGATCAATAAGCCAGTTTATAATGGGTAGGCCTGCAATTTCATGCATTACCTTGGGCTTGGCCGATTTCATGCGTGTGCCTTTACCAGCGGCAAGAATTATAACAGCAAGAGGATTATCTTTATTCATAGGAATATAATGTAATGATTTCAGTATGATAAACAAGTCACAACGTATTGCATTATGCAACATTTTAAGTGCCATCAATGCGCAAGCGCAAGGACGCTATATTAAGTCCCATCAACGCACAGGCGCAAGGATGCTATCCATCAAACTTATTTCAATGTAAAAGCAGTTAAAGCTTTAAAGCTTTTGTTGCCCCTTTATATTTTGTTAGATGCATAAATAAGGTGCCGTAATCTGTTTTAACTCTTACTTTTACAGGAATGGCAGGTTGTCCTTCTTCCACAACGGCAAACCATACCGTTGGTAAACTACCCTTAGCGCGCCCTTGTTCTTGGATAGAGGCCCATCCGCGCGGTTTTTCATGCCATTTTCCTGCAATTGGTTCGACTAGTGCAGTGCATTCAATAGCTTTTCCCGCAAAAACATTATAACGCGATTTTTTAAAAATTGTTTCCCGTTTTTGGTCAAAAATTAATTTATATCGGCGTTTGCCATCAAATACTTCTTGCCCACTTTTACAAGTTTGCCCTGCGGTAATATCGCGCATTGTGTTTAAAGTTGCTGTTAAAATATCAATTGTATTTTGGGTCAGTTTTGGATCACGGTTTTTAATAGTTTCTGTCTCATTTTCAGTTTCGCTATATTGGTTAAAACTGCCATCTTTATTATAGGAATATGTTTTTGTTTCGCTTTCACCACGAAATACGGTTGTTGAAACATGTTGTTCAGGTTGAAACGAATCGCCTTTCCATCCTTTTGTAAAAAACTCTCCCTCCCAAGGGGCAAGCTTACCCAACATGCCAAAAGTTTTAGCTGTCATTACTGCATTATATTTTTTGTTATCCGATAAATCAGTGATCAGATTAACATCCAAGGCATGCAACCCGCCCGCATAGACACTGTATTTTATTTGTTGAATATTAGTAAGGTTGTTTGGAGTAGTTTTGTTTTGAGCCAAGGCAGTCATAGACCAAAAAAATACAGCTATTGCAAAAACAATATTAAAAATATTGCCCCGCCAATTGAACAATTTCGCCGCCCGTTCCCCGCTTAAAAGCTGATAATCCTTTTGCTTTTTCATCTTGTTCATTAATGCCTCCTAAATCCAGCATGTTAATATTATATTGTCTTAAAACCTTACGGGCGCTCCATAATAGTAAATGATGCGCACATGTTTCGCGCCCCTTATCCAATGTCCACCCAATTTGATAGGTTGCGCAAGACCCATGGGTTAAAATTAAAATTGCCCCAATTTCCTGTCCCTTTAAAATAGCCTTACCAATAATCATAGGGGAGTGTTGCGGTGAAAATAAGGCTAGATTATCAAGCAATTTGGGCGACACCCCATTATATTGCTTTGCCGCCTTGTCGGCCATATAACAAGCTTTGAATAAAGTATAAGATTTTTTCTCAAAATCCCATTCGATTTTAATATCGCTCTTCTCTGCTTTTTTAAGGCTACCGCGCCAGTTGGATTTTAAGTTGGCACGGGCATTTTCATCATCAATATTTAGATCCCACCAGATTGTTTGATATCCTAAAATATCAGATTTCTTATTAAAACCGCATTGTTTAATAATTTGGTCAATCGTACCTCCCGCCTCAACCTCAGGCAAAATGCGACATTTACGTCCCCATCGTTGTGGTAATTTTTGCCTTATATTATCAAAAAATAATTTGATATGAACTGCCGTTCCAAACCCATCAAACCATAAAGGCCCACGATCCAATATAACACCATGGATTGCCCCAAAAAGCATTTTGCTTTCCATTATCTGAACCAGCCCTGCCTCAACCCCATCAATTGTAATCAGACCCCATTGGGCACGTTGCCCCCATGTTTTTGCCGCGCTTTGAGCGTAATGATAAGATTGTAGAATGTTAGAACGCTGTATTTTCGCAAATCTAACTTGCCATTCATCTAAAGGCAGTTTGTTCCATATTATTTCGCATTTCATAATGGGTAATCTAGCACAGATATTTTCTTGATTCATGGTCAAAAACTTATACTGTATGCATAGATTAAAATTTTAAGCGCAATCTTTAAGGGAAATTATCATGGAGAATATTATAAATCAGGCGTGGGAAGACCGCGATACAATCAACAGTCAAACCACTGGTGATGTACGTGATGCTGTTCAAAACGCTTTAGATTCTCTTGATAATGGCTCACTGCGCATTGCTGAAAAGCAAGATGATGGGCAATGGCACGTTCATCAATGGCTTAAAAAAGCGGTTTTACTCTCTTTTCGTCTTCATGATATGCAATTACAAACCCATGGTCCCCAAGGGGGAAATTGGTGGGATAAAGTTCCTTCTAAATTTAAAAATTGGGGGGAAGAAGAGTTTAAAACCGCAGGGTTTCGCGCTGTTCCTAATTGTATTGTCCGTTATTCTGCCTATATTGCCCCCAATGTTGTTTTAATGCCTAGCTTCGTTAATCTTGGTGCGCGGGTAGAGGAAGGAACAATGATTGATACTTGGGCAACCGTTGGTTCATGCGCGCAAATTGGTAAAAACTGCCATATCTCTGGCGGAACAGGCATTGGTGGCGTGTTAGAGCCGCTTCAGGCTGGCCCTGTTATTATTGAAGATAATGTTTTTATTGGCGCACGCAGCGAGGTTGCAGAAGGGGTTGTTGTTGAAGAAGGGGTTGTAATTTCCATGGGTGTCTTTATTGGGGCATCTACAAAAATTATCAATCGTGCAACAGGTGAAATTTTCTTTGGTCGTGTCCCCGCCTATAGCGTTGTTGTACCAGGCACATTACCCGGAAAATCTTTACCCGATGGATCGCCAGGTCCAAATTTGGCTTGTGCGGTGATTGTAAAACAGGTCGATGAAAAAACCCGTTCAAAAACATCTGTGAATGATTTGTTACGTGATTAACATAAATTAAGAAATATTCTTTCTAATTTACATATATTTATTGTGCTGTCTTTGTTTATTAAGTATTAATTCTGACCTTACAGGAAAGAACAATGAACAAAGCTATCGCACCTTTTACATCTGATTCAAATACAATGCCACGCTTGGATGATTTTCTTATTCAAGATATTGAAACCTTGTTCCAGCGTATCTCTCACCTTACAATTTCACAAAGTGAAAGTAATGAAGGATTACGCGAAATAATTGTTTCTTTCAAAGCGTTTTTAACCAAACAGGAATGTTATCTTGCCCTTGAAAATTTTGAAGAGTTACTTATAGAGAAAGGCAAAAATAACGCATATCGTAACAATAAGCGAACCCCCAATATTTTGCATGAAATTCGTAATTGTATGCAAGGCTTAAGTATGATTGTCGATGGTGCCTATGACATGCCAGCCTATCAAAAGGCAGGTGGATTAGATGCTGACATGTCTGCACGCCTGCGCCATGATAGTATTGAAGATAAGGCGCAAACCAAACAGTCATTATTTGGCCAAATGCAGCGCCACCTTACCAGAATTTTTAACAATGGATTGATCAGTCAATTTACTTATGCTGTAAAACTTCTTGAAGCTGATGCGGCGGCAGATGCAATTGATCGCATGTCGAGTAAAGAAGCAAAACGTGACCCTGTTTCAGGTGAAGTGATTTGGAAAAATAAATCAAAGTTTAAACCCGAAAAAGAAAAGCGTTTTGATGGGGATACAAACCGTTATTTTTATGGGTTGCGTGAAAATATTTTTTCATTACTTGGTAAATATTCAGACCGTATTGAAAATATTTCCACACGATTGGGACATTCTGGATTCTCTTTATTAAAAGATCGTGAATATATAAGGCAAACACTTGAAACATATAGTTTGGAAAATGAACGAGAACGCGCAATCGAACAGCACCCTGATTTTGAAAAACAGATAAGGGCATCAGATGCAATGTTAGGATTGCAAACTGCAATATTGGCAGGAATAAATAAATACCGGTCAAACCCTGCTTTAAACCCCTATTATGGTCAAGAATTTGATTTGGATCGTTATCTCCCTCATGCTTTATCGGCGTATCAACATCTTCCACCATCAATGCATCCTTTATCTATCGCAATTGATAATGCCCGTATCGAAGCTGAGGATGATCCAAGACTTCATGTTGTTATTAATAGATTGATTGTTCCTGCTATTGTGCATGCTGTACAATGTCAAAATGTAAAACCTATCTGTGGCATTCATCATGCTCTTTATATAAAATATGATGCGCCATTACCTCGTTAGTTTATTGCAAGTTCTATAAAAAAAAACTATCTTCATCTTTATGATTGATGTTGTAAAACTTACTCAAAACCTTGTTCAATGCAAATCTGTTACACCAGAGGATGATGGTGCGCAGGATGTTTTAAAAACTGCACTCACCCAATTGGGTTTTGAGATTTTTGATTTGCCGTTTGATGGGAATGGATCATACCCTGTCAAAAATTTTTTTGCTCGATTAGGAACAGATGCGCCACATATTTGTTATGCGGGACATACCGATGTTGTACCCACAGGGGACGTAACCCAATGGACATATCCGCCTTTCGAAGGGGTGATTGATGGCGACATTATGTATGGACGCGGCACATCTGATATGAAAGGTGGCAATGCTGCATTCGTCGCTGCTATATCCAAATTTGTTGCAAATAACAAAAATTATAAAGGCTCTATCAGTGTTCTTATTACGGGCGATGAAGAAGCCAAAGCTATTAATGGTACCAAACGTGTTTTGGAATGGATGAAAGATAACAATCATATCCCCAATGTTTGTCTTGTCGGAGAATCTTCTAATATTAAAGAATTGGGGGAAGAGATAAAAATTGGCCGCCGCGGATCATTATCAGGAATACTGACTATTCATGGAAAACAAGGACACGTCGCCTACCCCCAGATGGCGGATAACCCCTTGCCCCGTTTAACGGCAATGGCTTGTGCATTATCAAATTATAAATTTGATGATGGTATTGATAGCTTCCCCCCTACCAACCTTGAAATATCAACAATAGATGTTGGTAATAACGCAGGGAATGTTATTCCTGCAAAAGGTGAATTAAAGTTTAATGTACGCTTTAATACAATTTGGTCGTGCGAGAGTTTAAGCGAAGAACTAAACAAAATTCTAAAAACTGTTTCACCACATTATGAGTTAGAGTTAAACAGTAATGCCAACCCCTTTTTAACGAAGGCAGGGGATTGGACGAATTTAGTGGCAAAAATTGTTAAAACCCATACGAATAAAACACCAAAACTCAGCACCAGTGGCGGAACATCAGATGCCCGATTTATTGCCCCCTATTGCCCTGTAGTTGAATTTGGCCTTACAAATGAAACCATCCACCAAATTGACGAATCCTTAAAGATTTCCGATCTGAACAAATTGGTCGATATTTACACCGATATTTTAAAAGCATATTTTCAAAAATAAAAACGCTGCAAAATTTGTATCTGTTTTAAATATTATGTAATATACATCTATGGATTATATTCCACTTACTACCGCTAAACAGGTTATTATTGATGCCTTAAACAGCTTCGACACTGAATTGGGTCGTTGTGCCGCACAAATTTTGTTTGATGATATGCGTGCGAATATTGTTGAAGAAAAGCATCCCGTTACACAAATGATGCAATGCCGTCCTTCTGGCGTCAGTCCAGAAGATTTAATAGGCACAGAATATTTTATTCCAGATTTTGAAAAACGATATGGTCCTAATTTTATAACACGATTTAATCCAGAAGACTTTGCAATAGTCGATTATGAATATGTCGGCACATTGGATTCTATAAGATTATTAGCACATGAAGTTGGTCACGCCATTGCAGATGATATGCAAAGAGATAAGGAATTATCTTTTAGAGATTTCGATTCTAACGAATTAGAAGAACAAGCTTATTTTGTTCAAAGAATTTTTGATAATTATATCGAACAACATGGCAATAAATACGGTATTGATGAAAAAATGCCTGCTTGCGATAAAATGCTTACAAGTTGGCAGCGCGCTGTGCAATCAAAATTGTCAAATCAGACATTTGAAAGAATTTCTAAATTGCCACCCGCTTTAAGGTCGCGTGAAATTACAAAAGTTTTAAGCGAGCCAAAAGAATATCAAGCTTTTACAAGTATAAGAGAGTTTGAACAAACAAATAGAACGCTCACCGCTTTACCGCCTATGCATACGCTATAGAAACAAGATAAAGCCCTTCGGCTGGGGCAGTGGGGCCGCCTGCGGTTCGATCTTTGGCATGAAAAGCGGTTTCAATATCTTGGGGTTGCCATTTTCCTTCCCCCACTAAGGTAAGCGTTCCTGCAATATTGCGTACTTGATGGTGAAGAAAACTTTGTGCTTCAACAAAAATATCAATCATTTGACCATTGAGGATTTCGCTTGTTTCAATCCATAATTTATCAATGGTGCGAACAGGATTTTTTGCCTGACATTCTGTGTCACGAAAACTGGTAAAATCATGCTCACCAATAAAATATTTTGCCCCTTTAGTCATAGCGTTAACATCAAGCGGTTTTTTAAACCACCAAACCCGCCCTTTATCTAATGCGGCACCATAAGCGCGATTTAAAATTCTATATTGATAGCGTTTTGTTTTCGCCCCAAATCGGGCATGAAAATCATGCTTCACTTCTTCGGCATGAATAATGGATATTGGTTCGGGAAATAAATGTGCATTGATGGCCTTACAAATGCCATGCCCATCTATCATGCGTTTTGATTTATCAGGGTTTTTATAATTCAAATCAAAATGGGCAATTTGCGCATGGGCATGAACGCCCGCATCGGTGCGCCCCGCCACGGTCAGGGAAATATTTTTCCCGCAAAATGCTTTTATACTGCGCTCAATCTCGCCTTGCACTGTTTTGATATCAGGTTGTTTTTGAAACCCTGCATAGGGCGCCCCATAATATTCAATGGTAATTTTCCATCGTGATGGACTAGCATCCAAAGTCATTGGAATTTTTCACCTTCAACCAAATACCCCCCGTTAAGAGCGGATAAAATATCCATAGGTTTTTTATTTTCAGGTTGAATTTTTTGCAGTTGAAGAACAGAATTTTCTCCACATTGAATTTTACCGCTTGGCAAAATTGTACCCTCTTCTTTATCAGAAATTTCTTGCGTAATTCGCACTTCTAAAATTTTAAATCGGCAGTTTTGATGATCCAATGTCCATGTCCCTGGCCAAGGGTTTAACCCCCGAATTTGTAAGGCAATATCATCCGCAGAATCCGACCAATTCACGCGCCCCTCTTCTTTTTTCAACATATGGGCATAGGTTATTCCATCTT
The DNA here is from genome assembly GCA_963799275.1 of uncultured Alphaproteobacteria bacterium. Classification (GTDB taxonomy): domain Bacteria; phylum Pseudomonadota; class Alphaproteobacteria; order Micavibrionales; family Micavibrionaceae. Next base: position 151,148 of record CAWCWJ010000001.1, read on the forward strand.
TTGGTTGAGGCTGGGCAATAATCCCTGTTTTAGGATTAAAATTATGAAGAAATTCTAAAATCATATCGCCACCCATTTGCGCCAGTTGATCATGCAAATCAGGTAGCGTTGTATTGGTCGTAATAGGGGTAATATTAACTGCAATCATATCACCTGTATCCAACCCTTCATCCATTTTCATGATAGTTATACCTGTTTGGTGATCGCCTGCCAAAATAGCACGTTGGATAGGCGCCGCCCCGCGCCATCGCGGTAAGATCGAGCCATGAATATTAATGCAGCCATATTTAGGTGCATTTAAAATCTCACGCGGTAAAATTAATCCATAGGCGGCAACAATTGCAAAATCTAAATCCAGATTTTGAAAATCTTTTATATCTTGTTTATTTTTAAAATTTATGGGCGCGCGCACTTCTATCTCGGCGGATTGCGCTAATTGATGTATGGGTGAAGCTTGCACTTTATTTCCCCGTCCCTTTGGCCTAGGGGGTTGAGTGTAAACACAAACAATATTAAAATTTTCATTTAGTAATTGTTGTAATGCCGTCACCGCAAAATCAGGCGTACCCATAAAGGCAATTCGGTAACGTTGGTTTTGATCCATTTTCTTTTCTTTATAGTTTAAAGAGCGCTTGCATCTTTATTTAATTTTTTCATTTTCTTTAAAATCATATTTCGTTTTAAAGATGACAGATAATCAATAAATAAAATACCGTCCAAATGGTCAATTTCATGTTGAACACAATGGGCGTCAAGACCATGAAATTCTTTAACCATTGTTGTGCCGTGACCATTTTGAAACTGCACCTTAACCGTACAAGGGCGGATAACTTCGCCATATTGACCCGGCATGGAAAGGCACCCTTCCTCATAGACTGATTTTTCGGAAGATTTCCAGACAATTTCTGGGTTGATAAATATTTGTGGGTTACGCACTACTTCATCATCCCGATTGCCACTTTTATAACCTGCTTCAATAATTTTCACGCCATTTTTTGCGCTATTATAATGCCATACCCCTTCGGGTAGATCCATGACAAACATTCGGTTTAAAATCCCCACCTGATTTGCGGCAAGGCCGATACCTGCATCATTATACATGGTATTGACCATTTTTTGCATCTGGATTTGAATATCATTATTGATTGTTTCAATTTTATGCGCTTTTTGTTTTAAAACGGGGGAGGGTACTTTTACAATTTCATATTGTTCATCTATATCCATTTATGCCGCCTCATCTTTATTATTTTGTGGCGGTAAGGTATCAATCATATCAGAAGGCAATGATTTTGAAGTAGTCAATCCCAAAGATTTCATATTTTCAGTTTGGGTTAGAATACTCCCCCGACCATCTGATAATTTATTCATCGCACGGTCATAATTGCCTTCCAATGTTTTAAGGTTTGTACCCACTTTTTTCATATCATCTACAAAACCAACAATTTTGTCGTATAAGGCATTGCCGCGCTTTACAATTTCTTGGGAATTATTATTTTGGTTCACCATAATCCAAAGTGAGGCTACGGTTCGTAGGGTAGAATATAATGTTGCTGGCCCTGCCAATACGACATTTTTATCCCATGCATATTGATGTAAAGTTTGATCGTTTTGAAGGGCAAGCATATACGCCCCCTCTACTGGCATGAACATGACAACAAAATCGGGTGTACCTAAACCATCCGTATCTTGATATCGTCGCGCTTCAAGTTCGGAAACCTTGGCCTTAACAGACAGCATAAATTTCTTTAGCTCAGTCGTTTTAACCGCCTCGTCATCTGTGGAACAAAACCGCTCATACGCGGTTAAAGATACTTTTGAATCGATAATGATATGTTTTTCATCAGGAAGATTTACAATAACATCGGGTTTTAAATGTTGGCCTGTTTCGGCATGTTTTAAACCCATGCCCGTTGCCTGAATTGAATAGTTTAAATCTTTTTTTAATCCTGCATTTTGTAAAATCTTTTCTAGAATAATTTCGCCCCATACCCCTTGCGTTTTATTATCTCCTTTTAAAGCATTGGTTAGATTTTCGGTTTGAAGTTTCATTTGATCACTAGAATCAACAAAAATTTTTATTTGTTCTTTGAGGCTAAATTGCTCTGCCTTTTGTGTGCTGAATGATTTATCCACTTTGTTTTCAAATTCTTTTAATTTTTCACGAAGGGGGGAGAGTAGAACATTAATACTCTCGCTTGATTGAGTTTTAAATTTAGTGGTTTTTTCTTCAAAAATTTTATGGGCTAAATTTTCAAAATCGGCTTTAAAATTCTTTTCTATTTTTAAAAAATTGTCGCGTTGCTCATCCAATTGTTTTTGGGTGGCTAAATTCATTGTCTGGCTACGCACTTGATCCTCGTTGGCCTTGCTTAATTTTTCACCCATAATACGCAATTCTTCTTTTTGCGTTTCAACTATTCGGCTTGCTGCTTGTTCACGCTCTGCTAATTTTAATTTCTCTGTTTTGATCCGCATAAGCAAGATAAGAAAGATAAGCGCGCCTATCATCAAGCCTATAATTGACCCTATTCCAATAGACAGGAGTTCGATACCCAAATTATTGGCATTTATTGCGTTTGTATTTATGCTATTATTCATATTGGTTTTAGAATAAACATTATCACGCCCTAGAACAAGCCATAAGGAATGAAAAATCATGAAAGAACCTGCTTTATCCCACTTGACCCCTTCGGCAAAATCGCAAGAAGGCAATGCCATGATTTATATTTTGATTGCGCTTGCGTTATTCGGGTTTTTAACAGTAACTATGTCCCGCCAAAATCAACAAGCCGATGGTCATGATTTAAGTAAAGAATCAATAGCGCTCTATACCAATGAATTAATCGAATATAATGCCGCTGCCCAGCAAGTAATTAACATGATGCTTGCCTCTGGCGCTGAAATTTCTGATTTAGATTTTGTGGAACCGAGTGATTCAGATTTTAATACCCCCCCCCATATTTATAAAGTTTTCCATCCTCAAGGCGGCGGATTAAATCATATTGAAAGTCCATCATCCGAAATGATGAACGTTACTGCCGGAACAGGGGGGTGGCGATTTCAAGATCAAATTAATGTGGAATGGACACCATCATCGGCTAATGACGTTATTTTAACCGCCCACCAAATCGACCAATCCGTATGTGAAAAAATAAATGAAAAAATAACGGGATCAAAAAATATTCCTGCTTTAACTGAGAATATAGGAAATATCTTTCTTACAACAGGTTCAAATTTAAATTTGAATACAACCCGATGCCCAGGATGCGAAGGCATCAGCAGTTTATGTGTTTCAAATTCTGTGGCTACAGCGTACAGCTATTATAATATTCTTGCTGCACAATAGTCTTACTCAATCATTGCGATTGCCGCACGAAGCTCGTCTATACCCTTTGTTTTAAGCGCGCTTGTTTGATATATATCGGGGTAAAGTGCGGGATGTTTCTTCATCAAGGCTTTTAAATTTTTAAGATACCCATCAAGTTCAGATTTTTTTGCCTTATCGCATTTGGTTAGGATTATACGATACGATACTGCTGCCTCGTCCAACATGGTCATTAATTCCTCATCACTATCTTTCAATCCATGGCGGGCATCAATCAAGATAAAAACCGTGCGTAATGTTTGACGTCCGCGTAAATATCCTTTAATCAATCTGTTCCATTTTTCGCGGGTTGATTTTGATACCTTGGCATAGCCATAACCAGGCATATCAACCATGTAATATTCATCGGCCAGATTAAAATAATTTAATTCTTGCGTTCGCCCCGGTGTATTGGATGTTCGCGCCAACCCATTGCGCCTTGTCAATGCATTTAAAAGGGAGGATTTCCCGACATTGGATCGTCCTGCAAATGCAATTTCGGGTAAGTTCATAGGGGGCAGCCCATCCAATTCAGCAACGCCCAACATAAAATCACATGATTTTGAGAATAAAAGGCGCCCGCGCTCCATCTGCGCTTTGGTATATTTAGGCTCTATCTTAGAGTCGTCAGGCGCGGACATCATTATTTCTTTTTCTTTGATTTTTTAGGCTTTGGTTTTGACACCTTTTTCGGCTTTTTCTCAGGTGCGGGGCCAATATGTCCATCGCCATCAATATCAACATTTGTTGCTTCTTCAATTTGCTTTTCGGCAACGATGGCTTCGGGGTGAATACCTTCCACAGGCTCCATCTCTTTGTTTTTATTTTTGCCTAAAATATTGCCAATTAAATCAACTTCAACCCCCATGCGGCGCATAATAATATATTGCTGTATCACACTAAATAAATTGTTAAACGTCCAATAAATTACCAATCCAGCGGCAAATTGCGCTAAGACAAATGTCATTACCCACGGCATGGCAGCAATCATATTGGCTTGTAATTTATCGGCAGGGGGGGGTGATAATTTGCGTTGTATAATCATCGTAATTAGCATCAGGCAAGGCCACGCCCCAATCATTAAAAATGATGGCGGGGTAAAAGGCAAAAGACCAAATACATTAAACACACTTGTCGGGTCTGGCGCAGATAAATCTTTGATCCATCCAAAAAAGGGTGCGTGACGCATTTCAATTGTGTTGGAAAGTACTTTAAATAACGAGAAAAATATTGGAATTTGTATTAAAATGGGCAAGCATCCCGCCATCGGGTTTACTTTTTCTTTTTGATAAAGCTTGACCAATTCTTGCTGTAATTTTTGCTTGTCATCTTTATACTTATCCCGAAGCTCGTTCATCTGCGGACCAATTTTTCGCATATTGGCAAAAGATTTGAATGATGTGTTGGCAAGGGGGAAAACACACACCCGCAAAACAACGGTAAATAAAATAATCGCCACACCGAAATTACCTACAAGACCATAGAAAAAATTAATGATGTAGAAAAACGGTTTTGTTAAAAAGAAAAACCAACCCCAATCAATGGTTAAATCAAAATGGGGAATGTTCCATTGCTCACTATACCGGTTAATAAACGACATTTTTTTTGCGCCTGCAAAAACATGACTTTGATATTGAACCATGCCATTTGCAGGAACAATTTTTGCCCCCCCTAAAAAATCTGCTTGATAACGATCTTTGGCTTTGACAGGCGCGCCCGTATCCAGTGCCTTGGTGTAGGTAACGCGAAATTTATTCATTTCCCCTTGCGCGGGAACAACCGCTGATAACCAATTTTTAGAAGTCAGCCCAACCCAACCATTATTTGCACTTTGCTCAAATACGGGTTTTTTATCCATCTTGGTATAGGTCGCCTCATAAATCTCATCCCCCACATATCCAATCGGACCTTCATGCACAACCCAACGTCCTTCAAAATCATAAGGTGTACCGCGTTCCGATATTAAAGAGTAAGGATACAAAGTGATTTCTTTATCTGTGTTATTGAGAACACGTTGAATAACGGTAAATCCATATCCATTATCAATCGAGATTACTTTTTCAAAGGTCAAACCTTGTTCGTTATTCCACCGCAATGTAATAGGATTATTGTTTGATAAAACATCCCCTGCGGCCAAAGACCATACTGATTTAGAATCAGGTACGGCTATGGATGAATCATTTGTAACCCAGCCATTTTCAATATATTTGGGATGAAATGACCCAACAGGGGAAAGAAGCACTGCGTTCTCTTTACGATCTGCTTCTATAAAATGGTTTTTAAAGGATAAATCATCAAATCGCGCGCCCACAGGATTAATTGTTCCAAAGATGTAATCATTCTCAATTTGAATACGCTCTATATTAGTTTGGGCGCTATCATTATCAGATAAAATTTCTTCACGCGGCTTTTCGGTAAAATCAAGCATTCCTTCAGCAGTTTGAATTTTCTCCGCCTGAATTTGTGCTAGTTTGTTGGCAGCCTCTATTTTTTCAATTTTGGGAGCTAAAATAAAATGATCATAAGACAACCATAATAAAACAGACAAAATTCCAAAAATAATTAGATTGCGTTTATCATCGGGATGCATTTTATCGTTTTTTTGCATAAGAACTACTTTTCTATTTTTATTTTAGTTAAAAGGCGTTATCGCCAATATGAATTATGTGCGCTTTTTATACCCCAGCACAGCGCGCCATGCAATCGCATCAGGGACAGGATCATCAAATTTTCCTTTATGCCAGGGGTGGCATTTACATATTCTCTTTATTCCCAAAACAGATCCTTTTAAAACGCCATGTTTTTCAATCGATTTTTGAGTATATTGGGAGCATGTAGGGTAAAAACGACAATTTTTTCCTAATAAAGGCGATATTATAAAACTATAAAGCCTAATCAATGCGATAACACCTCGTTTTATCATGATCTAACCTCTAATTTATTCAAACACCAGATTAAATCTTTTTTCAAAACATCATAATCACGGTTTAACGCGCCAATACGCCCCACGATAACAATATCCATATTTAAAGTGGCATAATCGGGAAGAATTTCTTGAGCAATGGCACAAAGGCGACGTTTTATCAAATTTCTTTTTACAGCCAGTTTACTAACCCGCTTGCTTACCGTTAAACCATAGCGAATACCAATATTGTCTCCTTTAGATGAATTATCGGCAATTTCGACAATAATACCTTTGGCAATCCATTTGCGCCCATGGGATTGCACCCATAAAAAATCAGACCGCTTTTTCAAGCGATCTATTTTTATAATTTCGGATTGTATTGCTTGCATGCTTGTATACTTTTTAAAAAGCCTCCAAATTGTAAACAATTTTTTGGCCGCATGATTTTGGCAGAGTAATTTTGATTAAATCTTTTGCTTACGTGTAAACACGACAAATATAAGCGGCCGTACCGTACCTGCACGCCTGAGGCAATTAAAAAATTATGCGCTTAAGCGGGCGCGGCCTTTTGCACGACGTGCAGCAATAACGCGGCGACCATTTTTTGTAGCCATACGTGATCTAAAACCGTGGCGACGGGCGCGGACAAGTTTACTGGGTTGAAAAGTACGTTTCATATCGCTCTCCTTAAAAAGATCGGGGGCATTAATTATTTATTAAATTCTTGCGTGTTATACAGTTAACCATAGGATGTGTCAAATATGTTTTTCAATAATGAAGCATCGCGCATGCTCTATAAACCTATATTGTGAGTTTCCACTTGCGATTTCATCAATAACTGGCATTATAAAGTGGTATATTTGCAATCTTGGCTGTTATATTTCAATGGCTTAAACAAATTTAATAATGAAGAATAATCTAAGGAACCAACCTTTATGTATATGGACAATAACTGGAATCCCGTTCAGGGCGAAGAATTAGCTGGATTTTTAGAACAAATTAATCCCATTGGTGATAAATATAGCGTTAGTCCAGCAACAACCGAAGTCGGCTGGCGTCCGTTGCCATTTTATGATCAGGTTGCTTTAATTCGGGTGAAAGACCCTGCCTGGACACCGCGTAATCTTTTTATTTATTATTTAACCGATCAAGGTAATCTATATTGGTTAAATGGTACTTCCCCACCCATCCACGAAGTTAACGCAAAAGCACCCGTAAAAATTACGGATGAAAATGTATTGGATTATTTACGTTTTTTCTGCTTTTTCGTACGGGGTGAAGAAGGGCCATTTTTGGTCGCGGAAAGCATGAAGGACACTTATGTTCCCAAGCAATTAGATGATAAAACCCGCATGGTCATTGAAGGAACAGTTCGCGAGGCCAGTTTCGAAGGCAAAGACGATAAAGGTAATTGGATGTGTGATGCGGTTGTTTATTATTCAAACGCTCTATTTATTGCTAATTTTTCGGTTCAACCCGGTGGTATGATTGAAATGTTAGATGATGAGCCTATTGCAGCAGATTTACCTGTAAAAATTGACGCGCCAGTTTCGTAAAATATATCTTACTAATCTATTGATTTTATGGAATAATATTAACAATAATTTTCTTGTTCTTCCTCAAATTTTTATTCCTTAACCCCCTTATGATATACTTGTTAGGTAATAATAGGGGAAAATACCATTATGGGAAGAAACAGCATGATTAAATATCTAAAACTACTAACATTGGCATTATTTATGTCTGTAACATTTCAAGTTACACCATCTATAGCGCAAGATGAGATTACATCTGAAACTCTTCCTACACTTGGCAATCAATTACGTGTTTTAGATAATGGTTTTCAGGTTTTTGCTGTTCCAGGGGGTGAGCCTGTTGCTGTTGACCGTGCTACTGGTAATTACTATACCTACAACCCTGATACACGTACTGCTAATACTGATATTTTCCTTGGTACTAATGAAAGCGCCCGTATTGAAGGATATATTGTCCCAACATCTACTACCTCAAATATACCTGTAACAACCAATCGGTTAAGAACTTTAAGTAATGGGTTTCAAGTATATGCAACCGAAACTGGTGATACAATTGCGGTTGATCGCGCTACGGGCAATTATTATGATTATGACGCTGACACACGTACAGCCAATACAAATAATCTTTTGGGTAATAATGAAAACGCAATTATTGATGGTTATACCCCGCCATCAGTTGTTCAATCCACATTACCCGAGTTAACAAACCGCCTTAGAAAATTAAACAATGGTTTAGAAGTATTTGGTAAGCCTGGTGATGGTGCCATTGCAATTAACCCTGACACAGGTCAATTTTATGATGTTGATACAAGTACAGGTTCTTATTATGCAATTGATGCAACAACGGGACAAATTAGCGACTTACCCAGTGGAAGCAGTCAATTTTTGATTGCAAATCCTGGATCTCGCCTTGATACAGGTAATGTTGTTGTTAACGAGCAATTGCCCGAATTAACCAATAGATTGAGAACTTTAGACAATGGATTAGAAATTTATGGTAAACCAGGTGATGGAGCCGTTGCTATCAATCGTGATACAGGACAATTTTATGATGTTGATACAACTACTGGTGAATATTATGCAATTAATTCTATTACAGGGATAGTGAGCGCAACCCCTAGTGGTAGTGATTCTGCTTTAATTGCAAATCCTGAATCAAGATTAAGTACTGGTAATAATAACACTGATTTAGGAAATATCTTACGTACCACTGTTGATGGATATCAGATCCGGACATCTTCCGATGGTAGTACTATTGTCGCTGTTGATCCTGAAACAGGGTCATATTTTTCATATGATGGCGATACTGGAGAAGTTAACCTTGATAATGTTCTTGGTACTGATCTCAATCTACAAATTGATGGGTTTACAAGATTACCACCTGAAATTGCTACTTTAGGACAACTGGCAAGCGGATCGTTAAGAGGAATAGATGTTGCGATTGATGGCGTTGATACTTCTTTTAGAATTATAGCAGATAGAAATTTCGATGATGTTTATTATGCTTTGAATACGGCAACTGGTGAATATTTCTCATATGATACTGCTACACGTACAATTGATTTTGGTGCATCTTTTGGTATAGATGCAGGATTTGGTACCCCACGGGGAAGTGTTGCTGATGGTATTTCTGCTCGCCCATCTCGTGTTGTTGCACCAGGGGCTTCCCGTATTGTTGCAGCGCCAGCTAGGCGAACGGCGACGACAGAGTGTGGTGATGGCGATTTAACATTGGGTAAAGTAATTTGTAATACTGTTCAATCTTTTGAAGGAGTACCAGGATTATTAAGTGGTTTTGCCTACCTTTGTGGATTGATTTTAGGATTTATGGGTATTATGAAATTAAAAGACCATGTCGAATCCCCAAATCAAGTTCCTATTTGGGATCCTATAAAACGATTTATTGCTGGTGGTGCTTTTTTCGCCCTGCCTATGGTGATCGAGGCGGTATATTTTACAATAGCATTGGATGGAACTGTACTTGAACAAACCGGCGATAATTATAATACATCTGCTGTATCGGGTGGCGGTCTTGATGCAAAGATTGTTGCGTTGGTGGCTGATGTATGGGAACCCATGCAGTGGGCCTTAACAGGATTCTCATGGATTGCTGGCCTTGTTCTTATTTTAATTGGTATTTCAAGGCTTTTAAAATCAGAACAAGAAGGCGCTCGCGGTCCCCTTGGTATTGGTACAATTATGACTTTCTTGGTTGCAGGTGTATTACTATCCTTAAACACAACATTAGGCGCCGCAGTTGAATCATTATTTCAAAATGGGACAAGTAATTATGCCGAGCTTGCTTACACTCAAGGGATGAGTGATGAAGCAATAGGGCATTCTAACGCGGTTATTGGTGCGATTATGGCCTTTGTCGCTATCCTTGGTTGGGTCAGTTTTATACGTGGGTTTTTCATTATGCGGGGTGTTGCTGAAGGAAATTCCCAAGCTTCAATGATGGCAGGCGTTACCCATATTTTGGGGGGCGCGGTTGCTGTTAACCTTGGTGGTATTATCAGTGCCGTTCAAACCACATTAGGCATCAATGATTTAGGCCTAACCATCAGCTCGATTGAGCCTTATATCACTTCGGTAACAATGATGGCTTAAACATGCTTTTCATTTGGCGATAGGGTTGATAGATTACTGCCACGATGAATGAATTAAGAAATAAAAAGATTATTATTGTGGGTGGGGGCATGAACGGCCTCACCCTTTCTTTATTGTTGGCTAAAGATAATTTTGATGTCACTTGCATAGATGCCACACCAGTAAATTTAGAATCCCAAGATCAACGCACAACCGCTATCTCCTATGGATCATCACTTATCTTAAAATCTGCTGGTATTTGGCAGCAGTTAGAGCCGCATTTATGCCCTATCAAAAAGATTGATATTTTGGACGGAAACTCACCTTCCCTTCTGACATTTGATATCAATGAAAAATCATATCAAAATGAATATGAAGCCTTTGGATGGATCGTTGAAAATAAATTTTTATACAAAATTTTGAAAAACGAATGCAGTAAATATAAAAATCTTGAATATAAAACCCATCAAAATGTTGCAGCTATCGACTATAATGATAACGATGTATCTGTCACGATGGAGAATAAAGAAATTATAATGGGATGTCTTGTTGTTGGTGCGGATGGACGACAATCTTTCACGGCAAAGGCCGCAGATATTGCCGTTAAAAGATGGCAGTATAATCAAAAGGCAGCAGTATTTGTCGCAACCCATCAAAACCCTCATCAAAATATTGCCGTTGAACATTTTAAAAAACATGGCCCCTTTGCTATTTTACCTATGCAAGATTGTGCAAAAGGGTTTCATCGTTCCGCCATTGTTTGGACATTGGATAAATCCCAATCTAACGCTATCTTAAATAATTCAGCCAGTCTTATTGCGGCAATGAACACGCGTTTTCCAAAACGATATGGTGTTGTTACTGATACATCACAACCCCAAATTTATCCCTTAAATTTTAATCATGCTTACAGTTATATCGCACATCGTACCGTGTTAATTGGCGATGCCGCCCATGGTATTCACCCTATTGCAGGGCAAGGGTTAAATATTGGCCTACAAGATGTGAAGGTATTACATGATTTATTAAAACAACTTAAAGATACCAATAAAGATTACGGTGCAAAAGAAAATCTAAAATATTATGAGCAAAAAAGAATGCCCGATAATACGGCAATGGCGGCAATAACAGATATATTAAATCGTCTTTTTTCAAATAACTTTCAAAGTATAAAATTTGTACGAAAAAATGGATTAAGAATAATTGAAAAATTCCCATATTCTAAAAGATTCTTTGTAAATCGCGCTATGGGAATCAAGAATGGGAACTAAAGCTGAGCCATAAAATATTTAATAAGCCCGAATAACTGCCCCTTCAGGAATAGATAAATCAATCTCATTTAAAATAGCGGCAGGTGACTTTGAACGATTAAACATTTCGATTTCTTCTTTTTTGACCTTATATAATCGCCCTTTACCAACTATTCTTTCATTATAGGTTGCTGGCTTAACATAGTTGAAAAATACATCTTCAATTTGCACCCCATTGTCGGGATCTTGTATAAATGCGCATTCAATTGTTTCTAGCCTGTATTCACCAAACCCATCTAAATGGGTATAGCTAATGCGTACCCCTTTACGGTAAAGCTCAATTTCTTTTTCTTCAATTGTTTCGGGAAATTTTATTTGAAGCTCTAGAAATTTGCTACACATACCATAAAGAATATTGCCCTTTCGTGGGGTCATTGATTGTACGCTTAATAAAAGAATAGAAAGAACAGCAAAGGCAGCGATACTGATAACCAATGTTTTTGTGGTAAAATATTTTTTCTTTAAATCTTTAAAATTTAGCTTGGCCATTTTAAGTAATCTTTATAATTGTGAAGCATTTTTTGCTTCATCTGCCAGTTCTTTTTCTTTGATAATGCCTTCTGGTGTTTTGTTAAGGCTGGTATTACTGGCCGTAACCAATTCGTCAACAATTTGAGTAATTATGGCACTTAATGCCTCAGATCGTCGTTCCCCTTTATCGGCAGAACTCATAATACGGCGTTTAATTTCACCGCGTGCGCTTCCCCCTGGGAAATTTGCTGCCAACATCTGGCGCGCACGATGCGCCCCCAATTGTTCGTATAATCGCGTACGGATTGACACATCTTCGGATGATGTTGATAAGGCCCATAATTCAATTGGCCCCAATGTATTATAAAGATGTTGCTCATACCGTCCGTCAACCGTACCCAAAACCAACAATACAGGCGCCCCGCTTGATTTTGGTCCCGTTAATTTATGGCGAATAACATTCCGTGCGGTTTCAGATAAACCAAAACGATCTTTAATATTATCAACTGCCTGTTCAGAGATGGCCGCACCCAAAACCCAAATTCCAGTAGCCAAATCAATCATATTATCATCAAAATCATCAAGCAATTGTGAAGATAATGCGATTTGAACCCCCCGTTTACGTCCTTCACGCACATCGCGAATCACCTGATTTCGTACCGATATTGAGTTGTTGGTACGGTGAAATTCATCATAGCAAAGACGTTTTGGCGTCTCCATAATATCCTGTACCCGAATTTCGTGCCACGAGCGATATTTATCAGGAATAGAAGCCAACATTTCTGGCCCTACCCACCAGCTTCTTACCAATGTTTGGCGGGCTAGCATATACATGATAGCCGTCTGACGATCGGCAGTATCGTCCCCTTGTGGGGAAACATCCATCAAATCAAGGGCGCAAACACGCGCATGGGATACATCAAACTGTGTTACAGCAGATAAAATTGGAAATTCTCGAATGGCGGAGGTAATCATACGCTCAAACGCATTAATCACACTTTCCGATGTGCCAACGGTGGTTTCCTCCAATAAAGATTGAATTTGGGGACGACGCGAGGCAGTGATCGCATCAGCCAAAGTGGGCATGGCATAACGTTGCGCCTGAATAGCGATTTTTGTTTCACCCAAATCAAACATTTGGTCCACAACATCCCACCAATAAGGGTCAATCGGCAAATGGACATTATGTTTTTGTAATGCTTCATCTACACGATTATTAAGGCGGGGAAGATAAGGGCGCGGCTCCGCATTTGCAGCAGAATCATCACGCCAACGATACATCTCATCAATAACCAAACCCGCCAATTGCTGTATACCATCATAGGGGCGCTCTGCCCCTGCAGGGGTACTTAATAAGGTTAAAAGCTCAACCATATAACTGCGCTCATCAATCATGGGATAACGGCACCCTAATTGAGTGTCAAAGGGGTTTACCGCGTAATCTTGATTCATTTGAAGTCGGTAATGTTCAACCTCATTTTGTCTTTCTTCAGGCAGGGCTTCTTTAATTAATGAAATCATTCCTGATGATGAAGGGCCAATATCAATCACGGCCACATAAGGAAGTTTTTGAATACCGGGTGATAAAATTGTTGCTAAATTTGTTGAGTTTAAAAGAACCGATTTACCCGCGCCTGGTTGGGCAAAGATTAAATCAAACCAAGTCGTGGTCATATTTGTCCCTGTTTGATAGGGCCATACTTTTCCATCAGGCGTTCTAAATAACATTGCCCCATATTCAAACGGTGATGATGGACGTTGCCATGGCATTAATTTCATCACTTCAATCATCGGTGCAACCGCGGCGGGCGCTGTCCCTGCACAATGAATACCCATGGCCGAAGACATCACACTATCCAAGGGGTCCCCTGAAAATTCACTGACCTGACAATACCCCCAACTCTCAATAGATTGGATAAGATTAGAAAGGCGATCTTCCAATAATTTCAATTCATTTTGTGGCGCCCAAGTTGCCGCAGATATACGTAGTTTTACGACCGGCTCTTTCCTTGATAATCGGGTTAATCCTTCTAATGAGTATTTAATTTGCTTATTCAGCGCATTTGTTACACCCAATAATGTTGCCGCAGATGCCCGTAATGCCGTGCTTTGCGCGCCCCCTCCTTCAATTAAAAATGAGATACGGTAAGGCACATTTGAATCAAACAAACGATTTAGCAACATAGGAAATGGGCTAGGGTCCATCGGTGCCAAGGTAATATCCGCACCGCCCCATAATTTATTTCCAATGCGAACCACTGATTCATTGATAATATGGGCATCAGCCAAGGCCAATTGTTGCCTCAAAGATGGCCATAAAATTTCCGATAAATCCGATTTTTTTTGCATCGCGCGCGGTTGTATCGCATCCCCAGGTAAATTTGCAGTCCATTCTTTATGTGATTTATTGGGGTAGAGGTTATTTTTAACGGCCCTTAAACTATCATGCGTTTCTAAAACTGTGCCTGAAATTCCTAGCTCATCTAATGATGACATAATCGAAGACACAAAACTTTTATGGCGTGTCCGTAAAGCATCCAATGCCGCCATTGGAAATTGTGCACGCGGTGCCTTAACCCATTTTTTATTGCGGGATTCTTTAACGGCACGCTTCATCTCATTTTTGGTTAAAACAGAAGGGCGGGACCATAAGACAAAATAGCATTCCTCAAAAGACAGATATTTTGATAAATGCCTAATGCGTTCGTCAAAAACATCATCCACACGCAAACCTGTATCTTTTGCAGTTTTTCGTGATGGGGCAACCAAATCTTTTAAATTTTCTTCAATACGTTCTGGATCACGAACAAAATAAACTTGCATTGCATGACCAGGACGGTCAAATCGTGCGCCAATTTTTAACGTCGCACTTTCAATAAGATGTTGATATTCTTCTTCTCCAACAAGTTGGCGGCTCCCTTCAATTTTTACGTATGAAAGTAAGGAGCCATCGGAAGCAGCCATTGCCATATTACTATCCGCTGTTTCAAGGCGAATATAACTTTCAAGCGATTTTTTAAACGCAGTTTGAAAGGGGCTCATTAATTTGTCTAGGAAACTCATATATTGGAAAACTCGTTTAATTCGATTTTATTATAAACTGTAGAAATATTATTTTCTAACAATATTATACACATGAAAAGGGGTTGAAGACAATTAAGCTCAACGCCTTTAACAACTTTGTTTTTGCTGAATTATTTATTGTGAAACATTTTGTGCGATTTCCGCATAAAAGTTTTTCCATTGATTTGGAATTTTACCACCAAAGGGACCATTTTTTGACCGCCAATAGGCAAGGATTTGCGGGAATTGATTAAATTCAAGATCCCCTTCTTTAATAATACGTCGATCAAGGGGGAATAACCGTACCCCTTCCAATTTCTTATCACGCATAGCATAGCTTTTCTCACTCAAAAAATCACGCATGACAAGGGATAGGACTTGGGGATCATCGGTAAATATTCGGGATTGGGCGATTTCTCGTCTTTTCATCAAAATTTCGAGGGTCTTTTTTGCCGTATCAGCCATACTGCCTTGGGATATACGCGCCACATAAATAGCGCGGGCGATATGATGGAGATGTGTTTGCTCAATTTCTGGTAACCAAATTAAGACACCGGAGCGCATTTTAGCAACTTTTTCCATATCAAAACATTGATGGCAAAAGATGCATGCTGTCGTTAAATTATCAATTTTGGTATTCAGTATGTTGTTATCCAATGCAGCAACATCTTGATACTTCAATGATTTAAAATTACAAAATGAACAAGTATGATCATCACGTTCTAATATTTTTTGTTTTAATTCAGGCGGTAAATCATGCTTCGGCAAACTGCCGTCCGAAGATGTGAAGAGGGCATCGCGCGGTAATTGCGCAATGCCCAAATTAATAGCTTTATTTTGCATTGAGTATTATTCTACTGCAAAGTCAACAGCATTCAATGTTGCGGCTGTCGCGTTACCACCTTCTGAACCGATTGTTTCTGTCATCGCTTCGTAGATGATTGGAAGGGCAAATAATGCACCACCAGCGGTTAAGCGGATCGCACCATGTTGTAATGGTGTTTGTGAAGGGTTTTCAACATGGTCTTTGATTTTCAAAATACCAAGAACACCCAATAATGTGCCAAGCATGTAAGATACACCAGTTAATAGACCTGGAATACTTGCGATAGATGTTGTTACATTTTCTGCAATGTTAGAAAAGTTATTACCACCCGCAAGCGCATCTTCCGCACCTGACATTGTACCAACAATAACGGCTGCACTTAATTTTAAGCTATGTTTTTTAATCAATTTAATCATTTTTGTAGTCTCCTTTTAAAAATTCTCGTTTTAAGATAAATCGCTCTATTCATATAATACTATAAAATAAACACGCTTTACCAATTTCGTCATAGGGATCATAATAAATCCCATAATTAATTAGACCATATTTTGTGCCTTATTGTCAAATTTATGACACAATTCAAAATTTATTCCATGTAACTATATGATAAATAACGATTTATAATCTGCCATATTTGCCCTATTGTTTTATAGATCCATTCTGTCCTGTCACAATCCAACGGTTATTATTAAAGGATATCGCTGTGATTCGACCCAATCCAGACAATGTATCCCCTATAACAATCGGTTGTAAATCTTCACGGCCCTTTTGCGATACCCATGCTTTACCGGGTTGTGCTGCTCTCAATTCCCATTGTACCGATGTTGTTTTTGGTCGCGACGGTTCTTTCACAGACTGTTTACTTTGAGATTTTGCTTTTGGAGCCGCTGTTTGTTTAACAGGTTCAGCTTTTACCGCTGTTTTAACAGGATTATTTGCTGTCGCTTGCATAGTTTCAAGTTTGGTTTCCATTTCATCCAATTTATTTTGCAAATTATTAACAGTCTTATTTAACTGGCTAATTCTACGATCTTTTTGAAGTGTGATTTCTTCAATTTGGTTTTCTAATAACGCTACTTTTTCAATTGTTGGATTATTATTTGATTCTTGTAACGTTACAATTTGAGGTGGATCATTGATGATCACAGGCGTTTCTTCTAATATTTGTGCGTTTTTTGTTTTATTTAAAGGTTGTGCTTCAATACGTTCGGTTCCCACATCTGTTGTAACAATAGGATTGGCTTGAGGGAATACATCGCTATCTTTATCTTCAGTTATTTCATTTACATTCGTTTCTTGTGGAATATTTAATGAAGGTGTTGGAAGTGGTTGTAAATTAACATCTACCATTTCAGTATTCTTTAATTCATCATTTTGGATAATATTATCACTTTCAACAAAATTGGTTTGTTCTTGTTGAATTTGCTGTGGTTGTTCAATTTCACCAAAAACCTCTCCTTCAAAACCAGAAGGAATGTTCATTTCCGGGGCACGAGGAACAGTTTGAAATTCTTCAGCAATATCGACATTTGTATTTCGAGCAGAATTATTTTGTGCATTTTGCATTAAAATATCTTCATCATCCAATTGCCCTTCTCGAGAGATAGGGACAGGCATCGGGACATCTTCTTCGAAATCAATTTCCAAAGAATCAAGCAATTCGGAATTGTTTAAAAGGCCGCCTTGGGTATTGGTTTGCGTATCTTGAGTATTTGTTGCATCTATTTGTTGGGTATCGCCAAAAACCATATTGTCGTTCGAACCAGACATATTTACGGCAGATTGAAATTGTTCCTGACGAGCGGGTGGTGGTGTTGTAGCCAATTGAAAAAGAAAGAAACCCGCACCAACGACAACCGCGCCGGCAATAACAATTTGATTAAAACTAAATTTTGAAAAAATAGAATCTTTTTTCTCTTTAGCGATAAGGCTTTCATCAACAGTATCATCTGTGATTTCAACTTCATCTTCATTCAGATCATCAAATTCTGATAGATCATCGTCGTCGTCATAGGAGATATCATCCCCTAATTCTATATCATCAAAATCTTCGACATCGTCAAAACTATCGAAATCATCAATATCATTTTTATCATCTTGCATGATATATATCCTTATATTTCATATTATTTATCGTGGAATAAGTAAGTCATTAAAATTTATCGGAAGACTTGTTCCTGTTGAAGGTTCTTGTATCCCTGTTTCTTGAATAACTTCTGGATTTGCAATAACAGGTTCTACAAATAAAAGACCAACAGGCGTTCCCGCGGCAATCTCAAGTAATGGTTGAATTTGATCGCCTCGTTCTACAAGGGCATCTGAGACTTGTGAGCCTGCCTCCTCAATTCCTTGGGCGACGGCTTCTTCGGTATCCAAATCATTTGAATCGGTGGTTTGGGTGGTTGTGCCATCACTGTTAATTGTAACCGTTGTACGCCCCGAATCAGCCAGCGCATCGGAGAACCCTTCAACAAATTCTGCGGCAGCAGGTAAGATAATTCGGCTAAAATAACGTCGATCAATATTTGTAACAACCCCAGGTAAGGTTGTGTCAGGGTCAATAGCAACAGCAGATGTCCTAAAACCAACACCTTCAACAACAAAAGTATTAAATTCCAGTGTTAAATAGTTATAATTGGCATTAAATGATCCAATAGCGCGCGCGCCTTTTAACGGCCCCGTCACCACTTCGGCTAAAACAGGACCAGGAGCATCAGTACTAACAGCTGTTATAATTTGCGCATACTCTATTGTTCCTGCAGGTAAAATAATGTTTTCTTGGTTTAAAGCAGTACTATTGGAATTTAATAATTGTGCTTCATTGTTCAACGCGATTTGCTGTTGTAATGCTGCTTCCTCTTGTGCGGCGATGTTATCCAAATATCCCATTGAGGTAATATTAGTGGATTGCGTCGTATTTACTTTTTGATTGCTTAAAATAGATTGCATTTGTTCTGCCATGACTTCTCCCAAGGCATTAATAGCGGGCGTAACAGTATCAACAGGTTCAGGAGCAGGTAAATCTTGCGGTTGTTCTTGAGGGGCGATTTGCTGTTGTTGAATGCGTTGTTCTTGCATACGGCGCCAACGCTCTAACGGATCTTCTTCTGGTGCGTCTGCTTCTTGAACGGCAATCATACCTTTTGGTGCTTCGACGGGCATTGGCAAGGCACTTGTTCCTGTACGTTGTGCCTCTTCAACACGATTGGTATTTGTTTCTTCAATCGCTTGGCGGATTGTTTCAGAAACTTCATTTGTTCCTGGTGCCTCATTAACATCTTTGGGCGTACCTACTTGAGATACGTTCAAGCCTTCATTTGTTCCACCAAACAACATAATTCCACCAATTAGGATTGCAACGCCTAGTAATATTGCGCCAATTTTAACCAAAGGATTATTACGCCAAATATCGCCTAATGAGTTTCCTTCATTATTGAAATCGTCAAAACCACCATCTGAGAAATCATCATCAAAATTATCGTCTATATCGTCATCACTCATCTTCAGTATCTCTCGTTAATGTCAGATTGACGCGGGATAAACGGCCTTTATCTGATAATAAAACAATAGGGGTTTCACGCATGGCATATACATTCATACCATCTGCAGATGAAACAGATTGATCCCATGATGGGGAAATCAAAGTTAAAGGGGTACGTATATATGTCATGTTATTCATTTTAAAAGCAGATGTACGTCCATCAACGCCACTGACATAAAGCTTTTCTGCCGAATTGGGGGCAACACCATCCAATACAGACATGATATTTGGATCACCCGCGACACGCTGCGTTGTTCCTTCGATTAAGGGGGCTTCTGCAAAGGGACCATATTCAGGAACACGTACATCTAATCTATATTGAACTGTTTCGGAATTTGTTTCCAATTGAATAGTAACAGGCGTTTTAAGTGTTAAAAGACGCAAAGACATATTACCATAGGCTACCTTCGTCAAAGGCGTGATCCGTAATACATGCCCTCCTGCCTCAGGTTCAATAACCTCATAATCACCAGCCCAGCTTACATCTTGGATGGGCCATGGTGCGCCTGTAACATCTAAAATATTCACTGTCGTAATAAAACCAGCGGCCGTGTTAATTTTTAACGGGGCGACACCTGGATCTAGTGAGATTGTTTCGACATTTATTTGCGGTACTGGAATACCAGAAATAGGCGCTTGAACCGCTTTTTCAATATTTTCATTTTTACGCAACAACGTTCTAATATTATCAACAGATAGGGGGAATAAACCAGTGATGGCAGCATCAAAAGCCTCACTTCTTATTTGTTCTTCCAATTGCTCAGGGGTTAAAGCATTCAACCCTAAATTATTCATCGACAAGGGCGTTTCATTGGCAATGGGTAAATTCATCCCTGCCTGGGTGGAGCGTGTATTAAGATTTGGTATGGTTGGTAAAACATCATCTTGGTTGTCTATCGCTTGTTCTGTTTGCTCTTCTTCTTCACTAAAGGGGATAACATCTGCTAATTCTGAAAATATTTCACCAAAAACGCCCTCGGTTTGATTATCGCTTTGATCTTGTGTTTGAGGGGTTGCGACAGGTAAGTCGTTTTGGGAGGGGGCCTCTTCTTCAATTTGATTAAGATAGCTTTGCAAATCTAAAGATTCTTGCGCGAAAACATGGAAAAACGGTGTAAAACATACAATTCCTGCCAATATCAGTATTGGGATTGATTTTGCACATTCCCACAAACCAATGCGGGCATACTTTAATTTTGTTTTGTTAAAATAAATATTCACTATCTTTTTTCTACTTACTGCTTTTTAAAATATTACCCTGGAACGGCAATCCATTGCGCGATTCCAACTCCATTTGGACTTTCGAGTCTTGGAACCCGGACAACAACAATTGTTACAATCCAATTTACATTTCTTTTTTGCGATCCTGATTGAAAGGTTAAACCCATAGGAATTTGAACAACCCATTGATATTGACCATTAATAACCCCTTCAGATTGTAAAATAGGTGCGCCACGCGGGGTTGCAGATACGACTTGAGAATTGGCTTCAATTGTTTCTATAATCCGCGCTTGTTGTAACGCATTGGTAAAGCTTTCCCAGCCGCGTCGGGTAAAGTTTCTGGATGATTCTTGTAAGCGACGCTGATAATCGTTAAAACCGAATGTCATGACTTCGGTTGCAGCTTGGGCCACCCATGACATTAAGGCAGGATTACTTAAATTCGGCTGGGTTAATGATACCATTGGAATTAATCGGCCATCTTCAGTGGTGGCAAAATATCTATTTTCAGGTTGATGTACCCTAATCACAAAAAACATTGCCGCAATCAAACCAATAATAATAAAACTTTGGATAACCGCAACGCGTAAGGCCAACCGATATCCATCACGGTAATATTCATTACGCAAAACAACCTTACCCAAGCCGCTCATATCCTCGTTTTCTGCGGTATTGCGCATAACTTTATCTGGCTTTCCACGGCGGGGTGCATCAGCGGCAGTTGGCTTGGGTGCGTTCATGTTTTTTTGACTTAAATTTAAAATTGAATATTAAAACTATTTATCATACCATTTTTAACAGAAATATAATCCGATAACTATAACCTTCTCTTAATTTGACCACAAGCCTTGTAATAAATACAAATTTTTAATTTTAAATCACCGCTAAACTTTTGAAATAAAAGCTATCAAGATTGTTTTGTGCGTTTTACAATATGAATGTGATATTATGAATAGATGTGTTTAATTTAACTATTATTAAACATATATTTGTGTAATTTAAGATATCTTTAGGGAAATCATATGAAAAATTTGAGGGGATGGGGGCGCGGTTCTGTAAAACTATGTTTTATAACACTGCTTGCTATCTCTTTTGGATTTTTATCCGAAACACCGTCTTATGCTGATGATCCCCCTGTTTCTACACAAAAGCTTGATGGAACAAAGTTAACCGAAGCCATTCGAGGGAGATTGAAACAGCCCGGTGAAACAATTCAATCTATAACGCAACATTATGGTCAAGCGGTCGAACAATTCTCAGGTTTGGGCTCAGGCAATTCAAAAAAGCTTGTCGAATCAATTGCCAAAGCAGGGAATATTAAAAGTGAAACATTGGGTAAGCTTGCCGATGGATTTTTAAGAGCAGATAACCCCCTTCGCGCGATTGATCTAGGAAATGTTACCGATACAATTGATAAATTTAAAGAAGGATTGGCTTCCCCCAAAGCAATGTTCGATGTTGCCGAAGGGTTAGCAAGCGGTAACATTACATCTGGTATCGCAAACGCATTAAGTAATGTTCCCAATCTTGGTAAAGTTGAAGATTTAATGAATATTGGTAATGTCTTAAATCAAGCAGGCGTTTTTCAAGAATTAGAAAAAGGGATTGGCAAATTAGGATTAACCAAGGCTAATGAATTTATTAGTGGTATCCCTGACCTTGTGGGTTCTCCAGAAAAATTAAAAGATGCGGCAACCGATGCGGTTAAAGCTCAAATCGCGAATGCGTTAAGCAGTCAAATTGAGAGTGCTATTCCTGATATTTTTAATTCTTTAGAAGGTGCATTTGGTGAAGGCGCTGTTGGCGCTACTATTGCTGGTTTTTTGGGTTTAGGTGGTGGTGGTATTGGTGGGGTGTTGGGTGGCGATGGTGGAACATGTGATCCAGGGTGTAGCTTGTGTAGCGATTGCGCCCCAAAAATTCAAGCAAACCATATTAAAATTCGCGACCATATTACGCAACAATTTGAAGTGCAGCGTAATTGGGTTACATTTACTTTGTGGCATGATTTTATTGCAAAAGCGTTGGGATTGATGACCAGCGAACTTGTCGGTGCAAGCATGAGCCAGGTTCATATTATCGGCACATTTTTTGATGCCAAACATCAATTAGAATCACAACGTATTTTTCAACAAAATGTATCGCTTGCCCATCAACGCTATCATCCTGATGAGCAATTATGTGCCGTGGGTACAAATACAAGAAACTTTGCCAATTCAAAGCGGCGCGCCGATTTGGTTGCTTCTGCTGTTTCAACCCGTATGATGAATCGCCAATTAAACAATGCAGATGGTATTTCGTCAGACCCTTCCCAATCTTCTGATTTAAAAAGCCGGATTGATTTATTTATTCGCAAATATTGCGATAAAAATGGTGGGGGAAAGGATGAAGATGGTACGCCATCTTTGGCCTTGCTTTGTGAAGATTCGCCTGCCGCCACACAGCAAACAAATGCAGATGTTAATTTTACGGCCTCTATCGAAAGTAAACTAACACTTGATGCAAATTTCCTAACGGGAGAAGAAGACAATGTCACAAGTGATGAAGAAAATATTTTCGCCATTGGTGCTAATCTTTTTGCAAACGAAACCTTACCCACTATCCCGGAAGAGAAAATTACAAATGGTACAATTCCCGCGGATATAGCCAATCTTTATTATGATTTACGTTCCATGGCCGCAAAACGAAATATTGCCCAAACTTCATATGCAAAAATCGTTGGGATGCGTGCCGAAGGGGACCCTGCCGTTGGCCCTTTTTTAAAAGCGATTTTAAAGGAATCTCTTTTTCAAGAAGGGATGGGTAATGCACAAACAGAGAATTTGATTGAAGATATGATTGAAGAATATCTTGGTGAAAACCCAAGCTTGTTTGCCCAAGAAGAGGTTATGATGAAATTGCTTTATCAAAACCCGCAATTTTATGCCAATCTTTATACCCAACCTGAAAATGTTGATCGTATTGGGGCAAGTTTATTGGCGCTTGAAATTGTGCAAGATCGAAATATTTATGAAAGCTTACTGCGTAGTGAAGCCACACTTGCAGTTTTGATTGAAACTTTAATTTTAAAGCATCAACGCCGTATTTCTCCAGCATTAAAGCTTAATCTTAATTCTAATCGTCGGGGGGATCCATAAATGTTTAAACCCCTATTTTATATTAACGTTCTTTTATTCTTCATCCTCGCTGGTTTTGCACCACAGGTTTATGCTCAAACAATAGGCGAAAACATTATTGAACAACTTAATGATGGAACAAACAATATTGACCAAGCCGCAAAAGATATATCGGATAAGACAGGCATATCACCTGATGGCTCTAAAGATTTTTTAAATAATGTTATCCAAGGCAAAAATATTAATGTCCCAGCGGCAGCATCAATTATTGATGGATTTGCATCGGGAAAAATAAATCCTGATCAAATAAAAACAGTGAATGATGCTGTTAAAAATCTTCAAAAAATTGCTTCCCCCGAGGCGGCTCAAGATCTTTTAAAAGAAATTGGGGGCGGATTTATTCCCCCTAAAATTGGTAAAGCGTTAAGTACAGTACAAGCATTAGGCGATTTAAAGAATTTCAACAATTTAGAAAGTCTTTTAAAGCTTCCTGCTGTTAAAGCGGAGCTTGATAAGCTTTTTGCACAAGGTGTTCAACCCGAAGAAATAACACAGTTAATTTCAAAAATATCAAAAGTTGGTCTTAGCCTTGATGCTTTTAAAAATCTTTCAATTGGTGATATTGCCGATCAATTATCGCAAAGTTTTCAAAATGCTCTGCCTGATCTATTTAATAATGTTTTAGCCGAGCTTGGACTAAATGGTTTATTTGAAACATTTGGTTTGCAAATTTTTAGTGAATTTTCAGGCTTAGATAGTTTTTTCATTGCGGGAAGCCTTGCCCCAAATTATGAAACTTTCGACCGTGATCCAAAATCATCAGCCGTTGATAAAAGCTGTAGCTTTAGTTGTGGTGCCACCAGTTGTCCATGTCGTGAGCCTATTGAGAAAAATCATATTAAAATTCGCGCCCATATGACAGACGAGATGATTAAACATCGAACATGGATGATTGATGAATTTATGAAAGTTCATATCCTTCCTGCCATGATGATGATGACCGATCAATTATCCGCTATTGCAATGGCGCATACTTTTGCAATCGGGAAATTTTTCGATGCCAAACATCAAATGGAATCAGAACGGATTTTCCAACAATTAATGGCACAAACCCATAGTGATTATCAACCAAGTGTTGGTCTATGCGAAATTGCATCAAGCGCACGTGGATTAATTCCTGCTCAAGAGAAATCAAAAGTTGCGCGTATCGCCCTTACCAATCGAATGAGCGAACGGGCCAGGCGCAATGAGGGGTCTTTATCTTCTGCAGGGACAAATTCTGACGTTCTTAGCCGTTTTAGCAATTTTAAAGATAATTATTGTAACGTTAATGATAATGGAAGAGGCTTAGCCTTTCTTTGTGATGGAACAACCGCAACGAACGAGCGGATTAATAAAGATGTCAATATTACACAAACCTTATTTTCTGAACAAACAATTGATGCTGATTTTGTTGCCCCTAACGCAGATCCTGATATTGATAACAATATAGAAGGTCGCGATCTATTGGCCTTTTCTACAAATTTATTTGCGTCCGAATTAAACCCTGATATTCCGCGCCTAAATTTGGCAACCCCCGATGGAAAAGCCAAAGAAGGCGCGTTTGTTTATATGGACTTACGCTCCATCATGGCCAAGCGTAGCGTAGCCGAAGACGCATTTTCTGCAGTTGTCTCTGAACGGGTCAGTGGATTAGAACAGCTTCATGATGATGATAGAAATAGCGATTCTTATTTAAAACGATTGGTTGTTGATTTGGGCGTGGCAGAAGATGAAATTGATATTTTATTGGGTAAAAGCCCAAGCTATTATGCCCAACGTAAAGTTTTGAGCAGTTATATTTTTGAAAATCCAAAATTTTATACGCAGCTTTATGAAAGTCCCGCCAATGTTCTGCGTAAAGATACAGCGATTAAAACACTAAGCCTTGCCCTAGAAGATGATTTTTTTGATCGCCAACTTGAAGCTGAAGCTATGCTTGCTACTCTTCTTGAAGTTATGCTTGAAGATTCGCATTCACGGGTTAGTGGGGCGCTTACAAATTTAGAGCCGGAGGATAATTAATATGAAATTTTTTAAATTATTATTTTTTATTACTCTTTTGTTCATTCAACCTGTAGTCACAGCAAAACAATCTCATGCGCTTTTTGGTGGTGGTTGTCGTTCTATTAGTTCTTGTCAATCTAGTTGTTGTAGAGGTCATGTTGAAAGTTGTCAGAATTATTGTCTTTGTGTTTCCAATGCTGAAACGGGGTCGCCAAATAAATTTGAAACGACAATGGGTCATGTGACTGATGAATTTAACAAACATCGTACTTGGATGGTTGATTTTTTCTTTCTTGATAATGTCCCAGGAAACCCTGCGGGTTTATCGTATGCTTTCAAATTAATGACTGCGCAATTGGTCACCAATAGTATGCAACAAGTACAAGCCATCGGTATGTTCTTTGATGCAAAACATCAATTAGAATCACAGCGACTTTTCCAACTTGCCACCGCGCGTACGCATAAACGATATCAACCCAGTACAACATTTTGTGAATTTTCTACTATGTCACAATCTTTGGCTGGCGCCTCCCGTAATGCCGATTTTACCAAGCTTGCGCTTGCAAAACGCGCCGCCAATAGACAGGTTTTTACAGGTGATGGTGTTGGTGTCCGTGCCGCAACATCGGATAGATTTTCACGACTTACCAGCTATATAAAAGATTTTTGTGATCCTGATGATAATCTATCAAATCTTGATTATCTTTGTGCAAATAGCACAGCGATTAATACATTAAAAAACCGTGATATTAAATTTACAGATACGGTTAAAGATAAATGGACAATGGATTTTGATATGGCGAATGATGAAACGCTCTCCCCTGATGAGCAAGCGTTATTTGCCTTAAACGATAATTTATTTGCCCATGATTTGTTCCCCTATGTCAGCCAGTCTAAATTTGTCGATGAACAAGGAAACCCTGCTTATAACAAAGGGGCGAAAACATATATGGATGCCCGCGCTGTTATTGCAAAACGAAGCGTTGCAGTGAACTCCTTTGCCGCTATCGCTGCCCTGAAAACAAAAAGCACGGCACAATCACAACCATTTATTTATGCTTTGATGAAAGAAATGGGTGGGGATGAAATTACCCTACAACAAATTCAAGATAAAATTGGTGAAAACCCAAGCTATTATGCCCAGATGAAGGTTTTAAGTAAGCTGTTTTTCCAAAGGCCTGAATTTTTTGCCGATCTGTATGATAATCCAGAAAATATAAAACGGCTTAATACATCCATTCAAGCAACAACATTAATGCGTAAACGTGATTTATATCGCAGTTATTTAAGATCGGAAATGATTTTGGCTGTTATGCTTGAAACTGCGCTTGAGCCTGAAATTAAACTTATTGCAAATGAAATTAACCCTGGAAACTAAGGAGGTATAAATGAGATTTACTATTATTAAATATTTATGTATCGCCTTGGCGTTTTCTTCGATTTTGTTTGTATCAAATATATATACTGCACAAAACGTATATGCGGCGAGTTGTTGTATTGCATGTGTAAGATGTAATGCTCCAGGGCGTGAATATTTTACAAATTGTGCGAAAAAAGGATGTGTATGCCAATCCGATAAAGAAACAAAAGTTGATATTGAATATATTACAAGTATGTTTGTTGAGCATCGAAGATGGTTTATTGATATCGTATGGGAGGCGCATACCCTACCCGCTATGATGTTAATGACCGAACAGATCACAGCCTCCGCTATTCAGCAAGCAATGATAATTGGCACATTATTCGACGCAAAACATCAACTGGAAACACAGCGTATATTACAATCTATGCAATCAGATACCCATGCCACTTACACTGTATCCGAAGGGATGTGTCAATTTGGAACAATGACCCGATCCTTGGCCAGTACCGAACGTAAAAAAGATATCACTCAATTTGCGCTTGCAGCCCGCTCCTCTCAACGTCAATTGTTAAACGGTGATGGTATCTCTGGTGGAGGGCCTGCAGATGATCTTCGCTCGCGGTTCGATCAATATAAAAATGTTTATTGTCATGGGTCTGAATTATCGGGTGGTATTGATGAGATTTGTGTTGCGCCCGATCAAACCCGCGCCTTTAAAGATGTGAATTTCACCACCCTCGCACAAAGTAAAAATCTAGACCTTGATTTTACAACGCCAACCTCCACCCCCGATGAAACAGATGTGATGGCGTTACAAGCCAATATTTATGGTCATAAAATTATGCCTCGTATCCCAGAAGCAAAATTGTCGGATGAGGATGGTAAAGTTAATATCGAAGGTGTAAATACTTACATGCAGATGCGCGCTCTTTTAGCAAAACGTAGCATTGCCCAAGCATCCTTTGCAGCCTATGTTGCCGAACGCACCCAAAGCAACGCTTCGGTACAGCCTTATATGCAAGCCGTTTTAGAAGAAATGGGTATTACTGAGGTTGAGGCACAAGATATTATTGGACTACGCCCTAGCTATTATACGCAGATGAAATTTATTAATAATACAATTTATCAATCTCCTGATTTTTATGCCGATTTATATACAACGCCAGAGAATGTGAGTCGTAAAATTGTATCTATGCAAGCGTTAGCATTAAAATCACGCCTTGATTCTTATGATTCAATGTTACGAAAAAATGTAAATCTATCAGCGTTGCTGGAAACATATCTTGATCAAAATGAGGATAAAGTCATTAACGAGGTTAAAAGACTGACCCCTAATTCAGATATTATAGAATTGCCGGGGTTATAATATGCACAAAATAATCTTTAGCATTTTTGGTCTATTCATTCTCACCACATCTTTATGGATATGGTATCAAAAACCTGCTGCTGAAACCCCGATTGAAATGAAGCCGCAGATTGAAAAAATTACCTATGCTGATAAATTCAAAGGGCAAGTAAAAC
Source organism: uncultured Alphaproteobacteria bacterium (assembly GCA_963799275.1). Classification (GTDB taxonomy): domain Bacteria; phylum Pseudomonadota; class Alphaproteobacteria; order Micavibrionales; family Micavibrionaceae. Next base: position 180,019 of record CAWCWJ010000001.1, read on the forward strand.
AAATAAAAATTCTCTATACATCTGCAAATAAAAATTTCACACAAAAAGAATTTATTATCGTCCCGCAAAATAATATTTTACCTCGCTCTTCTAGAGATAAGCTATTCAATGTGAAAGATTATCTTGTTTCTTATGTAATAGAGAACACTCAAGATAACTTTATAGAGTTAGATATTGAGCCTGCTAAAAATAGATTTTCTATTTCTGGCGTTACAGCAAAATCAAATATCTCTGTTTGGAGTAATCAAAAATCTATTTTGGGTAACACACCAGTTGATTGGTCTGGAAAACTAGAATTTAATAGCCTTGATAAAAAGGGTATAAGTTTAGCGCACACGCAAAATATTTGTTTTTATCTACTAAATGAAGATTTAGAAATTTGCCATTCTCCGATTCAAGATCAAGGGGGGATTATTTAATGAAAAAATATTTTCTTCTTTATATTATATCATGCTTTATCTTTATGAATGCTCCCATTACTTTTGCTGCCGAACCTGAAGACGCAATATCAGGTAATATTACGACAGGTGGTGTATCATCATCATGTAGCTTTACCGAGTTGAAAGACTCCATATATGGAACAGAATCTGCGGGTTCAGGTGGATATGAAGCCATAGGACCATTAACAAAATACGGATATCCTCTTGGTAAGTATCAGTTTATTGCCGATACACAAAATAGAATTTCCAGTCAATTTCCTGCTTGTAATGCAGGGGCTTGTGCAAATAAAAATCCTACTTGTGGGGGTTCACGATCAAATTGCTCCTCTCAGCCCTTATTACAAGCAGGATGTCATTCAAAACAAGAATGTCTAATGGATGGTTTATTACAAGTAAATTTAGATACGATTAAAGCAAAAGAATCTTGTCAAAAACTATTAGAAGATGGTGGTCGACAAATAACAGGTATTAGAAGAGGGCAAAGTACATCTTCTTGTCGCGTAACAGAATCTGGCTTATTGGCTGCATTTCATCTTGGAGGGACGGATGAATGTGATGATATTTTAAGAAACGGTAGAGGGGATTGTGATAATTTAGGGACTTGTACTTCCGCATATGTATGTGAGCATGGTGGAAAACCTGTCCCAGGCAGTTGTTCCCCATCTGATTTTGGCTATACAGGAGATGTTACCGCTGATACTGCCGTACCCACCCTGACGGCGGCTCAGTTAGAAGTTGTAACGGGACAAGGTGATGTTGTTGTTTTTGGCTTTGATAGTTTAAAAGATGTATGGGTTAAATCATTACAAATGATGACCAAACAGATTGTTGCAACAATGATGCAGCAGGTTCAGATTATTGGTCAATTCTTTGATGCAAAACATCAATTAGAAACACAGCGTTTAATGCAGCAAAAAACCTTTGAGGCACATAATCGCTATCACCCCAGTGAACAGCTTTGTGAAGTGGGAACCTTTGCCAAAAACTTAGCGCAAAGTGAGCGCCGCGCTGTTATTACCCAAGCAGCATTGGCGAAATCAATGATTGATCGAGCATTAAAGGTAGGCGATGCCGCTTCATCCGAAATTGGATATGATGAAGATACAATCGAAAACTCCTATCTATCATCATTTTGTAGCCCTATGGATAATGCAGGACAAAATAGCACGCTTTGTTCAAATACGATCAATCCTGATCGGGTGAATGCAGATATTCGTTTTGATAAAACAATTTTTGATCAACTTTCATTGGATATTGATTTGCTCGACACCACATCTACAGATGATGAAGAAACTGTTTTTGCGATGATGGATCAACTTTTCATGCATAATTCTTTTCCTTATGTTTCGGCAGCCAAAACAAAATTAAACCGATTTGTTGCCGCTTACATGGAAATGCGTTCTCTTATTGCCATTCGAAGTGTGGCACAAAACAGCATTGCCCATATTGTTGCTGAAAAAGCCTCAGGCTCGCTTGATGCTGAAAGTAATGCCCCATTTTTAAAGGCAATGATGGTTGATATGGGGATTGAGCCAACAGTCGCAAATGATATGATTGGTGATAACCCAAGCTATTATGCGCAGATGGAATTTTTAACCCGTCAAATTTACTACCACCCCGATTTTATCGCCAATTTATACGATAAACCTGCAAATGTAAGGCGGATGACCGCGGCCATGACAGCCATTAAATCCATGCAAAATTGGCAAATTGGGGAGGCATTAAAACGCCGTGAAATGCTCACTTCAGTCTTGCTTGAAATTAAGCTGCGTGAAAAACAAATGGAATTAGAAACCGTTGATATTCCAACCCTTATTTACGGACAGCCTGATTTTATTGGACCATAATTCAAAAATTATCCATCTTGGCATCATCCTTGCAATTTTCTTTTTAGATTAAATGTTTAAACCCTTTTCTTATCATTAAGATTTGAGGTGAAAACAAAAGCCTTTCAGTTATTTGATTGGCCATTAAAAAGGAAAAAGCATGACTTTTCAGGCACTTAACACTGCAATTACGGGTTTACGCGCGGCGCAACAACAGCTTAGCGTTATTTCAAATAATGTTAGCAATGCCACCACACCGGGTTATAACAGGCAAATATTGCCTCAATCCACGCAAGTTTTGCGCGATAGTGGGCAGACGGTTGGCGTTCTTAACCGAAACCGTTGTCCGTCAAGTAGACATGAATTTACAACGCGATCTTTGGACACAGATAAGCGCCTCCTCCTCACAAAATATTCAAATTAATTATCTTGAGCAAATCCAAAATTTTAATGGCCCGCCATCCAAAGAATTTTCGATTGCGGCAAAGATTTCCGAATTGCGGGATTCCTTCTCCGCCCTTTCCGATATTCCTGATGATACCAATGCGCTTGAACAAACGGTCTATCAGGCGGGAATCGCAGCAGATAAATTTAATGATTATGCTGATCTTTTAACCCGATTGCGTAATGATACCCAAGGGGATTTGCAGACTTCTATTAATAACGTCAATAATTTACTTGCAGAAATTACCAATATTAATACCAATATTCGGGGCGCGGATAATTTTGGAAATTCTGTTGCAGGGTTACAAGATCAACGTGATATTGCCATCACATCCCTTACCGAAGAAATTGACATTACATTTTTTGAGCGTGGCGATGGTGTTTTGGTCGTCCAAACCCGCGATGGTCAAGAATTGGCAGGCGATGTCGCCCAAAGATTAGAGCTTGAGAGTACGCCCCTTTCCGCGCAACAATTCTACCCCGCTACGGTAAGCGGCCTTATTTTGGTTAGTACAACCAATACCAATGAAACCCGAACCGATATTACCGAAGGCAGTATTGGAGGGCGCATTGGTGGCTTAATCGAATTGCGTGATGATACATTCCCCTCTTATCATGCACAGCTTGATGAATTGGCTTTTCAATTGGCGGATCGTTTGGATAAACAGGGGCTAAGGCTTTTCACAGACCCCGATGGAAATATACCCGTAAATACAGCGCCCAACCCTTTAACCGACCCTCCAACCCCTGTTTCTTACGTTGATTTTGCCCGCACAATGCAGGTTAATTCACGCATTATTGATAACCCCAGCTTGCTACAAACTGGGACATATGATGCCGATGTATCCATCCCAACGGGCGATAATTCAGTTATCAAGCGTGTTTTGGAAAGTGCGTTTGGCGATGTTCAATTTCAACAGGCTGTGGGAAATATTGACCTTACAAATGCAGGCGCAAACCCGCCCCTTAATGATTATTTGGGATTAAGCTCTGTCAATCAGGTGGTGACAGGTATTGATTTTACCTCCTTCACCCAAATTGATGATGCTGACCCACTTACATTTGATGAAACACAGCTGATTAATTCTTTGGATACATTATTCCCTGGTTATCCAAATAATGATTCCTTCCAAATCACGTTCGAAGAAACACGCGGTGCAACCGCCTTTGGCCCCACGACTTTAACCATTGATCTAAGTGATGCCGTCGCAAATTTTCCCATTGGTGCGGGTATCAATAATGTGGCTGACCAATTGGTGGGTGAAATTAATGCCCAGATCACCGCCGCAGGATTGGCCGCAGATGAAGCGGCAGTAACAATAAACAGCTATGGCCAATTAATTTTTGAAAGCCGTGGAAATATTACCATTGATGGTTCAACCTTTACCGCCCCTGCCGCAGGGTCAGAAGCCATGGGATCAGAGGCCATGGCCGCCCTTGGTTTGAATGAGGGAACATTTATTACCCAAGACCCCAGCTTTACAGTGCAGGTTGGAAATGATCGTCCCTATACCATTACAATTGCACCGGGCGATACCATTACCGACCTTGAAAATAAATTGGTTTATAATGCTGCCACGCAAACAGGCGTGCCGGGTCTATCGGTTGAGGTTGATGCCGTGACGGGATTTCTTACTTTGCGCCCTGGGATTGATGATACAAATTTTGGCCCCGGTGTTTCGAACGAACAATATGGGGGTGAGCTTCGTATTATTGGTGGCCCCTTTTCAACCGATACGGCCGCAGCGGGTATTCCTGATAATTTAAATATCGTTACTGCAATTTTTGGTAGTTTTAATGCAGGCCCGCCCGCTATTGAAAATTCACCCATTATTGATGTGCCTTATGCATCTGAAATATCAAATGGGTCGAATAATTTTACAAATTTTAGAAACCGTAATTTAGGGCCCAATGCAGGCATCGCAACAGGTATTTTTAGTGCGAATAACATCATTGATTACGCCCAAAAAATTATTGATGAAACTTCACAAGATTATCTACAAGCGCAAAGCGCATTTGAAAATGAAGATACATTACGCAGCATATTACAAAGTGAATTTAGCAATGAGTCTGGGGTGAATATTGACGAAGAAATGTCAAATTTAATTGTGGTACAAACCGCGTATGCCGCCGCTGCACGCGCCGTGACCGCCGCTGATGAAATGTTTCAAGAATTATTAAATTCAATAAGACGATAAGATTTTAAAATTGCGTTTAAAGGAGCGCGAATAACCATGACAGGTATCTCAAACTTAGGACAGGCATTAAGCCGTATTGAAAATCTAAAATCTCAACAAGTGACATTAGATGCATTTTCAACACAGATTGCCTCGGGTAAAAAAACACAAAAATTTGCTGGCCTTGGCGCAGATGTTTTAAAGTCTCAACGCGCCCGTGCCGATTTTAACGAGCTGGATCAATACACCACCAATATTAAAAATGCAGATCGCCGTATTGAATTAATGACTGGTAGTTTGCAACAAATAAAAGCGCAAGCCAATAATTTGTTAAACGGTATCACAGGTGCACCCCAAGGGGGCGATTACCCTGATTTTGAAACCACCAAAGAATTGGCCAATGATGTCTATGATTATATTTTGGATTTAATAAACACAAAAGATGGTGATCGGTATCTATTCGCGGGGTCAGACTCATCTGTAAAGCCCATTGACGATGATGGATTGTTCGAATCATTTTTGGGTACATTTCGTTTAGATGATGATGATTTAACCACGCCTTTGGAACAATCTGGTTTTATCGGGGAATGGGGTGCAGGCATCATTACAACCGAAGAATTTATTAAAGCTTACCAAAATACAAATGAAAAAATATTAGGGTATTCTGACGCACTCGTTAGTGGAACAACAGGGCAAGTTCGCGTTCGGGTCGATGAAAATTCTGATTTTGATTATACTTTATTAGCCAATGATGAAGGATTGAAAGAGTTGGTTATTGCCATTGGTGTGTTAAAAGATCTTCCCCCGCCCGAATATGCGCCAGGCGCGTTAAATACCCCAACGGGGACCAATACCGCCCTTGAAACACCGCCTTTCCCATCTGAAGAAAAACAACAAAATTTTTATGCGGTGATTAATGATTTGGGTGCCACCATTGCAAAGGCAGTTGATAAATTGGATCGCGAAGAATATCGCCTATCCTTAACCCAGGCGCAAACACAAGTGATCGAAGAACAATATAGATATCAATCGAACGCACTACAAAGTGTGATTTCTGAAGCTGAAGACATTGACCTGAATGAAACAATTGTAAAATTACAACAAGTGCAAACCAGCTTAGAAGCGTCTTACAGTGTAACCGCATTAATCAGCGATCTAACCTTGGTGAATTTCTTACGATAAAATATATAAATAGTATTTATAAAATTGTTTTGGTTATAAGCGTTGATTTTTTGCATCAAAATTGCAAATAAAAATATGTCTATAAAAATAACAATAAATGCTATCAAGCCACGCTATATTTTTGCGATTTCTTTGATGACAACAACATTGCCTTCAATATCAGCCATCATATTTTCATCGCGAAGCATGTCATTCAATACAACATTCCATGGCTTACCCCCACTCCAATCCACCATGGCAGACGGGCTAATATCACCATCAAAACGATGCGTATATGCCGATGGGATAACTTGGGAAATAGCAAGGGCAAGGGGTAGATTTTTACCAAAACCAACGGCCTGTTCATATTGACGCGTACGCTCATATTCTACCATCCCCAAACCATATCCTGGTAAAGGCGCAGGTTCATCCCCCATCATCGGGGTTAAAGAATTAATACCGATAGAAGCAATGGATTTGCCTTGATTGGATACTATCACAGGGCGAGAAACATATTTTTGACTTTGCCTCACCCCTGTTGTCATGCCGCTCCCCAATTGAACAGGGTTTAATGCCCTAGATTTTTCTGTAATCGCTTGGTTCATTCGCGTATCTGTAATTTTATTCAATGCGTTATTATTTTGTAATGGATAAGGATCAATATAAAGACCCCCTGTTTTGGTTATTGTCGGCTTTACCACCCTTTGTGATGTAACAGCTAATTGTTGTTGCGGTTGTATTAATGGTATTGGTGCGCCCCTTTCAAAAGATGGTGCATCTAATTCTTGTGCAATAACAGGCGCACGCGGTACCGCAACCATGGTTTCATTATCTTGAACAATTGGGGTTGTTGCAACAATAGGTGTCGCGATTTTTGCAGGAGGTTGCCATTCAAAACCCGCTTGCGCAGAAATGGGAAACAAAATGGCGGTTATAATCGCCAATGTTAGTATTTTGTTGGATGTTATCATGATAAAACCATCTAAAATCTTTGAATTTAAATTATCCTAATCATTAGCATAAAAAATTACAAGTATTTAGGATGCTTTCAAAGTGGGTTATAAAGAATTTTGCTATCCAAAATCACGCATTTTACGACGACGTGATGCCACCCATGCGGGGCGTTTTTGCCCATTTATCCATGATCGGAATGACCGTAAAGCCGAGGGAAACGTTAATCCCCGTTTTTCCAGCGCGATAAATAAAATTGTACTGCTAAAGGTTAGAAACAATGTAATCGGGCGAAAATAAACCAAAAGTAAACAAAAGGGGATAGCCGCCCGCGCATCAATATTAAAAAAGCGTACAGGACGCATTGAATTTCTCCAATGCCAATTTACCTTTTCATCTTGTGTATCTTCGGCCTGACCCATTTAATAAGTGTACAATGTTTCGAAGAAGAAAACAAAATTCATTTTAAATTTTTAAGATCCACCACCTGTAGAATTAGAAAGCATGATATAAGTGGATCGATCAATATCCCCATTTTCAAATGCGATTTCCGCACTGCGCGCCATGGTTTGCCCATGAAGGGGTAGGATACGGTGGATCTCGCTTGACCATTCTTTAAAATCCATATCCATCAGACGTTCGCGCACCTCATCAGAAAAACGCATCCATTCGCGAACACCAATACGCCCCCCTTCTTTTTTTGTAACCAAAGCTTGGGTTACAACAAGACGTGTTGTTTCCATAAGGGCATAGGCACGCTCCGAACGTTCATTCGGCTCGAACGCTGAAACCATGCGTTGAATGGTGGCGGCAACCCCTGTTGTATGTGTGGTCGTATAAACCGCATGACCCGTTTGTGAAGCCTCGATGGAGGCAGAAATGGTTTCTTTATCCCGCGATTCCCCAACTAAAATAATATTGGGTTTACGTCGAAGGGCATTGCGTACCCCCTTTGCAAAGGTAGGCAAATGGCGTGGAATTTCAGTTTGGGAGAGAAGCGAGCGCGGTGATTTTATCGCATCATAAACATATTCAATCGGTGCTTCATAACAAACCACCTTGCCGCATCCTTGTTTGCGTTCAAGCAACATGCGAATACCTGCGGCCAATAACGTGGATTTACCAGACCCTGTTGGCCCTGTCACAATAATCATTCCTTGGCGTGGATTCCATGCATCAATAATATCTTGCTCGACATTTAAATCCAACATGGTTGGCGGCTCACTGGGTAGAACACGCATTGTGATTTGGGCGGAATCGCGCCCTCTTGATAAAACGGCTGTCACATTGACACGAAACCGAATGCGCGTATAACGATCAGGACGAATTTCATAGGATAAATCCAAATCATTCCCCGATGCCAATCGCGCCCCTGCTTCGGGGCCATAAATTTTATTCAAAAACACATTCATATCCGCCGCATCAATAGGGCGGAAAAGGGCGGGATATAGCACCCCATAAATTTCATTATAAATAGGGCGATCTGTTTGAATAGTCACATCGGAGGAGTTTTTCTTAACGCACCATAAGAGAAATTCATCGACCTGTTCATCGGTAAAACGTGGCGGTTCTTCGGGCCACGTTTCCGCAATATTATCTTTACCTTTAAGAAGGCTTACCGGTTTGCGGGTTGCCATTGATCATGTCCAGTTTGTAATTGTGGCATATTGGTAATTTCCAATTCACGGTCGCCAATACGCATGATTGTACCATCGCCCGTAACCCCGCGATCAACCTGCATCGCATAAGGGGGGGATATCATATTTTGCGCCAGTAAGGATTTATACCGTATCATCCCCTGATAATCGGTAACCAAGCTGTTTAAATCGGCTTGAAAAATATCATCGGCTTGTTCAATGCCGCGCGCCCATCCTTTACGAATTTGTTCTTCCCATAAGGCACGCTCAACCTTATTAATGGGTCTTAAAATATCTGGGGGTGGCTCTACCGTGCCCCATTCACGCTCTAGATAAGTACGCCATGTGCGTGGCGCGCTTACAATTCGGGCATTGCGATTAATGCGTAAAATCTTATCTGCCACAGCGGCCTGTTCCCCGCGATTGTTAATTAATAACGCATCCATTGCCTCTGACACAATAGGGGGTTCAATCATCAACCCCGATGGGGCGGGGATAAGAAGCTCCCGAAAATTAAAAACCTTATCCAAATATCGGGCGCGGGTTTCCATTTCATTTCGGATATGCCATGTCCGCCATTGCAATCCCCCCCGCGCCCCATAGGAAAGTGCGGCTTCTTCCAAAGCATCAACACGAATATCAAGGGGGAGGTCTTCAGCACGTTCTTTGGTGGTTTTTTTTGCCTCGATATTAATTAAATCATCTATAACAACAGGTGGGGCAGTTCGGCTCATCGTTTGAGCCATAGATTTTTGATGCCCGCCAGCCATGCAAAAACCAATCATGACAATGGCGATAATTTTTAAAAAATTTTTATACGATAATAAATAAGGCGCCATACTCATATTAGGTCTTTTATTCCCCTAATCCAGTAACAGGTGCATAATGTAGCTCTACCATTTTTTGGATTGAGTCTACTTTCACATCGGCGCGAAGACCCAATTGCAACCCGGCACTACGCATAATATCTATAACAGGGGTATTTTCCTTATCAATATTAACCACCAAAGGCACAGGCGGTTTATCACCCACGGTTATAAAACTATAACTTGCGCGATCCGCCAATTGTTTTAAAAGGGGTTCGGCAGGGCCAATCCAGTTGATGGTCATGGCACGCCTCAATTCGGGTGGAGCGTTATGAATAGGTTCTACCGCAATGGCAGGCGCGCGTGATTGTTCGACAGCCGCCAATGTTTCAAGGGCATTGGATGCCTTATCAGCCGCCTCGGCCAACATTAATGATACTTTGTCGGGGGAGGCCACAATTTGCGATTGTCTTTCAATAGGCGTAGTACAGGCCGAAACAACCCCAACACATAAGGTTAGAGCCACCAGATTAAAGAATTTATTTGTAACAGGATTAAATTTTATCATTATTATTTTACGAATCGCTAGTTTGACGAACCTAAAGTTTAGCCTTTTCCTTATTTTAGAACAAGCCATCACTTATAACTGTTCAATACTATTCCAAAACCACTATAGATAAGTTTAAACCGTTTTATGAATTGAGCGCAAATTTACTTTTTCGAATGATCTAAATTACCAAGTTTTTTCATTTTATAGCTATACACATTTGAGCAATTTTTACATAAGTAAAAAGCATTTTTGAATTGTTTCACTTTTCCGTTTGGAATAGAATTGTAAAATAATATTAAGATTGGTGATAACAATCCTTTCAACCTATGACTGCAATCTTTGCATTTTTTTTTAGTTGGGAAAATAACATGAATAGATAGAATAGCGATTAATAAAATCCACATATAATTAAGATATTTTGCAAATCTATCAAAAAATTCATCTATATTATTTTGTTCTATCTTAAAAACAAATGTCGCAATTAACATTAATATTGCAAAAAAACTTGCGATCAAAAAATGTTTTGTTTTTTTATTCATTTACCGTGTTGCATCATCTTTTAATAATCCTTTGGATCGCATTGCGCTAATTACTTTTCCTTTATAAGGACCACCAAATTTTGGGGTGCGTGAATGATAATGGGCAATGGCGGTTGATAAATTTCCCGTTCTATCCATGTGTCCGCGCAATATCCATGCGGCCACCCCCATATTGGTGCAAGGGTCATTCTTCACCCATTGTAACGCGGTATTATTAGAAACGCCCCATTTGTCTGCCAATTCGGGAATCCAAATGGTGTTAATTTGCATTGGCCCTAAATCATAAGTGCCATTGGTGTTGCCAACGGCCTGACCGGGTTTGCCACCTTCAACCTGATAAATACCAACCAATACGGCAGGGGGCACAGAGTAAGTTTGTGCAGCTAACATCAGACAGGCGGCAATTATTTTGGTCATAGGATTATTATAGCCATAAAAGTATTAAAATTTCCATTTTGCACTATTTAATTTGCAATGAAACAGCATTTATTCATCTTCTTTTTTCTGTGTACCCGGCTTGAAAAAACCCATCGGATTGCTAGGCGGGGGTGGCGCGGCAGAATTATCATCAAAATCAGAAGCCGTTGTATCTTTTGGTTTTTCTTTCGAATCTGCAAGCGGTTCAGGGGAAGATTCCACTGGGGCTTTGGTCGTAGGCGCAGGCGTAGAAGCAGCAGGAGAAGAAGAATTATCTTTATTTGCGCCTGGTTTAAAAAATCCCATAGGCCCCGCCGCAGGTGCAGCCGATTGTGGCGCTGCTGCTGGTGTGTCTTGTTGAGGAGGGGGTGGCGCTGCTTGTTCAACAGGCATTTGCTCATTTTGTGAGGCGGTTTGTTGGGGCTGTTGTGGGTTTTGCTCTGAATTTTGCTCTGGGTTTTGGCCTGAATTTTGTTGGTCTTGCTGTAGATTTTGTGCTTCTTGGGATAGTGGCGGCTCTTGTGATGCTCCACCATCCACCGTTGTTTCGGCAATGTCCATACCAACCAAGGCTTGCATCATCATCGTTCGCTTTTCAAAGGCTTCCCATACTGGGGTAATGGAAGGGGCCGTATTATTATCGCTATTGCCTGCACTCATCTTTGCCACTTCTTGGCTGTGGCATTGTGCGTAAATTGTTGCCAGCGACTTTAAAACCAAGATTTGACCCAGTTTATTATCTGTTCCCCCCGCCAGTTGTTGCGCTTTTTCTTCAAGTTTGGCGGCCACTTCTTGCATTAATTTTGTATCGCTTTTTCCAAATGAAAATTCAGATATTGCCAATAATGCAGGAACTAATGCTTGCGCCGTGGTCAAAATGGCTTGGGTTTGGTCAAAAAATGCGATGTCATTGTCAATCGTACTCAGGCGTGATTGCCCATCAGCCGCAGGGGTGAATTTATCGGCAAATCCAATAACCGCTTCCAATGATTTTAAAATACGGTTTATATCGGCTTCTTCTGGAACGCGTTTATTTTGAATATAAAAATTCGCCAATAAAGGGGTGGCAATTGCCGCCATGGACAAACGGGTTGAATCCGCTTGTTCTTCTGTTTCTTGGGCATTTAATGTGGTGGCCAATTTAATACTAATTTGTACCGCCTGCCCCAGCATTTTTGCCATCATCTCAGCCGCGCCAATTTCGGCACTGCTTCCCGTGGGTGGCGCACTTTCAATAGCGGTTACCAATGGCGTGCCAATTTTTTCTAATAATCGTATTGCAAATGCTGAATCTGTGGTCATGAAATGTCTTAATACCCTATTGATGCGTATACTATGCATTCCACATTATATAGACTTAAATAAGAAGGTAAATCATTTCATGACTTCTTATTTTGAATAAGGCATTCGTCGCCTTTAAAAATTATGTTGGAAGATCGGCAATAATATCGGCCATGTTGCTGGCACGACCACGGATAATTTTAACCTTGCCATCTTTACCACGATAAATCGTCATGGGTGTGACGTTGAATTTCCAATCTTGCATCAACATCAAATTACGTTGAACCCCATCTGTATTGACATTATTTTTTGCAGGCAACATGGTTTTTTCATCCAGATGGTCATACCACGCGGTTTTAGGGTCGGGGGAGGCTAATAAAAAGGCCGATTGTGCCAATGTTTCTTCCCGAAATCCAACGGGAACCAACCTGACTTGAACCAATCCTTCATCAATATATCCTTTACGCAAATCTTCCATAAAGCTGTGGCAATGGGGGCATTGCGGGTCCATAAAGGAATAGATGACAGGCGCATCATCATTTCCAAAGGCAATATAATTGCTGTTCGAAACTTCGTTAAACATACGTTCTGCGGGGGATTGATACTCAAATGCGTCTGCAGTGTCTTGTTTTACGGCATCAAGGGATGCTTCGGCGGGGCGATCAAGCGCAAGCGCATCCAACACCCCATCATTTTGTGATTGTAAGGATCGCACCTGTTCAATTGTCACCATAGAGCCGTCTTTGTCAAATAAAAGACCCATGACAAACCCTTGTCCATCGGGCGTAACATAATGATATTGTTCTTGCCCTTGGAAAATTGAAATCCACCCTTGCATGCCATGTTCAGTGCCCAAATATCGAATTTGCGCCCCGCGATCTGCCAATACTTGCAAGGCTTGGGGGATATCGGGTGTTTTTTCTTGTGCCAAAGAAGGGGATATTAAAGGCATTGAAAATAGGGCAACAAGAACAACTGTTAAAAATCGCATGGAACATAAACTCCGTTTTATGTGTTTAAGAATTGAAATAATACTATATAATTCTACGCAACTTTGCCCAACAAATCAAAAAAGAAAGATTATACCCCATGGAAATTATCATACTTCTCGCAATTATTGCAGCCATTGGCGGTTTTATCGCCATTCTTTATAACCGTCTTGTGGCTTTGCGCCAAAATCGAAATAACGCCTATGCCGATATTGATGTGCAATTGCGCCAGCGTTTTGATTTAATTCCGAATTTGATTGAAACCGTAAAGGGATACGCCGCACACGAAACAAAAGTATTTGAAGAAGTAACCAGAATGCGTGCCAAGGTTGAAGATGCCGATACCCAAGGGGAGCGTTTAGATGCCGAGAAATTATTGGGCAAAGCAATGGTTAATGTTATGGCGGTTGCAGAAAACTATCCTGATTTAAAGGCGGATCAAAATTTCCAAAAATTAATGGATGAATTATCGGATATTGAAAATAAAATTGCTGCGGCACGTCGTTTCTTTAACAATGCAACATCTGAATTAAATACTGCAATTGAACAATTTCCTGCCAATCTTATCGCAGGGCCATTTGGGTTTACGCAACAAGAATTTTATGAAGTCAGTGAAGATGAGCGCGATGTGATGGAAACCGCACCTGAAGTAAAATTTGGAACTTAAAAATCCGTTCTTATTAAAATTGAAATCATTCGCATGAAAAAGAACTAAAATGGCTGTTAAAACATCGGGATTACAATCCCAAATCTGGAATAATAATTTAAAGTCGCTGATGCTATTAGCGGCTTATCCCTTTTTAATCATGGCTATTCTATGGGGATGTAGCCTCGCTTTCGCGTATTTTTCTGGTTATACAGGCCCATCGGATCAGGCCATCTTTATTTGCCAATACTATTATTTATAAATATTGGCCACTTATTATTACGGGTGTTGTTCTTTGGTTTATTGTGGCCTATTTCTTTCATACCCGTATGATCCGCAATATGGCCCATTCGCACCCCGTTAAACGAAGTGAGGAGCCTGCATTATTTAATATGTTTGAAAATCTTTGTATCGCAGCGGGTATCAAAATGCCCCGCCTTGAAATTATTGAAACCCACGCGCGTAACGCCTTTGCCAGTGGAATTAACGATAAAACATTTACCGTGACTGTTACACGTGGATTGTTACAATCTTTATCAAAAGACGAGGTTGAGGGTGTTTTGGCGCATGAGATCACCCATATTGTTAATCGTGACGTCAGACTTTTAATTATTACAATTGTTTTCACAGGCATGATTGGTTTTGCCGCACAACTTGTTTGGTCTAAAATGCGTTATGGTCTGTTAATTGGTGGCGGACGCGGGTCAAACAATAAGGGCGGTGGAATGTTATTATTCATCGCCATTGCGGTTATTTTGGGTATTGGATATGTTGCAACGCTTTTCACCCGTTTTGCCATATCACGGCGGCGCGAATATATGGCGGATGCGGGCGCGGTTCAAATGACCAAAAACCCCGATGCCATGATGCGCGCCCTAATGCGTATTGCGGGCAAAGACAAAATCCCCAAAATCCCAAATGATATTGCCATGATGTGTATTGAAAATCGTGTTCCATTTATGGGCTTATTCGCCACCCACCCCCCGATTGAGAAGCGAATTAAATCTATTTCTTCTACGACAGGGTCGAGTATTCCTGATTTGCCCCAACTAACGCCTTTTAACGCACCCCGCGTTTCAAGGGCGGATGCTTTACAACCCCCTATTGAAAACCGAACAAATTGGACCACGCGCCAACGTTTCAAATCTCGCCGTAACGCAAGCCCGTGGCAGTAATAGCCCCTTTAACCAAAAATATTAAAAATCGCTTTTCATAAAATTAATTTCAAAAAATAACGCCATTATTAACAGCCAAGCGTATTTATGCGCTTAAGGACATATTTTTTAATAGCTTTTAAAAGCATAAAAAGTAACTTTTGTCATATTTTCGTCGAACTTGTATGTCAGGTTAATAGTTGTTATAAATGTAACGTTAATTAATTCTTGTTAAAGGAGAAAACAAAAATGGAACCATCACGTTTTGGTGATACAACACAAACCCAAACCACTCGTATGAGCGCAGGGTTGCGTAAACATATGAATAGTATTTATGCCCGAATGGCCGGTGGTGTTTTGGTAACTGCATTGGTTGCTCTTGTTGTTGGTACAAGCCCGATGTTATTTAATTTATTTATGGGTGGTCCACAGGCATATCTTGTTATGTTTGCCCCCCTTGCGATTATCTGGTTTGGTTTCAGACCAGAAACCATGAGCGCCTCTAAACTAAAACTTGCCTTTTTTGCCATTGCAGTCGTTTACGGTATTAGTTTTTCATCTATTGCCGTTATGGCAACGGCGGACCCATCTTTCGCCATTACAGTTGCAAAGGCATTTTTTGTTGCAACGGCTATGTTTGCGGGTTTAAGCATTTTGGGCTATACCATCAAAAAAGATTTAAGCGGTATGCAAACATTCTTGTTCATGGGAATTATCGGCCTTGTTGCTTTGAGTGTTCTTAATCTTTTCATGCAAAGCTCGATGTTATCAAACCTGGTTGCAGGGGCTGGAATTTTATTATTCTCTGGTTTAACCGTATTTCAAACACAGCAAATGAAACAAATGTATCATCCCAATACTGCGCCAGAAATGGCATCACGTTATGGATGGGCGGCGGCATTAAATCTATTCATCGCATTTATTGCCATGTTTCAATATATTCTACATTTTATGAACCAAAGATAAGGTTTATAATATCAAACGAATTTAAAAGCCCCTTGTTACATAGGGGCTTTTTTTATATATCGCACGATTTTTCAAAATTAAGGATAAAGTTTTAAAGTTGTTTGACGCAGCTTATCTATTACCCAATACTTTGTGCAAATAATTTTATAAATAATTGAAGGAAAATAGATGTTAAACGAGTTTAAAAACTTTATTGCCCGTGGCAATGTTATGGATATGGCGGTTGGTATCATTATTGGTGCGGCCTTTACCGCCATTGTCACCTCGCTGGTTTCAGATTTATTAAACCCTATCATTGGTGTTTTCACAGGCGGTATTGATTTTAGTTCTATGTATCTAAACCTATCTAGCACGCAATATGAAACATTAGCTGCCGCACAAGAGGCAGGCGCAGCCACCTTAAATTACGGTATGTTTATTAACGCTTTAATTAATTTTCTCATTATTTCAATTGTTGTATTTATGCTTGTAAAAGCCGTGAATAAAATTAAAGAAGCCGCAGAAGACCCAAAACAAACTGATGCCCCACCACCACCAAAAGATGTCCAGCTTTTAATGGAAATACGCGATTTGTTAAAAAAATAATTTTAAAAGACACTTGATCTCTCTCATAAATATCTTTATTTCATTTATATCTATTAATTTAGTCAGACAAGTTTATTTTTAATTAAGCATAACAAATGCAGTGTGAGTTTTATGCAAATGACACCGAACACTATAAAAATAAATATAGCAGACTAAAAAAAAGGGGCCTTAGCTCAGCTGGGAGAGCGCTTCGCTGGCAGTGAAGAGGTCAGCGGTTCGATCCCGCTAGGCTCCACCATTTTCTTATTTTTATAGTGATTTATTACTTTTATTTTCCTTGTAATACAGTACAACAAAAGAATGCTTACATTGGGTAAACTTTTTTTATGAAGCTGTATAATAATGACGCATAGATTAAAAATTAAACAATTTGTCGAAGGTAAATTTGCCGTGCGGTTTATTACCGCTTTAATTTTGATTAATGCGGTGACTTTGGGTTTGGAAACAGACCAGTCCATTATGGATAAATATGGCACTATCTTACTCACCATTGATAATATTATTCTATCCTTTTTTCGTTATTGAAATTTGTTTAAAATTATATGCTGATCGGTTGTCGTTTTTTAAATCCGGCTGGAATATTTTTGATTTTATTATTGTCGGTATTGCGCTTGTTCCCGCCAGTGGGCCATTATCTGTCTTGCGGGCGTTGCGGGTGCTACGGCTATTACGGCTTCTTTCTATTGTGCCGCAATTACGGCGCGTCATTAATGCGATTGGATATTCTATACCCGGCATGATGTCGGTCATTGGCGTTCTGATGCTTATATTTTATGTCTCTGCTGTTTTAACGACAAAACTTTTTGGCACACACCCCGACCCACAAATGCAAGAATGGTTTGGCACAATCGGCAGCTCCGCCTACACCCTTTTTCAGATTATGACATTGGAAAGCTGGTCTATGGGTATTGTACGCCCGACCATGGAAATCTTCCCTTATGCGTGGGTATTTTTTGTTCCTTTTATCATCATCACCAGCTTTGCCGTTTTGAATTTATTTATTGGTATTATTGTCGATGCCATGTCATCTGCCCAAGAAAAACCACGCGAAAAAAGCACCCAAGAAATTAAAGATTTTACAGCCGATGAAATGATTCATATTCATGAGCGGTTAGACGTATTACAAAAAGAGTTTCTATCTTTACAAAAAATACTTCGCAAAAAATAAAGCCGCCTTTTGTTTTTAAAAAACAGCTTTAATAAATAAAATCAGTGTAATTTTACGCTATTTATTTGCTTTGTTTTCGACTTTCATTTTTACAATAGGCTTTTTCGCTGGTTTTTAACAAATACTGACGGACTATATTTTTCTCAATATAAAATAATTATGGTAATTGCTATAAATTTATGCTATACCCTTTTGCATAACTTTTCTTTTATAGAACAGATGGCGTATTGCCTCAACTTTATGTAGAATAAAAGAGAGAGAATTACAAAGTAAGGATAATAGAAAACGATATGATTAAATTTATTTATTTTTCAATGGCTGTGGTTGTCTTTTCTTTTTTGATTGTTCCTTTTTTTAATGGAATATCTGCCGAACGCAATAAAATTAACATCCGCCCTTTGCAATTTTCTGATAATCAAGCGCCATCACAAAATGAATTAACATTTGATGAAATTTACGCCTTGGCTAATGAAGAAAGTTTTGACCCGCAAAGCTTGAATAATATTGCCCCAGCGGCAGGAAATGAACAAACGGATATTTCGTATCCTAATGATTTTTCAAATCAAATCGAACGTGCGCCTCATCCAGCACTTTAACATTATTTAAGCCAATGCGGGAGCTGGAGCGGTAACTGTTGGGCTAGAATCTGATCTTTCCAAATCTGAGGAAGAATAACTGTATCGAATTGTACCAATAATACTATCTATTTTTTGTTCTACTCCCTCAATACCGATGCTATTCACCGCCGCGCCCACCTCTTGCTGAGCTTCGCCGACAGACTTATTTACAAGAGCATCATATTTATCTTTATGAACATGCAAGGGGCCCGCCCCATCATTATCGCTTCCATTACCTTTTTCAAACAAACTTGCTGGTGGTTGAGTAATAACTAGAACACCGCCATCGGGTGCCGCAATTGTATACACCTCAACTGTAATTCCCCCTACTCTACCCTGTTCAAAATCAATACCAGGAGCCGCCGCATTTCCTTGACCATCAACAGCACCATCCAAGGTCCTAATACCTGATTTTAAAGAATTTATATCCTCTATAATATTTCGCATACTACCACGAAATATACGAGTAGGATCTAAACCACCCCCTAGAACAGCATCCATTGCTGTGCTTTTAACAACGCCACCAACATCAAGTTGATGATTAGGATCACCATGTTGTAATTGATTAATAATTTTAGAAGCGGTTTCGTTTAAACCAAGTGAAGTAGCTCCTCGTGCAATAAGATTGCTTAACTGAGTCATATAAGTTTCTCCCTAATCATAATGATAATGTACCAGATAAAGGTTATTTTTTTATTAACATAATATAATTCTACAACATTTTAGGCAATAAAATCCAATATTGTCCTTTTGATTTCATTTGCCCTGCCATTTGTTCGGCATTTTTTCCATACCCCCAAAAGAAATCCCCCCGCACAGGGCCACGTATCGCTCCACCCGTATCTTGGGTAACCATCAAACGGTTGAGCATGGGCGCGGTAGCATTAGGATGCGCGGCACTTAACCAAACAGGCGCACCATAGGGGATAAGCGAGCGATCAATCGCCAAAGATCGCAGGGGTGTCAACGCTACCCCTTGCCCACCAATTGGACCTTCGCCTTTAATTTCGCGAAAGAATACATAGGATTTATTGGTCGTCATAATCTCACGCGCTTGGGATGGGTTTGCCGCCAACCATGCCCGAATGGATTGCATTGAAACATTTTCTTTTGTCAAATGCCCCCGCTTTATCAACTCTTTACCAATCGCATAATAGGGATGACCATTTTGCCCCGCATACCCGACCCGCATGGTTGTTCCATCGGTTAAGGTTACAACGCCCGACCCCTGAATTTGTAGGAAAAAAGCATCAACCGCATCATTAACATAAACCAAAGGTTTATCTTGCGCGGGGGGCAATTTTCCATCAATAATTTGGGCATGGGTTTCATAGGGTTTTAAATTACCGCCCACAATACGCCCTGCGATACGCTGGCCTTTTAATTCTTCCCTAAAATCACCCAATTGTACCATGACCAAATCATCGGGACGCATCCGCAAAGGGATTTGATATTGACCCGTTTTAACGCGTGATCCACGAAGCCCTGCCTCATAATATCCTGTGAATAATCCTTGTGCCTCATCATTGTTTTTAATTTGATAAGGAATAAAATTTTGTTCGAAAAATTGACGCACCGCAATTGCGTTTGTTTGATTAATATCGGCAAAACGACGGCACATAATTTGCCATTCTTGTGCCTTACCAAATCGTGGGTTTTTACCGATTAAATTTTGGGAAGGCCGATTTAAAATTGTTGCACAGCTACGGTTGTATGCCGTTGCAAAATCTATAAAATTCTCATTTTCCCATTGTGGCAAATCACTATATGTGGCAGCAGACAATAATAACTTATCAGAAATTTCTTCCGTACCCACTTCACTTTTTACAATAGGCTTTGTGTTTGTGTCTTGAGTAGATGTCCCACTACAAGCACTAAGCAAGATTGTTATAACAAACGCACCACATAAATTTCTTATCATTCTTTTATATATTTTCTTTTTATTTTGTTTTACCTGCATCGGGGATGGGTGTTTTATGGTCTTCTTCTTCATCATCGCGTGTTTCATATAAAAACCATTCTGGCCCAGTGGCATTTTCGGGTTGTCCAAAAACCCATACATCTACCATTTTTGTAATTTTATCGGGCGTGCCTGAAATAATTTCACCCTCTTTATCGCGAATGACACAAATCTCGTTCGCATAAAACCGTACTGTGATAAAGAAAATTTCATTTTTGATAAAGGCTTCAACAATATCCATCCGTTCGATGGATTGCACTTGGGTGGATACAATTTCGCCCTTATCCTCACGCATTTCAATGGCGGATTTAAACCCTTCAAACACTGGCTTATCCAATAAATCACTTAATGTTTCCAAATCCCCATTGGCAAATGCCTCAATAATCATGGGAAAGGCATGCTCCGCCCCATTGATAAAATGCCCTAAATCAAAATCGGGCTTACTAATGGCAATATCATCTAAATTATTTTGTGCGGTTTTATTGTCGAAAAAAACATGGCGCGGCAAAGCCAAATTTTGCCCTGATAATGCATTTAATTTAACAATATTATCTTCAAGGCGATTTGATTTTTTAGTTATGGGTGATAAAAAGCTTTCCGCATTTTCACCTTCTGATTTTTGCTCATTTCGTGTTTTAAAAATTTCTTCACGTTTTTCGTCATCTTCGTCGTCAGTTTGACCCAAAATAGATTTTAACCAAAAAACAAGTCCGGCTGCGATTATGATATATAGAAGAAGATCGGCGCTCATGAATAACTCTCTTTATTTATTGTTGTAAAATAGTTATAAAGCACCTTTACAACAATGAAAAGAAAAGACGTTTTAAGAATGCCATTTTTAATTTTATTTATTCTTATCCCAATTGCCGAAGTGTACGCATTTTTAACTGTGGGTGATGAGATTGGTATATTGAACACTTTATTATTATGCATCGTGACCGCATTTATTGGTGGTTTTTTGGTAAAACAGCAAGGGGTAGAAACTTTATTCAACGCCCAAAAGAATTTGCAAAGCGGTAAATTACCCATTCAACAGTTATTTGATGGGTTTTGCCTTATTATTGCAGGTGCATTGCTATTAACACCAGGTTTTATAACAGATATTGCTGGATTTTTGCTATTACTGCCCCCATTTCGTCGTTTTCTAAGTCAAAAACTATCAAATTCAGATAGATTTAAGGTTTATACCAAACAAAACACTTCAAAAACCGATGATAATACCATAGAAGGTGATTTTGAAATTGTTCAAGATACGGTTGAAAATAACCCCGAAACCATAGAGAATACAAAAAACAAAAATTAAGAGATTACCCATGACTGATACCTCCCCCAATTCCCCCAATTCCCCCAAAGATATTATTGATAACGATGAAGATATTGGCGAAGTGGCACAAGCCCCCCTTATGATACATAAACAATTTTTAAAAGATTTGTCTTTTGAAAACCCAAATGCGCCAGAAGTTTTCTTTGGCGAGCAACAACGCCCTGTAATGGATATGAATATCGGAATAGACGTACAGCGTTTGGAAAACGATAAACATGATTATTATTATGAAGTTTCCTTGCAGGTAACGGCCAATGCGACCCAAAATGGTAAAGCAATGTTTTTATGTGAAGTAACCTATTCGGCTGTGGTTTCAATTAATAATATGGATGAAAAACATCATCAAGCGCTACTTTTCGTAGAAGTGCCGCAATTAATTTTCCCTTATGCCCGTCAAATTATATCAAATGTAAGCCAATCAGGAGCTTTTATGCCCCTTCAACTTGCCCCTGTTGATTTTAGATCTATGTTTATAAAGCGTTTTGGCAAAAACAAGGAAAACACAAAAAATACTGAAAATACTGAAAATGCAGCTTAAATTTATAATTTTCTTATTAAATTAAAAGCTTTTTCCTTAAAAACCCCTGTGATAGAATAATAAACAGCTTTATTCACAGCTTTACCCCCACATAAAGTTTTGATTGGCGTTTGTATTCTTTGTTATTTTAACAATAATTTCACTTTGCAATGCGCCAATTCTGGCGACATATCAGCATAACTCATTATTAACCTTTCACATGTTATTATGTGGGAGGGATATTACGTTTATAAAAGGGGTACGTTCATGACGCACTGGACACAAAACGTTTTCAGCATCTTAAACGCTAGAAAAAAACATCACCATTATCAGCCCCTTGTTAAGGAATCGGGGAATGTTTTCTTGATGCTTTTTGGCGCGGTTGCCATGGTGGGTGTCTTAGGCGCGTCGACCATGACCGTCCTTCGTGGCCCCGTCAAAACCATGTCCGAAGTCACAAAACGCACCTTGGCCGAAAATAATATGATGTCATCGGCACGGATTGCTGTGGTTACAGCATCACAAGATGCAACAACATATGATTGTGATACAGATGGTGTTGTTGAACCTGATGCATTTGGTACGGCTATTACTGGTTTTACAGGGGGGGGAACAATACCCGCCACTATTGGTGTCAGCCGCCAAGACCCATGGGGAAACGAGTATGGATATTGCGTATGGGATCATGGTCCATCAATAGATGCGGGGGGTTGTACAGGGGATAATCGCCTTGCAGGAGATAATAGCACAACATCAACTTCATATTCTGTTGCCTTGATATCTGCAGGACCCAATGGTCAATATGAAGCTGGGTGTTTACCATATGCAGGTAGTCCAGCCAGCCAAATTTCTAGGGGTGGCGATGATATTGTTCATACTTTATCCTATGATGATGCCGCCAATATCGCAGGTGGATTATGGAGCGAGGAAGGGTCAACGGCAGCTCGAATTTCACGCGATTTAATTGTCGATGATGGTGCATCCACCCCCATTGAAACTTTAAATTTTACAGCATCTTCGGGTGATTTTAGCGTTTCTGGCTCTGGTCAATTTCCAGTAATTAATACGGATAATATTCAACCAATTTCCGCGGCAAGCTTACTTATTAGCGCCCCAACAATTATATCTGGCGATTTAACTGCATCTGGCAATATCTCAGGCGTAAATTTATTGGCGACAGGAACGCTTGATGTTACAGGCGCTTCATCCCTTGGTATATTAGGCGCAGGCGCGACAACAGTAACAACTTTGAACAGTTCAGGGTTGGCACAGTTAGATTCTTTAAACGTGTTTAATAATGCTGATATAGATGGCAATTTGAATGTGGATGGCACACTCACCCTTGCCGATTTAGATGTACCAGGCAACACATCATTAGGGACAACGACTGCACAAGAAATTGCCCTAAATGGAACAATAACCACCGATATTTTAATAAGTGCAGGTAACTTAACCCTTACATCAGGCAATGCAACAATTGGTGGAACATTGGGTGCAGGGGCGACAATATTAGATTCCTTAACCGTAACAAATAATTTAACCGTAAATGGAAGTTTAGGCGCTGCATTAAACGCAGGTGGTTTTGGTATTACAAACTTACTTGACCCTTCCGCCCTTCAAGATGCCGCAACAAAAAGTTATGTTGATACTGAAATTTCTAGTGTCATGTCTGGCGGTGTAACGGAAGATGACCCATTTGTTGAAGATGTTCTGAACACAGGTGAATTATGTATCGGAAAGACAGGTAACATCGTTGGCTGTGATGTTAGTGCAGTCACTGCCTTTGAAACCGATCCCACAATATCAACTTTGGCAAATGATGGAGATGTATGTGTTGTTAGTGGTACACAAATTATTTGTAATGTACCACAAGGAACAATTAGCGCTGGCGCAACTGGCCTTTGGTCGGATAACACGAATAGTATAAATTATCTAAGCCAATATATTATAAAATCTGGCCAAAACTCAACCACTGCTGGCCTTGATGGTGATGGCACACGCATGTTTTACGACACTAACGAAGGCGCACTTCGTGGTGGTCGTATTTTTGGTGGAAACACTGCTTGGCAGAACACAAATATTGGTAGATATTCATTAGCATGGGGTTACAATCCTTTAGCCAGCGGTGATAGTGCTACAGCATTAGGGAACAATACGACAGCTAGTGGTAATAATTCTACAGCTATGGGGTCAAATACAACAGCTAGTGGTATTAGTTCTACAGCTTTGGGAGGTTTTGCAACTGCAAGTGGCAATAATTCCGTAGCTTTGGGACGAGCTACAAATGCTAGTGGAACTGATTCTATCGCTATGGGTGGTGGTACATTTGCTAGTGGTAATAATTCTACAGCTATAGGAAGTCAATCAACTGCAAGTGGCACTCATTCTGTAGTTATAGGTCATCAATCAACTGCAAGTGGGTTCAGCTCAACTAGTTTTGGATATAGAGTAATAGCAGGATCAGGAGTACCACAACCTTTTGGTGGTAATTCGGGCGTTGGTAATTATTCTGTCGCTTTTGGATTAGGTAACTCTTCATTTACATTACCTCCTCGTGTTTCTGGTAATGAAAGTTTTGGAATTTTCTTTGGTGACCAATCAGGGGAAGACATCACCGCAACGAATGTTCTGGCGTTAGAAGGAGGCTCACTCCTCCTCTCTAACGATTCAGGAACCGCGTGTGCGGCGGATAAACAAGGAGCCTTACGCCTTAACGCAACCGCAGACGGCCTTGAAATGTGCGATGGTGCAGGAACATGGACATCCACCTTCACAGGTGGCGGGGCCAGCGGTGGTGTGATTGCATTAAACGACCTAACAGATGTTTTATTTGACACAACAACTGATTATGATGGGGACACGTTGGATGATGATGATAATTTGTTTATTGGAATTACCGCCGCCGCGTTAACAACAGGTAATCAAAATATAGTTATTGGCGCAACATCTGGTAATAATATTACAGAAGCCAATGGCGGTGTTATTATTGGTGCAGATGCGGGTCGCTTACTTACTACGGGTAATGATAATACATTTATAGGGCAAGAAGCAGGTGAATTAACCACAACAGGGGAATTTAATACTTTTATTGGAAATGACGCAGGTAAAAATAACAGTACAGGTTCATACAATGATTTTTTTGGTAAAAGCTCAGGTAGAGATAATACAACAGGAATACAAAACACCTTTTTAGGTATCAGTAGTGGTACAAGTAATACGACAGGTAATCGTAATGTTTATATAGGTAATAGAGCAGGCCGAAATCTAACAGCGGGAGTTGATAATGTTATTGTTGGTCAATCTGCTGGGGAACAAACAACCAATGCTAGTCAATCTGTTTTTATCGGTCACCGATCAGGGATTAGTGCGGGTTCAAGAAACGCATTTGTTGGTTGGTATTCAGGTAGAAATATAAGCGGCACGGGAAATATTGCAATGGGTGAAAATTCCGCAGGCAATGTTTCTAACGGGTCTGATAATGTTTTTCTTGGGTCTAATGTTGCAGCATCATTATCATCTGGTGATAAAAATATTTACATTGGTAGTGATGTTGATTCATCTGCTGCAACGGTATCCGAAGAATTAAATATTGGGGATCTAATTAAGGGTGATATCGGTACAACATCAACCGACCCCCGCATCGGCGCGCCAAAATATTGCGATGAAAATCTAGCCAATTGCTTTATCGCTACGGATGTTTCTAGCAATAATGCTGGCGGCGCAGACACGCAAATTCAATTTAACAATATTGGCGTATTGGATGGCGATGCGGCCTTCATATGGGATTCAACCAATGATATTTTGGATGTGAATGGATCAATCAATGCACAAACACGCATAACCTTGGGCCAAACCACGGGCGCCGCCGCACCAACATACCCTAGCCCCGCAGATTTATGGAGTAACGGTACTGGCGATGATATTTATTATAACACTGGCACCACACCACAAGTTGGTATCGGGACAACAACACCTGCTGAAGCCCTTGACGTTGTTGGGAACATTCAATATTCAGGAATTTTGGTTGATGCGTCCGACCGCCGATTGAAAGAGAATATCACCCCCCTTGATAACAAGACAATTTTATCGCGGATTGAACAAATCGATACCTATTCATTCACCATGATTGGGGATGACAAAAAACAGATGGAGTTTGGTGTTATTGCCCAAGAATTGGAAAAAATATTCCCCGAATTGGTAACCGTTGCGAATGACGTAATGAAAACCCGACATGTTAATTATGTTGGCTTTATCGCGCCCTTAATTGAATCAACCAAGCAATTAAAAATAGAAAATGATACTTTAAAGAACGAACTTTCCACCCTAAAAAACAATCAAGAACAAATCTTACAAGATATGGCAAAAATAAAATCTATAATGGGTATAAATTCAGCAAAGGGCGCAAAATTTAATTCTTATTTATTATTACTCTCATTAATAATTGGTGGTGGGATAATGGTTGCCTTTTCACGTCAACAAAAAGTTATTAGCGGTAAGGAAGTTTAATTTAAATGAGATACCGCCTTATCCTTTATTTTTTAACGATTTCTTTTGTGATGATAATATCATCTAACGCGCATGCCTGCATCAACCCTGCGGGATCAGCGGGTGAGTCAATTTACAATAAAGATTACAGCGTAATGCAATATTGCGACGGCACCAATTGGGTCGGGATGAGCGATGTTGAAACAGGGCTAGTCGGTCATTGGCGACTAGATGAAACCAGCGGCACAACTGTAGTTGACAGTTCAAAAAATTCTTATACAGGTACAATGATAAATGGTTTAGATGCCGCCAACAGCAATATAACTGGCCCTATTAATACAGCCCTTAGTTTTGATGGAATAGATGATCAAATTTCTGTATTTGATGGATGGTTACATTTTGAAAAAAATTTTACTGTTAGTTTTTGGATTTACATTAAAGATCCAGGAGCCAGAACAATGGATATATTGGGCACCTATACGGGATCAGGCGGAAATAATTTACATTTTGGTGTAAATGGGCACTTCGAAAGAATTTATTTAAGTATGCATGGTGGTTTTGGGATACAACATCAAGATACAAACGAGCTTTATAATCAATGGCATCATTTTGTATTTACCCGAAATGTAAATGGAAATTTAGAAATTTTTAAAAATGGTGTGTCTGTATCAAATAATAGTGCGGGCCCTATCGGTTCATTCATATTAAGCAACAATGATAACTTAAATTTCGGGAAGGGCGGCACAGGCAATGTAATATTTAATGGTGGTTTAGATGAAATTCGTATCTATGATCGTATCCTCTCCCCCGCTGAAATTTCCGCCTTGTATGAATCAGGCCGCGACCGTGGATTGGTTGGCCATTATAAAATGGATGAAACCTCAGGATTGACAGTATTTGACAGTACGGTTTATGGTAATAATGGAACAATATTAGGCGGTTCAACAGGTATTTCTTATAGCAATCCATCCCCTACTGGAACAGCAATTGATTTTCCTAATACACCTTCTGATAATAGTGGTCGTCGTGTAGAGATACCAAATATTTTCCCTACTGGTCCTTCCTCTCCCTTTACAATTTCAAGTTGGATTAAAAGAGAAGGTTCCTCGCAAAGCCTTTTTACTAATGGAACTCAATCTACAAAACAATTTTTGATTTTCAGAAATATTAGAATTAGAGATCTTTCTGGTTGGTATGATAGATCCTCAAGTGCAACTAAAATAAATGATCAGTGGGATCATATTTCTATTGTTTATGATGGGGCTAATATTAAAATTTATAATAGTGGTTTGTTATCTGATAGTCGTTCTCGAACATTAAATTTAACTGAAACAACATTTCTATTTGGTAGTACAGGCGGTGCATTTGGAGAAGGTGGTGCTGATTTTGATGATGTACGACTATATAATCGTGCACTTTCTGATGATGAAATCCAATCAATTTATCAACAACGTTTCAAAAGCTGTACTTCCCCCGATGGGCACGAAGGGGACACAATTTATAATAATACCAATAATGTAATGCAGTATTGTAATGGAACATTTTGGGCGGCCATGGGCGCAGCGGGCGATGGCGGTGCAGGGTGCACTGGCCCCATCGGCGCAGCAGGCGACCTAATTTATAATGACAGCTTTAATGTAATGCAATATTGCGAAGGCGACACATGGATGGCAATTGGAAAGTAATAAAATATGTTAAAAAACAAAAATAACTTTAAAAGGTCTTTTACGATGTCAAAAAAAATTCAAATATTTTTATTTGCTTTCACTCTCATGTTTGGTGCGCAAAACGCACACGCCCAATGTACCAGCCCCGCATCAAATGAAGGTGGCATTGATTACAGCACAACCATCAATGACCTAATCGTTTGCGACGGCACAAATTGGCAAACCGCAGGGTACACTGGCGGTGGAAGTGGACTATTCACCGACAACACAACCCACATTACTCGCTCAGACTTTCATATCATAAATAGTGGCCAAACATCAACCACTGCTGCCCTTGATGGTGATGGCACACGCATGTTTTATGATCCCAATAAAGGCGCATTGAGAGGGGGGTCTATAACTAGTGGTAATGATAGATGGCAAAATTCTAATATTGGTTCAGAGTCGTTCGCTTGGGGTTGGAATGTAGAGGCTAGTGGTAATAGTTCTACAGCTATAGGTCGTTCTGTGATTGCAACCGGCTTTAACTCGATGGCTTTTGGCAACGATATACAAGTTGGAACTGGTACGGCACAAACGGTAGATACAAATGCTGGCGAGGGAAATTATTCTATTGCCTATGGTTTGGGTGATGCGTCAACATCTACTAAACCCCGAGTAACTGGTAATGAAACAGCTGCGTTTTTCTTTGGTGATCAACAAGGTGAAAATATCACTGCAACAAATGTTCTGGCGTTAGAAGGTGGCTCACTCCTTCTCTCCAACGATTCAGGAACCGCCTGTGCAGCGAATAAACAAGGAGCCTTACGCCTTAACACAACCGCAGACGGCCTTGAAATGTGTGATGGCGCAGGAACTTGGACATCCACCTTCACAGGTGGCGGTGCTGGCGGTGGTGCAATCGCCATTAATGATTTAACGGATGCCTATACCGATTACACCACAGATTTTAACCTGTTTATGGGTCAAAATGCTGGTAGTTCAATTGCAGCAGGCGCGGCAAATAACATTGCTATTGGTATAAATTCTGCTTCTAATCTTACTACAGGAGGTGATAATATTGCCATAGGTAATAATGCAATGGCATCTACCACAACAGGTGGTGGTAATACAATTATTGGTCATGATTCCATGACAACTGGAAATGGTTTTGCAAATACTGCACTCGGGGTGCGTACATTAAAATTATCAACAGGGGCTTTAAACACTGCTATTGGTGATTCAGCGTTGGAATCTTCTACAACTGCAAGTGGAAATACCGCTCTGGGCTTTCACGCAGCAAGATTAATAGATAGTGGCGCAAATGTGTCGATTGGTGTGCGAACTATGTATAAAATGACCACGGGATCAGATAATGTAGCGATTGGTGCTTATAATTTTTCAAATGCCATAACAGGTTCCGATAATACTATACTGGGAAGTCGATCTGGAAACAATCTTACATCTGGGGATGGAAATATCCTCATTGGCAAAGAAGTTCAAACGTCTACAGCTACATCTAATGAAGAATTAAATATCGGTGATTTAATCAAAGGGGATATCGGTACAACATCAACCGACCCCCGCATCGGCGCGCCAAAATATTGTGATGAAAATCTTGCCAATTGCTTTATCGCTACGGATGTTTCGGGTGGTATCGGCAGCCGTATCCAAGATGCGGATAATGATACATATATTGATGTTGATGGTACAGGCGATGGATCAGAAAATACCATTAGAATGGGTTTTGGTGGAACAGATAGACTTGTATTAAATGGCCCTAATGCAACTTTAAGTGCACGATTATTTTTGCAAACAACAAATGGTTTTAGTGCTGTTTTTAAAGCAACATCACCAGGTTCAGGACCATTTTTGTTATTTCAACATAGTGGAATAGATGTAGAATCAGGCATACTTGGTTTCCCGCGGGAGGCAGGTGCAGGCGATAGTGCATTTGCAGTATCAACTGGTAATAATGGTGTTCTGGCTGAACATTTACGCGTTACATCCGATGGAGACGTTGGCATTGGGACACTAACCCCAACAGAAAGTCTGCATGTTAATGGCAATGTACTTGCTGATGCTTATTTTCATACCTCTGATAAAAATTTGAAGAATGATATAGAGCTTGTAAAAGGTCTTGATCTTATTAATAAATTGCGCGGTGTTACCTTTACTTTTAAAGAGGATAATCGTGAAAGTGCAGGAATTATCGCGCAAGATGTTCAAAAAGTACTTCCCCGCGCGGTCAAGGAAAATACAGGCGGGTTCCTAACCGTTGATTATAACCAGCTTTTTGCACCGATTATTGAAGCGATTAAAGATCTTCATAAAATGGTGATGGATTTAACAAAAAATATACAATCAATCTTTGATAAGGTAAGCGCATTAGAAAGTGAAAATGCTAATTTGAAAAATGAAGTTCATATATTAAAAAAACAAAATCAGGATATTATGAAACGTCTTGATGCGCTCGAAACATTACCGCAAACTTCATCTTCTGACATCACCGCGCAAGGCGCTACATAAATAAGGAAATTAAAATATCATGAAATATTTTCTTCCTATTTTATTAGTGGCGATTGTAAGCGGATCTTCTATTGCTTTGACAGCGGATAGTTATCGCGTGCCATCCAAAGGCGGACAAGTTTATATTGAGGAGCATTCGGTTTGTAAACAAGTCACCAACAATTCGCCCGATAATGATCTCTTCGTCCCCACTCGTACCCCCGCCGAATGGCATACAGGCGGCGAGTCTTTCGTCGAAAACACGCCCTCTATTGCAAATATAATAGATAATTGTAATTCTGGGACATTAAATCTAGAGGGGGTGACGAGAAATTATCTTGATGGGGCAAGCTCTGTCACGGTGTCGGGTAATTTTGCCTATGTCGCAAGCCTTGGTACCGATAGCTTGACCATCATCGATATCTCTAACCCCGCCGCCCCCACACAAACAGGCACCATCTCTAATGCCAATCTTGATGGTGCTTTCTCTGTCACGGTGTCGGGTAATTATGCCTATGTCGCAAGCCTTAATGCCAATAGCTTGACCATCATCAATATCTCTAACCCCGCCGCCCCCACACAAACAGGCACCATCTCTAATGCCAATCTTGATGGGGCAAGATCTGTCACGGTGTCGGGTAATTATGCCTATGTCGCGAGCAATATTGCCGATAGCTTGACCATCATCGATATTTCTAACCCCGCCGCCCCCACACAAACAGGCACCATCTCTAATGCCAATCTTGATGGGGCAAGCTCTGTCATGGTGTCGGGTAATTTTGCCTATGTTGCAAGCTCTACTGCCGATAGCTTGACCATCATCGATATCTCTAACCCCGCCACCCCCATACAAACAGGCACCATCTCTAATGCCAATCTTGATGCGGCTTACTCTGTCACGGTGTCAGGTAATTATGCCTATGTCACAAGCTTTAATGCCGATAGCTTGACTATCATCGATATCTCTAACCCCGCCGCCCCCACACAAACAGGCACCATCTCTAATGCCAATCTTGATGGTGCTTTCTCTGTCACGGTGTCGGGTAATTATGCCTATGTCGCAAGCCTTGGTGCCGATAGCTTGACCATCATCGACATATTTAACCCCGCCGCCCCCACACAAACAGGCACCATTTCTAATGCCAATCTTAATGCGCCTTACTCTGTCACGGTGTCGGGTAATTATGCCTATGTCGCAAGCTCTACTGCCGATAGCTTGACCATCATCGATATCTCTAACCCCGCCGCCCCCACACAAACAGGCACCATCTCTAATGTCAATCTTGATGGGGCTTACTCTGTCACGGTGTCGGGTAATTATGCCTATGTCGCAAGCCTTGTTGCCGATAGCTTGACCATCATCGATATCTCAAACCCCGCCGCCCCCACACAAACAGGCACCATCTCTAATACCAATCTTAATGGGGCAAGATCTGTCACGGTGTCGGGTAATTTTGCCTATGTCGCAAGCGTTTATGCCGATAGCTTGACCATCATCGATATCTCTAACCCCTCCGCCCCCACACAAACAGGCACCATTTCTAATGCCAATCTTAATGGGGCAAGCTCTGTCACGGTGTCGGGTAATTTTGCCTATGTTGCAAGCTCTACTGCCGATAGCTTGACCATCATCGATATCTCTAACCCTGCCGCCCCCACACAAACAGGCACCATCTCTAATGCCAATTTTGATGGGGCAAGCTCTGTCACGGTGTCGGGTAATTATGCCTATGTCGCAAGCTTTAATGCCAATAGCTTGACCATCATCGATATCTCTAACCCCGCCGCCCCCACACAAACAGGCACCATCTCTAATGCCAATCTTAATGGGGCAAGATCTGTCACGGTGTCGGGTAATTTTGCCTATGTCGCAAGCGTTAATGCCGATAGCTTGACCATCATCGATATCTCTAACCCCGCCGCCCCCATACAAACAGGCACCATCTCTAATGCCAATCTTAATGGGGCTTTCTCTGTCACGGTGTCGGGTAATTATGCCTATGTCGCAAGCTTTCTTGCCAATAGCTTGACCATCATCGATATCTCTAACCCCGCCGCCCCCACACAAACAGGCACCATCTCTAATGCCAATCTTAGTAATGCGCGCTCTGTCACGGTGTCGGGTAATTTTGCCTATGTCGCGAGCTCTACTGCCGATAGCTTGACCATAATTAATCTCTCCTGCACGTTCGGTTGCTAAATACCACTCTTCCATAATGCTGCATCACCTAACGCTCCAACCATTTTTTCATGGGCCTGCGCTTCATCATTGCTCACCTTAAAATTTCGTGGTTCGCGATAGGGTCTGTCCGATGGGATAATATCCAAACTAATCCTCGATGATTGACTGCCGCTTCCCTCTCCCATTGCCAAACCGCGTTGCCGACCACCCAATAACTCAAGATATACTTCGGCCAATAATTCAGAATCGAGCAACGCGCCATGTAAAGTCCGTGATGTATTATCAATCCCAAAACGGCGGCAGAGCGCATCCAGATTGGCAGGGCTACCCGGAAATTTCTTCCGCGCCATGGGCAGGGTATCAATCACCCGCCTTGGGTCTATAGAAGGAAAGCCAAACATTTTTAATTCCGCATTTATAAATTTCATATCAAATTCGGCATTATGTGCGATTAACTTCGCCTCTGTACCGATAAAATCAACAAAATCGCCAACCACTTCACCAAAGGTAGGCTCGTTTTTTAAGCGTTCATTATCAAGGCCATGCACCGCGACCACTTCGGCGGGGACATCGCGTTCAGGATTTATATATTGGTGATAGGTACGCCCCGTTGGCATATGATTTTCAAGCTCGATACAGCCCATTTCAACAAGGCGATGGCCTTCGAAAGGATCAATCCCTGTTGTTTCAGTATCAAAAACAATTTCACGACCCATCTATAAAACGCTTTCCAACCATTCATTAAAGAATAATGTGCGTTGTTTATCTAATGTTTCCAAATTCTCTAATGTTTGCTCACGCAATAATTTTACATTCAAGCCAACCTGTTGCAATTCCGCCTGACCCAGCGCAAGCCATAATTCAATATTGGTATTTGTCACTTCAGGGTGACATTGAAACCCGAGCGCATTATCAACCATAAAGGCCTGATTTTTATATAAATCAGAAGATGCCAATAATGTTGCATCTTCTGGCAGGGAGAATGTATCGCCATGCCATTGTATCATGCGCGTTACCGATTTATCCAAATGGCGAACGGCGGTTTTCATACCTGCCTCGTTTACGTCAATATCGTGCCAACCAATCTCTTTTCCCGCCTTACCGGGGAAATTATCCGCGCCCATGGCCTTGGCCAATAATTGCCCACCCAAACAAATCCCTAAATAAGGTTTTTTTGAATCAAGACGCGTTTTGATATACTCAACTTCTTGATCCAGATAGGGGAAAATATCATTTTGATACGCACCCATTGGCCCGCCCATAAATATGGTTAAGTCGTGAAAATTAGGGTCAACATCTTCAATCCCCTCGTCAAAGGCAAGTCGAATATCAATATCCGCACCGCGTTGATGTAACAAGTTTTCAAACGCGCCTGCATCTTGTTTTGATTTATGGCAGAGGATTAATGTTTTCATCGTGTTACTCGTTTTAAAATGTTTTGAACTTGCTTCATACTATATGCTTTTCCCAATCCTGTGTGTACTACAAAATCAGCCAATGCACATTTTTGATCATTTGGCATTTGCGCTTCTAAAATTCTTTCAAATTTTTCTTGAGTCATATTTTTGCGGGCCAGAACACGTTGCGCCTGAATAAAATATGGGGCATTGACCACAATTGTGTAATCTACATTTTTTTGCGCCCCTGTTTCAAATAATAAAGGAATATCCAGCGCGCAATGGTGAACTCCCAATTTTTTATGTTTGAATATAAAATTCTTTTGCTCTTGCCGCACGATGGGATGCAAAATATGTTCTAATTTTTCGCGTTCTTTTGAATCACCAAAAATAATTTGGGATAAGACATCTTTTTTTATAACATGCTTTTTCTTATCCCACACTTTTGGGAATGTAAGCGCTACAGCTTCAAACCCTTTACCATAGGGATCTAACGCCTTTTTCACACTTAAATCAGAATCATGAACGGGGCATCCCAATCTCATCAACATTTTTCCAACCGTAGTTTTGCCCATACCAATTGACCCCGTTAATCCAAATATAATCACGCCAAAACCTCTTTTATTAATTGATCATCTATGACTGGTATTGATCCTGACCATATTTCAAATGATTTTTGCGCCTGATAAAGCAACATGCCAATACCCGTCACTGTTTCAAATCCTTTTTCTTTTGCTTGCGCCAAAAGCGGAGTTATTAAAGGCGAATAAACAATATCAGTAACAATCGAATGTTTTTGTAAAGATGATAAATTAATTTCTAGAGAGGGGTATCCATCCATACCCAAAGATGTTGTATTAATTAAAATATTGGTATGGGGTAAGTAATTTTGATATTTATCCCACTTTAAAACTTCAATATATTGTTCATCAAATTTTTTTAAGATTTGCGCTTTTTCAATCGTACGATTGGTGATATAAATTTTACCGATTTGCTTATCCAGCAACCCTTGAATCACCGCCCTTGCCGCGCCTCCCGCCCCGATGATAAGGGCGGTTTTACCCTTAAAATCAAAATCTGAATTTTCAATAATATTTTGGGTAAAGCCAAAGGCATCAGTATTATATCCCGATAAAAAACCATTATTAATCACAATTGTATTCACTGCCCCAATATTTTTGGCGCCCTCATCAATCGCACTACAAAAATTCATAATATTTTGTTTGTGGGGGATTGTCACATTAAACCCATTATATCCTTCATTGATCAGACGTTGAACCTCGTGTTCTAAATCATCGGCTTTAATATCAATGGCGGTATAATCACCATCAATTTGTGCATCTTCCAACCAACGATTGTGAATAATCGGGCTTTTGCTTTGTGTGATGGGATGACCAATAACGCCTAACTTCATAGGGTATTTTCCTTATCTAAAAAAGCGATCAATTTAAGCAATGGTATCCCCATAATTGTAAAAAAATCGCCATTAATTTCTTTAAATAATCGCGCACCCCTAAATTCAATGGCATACCCACCAACGCAATGTAGCGCATCATCCGCACATAGA
The DNA here is from genome assembly GCA_963799275.1 of uncultured Alphaproteobacteria bacterium. Lineage (GTDB taxonomy): Bacteria > Pseudomonadota > Alphaproteobacteria > Micavibrionales > Micavibrionaceae. Next base: position 215,959 of record CAWCWJ010000001.1, read on the forward strand.
GAAAGATACTTTTTAATATCATTGTGCGTTAGTTTTTTCATGGTCATGTTTGCAATATCAAAATCTGACCATAAAATTTTTCCGTTTTTAATAACACTCACCCCTGAAATAAGCGCATGGGTTTGATTTTGCATTGCGGATAGTTTATCAAAGGCTTGTTCCAGATTTTCTGATTTTGAAAAAATTTTATTTTCGAAAATTAAAATTTGGTCTGAACCAATAATATAGCTATTCTTCTTATCTTGCACTGCCAATGCTTTTTCTTGGCTTAACCGCATCGCAATTTCTTCATAAGAAATATTATCCATTTGCAATTTTTTAATAATGAATTGTTCATCAATATTGGTTGGATGAACGTCAAAATCATATCCAACATTTTTTAACAATTTTTGTCGTGCCTTTGATGCCGATGCTAAAATGATTTTATGTTTAAACATCGTTTCCATCCTTGATAATTTTGGCAGTATCATTACGTTTATTGCCCATATTCATTTTTCCGCGATGGCGTTGCAAAAGGGCGTAAATCTCTGCTGTTGTTTCCTCCACTGATTTTCGGGTGACATCAATCACGGGCCATTTTCCTTTTGCAAAAATACGTCGGGCAGATTTTATTTCATCTTCAATCTTTTCCAAATCAAGGTAATCGTTATCATCATAATGCTTGTTATGATCTTCGGCATGAAGCCGACTGCGCCTTAAATTTTCAAGTCGTTTTGCACTTTCGGTTAATCCGATAATTAGCGGCTCTTTCAATCCAAAAATCTTTTCGGGGAATGGAACATGAGGCACCAATGGTATATTTGCAGCCTTGATTCCACGCCTTGCCAAAAAAATACAGGTGGGGGTTTTTGATGTGCGCGATACCCCAACCAAAATCACATCTGCATCTTCAATCCCTTGTGTGGTTTGTCCATCATCATAATGTAAGGCAAAATCCACGGCATCAATACGCTTAAAATATGCCTCATCAAGGGAATGCTGAAGGCCGGGAATCCCCTTTGCTTCAATCCCTAAATAAGAGGACATTGTACGTAAAATCGGATCCAGCACGGGCATACATGGAACATCCAGTATCTGGCATGTCTTTTGTAATTTGCGCCGTAGCTTTTTATCAACAAAGGTAAATAAAACTGGGCCTGGTGCTTTTTCAATATCGGCAATGGCGCGATCCAATTGCATTTCTGATCGTATCATCGGCCAAAATCTTTCCGATGCATCAATACCATCAAATTGGGATAAGGCCGCCCGTGCCAACCCTTGTAAGGTGGTTCCCGTGGCATCCGATACCAAGTAAAGCCGAAATTCTTTTACGCCCGTGTTCATAACATCATTCTATCAAGGGTGGCGCATAAGAAAAGAAGCGATTATCGCCCGCTTATTTTTATTCAAAATGTTTATTCAAACCTATTTCGTATCAATTAAGCATCCAAGAATTTTTGTGCCAAAATTCTATCGCGAAACGGAATATCTTTTACAAAGGTCACTTTATTGTCATACATAATTTGAAATAAATGTGCTTGGTTAATAGGATCGTTCATCCCGCTGAAAAAAGAGTCTTTGGCTACAGTTTGTGCCAATTCATCTAAATAAATTGTTCCATTAGGTAATTTTGATAATTTTAGAATATCTTTCTCATGCAATGGTGATGTGCCAACCAACCCCAGTTTTTGATGCAAAATATGGTCAAGCCGCTCCAGCGTTTCATGATCTACCGCATCAATACGGTTAATATCTGCATACCATTGGCGGAAAATATGGGCAATCGCCATACCGTTATACAAAGCCGTAGGATAACGTTCAAGAATATTGACCATGATTTGAGCCATATCACCATCATCAGATGATAGGATATGACGCCACACATCGTCAAAACCTGCGCCCCGCAATTCCCACCCAATAAAGATAGAGATGGCATCGCTATCGGCTGCGCGCATACGTTCGAGTTGTAAGGTTGCATTAATGGTGTACGTGTCTTCGAATGCGCCAAAATTTTCTTCATGATCAATATCCCGTAATGCCTTGGAAATAATCGGGATTAAAGATAATCGATAATGACTGGAACGACCAATGGCGGCGGCATCAAAACCAAAATGATCAATGAAAATTATTTTTGTATCAATTTCAAGATGAAAACCCCCCGTCCCCAAATCAGACAAAGCGATTTTCCACCCTGCGGATTGCGCTTTATTTAACAAGGCCAGCCCCATTGGACTTTCACTAATTATTGCAGTAGCCCAGCATAAAACATCGTAATCAGTTTCAAACACGTACGGATATGCATCCAAATTTTGAAACTTCTTTATGGCTAGGGGATTGAGCTTTTCAATCGTAAAGCTTTCCTCATCCAACTCACAATTTATTGTTTGTATCGGGGCATCAAGCAAGGAATCATCCATCGCATTTTCAGTAACGCAATCATACCATCTTGTAATGGCACGTGGTTTTGATATGGGAAAATGTCGATTTGACTTCATAGTAGTAAATTCCTGTGACACATCGTAAAAGTTACGATTGTCCGTATTGTTCTCCACACTTTCCAAAGCGGGCGTAGATAACATTGTTCCCATGGGGTGTAATTTTTTCCCCAATATTATTTGTGGGGGCGGTGTTTTTTGCATTTGTGCAAGGGAATGCATGAATTTTCTCATTGAATGAAGTGTCCTCGATATATTTATTTTTTATCAGGTCTGAATCGCCTGATTTAGATATATCGGTGGATTGCAATTGCTGTTCCACAATTTGTTCCGCTTCGGCAAAATTGCGCTCGAACTTGATAAACCATAGGAAATTGGCATTGGATCTATCGCGCACTTCTGTAAATAAGCTGTCATTTACGATCATCGCAGCATAGCTTGATAGGTAGTTTTTACCCATTGGCAATTCCCCCAATCGGCAAAGAATATCATAACAAGAGGCTTCATTTTGACTTTCTTGGACATAATCTTTGTAATCATTTAACATCATATTAATCAGTTGTTTATCGACCATTGTGCAACGGTTTGATAAAAACCATGTTTCAAACAATACGGCCTGTGCCTTACCATTATTTAATGTTCTAAAATCGGATAGGGCCTCACGGGCAAAGGCACGTGCCAAATCCATGTAGCATGAATTTTCAAGGCGATCCCATAAATCAAATTCCCCCGCCAAGCGTAATTCCCAGGCGGATTTAATGACTGCACCATCCAAATCGGCATGTTGGGCGCGATGGATTAAAACCGCCTCGTCTGGATCGAAATCTAGTGAATTGGTCATCGCATTTTGCGTATTTTGCCAAAATCGTCTTAATTCACGAACAAGCAAGATAGCCTGATCGGTATAAGATAAATTTGGTGATATTAGAATAAGTTTTGCTTGTGAATCAAAATATGCTTTTTCAATTTTATTCGAGTATTCAATTTTTACATGCGCTGCAATTGCATTATCAAGATAAGACTTTGCAGTCTGGCTTTTTTGTAAAAGCTTTATTACATTTTCAATCTTTGTCATTGAATGATAATCCGCATCCAATATGACTTGCCCGTCATCTTTAAAAATATCTAAAATATTATCGCGGCTATCAATATCTTTATGATGGGTGGTTAAACTTTCATAAGCATCAATTTTGTTTTTCATCGCCAATAATTCATTTATGAGTGAGGGGTCGGTGATATCATTTCGCTCAATTGCGTCTTCAACCTCATGGACAAATTCATCAGCGAACATGCAATTATCATCCCCTTGAATTTCTTCATCAATATAGAAAAAAGGCTGGTCACTTATCATCGTACATAATACGGGTTGCGTATTATTTAAAGTGTATGCCATACGAATTTTTCGTATTTGATTTTTGCTGTTTGTCGCAATTTTTGAATTATCTATTTTCTTGCCCATTTTATTTCTCTTTTAAATTTATAGTTTTATAAAATCCCCAACCAATGTGCGGTTCTTAAAATAAACCGTTCTTGTTATTCTTTTATTATGGCGGGTAAAGAGTTAACGAATTGCTACTAAAAACATCATGATAGGCATTTTTTTAAAGTTTTTTTGCCAAACATTAACACCCCCTTAACAAGAGATGACTATGAGGTTAATTTATGTATATTATGAAAATTAAAGAACTTGTTTTATAGAATGAATGACGTTTTCATTTAAGATAAAATTTGATCCACGACTGGCAAATCTTCGACCAGTATTTTTTGATCTTTCAAGGCAATCATTCCATTTTGTGCGACATGAATATCGCTTTCGAAAAGGGAATCTTTAAATAATATTGTTGATTTTAATATGTATTCATCATCATTTTGCTCAATAATCTTAAGCGGGGCAATCATTTTTGATAAGGCTTTAATTCCAGATGGGCCAGGGGCTTCGTGCCATTGGATATCGTCAATTGAGCTTAAAATCTGAAACTGACCTTGTGCTCCACGAACATAGGCAAAAAAGAATGTCACATAACTATGCACCGTACTTTTATTTAAAAGGATAGGAATCTCTTTATTTAGCCGGTAAAAAATACTGTTTGTTCCATCCAAAAGACAAACATTCTCCTCATCCCAATTTTTATAATCTATTGGGGCAAAAAGATTCAATTTTAGGGGGGGATTGGCATTGGCCTTCCTCATTTCAACAAATTGAAAGGCAGGATAAAAGGGGAGAGAATGCGATATTGCTTTGGTTTGTGCGCTTTCAAATGGGGACGTCGTGATTTTTGGATTAATAATTTTGATAAGTGTATCAATTTTATTAGCGGTTAATGGTTTATAGGAATCTCTAAACATCAAAGACCTTTTTTAAAATAAAGTTGACCCGAATCGATTCGTTTCATGTGCCTATCTTAACTGAATTTCTTTTCATATTCACGAAAATATCTGATTTGTTCCCTTTATAACCTTGTGTGCAAAGTATGTTTGAAAATTAGGATGAATTGAACATGCGATTTCATCCCCTTATACAAAAAAAACTTTTAATGTTATGCGCCTTGTGAATGGGATAATTTTTTTGGTCTGATAATATTTGAATAAAAATGATTTTGTCTTAGAAGATATTCGTTAAATTTATCAACTACGCTGGGGGTAAAACGCGGGATAATTGATAATCCCCGATTCCCACAGGCCCTATTACTATCCAAAACCTTATTTTAATTCTTTATATAATATTGGTAATCTGCTTTGATGATTTTGCAAAAACGAATAAGCCGAAACGTAAAAACCCATAACCGCAAATAAAATTTTAAAACCGATAGAATTTAAATCATCATGCAACGATCTTTACTTCAAACTTTAAACAACCAAGTAACCCCTAACGTTCCCTTTTGGTTTATGCGTCAGGCGGGAAGATATCTGCCCGAATACCGTGAGATACGTCAAACCGCAGGGGGGTTTTTAAATTTAGTTTATAACCCCGATACCGCCAGCGAAGTAACAATGCAGCCTATCCGCCGTTTTGGTATGAACGGGGCAATTTTATTTTCCGATATTTTGGTGATCCCCCATGCATTGGGTCAAGATCTTAAATTCGAAACGGGGGAGGGGCCAAAGCTAAATCCTATACGCTCTATCGAAGATTTACAAAACCTTGATATATCCAATATTGATCAAACCCTTCACCCCATTTATGAAACAATTCGCCAGACCCGCCAAAAATTAAAATCTGAAAAGTTTGGTGATACCACCCTTATTGGTTTTGCGGGAAGCCCATGGACGGTTGCTTGCTACATGGTTGAAGGCGGGGGGAGTAAAACTTTTACCGAAGTGAAAAAATGGGCCTATGGCAAGCCTGATGAATTTCAAAAGTTAATTGATATCGTAACCGATGCCACCATAACCTATTTAGAAAACCAAGTGGAAGCGGGCGCAGAAACCCTACAACTTTTCGATAGCTGGGCTGGAATTTTAGACATGCCCAATTTCGAAAAATGGGTGATTGAGCCAACGAAGAAAATTGTTAATGCTTTAAAATCAAAATATCCGCTTGTTCCTATCATTGGTTTCCCGCGGGAGGCGGGGCACCATACCATCGTCTATATCAATCAAACGGGTATTCAAGCGGTCGGCCTTGATTTTACAACATCCAATTTTTGGGCGCGTAAAAATCTACAATCTGTCATGCCAATACAAGGTAATCTTGACCCGATTTATCTATTAAACGGGGGGCAAGAAATGATTGATGCTGCCACCCATATTTTGGAAACATATGCGTCCAAGCCCTTTATCTTTAATTTAGGGCACGGGGTCATTAAAGAAACCCCACCCGACCATGTGGCGCAACTTTCAACTTTAATTCGGGAGTTTGAACGATGAGCAATATGACCAACACGATAAAAACCAAAGATATCCAAAATAAAAAAATTGCTGTTGTTCTTTTTAACCTTGGTGGCCCCGATAAAAAAGAAAGCATTAAACCGTTTTTATTTAATTTCTTTATGGATAAAAACATTATCCGCGCCCCAATTTTTGTTCGTTATTTTGTGGCAAAGCTTATTTCTATCCGCCGCTCTAAACGCGAAGCGGGGGAAAGCTATAAAGAATTAGGCGATAAATCCCCATTACTAAAACATTCGATAGAGCAGACAGACGCGCTAGAAAAATTTTTAAATTTGGAAGAATGCGGGCAGTTTAAAACATTTATCTGTATGCGCTATTGGCATCCAATGTCGATTGAAGTGGCCGAAGATGTCAAAAATTTTGATCCTGATAAGATTATATTGCTGCCTTTATACCCTCAATTTTCTACCACTACCACGCGTTCTTCCATACAATCGTGGAAAAAGGCAGTCGCACAAATAAAGTTAGACAAACCCACCACAACCATTTGTTGTTATCCTTGGGAAGAAGGATTTATAGAAGCTTGCGCCCATAATATTAAAGGGGTGTATAAAAAGGCCATGGAGGAAACAGGGAAAAAACCACGTTTGTTATTAAGCGCCCATGGTCTTCCTGAAAATATCGTAAAGGAAGGTGATCCTTATCAATGGCAATGTGAACAATCAGCCGCCCATATTGCCAAAGCAACAAAAATTAGTGATTTGGATTGGCAGATTTGTTATCAATCGCGTGTTGGCCCCTTAAAATGGATTGGCCCCTCTACCGAGGAAGCGTTGCAAAAGGCAGCAAAAGATGGTGTCCCCGTCGTCATTTTGCCCCACGCATTCACCCAAGAACATGTTGAAACATTGGTTGAAATTGAGATTGAATATCGAGAAATGGCCGAAGAGATGGGATTACATGATTTTTATCGCGTCGAAACCCCAGGGACATCCGCCGCCTTTATCGAAGGATTGGCCGACTTGGTTTTAAAAAACCTCGACCATAGCGCTAATAAAAACAAAACCGTTTCCATGCAAGGCGGCAGCCTATGCCCCACAGGATTTAAAGATTGCTGCGTCAGACAATTTGAAAGTGAAGAAAAATGAGCGAATTTTTATTGGATTATTATTTATGGCTCCAAGCCTTTCATATTATTAGTATGGTGGCATGGATGGCGGGGATGCTCTATCTTCCGCGTCTTTTTGTTTATCACGCACAAAGTAAGATGGGATCGGATCAATCCGAAACTTTTAAGATGATGGAGCTTCGCTTGCTTCGCTTTATAATGAATCCTGCAATGATTTTAACGTTTATTTTTGGAATTTTAATGATTATTGCCAACCCTTCTCTATTCCAAGGGGGGTGGATGCATGTAAAAATTATGGCTGTCATCTTAATGGCGGTCTTGCATATGATGTTTTCCAAATGGCGCAAAAACTTTGCCAAAGACAATAATACCCGCGATTCAAAATTTTATAAAATATGGAACGAAGCACCGACAGTCTTGCTTATCATTATTATTATAATGGCAGTCGTAAAACCGTTTTAATGAATCATAAGCGTTTGGTGCGCAGATAAACCTTTTGTTTTATTTACAAATTTTAGGTACGAAGAAATTGCTTGTCGCATATCATTTGGCGTATACGAAAATGTTCCATAAGGTCTTTGTGACAAATCTTGAGATGCTTTATTGTAAAATTCAATTAATCTTTGCTTACTAGAAAATCCAAACTGTGTTGGTAAAAACCTAATATTTACGCGCGTATCATCAGCCAAATCTTGCTCCCGTCTTGCCTTTTTTGGTTGTGAAACAGTATGTGATGATATTTCAATAATAGCTTCTACTAAAAATGGAATATCTTCTAAATCACTTACAAAAATACCGATTTTATCTTCTTGCTGGCCTATTTTAAAATAATCTCCTTTAACTTTACTAGATAATCTTGGCGAATGTGCTTTTTCAAGACTAGCAAAAAAACGATCGGCTATTTCTTCGCTTTCAAAAGTCAATTGTACAAAATTATGTGCTGGCGTTGTACCCTCTTGTTTATTGGTACCTATTGCAACTTCAAGCTTTAATTTTGCGTTATTTAAATTATATCTTACGGTATCTTGTAAAACCGTTCCTATAATATGAGCAACATTTTGTTCAATGGTAAGCGGTTTTTCAGATTGCTCTGTATGAATATTTGCTGAAGCGCGCGAGGATAAAGATTTTGACACAATAATAATACTCTTTATTTTTACTAAAAAAATAATATTACATCTTTTTATTATTATGTCTATTAAAAGAAAATTTTTAAATTCTACATATTGTCTTGACAACAATGTCATAATCCCTCTATATGACTTTATCTTATTAAAGAAATTTCATCAAAATAGTTGATATGACAGCCAGATATTATGGCTTTTGCGGGATAAACCCACCTTTTATATAAGATTGGAATATTATTTTTCAAAAATTTAACCTTTTTATAAAGAATTAACTTTACACTTTTATATTGATAAGACATCACAGCTTTTTGTGGATACCATAATTAAATCCTCCCCCCTCTTTTTTTCTAAATTATATAACGAGCCTTTCTCATGAATTTACAAGAATTAAAATCAAGATCACCATCTGAATTATTGGCCTTTGCCGAAGAGTTGGAGATTGAAAATTCTTCGACTATGCGCAAACAGGATATGATGTTTGCCATTTTAAAATCATTAGCCGATCAAAACGTACCCATTGCCGGCGGTGGTGTTTTAGAAGTGCTTCAAGATGGATTTGGCTTTTTACGCAGTCCTGAGGAAAATTATCTTCCCGGCCCTGACGATATTTATGTTTCCCCCTCACAAGTGCGCCGCTTTGGCCTTCGTACAGGGGATATTGTCCAAGGTGAAATTCGCGCCCCTAAGGAGTCGGAGCGTTATTTTGCCCTTTTAAAAGTGGACACTATTAATGCAGAACAACCCGATAAGGTGCGTCACCGTATCAATTTTGATAATCTAACCCCGCTTTACCCTGATCGTAAAATTAAATTGGAAATTGACGATCCAACAAAAAATTCAAATACCCAACGCGTGATCGAGCTTGTATCCCCAATTGGGTTTGGACAACGGGCTTTGCTTGTTGCGCCGCCGCGTACCGGTAAAACGGTCATGCTACAAAATATCGCTAGCTCAATCGCGGCAAACCACCCTGATGCTTATCTTCTTGTTCTTCTTATTGATGAGCGTCCTGAGGAAGTAACAGATATGGCACGCAGCGTGCGAGGAGAGGTCATCTCCTCCACCTTTGATGAGCCTGCATCCCGCCATGTTCAGGTTGCCGAAATGGTGCTTGAGAAGGCTAAACGTTTGGTTGAACATAAACGCGATGTAGTGATCTTGCTAGATTCGATTACCCGTCTTGCACGCGCTTATAATACGGTTGTCCCTTCATCGGGTAAGGTTTTAACAGGGGGGGTTGATGCCAATGCCCTACAACGTCCAAAACGTTTCTTTGGTGCGGCGCGAAATGTGGAACAGGGTGGTTCTTTGACCATTATTGCCACCGCATTGATTGATACAGGATCGCGCATGGATGAGGTGATCTTTGAAGAATTTAAAGGAACAGGGAATAGTGAGATTGTTATGGATCGCAAAATTGCTGATAAGCGTGTGTTCCCTGCCATTGATATCCAAAAATCAGGTACCCGTAAGGAAGAATTATTGGTTGATAAAGACACATTACAAAAAATGTGGGTTCTTCGCCGTATCTTAAACCCAATGGGAACCGTCGATGCGGTTGAATTCTTACTAGGTAAGATGAAAGAAACCAAAAATAATGATGAATTCTTTAACGGAATGAACCAGTAAATTTTTATCTAAGGTATTTTAACTTCAATAGGTGGGTGGTATAACCCACATACTTCTATCGCCTGCTCTAGCTTTACAACCTGCGATTTTGTTTCATCTTGCATCGCTAAAACAACATTATTCGTGCTTCTTGCTTGATACCTATTCATACTTGCTGTCTGATCATTAAATACATGAACAACTCGGATACTCGCTTGCATGCTTGGTGTTTTGTGATATCCAATCCCAAAACGTAATGTTATACGCTCAATTTCTTCTTGTTTAAAATTAATTGCTATTTGTGTTTTTCTTATAATTTCGGATCTCCTTGATATGGCTGTAACGCTTTGATAAGAATTTTCTTGTCTTTCGCTAAGTGACCATTCAATTTGTGCATCTACATCATCAACGGTAATTTTGCTAAATTCTTCAAGACAGCTTTGCATATAAGGTGAAATGCCGCCATCTCGATTTTCTTGTGCCGTTGCAATGTTAGAGGCAGTGACCAATGCTATTAACCCGCGACTTATATCTTTAAACATGCTTTATACCAATGCTAACTTTTCAAGTATCTTTATCCTAAAACCAAAAACACTTATGTCAATAAATCATTAATATAAAATTTTAAATAAATCTGGTTTAAATTTGAATTGATATCAATTGTCATAATTAATTTATCATGCTCTAATAGAACTATAACAAACACACATATTTAAAAAAGCATTCAAACGCAAAAATGCGAGAACGCAAAAAAATAAGCCAGAGACAAAATAACTTTGCCAGTGCTTTCGCCTTTACGTTTACGGACTTGGCGACTTACAAAAGAAAATGGGTTTTACTATGGGTTACTCTCTACAATCAAATAAATTAACGCTGCGCAAACCGCGCCGTATTTTTAGAACAAAGAAAAGTTTGTTCAAAATATTTTTCAATTTAGTTATTGTTATCTCTCTTCTGGTTTCGATCCCGATGCATGTGAAACGTGCCTTTGCGATTGAAACTGTCAAAGCTTCTGCGCTCGTTCCGGAGGAAATGCGCGCTGATACTCCTCTCTCCTTTACGCAAAAATCTCCTCCCCTTGCGGCCACTAAAAATGATCCTTGCCTTCCCCTTTTGGGATCAAAAATATCCCTGGCATCTACGCCTGGCCGCGTTACTCGACATGATGTCGAAAAAACTGCCGCGCCTGCCGCTTTAGGCTTCATTCTTGGTGTTCGAATTGCCCTTGGCCCAAAGGATGTCGTGAATAAAGGTAGCCGCGTAAAACTTGCTTCCGAAGTTCTTGCAAATAATAAAGGTGGTCATACACATGCCCTCGCTATCGCTGCCTATAGAAGTTGTAAGAACGAATTTACTCTTAAGGAGTTACGGTAACAAACAAGCCATTGATGCTCCTCTCGTCGATGGTGATAAAATAAGGCAAGTCGGTTACGTATAACCAATTTTAAATATACGTTCCTTGAACGCTCTCGCTTAAGAAATTAGGCGGGAGCGTTTAGGCATGTAAGACTTCGCCATGCGCGTAAACGCGAGGGCGAGGGCTTTCCTCCATAGAAGAAAATTTTAATTACTGCGTAAATCGCCTACGCTGCATCTGTTTATATTTTAGGATTTTGATTTACAAAGCCGTAGCGGGTTTACCCGCCTGAGGTAATAAATAAGGCCGTAGCGAGTTTACCCGCCTAAGTTAATAAATAAGGCCGTAGCGCGTTTACGCGCCTAAAGGCAAAAGTTCTAAAGTCCAGAAATTAAAACGGTAACCACATAATATTTTTGCCTAATAACAACACAGCTAATAATGCACAAATTATAAAAATCCCGATACTAATGCCATAGGTTGGGATAAGATCAATTTTAATTTTCTTCTTTTTTTGCCCGCCTTTTATACGCTCAATAATGCGCTCAATCGGCCTACGGCTGATTTTTAAAGTAACAATGGCGGCAAGTGCGCTCCCCAATACCAAACAAATCACATCAATAACGATAGCCATAATCGGGTTTGCAATATTTGCCAAGATCATAGTGCGCAAAGGACCCATGAAATAAAGCCCAAATAAAACAGCATTTATACCTGCCCCAACACCATAGGCCATCCATCGGGCGGAGCGTGAGGCATTCATTACCGCTTTGCGGCTATTCATAATGCTTTGTTTATAAAAATCTTTATCCGCCCCAAGAGGATATTTTTTGGCAAGCGCAGCATAAGCTTTTTTAGGTTTCATTTGTGTTGATAAATACACAGAATCTGCATAAAAGCGTGTTTTTATCATTTTATTCAACAAATCTTGCGATTGTGCTGCATTTTGAGTGGCAGTTTTAAGCATTTGAGCTGGTTTATTCAGTAAATCACTTAAAAAATTGGGCAAACGTATCAATTTTGCTTTAAATCCAAGGATTTGAGCCTTATAATGCGTATCTTTAATTTTAAACTCGAAATTTCCAAATGGGAACGCCACCTTATATTCCACAGCTAGGCCCCCATCATCTCGCTTTATCGCATCGGATTGTATATGCAAATGTTGACGCATAGAAAGGCGCGGCCCCGTTTTATCAATTGCCAAGGCCGCCGCAGGGGGCAGTTCGGTTTTATCGTAAATAAATCCTGTTTTAATGCGTACAGCCAAATTTATAATATGGGTCATAAAGGCGGCCCCTTGGCATTGACGGCATGTTGTGGTTCCAGAGCCGCGACATTTACGGCAACTAATATATCCTGTCCGTTGGCATGTGGGGCAACTGGTTTGACGATGGCCAAAACAACGATTACATTGCTTTTGCTTTCCATCGGGGCCTTGCATCATGCCACTGCCATTGCAATAATCACAAGGTACCATTCCTTTGGTACGGCAATGATTGCACGGCTCTTTACGTTGTCCACGACATTGCTCACAAACCGTATTGCCCACCCCCTGGCAGGTATGGCACGGCTCATGCGTGCAAAAACTTCGCTTTAATTGCTCAACATCAATCACTTCACCTTGCAAGCCAAAACCACGATCGGGACGTTTTAAGATTTTATCAGCTAAAAATTTACGACTTTCGGGGTTTTTGATGGCGCTACTGGCCATGTTTTGTAACACCTTATCAACTGAATTTGGATTTTCGATATACTCGCCAATTTGATGGCGACCTTTTCGGGTGGTGCGTTCAATACTGGGTTCTAAATCAATATGGGTATGGGCAATAAATTTATACATATTGCCGCTGGCTTTTACGATTTTAACCTCATCACTTTTACAACCATTGCCTTTACAAACCGCGCGAATACGCTTAATCGCAGTCTTTGGCAATTGTTTCATATCATCGGCAGTAAAGTTATTGGGGTCAATCATATATGGTCATTACCAAATTTATTTATATTTTATTCTTTTTCATATTTTATGCGCATTGACGCATATTATAAACCATTATAAGTTTCACGCCATGACTGATACAAATAATAATGTTGTAATAACGCCTACTATCTATGCTTTATCCAGTGCATCGGGGAAGGCGGGCGTATCGGTTATTCGCGTATCAGGGCCAAAATCTTGGGATACCCTAAAGATTTTTAATAAAAAAGTAAAATACCCTGAACCACGCCATTCTTTTGTTATGACTTTAAAGAACCCCTATACGGGTGATGATATCGACAATGCGATGGTTATTGGTTTTAAATCCTCGCAAAGCTTTACGGGCGAAGATGTGATTGAATATCATTGCCACGGCTCACAAGCTGTTTTGAGTGAGGTTTTTGATATTTTATCAAAAATCGAAGGTTTTCGTATGGCCGAACATGGTGAATATACCCGTCGCGCTTTTGAAAATGGCAAAATGGATTTGACCGAAGCCGAAGCCATTGCCGATCTTATTGATGCTGAAACCAAGGCGCAAAAGGATCAGGCACTTGCACAAATGGGTGGGGCTTTGGCAAATTTATATAATGGTTGGGCAAAAGATTTAACAAAAATTTTGGCTTATATTGAGGCTGTGATTGATTTTCCCGATGAGGAGGTTCCCGATGACGAGATTGAGAAGGTGCTTCCCCAATTAAAAACGCTTGAACGTCAAATAAATGCCCATCTCAACGATAATCGTCAGGGGGAGCGTTTGAGAAATGGTGTTAAAATCGCCATCATTGGTGCGCCTAATGCTGGTAAATCAACTTTAATGAATAAATTAGCACAACGCGATGTGGCTATTGTATCTGATATGGCGGGTACAACCCGCGATATAATTGAGGTTCATTTAAATATTGCTGGATATCCTGTAATTATTGCCGATACGGCAGGTCTTCGTCCCGAACTTATTGGTACCGATGGTCACGATGCCATTGAAGGCGAGGGTATGCGTCGTGCTTTAAATTATGCCAAAACCGCAGATATCAAATTATTGTTATTTGATGGTGAAAATACTCAATTGCATCAAAATACACTTGATTTAGCATATGTACATAATCAAACTCAAAATCCTAAAGATCATTGCTCACCAATAGGTATAGGCAATATTGATAAGATTAAAACTGGTCAAAATAATGCTAATTCGCTCTCAGACGCTTCAAAATTAAAAATTGCGGATAATGTGATACTTGCGGTAAATAAAAGCGATTTAAACAGTAATTTTAATAAAACGCAATTTAAGACAATGCAAGTCATTGATATATCAGCAAAAAATGATGTTGGTATAGATATATTATTGAAAAAAATAGCCGAACTTTTAAAAAATCAGATTTTTGTTTCACGTGAAACAGTTTTTTTAACACGCAATCGACATCGTGAAAATATTGTCTCAATGCATCAGAATATTATAACAGCTTTTGATATTACCGAACCCGAACTCCTTGCCCAAGAATTACGTTTTGCTTTATATTCGATTGGCAGAATTACAGGCAAAATTGATGTTGAAGATTTATTAGATGTAATATTCAAAGATTTTTGTATCGGTAAATAAACAAACATTTATACACAGATAAATCGTGCATTTTCATTAGTTTTCATATATAAAATGGCAAATGGATAACTCTAATATTGATTACGATGTTTTGGTAATTGGTGGTGGCCACGCTGGATGCGAGGCTGCGGCTGCTTCTGCGCGGATGGGCGCAAATACAGCTCTTATCACTCATAATCTAGATACTATTGGTGTTATGTCGTGCAATCCAGCGATTGGCGGGTTGGGGAAAGGTCATTTGGTTCGTGAAATTGATGCACTTGATGGTATTATGGGGCGAATTACTGATGTATCAGGTATTCAATTCCGTATGTTGAACGCATCAAAAGGCCCAGCTGTGCGAGGTCCTAGAACCCAAACGGATAGAAAACTTTATCGTGATGCGATGCAAAAAGAACTATCGAATACGCAAAATCTACATTTAATAGCAGGCGAAGTTGATGATTTAATTGTTCAAGACAATAAAATTAAAGGCATTATATTAGCAGATAATTCTAAGATATTTGCATCTGCTGTTATTTTAACAACGGGTACATTTCTAGGGGGATTAATTCATCGTGGTAATGATATCATTCCTGCGGGCCGTGTTGGTGAAAAACCTGCAAATAATCTTGCAAAAACTCTTAAGGAATATGGGTTTCCACTTGCGCGTTTAAAAACAGGGACGCCCGCTAGGTTGGATTCAAAATCAATTAATTGGGATGTTTTGGAAACTCAAAAACCAGATCAAAACCCAATCCCATTTTCTTATATGTCAAAAGAAATAACAACGCCTCAAATTGTTTGCCATATAACATATACCAACCTTGAAACACATAAAGTGATTCAAGATAATTTACATCAAGCACCCATGTATTCGGGTCAAATTGATGGGACAGGGCCTCGTTATTGTCCTTCAATTGAAGATAAAATAGTTCGTTTTGCGGATAAAGAGCGACATCAAATCTTTTTGGAGCCTGAAGGGTTAGATGATGATACAGTTTATCCCAATGGCATTTCAAACGCGCTGCCTGTTGATGTTCAAGAAAAATTTCTAAAAACAATTAAAGGTTTGGAGAATGTAATTGTTAAAGAATGGGCATACGCAATTGAATATGATTTTTGCGACCCACGTGATCTCAAAAATACACTAGAAAGTAAACGGATAGAAAACTTTTACCTTGCTGGTCAAATTAATGGAACAACTGGTTATGAAGAGGCCGCGGCACAAGGTTTAATGGCAGGTATTAATGCCGCATTATACGCAAAACATGATTGTAGAAATGAAAAACCTACTTTTAAATTGGGACGTGCAGATGCCTATATCGGTGTTTTAATTGATGATCTTATTTCACGTGGAACATTAGAACCTTATAGAATGTTCACCAGCCGTGCTGAATATCGTCTCCTTTTACGTTCAGACAATGCAGATCAGCGGTTAACGGAAAAAGGAATTGAAATTGGTTGTGTATCAAAAATTCGTGCAGAATTTTGGGCACGGAAAAAAGAACTTTTAAATAATGCGGAAACACAGTTAAAAAACTTAAAAATTACACCTAACGCTATTAAAGAATATAATATTCAATTAAATCGTGATGGACGTTTACGCACAGCATATGAATTGCTCAATCAAGCAAATATAACTCTTAATGTTTTGTATAAAATATGGCCTGAAATAAAGGATATTCCAATCTATATTTTAGAACAAATAAAAACAGATTCTTTATATTCTGGTTATACAAAACGCCAAGCTGCTGAAATTGAGAGTTTGCGTAAAGATGAGAATTTATTATTACCTAAGGCAATTAACTTTTCACAAATTGGTGGATTATCAAATGAGGTGGTTCAAAAGTTAGAATTGGTTCAACCTGAAACATTAGGGGCAGCATCACGCATACCAGGAGTTACACCCGCTGCAGTTATTGCATTAATGCGTTTTGTAAAAAAGCGTGCAGCCTAATTTTAAAGAGAAGTGTTTCACGTGAAACAAAATTTGCAAATATATCAAGATTTACTTTTAAAATGGCAAAAACAAATAAACCTTATTAGTAATAATACAGTAAAAAATAGCTGGGAAAGACATTTCGAAGATTCTTTGCAGATTTTAGATATTATACCCAGCGGGGCAAATAATCTTATTGATTTGGGTTCTGGGGCAGGATTTCCTGGTTTGGTTATTGCAATTCAAAAACTAGATTTAAATGTGGTTTTAATTGAATCAGATCAAAAAAAATGCGCTATTTCTTAAAACTGTTTCACGTGAAACAAATATGGATGTAACAATTATTAACGATAGAATAGAAGATATTAATTTAGATATAGCGCCCGATGTCATTACTGCGCGCGCATTGGCACCATTGGATAAATTATTTCAATATTGTCAAAACTGGATAGAAATGAACACAAATCTATGTTTAATATTTCCAAAAGGTCAAAATTATAAATCCGAATTAGATAAATGTTCTAAAAATTGGTATTTTGATAAAGAAACTCATAGCAGCAAAATTGATAATAATAGCGTTATTATAGTTTTTAAGAATATTAGTAAAAAGTAGTTTAGGTATAAAATTACATAAAAACTTGAGATTTTATTTAATTTGTTTAAATTAAAGTTATATAATATGGATTAGAAAAATATGGCAATTTACAAAAATAATAAAAACCGTATTCCACGCATTTTATCCGTTGCAAACCAAAAAGGGGGCGTGGGTAAAACGACCACGTCTGTTAATTTAGCGACAGCATTAAGTGCCATTGGTAAAAAAGTATTGCTTGTAGATTTAGATGCACAAGGTAATGCCAGTACGGGATTGGGAATATCACGTGCCAGTTTAAAAACAAGTACATATGACATAATATTTGACGATGTTCGTGTTGAAGATGCGGTTAAAAAAACCCGTGTTCCTGGCTTAGATGTATTGCCATCATCGGTTCATTTATCGGGTGCAGAAATTGAATTGGTAGGCGCATCACGCCGCGAATATAGATTGCAAGAAGCATTCCGCACCAACTTGGATTATGACTATATTATTATTGATTGTCCACCATCTTTAAGTTTACTCACTTTAAATGCATTGGTAGCATCGGATTCTATTGTTGTTCCTTTGCAGTGTGAATTTTATGCCCTTGAAGGATTAAGCCATTTGGTAAAAACAATCGAACGCGTTCAAAAAACATTTAATCCGCGGCTTGATATTCATGGGGTTGTTTTAACGATGTTTGATAAACGGAATAAATTATCCGAAATGGTTGCCCAAGATGTGCGTAAATATTTTGGAGATACGGTTTATAAAACAGTTATTCCAAGAAATGTTCGCCTGTCTGAAGCACCATCATACGGCCTGCCTGCGATTGTATATGATATGAAATGTAGCGGGGCCCGCGCTTATATTAAATTGGCGAAAGAAGTCATTGCGCGTGAAAAGAAAATTATTGGCAATGACCAACAAAATATCGTATCATCAGAGACAGCGGCATAATTATTTATTTTAAAGGTATAAAATGGAAAACCAGTCAACAAAAAATATAAAAAAGAAACAACCCAAAGATCGGGGTTTGGGACGTGGATTGGATGCATTATTTGGTGATGAAGAAATCTCGTTCAATGATGATAAAAATAATCAGTCATCTTTGACTAAAAATAGTGATATCGAAAAAGAAAGTAATTCCAACGCACGCAAAACAGTTGGTATTGAACAAGTCTTTCCGTGTTCCGATCAACCGCGTCGTACTTTTGATGAAGATGCGTTAAATGAATTGGCGCAGTCAATCAAACAATATGGTTTGTTGCAGCCTATTGTTGTGCGCCCCTCCCCTTCCAAAAATGACATGTATGAAATTGTTGCGGGAGAACGCAGATGGCGTGCATGCCAAATTGCACGGCTTCATGAAATTTTGGTTATTGTTCGTGAGATGGACGATCAGGAAATGTTTCAAATCGCCTTGGTTGAAAATTTGCAACGTAAAGATTTAAACCCCATTGAAGAAGCCTTAGGGTATCAAAAATTAATGGATGATTATAATTTTAAACCCGAAAAGGTTGCAAAGGTTGTAGGAAAAAGCCGTAGTAATGTTGTGAATATGACCCGTCTTTTGGCCTTGCCAAAATCAGTTCAGGCCATGGTTGAAATGGGTGATTTAACAATGGGTCATGCGCGTGCATTATTGGGCGTTAAAAATTGTGAACAAGTGGCTTTAAAAGTTATCGAACAAAAAATGTCAGTACGCGATACGGAAAAATTTATTACCGATTTTCGAACGCATAAAAAAGGAGACGGTAAAAATTTTAAATTGCTACAAAAAGAATTACGTAAGCAAGGCTATAGCAATAAAGATGCCGATACTTTGGCATTGGAAGATGAAGTTTCACAACAATTGGGTATGAATGTTTCGATTGATATGAAAGATAGAAATAAAGGATCAATGAAAATTGATTTTACAACGTTGGATCAACTTGACGAGATTTTACAAAGACTGGCACAAACGCCAAAGCGCCCACAATTTTAAAAATTTTTGATTTTAAAACTTCACTTATTACAATTATATTTAATATAAGTAAAAACGTATCTAATACCGCCATAATAATAGCGCCATGAGATAGGGCATAAAATATCCAGCATAACAGTGATAGCGAATATAATTTATAGATAGATTTTTTATTCATGCATGTTTCTGCAAAACAATTAATAACAAAAGCTAGCATGGGCAAATAATCAATTTGAGTTTTTGCAAAAATCATCGTTCTTATCAAGGCAAATATTAGAGCAGCCCCTAACCGAATAAATACAGCGTTCTTTGTCATATTAAATGGTGAATATATTTGTAATATGGTATTCAATATCTGAACTAAGCATATGATGCCGCCCGTTGGGGAAACATATAATAATGCATATAGACCAAATAATAGTGAGCTATACATTGAATATAAAAGTGTAGTTTTTCGACATGGGCGCAGATAAAGAATAATGTTTGATAAAAACCAAGCGCATAATAAGAATAATCACAGCATATAGTCATATTACATGTGAAGTATTTAAGAAAAATTAAGATCTTGAAAGTTTATCGTACGGCGCTAATAGACAATATGGCTTGTGAGCATAATGTTTGCACAGGCGTTGCTGTACGTTTTGATTGTGCTTCCAATTCAGTGAGTTTTAAAAGAATAGTATCAAGCTTCTTGCCTCGCCATTTGGTAACTTGTGATTTAAATGCGGGTTCTACTTTAAAAAATAATGGGGGGGATAAGGTTTTTATCGCTTGATCTAATGATTGACCAGACTGCATCACACTTTGAGTATAATGAAGCCGTCTAAAATGGTTTTGCATACTGCGTAATATGGCAATATCGGCAACCCCTTCACCAATTAATCGGTTGTAACTTTCTATGGCTTTTTTCGTATTGCCAGAGCCAAGGGCATACACCAGATCATCAAGATCGGCATCGGCAATATTACCCACCGATTGGTGTACGTGTTCTGTTGTAATATTCTTTTCCTCCCCCATATAGAGCATAAGCTTTTCAATCTCGCCCCGTACGCGTGACCGATCCCCCATCACATTAGCAGCCAAAAGATGTACCGCATCAGCATTAATAAAATATCCCGCGTTAGAGAGCGTTTCGCGTATAAGGTTGCTCACTCCCCTCTCATCCTCAACATAGCAAGGCAATGCCGCTGCATTTTTTGATTTTTCACAAAGTTGCCGCAAAGTAGATCGTGTTTCTAAAGCATCCGCTTCAATCAGTATAAGATTATCTGGGGAGGGATCTTCGAGGTAGGATTTTATAATGGTCGTTAACTTGTCACTACCGTCCTCAATTTTTATAAGACGCGCCCCACCCATCATGGATAAGGCCATCGCCTCGTCATTTAAGCGGGCGGGGTCATCGTGAATAATATCAGCGGTGAGCGATATAGCATTGAAGGGATCGTCCAAATTATCGACAATTGTTTTACCAATGATCTGGCTGCGCTCTCGCATAAGGCCGTTATCAGGACCATAAATCAAAATAACCCGGGCCTTAGGATCGGGGGATTTTAAAAAAGGGTCACTTTGTTTCCATGTCAGTTTCATATATTTGACTATAAAGAATTTTTACGTATTGACCAATTCTTCATCCCAAATTTTCATGGCGCGGCGAATATGGGGAATGGTGATTGACCCCCCAACCAACATAGCAATTGAAACGGCATCCGATAATTCTTCGGATGAAACGCCTGCTTTATGACATTCGATTAGATGATATAAAATACAATCATCACATCGCAGAACAAGTGAGGCGTTCAACCCTAAAAGCTCCTTGGTTTTTTTGTCTAATGCGCCTGCTTCATATGTTTTTGAATCAAGGCCGTAAAATGATTTTTGTGAACGGTTGGCATATTTGGCAAGAACTTTATTATACTCTTCGCGTTCGGTTTTAAATTTTTCAATTTGTGACATAGTTTTTTCTTTCTTATTTATAATGTTAAAGATTCTTTTGCAATTTGTTGATGACCATCACGAAATGTTTCAACACCCCATTTCCCCTTATAGCTTGCAGGACCTGCATAATATAAGCCGTCCGTATTTTGTTGACCAGCAATAATAACATCATGACCGATACCGCCCCATCGAATATGACCATCGCGATCCAGCGTAGAAATTAAAGGGGATCGTATTCTTCCATTGGGTGATTTTAACAATCGCGCGCAGCTTGCTGCATTAAAAACAGCATCATATTGAGCTTGCTCTTGCCCTACAAATGTGACGGTGAATCCATCACAATGGGGTTCAATATCTTTACTGGTGATCGAAGATTGTTTGGAAATAAATTGTGTATCTCCTATCGACTGTTGATATAATCTAAAGCGTTGAGGCGATGTTGGATTGCTGTAATAGGCATCAATCCTTTGTGTCATCTTCTTCCAAACATCTTGGGAAGGATGCACAAAATTTTTAAAAATAGAATCTTCTTTATAAAAAGCAGATAAAACATGCCCAACGCCATATCCCGTTGTCACGGCAAGTGCAATCTCCTTCTCCCATAAAAATTGTAAATCTTTTTCTGTCTTACATTCAATCAAATTTTCTGGTGTAAATTCAGTAAATTGATAAGGGGGTAGATTATTATCTGGCCTATATAATTCGGGACTAAAAAGCCAAGGGAGAACGCCGCGACGTGATACGACATGAATTTCTCCATCATAGCCATAGTTTTTCAGCTCGGCCAAACGATCAATCATTGTTTGACCACTACCAACAATAAGAACGCGGTTATGTCTATTTCCTATTGTTTCAAATGCTTGTCTATCAATATGGCCATCGAAATAAAGTTTATGATCTGAGAATTCTTGTAAATATTCGTTACGATGATGACCATCTGCGATAATTAAACGAGTTCGTATCCCATTCTTTATCCGGTGTGCAAATCTTCCAACG
Organism: uncultured Alphaproteobacteria bacterium; assembly: GCA_963799275.1. Taxonomy (GTDB): domain Bacteria; phylum Pseudomonadota; class Alphaproteobacteria; order Micavibrionales; family Micavibrionaceae. The sequence continues at coordinate 238,392 of CAWCWJ010000001.1, forward strand.
CCCATCATGGCCTTGTGCAGAAGTTATGGCTTGGGGCGTTATTTCTACGGTTGCAGGAAAATTCCCCCATAATGTTTGTGTTCTTGCCCTATCAAAAACTTTTCTCAAAAATTCACCATATACTTGACGGGGTTGAAAACTATTTTCGCAATCAAATTTAGAGAGTTGTGGGTTTTTCTCCCTTACGAAATCAACAAACTTTTGTGGCTCATCACCAAATGGGGACATTGCAAATGCAGGCTGGTTTAATAATGCAATATTATCAGGACTATAAAATCTGTAAGGGGAGCCGTCCCCAAATTGCCCTGAGGGGTCTGCAATGATAAATCGTGTTTGAGAAAAATCATCTGGTTGGCCAGAATTTTGCCATGCTTTTCGAATTTGCTTTATTTGTTGTGCAAAAATCGTAGTTCCAGAAAATCCTGCACCTGCGATTGTTATGGTCTGTTGTGTCATGTTTCACCTATTATACAAATTATGCATAGGCAAAGATAAACAGTATCAAGATGAGATATGCTTGAACTTTGCTATGGTCTCCAAAAATTACGGGACCATAGCGGTTCGTTCGCTATAGCGCTCTTTAGCCTTTTTATACGTGGTGCAAGCTGCCCCGATCAAAATCCACGATTAATCGCCAGATGAAAGCAATCAATAATTCAGATATATCGGATGTTATGCAAAGAAGTCAAGTATTTTATATGAAAGAATTATTTATCGTTTTAAATATAAAGATATTTGTTGTTCGATTTGTCGTGCCAAATCATTAAGGGCAGATTCCCTGGCGCTTTGTTCTGTAACAATTGTAGAATATTCACTCTCCAAAACGTTATAAGATGTTACAGCGTTAAGTGTACGTGTCAGTAAAACATCGGTGGTCGCGGCATCTAAAAATTGCATTTTTGTTGTAAGACGTAATTGGCGACGCGTGGCTTCGGAATTTATAGTAACATCAAAATCAGCCACATTTTCTTTTATAGGGGTAAGGGATAATTGATATATAGGCGTATTGGGATAACCCGAATAGTAAAAACGATCAATCAAAGCATTGCGCAAAAATTGCCCTTCACGATCGGGGATAATATCAATAGCGATATCATTAAGATTGTTTTTTATCGCCTGCCCTTGCGAAATTGAATTGGCACCATATAAAGATGTAAAACCGCAGGCAGTAAGGACCACATTTGATAACATCATACAAGATAATAAAATAAATGTAGAAAACCGCATGAATTTGTTCCTTATAATTATGCTATAGTATAGTGTTGAAAAATTCTTTTTCGAAGAATGACTATATATAAAAACACAAAAAAGAACATAAAGATTTCCTCAATCTCACTAGCGCGTAAAAACAAGTTTTTCATCCATTAAAATTTTATAAAGCTTATTCCCCAAACCAACAATAAGCAAACATAGAGCTGTTACACTTAAAATATTTGGCGGATAGATAAGATTTAATTTGGAAGGAAATAAAGAGGGTTTAAACCAACTTATCAAAGGTAGAATTAATCCCCCCATAGCAATACTAAACATTAACACATACCGTGGAATATGATTTAACAGTCGCGAAGTGTTATGTAGATTTGTTTCATTTTGAGTGTTTATTTCTTGCCATTCTTGGGGGGTATGCCAATTAAAAAAGGACTGCCCCCAGCTTACTTCCTCCACCGCAACATAAAAACAAGAAAGTGCGGCAAGCGATATCCATGCAAAAATCCATGGATTTTGTTTCCATGATAATTTTATTAATAAGGTGCAACATAAAATAAACGATACCACCAATAGCCCAAATTGGATAAGTTCGTGAATATTCCCTTCGGCATGAATATTGAGAATAAGAAGTGGCGGCAATGTCCATTCGATAACTATTTGTCCAATAAACCACAATACAGGAATCCATAGCCATAAAAGAGAAGGAATTTCTTGTGTTGCTATTTTTTGAAAAGTATTTTTTTCGCGCATTTAACCAATAACCAGATTAACAATACGTCCCGGCACAATAATGGTCTTTTTAATATTTTTGCTATCAATCGCCTTTATAATAGCGGGGTCGTTCATGGCAATTTCTTCAATTTCTTCCTTGCTGGCATTGGCATTATGGGCAATGGTGGCGCGTACTTTCCCATTGATCTGAACCGCAATTGTAACGGTATCGGCGGCCAATAATTCTTTATCAAAAATGGGCCAGGGTGTGTCACATAAAATTGTATCATGCCCTAAAATTTGCCAAAGTTCTTCGGCCAAATGCGGCATCATCGGATTAAAAATTTGAACCAGAGTTTCCAGCCCCTCACGATAGACCCATTTATCGGCATCATTAGCGGGTTTGAACGTCGATAAAGCATTGGATAATTCACGAATACGTGCCACTGCCTTATTCATATGAAAGGCTTCAATATCTGCTGCGACCCCTTCGATAGATTGATGGGTAATGGTGCGTAATTTTAAAGCCTTCTCATTAAAATCATCGGGAATTTTGGTATTAATTGGGGGTAGATTGTTTTTGCCTTCCTCCACCATACGGTGCAATTTATTGACGAAACGCCATGCGCCTTCAATTCCGCCTTCCGTCCATTCAATATCACGCTCGGGCGGGGAATCGGACAAGATAAAAAGACGTACAGCATCCGCCCCGTACGTATCAATAATATCTTGCGGGTCAATCACATTTTTCTTGGATTTGGACATTTTTGTCACCGCCCCTGCCTTCACAGGTGAGCCATCGGTTAATTTTGTCCATTGACCATCTTTTTGAATGGCATCGGTAGGATAGATCCAATTACCTTCATTATCTTGAAATGTTTGATGGGTGACCATGCCTTGGGTAAATAATCCCGCAAACGGCTCATCCGGTACTTCATATCCGCAATCCGATAAGGCGCGGGTGAAAAAACGTGAGTATAAAAGATGCAAAACCGCATGTTCAACCCCGCCAATATATTGATCAACGGGCATCCAGTAATTTGATTTTTCATCCGCAAAACCGCGGGTTTTGTTGTTCGGGTCAAGATAGCGAAGGAAATACCAGCTGCTTTCAAAAAAAGTGTCGCAAGTATCTGTCTCACGAATGGCAGGTTCCCCCGTTTCGGGGCAGGTGGTATATTTCCATGTGGGATGACGATCAAGCGGGTTGCCTGGCGCGTCATAATTAATGTCATAAGGCAATTCAACGGGCAATTGATCCTCAGGCACGGCAACACATGCCCCATCACTAACCCGATAGACAAAGGGGACGGGGCATCCCCAATATCGTTGGCGTGATACACCCCAATCACGTAAGACGGAAAACGGTTGCACCTTCGCCAATGCTCATCTCCTCCATTTTTTGGATGATGGCGCGTTTTGCCGCATCAATTTCTAACCCATTTAAGAAGTCAGAATTTATAATTGTGCCTGGGCCGTTGTAAGATTCATCTTGAATATCAGGGGCATCATCGGGGGATGAAACCACTTGGGTAATCGAAAGGTTATATTTTTTGGCAAATTCATGATCCCGCGCATCATGGGCAGGGACACCAAAAATGGCGCCTGTACCGTAATCCATCAAAATAAAGTTGGCAATATAAAGGGGGTAATCTTCCCCCGTCATGGGGTTGGTAATGGTGTAGCCTGTATCAAAGCCAAGCTTATCCGCTTTCTCAATTGCCTCTTCGGATGTGCCGACGGCTTGGCATTGTTTGATAAAATCTTCAAATCCCTCTTTATCACCCGCCAGTTTTTTGGCCAAGGGATGATCCGCCGCCATTGCAAAGAATGATGTGCCAAATATTGTATCGGGGCGTGTGGTATAAATTTTTAAAACATCATCAGTATTGTTGATGGGGAAATCGGCATACATCCCTTGGGATTTACCGATCCAGTTGGCTTGCATGGTGCGTACCTTATCTGGCCAATGGTCAAGTGTATCAATCCCGCTTAACAATTCATCGGCATAGTCAGTGATTTTAAAAAACCATTGGTGTAATTTACGCCTTTCAACAGGCGCGCCAGAACGCCAGCCTTTACCATCGACCACTTGTTCATTGGCCAAGACAGTGTCTTCAACAGGGTCCCAATTCACAACGGATTCTTTACGATACGCCAATCCTTTATTATAAAAATCAATGAACATCTTTTGTTCATGACGATAATAATCGGGATCGCAAGTGGCGACCTCCCTGCTCCAATCAATGGCCAAACCCATGGAGAGCAATTGTGCCTTCATTTGGGCGATATTGTCGTACGTCCAATCTTTGGGATGTAGATTATTTTGTATGGCTGCATTTTCCGCAGGCAAACCCAAGGCATCCCACCCCATGGGGTTCAACACATTAAACCCCTTTGCCTTTTTATATCGTGCCACAACATCCGATAGTGAATAATTACGCACATGGCCCACATGGATACGCCCCGAAGGGTAAGGCAACATGGCAAGGACATAAAATTTTTGTTTACTTGCATCTTCGGTAACTTCGAATGATTTTTGCTCATCCCAAATTTTTTGCCATTTTGATTCGGTTTCGCGGATATTATAGCGTTCTGGTGTGTTCATCTTTATTGCCATTTATTTAAAATTTATCTGTATTAGTTTTAACCGCCAAGACACAAAGACACAAAGTCTTTTTATAAAAAAAAGCGCCTTACATATATAAGACGCTTTTTTAAATATTAGAAGAAAAGTTGTTTATCCTTCTTTAGCGGCAACGCGCAGTTGGCGGGCGCGGGTGAGGATGGCATCTTCGAGTTTTGTACCCATTTCATCGGCAACGGGGGATGCTTTCCACCCACTGCCCGATTTTACTTCACGAAATACTTTGACTTGTACCCCTGTTGATACCAGTTGCTTATCCAAAATAAAGACATTGACCTTTAAACGCTCGTTCGGGGTGGCAGGATCGGAATACCAATCGGTGATAATAACGCCACCAAACGGGTCAGCACTGGCCAAGGGCATAAAGGATACCGTATCCAATGAGGCACGCCACAAAAAGCTGTTGACCCCAATACCGGTTGATCCATCATCGGCATTCTTTTTCTTGCCACCAAAAATTGAAAGTCCGTCGCTGCCAAATATGCTTTCACGCTCCCCATAAATATCATCCCCTGTTGTGGTTCTGTCTAGGCCAGAAGGGAATTTTTGCTCACCTTCGGGCAGTTTGCTACAGGCAGAAAGGCCAAATATCGTAGCCATTATAATGGTAGGCAATAAGTAAAAACGATGTGACATATAATAAGTCCTAAAAGTTAAGTAAAAATGTAAAATATTTCTAGCATGGGAAAAAGCCGCGCTCAAGAGGCCATTTTATGGCATTTGATAGATAAGCCTCATTCTGTATGTTGCAAAAATACCACAGCTTATTAAAAATCGTGATATTTTTATCAAATCTGCGTTGACGATTGGCGCGAATAGGGTCTAAATAGGCCTCGTTACTTAGGGGTTCTCTCAGGTAGCTCTTCTTTTTAGCGATAGTCGTAATAAAGAAGATTTTAATTTAGTTATTCTTTTGGAGGAAATACAATGAATAAACTTTTACTCGGTAGTGCTGCAATTGCCGGTTTGGTTTTAGCTTCTGCGCCTGCGCAAGCTCAAATGGAACTGACAATCGGTGGTCACTCTAAAAACTATGTTGGTTACTTAGATCAAGATGATGCTGCTGGTACAGATACTCGTGATTTTGATATGCAACGCGAAACTGAACTTCACTTTAATGGTGAATCAACATTAGACAATGGTCTAACATTTGGTTTTCAAGTTGAAGCAGAAGTAGATGCTGGTGATGATGCAAACACAATCGAAGAATCATACATTTACTTATCAAGTGCATTTGGTCGTTTGAACTTAGGTTCTGAAGATGGTGCTGCTTACTTATTACAAGTTGCTGCTCCTTCTGCGGATGCAAACATTGACGGTCTTCGTCAGTACATCAACCCTGTAAACTACGCAGCTGCTGCTGTTGTTGGTGCAAGTGCATTACGTTCACCTGCTGATCCAGGTGCAGAAGCTGATGGTTTTGACTATGATCAAGATATCACTGGTGCAGCTGAAAAAATCACATACTTGTCACCTAACTTTGGTGGTTTCCAATTCGGTGCGTCTTATACGCATGATTTGAGTGATGGTGGTTCAGCTGACAATATTGCATCTGGTTTTAACCAAGATGATCAAGCTGGTACTTTAGGTTCAGCTTATGAAGTTGGTGCACGTTTTGAAGGTGTTATGAGCAACTTTGGTTATGCTATTGGTGCAGGTTACACTTTCGCTGAAAGCGAAAATGACAATGCTGTCCGTACAGATGACTATAACGCATTTAACGTTGGTCTAGACATCGACACTGGTCCTTTTGGTATTGGTGCTGTTTACTTAGATGAAGATCAAGGTCTTGCATCTGGTGATGATGTAACAACATATGTTGTTGGTGCAGACTACACAACTGGTCCTTTCAAATTTGGTGCTTCTTACTACAACCAAGAAGATGAAACAGTTGCTGGTGGATCTGACCTAGATACTGACCGTTATACTGGTGGTGTTATCTACACTGCGGGTCCTGGTTTATCTTTCCGTGGTTCTGTTTCATACATTGACCATGATTTAGGTGCCGTTGATGCAGATGCAACATCTGTAATGGGTGGTGTTCAAATCAACTTCTAATTTTTAAGTCCTCGCATTTATGCGCATGACGAATTAATTAGTAGATATAAGAATTTTAAGGGGGCGCTTTTTATAGCGCCTCTTTTTTGTTTTGTCTTAATGAATAATTTTAACCTTTATGTCTTCGTGCCTTAATGGTTATATAAAACCATGAATAATATTCTTGAAAACCTAAATCAAACCCATCAGAAAATTGATAAAGCATGCAATCAATGGGCTGTTGATAAAGACGCTATAAAATTAATTGCCGTAAGCAAAAAACAATCCAGCGGTAAAATTGATTCTGCCTTAAAAGCCGGTCAAGTTGTCTTTGGTGAAAATCAAATTAAAGATGCGAAAAACAGATGGGATCATCGCATTGAAGAAAATAAAGATATTGAGCTTCACCTTATCGGTGCTTTACAATCCAATAAGGTGAAGGAGGCAGTTGCCCTGTTTGACTATATCCATAGTGTGGATCGTATAAAATTGGTTCGTGCATTGGTCAAAGAAAGTAGATTGCAAAATAAAAAAATTAAATATTTTATTCAAATCAACACAGGTGAGGAACCACAAAAATCCGGCGTGCTTCCCCATGATTTTAATGATTTTTATTCGCAATGCCAAAGTGAAGGATTGGATATTTATGGCTTAATGTGCATCCCCCCGGTTGATGAACGTCCCGCCCATCATTTTGCGCTGTTACGAAAAATGGCAATGGCGAAAGAGATTAAAAATTTAAGTATTGGGATGAGCAGCGATTTTGAAAAAGCAATCCCCTTTCAAATTCCTAATGGTAAAATTTATATTCGGGTGGGAACGTCCATCTTTGGCGTGCGAGATAGTTAATCACGCATCAACAAGCGTTCGGGGGGGCATAGGGGTTAGGCTTAGTTGAGTAATCGGGGGATAACCAGAATGTTGCTGTCTATTTAAAGGGCTATTATTGGATTTCAATCCCCAATTGGCGGTTCTGATGTCGCTATCATCTTCATATTGACGGTATAGAATATCTGGATTAACCGCTTTTTGTGTGCCAGATAACCCCACCATAGAAAAGGCGGAATCATTCAAGTTGGAGCCTGTTTGCATTTCGCTAATCGCATTAATGGTTGATGTGACCGCCCCAATCGGCCCCCCAAAGATTGATCCACCAATAATTTGTGATGCAGGTTTAATTTCATCCCCTGTCACAGAACGGTAAAGCGAGCCGACAATCGGTATATGTTGAAGGGGATTAATAATATCCAAAACATCTTTAAATGCATAAGGATCATGAGGGGGGGAGGCTGGCACATCCTGCTTTAACCCAAGCATATTTTGGGCGGGTTGAATATTGTAAGACCCAACGCGCCCCAATGCTGCACGATTTAAATCCGAAGAAATTTTATCTTGTGCAGATTGATTAATTTTTGGATTTTTCCATGATTGTATGGATAACGGCTTATTACGACCCGTTTGCAAAATGTTATTCGCACTATATGAAGAATTTATATCCATATAAAACACTATTCAAATAATATGCCAAATAATGAATCATTTAAAAACAATAACTTAATAAGGTTTAACTTCTATCTTTTTAAAAATAAATTTGATGATAAGGCAGGAAACAGGTAAATTTTTCTGTATGAACATAACAATCATTTCAAAAGATAAAAACTTAGCTGATATTTTTCAGTATGCAATTTACACCTATTTTAAATCAATTCATATTAATGAGGGGCATGAGAATAGTAATTTTATCTTTGAATTAAAAGATACAAATCTTGTTGTAAAAACAGATAATAATGACATCGCAAGTTTTAATCAGCCTTATAGAATGGGTGATATTTTAGGAATCGTGAAAAACACGTTGCAAAATAATGCAATTAAAGAACAATCTAATCCCATCAATATTGGATCGTATATTTTAAACCCGCATGATAAAATTTTACAAAAAGATAAACTTAAAGTGCGTCTTACAGATAAAGAATTTGATATTATTTATACTCTATTTAAAGCAAGCCCAAATAAGATTCCACGTGATAAATTGCTTCATATTATTTGGGGGTATGGGGATGGCATTGAAACCCATACTTTGGAAACGCATATATATAGATTGCGCCAAAAAATTGAAAATAATCCGCAAAGCCCAGAATTTTTAAAAACAAACGATGATGGATATTTTTTAAATTTTTAATTTGGTTTATACCACTATTATTTTTGCAACTGCGTTTTTAAGGCTTTCAACAAAACTTTGTGCTTTTTCAATATTCAAATTTTTTACGCCTTTATTGCTTAATAACTCAAGATTTTGGATAAGGTTGTAAATATCACGCAATTCTTGAGATTGAATTTTATCAGCAGTAGGATCATTATTCACCAGACTGTTATCTATATTTGATACAGGTGTTGGGGTGGCATGTTCGGCCATGGTTTGATAGGCACGCACCGCCTTTGCATTATGGGTGTTTTTGGGGCGGGTTTTTTCGTGCGGTCTTTTGTTTTGAATAGCTTCTTTATTCGTAACAAATTCCATATCTTTTGCTTCGGGAATGGTTTTTATAAAATCAATTAAAAAAACGCGCAACGCATCAACACTGACCGTTGTGTTATCTTCCCATAAATCATTATTAGATTGATTTTTAGAATTATTATCCTTTTTGCGATTTTGATTGTCTTTTTCTTCATGGGGAATATGTTGGCGTGTATCATTTGATTCTGCTTGGCGGAATGTTGTTTTAAATAAAGGGCCAAGTTGTGAAAGCATTATTCTTTTTTCACTGTAAATGGTTTTACATTACCAATTGATTCTGACAGTCTTGGTTTTAAATCATAAATATCTTGAAGTTCTTTCAACTGTGGTGATGTGTACCATGGGGCAGTATATTCCCAAATAAGATTATTTTTATCGCTCCATAATTCAGCAGAAGCAATATTTGTTTTTAAAACCCACAATTGATTATGATCCAACTCAATAGGATGTTCGGTCATTGCCTCGCGTGCGCGAAGATTGAGGATGAAAGAATATTTACTATTAGGGTTAGTGATATCATTATAAAATTCATATTCTTCTTTACTAATCTCCTCGCGCATCATTTCTTGTAAACCAAATGGCATGAGGGCGTAATTCTCATTGGAATAAGAATAAGGGAAATAAAAGGCATCAGGATTATTTAAAAAATCAATATTCAAATAATGCTTTTCTATTATTACACCACGCTCATTTTCCATTTGTTTGGTTTCTAGATTAATTTTGGCAAATGTACGCAACCGCAAATCTTTTTTTGAAATATCATATTCACGCAATTTTGATTGAAGACGTTTGGTTTCGGTTTCCATGACCAAGCCGCGCCTTGCCCATGGGGTTGATTTATAAGGCTCGTTCAATTCAATCCAACTTTTAATATTGGGTGTTATGTTCCCTGCTTTAAAAAATGCGATAGCAATATCTTCTTCGGTAACATATTTTTGCCTATCCCTTAATTGGGCATCCGCAGTATTATAAACACTGGGCATTAAAAAAGCACAAAGCAAAACATAACAAGAAATTTGAAGAATTTTTTTCATTATACTAGTAGTATGACAGAGATAGATTAAAAATCCCAAAAAATTGTAAGATTATGTCGAAAAAAGATGATAAATATTTAACCTTAGAAGACCGATTAATATGGTCTGCTTATGTTGAACAAGAAAATATTAATCATCTACAGAATGATGATTTTGCAAATTTTGAAGATTTATTAGCCTCTGAAAATAGCCAAGATGCGGTTATAAAATCAGCGCCTGTTCAAAAAACCTTTGGAATAAATAAAAAACAAGTCAATAAAAGCGTACAATCTTTTGAGATAGATAGACGTACAGAAGAAAAATTACGTAAAGGTAAAATGCCTATTGAGGCACGATGCGATTTACATGGTTTAAATCAAATAGAGGCGCATGACCTACTTAAAAAATTTATTCATACGGCTGTATCAAAAGGATGTCGATGTGTTTTAGTGATTACAGGTAAGGGGAAATCCAGAATTTCAACAAAGGCGGTTATAGAACCTGAACAAGGCATTTTAAAACAAAAAGTACCACAATGGCTTCATAATGCAGATATACGTTATTATATTTTAAAATCATATTCTGCCCAACCCAAACATGGCGGTTCAGGTGCATTATATGTTTATTTACGGCGCAATCGGCGTTAGGAAATATAATATATAACCTAGCGCGTAACCAAAACTGTGTTTGTTTTTAAATCTGTTTGGGGCTTTATATATAAGTCAGAACTGGGTCGTGTGATTTTAACTTGTGCCGTGTACGCACCAGGGATTAAATTTTTATCATTAATTTTTTTACCGATATAATAAAGCTGACGCGCACGGTTGCGATCTTGTTTTATTTCTTGTGAAGCATAAATTTTATTATTGGCATCATAAATGGTTAATTGAATAACATCACCAACACGTACACCTAACAATACAGTCCAAAAAATAATATTTTCATCATTCAAGCTTATATTATTTAGGGATGCAGCATCACGACTGATACTATCAAGGGTTGGCATCGTATTTGAAAAACCGTTCGCCTTGATCACAAAAGGTTGATAGGTAAGATTTAACTCCTTATCCCATAAAGGTTTTGCATTCTCCAAACCACATTTTGATGTTATTCTTCGTCCCGTAAAAGGGTCAATAATTTCTTTATTCCTAATAAGGCCATAATGAAGATGGGGAAATTCGGTAAAGCCAGACTTGCCAACCATTCCCAATACGTCACCCTTTTTCACGCGTTGCCCTTTTTCAACAATGATTGAATTTTGACGCATGTGACAATAAATAGATTTTGTCTCATCATCATGATTAATCATGATGGCATTGCCGCATTCTTTACGGTGTTCTTTTATCAAATCAAGGTCAGCCTTGGTTTTCCAATCATCATTCTCCCCATCGCGTAAACGATCAATAATACCATCCATTACCGCAATAACGGGGACACCGTTTATCATGGCCTTTTCATCCAAAACGGCAAAATCGGTTCCTTTATGCGTGTCATACGTACGGTTTAAACAGTGCGGGTCGGTAACATTATTATCTGTTAAATCAAAATCAACATAATTCATCACCCAACAATCTTGATTAAGCGTACAATCAACAGGCAAGCCTAGTTTTTGAGATTTTTTAAACTGAATTACCGATGATGGGCTATTGGTTTGGGCAAATAATGGGGTAGAAGTGACCGCCATGAGTAAAATAAGAATAAAGCGAATCATTATAAAATAAATTTACTTAAATCTGTATCTTGGGCAAGATCGGATAACTTCTCCTGCACGTGTTCTTTATCAATTTTTATAACTTCCCCATTGCGATCCGAGGCATCAAAAGAAATTTCATCCAATAACTTTTCCATTACTGTTAACAAACGTCTGGCACCAATATTTTCGATTGTTTCATTCACCTCATAAGAAATTTTGGCAATTTCCTTAATCGCATCATCGTTAAAATCCAGTGTGACCCCTTCAGTCCCAATTAACGCAATATATTGCTTAATCAGCGAATTATCGGTTTCGGTTAGAATACGAACAAAATCTTCCTCCGTCAGGGCGCGTAAATCAACACGAATAGGCAGGCGTCCTTGTAACTCCGCTAACAAATCTGATGGTTTTGAATGGTGGAATGCCCCACTGGCAATAAAAAGAATATGATCGGTTTTCACCGTACCATGTTTGGTTGTGACATTTGTCCCTTCAATAAGGGGCAGTAAATCACGCTGTACGCCTTCGCGTGATACATCACCACCGCGGGTATTCTGGCTAACTGCAATTTTATCAACCTCATCAATAAAGACAATTCCATTTTGCTGCACCAAATCAAGGGCTGTTTGAATCACCTTGTCTTCATCGAGCAATTTATCTGCTTCTTCGGCCATAAGAATCTCGTACGAATCTTCAACGGTCATTTTCTTGCGTTTGGTTTTACCGCCCGCCCCTTTACCCAGCATGTCACCCACGCTCATCATACTGATAGAGGCGCCAGGCATATCGGGCATATCAAACATATTAGCAAGCGGATTTGTAGTGTCTTTTAAATCAAGTTCAATCTCTTTGGTATTAAAATCCCCATCACGCAGTTTTTTACGGAAAGATTCGCGGGTGGTTTCACTGGCCTCTTTGCCGACAAGCGCTTCAAGAACGCGTTCTTCGGCATAAATTTCGGCTTGAGCGTTCACCGATTGACGCATTTTCTCACGCACCATATGAATCGACATTTCGACCAAATCGCGAATAATGCTTTCAACATCCTTACCAACATAGCCTACTTCGGTAAATTTAGTGGCTTCGACCTTTACAAATGGTGCATTCGCCAGCTTTGCCAAACGTCGGGCAATCTCGGTCTTTCCCACGCCTGTCGGACCAATCATCAAGATGTTTTTGGGATAGACTTCCTCTTGTAATTCTTTTGATAATTGCATACGGCGCCAACGGTTCCGTAACGCAATAGATACCGCACGTTTGGCATCATTTTGACCAATAATATTACGGTCAAGCTCATGCACAATTTCACGTGGGCTAAAGGCTACGGAATCGAGAATTTCGGTTTTATCACTCATAGTTGACAGATTTAAAGTGTTTGGATTTATTGTTCAATAGATAATTTTAAGCATATCCATAAGCCATACCATCATGCGCGTTCGCTGCTTCGATTTTATTATCAAAATCCATAATCATAATGCGGGGGTTTGTACCGCAATGACTGTTATATACAGTGGTAACACAATTTTTATGGGCGCGAATGCCGCATTGTGCCAATTCTTGAAAAATTCCTTTTTCTTGCCCATCTTCATTTGTTCGGTAGCCTGAAACCAATTCAGATTGTTTTGAGCCATTCACGCGCATAAATGTTTTTGTACGCAAGCCTTTTGCCCAAGAAAAGGTTGGGAGTGTCAGGCTGGCACCGTCACCAAGTTTAAAATCAGTAAAACGTCCTCTTAAAATTTTATTGGTGCGAAGGGCTGACTCAACGCGTCGGATAAGGGGAACAGGGGAATGGATGGGATCGTCAAACATAAAACTCTAAAAAGTTATGAAAATTAAATTAGAGTTTTTCTATCACAATCGTATCATTGGTGTAAACACAAATATCGGCTGCAATTTTTAAAGATTTTTGGGCGATTTCCTCGGCAGATAGATTTTGATCATATAAAGCGCGGGCGGCTGCTAGGGCATAGTTTCCACCGGATCCGATGGCAATAATGCCATCTTCGGGTTCTATAACATCGCCCGTTCCTGATAAAATAAAAGAATGATCCTTATCACAAACAGCCATTAACGCCTCTAATTTGCGAAGATATTTATCGGTGCGCCAATCTTTAGCCAATTCAACACAAGCGCGGTTTAATTGACCCGAATGCGCCTCTAATTTGGCTTCCAAACGTTCGAACAAGGTAAAGGCATCGGCTGTTGCCCCTGCAAATCCTGTAATAATATCGTTATTTTTGCCTAAACGGCGCACTTTTCGTGCATTGCCCTTCATTACGGTTTGACCAAGGGACACCTGACCATCGCCTGCAATGACGACTTGGTTATCTTTACGAATTGCTAATATTGTTGTCATAGAATAATGGAATGCATGATGACGTTGCAAAGGTCAAGAAAACAATTTTGAAAAAAATATGGCGTTTTCTTACCACGCTATGATAAAACGAGGCAATTCAATTTGGAAAAGGGGAAATCCATGAATAATTCAATTCAAGAAAATCACACACCATCTTTACATGTGGAACATGTGAAGGAGCAATTATCAGAAAATGATTTAAACGACCTTTGCGATGCAACTGATAGTGCGATTGAAGCAGGGGGTGGTTTTGGTTGGGTTGATTTACCTGCACGTGAGATTTTAGAAAATTACTGGCGCGGTGTTATTACGGCCCCAACCCGTCAATTATTTATCGCACGGCTTGATGATACAATATGTGGTACAACGCAAATTGTTTTACCGCCAAAGAATAATCAAGCGCAAGGACATATTGTTCAACTAACAACAAACTTTGTGGCGCCATGGGCGCGGGGATATGGCTTGGCCAAAAATCTTTTAACCGAAGTGGAAAAGAAATGTGTTGACGATGGATATGCGGTTATTAATCTTGATGTGCGCGAGCATATGAAAAAAGCAATAAGCTTATATGAAACACTTGGCTATGTTCAATTTGGTTTGCATCCTTATTCGGTAAGGGTGGGAAGCGACACACAACAAAGCCGGTATTATTATAAAGTAATAAATAAAGAATTTTTTTCGCTATAAAAAATCTTTGATTTTTAAGGCGCCTTAGGCATGCAGGCGCCTTGAAGATTTTTTTGCTTCAGGCGTGTAAACGCGCTATGGCCTCGTTAATTATCATTATATACTCAGCTGATTGTAGATTTGCTTTTTATGTTGCTAATGGTCATGATGAAAGGCAAAATGTTGCTTTCCAACTTAAAAAGAAAATAAATAATGAATTACGATACAGACAATATTTTTGCAAAAATTCTTCGGGGTGATATTCCCTGTGATACAGTGTTTGAGAATGACCATGTGCTGGCCTTTAATGATATAACCCCACAAGCAAAAATTCATATTTTAGTAATTCCAAAGGGGCAGTATATTGACCTCTATGATTTCAATACCCATGCTAGCGATGAAGAAATTTTATCTTTTAAAAATGCAGTAGCAGAAATTATTTCCCAATATAAGCTGGCGCAGGGTGGTTTTCGCGCGATTGCGAATGCGGGGGAGTTTGGTGGGCAGGAAGTCCCCCATTATCATTTACACCTTGTTGGGGGGAGAATCTACCCCCGATGATGGCATCACCCCAGCCATAGAATTTTCGGGTTTTAAAACCATATCTTTAAGCCAATCTTGGGTTGGAGCAACACGATAGCAACCCGCAGGTTTTTGCAGCGCCCGTTGAAAAAGAGTATGCGCAAAGCTGTTTTGTACTTCTGGTTTTTGACGTAAAACCGCATGTAATTTATGATCAATTCGAATGATACGGGCATCGGGATTAAGTCTTGTCATCAATGCGCTTCTAAATTTTGTTGCAGAATTATATTTTAAATTTTCTGCACGACGCGCAGCAGGATTGTTAAAATGATTATCGCCATCCAACTCAATATTAATTTTATTTCCACTTTTATCTTCAACAACTAAATCAATCGCTTGGTTTAGACCCTTTATCGGACAAGTTTCAGGTTTATATGCGTTGTATCCAGCGCGTTTAAAAACCTTCATTAATCTAAATTCATCACGATTGGCAGTTTCTGTTCTTAATGGATTTTGTAAGTTTGATTGTCCATAAAAATATAGATCGGCATCATAAACTTGCTTGATATTTGGAATATGTTCTAAATCATCTTCATCCAAAAGGCTTCTTATATCGTCGTAAACGGGTTTGAGATCTAAACCTGGATTTTGGCTTTGTAAAACAGCAATCCCCCATAAAATATTCGAAAAATTTTGATTGTTAAAATGATCGGGATTTTGTTTGTTTTGAACAAGCCGTTTGGTATTTTTGGCCACATTATTCATGAATTTTTGTGTGGGGGACACCCCCAATATAGCCATGGCCCATACGGCATTGCTAAGGGCTTGGCCATCAAAATCTTTCATAGCCAATAAAGCCTTATCTTCCCAGATAGAAAAATTTTCTTTTATAAATTTTACGGATTTTCGTTGTAATGCGCTTCCCACCCGATGATCAGGCATATCGCTAGCAACAAAATAAAGTATTTTTGACAAACGAAAGCTATAGCGTGGATCAAATCTGCCTATTTTACGCCAATTTTCTTCAAGATTTACAAGACCTTTATCTGCAATATTATAAAAATAATCATATAAAGCCTGATGTTCATCACGGCTTAGATACGAATTAAATTGAGGGCGCAAATTTTTACTGCTTCGTGACATATTATACTCCTAGAAAGGAGATGATTATACATATTATAAGAAGGCTGTAAAGAAATTTTAGGCTGCTGAGCCGCAAGGAAATAAAATAATATTACTTTTTTCTTGATTTAATGAAGGTGTTTGTTGTTCAAAATTAAATTTTTCTTCTATAAAATCAAGAGTGAATCCCACATCATTATCTTTGTTCATTGTACTTTCGCTTAAAATAAATTCTGTAATTTCCATGTGGGCGCGTGCTTGCACCGATAATAAATTGCATAAAAGGGGCGTGGTGTCATTCACACATCCTAAATCCGCACATAATGCATCCATCAAATCACCAAGGGCTTCCAAATCTTCTGGTACCGTTTGAAGAATGTCTAAATATGTATCTTGCGGCATCGGGCCACGGGTGTGATGATAAAGCCATGCAGGGCCGTATTCTTCAATAATATTTTGTGCCTCACTTTGTAAAGCAGAGGCGATGGGCGCATAAATCATGTTTCTTTCGGCCAAATCAACCGCACAAAGGGCAATGGCTAACAAGGCGGAATCAGAATCAATCTCGCTTAATGCCATGTGAAGCCCATATTGCATATCAGGCTCAACCTCCAAATCATGGTATAAAATATCCGATACAGCCAATGGTACAATCAAATGGTTGCGCAATTTATCAATGTCTGATCTCTCTAAAGTTTTTAGCATGATGCCCCCTTGTAATTATGGCTTTGCGCCAATTTTATTTTTCCCTTAAAAAATAGCTTAAGGGGCAAAGGTAAATATCAAATTAAAGTATCCTTAATACGAAGTTAATTTCTGAAGCTTTGTTAAATTTATCCTACGTATGTAATGACACAATTGAAAATGTTTCTCTTTTGTTCTTGTGAAAGCTGTGGCATATAATAATCGTAAGGGGAATTTTATGACAGCCATAATTAATACAGTTGCATTCCAAGGGGTGGATGTTCGTCCTGTGGATGTGCAGGTACAAATATCAAATGGTTTGCCTGCCTTTACGATTGTCGGCCTGCCTGATAAGGCCGTGGCGGAGAGTAAGGAGCGGGTGCGTGCCGCCCTTCATGCATTGGGGATTGCATTACCACCCAAACGCCTGACCGTTAATTTGGCGCCTGCGGATGTAAATAAGGAAGGCAGCCATTATGATCTGCCCATTGCGCTGGGTCTATTGGCCGCGATGGAGGTTTTGCCAAAGGATGAGTTAAGCCAATATATTGTTTTGGGTGAATTATCGCTCGATGCGACCATTCGGGGGGTAACGGGTGTATTACCAGCGGCCATTTTTGCCGCAAGCAATGATAATAGTCTTATTTGCCCTTCCACGTGCGGGGGTGAGGCCGCCTGGGCAGGGGACGATTTATCCATTTTGGCACCCCAAAATTTATTGCAATTAATTAATCATATTAAAGGGACTCAAATGCTCGCCCGCCCTACAGGTAAAATTGTAGAAGGGGTAAAACATAAAACCAACCTTGCCGATGTAAAAGGGCAAGAATGCGCCAAACGCGCATTAGAAGTTGCTGCCGCAGGGGCGCATAATCTATTAATGATGGGCCCTCCGGGGTCGGGGAAATCAATGTTGGCAAGCTGTCTGCCTTCTATCTTACCGCCTTTGTCACCCAAGGAAGCATTGGAAGTTTCAATGATACATTCTTTATCGGGGACATTAAATGAAGATGGGTTAATGAAAACCCGCCCCTATCGTGACCCGCATCATTCCGCATCTTTGCCTGCAATAATCGGGGGTGGGCATAAGGTAAAACCAGGGGAAATTTCATTAGCGCATCATGGGGTTTTGTTTTTGGATGAATTGCCCGAATTTTCACGCGCCACATTGGAAGCATTGCGCCAGCCCCTTGAAACAGGAGAAACATTAGTGGCACGGGCAAATCATCATGCAACCTATCCCGCACGGTTCCAGTTTATTGCCGCTATGAATCCCTGCCGATGTGGATATTTGGGGGATGCAGATCGTGAATGCTCCAAAGCGCCGCGGTGCGGGCAAGATTATCAAACGAAAATCTCTGGCCCAATGTTGGATCGGATTGATATCCAAGTCGAAGTACCAGCCGTATCAATTGAAGATTTGGATAAAACCGATGCTGAAAGCTCGGATATCGTAGCGGCACGGGTGCAGAACGCGCGGGATATTCAAAATGATCGCTATAAAGACACGGATATTCGTGTAAATGCCCATGCAAATGGTGAATTGCTCGAAAAACAAATGGTGATGGAAGATAAAGCCAAGGAATTAATGACCAAGGCCGCGACAAAAATGCGCTTATCAGCGCGCGGATATTATCGTCTTATCCGCGTGGCGCGCACCATTGCCGATTTACAAGGAATTGAAGGCCACATTCAACCCCATCATATAGCCGAAGCGCTCAGCTATCGCAAAATATCGTTAAGTAACTGATATATAATATTAAAACATCTATTTTTGTGTTATGATGACCCTTTATTTATACTTGAATATGGGTCTTAGCGATTTGTTAAATCTTATGCGCTATACTTAAAAAAGTATAAAAAGGGAGAGGCTTCACAGTCTTTAATAAAATATGAGTGTATCGGGAAGTTTCGTAGAATCACCAAAAGGCACACCAGATGGTCAATCTGGTCAAGAATATCATGCAGGTTTAGATGAATTAGCCCGCCAAGCGAGCGCGTCTGTTGCAGAAGTAAAAAAAACCGAAGGTCAAATAAAAGATAACCAAAGCCGCGTTGAAGGCGCAAAAGCAGATAGCAAGCGTGAAGAAGCGGGACGCGAAAACAAAGCATCATCTGAAAGTGAAGTGAGTTTAGCAGCTGTAGAATCTGCTGCATTACCAGCGGCAATGCAGATTGCCAAAACGGGAATGGAAGTTTTAGGCGAAAACCGAAGCAATCCTGTTGATACTTTATCAAATAATGAGGCAAAAAATTTAGGGTTATCAGGCAAAGGAACATCTTTTGAAGATGGGTTTAAAACAATTAGATCTGCCCCCTTGGGAAATTTAAATTCCATCCCGCAACGTGCGAAAGTGGCATCAAAATCTTTGGGGGAGCAAGGTGATACAAATATCGGAACGGTTGCTACTGAACAAAATGCTGCAAATTTGACAACTTCGGCAACACTGGCAACCTCATTGGTTTGTGCCAATGAAAAAGTTTTGGGACAGGTAATGGCCGCCAAAGCAACAAACGCCCATAATATAAATCACGCCCCGGGAATGGGGTCAAGCGCACCAGCATTGGAAAATAATAAGATGGGGCGTGGCCCTGCCTATATCTCTCCCGAACAAGCCGAACGGATGGCACGTTCAATGGAAACAGACAATTCGGAAAGTTGGGCTTAAAATATGGTTGCAAGTTTAGGTGCAGAATTTCAAGCTAGTGCAATTTATGATAATGTGCCAACTGCTGCGCCTGCATTTGATATGCCCGAGCCAGAAGTGACAACAACGGTTACTATCAATCCAGATTTACTAAATGGTGCTGATGGTGCGTGCTTACTTCCTGGAGTAGCTGTTCAAGCAATGCATCAAAGCGATAGTTTGCTTGGTGGCATCATGTCTGCAGTCGAAAATTTAACAAATGATGTTTGCGAAGCGGGACAACAATTAATGGGGGCTGACCTGGCGCAAGAACAAATTGTAGAAGTTGGTTCGAAACCAGTTCTTGATACATTTTTAACAGCAAAAGAAACGCAATACACGCAAGAGGCACTAAAAACGCCAGTTGCGGCGCCTACGCCAAATATGCTTGGTTAAGATTTATTTAGAAATTTCATTGTCATCGTCGATGCCAAGGGCAAGATCGGTTAGATCGATTTGCTCTTTATTTTCCTTTGCCAATTTTTGAAAATGGCGGACAGAAAATGGAATGCTGAGCAAGTACATCGCGCTTAATATTGTTAAACTAATCCATGGGGCTTGGATCAGGGCGGCGATGATTAAAGCAACCACCGCCAAGGCAGGCATTGCCATCTTTTTGGGAAGATGGATTTGCTTGGTGGAAAAGGTTGGAATACGGCTGACCATCAAGGCGGCACAAAATAAAACCCATAATCCAACAATAATATTCAGCGTACCAAATTGTTCAAAATAATCAGGTGCAATTAGCCATACAAACAAAGGAAAAAGTGCAATTCCTGCCCCCGCGGGGGCGGGTACGCCAGAAAAAAATCCTTTCGCCCATTCTTTTACTGGTTTTTTCGAACTGACATTATAACGCGCCAAACGCATGGCGCATGCCACGGCAAAGACCAACATGGCAATCCACCCCACTTTGCCTGACTCCTCTAATATCCAAAGATATAAAACAATAGAAGGGGCAATGCCAAAGGCCAAAAAATCAGAAAGACTATCCAATTGTGCGCCAAACTCGCTGGTCGCATTCAACAATCTGGCCGAGGCCCCATCAAGGGCATCAAGAATAGCCGCAGCAACAATAGCGATAACCGCCTGATCCCATGCCCCATTAATGGCAAATTGAATAGAAGACAATCCCGCCGCCAAGGCACATAAAGTTAAAATATTAGGCACAAGTTTATAAAAATGGGCGGCATTGCCATCATGATGGTCAATATCATGTTCGATAGATGAGGAAGCGTCTTTGTTTTCTATCATTTTAAATCTTAATCGCAGCGTAAGGTTCGTCTATATTCGCATCAAAATCAGCCAAGATAGTTTCCCCTGCAATGGTGCGCTGGCCTTCACAAACCATGACAGGCATATTATCGGGCAAATATATATCCATACGACTGCCAAAGCGGATGATGCCAAACCTCTCCCCTGCCTTGACCATATCCCCTTCGTTTAATTGGGTTACAATGCGGCGGGCAACCAATCCTGCAATTTGTGAGAATCCGATAAATTGACCTGTCTTGGTTTTAATCAAGGCGTGGGCGCGTTCGTTCTCGATGCTGGCTTTATCCAATTCAGCATTTAAAAATTTTCCTTCATAATAAAATGTTTTTACAATCTCTCCCCCAAATGGCGCGCGATTAACATGGGGGTCAAGAACAGAAAGAAAGATGCTTATCTTTGTATAACTGTCGCTATCATCTTCTTCATTCAAATCATCAGGCAGATTGTTTCCTTGGGTTATTTTTAAAACACGCCCATCGGCAGGCGCCAAAACCAAGCTATCTTTTTGGGGAACATGGCGAATAGGGTCACGAAAGAAATAATAGATAAAAGCTGTGATCAATAAAGCCAAAACGCCTAAAGGCTGCCAAATTAGTAATAAAATAATCGAAACCCCAAGCCCTCCAAATATAAAGGGATGCCCCGCAGGATGTGGTTTAACAAAACAAGTATTCTTAATTGTTTGAAGAAGAGACATATTTTAATACTTTCGCAATATAATTAGGTTATAAATAGTAGCTTTTCGTTGTTAAGGAAACTATAATAAATATGGTCCAATTTATAGTATTTATTTATATTTACTTTTCTTGCGATTATAAAAATGTCTGTTAACCAGACTGTCGAAATTAATAATATTATTTTTTAAAGTGTGAATTACTTCTATGAAAACTTCTTTTTACTCTATTTTTATTCTGTTTACGCTGGTTTTAATGGTTTCAAACCCTGTTTTGGCACAATCATCTTATGATTTAGGATGTCGGGAGGCTGAAAGTACATCCTCTATCCAAAAATGTTTAAAAAACAAACTTGAAGAGGCTCAAAATCGTTTAAAAGACGCTTACTCTGCCTTGGATAAGAAATTTGACAATCAAAATAAAAGCAATGAGCTTAAGCAACTTCAAACATCATGGTTAAAATATCGGGATGATGAATGTATGTGGGAAGCCAACCACGCATCAACCCCAGGCTTAAAAGGTATTAATGAATTATCATGTATGGTTCGGGTGAGTGAGGATCGCGCAGATTTACTTGAAATAACATATATTGATATTGATCCTGATTTAACGCGTCAATATGCAAATACTAGCCGTTGGAAAAATATTTTAAGAAATAATTATAAAGAAACGGTCTGGGATTTTAACAATGCAATCACGCATGATTTGCAATGTGGTGATACGCAAGAAATTATCGCGCAAGGGCATAAATTTGTCCAAACCGAAGACAATAAAAACCTATTTTACAAAAACAAAGTCTTAGCCTTAGTGATCAATCCCGCCATTGGTCGCCCCGAAGTGACAACATTTGATTTTGAAATTTCGAATAATGAAGAAGACAAAAATAATTTGAATATTTTATGTGATGATAAAATTGAACTTTCCTTTTCTGAGCGTGAAAAAAATAGGGATCAAAAAGTTCAGGACGCCAATAATAAAAAGAGCGAAGATAAAACAAGTGATAACAAGAACGACAATAAAGACGACAATACAGATGAAGAAAAAGCGTGTCAGCCTGTTATGACGATTGAGCAAAATAAATGTATTCATAAAAATATTATGTGGAATGAAAAAGAATTTGTTCTAAGCAATATTGAAATCGAAGAAGATAATGAAAAAGAAACAAAGATTGAAGATATTAAAGAATGACAAAAATAAGTAATGTATGTGTGTATTGCGGATCATCATCAAATGTCGATGATGCGTTTAAAAAGGCCGCTATTAATTTGGGTAAAGCCATAGCCGCCCAAAAATGGGGCGTTGTTTATGGAGGGGGGCGCGTCGGTTTGATGGGCTTGGTTGCTGATTCAACGCTTGAGGCGGGGGGCAAAGTAATTGGAATTATTCCAGAACATATACAATCACGCGAAATTGAACATACGGATTTGACAGAACTTCATGTGGTTGATACCATGCATATGCGAAAACAAATGATGGTTGATCGCTCCGAAGCGTTTGTTATTTTACCAGGTGGTATTGGCACATTGGATGAATTTTTTGAATTGGTAACGTGGAAACAATTGGGCTTACACGATAAGCCAATTGTTATTGTGAATATAGATGGCTATTGGTCAAAATTAATTGAGGCGGTGGAAAATATTGCCAATGAAGGGTTTATGCGCCAAGAAGATTTAAAAATGTATCATGTGGTTGATAAAATTGAGGATGTTGTTGAAACATTAAAAAATGCCCCAACGGAAAAATTTGATCCCACCACAAAATGGATTTAAGGAAGAATTTATGACATCAAGAATAGAATTTTATCGTCATGATATTGATGCCGCCGATAGTTTCGCGCAAAAGGCATTTAATAGAATGCGACTTGATGAAATTCCCCCTGTCCCGCAAAATTTTGAAGTGTGGTATGTTTATTACGCCAATGTAAATCCAAAATTGCGTGATGATATAAACAAGATTTTATTGGAACAGGATAAAATCACCGAAAATGATTGCCATGATTTATATGAAAAACATTTGAATTTTGGACATGATCGCCAAACTTTTGAAAAAGCGGGCGATCAAATTGTTTCCACCTTACAAGATGTGACAGATTTGATGAACAGCGTTAAAGGATCAACCACAAGTTTTACAGGCACCTTGCAAGACACAACCGATAAATTAATTACAGTAACCAGCCCTGCGGATATTGCCGCGCTGGTTAAAATTGTAACACAAGAAACCAACAAGATGATCGAATATAATCAGGATTTAGAAGGGCGTTTAACATCGTCATCCGAAATCATGATTGATTTGAAAAATGATATGGAGCGTATCCGCCGCGAAGCCGTAACCGATGGTTTAACAGGATTGGCCAATCGTAAAGCGTTTGACGAGCAAATTAATCGTATTACACGAGAAACAAAGCGTGATGGTGGGGTTTTCTCTCTCATTATTATTGATATTGATTATTTTAAAAAATTTAATGACCAATATGGGCACCAAATTGGCGATCAAGTTTTACGGCTTGTCGCGCTTACCCTTGTCAATGAGGTAAAGGGACAGGATATGGCCGCCCGATATGGGGGTGAAGAATTTTGTATTATTTTACCTGGAACAAACAGTAATGCCGCAAAATTTGTTGCCGAAAATTTAAGAAAAGCAGTGGAGTGTAAAGAAATCATCAACCGATCCACAGGTGATAATCTAGGGCAAATTACAGTATCTTTGGGTGTGGCGGAATTTTATAAAGAGGATACACCAGAAGATCTAATTCGCCGTGCAGACCGCGCGCTTTATAAATCAAAAGATAATGGTCGCAATCAATTAACCATTGCCCCTACCCCCAGCGATAAATAAAATCTCGTTTAATTATTTTATGATAAATCATAAGGCTTGATGGTTGCTAAATCCTTTATCTGCCTTTAAAAAGTAAGCATGGATTTTTCGATTGATCATGACCCGCGGGGGGAATCCCAAAATAATGCACAAAATCATATTGATGCATTATTAAATGGTTTAAACCCACAGCAGACCGCAGCGGTAAAACAAACCGAAGGTCCCGTTTTGGTTTTGGCAGGGGCAGGAACGGGAAAAACAAGAGTTTTGACCACGCGCCTTGCTTATTTGTTACAAACGGGGAAGGCGATGCCCGTTCAAATATTGGCCGTGACCTTTACCAATAAGGCGGCAAATGAAATGAAAATCCGCGTTAGCCAATCTTTAGGCGGTCGCCCTGTTGAAGGGTGGTGGCTGGGGACTTTCCATTCCCTTTGTGTACGTATGTTGCGCAGTCATGCGCCAGTGGTTGGGCTTAATTCAAATTTTACCATCTTAGATACGGATGATCAGGTGCGCCTGATGAAACAATTGATGGAAACGCATAGCATTGATCCCAAGAAAAGCCCCGCCAAAGGGGTCATCGACCAGATTAGTTCGTGGAAAGACAAAGCCAAAACCCCAAAAGACCTACAACCCAATGACGTAGGTGATTATGCCGATGGTAAAATGCTTGTTTTATATAAAGAATATCAGGCGCGACTAAAGATTTTAAATGCCTGTGATTTTGGTGATTTATTGTTGCATGTCATTACCCTTTTAAAAGACCCTGAGAATAAAAATATATTGGAAGATTATCAAAGACGGTTTCAGTATATTTTGGTTGATGAATATCAAGATACGAATGTGGCGCAATATTTATGGCTTCGCCTTTTAACACAAGGCAAAAATAATATATGTTGCGTGGGCGATGATGATCAATCTATTTATGGCTGGCGCGGGGCGGAAGTGGAAAATATCTTACGCTTTGAAAAAGATTTTCCAGGCGCAACAATTATTCGACTTGAAGAAAATTATCGCTCCACAGGGCATATTTTATCGGCCGCCAACGGTGTGATTAACAATAATTCAGACCGCTTGGGCAAAGAGCTTTTCACCAGTGCAGGTATGGGGGAGAAGGTTAAATTACGCGGCCTATGGGATGGGCAAGCCGAAGCCCGCCATGTGGGTGAAGAAATCGAAGCCGCACAAAGCAAAGGGCAAAGCCTTAACACTATGGCTGTTCTTGTTCGGACAGGGTTTCAAATGCGCGAATTTGAAGAACGCTTTATCCAATTGGGTTTGCCGTACCGCGTGATTGGTGGCCCCCGATTTTACGAACGTAAAGAAATTCGGGATGCCTTGGCTTATTTACGTGTGGTCATGCAAACCCATGATGATCTGGCTTTGGAGCGTATCATTAACGTACCCAAGCGTGGCATTGGGGATGCAACTGTTAAAACATTATACGTACATGCCCGCGCCAAAAAAATAAGTTTGTATCAATCCATTATTGATTTAACCCAGACTGAAGAATTAAAACCCAAAATTCGCGGTACATTAATGAAATTAATTGATGATTTTGAGCGGTGGAAATCATTAATGGCAACCACCCATCATGCGGAACTGGCTACGATTATTTTGGATGATTCTGGATATAACGAAATGTGGAAATTGGATAAAGCCCCCGATTCGCCCGGACGTTTGGAAAATTTACGTGAACTTGTTTCCGCGATGGAAGAATTTGAAGATTTAGCACAATTTTTAGAGCATATTGCGCTGGTCATGGAAAATCAAAACAATGATAGTGGAGAGTTTGTAACATTAATGACCCTTCATGCCGCCAAGGGGTTGGAATATGATTTGGTCTTTCTGCCAGGTTGGGAAGATGGGTTATTCCCCTCCCAACGATCTATGGATGAAAATGGATTAAAAGGGTTGGAAGAAGAACGTCGTTTGGCGTATGTTGCCATTACACGGGCAAAGAAAAACGCCATTATATCGTATGTAGGCAATCGCCGCATGTATGGCAGTTGGGTAAATGCCCTACCCTCAAGATTTATCGAAGAATTGCCAGAGGAACATATAGAAGCCGAAGCAGATTTGGGATTATACGCACCAGGACGATCATCACATTGGGATTCATCGGGGTATGAGAAAAAGCCTGCAATTCGTCAAACCCAGATTGAACGTACTTCTATGGATGGAGAGTTAACAATTGGTGATAAGGTATTTCATGAAAAATTTGGTACAGGCAAGGTGGTTCATATTGATGGTCAAAAATTAGATATAAATTTCGACAATGCGGGTCAAAAACGCGTTATGGACTCTTTCGTTGTAAAGGCTTAGATTTTTTAAGAAAATATAAAAAGTAGAAAAAAAATAAATAAAATGAAAACAGATAAAATAATTGGAATTTTTGGGGGAACTGGTTTTTTAGGGCATAATGTCGTGCAAAGCCTTGCCCAAGAAGGGTATCGAATAAAAATTATCACCCGCCATCCTTCTGCCGCTTATGATTTAAAATTATATGGGGCGGTGGGTCAAATCACCCCTTATTTTTGTGATTATAAAGAGGCGCAATCCATTGAAGCTGCGGTTGCGGGATGTGATTATGTGGTGAATTTAATTGGTATTTTATATCAAAAAAACAAACATGGTTTTCAATATGCACATGTTGATATTCCAAAAATGATTGCGACTGCGTGTAAAATAAAAAAGGTGCAGCGTTTTGTCCATATCTCCGCGCTCTCTTGTGATAAGGGGAACGAGGATCAAAAATCAACATACGCCAAATCAAAATTTGAAGGGGAAAAGGCCGTTACAAACGCGTTTGAAAAAACTACGATATTGCGCCCCAGTGTTGTTTTCGGCCCTGATGATTCATTTTTTAACATGTTTGCAAAACTGGCTATGTTTTTGCCTGCCTTACCATTAATTGGTGGGGGCAAAACCAAATTTCAACCTGTTTATGTTGATGATGTGGCAAAGGCCGTAAGAAATATTTTAACAGACCCGACCAATCAGTTTGCAGGACAAATTTTTGAATTGGGGGGCCCTGAAATTGTAACATTTAAAGAGATTTATAAGATTTTGTTGCATCATACCAATCGGGATCGGGCGTTAATTCCCATTCCATGGAAAATTGCAAAAATTCAAGGGGCAATTATGGGGTTATTACCAAACCCGCCACTAACATTAGATCAGGTAAAATCTTTAAAAACCGATAATATTATTGATGGGGATGAAAAAACCCTAAATGATTTAAATATCAAACCAACTGCAATGGATAGCATTTTACCATCATATTTAATAACCTATAGGCGCGGCGGGTAATTTTTTGATAAATGCACCACAGCGTCCATGACATAAAGTTGCCAGAATTTTAAGATCTAATATCTTTTAAATTTGTATTTACCAAGAAAGAGATAAAGCATGAGAGTTTTATTCGTTTTAACATTATTATTTTTTGGCGTTATAATAATGCCAAACGCATACGCACAACAATCATTTGATATTGCCGCCACGGTTAATAAAGATGCCATTTCCCAAGCCGATATTGATGCACGTATGATATTGTTTTTGGTGTCAACAGGAACGCCCCCGACACAAGAAAGTATTTCTGCCGCCCGTAGCCAAGTTTTGGATATCTTAATTGAAGAACAATTAAAAATTCAAGAGGCAGAACGATTAAACCAAGACATTACGGATGAAGAAATTACAGAAGGTTTTGAAAAACTAGCCATCCAGAATAACTTAACCGCGCAAGAATTTGAACAAGCATTGGGACAACAAGGGATTCCAAAATCAACCATGTTGCGCCAGATAAAATCGCAATTGGCATGGTCAAAGGTGGTGTCTAGCTATCTTCGTCCTCAAATTAATGTGACCGAAACAGATATTAATGCCAAGATGGATCAGATGAAAACAAAAATTGGTAAAGAAGAATATCTGGTATCTGAAATTTTCCTTCCCATCAAATCAGATGAAGATGAAATGGAGATGAAAAATCTATCCATGAAATTAATTGAAGAAATTAAAATGCGCGGCGCACCATTTGGTATGGTGGCAACACAATTCTCAAAATCTGCATCGGCGGCCAATGGTGGACAATTGGGTTGGGTCAGTGAAGGTGAATTACCCAAAGAATTGGATTTGGTGTTGCGAACATTGGACGAAAAACAAATTAGCCCACCCATTCGCGGTCTTTCGGGGTATCATATTTTGGCAATTCGTGAAAAACGGATGAAAACCATGGATACCATGCCTGAAGAAGATGTTGTTTTAAATGCTATTGGTTTAGAACGCCTTGATAGATTACAAAAAAGACATTTATCTGATTTGGAGGCCGCGGCCTTTATTGAACGCCGGTCATAAATTTAGGTGACAGATACCAATAATATTTTTAATAATTTACCCTCCTTACGTGATGTTATAAGAGATTATGAATTACGCGCGGATAAGAAATTTGGGCAAAATTTTTTACTTGATGGAAATCTTACTGACAAAATTGTGCGTACCGCAGGTCAAGTCAAATATATTACAATATTTGAAATTGGTCCTGGCCCCGGGGGTCTAACCCGCAGTCTATTAAAAACAGATGCAAAAAAAATTATTGCAATAGAATTTGACCCAAGGGTTGTTGTCGCGCTTGAGCATTTGAAAGAAAATTTTAGTGATCGCTTTACCCTTATTCACCAAGATGCGTTAAGTTGTAATTTAATGCAAATGTCAGAAGCGCCCCGCGCCATTATTGCCAATTTGCCTTATAATATTGCCACGCCCTTGCTTATTAATTGGTTGGCGCAAATACGTAAAGATTTTAATGCCTATCAAAGCATGACATTAATGTTCCAACGCGAAGTTGCACAACGTATTACAGCCAACGTTGGGACAAAAAATTATGGACGTTTGGCCGTAATTTGCCAATGGTTATGCGAAGTGAATAAAGCATTTGATGTTCCTGC
Organism: uncultured Alphaproteobacteria bacterium; assembly: GCA_963799275.1. Classification (GTDB taxonomy): domain Bacteria; phylum Pseudomonadota; class Alphaproteobacteria; order Micavibrionales; family Micavibrionaceae. Next base: position 267,966 of record CAWCWJ010000001.1, read on the forward strand.
ATCTGCCTTTACCCCCGCACCAAAAGTGGTATCAAGCATTGTGCATTTTAAACCAAAAGAATTACAAGAAGATACGCCAAAATTTGAAACGATAGAAAAAATTACGGCTGATGCATTTGGTCAACGACGTAAAATGATCCGAAGCTCGCTAAAAAAATATAGTGCGTTTTTTGATCATGTAAATATTAATGAAACTTTGCGTGCCGAGAATTTATCACCTGTAGATTTTATTAATTTAGCAAAGGCCGTGGAAAAAAATGATAAAGTTTAGTTTTATCATTGGCTTTTAAAGCCCTTCGGCAACACCACGTACAAAATCAGATAAACCAACTAGGCGACGACGTTTTAAACGTTCTGCATCCAAAATCATTTGTGCTTGGTCAATGGTCAGATCAATATCTTCATTAATTAAAACATAATCATATTCGGAATAATGCATCATTTCATCGGTTGATTTTTCCATGCGTCCCCGAATTTGTGTTTCGGTTTCAAGGGTATCTTTTGATCGATTGCGAAGACGATTTTCAAGCTCCCGCGCGGAAGGGGGAAGGATAAAAAGTGTCACCAAATCATCGCGTGCCATTTCGCGCAATTGTTGCGTTCCTTGCCAATCAATATCAAAAATCACATCTTGACCCATGGCAAGCGCAGACTCCACCGTATCTCGTGGGGTGCCATAATAATTTCCAAATACCTTTGCATGCTCCAGCATCTCCCCATTATCGACCATACGGTTAAATTCGGGGATATCGACAAAATAATAATCTTCCCCATGCACCTCGCCCGCACGTTGGGGGCGTGTGGTGGCAGAAATGGAAATAATCAATTCTTTATTACGTGCTAACAAAGCGCGTGTAATGGTTGTTTTTCCCGCCCCCGAAGGTGACGATAGAACATACATAAGGCCGCGACGTTTTAATCCAGTACTATCCATTTTATTATGGTAGCGGTATTCGCCATTCAAATAAACCTGTAATAAAGCATAGATCGACATTTTGTTATATTAAGATATGATAAGCATCATGGAAAATCCAAAATCTATTCTTATAACGGGCGGTTCTAGCGGGTTAGGCGCGGCAATGGCGCTATATTATGCCGCTCCCGATGTAACATTATTTTTATCAGGGCGGAATGCAACCCGATTGAAAGAAATTGCCGATTTATGCCGCGCAAAAGAAGCAAACGTGGTTACGGCATTGGTCGATGTAACCAATAAAGATACAATGGAAAACTGGATCATACAAAGTGATGAGGATAAACCTCTTGATTTAGTCATTGCCAATGCTGGTATTTCGGGTGGAACAGCAGGGCGACTAGATGGGGAGCCAATAGACGAAGCCCGCAAAATTTTTGATGTCAATGTAACAGGCGTTTTTAACACCGTTGAGCCAGCCTTGAAAATTTTCAAAGACGTACATCAAGAAAAACAAATTGCCATTGTCAGTTCCCTCGCCGGTTTTCGAGGATGGCCAAGCGCACCAGCCTATAGCGCATCAAAAGGCGCTGTACGTTTTTATGGTGAGGCATTGCGCGGCGCATTATCAAAAACAAATATACAGATTAATGTCATTTGCCCTGGTTTTGTTAAAACTCGGTTAACGGATAAAAATGATTTTCCCATGCCATTCTTAATGACCGATGACAAAGCAGCAAAAATTATGGCAGAGGGTTTGGCCAAAAATAAAGGACGCATTTGTTTTCCCCTGCCCATGCATTTTATGTCTTGGTTTATTGGTATTATGCCAGATTCTTTAGCGCAAAAAATATTGGCATTTTCACCATCAAAAAGTGCCTTAAATGATTAAAATTTTTACTCTAAAATTGTTTTTAAAACATGCTGTACGTCTAAACTATTAAAATCATCAACTTGAATAGTTTTAACCATATCCCCTGTTGGAGCGTTACGAATTGGGTTGCTGTGGCTAGAGAATAAAACAAGAGTGTTACATCCTGTGGGCGCAATCATATGCATGGGCCCTGTATCATTACCGATGGCGTATTTTGCATTTTTGCCCAATGTAATTATATCAAACAGGCTGGTTTTGGCCGTTAAATTAAGAGCTTGTGGGCATTTTGAGGCAATAAAATCGGTAATCTCTTGCTCATCCTTTGTGCCCAGAAGAACAGGAGTTATGTTTTTTGCTATTAAAGAGATACAAAGTTGAGCATATTTTTCCTTAGGCCAGCGTTTTTCAGGGCGGGAGGGAGCCGATCCTGGAACAATCAGTGCGTACGGATTTTGTAAATTAAATTTTTGAATATCTGTATTAATCCACTCCATCTTATCAGTGGAAATATTTTTTATACCCGCGTGCCCTAATAAAATACGATGCCCCTCTAGGGGTAATCCTGCCGTGCGTTCGGGCGGGTCAAAATAATGGCTTGCCCCTTTTGCTGTGCCAACCCATTTGGGTTTGGGTGAAAGCAATTGGAAATATCGTGCCGTACGTTCATTATTTTGTAAATCATAAACCCAATCAAATTTTGCATTGTTTAATTTTTTACGCAAAGAAAACCATTTTGATAATTGGTAAAATTTAGGGCGATCATCAATATATATTTTATCAAAATATCCTGATTTTTTTGCAAAATTTTCAAAGGCGGCAGTTGTTAATAATGTAATATGTGCATCGGGGTGATGCGCTCTAATGGCTTTCATCGCACCAAGGGAAATAATAAAATCACCCAAGGCACTTAATTTTATAACCAATATGTTTAGGGGCGATACCATGATCGCTATGCCGCCTGATGGGTATAGGTTTGAACATTATATTTTTCTTGAAGCAATTCGGCATAAACATTTAACGTTTCATCCATCATCTTCTCCTTTGAAAAATTATGTGCCACATGCGCCATAGCATGATGCGCCATTTGAATCTTTTGTTCCTCATCCAAATCAAGAACATAGGCCAATGTTTTTGCCAATATATCGGAATTATTGGGGGGGATAAGCCATCCTGTTTGATTGTGTAGAACAGTTTCTTGCGCGCCGCCATGGTCGGTTGCAATGATGGGGCGACCCATTGCTTGTGCCTCAATCGGGATACGGCCAAATCCTTCAGGTTCGATACTTGCGCTAACAATAATAGTCGAACACATATAGGCCGCAGGCATATCATTACAATGATTAATTAAACGAATTTGACCGCCCAGATTTTTTTGCTCAATCGTATTTTCCAATTCAGTACGATATTCTGTACGCCCTTGATCATCCCCAATAAGAACACAAAAAACATCTTTACGGTTTAATTTTTCTATAGCATCAATAAGGACATGATGTCCTTTCCAACGTGTTAAACGCCCTGGCAACATAATAATTGGCGCACCATCAGGAATACGCCATTCTTTGGTAATTTTAATAAGCTGGGGCGGTTTGATAACGGCAGGGTGAAATTTTTGTAAATTTACACCCCGATGTATAAGACGAATTTTATGGGTATCCATCGTATAATTATGCACCATATAATTTGCCACATGATTGGAAATGGCAATAACACGATCCCCCATCATCATGACAGAGTTATAACGATTTTTCCATTTACCTGAGATATTATAAGGTGCATGACAAGTGGTTACAAATTTAGCTTTTGTTTTTTGAGTTGCATAATAAGCCGACCAAGCGGGCGCACGGCTTCGCACATGGACAAGATCAACATTATACCGTTCGATCAATTTTCTAATCACTGCGATATTTTTATAAATTTTAATCGGATTTTTACTATGAACGGGAAGGTCAATATGTTCAATTTTATGGCGTTTTAATTCATGAACCCGCGCCCCGCCATTGGATACAATAATGGGGAATGAGCCTGCCTCTTTTAAGGCGATGGCCACATCAATGCATCCTTGTTCGGCCCCCCCTGCGCCTAATTCAGGTATAATCTGCATTATTACAGGGCATTTTGGAATTTGGTTTAAATAAGATGTCATGATAAGGATAAGATATATTTGTTATGGTGCAAATATAATAAACAATACTATAAGCATGCGCAAAATATAAAATGACGATAAAATATTTAAAACGACAAAATTTACCAGATTTGGCTTATTGTTTAACTTTATCAAAAGGCGATAACGCAAAAATTCCTATCGTATTTTTGGGTGGGTTTCGATCAGATATGCAAGGTACAAAAGCATTATATTTAGAGAAATATTGCCAAAAATTTGACCATCCTTATTTAAGATTTGATTATTCAGGACATGGACAATCCGAAGGCGCATTTAAAGATTTTTGTATTAGTGATTGGGTTCAAGACACAAAAGATATAATTCATCATCATTTTGACCGGCCTGTTTTAATTATTGGATCATCAATGGGCGGATGGATTGGTTTAATTTTGGCACAAAAGGCTCCTCAATTATTAGCTGGATTTATCGGTCTGGCTGCTGCACCCGATTTTACGCAATGGATTGAAGAGGGGATAAACGCAGATCAAAAACAAACATTACTCCAACAAGGTTATTTTGATATGGATAATGATTATGGCGATGCCTATCAAATAACATCAAAATTATTAGAAGATGGGCATAGAAATAAAATTTTAAATCAAGAAATTAATGCATCTTTTCCCGTTCATCTTATCCAAGGCAAAAAGGATACTGACGTGCCATGGCACACCGCAGAAGCGATAAAACAAATAATCTCTCCTCCATCAGTAAAGATCACTTATATTGAGGAAGGGGATCATCGTTTATCATCATCCAAAGAATTGGAAATTTTAGGGGACGTTGTAAAAACAATAATTTAAATTATTTACGCTTGTATTTTATTGCATTTGTTTTTGATTTATAAATTGTGTTTTTATTACTGCTTTTTGTATGTTTATAAGATTTATCAGAATTTATTAATTTTAAAATAATTGCAATAACAGCTGCAATTGCGAATGGAAAAAATGTTACAAGCATTGTTGGCATGGCCAAAATAGGCAGAATGAAGGCCTCCCACGTTGAGGGTGAAAAGCTATCTTTTAAAACTTCCAATCTATTGGGGGCATACTCATTCCATACCCATCCTAAGTCACTAAATAAAAAATCATCCACTTCAGGGCGAAGATTTTTTAAATCCCTTAATTTATCATCATCAAGATAATAATTAACGTATAAATCATGCCCAATAGCAGCAGCAAAGGGAAGAAATAAGAAAAAAAGTACAAAGCGCATAAGATTTAAACCTTAATAGTTATTAAATAGCGTTAAAAACAGCTTATCAGCTTATTCATGGGTTGAAAATATTTGTTTTAAGAGATATTGTCCGGCTTGCGTTAATCAACGTTTTGCGGACAGGTGGCCGAGTGGCTTAAGGCGCACGCTTGGAAAGCGTGTTAGGGTTCACCCCCTACGCGGGTTCGAATCCCGCTCTGTCCGCCATTATTCTTATTTCTCTCATTCGCTACCAATTATTATAGACCGCATAAACAAGGCATATTAAGGGTTATATTTCTTTTGTCGTTCTTTATTAATCTTTATTAATCATTTACAACCGCATTCTTTAGGGGTACGATTAGGGGGTGCAGACAAGGATTTAAGGATACCGTACCCCTATGGCATTGACAGATACAGCTTGTAAGAACGCTAAAAAGAATGAAAAGGTATATAAACTAGGCGATAGCGAGGGTTTATTCCTGCTTATCAAGCCAAATGGAGCAAAGCATTGGCGTTTAAAATACTACTTTCATAAGAAAGAACGGCTTATGGCTTTGGGAGCGTACCCCCACGTATCTTTGAGCCAAGCACGTAAGAAAAAAGATGATGCAAGGGCGTTATTGGCAGAAGGCATTGACCCGCTTATTGATAAAAAGAAGCGTGAGCAACTAGCGCATACAGACTCTAAAGATACTTTTGAAGTTGTGGCGCGTGAATGGTACGAAAACCGTAAAAGTCGCTGGAGTGAGAAATACGCTAAAAACGTAATGAGCCGTTTAGAGGCGGATGTATTCCCACAATTAGGGGTATATCCAATAAGCCAGATTGAAGCTCCTATGATATTGGCGGCCATTCGCTTGATTGAAAAACGTAATGCGCGGGAGTTGGCAAAGCGTCAATTACAAAAATGCGGTGAGATATTCCAATATGCTATAGCGACTGGCAGAATTAACCGTGACCCGACTTACGGCTTATCAAAGGCATTAGAGCCAATGATTAAAAATCATTACAACGCGATAACCATTGAAGAATTACCCGAATTTTTAAGCGTATTTGAACGTAATGACGCGCGGCTTTATCCAACAACCCGCCATGCCATGGCTTTATTGATGCATACCTTTGTTAGAACCAGCGAGTTAATCAATGCGGAGTGGAAAGAGATTGATTTTGATAAAGCGCTTTGGAGCATTCCAGCCGAACGTATGAAGATGAAGCGCCCGCATAAAGTACCATTATCTCACCAAGTGATTGAGATCTTGAAAGCACAAAAAGAGCTAACAGGTCATTGGCCTCATGTATTCCCTTCGCCTGTAAAACCAGCGCAATCCATGAGTAACAACACGATATTAAGTGCATTGAAGGGCATGGGATATAGAGGGCGTATGACAGGTCATGGCTTCCGCTCATTGGCTATGAGTGCAATTAAAGAAAAGCTTAATTACCGCCATGAGGTGGTTGATAGGCAGCTTGCACACGTTCAAAAGAGTCAAATAGACCAAGCATATGACAGAGCGGACTATATGGATGACAGAGCAAAGATGATGCAAGAATGGTCAGATTATATTGATGTGCTTTCCGAGAATAAAATTCTTGGGGAGGCATAGAATGGTCAAAATTCCATATTTTCAGTCTAAAGTCATGAGTTCCAAATCAGGTAATTTAAAAAAACGCAAAGAGCTTATTATAGAAGTAATTGAAGCGTTAAAAGATGCCAAATTTAAAGACGAAGATGTTCAAGTTTTTTTAATACAAGCATTTCAAGATATAAGGGATGGTAAAGATAAATTAAAAGCACTTGCGCTTGAAAGTAATGAAAGCGGACAGTTTGTTAAGCTAGATTATGATTTAGTATTTAATGTGGGGCAACGTATCGAAGAATTGTTTGACATCAAAATTGAAGGAACAACGAAAAATAGAAGAAGACATCCTCCATTAAGTGATTGTTACACCAAAACTGCTGAAGAATTTTCTATCACTGAAGATGAAGCAAAAAAATTCTACAAAAATTATAAAAAAGCTAAAAAGAATTACAGGTCTTTGCAAGAAGAACAAGAAAGGGCTGGTTATTAAAATTATTCTACCAAAAACTTTTTTGCTTAACTCTATTTTTTCTAAGTAATCACATAAATTAATCTTAGTGAACGCTAATGTTCATTGGTATTTAAGGAGATTATTATGAAACAACTTATGTTATCTGTAGATGAGGCAGCTAAAGCGCTATCAATTGGAAAAACCAAACTTTATTCAGAACTATCCGCTGGTCGTATAGTGGGAGTAAAGTTAGGAAAACGCACTTTAATCACTCGCGAAAGTATTGAGAATTATATTTCAACTTTAGATTTATACCCTCTACAAATCTCTGATCGAGCGAATTAATGGTAGATCTGACTGAATTTCAAGATGGTATCAATGCTGCCTTTGCCAATATTTCGCAAACGTATGATAATCCTCACGATAGCTTTTTAGAGTTTCTTCGTGCAGAGGGCTTTTCGCCGCCAGCTATATTAAAAATAAATTCAGATGAACCTGACCGCTTTGAAGGAATAGATGATAAACGCGGCAAAAGATCAGCATGGTGTTTTTATAAAGAAATAGAAAGCTATAATAATCCAAATCATATGATTGGTTTTGCAGACTTTGGCGATTGGAAATATGGATATAAGGAGAAATGGTCGAGTCGTTCAACACATGATATGCAACCTAGCGAAAAAACGGCTTTTAATATAGCACGCAAAAAAATGCGAGATGATTATGAAAGAGAAATTTCTGCTAAAAACGTAGAAGCTGCTAAGCTTGCTAGAAAAATCTGGAGTAACGCTCAAGATGCAACAGATGATCATAAATATCTAAAAGACAAAGGCGTAAAATCCTGTGTTGGATTAAAAGTAGATATTGATGGAATTCTAATTATTCCAGCGGCAATTGATAATGATATTGTCACACTTCAATTTATTAAGCCAGATGGTAATTTCGTATTGGCTGGTGTTCCAATAGGAAACAAAAAGTTTTTAACTGGAGGTAAAATAAAAGGTGCGTGGTTTAAAATTGAGGGAAAAGAAGATATTGTTTATATCGCCGAGGGGTATTCAACAGCGGCTAGCGTTTATCAAGCTACTGGGGCAACCGTTTATGTAGCCTTTTATGCTGGAAACCTTTATGAAGTGTCTGCCTACGTTAAAAGCATAACGCCAAATAGCCAACATATTATTGCGGCTGATGATGACACTGAAAACAAACTAAATACTGGTCGTGTAAAAGCAGAGCAAGCGGCTAAAAGATTAAATATTGGATTGGTATTTCCTCAAGGATATAATGATTTCAATGATCAACACAAATCAGAAGGATTAGAAAATCTTCGTTCATATTTAAATAATCAAAAAAGTTTTATTAATCATGAACGTAGTAGGTTTGGATTTATTTCTGTTTCAGATTTAACCCGAGATATAAAACCTCCTGTTTGGTTAATAGAAAATTATATTGAAGAACATACCTTGAGCTGCTTATTTGGAGCTTCGGGGACAGGAAAGTCTTTTTTAACTATAGATATGGCTTGTTGCATTGCAATAGGCAAAGATTACCATGGGCATAAGGTAAAGCAGGGCGCGGTATTTTATATAGCTGGTGAAGGTCAACACGGATTATCAAAACGGTTCAAGGCTTGGGAAATTCACAATCAGACTTCTTTAAAAGATGCCCCTTTATATATTTCTAAAGTGGCAGCTAATTTGAATGATGAACAATATGTTCAAGAAGTTATGCGAGCAATTCAGGAAATTTATGAGGATAGAAAAGTTAAGCCAGTATTAATTGTCGTCGATACACTCGCTCGAAATTTCGGTGATGGTGATGAAAACTCTACTAAAGATATGACAAAATATATATCAAATTTAGACGTTTTAAAAAACAATTGGGGTGCAGCCTGTTTAACAGTGCACCACAGTGGGTTACAAGATGCTAACAGGGGGCGAGGGTCAGGCGCATTAAAAGCCGCAATGGATCATGAGTATTGCGCTCATAAAAACGGTAAAATAATTGAGCTGCAATGTAAAAAGAGCAAAGATAGTGAAGAACCTCCAACTCTTGAATTTAAATTGCAATTTGTTCCCATTATTCATGCTTACGGAAATATACCTTTGCGAGGGGCTGCCTTATCTCTTCAAGATGGTAATAGTAAGCCACACAAGCTGTCTAAAAATGAAGCCACTGGAATAGCTATTTTACAAGAAAGCCTAGATGAATATGGTGAAGATATAGATATTTTAAGTGATGGTAATACTGTTAAAGCAGTTTTACTAAAAAATTATAAAGATCGTTTAAAAATAGAAAAAATAAGCAAATCGGACAAGGTGGACAGCATTGATAAAGCGGTGTCACGAATTATAAAATCAATCAATAAGTTAGGATATATAATACTTACAGAAGATTATATTGCGTTTTCGGACATTCCAGACAATGTAGGACAAATTTAATTTTTGTCCGTTGCCCAATAAGGACAGACACGACACACCCCTTATAAAGGGGTGTAGTTGTCCGAGGGGGTATTATAAATAAGTTATTTCGATTTGAGGTTATAAACGATTGTTAAAACTATAATTAAAATTATCGCTGTTACATAATGAAAATTCTTTTCAAAATTGCTACTTTCATCTGTAAAAACTATCTCGGTACTAGCTATTATAGATATAGCTATAAAAACTATTAATCCAATAATCCATAAAATAAACTGCAGATTACTATTTGTTTCAAAATTACCGTTTAGCTTTTTGTAAAAGACACAAGAATAAATTCTATAACCTAAGAAAATGGATAATAATAAAACAGCTGTAATAGTATAAAAATTATCAGATAATGAAAAATTGTTGGAATTTAAAATTTCAAGAGTTTGATAAATTATGATGGATGCTATAGCGGAAGCTATAATGCCTATAGTTATTGAAGCCCACCGCCATAAAATGTAATTTCTATGACCTTTTCGAGCTGTTTTACCTAGTGCCCAAAGTTCATCTATTCGTTTTTGTAATTCTTCATCTTTCATAAATCAACCCCATATCGATAATCACCAATGAGATCGCTCTCACTGGTGACTGGGTGTTAATATCCGTCAAATTAAAAACGGCGCGATGCTTTTAGCTTACGCCTGTACATGGCATCGCCACCCAGACATAGCTGAGTGACGACACATTTCGGTAGTGTCAGAACCGTTAATTTGAAGGGATATTAAGCCCCAGACCACCAATCCAGCGATCTGTATAAACTATGCCATTTAAGGGAAATTATTACTATTAATATTTATTGTTCTTGATTTGTTCCAATATTTAGGGTTGTAATGCAGTATGTTTAAATTAGTTGAAAATTTACCCGATTTACCTTTTTACGCTATAAAAGTACCCGCAGGATTCCCCAGTCCAGCGGATGATCATTTAGAAGAGCCAATTGATTTGAACGCACTTCTAATTAAGCGGAAATCTTCAACATTTGTAATTCAAGTTTATGGGGATTCCATGACTGGCGTAGGGTTAATGGATGGTGATTATATTGTAGTTGATAAGAGTATTAGTCCAATTGATGGCCATATAGTTGTAGCTATTTTAAATGGCGATATGACTGTAAAGAGACTTAAAAAATCTGGATCTACTTACGTTCTTAAAGCTGAAAATCCAAAATTTAAGCCTATAGTATTATCTGAAGATAATCCTCCTGATATATGGGGCGTTGTAACAGGAGTTTTAAGAAGCTGTGTCTGAGATTTTTGCTTTAATTGATTGTAACTCTTTTTATTGCTCTTGCGAGCAAGTTTTTAAACCCAACTTGATAGGTAAACCAGTTGTTGTCTTATCTAATAATGATGGGTGCGCTGTCGCACGAACGCCTGAAGCAAAAGCATTGGGTATTAAAATGGGAACGCCTGAATTTATGATAAGGCGCGATAAAGTTATGAAGCAAACTATCATGTTTTCTTCTAATTATGCCTTATATGGCGATATGTCCTATCGTGTTCAAGAAGTTGTAAAGGAATTTGTACCAGAGTTTGAAATCTATTCAATTGATGAGCTTTTTCTAAAGCTAAATGGTTTTGAAAAGCGCGATTTAGTTGATTATATGCAAGAATTAAAGCAAGCCGTAAAGCAATGGGTAGGAATACCTACTTGTGTAGGTATAGCCCCTACAAAAACATTAGCAAAAATGGCTAATCATATGGCTAAAACTAATCCTTATTATAATGGTGTTTTCTCACTTATGGATGAAGATTTTAGAAAATCTGTTTTAGATAAATATCCAGTAGAGGATATGTGGGGTATTGGCAAAGCTACTAAAACAAAATTAAATAATATGGGCATTGAGTTTGTAGGGCAGCTAAGAGACTTACCTAGTAAACAGGCTAGGCAGTTTGGAACCGTGGTAGCAGAAAGGATGATACATGAGCTAAATGGCATCTCTTGTATTCCTTTAGAAGATTTACCACCCCAACGAAAAGGAACGGCTGTTACAAGGTCATTTGGTAAGCCTGTAGTCTCATATAAGGAGTTGTCACAAGCTGTATCGACTTACTGCTTTAGAGGGGCTGAGAAGCTTAGAAAACATGGTTTAATCGCAGGACGACTTACGGTTTTCTGTCATACCAATAAATATAGAGATACTGTTCAGTATTATAATAAAGCTAGTGGTGGCTTGATGCCCATGACTAATGACAGTTCAATTATAATTGAGAGAGGATTAGAGCTATTAAATAAAATTTTTAAAGAAGGTATTGAGTATGGTAAAGCAGGAATTTTTTTAGAAGATTTAAGACCTGTTTCAGAAAAGCCTTATAATTTATTTGTTCCAGAAAGCCCTAAAAATGAAAATCTAATGAAAACGCTTGATAAAATTAATGCTATTCATGGAAGGCAAACAGTTCAATATGCTGGAATGGGATTAGATAAAAAATGGAAACTACGCTCTAATCGAAAATCACCAAACTACACAACTAAAATCACTGATGTTGCTAAGGCTTTTGCAAGATAATGGCTTAGCAGTTAGCCATTTACTAAACCTAATATACAAAAAAAGATTAAAGGATAATTTTTATAATGAAGCTTAATATCATTTTTTTGGCATATCTTAAAAACTTACCTTTTAAAAAGTCGTAAGCCAAGGTATTATAGTACCTTTAAAGCAGTGAGAATGCAGTGACGATGGCGAATGAAGAAAACTGGAAACCTTGGGTTAAGGGACAAAGTGGTAATCCTGCGGGGAAAGCAAAAGGCACACGTAATCGCTCCACAATCATTCGTGAATGGCTTGAAACAAAGGCAACTGATGGTAAAGAGGGCGATGTTGCTGATCAACTTGTGCGCGCATTAATTATTAAAGCGTCAGAAGGTGATGTTATGGCGTTTAGAGAGTTGTTCGATAGCGGTTATGGAAAAAATACCGATAAAGTTCAAAGCACAGTCCATTATACGAAGATGGGAAGTGTAATGCTTGGTGATAAACCTTTAGAATTTGATATTGGAAAAAACCCAGATTAATTATTAAAATAACCAATAAACATACTTTAAATATTCCAGACTTCTCTATTTTTCCAATTATCTGGAAAGCCCATTTTAGATTTGTCGATTTGCGGATATTCATCAAATAGATTTTTTAATCTTTCAGACCATTTTGTTTCTGGAGATATCGTATTCATAAGTAAATTTAAAATAACTGCTTGAGCATAGAATTGAGTGTTAATTCTAAATTCGTCTCCATAGTAATGATCAACTTTTATTGGTTTGATTGTACAAATTCTATTCCATAGTCTTGAGTGGTGCGCGCACAGATTTCTTATATAAGAAGAACTTCTTATTGCTGAGCCAAATACTCTTTCTGGCATTTCAAAATTTGAAGCAATTCTATTTTTATCCGCCCTTAGGAGGCCAGAATATAATTGAGAAACTTTTCCAAATGTCTAAGTGATTCAAAAACCATCCATAGCGGAGGTAAAGTCGGACTTTCATATTTTTTATAGTAATGTTGGATACAAACGTCTCTAATTTTTCTTATTTCTTTTCCATAGTTTACTTCTATTTTTATTATTTCTAAAAAATAATCATGATCGAAATTTTCTCTAAAAAGTTCAGAGTTCATATACCAATGAGTACCATAAGGAACACACATTTCATTAATGATGACACTCTTTAAGGAAGTTTCTATTCTTGCTAAAGCGTCCATTACAAGATTTCTGAGTTTCCTATCAAAAACATAAATATCTATTATATTTCTTAAAGTGGTGTTTTCCTGAAAAACGTGATGATTATTGGATTGATCATTCTTTTGAAAAGGGAGCATATAAGCTGATAAGCGGTAGTAACTTATATTTTTTAGATATAGCCTAGCTTCATCTTTATTATCGATGATTAATCCTCTTTGTTCCAAAAGAGTGATTTGATCGTCAATATTTAAAGGTGATTTATCGTATTTTATTCGTGCATTACTCATAAAAAACCCCGCTGGGTGCGCTTATGTCAGAGGCGTGCGGGGTGTTATTACCCCTAATATTGCGCCTATAAAGTTAAAATTCAACTAAAATCGTACGTGTACGACAAAATAATTGTTTAATATAAGTCATTTAAAAGAAAAAGTTGAGTTTTTTCAACGAGATGAGTTTGATTTTAGAAGCTAAAAAATAAGTTTGTTTATATAGTTTTTAGACCCCAAGATTTCATGTTTTATGTAATAAAATAAATTCTCTCATAAAATATTTTTATTGTAATTGTTTCTGAACATTGGGATGTTAATGACATACATAAAAATATACTGAAGGATAATAAAATGAAAAAACAATTTCTGCTTGTTTGTTTATCTATTCTTAGCGCGTGTGAAACAATAAAGACACCAATGCCATCTGGCGGTAGTAAAGCTGATGGAATTGTAGAATTTTCATTTCAGCATAATGAATTTGAATCACCAGTAGTTCAATGGGATCAAGTTTTAGCTGAAGCACAAGAGCGATGTAGAGCTTGGGGTTATGAAACAGCCTTGCCTTTTGGTGGACTTGAAAGTGAATGCTCGGACAATGATTGCTTTAATCGCACGATATATTCAAAATATCAATGCACTAACAACGATAAAGCTATAATGGAGTACCTTCAAAGACAAAATAGATAGGTATATCGCTTCTCATTTTTTATTTTTAAAACGCATAGTTGCTACTATAAAATGGCAACGATTTATTTGGTTTGTTCTTAGAGTTAAAGTGCTTTACTAAATGGCTACTTTTGAAGCCTTAGATTACTTTATGGGGGTACGATTAGGGGTATGTTTATAGTTAATGTTTAGACTAATTAAATTATATCAATTACTTAATGGCTAAGTATGAGTGACGCTCTGCCATTTAGTCTATCCTTTCACCATCATTTGAGAATAGTTGCCATGATGCCCCGCTACAGGCGGTGTTTGCGTATGCGTTTGTTTTGACCATTCTCAGAGAATCTCTAAATCATCCCCATATTGCCCGTTTCTCTCTTTGGTGTTTTTGCCGAATGGTCAAACGCACGAATTCCCTGTTAAACAGGGAATTAACAGGGAATATTTTTATTTTGAGAAGAATTCTTAAAAGGTAAAATCGCCTGCACAGTACGACCTATATAGGTTACAGAGAATTTTTGCGGCACTACGCCTAAAAATTAACAGGGAAATAACAGGGAATTTAGTAGCTTAGAAAATCAAAACTTTCCTGAATACATCGCTGAACATAATATTCGCCATGTTGATATGTCTTCGAGATTGACTTGAGCGTGCTGCCGGCAAAGTGTTCGTCGCGCCATACGATGCCCTTAACAATACGTGCAAGTTGATCTTTTGGAATATCAAGCATGTCTTTATCGCTATTGTCTGGTTCAATAATGAGCGCGCCGTTGTTCACACGTTTTGTGTTGAAAGGTATCGATAAGACCACCTCTTTGAGTGCTGGCTGTTCCAGAGCAATATCTAGTGCTTTTGTTAAATATGCACTGAGTTTACAGGCATCAATTCGTAACTCAATTTCGTCATGTGATAGAATCACCTTATTCAACACGCCTCTTAAATCTTCGTGATTAATATCTACATGCTGATTTGAAATCCATTTTAAAGTTTGCGCGGCGGTTGAGGTAAATAATGGAACCAGGTTACTATCATGTGATAGCCATTCTTGAAGACCGTCGGTGACCGTTTTTTCAATTTC
Organism: uncultured Alphaproteobacteria bacterium; assembly: GCA_963799275.1. Taxonomy (GTDB): domain Bacteria; phylum Pseudomonadota; class Alphaproteobacteria; order Micavibrionales; family Micavibrionaceae. Next base: position 283,294 of record CAWCWJ010000001.1, read on the forward strand.
ATGTGCGGGAACTCGCGCCAGCACACCTTTTGGATGATCACGATACTGCAGTAGGTTTTGGCTGATATAATAACTATATCGTTTTTTGCCTTTGGATGTATATGTCGGGCTGTAGATTGTGCCATCAACATCATAGAGCAACCCTTTTAGTAATTGTCCGCTATCGCGCGATTTGGCTGTTCTGACAACAGCCTGCTGATTTAGTAGATTTTGTACATTTTCAAAGACATCATTATCAATAATAGTCTCATGCTGCCCTTCATAGATTTTATATTTATGGCGCACTTTACCTATATAGACAGGGTTATTTAGGATCTTATAAAGATGACCACGGCTGTATTCTTTGCCGCCATAGTGCCGCCCTTTCTTAGAAACACGGCGCGGTGTTCTTATGTTTTTATTAGCAAGCATTTCAGATAATAGCCTTACAGATTTTAAGGATAAATATTCCTCGAATATTAGCTCAACAGTTTTGCTCTCCTCAGACTTTGGCACTAGTTTTCTTTCAATGCGTTGATACCCAAGCGGTGGATGTCCTCCCATCCACATGCCCTTCTTTTTACTGGCTGCGATTTTGTCGCGGATACGCTCCCCCGTAACCTCACGCTCAAACTGTGCAAACGATAAAAGCACATTCAATGTAAGCCGTCCAATGCTAGTGGTCGTATTAAAACTTTGCGTGACTGACACGAACGTAACGCCATGCTCATCGAACACTTCAACCAGCTTAGAAAAGTCTGTTAAAGAGCGCGTTAGCCTGTCAATTTTATAAACGACGACCGTTTGCACCTTGCCAGCCTTAATATCCTTAATGAGCTTTTTAAGCCCAGGACGCTCAATATTACCGCCAGAGAATCCGCCATCGTCATAGTTAGCTTTAATAGCTTTCCAGCCCTCAGCTTTTTGGCTTAAAATATATGCTTCGCATGCTTCACGTTGTGCATCTAGCGTATTAAAATCTTGATCCAATCCCTCTTCGGTCGACTTGCGCGTATAAATAGCGCAGTTTTTGACATTCGGTTTCATGAGCTGCTCGCCTTTTTCTTAAGGTCAAAAAACACCCAGCCGTTCCATTTTGAGCCTGTTATCTCCGCGGCAATTTTTGAGAGGCTTGAATAGTCCTTATCGTCATATTTGAACCCATTCGATGTTACCGTCACAACATGTGTTTTGCCCTTCCAATTTCGCAAAATCTTCATGCCTGGCTTTAAGACCATATGCCCCTGCTCAAAATATTGCGGGCTACGCTTATAATTATGAATAAGTTTGTTGAGGCGTTTTTGCACTTGCGGCGGCAGTTGTTTTTCGTGCTGTTTGAAATATAGGCTGCGCTCCAGCATTTTACGCCCGATACGATTATGCGGTTTTATTTGCCAAACCTGCTGCCATTGCGCGCGCAAATCTTCCAAATTTGAGATTTCTGTATTTATATTGATTCGATTCATAAATATCTCCGTTTGTTAAGGTTAGAGCCATTCACGCTTCCTTTCGCAGGTAAGTCCAGCTTATGTTTACACTTTTAAAGATTGAAATATCTGCGATAATAAACATCTAGTATAAAAGGACTTTAAAATGAATAATGCCCCCGAATTACTTCTCGCGTTTTTAGAAGATTTAAATGAATTGTTTGTCTCATATGATTCAGAGGATATGAGAAACAATATATTTAAACGGATAGAAAAAGCACTTTTATCCAAAAATGAAAGCTCAGTTATACAGGATGATAAGCAAATATTAATTCTGCTTCATGAGCATTCAAAAACATCTTCGCCGGTTATTGCTAAACGACTGCTTGCAACATTTTGTAATGAAATTGAAAAGAAAGATAAGCCCAACCTGTATATTTCTACTTGGTTTACAAAGAATATGAAGCAAGTGCTCGATGGTAAAGACTTCAGAGAGGAGTTTGGTCTTAAACATGCAAAATCAGGCCGGCCAAAAGGCACTAAATCCACGCCAGTTCTACAAGTTGTTGCCGCACACGAGTTTTATCTTCGTGAAACAGATAAAAGCGCGACTAAGATAAAAGAAAAAATCCAAGAAGATATAATAGGTATTACTGAAAAAGAAATAAACCGCTCTATTGCCGCTTTAAAAATCCCGAAACACATAGAAACAGGTGTTTTAAAAGAGCTTATGAAGCGAGATTATAGCGCTGTGATGGGCCACGGACATTAATTGATCAATTAATGTCCGTGAAAAAAATCTATTAACTTGCCATCCTTTAAGCATAACGCTTATGGAGGGCTGACAATGACCAATAACACAAAAACTAAAGACTTAGCACATACCTACAAATCAAAAATATCTTATATCTCACCAGCAAAAATTATTGTACCAGAACGCAGTGCAAGAACGCATTGTGATAAGCAAATCAGGCAGATTGCCAACAGTATTGAAACATACGGCTTTACAAACCCGATACTAATTGATCAAAGCAATAAAATATTAGCCGGTGTTGGGCGTGTCAAAGCAGCCTTGTTGTTGAAACTTAATACAGTGCCTGTTGTTATGCTCTCGCACCTCACAAGCACACAACGTAAGGCTTATATTTTAGCCGACAACAAGCTTGCCGAAAAAGCCGGTTGGGATTTTAATATTTTAAAATTAGAATTTGAGGATTTAATTGATCTTGATACTGAATTTGATTTGAGCCTCACAGGTTTTGATACGCCTGAGATTGATTTTATTGTGCATCAAGATTTGATCAGTCAGAAACCAGAAGAACCACCACTACCAGAGCCACTTAATATTGAAAAACGAGTAGAATTTGGAGATCTGTGGCAACTTGGAAAACATTATTTATATTGTGGCGATAGCTTACAACAAGATAGTTATGATATTGTGTTCTTTGATGACGCAAAAGCCAATATGTGTTTCATTGATCCGCCGTATAATGTTCCAATCTCAGGTCATGTCTGTAACAAGGGTAAAACCAAACATGATGAATTTGCGATGGCCTCTGGTGAAATGAACACATCAGAATTTCAGACTTTTCTAAAAACATCTTTATCGTTAGCGACAGAGCATTCTCAATCAGGTTCTCTTCATTACATATGTATGGATTGGCGGCACATCAATGATTTGCTGAATTCAACGAAAGATGTGTATGACGAGCTTAAGAACATATGCGTCTGGAATAAGCAGACAGCTGGTATGGGGAGTTTGTACCGCTCACAACATGAGTTTGTATGTGTATTTAAGAAAGCTGGTGACACTCATACCAATAATGTAGAACTTGGCAAGCATGGACGCTACCGCACTAACGTTTGGGATTATTCTGGTGTGCATGCAACATCGCATCGGCGCAATGACATCAAACTGCACCCTACTGTTAAGCCAACATTGATGATTTCTGATGCTATATTAGATTGTACAAAACCCAAAGACCTCATTCTTGATTGCTTTGGCGGCAGTGGTTCGACGTTACTTAGCAGCAGACGCTGTTAAGCGCACAGCGCGCCTGATTGAATATGATCCAAAATATTGCGATGTGACACTGCAACGCTTTGAAGACATGACAGGCATCAAGCCCGTTCGTTTAGAAAGGACTGCATCATGAGTGAGAACGATAAAAGCAATTATAATAAAAGTGAAAAAGTAGGCTACAAAAAACCGCCTAAAAAAACACAATTTAAAAAAGGAAAATCTGGTAACCCAAATGGCAGACCTAAAAAGTCTGATAATTTGTATTTTGGAGATCTGTGCATAGGCATGATGAATGAAACAGTTGTAATAACTGAAAATGGAACAAAAAAACAAATTTTGAAGAAAGAAGCATTTGTAAGATCACTCTTTAATCACTGCATATCAGGTAAGGCCGCTCATGCAAAATTAATGATGGATATATTGCATAGATACATCATGCCACATGAGGAACGAAAAATAGAAAAAGCGGCGGCACAAGAAAAAATTGATAATCATAAACCAGTTACAGCAATTGAAGCCGCGGCAAATTATCGTGCACTTATGCAATCGCTAACACACGATGATTGAAAATAAAAACTAAAGCCATTTTCCGGTAGCTTATATATAAAAATCAAACTAAAATTTTCTGATTTTAGCGAATTAGAATAAGCTCGGCCATTCCATCTAATCTTGATTTACGACGTTCCCAGTCAGGCAATCTAGCCTTTAACAATCTATAAAAATTCTTGCTATGATTACGCTCAACTAAGTGACAAAGCTCATGGCACAATACGTAGTCTATGCAATCGACAGGTGCTTTGACAAGCCAAGGGTTGATATGAACTAACCCTTGCGGAGAAAGACTTCCCCATTGTTTTTTCATGGCAACAAGTTTCAATTCCGGCACATCTTCAACCCAATCTGTGTCATCGATAACTAAGCTTAGACGATGCCGTATGTAGTGGTTCGCTTTCTCAAAATACCAATCTTCAAGCCTACGTTTGATGGCAGCCCTGTCATTGACGCGAACATTGATGTTAATCAGACCGCGATATAACTTCACGCCTGTAGGGTTTTCGTTATCAATATTTATCTTTAGCTTGTGGCGGCGTCCAAGATAAAAATGGCTTTCGCCGCTATTGTATTCTCTTGGTAAAACGTATTCATTCCGTTGTTTGGCTTGCTCCACTTGAGTGTTGATCCATCTTGCCCGTTTTAATACTGCATTCTTAATGATCGTTGTATTTTCTTGTTTAGGTGCTTCCACCTCTACACTAGCATTCGGATGAACGTGAATCTTTATTTTAGATTGCAAGTCGGGATTTGAAACAATCTTATAAGAGATTTGTTCGCCTCCATATTCGATAGAGTCAGTGCCCAGCTTAGTCATTAGGATAGACCAATTCGAGTAACATGAATGATCTCTTCAATAACGTCCTTGGCGTTATCTAACCCTATTTTTTTGAACAATATGGGGAGCAATCCTTTTCGTATTTCTGTTTCGATGATTTTCGGATTGAGCGAATGTTCTGCTACAGCATTAGAAACGACCTCATCAATTTTTACAGCCACAGCAACATTTTCGTCGGCATCGAAATCACGGCTTTCATTGTGTGCATTCAATTTTAATATTCCAAAATAGGCGGCCTGATGAGGCGAGTTCTTTAGGGTGCCTGGGATTTCATCGACTTCCCTGTTTGCAACTTTTTCCGCTAAATCTTCAAAGAGCGCGTATTGCTTAAATGGATGTTCAAACATTGCGGCTGCTTCTTCAATGGCATCTTTGAGTAGCTCAGATAAATGCTTTTGGGCGTAAGGATCATCGCCTAGCTCTTGTTCGATAGTTTTTTTCAGTCTTGATTTTATTATGTCAGTTTCATTTCTGAGCTTATCTTCTGACCATTCTGATACGTCTTTTTTGCCCAATTGGTTTACTAAGAACGCGCCTTGAGGTTCACGCACTTCTTCTCCGACCACGTGCTTATCGACGAGCCGTCTGATTTGGTCTTCGTACAAATTGAAATCGACAGTTTCCTGTGCGTCCCGTTTAGCTTCCGAACGAAGTTCTGTAAAAAATTTAAGGTCTCTTTTGTAAGTCGCGATTTGCTTTTCTGAAACGCCGCTGTCCTCAAAGAAAGACTGTGAGCCGAGCGCTATTTTCAAACATAGACCGAATTCACTTAGGGCTTGATAGAAATCTTCGCGAACCTTTTGGCGCATATCGATGGAAACGCCTTCTTCTGCATCCTTATATTTGGGTATGAGAATTTGTCTAAATTGCTCTCTATCGAGCTTATTTTTTACATCAGTGAAGATATACCAAAGCTTACCGTGCAGATCAGGAAGTTTCTTATATTCAGTTGAAACATCAGAATACAGACCCTTGATGTCATCTAGATCAAAGCCGCCTTGCGTCCGTTCAGCTAGGTCTTGGTAATCTGTGATTGCTGTATCGAGTTCTTTGAGTATGCCGCGATAGTCTATGAGAAGCCCGTATTTTTTTGCTTCATGCAAGCGGTTCACACGCGCAATCGCTTGTATGAGATTATGGCTCTCCATCTTTTTATCAATGTAAAGAACGCCGTTTCGTGGTTCGTCAAAACCTGTAAGAAGTTTCGATACCACGATCAAAATATCTGGCTTGCCAGGCTCTGAGAAATCTTCGAGGACTTGCCTCTCATACTCTTCTGGGTCAACCGTGACGTTTTGCTTCCACCATTCCTGTACTTCTGGAATTTTGGAGGCATCTACATCGTTATGTCCCTCGCGGGTATCAGGAGGCGACATGATTATCGCACTTGAAACCAACCCTGTTGCATCAAGCGCCTTTTTGTAGCGAACGGCGGTTTTTCTATCCTGACAGGCGAGTTGCCCCTTCAAGCCAGTTCCAAGTTTTTTGAAGTTTTCATCAAAGTGTATCGCGATGTCCCAAGCGATCAATTCTACACGGCTTGCGGATTTGTAAATCTGGCCTTTTTTGCCATACTTCGCTTTCAGATCGCTCTTTTGCTTGTCGGATAATCCAACGGTGATTTTCTCAAACCAGTTGTCTATCGCCTTATCATTTATATCTAAGACAGGCTTACGTTCTTCATAGACAAGCGGGGCGACTGTTTTATCATCAACGGCTCGCTGCATCGTATAAGCATGGACAATCGGTCCAAACTTATTTGTAGTTTTGTCATCTTTCAGAAGAGGTGTGCCAGTGAACGCGATAAAGGCGGCGTTAGGCAAAGCCTTTTTCATGCGCTGATGGTTCTCGCCGCCTTGGCTTCTATGCCCTTCATCGACCAAAACAATAATGTCAGCACTTGGGTTATGACATTCTAGGAGCTTTGCGGCAGTCCCGAACTTGTTAATAATAGAAAAGATTATACGCTCATTACCCTTAGAGATGCGATGAGCGAGGTCTTTCCCCGTCGAGGCTTTGTATTTGGATGAAATATCTTTTCTTCCAAACTTCGCCGCGCCGAACGCGCCGCCCGACAAGAAGGTCTTCGCGAGCTGTTTTTCTAAGTCGAGTCTATCTGTAACCGCAATAATCCTGCATTGCGCCAAGTCAGGATGTATCAACATCGCCTTACACAAGAAAACCATCGTGAAGCTTTTCCCCGATCCTGTTGTGTGCCAAATCACGCCGCCCATACGGGAGCCATCAGGGTTTTTCTGTGTGATTTGCGCGATTAGGTTTTTGATACCGAAGACTTGTTGATAACGTGCTGCGATTTTTCCGTTTTTACGGTCAAACAAGATGAAGTAACGAATGAATTCCAAAAGGCGGGCTTTGGACAATAGGCTAATGAGCAGTCGGTCTTGATCCGTTACCGCTTGTTTCTCAGCCCAAAGTTTATGGCAGAAGTCGGAAATGAATTTTGGACGAGCGAATAAGAGTTCGCTTTTTTGATCCGCTGTGAGGTCTATATTCTTTATCTTGCCAAAATCGGATTTAGAAATCTCTTCTTCCTGCCAGTTTGACCAAAATTTCCCGCTAGTTCTGGTCGTGCCGTACCGCCCCTCAGAGCCATTAATCGACATGAGCAATTGAGAATATGCAAAAAGTTGTGGAATTTCATCTTGTCGTTGATTGCGAATGCTTTGGCTTATGCCTTCCGCGATCATAGATTTATTCGGGTTACCAGAAGCGGCGCGTTTGGCTTCGATGACAACCAATGGCAGGCCATTTACAAAACACACGATATCGGGACGACGTGTGTTTGTGCCCACTGTATTGAGAACCTCAAATTCTTCGGTGAATGTGTAGCTGTTGTTCTCTGGATTGTCCCAATCGATGATCTTAATAGTTGGCGAATGCTTCTTGCCATTGATGAATTCAGTGACCGTAATGCCAAGCGTGAGCTGGTTATAGATAGTCTCATTAGCTTTCAAAAGCCCCATGCCCATTGTTGGTGCTGTCAAGTCGCGCACAATTTGGTCGATGGAGTTCGCAGAAAGCGGGTAGGTTTTTCCGCGATAGTCAAACTGCTTGGCTTTTAAAACCTCAATTAGTTCGCTCTTGATGACAACATTGGAATTACCTTCACGCAGCTCCATACACGCGGCTGGGGGTATGTAAGTCCATCCGAGTGCCATAAGCGTAGATAACGCGGGTATTTGAGAAGTTGAAAGTTCGTCCGTATTCGGTGTAGCCATCATTGTATCCCCCAAGGATTCACCTCAGCAGCGTCCAATAAATAAAAAGTTATGTCGTTTCTACGAGCTTCATATCGAGCAAGTCTTTCAGCAATCTCTTGACGATTATTGGCAATGTCATGCACACAAAACCAAATTTGATATATTACTATTGCATATTGCAGCATAGATGTGAGCGTCATTGTCATCAGCAGAATGACCAAAAATGAAAAGAGTTCCGCTTGCTTGTTCCAAGGACTCCAAACAATATCTTAAATATGGATTGGCACGAATTTTCGATTCTTTTTGGGCGAAACCCTTTCGCTGACGAAAAGAGGTAACTGTCTTGTTCTGCGGATTGTTGCTGCAATGTCGGCAACTATATTATCACCTGCGAGCACTTTCTTCCTTATTCAAAGTCTTTCCCGTGGGAAAGGGGCAATGCACCGTGAATATAAAAAGTTTCACAGTAAGCATCTGCGTCAAAGGTTCTAAAGCCAGCTACAGTATCTCCTAGACCAAATCCATCTCGCAACCCGATGCCTTGCGAGTTTATGACCCAGTAAAGAAGGAGGTCGTAGTTAAGAGTAAATACATTTTGGAAATTATTCAGAAATTCTGCGCAGGATTCCGATTTGCTCATCTGGAATGTCAAATTGTATAGGCGGGTGCACTTCTTGTATTGCAACAATTAGGTTTTCACGGACTTGGCTTGCCGTTTCCTCAAAACCTGTTGCCTCATCATCTAGTCCGTGAGCACGGGCTATCAGCGCAGATGTTTCACAAGCGGCCTGATAACTTTCTCGAAATCGACCGTGTGCATCAAATCAAAAGATTGTTGAATTGGGTTGTCTGTGTCGAGTTCTAAAGTTTCCAATAGGTTTCCATAGGTAAACCTCATGCCTCCTTGAGCAATCGAAGAAACCATTGGCAAGTAGAACAGATCTTTCACGCGATAGATCAAGCGCCTCTTCGAATGCAGATGTTTTCAGCCACACGCACCCCCAAACTGGTTCTTCCATTTCGTCATGCTGCAACCTCTTGAGTGGCAGCATCCGCTGGCTGTGCCTTCTTTGCTCGTTTTTTCTTTTTCCCGTCAGCTTTCTCTTTCTCATTTTTTACAAAACAATACTCAGCTTCAATACCCGTATATGTTTCAATTCTTTCATTGTACGCTTAAGGCTAATACGCGAGAACAAAGGTAGGTTTGTTGACTTATTATTTTTGTCTTTGTGGGTAACAATTTGAAAGATGATCTTAAAAATTTTCTTGTCAATAAGGGTTTGAAAATTATCGTTATGAGCGGCTTCGGCTAATGTTTCTGGGCAACGCTCTTTAATTTTTCAAACGACTTTTCTTCTTCACGAAGCAAAATTACTGGAGTTTAGCCCTTGATTAAACAAGTGGCTCAACTGATTTGATACTGTGGAAATTTTAACGTGGTGGAGAACGGACTTATTACCATCCTGTTCAAAGACATCACAGGGCTCGACCGTCTATGGCCTTTTGGAGAAATATTCTTTTTATCCATGCATAACCGCGAAGCTTCAAGTCCAGATACGCAAGATTCATTAAACGCTGCTTCATTTTCATGATTGAAAATTGGTAACGTTGTGTCATGACAAAGTGGGTCGAGGTAGTCCGATAGGCCTTTAACGTAATCAACATCCACCAGATACCAATTACCTTCGCAAAGGTGGTATGTCTCGGTGCCTCCATCGAGCGTCGCATCAAAAATTAGGCATTTTAGAATACTGGGTTTATCACCGCGAGGTTGTCCAATTTGATTCGTAAGGATGAGGTTGTGTTTTCTTAGGTTTTCCAATGTCGCGGCAGAGAGGTCGAAACTTTGTGAGTCAAGATATTCATAATATAAATCAATGAAAACGTCGTCGTAAATTAAGCTTTGCCCTTCGCCAGAAAACATAACGTAGTTTTCATCATTATAATTCACAATTTCAGGAACAGTCAGCGTCAGGTTTGCGTCTTTACCTCTAAATGCCGTCACTAGTTTGGCATTCAAGGCGTCCACTTTAACAGGGTCGCGAACAGGCGTAACATTTTGAATATCAGGAAACGCAGTTTTATAATCGTCCTTTGCATAAATTTCTAAAAGTGTCGCGCATAATTCGGCTAATCTGTCAGTGCCAACGTCGGAGCTAATACGGATATTGCTAGCACCTGTCGCGTGGCGGAAATATTGTTTGTATTCTTCCTTCACCGACCCTGTCATACCTTTTAAAATTGCTACCATCGCGATCAAAGTCGAAATATGTGAGGTCAGAGCCAACAGGCAATTGAGTGCGTTGACGGCGTGCATTTTCAGGTATCAGTGAATCCAAGCTTTTGAGCTTATTTGGGTCAAGGCTATTCAGTGTATTGAATGCCGAAATCATACTCATACGCTTCGCTTTGTAAATTGTGATAGACGTGACCAAAAGTGATAGCGCAAACTCTATCGCTAACGGATAAAAATATAATGGCACCTTTAAGGGTTTGTTGAAGGTTCTGCGTAATGCCGAAGTAGCTTTTCCACCAAGGTGGATTAGGAGGGTTATCCAACACAAAAAGGGTTGCCCCCTCTGGTAGATTATCTGCTGCCGTTGACTCTGCTAATGCATGGTCATCTTTGAGTGTATTGGTGTGATCAAAGCCGCTTTTAAGCAAGTAGATTGAAAATGAACGTGATTTGCTCATGCTGTAATCTCCTCACCAATTTTGACACGGCGCTTGCCCGTCAGAAGTTGCTGCATTAACCCGGATTTTTTGAACCTTAATTTTTCTAAGGGCGAGTAAGTGAAAAGTGAGTAGCGTCAATATTCTTTATAATATCAGCAATTCGCTTTTGTTCCATTAGAGAAGGGAACGTTATTTCTTTTTTCATAACGTCCTTTTTACCCAATCCGAGTTGCGCTGTCCCGTTCGCTTTGCGTCGTAAACTTTTCCTAATAGAAAATTCGTTGACTCTATAATAAGCAAATTTTAGATCAATTACTTCTCCTCTAGCTCTCAATGCATAAACGTGATCGCCCAATTCATAGTCTGAATCGTTAGGAATATACACTACCCGCCCAATTATTTGCCCTCCTCCAATATCATCTTTCGGCATTACTAAGTCGCCCCGCATGAGGGGGTGTTTACGTTGTTTCACTGTCTTATGGGCGACAAGTTTGGAAGCGCGGTCAATTGCCCCCATGTCAACAATGAGTTTATCGCCGTCCTCTTCTATGAACTTAGTTTTTGAGGGCGCCGTTAAAATTTCAAACAGTTCGCCAATACTACAAGCTTTCCAATCTCCACTAAATCCTTTCAAGCGTTTTTTACCTGTGAGAAGTTGTTGCATGAGGGCTTTTTTCTGGCGCTCGCTATTCTCAATCAGTTTCTCTGTTGTCTCAATCGCTTGATCCCATGTTAATAGGATTTTAGTGATGCTTTCACGCTCATCTTTTATCGGGTGTGGTATCTGTAAATCTCGCAAGTCTTTTAGGTTTATTCGACCAAACGTGCTGCCACCCAATAATTTGTAAATTTGTTTTTTTATTGGTTGAGATTGCAGAGCATACTGCAAGAAATGACCACTGGTTTTTTCTGGCTTTATCAATACCGTATCCTGTCCTAGTGCAAACAAATCATTGGTAGAAACACGACCAGCAAACCCTACCTTTTGATTTCGTCCAAATACTAAATCCCCAAGATTTGGGACACAGTGATCCATCATAGTTTGGAATTCCACCTCAGAAATTGTTCGGCATCCATTGAGTTCAAGTTTCCCCCAATCGATGTTTCCAGGCGAAACTATAGGAATTCCAGTTTCGGAATATTTGGGTGTTCTGTGTTTGCAATCAATCACAGGTGCAATTTCTTGAAGTTTTTTAACTTCCCATCCATCAGGAACCATAACCAAGCTCCTCTAAATAACCTTCCATTTTTGTTTCCAATTCTGCCAATTCAGATTTGAGCGCTAGGCGCTCCTTCCGAACGGCCATGAGGTCGATCTCTGCTTCTTCCTCAAACGTATCCACATAACGCGGAATGTTAAGATTGTAGTCGTTTTCGGCGATCTCATCTTTAGTCGCGAGATACGAATATTTATCTACGCCATCAGGATTGCGAGCACGAGATGTTTCTATGATTTTATCAAGGTTGGCTTGTGAAAGTTGGTTTTGATTTTTACCTGATTCAAATTCACGGCTTGCATCGATGAACAGCACTTTATCATCGCTTTTGTTTTTCTTAAAAATTAAGATGGACGCAGGAATACCTGTTCCATAGAATAGTTTTTCAGGCAGACCGATAACCGTATCCAGTAAGTTTTCATCAACTAATTTTTGACGAATACTGCCCTCGCTTGATCCGCGGAACAATACACCATGTGGCACAACAACCGCCATACGCCCCGATTTGGGTTTCATGGTTTCGATCATATGCAGGATAAAAGCATAGTCACCTTTGGTTCTGGGTGGAATGCCACGTTTGAAGCGAGAATACTTATCGTCTTCGGCTGTGCCGTGCCCCCACTTGTCTAGGCTAAACGGCGGGTTGGCAACAACAATATCATAATGCTTCAGTCCTGCCTCGTCGTTTAAGAGCTTCGGGTTGCGGATCGTATCGCCCCATTCGATTTTATGATTATCCTCGCCGTGCAAGAACATATTCATTTTTGCGAGCGCCCATGTGCTGCCGATGGCTTCTTGTCCATACAGCGCATATTTCTTTGAACCATTATTATGTTGTTGTACATATCGCCCACACTTCATAAGGAGCGATCCAGATCCACAGGCCGGATCGCAAATCGCATCGCCTTCCTGTGCAGCCATCAAAGTGGCCATGAGCTGTGAAACTTCTGGTGGGGTATAAAACTCGCCTGCGCTACGCCCAGAATTTGCAGCGAAGCTCTTGATTAGGAATTCATAAGCGTTCCCGATAATATCAAGATTACCAATCCGAGATGGACGGAGGTTCAGCGTTTCCTTCGCGAAGTCTTCAAGAAGGTCTTTTAGCAATTCATTTTTCTGCGCTTCTTCACCAAGTTTGTTTGAGTTAAAGTTAATGTCTTGAAACACATCTCTCAGCTTGGAAATGTTAGCGTCTTCAATCGCCGCTAAGGCTTTATCAATACGTTCACCATTCCCAGCCTCGTTGCGCTTTGCATAAAGCGTGTAAAAGTTCGCTTTTTCGGGAAGAACGAAACGCTCATTTTTCATGAGCTCCGCGATGAGTTCGGGTTCATCGCCATGCTCTTCTTTATAAGTTTCCATGTGATCCTGCCACACATCGCTGATATACTTAATAAAGAGCATGGTGAGAACGTAGTCTTTATAACTTGCAGCATCGACAGTTCCACGAAATGTGTTGCAGACCGCCCAAACGGCTTTGTTGACTTCGTCTTGTTTAATTTGATCGGTTATTTTTATAATCCTTTTCTGGATAAGCCTTGAGCCAATCCTGCTAGTAGGTCAATACGGTTTTGAATAAGTGATTGAAAAGTTTGCTCTTCTGCTATCGCTGCTTCCCATAGGTTCACTATAGCGTGTTGCTTGAGTAATGATGGAATGGGGATTTCTAAGTTTTCCACAGCGGTTCTACGAATATTCTTCATGGCTGTGCCGACAGCGACAGACTCGAAATAATTTTGTGATGGCGGACTGTTTAAATACCACGTTAAATACTTGGGGAGAATTGCATTTAGAGTTTTAACTTTGATAATAAAAAATTGTGGTGCGCATACTGCAGAAAAATTTAGCTTAGGGATATGATACGCAAAGTTTTGCGCCCCTCGCGCGGCAAAAACTATGTCTCCCTCTGACAGGAATTCAACTTTCTTAGATTTAGGTAGGCAAACACGTCAACCTCATCAAATCGTATGTGAGTGCCACCGGAGACATTTTGCAAACGAATTAAACCAAGCTCGCCTTTGTCCAATTTAGATGCTGCGCCGCGCAATGGGTAGCCAGCGTTAACTTTAGCGCATGCCTTAATTTTCAAATATTTATTCTCACGTTTCATGATGCATAATATACACTGATATTAATAATTGTCAAATATTTATTTTCGCATCATTGACAATGAGAATAAGTATCTATAATTTTGTGTAGATAAATACGCCCTATTGCTCTCAATCGAAAGATTACAAATGAAAGTTTTGAATGAAAAAGTAGTGCTAAGTGCATCTGACCTTGTTGGATATATAGGTTGTAATCATTTAACCAAGCTTGATCTTGATGTGGCGAATGGTATTCGAGAAACACCTAAACATTATGATCCCCTCCTTGAGCTCCTCAAAGAAAGAGGAGATCAGCATGAAAATTCATATTTAAAGCATCTGAAAGATAGCGGACTTGATTATAAACTAATCGAGGGCGTTGATATATCTAATGCAAGTATTTAACGTCTACGATAGAATCCATGAAAAATGGCTGCCAAATTATTGTTCAGGGGGCCTTTCGTAGTAATGGTTATGTTGGACGAGCGGATATCTTGAGGCGTGTTGAAAAATCAAGTAATCTTGGTGATTGGTCCTATGAAATTATAGATACTAAACTGTCGAGGGAAACAAAAAGCGGCAGTATATTACAACTTTGCCTTTATGCTGATCTGCTTTCCGACGTTCAGGGGTTCCCGCCGGAGCATATATATATTGTTGCGCCATGGTCTGATTATGAACCTCAAATATTTCGCTTTGATGATTACGCGGCATATTACAGAAAAATAAAAGCGGAAGCCTTGGAGGCTATCGCCGAGGATGGTTTAGGACAAACCTACCCTGAACCTAAATCGCACTGTGATATCTGCCGTTGGAAAAACAACTGTGATTTACGTCGTCGTAATGATGACCATCTATGCCTTGTTGCCAACATTTCAAAAAACCAAATTTCTGAGTTGAAAAGAAATGGTGTTGCAAACGTTAAGGCGCTTGCTGAGCTGCCAGAGGTCATTCCTTTTGTTCCGCAAAAAGGCTCTGTTCTAAGTTATAAAAAAATAAGAAATCAGGCGGATGTTCAGGTTCGGTCTCGCGAGTCTGGTGAGTTGACATACGATATAAAAGAAATCGTGCCAACGGTTGGTTTGTCCGCCTTACCTGAGCCTTCGGCTGGCGATGTTTTTTTTGATATTGAGAGTGACCCTTTTGTTGGTGAACATGGCCTCGAGTATCTATTAGGCTATTGCTATTTCGAAAATGAGGTGCTCATTTACAAAAGTCTTTGGGGGTTTGAACGTGCCGAAGAAAAAGCGATATTCGAACAGTTCATTGACGACATTACTGCCAGACGTGAAACATATCCCGATATGCATATTTATCATTTCGCCCCATATGAACCTGCTGCACTAAAGCGTCTTATGGGGAGGTATGCTTCAAGGGAAGATGAGGTAGATAATCTTCTTCGAGGTGAAGTGTTCGTTGATCTTTTAAGTATTGTACGAAACGCAATGTACGCAGGGGTCGAAAGTTATTCCATCAAGAAGCTAGAACCATTTTTTGGTTTTCAAAGAAAGATTGGCCTGCATGATGCCAATGTCGCGCTTACAAAGTTGACGTCTTGTATTGAGCTTGATGATATTCAGCTTATTGATGATACTACAAAAGACGTTGTCGAGGGGTATAATGCTGACGACTGCTATGCAACGCATGCCCTTAGGAACTGGCTTGAAGAGTTAAGAAGAGAGTCATTGCAAATGGGCAAGAAATACCAAGGCCATTGATTCCAGAGCTAGCGCCTCAAGAAGAGCTTAATGAAAAAGCTAAAAAAGTTAAAGCGCTTATTGAGAAGCTTACGAATGATGTGTCCGTGGATAGAGACGAGAGGTCTGAAGAGCAGCATGCACGATGGCTCCTTGCTTATCTACTTGACTGGCATCGTCGTGAAGAAAAGGCTGTTTGGTGGGAATTTTTTAGGCTTAAGGATCTGATGCCAGATGATCTGTTAAATGAAAAAGCAGCTATTTCAAAACTTGCTTTTTTAGAAACGGTTGAAATCACAAAGACAGGAATTCCAATAGACAGATACGTTTTCGAACAACAAGACACCGACGTAAAAGAAGGTGACAAGCTAATTCAAAATGGAGGAGATAACTTTGGTACTGTTGAGGCTATTTTTAAAGATGACCGTACGATTGATATAAAAAAATCTAAAAAGACTAAAAATATACACCCTGAGGCTATTTATTCACATCTGGTTATTCGCACGAATGAGCAAGCAGATTCTATCATGCGCATTGCCGAATATGTTGCGAAACATGGAATTGAAGGCGCAGGGGAATATATTTCAGCGCGTGAATTACTACTTCGAAAGCTACCTGATATATCTAGTCATGCGATGACAGAAGATGGAGAAGATATTTTGCAATCCGCCTTAAGAGTTGCTAATAATATTTGCTCCGGCGTTTTGCCAATACAGGGGCCGCCAGGAACAGGAAAATCTTATACTGGCGCAAGAATGATTTGTGCTCTTGTAAAGCAAGGTAAAAAAGTTGGCATTACTGCTAATAGTCACAAAGTGATCAGAAACCTTATTGATAAAGTGATCGAGGCAGCAAGTGAAGAAGGTTTAGATCTCAGTATTATTCAAAAACCAAAAAATCAAGAGCCAGATCAAAATAATTTAATCTTTGCTAAAAATAATGATGAGGTTTTTGTAACTCTTTCTTCTGGTGATGCTAAGGTTGCGGGAGGCACACATTTTCTTTGGAGTAGAGCAGATGCAGCAGGTGCGTTAGACGTTCTATTTATTGATGAAGCTGCGCAGATGTCATTGGCAAATGTTTTAGCCGTTTCTCCAGCAGCAAAGTCTGTTATTTTACTAGGTGATCCTCAGCAGTTGGATCAGCCTACGCAAGGATCTCACCCAGACGGTACAGGAGTTTCATCTTTAGACCACATTATCGGAGAGGCGCAGACAATAAAACCGGAGCAAGGATTATTTTTAGAAAAATCATGGAGACTTAACCCTAAAATTTGCGCTTTTAACTCTGAGCTATTTTATGACTCAAAACTTTTTTCTGTAGATGGGTGCGAAAGCCAGATAATTCAATCAGAGAGCGATTTTTCTGGGGCTGGATTACGATATTGTCCTGTAGATCACTCAGGAAATACCAGCTCATCTTTAGAGGAAGCCAAAGTCGTTGAAAAAATTGTGCACGAAATTTTACAGTCTAATCCAACATGGATAGATAGAGACAATAATGTGCAATCAATCTCCTTGCAAGATATTTTGATTATTGCTCCCTACAACGCACAAGTATTTGAAATACAGCAGCGCATTCCAGATGCCCGTGTAGGAACTGTTGATAAATTTCAAGGGCAAGAGGCCCCAATTGCAATTTATTCTATGGCCACATCCTCATATGAGGATGCGCCAAGGGGAATGGAATTTTTATATAGGAGCAACCGATTAAATGTAGCAATTTCTCGTGCTCAGTGTTTAGCCATACTTGTGGCTTCACCCGAAATATTTGAGGCTGAATGTAAAACCCCGAGGCAAATGCAGTTGGCAAACGCATTTTGTCGATATCTAGAAATGGCTGAGACGATTACAATATAGGATCACAAACTACACTTGGGTTAATTAGAAAAATAAAGCAGGAGGATAAAGATTAATGAATGAACCAAAATCATTAGATAGTCTTTTTAAAGAGAAGATATTCAGGATTGCCTGATTATCAGCGGGGGTATGCGTGGCAAAAGAGCCAACTTAAAGATTTTTGGGAAGATCTCATAAACCTATCTGGTGATCGCTCGCATTATACCGGCGTACTAACGTTGAAAGAAGTTAGCTCCAAAGAGATTTCTGAAACTGACAACGAATATTGGCTGGCAGAAGATCATTCTTACAAAATGTATCACATCGTAGATGGGCAACAGCGTTTAACCACTTTTGTTGTCTTTCTTCAGGCGTTCATTGATTTCGTGAGGCAGCTCAACGAAAACACCAACAAACCAAATCATGAAATTTACATTACAGATAGCTTAAATTTAGAAGCGGTCATCAATAGGTATTTGTTTAAAACTAAGCCTACTGGTGATCAATACAGAACTTATAAATTTGGCTATACAGTAGATAATCCAAGTTATGAGTATCTGAGACACAGAATTTTCAATGAAGATGGATCACCATCAATCGAAGAGACTTTCTACACTTTAAATTTACGAAATGCTAAATTGTATTTTTATGAGCAATTGAAAGAACTCCATTCTGAAACTGGCGTGAGCGGGCTTCAAGACGCTTACAAAAAGCTCACTAAGAGGTTTTTATTCAATGAGTACGTAATAAAGGATGAGTTCGACGTCTTCGTGGCATTTGAAACGATGAATAACCGTGGAAAACGTTTATCTGATCTGGAACTACTTAAAAACCGTTTGATTTACTTGACCACACTTTACAACGACGATGAAGTGGACGCAGTAGAACGCAAAAGTCTTAGAGATGGGATAAATAGCGCTTGGAAAGAGGTTTACTACCAGCTTGGTCGCAATGACAAACGCCCTTTGAATGATGATGATTTCTTGAAAGCTCATTGGATCATATATTTTCAATATTCAAGGAAAAAAGGAAACGACTATATCAAGTTTTGACTTGATGAACATTTTTCACCACAGAAAGTTCATAAGAAAATTGAACGTGAAGTTGATCTGGATCTGCCAGAAGAGCAACTCACTGATTCTGAACTGGATATTGAAAATGGCTATAATGGCAGCATGGAAGATACTATGATAGCAGAGAGCTATTTCATTGATTTTGTAAATGCTAATACTAAGGCAGGTGCTGCAGGTAAGACTTACATGCGAGCGATCAGGGATTTAGAAAAATTGATAAGTGATGAGGTATTTAATGCTTATTCGTTAGATCAATTAGAAACTCTAAAAAAACGCCTCTCAAATAATGGTGACTTGCATAATTTTAATGTGCAGACTAATAACCGCGCTCTTGGTGCCGCAATTGGAAAACTGATAGAACTTTATTGTCGAGAAAACAAACAAACTGATGTCAAAACGGTGGCTCATCTGCAACCTTATGAGATAAAACAGTATGTGAATAGCCTTAAGAAAATCGGCTGTTCATTGGTTCAATTCTTATTATCCTAATTTAGCTACAGGGCTATCTGATGATGAAAAAACTGCCCTTGATCGCCTTAACAGAATTGGGATGGGTTATTTTCGACCTTTGATAATGTCTGTATTCAAAAATGAGAAGAACTCAGAAAAAAAGATAAAGCTTCTTAATCATATCGAACGTTTTATCTTTATTACTTTTCGATTAAGTCAGGCTCGTAGTAATTATAGGGACAGTGAATTTTACAATGCATCACGCGAATTTAATCAAGGTGAGCTCACGTTAGAAGAAATCAAACAAAAATTAGATAACGCAGCGGCATACTGCTTTCATGAAGACGGCATGCTTAATTCAAAATACTTTTATGATTATCTTTATAGCGATTCAATAGCGCTGGCAAAAGTGGTTATTACGGCTGGCATGGCTTACGCTATTTCTTATACGAATATGAACTTAATTTGCTATCTCAAAGTAGGCAGAAAAAGGTAGCGTGGGAAGACTTGCTAAAAACGCCTAAGGACAAAGTGTCTATTGAGCATGTATTTCCTCAAACGCTTAAAGGTGACTGGAAGAGTTATTTTGCAGCTGTGGATGAGAAGAATTACCCATCATACAACGGTTCTTTAGGAAATCTGTTGCTTTTATCAATGTCTATTAACAGCTCTTTGCAGAATGACGAGTTCAGCGATAAAAAACAGCCTAAATTCAACGACACTGGCGAAAAAATTAGAAATGGGTACTCGGACGGTTCACATTCAGAAATTGAGGTTGCTCAGCATAAAGATTGGACGCCTGAGAGTATTAAGGAACGCGGTCTTTGTCTTCTGAACTTTATGGAAGATCGATGGGGCTTTAAGTTTGCAAACGAAGTAGATAAAGAAGCTCTACTTTTTCTTGATGAAAAGCCAGATTCAACTAAGGCTATTGTAACTGCTCAGTAATAGATAATTTGATATGATTAAATTAAAAAACATTTTTTTGCATCATTCTTGACTAGGGTTTATTGAGATTCTAGAGCTGTCATTGATGAAATATAGTGTTTTATAAAACTTAATTTTTTTATCATCGTTTAAAAAATAGCGTAAATTAATAATGAGGCTTTGGGTTACCACCTATGTAGTGTATACACGTTCCAGATTTTTGAATTGAACCGTTAATAAAATAAATGACAGGCTGGATGCGGGTTCGCCACCGTTCCTGTCCCGTGATTACTCCATGCTTGACGTTAACCAAACGGCTTCTCCTACGGTCCCGACGCTTTTTACGGCTCACACGCAAAAGGATCTCGGTCTCCTTATTACCTCTTGAATAGCGCTTCTAAGCCCTCTATCGACTGAGCGCCAGCCTCAACTTGTTTCCTCTACCGCATTATGCGTGCTGATAGACTGCATATCTGCAATTTTTTGAAATTCTTCTAGAATATCGGGATGGTTCAAATCTAGAAATTTTGTAATGCGCGCATTATTAAGCAAACGCACCAAATAATTCTTCGTAAATTGAAGTGCTAGATTTTTCTGGCCGCGGTTATCTTTTATAAGCTTATACTCGCGTTCCAGCTTGCTCATTTCATCTTGCATGCGCGCGCGTTTTTCGGGTGAAAGCCCCCTTTTCAATTTCGGCTTAGGAGGTTCTACAAGCTGATTTATGTCTGAGCTCTCTAGCAAAGCTTGAACATAGCGCGCTGTAAAATCATTAATATCAATCATGAGCATGGCGCACTCTATCTGACGCGCGGCTTTCATCTTTTTTAAATACCGAAATGACCCACTCGCCATCATCTTATCTTTCAAAAGCTCAACAGCTTCTGAGCAGATACCATCCAACAAGCTGCGTTTTTGAATAATACTTTTGACGTTAATATTGAGCGTGCGGGCAATTTTTTCTTCTGACACACCGTTTTCGACCATGCGCTGTATCATTTTATGCTCCTGAATAGGCGCTTTACGACTGATATATTTATTATAGGTGAATGCCTCATCATCCGTTGATATCAAACAAACGGTTTTGAGCTGTTTCATTTTTTTGAGAGCCTCTAATCTCATATGACCATCAAGGAGCATGTAACGCTCAGACTTTGGCGATTTCCTGCTCACAACAAGCGGCTCAATAATGCCTACTTCTTTAATTGATGATATAATCTGCTGAAACTTACGGCTTTCTAAATTTGATTTGCTCAGCTTTTTGAGAGGTATGATCTGATCAAGATTTAGAGTTATAGTCTCAGCTTCAAACCCTTTTTGAATAGTGTTAGGCATGATTCACCTCCTCTTTGTGTAATCATGTCAGCTAAGATTTGCGGCATAGTGTTTAAATTTTCTGCACGTAAAAGTGTCTTAAAATTATCGTCTTTCAATAAATTATAAAAAGACTCAACTACAATTGTTAAGCTAGCCTCAGTATTATTAGACTTTTCAACAAGATCGCGCATGCGATCCATCTCAGCTTTAAACTTTTTAACCAAATCACGTGAAGATAAAGTCTCGCCAGATTTTCTGTGGGCGCCACCATTACGAATAGATTTTCCTAATGTTCTGCGCTTTTCTACTAAACGTTGTGCTACCACAAACTTACTGCCTCTTAGCCCTTCGTTCTCATAAGCATCTTGTAACGCTTTTTGCTCATCGTTTGGTGATGAGGCGATCTTAATTGCAATTGTTAGCGGCACTTGGTTTTTCTCAACAGCAGATAAAAGACGCTCTTCACCTTTATCAAGCAGGGTTGCTATACCTGCTACATAGGAATCTGTTAGCCCAGTTTTTCGTGATATCTCCGCAATGCTGTAATCTTGATTTTTTAAAAGCTCAATGCCCTTTAGTAGATCCATAGCAGAATGTTGTCTGCGCGCCATATTTTCAACGAGGCTCATAATATAAGCATCTTCTTTTGAAAGATCGTGCCTAACAACAGCGGGTATGGTTTTCTGCCCTAGCGCAATATATGATTTTAGCCGACCTTCTCCACATACTAACTCATATCCATCACCCACATCAGCAGGACGAACGGTTACAGGCTTTTTAAGCCCAACACTCTCAATGTTCCCTTTTACAGCTTGGAAGCTTTTCTCGCTGCGCTCCCTTGAGTTAATCACCGTGATTTTATCAATAGAAATGGTCTGAATATCATATACGGTGTTCATTACGCTGCCTCCTGTATTTTCACGCGGCGGGTGAGCGAGAAAAAATCTTCTAAGTCATCAAATCGATAACAATCTAAAGCAAAACCATTATTGTCCGCTAAACGTAGTTTTGGGTTTTCGATATCAAGAGCAGGAATGACGTAATAATCTAACGGCTCTTTGTTTTCAGCGTCCATGCGCACAATAATCGTAATGTCTGGCTCTAGCCCACTATCAAATCGTACTTTCCAACGATTCCGCCCTGCTTTTGTTTGATGACAGCGCGTAATAACAATTGAAACTTTGATCTCTTCATTGATGAAAATTAAATCAGAGGCTGAATCGCGCTGCACATGCCCACCTAAATTTTCTATACGTGCGATCGTATCATCCATAATGTTGGGATGCAGTTCTCGAAGGTGGCGATTGATTTCTACATAGCGCATGTCACGATTAGGCGTATATCCAATCATTTGATAAGCATCTATTAGGCTGCCAAAACGATATCTATATGCACCGCTAGAAGGCATATCATCATGATCATTGATCATAAGCCCAGATAGCCATCCTTGTTTCTCATGCAAACTGCGTAGTTTATCGAGCATTTCTTCATCGGAATATTTACGATTGCGCTCACGTATAATGCTTTGCGCTTTGTAAAAATAACTAGTCTCTACAATTGCTTCGAAAGCCTTTTCTTTTCTCACCCATTCATCCTTAGGGTTATTGATGCGTTGAGCTTTCAATTTAAAAGAGCGCCGATTAAATACATTGGTGCCTATATATTTTTCATTGATCAAAATTTGATGAATGCTAGCGCGCGTCCAAGCGCTGCCAAAATCACTGAGGATGCCTCTACGATTGAGCTCTTCTGCTATTAGGCTTTCATTCCAGCTTTCATCGACAAACATTTCATATATCCAATTAACAAGATCAATTTCTTGCTGTGGCCCTGGTACCAATATTACACGGTCGGTTGTGATGCTTTTTTGCTCACCAATTTCAAGTAGCCCCTTATGATGTCCGTTTTCATTGATCAACATGCGGCGTAGACCGTAACCAGCTGGACCGCCTTGACGAAAGCCACGCTCAACATGGTGACATTGACCATTAAAGACCTTAGATGATAATTCGCGGCTATATTCTGCTGCCATTGTGCGCTTAACAGTTTTAACTAACTCGGAAATGGGGGAACCGTCATTGGTGAATTGCTCTGCTACATAGTGAACCTGAAGACCTGCCATGCGGCATACATGTTCATAATGCGCACTTTCATCTGTGCGTTGAAAACGCCCCCAACGGGAAACATCATAGACAAGTAATATTGAAAAACTGAGTTCAACCTCTTTGTCTTTAACGTCTGCTATTAGCTTCTGAAAAGAATTACGCCCTTTAGCAACGACACCACTTTTACCCTCATCAGAATAAGTACATATAATCTCAATTCCATTATTGGATGCATAATCACGAATAATCTTCTCTTGAATTTCAGTCGAACATTCTTGTCTTGGATCGGACATGCGTACGTACATCGCGGCTTTACGCCCGACCATGCTCAGATTCCAATTTTTTCTTGTATCTTGATCCACTCTTATTACCGCTCCTTGATAATGAACAGCTTGAGCAAATGAAATAATACTTCGCTCAGGCGGCACACTGTTTCTTTTCATTTTAACGAAAGGAACATCAATATGTCATCAAACGAAAACGAGTCATTTGGCTCATCAAATAAAGAGTTAACATCAGCACAATCAATATCTAAAATCTTGAGAAAAGATTACGAAAACAGTGGCTCTGCAATTAAGTGGATAGCGCGTAAATCAGGCCTATCAGAGCATGCAATTAGAAATTGGTATGATGCAGCAAGAGTGCCAAGTCTAGATAATTTCATTAAACTCACAAAGGCCTCTCCAAATCTTATAAATTGGTTCTTGGTACAAGTAGGTCGTGAAGATATAGCAGATATAATTGATGCTCAAAATTTCATGAAAAACGAAGATGAAGCGGATAAATTTGATCTTTACCGTCTCATTTTTGAGACAGAAGGATCTAGCCATTTACTCAAAAAAGTTCAAAAACTAACATTACGACAATTATGGTTTTACTCTCAAATCAAGAAAGGATGCAAAGTAACGCATCATGATTTGATCAATACTTTTGATGTTGCGCGCGCAACGGCATATCGCGATATATCAGAATTAATGCAACTAGGCCTAATTTGCAAGGTAGGTCGTGGCAAGAATGAATATTATGCCACAATTTAAGTAATAGTGCCCTTTATCATTGAAACAGCGCGTACTATTATATACATTCCAGAGAATAGTTATCGGCGGACTACTTCCACCGCCATTTTTCTGTTTTCTCCTGATATCTCTTTGAACATGATTGTACACCAGACGCCTTGATTAAAAAGGGTTTTCCGTCTGATATTTATATTTGTAAGCCTTTTAAGATGTTTCTCTGTTCATGAAAAAAGGGGCATATATGGGGGCATAAAATTAGCTGTACAATAGAGATGCCTCCGAACGAAGTTAAAAGACAGCGAATGCAAGAACTCCGAAGGCAAAGACAGAAAGCCTGACAAATCAGGCGATGGTAGAGGGCTGTATTTGGAAGTAACTCTAAAGGTGCAAAATACTGGTGTTTCGAAAAGACCGCATTAATGATAAGAAAAACGACTCTGCATTAGGTGTCGATAGGACGTTAAATTAGAGATGTTAATATCCGCTATCGTGCCCAGGTCGTGTGGAAACATAATTTATTCAGCTGGTTGATTAAAAAACAGCGTCACCAAACTCACTTCTACTCCAGCAGACAACTTCCACTGATACCTGCTTTTAAAACGCGAATATGAGGCTAAATATAGGTTTATCTTTAAACCTCGATATTGCGAACAAAGCAAGGCGTGTTAAGCCCTTGATTGCCTCTCATCAGGGGCTTTGTTCTGATGATGTTCATCACACGTTTCAACTGTATAGGCGAGCACATCCAGACTGATTTCTGCTCGAACGTTCTTTATGGTCTTCATTTGAAAGTGCGTGGCGCCGATCCAATGTTTGATCGTTCCAAACGGATGCTCAACCGTTGATTTTCGAATCGTCATCATATAAACTTTTTCGGCAAGTCTTGCCGCGACCGTATCCAGAACATCCTCACGCTCCGAACGGCTGATGCGTCGATATTTTCCTGTGGTGCATCGTGATTTTAAAGAACACCCTGTGCAGGCTGATGACGAGTAACGACGAATGACTTGACCTTTTTCTTCACTGCTTGATCCGGTATTCAGCGACTTCACCGCCAGGGCATCCATCAGATGTCCAGATTCAGGTTTGTAGAATAAAATCCTGCGTACCAAACAAGCCCTTTGCTTGATTACGAGAGGTTTGTGGCTTTGGTGCAGAGGTGGTGATGCCTGATTGCTCACACGCTAAAATCTCTTCGCCATAATAATAGCCACGATCAGTAACAACTTCTAAATTCTCACTGCCAATAATAGCCTTCGCCTGCTTGGCCATGTTTGATAATTGTGATCTGTCATGACCAACATTTGTGACCTCATGCTCTACAATTATATGATGTTTACAATCTACAGCGGCCTGCACGTTATAGCCTACAATCCCTATGCCACGGGTTTGCATAGACCTTGCATCTGGATCCGTAAAGGATACTTGCTTATCTGGTGATGCTTCTAGCTCGACTTCAATCTCATTGAGCTTTTTGACTTCTTCTTTTAATTTGCCAATCTTGTCTTTTAAAGTCTCAGCTTTGGCTTTTGAAGTGGGTGTTTCACGGCGATCAGTGCTGTCTATTTGCTTCAAATATTTTGCAATGCTTTCATCAATAATCTTCAAGCGGTATTTTAATTTTGCGCGCGTAAAGTTTAAATCACGATGATTAACAGCCTTAAACTTACTACCATCAATGGCCACAAACGCATCAACAAATAAATCAAGCTTACGGCAGAGCAGCACAAACTCACGGCAAACCAAGCCAATAGCTTTGGTGTTATCCCTGCGGAAATCTGCAATCGTTTTAAAGTCTGGGGCAAGACGCCCCAGTAGCCACATTAATTCTACATTACGCCCAGCCTCACGCTCCAACCGGCGGCTTGATTGAACGCGGTTTAAGTAGCCGTAAATATAAAGCTTTAACATCACGCTAGGATGATATGACGGACGACCAGTTTCTGCAGGGATTGTCTTAAATCCCATATTGCCCAAATCAAGATCATCAACGAACACGTCAATCACCCGCACTGGATTATCTTGCGTAATATAACTATCAAGTTCTTCAGGAAACAAGGTAGCTTGAGAACGATCTTCCCCTTCAATATAACGCTTCATTACTTCCTCATATTTAAAGAGTTTAAAACATTATATTTATACCATGGCCTTGCTATAAATATGAGGGGGAGTTTAGGTTTTCACACAGCCTGAGCCAATAGTGGCCATATTCGACCCAAATCAATCATTAGTAATCTTAAAAATATCTAATAACCAATTTTGTTAAATTAACTAAACAACTGCATCTAAATTTCCAGAGGCTTCTAGTGTTGCGGTGTCTAATCCTGCGCCGCCTATAATTAGGGCGACTGACTCAAAACTAGCCCCACCGACAGCGCCATCGGCATCGATTTCAAGGTAAGAATCGGCGCCAGAATCTACAAACCGCGCAAAGTCACTAATGTTATCTGTTCCAAAATCATAGCTAGTGAGAATATCACTAATATCTAAAATATCATTCTCACCAACAGAGAAGTCCTCAATACGGTCTTCTGCAGCAAAGACTTCGCCATCTTCAAACACAAATGTGTCTGCGCCATTCCCACCGAATAAAATATCGGCACCCCCACCGCCATAGAGTACGTCATCGCCATTTAAGCCATGAATAATATCAGAAGAACTAGAACCATTAACAATTCCATCTTCATTAAAATCCATTTTATAATTAAAAAGTATTTTATTAAAATTATCATCAAAACTACTGATTAAAATATTATCTCCTTTGATAGAAGTAGTGGAGAAACCAAATTGAGCATTTGCAGATGCAACTGGGTTATTTATTGTATGTAATAATTCTCCCGATAAAATATCATAGATATACACTGATCCTGCGGCTTGAGCACCAGTGTTTTCAAAAGGTGCATTAACAATTAAATTATTTCCAACAATTTGTCTTCCATTACCAAAAGACTCATTATTTTCTGGAGTTGGATTGTTTAAAGTATGAACTAAGCTACCCGTGTTTTTATCAAAAATATATACAGATCCTGCATTTGTTGCACCAATATCATCTCTTGAAACACTGATAATAATATTATTATCAGTAAATATTGTACCACCACCAAAAAAGTCAGAATTACCTGGTGTTGGATTATAGATTGTATAATTTAATATACCTGTGTTTACATTAAAACTATATACTAAACCTGAATTAGGAGCTTGACTGTCATTACCTGAATCAAAATAATAAAAATTATCATCTATAAAAATACTGTTATGTAAATTGTTTCCAAAAGAGGAATTTGCCACGGGCATTGGATTTGATGTATTAAGTAAATTTCCAGATATAATATCAAATATATATAAAGAACCCGCACCAGCTGCACTAGTATTATCATTCGGTGCAGAAACAATTAAAGTATTATTAAATATTTTAAAACGGCTTCCAAAATAATCATTATTTTCTGGGGTAGGATTATTTAAAGTATGCACTAAAGAACCTGTTGAAATATCATAAATATATAATGATCCTGCATTGATTGCCCCTGCATCATCAAATACTGACTTTACTATTAAATAATTTTCTACAACTTCTATAGTTCTTCCAAAAAAATCATTTTCTTCTGGCTCCGGATTATTAAGTGTGTATAATAGCGCGCCAGTTGGGATGTCATAAATATAAATTGACCCAGCATTTGATGCGCCTGTATCGTCACTGCGAACGCCAACAATTAAATTATTTCCATTGATAGTCGTATTTTCTCCAAAACGATCATTTGCTTCAGGCGTGGGATTATTAATTGTGTGTAATAAAGCGCCAGTTGAGATGTCATAAATATAAATTGATCCTGCGTTTGGTGCACCTGTATCGTCACTGCTAACTCTTACAATTAAATTATTTCCATCGATAGTAGTGTTGCTTCCAAAAAAATCACCTGCTTCAGGCGTGGGATTATTAAGAGTGTGTAATAAAGCCCCTGTTGGAATGTCATAAATATAAATTGATCCAGCATCTGTTGCGCCTGTATCATCCCTAGAAGCACTAACAATTAAATTATTTCCATCGATAGTAGTGCTGCTTCCAAAAAAGTCATTTGCTTCAGGCGTGGGATTATTAATCGTGTGTAATAGCGCGCCTGTTGGAATATCATAAATATAAATTGATCCAGCATCTGATGCGCCTGTATCATCACTGTCCACGCTAACAATTAAATTATTTCCATCGATAGTAGTGCTACGCCCAAAGTAATCACCTGCTCCAGGTGTGGGATTATTTAAAACATGCAATAAATTGCCTGTTTCTTGATCATAAATATAAATTGATCCTGCATTTGATGCGCCCGTGTCATCACGAACATCGCTTATAATTATATTATTTCCAGCCTCTAAACTCCCATAAAATCCAAAAAGTTCTTGTGTAGCAGGGCTTGGTGATTTAAAAGTGATAAAATCCAATGGTTCGCTAAAATCTTTGACGGTAATATCAAATGATCTTCCAATCAATGTGGTGGTGCCATCTGTTATATCAAAGGTAAAACCATCCGCGCTTGGCGTTTCATTGCCATTATGCACATAGATGACTAAATTATTATCTAAATCATCTTGAGTAAATGTTGTGATAGCAACGCCCGCGTTTGTCGTAAGCTCAAGCTGTCCATAGAGGGGGGCACTCGTCATCGTGTAAATTAAATCAGTACTTAAACTATTCAAATCGGTTGTTTGCAAGATTGTATTAGAAATAGGTGCCCCTGCGGTATCCTCAATAGTTAATAGGGCAGAATTTCTGGCTAAGGTTGGCCCGTTATAGGTCGGCGCTACAACAGTTGGCGTTGAAGTTAATGCTAAAAAGCTATTCTGATTATCAAAACGATCAAAGCTATTATTTCCAAAGCCGTCATAATTAAGCGCGCTACTGCTACGTAAGCTATTTATAAAGCTATCAAAAAATAAAAGTCCAAGGCTTTGAAATGCGCCTTCAGTGTTTTGATTGAAAAATGCTGAAAAACCTAATTCTTCTAATAAAAATGCTTGTTCTGCACTCAATATATCTTGATTGAGGGGTGAAAAATTAGCCAGTTGTAAATCAGTTTCCGATCCTTCTAATTGTACTTCTACCTTGGTGTCAGGTTTGCTGCCAATAAAGTTTGATTGTATATAGGGTTCAATAGCTTCTAATTCTATTGATTCTTCATTTTGTTGATCAGATTTTTTATTCGTATCTTCAGGTGGATTATTTTGTTGAGAAGGGGGTGCGTCTTGATTGTCACCGGCTTGGGCCTCTAATTGATTGAGCAATAGGGCATTCACCGCTTCAGAATCCTCCAAAACAGTATCTTGACTATTAATAATTAATAGATTGCCCTTCGACATAAATTATTCCTCTCTTAACGATTCTATACGAATAAAGTTAATAAAAAAGAAAAAAACTTTAAATCCTATTCGAATCATTAAAATCATTTTATAATCCTAACTATGACAGATAAAACACAATCCCCCGCCCCAATAAAAGAGCTCGACAACCCCTTTCACCTCGATATCTCTGAAAAAACGAGATACTGGCTTACCGAACAGGCTATAAGTCTTATATTTACAACCTATGAATCTGGACAATGCATTGTTATTGCGCCAGGAATTGATAATAAAACCGTTATTATTGAGCGTAGATTTGATCGTCCCATGTCGATTTATCAAGAAGGAAAAAATATCTGGATTTCTACGCTCAACAGTATTTGGAAAATGGAGAATGGATTAGATAAAGGACAGAGGTTTAATGAAATGTGGGAGCGTTTATATCTTCCCAGAACATCTCATGTTACAGGCAATGTTGATATCCATGATTTGTGCGTAGATTATAAGAATGATTTATTTGCAGTCATTACTAAAAACAACTGTATCGCTCGAATTACCAATCAAAAAAAAGGAAATTTTACTCCCGTTTGGACACCAAATTTTATTTCTCAAATGGTTGATGAAGACCGCTGTCATTTAAATGGTTTTTGCTTTGATGAGGAAGGTCTAGCATATGCTTCTGCGGTTGGTATATCAAATGAGAATCTTGGTTGGAAAGACAAGAGAAGTGATGGTGGTGTTATCATCAATACACGAACAAACGAAGTAATTATAGATGGTTTAAGCATGCCACATACGCCAAGATTATATAAAAACTCTTTATGGTTTCTTGAGGCAGGTAGGGGCTATCTTTGTAAATATGATTTAGAAACTAAAAAGCTAGAGAAAACAACATGGCTGCCTGGATTTTTAAGAGGATTGCGCTTTTATAAAACTTACGCTTTTATTTGTAGTTCTAAACCTAGAGATAAGATTTTTGAAGGTCTGCCTTTAGAAGAAGAAATCAAAAAACGCGGTGCTGAAGCACTATGTTCAATTTCTATTGTTGATTTAAATAGTAATGAAGTAATTCATGACATTAAAATTACAGGAAGCGTAAAAGAGATCTACGATATGGTAGTGCTCGAAGACTGCAAAACACCTTTGCTTTATGGACTAGAGCAAGACGACATGAATAAAATGATTGTAATCGGAGAGTAGTATTAAATTTTCTTCGAATTAAAGGAATTCGTTTTAATACTCGAGCCAATTAATAATAAATTTAATATTTATGTCCAATATCGGTCTAGGCTGTGTGAAAACCTAAACTCCCCCTCATATTTATAGCAAGGCCATGGTATAAATATAATGTTTTAAACTCTTTAAATATGAGGAAGTAATGAAGCGTTATATTGAAGGGGAAGATCGTTCTCAAGCTACCTTGTTTCCTGAAGAACTTGATAGTTATATTACGCAAGATAATCCAGTGCGGGTGATTGACGTGTTCGTTGATGATCTTGATTTGGGCAATATGGGATTTAAGACAATCCCTGCAGAAACTGGTCGTCCGTCATATCATCCTAGCGTGATGTTAAAGCTTTATATTTACGGCTACTTAAACCGCGTTCAATCAAGCCGCCGGTTGGAGCGTGAGGCTGGGCGTAATGTAGAATTAATGTGGCTACTGGGGCGTCTTGCCCCAGACTTTAAAACGATTGCAGATTTCCGCAGGGATAACACCAAGGCTATTGGCTTGGTTTGCCGTGAGTTTGTGCTGCTCTGCCGTAAGCTTGATTTATTTGCTGATGCGTTTGTGGCTATTGATGGTAGTAAGTTTAAGGCTGTTAATCATCGTGATTTAAACTTTACGCGCGCAAAATTAAAATACCGCTTGAAGATTATTGATGAAAGCATTGCAAAATATTTGAAGCAAATAGACAGCACTGATCGCCGCGAAACACCCACTTCAAAAGCCAAAGCTGAGACTTTAAAAGACAAGATTGGCAAATTAAAAGAAGAAGTCAAAAAGCTCAATGAGATTGAAGTCGAGCTAGAAGCATCACCAGATAACGTATTGTTTCGTGGCAAACATCAATACCTCTTTCGTGCAAAATATTTTCTACTTAGCGTAAGCTAAGCGGATATCGGACGTAATACATTACGGCTAATTTAATGATTTCAGGACTAGTCTTAAAATATTTAAAGGGATTTTCTTTGCTCATAATTAAATTTTATCATTAATTACAGAAACCGAATTTTAATCTGACAAGACCCTAATTTGCAGGGTAGGTCGTGGCAAAAATGAATATTATTCCACAATTTGAGTAATAGTGCCCTTTCTCATTGAAACAGCGCGTACTATTATATACATTCCAGAGAAAAGTTATCGGTGAACTACTTCCACCGCCATTACTTAAAATTGATTACTTTAGATAGGTAAAAACAATTACGATGAAGCGTACCCGCCTTTTTAAAATAGATATAATTCCGAATACGCAATTATAGGGGTTCGAATCCCGCTCTGTTCGCCAATTTCTGTTTTTTATTATATTTAGAAATATATGATAATTCACGAAAGTATTGCCTATAAAGGGTTATAAATCTACTTTATCAACGCTACATAGTAGGTAGACGTTAGGCCATATCGAAGTTATTGAAATGAAACAAAAGCTATAATAAGTACAGTATTAATTAAAACAATTTTCTTTTACCTCTGTAGCTTTATTCGCGGCCTCAGCTGCATTAGCATCTACATTTTCTACAATTCCTTTGAGCTTATTTATTTGCACGCACTGAGACATTGATAAGATCATTAAAATGCATACACTAATCAATGTAAAATTAAGATATCCTTCCATAGTAATTCCTTTTTATTTTTTTAATGCTTTTTTAATGATAGGCACCACAGTATGAAGATTAATGTTACGTTCTTTACAATATTTCGATTTAATCCAAATCTGTAACTCTTATGCCCCTTTACTAGCATTACAACCACAGCAACAAATGGAAATGTTTTCTCGTGTGACTATTTTGGCATCGTTTATTATATGCTCCCAGCTGGCGGAAGTTTTTTTACATACTTTTGTTGGCGTAAATTCAACGCCGCAGTAAACACATTCTGTGTCCCTTTCTCTAACTTCTTTTTCTAGGCATAGAGGTATGTTCCAATTATTCGCCATTATTATCTACCCTTTTGTTTATATTAAACATAGATACTTTATGCAGGATTTTTAATATAGCGTGTAAATGCAAAAAAGAATTCAAAATATGTTTGAAATCTTTTTCTTGATAGACATAGATTTTGGGGGAATTACATTATTTGTTCTTCAATATCATGATCTTGATCGGTTGAAAAATCTTGTTTCATTGAGCCAAAAATATTTTCCATTCCTTGGGGATCACGCATTTCACCAAGATTGTTATTTATATCTTGAATGGTTGTATATTCTTTTTCTGGAATAGCACGTAGAAGATTTAATGCTTCTTCACTTGCGCCATTATCAATAGCAAAAACAATTGCATTTTCGCGGGTTGCTGGAAAATCAATTCCATCAAGCAATTCAAGCATATTTATAGGTTTATTATTATATTGCATTGTTAAATCCCTTTATTAAAAATTATTTATTTCTAAACGCGCTGTTTGGTAATTATCATTAACATTAGTTGCTATTAAACCATTGCTAATTAATTGTGATCGAAGATCATTATTTGATGAGAAAAAAGATATTTTTCCCGCCAAGCCTATAGTAATCAGGGCAAATACAAACAGAAATACACTTAATAATTTTATCATTGTTTAATGTATCGCTAAATCAACACGATCAATATGACCATGTTGTTCTTCAACTTGTTGTTGAATTTCTTTTAAATCTGCCAATAAAGTAAGAATTTCGTTCTCATCATAGTTTGATTTTACAACCAAAACATTTTCATCATCTTTATAAACACGTGGTTTCACATACATTTCATCAATCATCGGATGAATAATACCCGTAAGTTGTTTTGATAAATTCATTTTCTTATTCCTTTTAAATAATTCGTTAAAAATAGAATATCTGTGACTTGTTACAAAAAAATATCGAGAATGTATTATTTTTGAAAAAATTTGTATCATTTTTGTAACAAGCTATCTTAGGAACTTTCCCTTTTTTTATAAGTAGTTATGAAGACAGATAATTTTATTAAGGAGAATATAATGAAGATTTTTACACTAACAATCGCAACAATAATGACATTAGGATTAGCCGCGTGTGGTGAAACACGTACCGAACGTGCCGTAACGGGGGGTGGTATCGGTGCAGGAATAGGCGCCGCAGGAGCAGCAGCAACGGGCGGTAGTATTTTAGGTGGCGCAGCAATTGGCGCAGCAGTTGGTGCGGGTACAGGGGCATTGACAGATGAGGATAATTTCGACGATTAAAGCTTATTTAAAGATTAGTAAAAAGGTCGATATTATATCGGCCTTTTTCATATTTAATTCAATGCGCGCATAATTTTAGCGCCAACATACTCACTATGTTGCGATGGATTAATTTTAAAAAAAGTGGGCGTCATATCAATAAGTATCTTTCGAACGGGCCCTTTTACATTTGAGGCATTATCAACTAATTCTTCAACTAAGTCAGGGTGAGGATCAATACGAATGGCATCATCCCACCATTCCAAAAAATCTCCAGCCTTAACAACATATGCTGAATAATCAGATTTATTTTTATAGTCAAGATAGGCTTGATATCGGGGTTGATCGTCGCAGAAAATTAATTTCATTGCCAAATCTTCAAGGCGTGTTTTCTGCGCCTCGGTAATTTTTCCTTGTTCCATGTCAAATGGCGTGAAATCTGTCGTTAACCCCTCGCCAATATCATGAACCAATATCATACGAGCCTTGTTACTATTGTATTTTTCTTTTAAAGCAGAATTTTCACGAAAAATTTGTCCTAATATTCTGCTGATACCGCGTTCGTGTGTGTAAACAGATCGGGGTAGTTTCCATCCGCGTTGAATTAAACCTTGGCGCGGTTCAATTTTTATGAGCGCTAATGCATCACGCGGTCGAAACTGGGGGGCG
Organism: uncultured Alphaproteobacteria bacterium; assembly: GCA_963799275.1. Taxonomy (GTDB): domain Bacteria; phylum Pseudomonadota; class Alphaproteobacteria; order Micavibrionales; family Micavibrionaceae. Next base: position 318,112 of record CAWCWJ010000001.1, read on the forward strand.
ACCATATCCATATAAATAAATCGGTCATAAATTGAAGGCTGACGTTCAGGAAAACGTGCAGAAATATCGGTAATAAAATCCCAATCGTTGTGAGATAACACTAAGTGAGATTTACTAGAATTAAAATCTTGAACCAAAGTCATAATATTTATTCATACTAATTAATACGCTAAGAAAACTTAGACGGAACAAAAATTAAAATCAACAACTATTTACATATTTAATTAAAATTTATTATGCTCTTTTCATTAATCGATTTTTTAGACGGTCAATTTCGTCAAATATAATGAGCAAAACTGGAATAAAGAAAATTAAAATAGCACTTGCAAAAACAATTCCTGTGGCAAGCGATACAGCCATAGGAATGATAAATTGAGCCTGCAAACTGGTTTCCAACAACATTGGAAACAATCCTAAACTGGTTGTAAGCGTTGTTAGTAAAATAGGACGAAAACGACGTTTTAATGAAATCATGGCGGCTTGTGTTGCGGTCATATCTTCCCCTTTTTCAAGACGCAGTTTGTTATAATAATCAACAAGTACAACAGAATCGTTAATCACAACCCCCGTTAATGCCACCATACCAAAAAGAGATATGAAGGAGAGATTATATCCCAACAGCACATGACCATATATTGCCCCTGCAATTCCCAAAGGAATGGTGAGCATAATAATAAAGGGTTTGGCATAGCTGCGTAATTGAGAGGTAAGCAGGACAAATATAATCATTAATGCAATAAGCATATTCTTACCCAAAGTCGCCAGATCTTGACGTTGATCTTTATTCTGTCCTGCTAGAACCAGACTAAGGTTAGGGTATTTATCTTGTAAAGGCGCATAATATTGCTCCCGAATTTGTTTTATAGCTTCATCCGGACTGACGCTTGCATTGCTAACATCTGCAGTGATACTAACAACCTGACGACCATCTACACGTTTTATAACCGTGGGGCTAAAGCTTTCTTCTATTTCTGCCAGAACGGAAATGGGGGCACGCTCACCCGAAGGCAAACGAAGGCGAATTTGTTCTAGGGTAGAAAGATTTTCGCGCATTTCTTTGGGGTAGCGTACAAAGATTTCAATTTCATTTGTACCGCGCTGTATCCGGTCAACCAAACGACCACGGAAAAAATCACGCAATTGTATTCCAATATCGGCGGGGGTTAATCCTGCGGCTAACCCTGCATCGGTTAACTCATAAATAAATTCTTTTTTACCGGGCTCAAACGAGTTGACCACTTCGGTTAAAATATCCATGGATTGCATATCAAGCTTTAATTGCTCAGACGCTTTTTCCAAAATATCGCCATTACGATGGGAAAGCTCGATATTAATATCTGCACCCGCACTAACCAGTGAGCTTTCAAAGCTAAGGTTTTTTACTTGGGGGATTTCGGGGATAGAATCGCGCCATTGCCGCGATATATCACGCGCACCAATTGTACGGATATCTGCCCCTGCCAATTCAACAGTGATTTCAGAAAGATGACTAGAGAAAGAGCTGCTGGCGGTGGAGGCAGGGCCACCACGATCACCAAAAGACAATCCGATACTGACCGATATATTTTTATAAATAGGAGCGCCTGTTTCCGATTCAAATTTTTCCGCCAATTGATTAAAGCTTTCGGTGATTTGATCGGTATAGAATTTGGTTGTTTCAAAATTTGTGCCCACAGGCATTTCTAAATTAACGCGGATCTCGTCACTTTCGATTTGGGGGAAGAAAATAAATTTAACTGTTCCCGACCCGATAAGTGAAAAGGCAAAGCCGATGATGCATAAAACAATCAATACAAAAATATATCGTGCAGAGATAAAAACACGCGCCATAGATAAAATAATATTATCTACAAACCAGTTTAATCCTGCGGTTACTTTTCTACGTGCATGGGCAAGCAATCCTAAACTCCATTTCTTACGCTCCGACAAGTGTGCTGGCAGGATTAAAAAAGCCTCGATCAGCGATAGAAGAAGGACGCATATTACAATAATCGGAATGGGTTTAAGGATTTGACCCAATGTCCCCGTACTAAAAATAAGAGGGGAAAAAGCAGCAATTGTAGTAAGAACACCAATGGTTACAGGGGCTTGTACGCGTTTAATCCCTTCTAAGGTGGGATATTTTGATTTGCCGACTTCTTGTTCGTGAAAAATACTTTCCCCCGCAACAATGGCATCATCAACCACAATACCCAAAACAACGATAAGCGCGAAAAGCGATATCATATTAATTGTAACACCCAGTAAGGATGCCAAAAATATCCCCCCAAGAAAGGAGATAGGAATGCCTAAACTGGTCCAAAAGGCGAGGCGAAGATCAAGAAAGAGTAAGAGGCAGATAAAAACAAGAATATAGCCCAATATCGCGTTCCGCGCCAAAAGACTAATCCGTTCTTTTAAAATGATTGTTTCATTTTTCCATATGGCCAAGTCAATATCATTGGGTAACTCAACCGTTTTAATATAATCTTTGATTTGAGCTTCGATATCCAAAACATCTTGAGAGCTGGTGCGTGATACATCGACAAATACAGCGTTTTGACCATTATAGGTATTAATTAAATCGACATCTTCAAAGGCATCTTTGATGGTTGCAATATCTTTAAGGCGTAATAATGATCCATCTGGGTCGCTTCGAATAACGATATTTCCAAATTCACTTCCCAAATATCGGCGCTCATTCACGCGGACAAGAATTTCTGCTGCCCCTGTGCGTAAACTGCCTGCGGGAACATCAATGGAAAAACGACTTATGATTGTGGAAATGTCACTGATGGTCAGGTCATATTTTCGCAATTGTGCCTCGGAAACTTCGATACTGATTTCGCGGGCAGGTGTTCCTGAGATATCAACCAATGTGACTTCGGATAAAGATAAGATTTGATCCTTCAAATTTTCCGCCCAATCACGAAGGGCGATTTGGGGCATATCCCCATATAAAACCAGTGTTAATACATCACTACGCGGTTTAATTTTTACGATTGTAATTTCTTCGGCATTTTCGGGGGGGAAATCTTGTAATGCGCTAATCTCGGTTTCGACATCATTTAAAACCTCTTCTCCATTTGCGAAATCGCTTAATTCTATTGTGATGATACCTATGCTTTCTTGGGCATTTGATTCAACACGGTCAACCCCTTGTATGCCGATAACCGCCTCTTCCACGCGGCGGGTAATACCGCTTTCCACATCTTCAGGTGTTGCACCGGGAAAAGGAACGGTAATATTGATAATTTTTGGATCAATGGTTGGAAATGTTTCGCGCACCATTGATGTTATACTGCCCAAACCTGCCAGTATAAAAAAGATCATCATAATATTGGCGGCAGCTTTATTTTCTGAAAACCACGCGACCAGTCTATTTCCCGGTTTTTGTTCCATATGCTTTATTGTGCCTCTTCCATATTATCTTCAACAGGCGAGGTTATAGGTGGGGGGTCAAACATTTGATTTCTATTATCACTTTCATCATTTGCTGTACGCACTTTTGTCCCTTCATCTACGCCTTTGATAAGGCCAAGGACGACATTTACGGTTTGACCATTCCCGATTGCGTCTGTTTCATATTCGCTGGTGGTGATAATTTGGGGGGAAAATCGTTTAAGAGTTTGATCCGAATTAACAATCCAAATATCCTTTGTTCCTTGTAGTGCCTCGTTAGGTAATACCCAAATATTATCAGTTTGTTGGCCGATTAATGTTACTTCGGTAAAAACGCCAGGCAACAAAATATCCCAATTTTCTTGCGCGGGTTTAATAATAACATCAATAAATCGTGTGGTTTGGTTTAAAACGCCACCAATACGGTCAATTTGACCTTCCAAATTTACGTCTTTACCACGATATTTTGTATTTATGGTCACTTTATTACCATCTTCAATATTCATATATTGCAAAATACGATCTTCAACGGGGACGACCACCTCTAGCGCGTCGCGGGGGTACGCCTGACCATAACTTTGTCCTGCTTGGACGAATTGACCTAATTCGATAGATGTATCAATAATGCGCCCTGAAAAATTATAGTTAAATTTTGTACGGTTTAATGCCAATTGTGCATCCGCCAGTTGCGCTTGTGCGGCTTTTAAATTGGCTTGCGCTTGCTGCATTTGTGGTTGTCGTACAACCAATGAAGGGGCATCACGATTGGGGTTCAAGCTATTCCATTCTTCAAGAGCGATAGCGCTTTCTGCTTTTTGTAGGGTTAGGGCTGTACGTGCTTGTTCCACTTGTGCCTTTGCAATGTTAACTGCATTGATAAAGTCAGCACGCTCAATTTGGAATAAAATATCGCCTTTTTCAAAAACACCACCATTGTTAAAATCAGGGTGAACATTGACAATACGTCCCGATACTTGTGGTACAATATTAATTTGACCATTTACAACAACATTGCCTGTACGTGTAAAATTAATCTCTTTCGTTTGGGGAATAATTGTTTTTGTTTCAACCAATAAATCTTTTGTTTGAATATCTTGCTTTTGTTTTTCTTCTTCAACATTTAAATTTTGTGAAATAATAAACCCTGCGACGATAAACCCTAATACAATTAAAAGCTGGATATTGGCTTTCCAACTAAATGTTTTATTTTTATCTATCGTATCGGATTCAGATTGTTGAATAGTTTGATTCTCAGGCTTAGGATTTTGGGGCTTAGAATTTTGAGGCTCAGAATTATGAGGTTGAGAATTTTGGTGTGGCGTATTTTGAGGATCATCTGATGGCATAATATTCTCGATTATTGGGTTATGGCTTGTTGTACGTCTGTTGAGGTATCAAGGCCGATTGTTTTTATAATTTTTTGTGGCGTGTTATTTTTTTGTTTCAACAATAGGGGTATTTGTGACCCATTGCCCACCCAAAGCAAGATGTAAATTAATACGAGATTGCCAAATGGATTGTTGAATGTTTAAAATCTGCTGTTTTTGATTTAAAATTCGGCGCTCAATATCCAGTAATTCTGTAATGGTTAGCAAGCCACGCTCATATCTTTTTTGTGCCAAATCATATGATTTTTCAGCTTCTTCATTGGTTTTGATTAATGCATCTAGTTGTTGTCTTAAGTTTTCTTCATTTTGAAGGGCATTTTCAACTTCTTGTATAGCTTGTAAAATATTTTGTGCATATTGCGCTGCCAATTCACGTACCCGTGCTTCTTGTAGCCTGATATTAGCGCGCAAGCGACCCCCTTGAAATAAAGGCTGGGTAATGTTTTGTACCAAACCCCAAGCAATTTTTTCTGCTGAAATCAGATCCCCTAATTCAGCGGCTTGAAATCCATAATCCGCAGATAGAGCAAGAGAAGGATAGAGATTGGCCATCGCAACATTGGCATCATATTTTGCCGCCAATAAACGATATTGATCCCCCCTTAAATCAGGGCGTAAATCAATCAAAGCCAAAGGCGGCGGTACATCAAGACGTTGCGGGGGCGGCAGAACAGGAAAGTCACTCATGCTATTTATATTGGTTTGATTGGGCATTTCACCCAATAGAATATTTAAGGCATAAATTTGTTCTGTTAATTGTGATTTTAAAAGGGGCAATTGTGCCTTGGCAGAAGCCAAATTCTCGCGGCTAAGGCGTACATCTAGTGCCGTTTCAGATTCCAATCCTGCTTCATATCGCCTGTTAATGGTATCGAGCGATTTTTGACGGGATTTAATTGTTTGGTTAATAAGCGTTATTTCTTCATTAATATTAGCGATTGAAAGACGTACTATGACCAATTGCGCAATTAAGCTTTGAACCAAGGCATGTTGCGTCTCAAGGACGGCAAAATAGGAAGCTTGGGACGATTTTGCCTGATTGCGAATTTCACCAAACAAATCCAATTGCCACGAAGAGGCAAGCCCCAAACCATAGGAATTATTATAGTTTTTATCGGCAATATTAAAATTAGGATTGTTAATCTGGTTGTTAATAGGGGTTGCACGACGCGATGCCGATGCATCCGCAGATAATGTTGGGAATAAGGATGATTGGCTTATATTTATTTGCTCTTGCGCTTGGATCAGGCGTTGCGCGGCAATTTGTAATTCAATATTTTGTGATAAAAGTTGTTCAACCAATGTATTTAGCTTTGGATCATTATATTGTTTCCACCACTCAAACGATGAAACCTCATACGCATCAAGCGTTATCGAATTATTTTTGGTATTTTGAAAAAGATTGAAAAAGGCAAAGTTTTTATAAGGAGACGTATCATTCACCCCGCTTGAAACAGCGCAGCCGCCAAGCATTAATAATAAAGCAATAAGAGGGGTCAAAATATGAATGGGAATACTCCTAAAAACCTGAATATGTAATGTATCATCTTATATCATATTTGTGGATAGAATAATCGTAAAATTTTATGAGGGACATTATCGCTCAAATAATCTATGAATATTGCTATGTCCGCCTCTCAATTACTATTATATCCGTTTGATAAAGGTTTAATTTCAACAGATTATTATTCCAAAGAAGCATTGATTATCAATGCTTCTTATCATCATTCGTTCAAAAACTTTAAAAAGTCACAAATCGTTCAAAATTATAAATTCATTCAAGATGAATGGCAGGATGCTGGATACAAAGTTTTTAATGAAATTCCCGAAGATACAAAATTTCAAATCGCGTTGTGTCATATGCCGCAATCAAAAGAATATTGTCTTTATCTAATCGCTCAAATTTTAGAGGCATTAGAAGAAGAAGGAATGCTTATCTGCATGGCGGGTAATTTAGAAAATGGAAAGCGTTTAAAAAAATGGCTTGGTGAATTTGGATTAACAGTGCAAGAGCAATCAAAACAAAAACATAAAATTATTTGGGCGATTAATAAAAATTGTAAGAAAGAGATTATCCAAAAATACTTAAAAGAATATGGTATACAGAAACTTAAATTAAACGATATTGAGTTCTATACCAAACCAGGTATTTATGGATGGAACAAAATTGATAAAGGATCACAATTATTATTAAATAATTTGCCTAATGATTTAAAAGGAAGTGGTGCTGACTTTGGCTGTGGTTACGGTTTTTTATCATTATCATTACAAGGAAATGGCGATATAAAATCATTGGATTTGATTGATGCTGATTATAATGCTTTGCATTGCGCTAAAAATAATGTGGCACAATGTAAATTTAAAACTAATTTCATGTATGAAGATATTACTGATCTGAATGCCAATCAAAAATATGATTGGATTATTATGAACCCCCCTTTTCATCAGGGAAAAAAAACAGACCATACTATTGGAATGAGTTTTATCCAATCGGCCTATAAAGCGTTAAAAAACAAGGGCGCATTATACATGGTTGCTAATAATTTTTTACCGTATGATAAATTTTTGAATAATAAATTTTCTAAAGTTGAAAAAATTCATGAAGATAATGGATTTAAAGTGCTTTTCGCGCAAAAATAATAATATTAAATTTACATTCCAGGGGGTATTTCAAATATTATCTCAAGATCAAACCTATACTATATCTCAATCGTAAAAAATTAATAAAACCATGCGTGTGGTATCTACCATTTAAATTTATTTAGAAGATTAATATTTATGTTATCAACGCCTAAGGCTATTATTTGGGATTTAGACAACACATTATATAAATTTAATAATGCATTAAAACATCATTGTAATATTGCCGCAGCAAGGGCGGTAATTGATTGCGGGTTGGATTTAGAGTTTGATGCTGCTTTACAAATTGCAACGCAATCTGAGCGAACATATAATTATTCTTTACATGAATTTATTTTAAATCATGGATTTGAGTATAAAGATTTGCATCATCCTTTTCATGATTATATTGATGAAAGTTTAATTTTGCCAATTGATGGTTTGGCACAAAACCTACGTCAATTTAATGCACCCCAATCGATCTTAACCAATGCATCACAATCATGGACAATGCGTGTTCTTAAAATTTTAGGAATGAATGATATTTTTGATTTGGATTTGATATTTTGCATGGAAAATTTTAATTTTTCTCCAAAGGCACGCAATAATGACGGGTTACATCTTGCGATAAACAAATTGGGTCATAACCCTAAAGATATAATTTTTATTGATGACTTGCCCCGCAATTTGAAAAAAGCAAAAGAAACAAATGTTCAAACAGGATTAACGCATAACGATACAGCATTAAACAAGCAAAGTTATATTGATTATTACTTTAACTGTACGAATGATTTATTTGATAGATTTTAGCCATTGTTTTCTTGTTGGTTGTTATCTTTAGGCTCTTTAATATCTTGATCAACCGCGCCCGTGGATACTTTATTAATTTTTGGATTATATTTTCCAACTTTGTTAATTTTCATATCTGTTAAGGCGGCAGGGTTTAATCCCGTTTCTTTTGCAACAATCATATATATTGCCTCTAACCCTAATTCTCGCGATTGACTGCGGAACATATTATGCCATCCACAAGCGGCATCCATGGTAATAATGGATTTATCTGGTTGTGTACGTTTACGCATATGTTGTTCGGTCATTTTCACAATTACATCCAAACATTCATCTGAAATTGTAAGCTTGTGATGTTTCTCATACCCAGGGCGAATACCGCGTAAAATAATACCTGTTTCCTCGGCTGTTGGCATACGTAATAAAACTTTTTGAAAGCGTCTATCCATTGCGGGGTCAACCGCAACATAGGCACGAAATTCATCCAAAGTAGTCGCCCCCAAAATATGAAGATCACCCACGGTCATATAGGGTTTCATGACTTCCGATAATCCTGCATAGGCGGACGAGGTGACGGACGGCATGATGGTATGAATTTCATCAATAAACATAATATAGCGCGGAATGGAAAAATCATGATAACGCTCCGCAATTCCTTTACAAAGGGGGATAAAACGTTCTTGAAATTCACCCGCACTGTTTGTTCCTGCGGCCATGGCGGGCAAATCAAGTTCGATAATTTGTGCATTTTTTAGATATTCTGGAACACGTTCGGCCACGACCGCTTGTGCTAACCCTGCAACAATGGCGGTTTTACCAACACCCGCAGGGGCAAGCATCACCGCATTTTTACGGTTTCGTTGAAGAAGGATAAGCATCATCTGGTCAATTTCAGAATCACGACCGATAATAGGGTCAAACCTGCCTTGACGCGCCAATGTTGTATAATTTCGGCAATATTTATGAAGAAGTGTGTCTAACTCGTCTTGGGAGATCTTATAATTATGTTTTTTGTCATTATCGCTCATAAAAAATAGTTTACGCGAAAATCCTTAACAAAAAAATATTATTTTTTAAGCTTTCTTCAATGCGATATACATATCGGTAGCGATAAAAATTAAACCTATAAAAATATTTTGATATTCACCTGTACCGATATGTGAGATTGCAAATAACATTATTGCAAACCCAAATAACAAGTAGTTGTCACTAAAGATCAACAATAATATATCAAAGTTGGATTTCCTCTTGTCTGTACCCTTGCATATATAAAACAGATCTCAGATCCGAATGGATGATACAATTAAGAATTTCTTGGCGTACGCATGGTTTTGGATAATATCCAATCCCTAGTCCAGCATATTTTAACATGGGTAAATCATTGGCACCGTCACCAATAGCGACAGAGTTGTCTAATGATACATTAATCTGTTTTGTGTATTGCTCTAAAAATTTTAATTTAGAATCTTTGTCCAAAATAGGGCTTATAACATTTCCTGTAAGTTTTTCATTCTTAATTTCAAGTTGATTACCATGATTTACACTAAAGCCTAGCTGATTTCCGATAGCGTTTGTAAAATACGTAAATCCCCCCGAAACAAGCGCTGTAAAAACATTATTACTTTTTAATGTTTTCAAAAGTTCTGTCGCCCCTTGCGACAATATAGTATTATTAAGTGTATGCTTTAAGGCTGTTTCAGGTAAATCTTTGATAAGACATACACGTTTTTTCAATGCCTCGTGAAAATCTAATTCCCCTTGCATGGCACGTTCGGTAATCGCGGCTATTTGCGGTTTTATTCCCGCCGCATCGGCTAATTCATCTAATGTTTCAGTTGTGACAATCGTGGAATCCATATCTGCCAAAAATACTTTTTTACGTCGATTAGTATCAAGGGTACAAAAAACATCAATTTGAAAAGGAGCTAACTGTTCGCGCAAGGCTTCTATCTGATCAATTGTTAGTTCATGTTTTAATAGGAATGGCGGCAGCTTTGTTATTAGCAAGCCAATTGATAGTTTTAAAAACAGGGACCGCAATTTTGATTGTTTGTTCGGTCAGATTTTCTTTTGCAGCAACAAAAGTTAAAATATAAGACATTTAGTTAAATCCTAAGTTTGTGTATTTTTATGTCCATATTCAATGGCCGTTAAATAGGCAACAATTGCAGCATGCCAGCCCATTTTTAACGCATCTGCAGTAATGGCATGACCAATGGAAACTTCCGCGCAGTAAGGAACATTTTTTATAAATAATGCTAAATTATCAAGGGATAAATCATGCCCCGCATTAATACCAAGGCCAGCCTCGCGCGCAATATGAGCAGTTTTTATATATTCTTGAACATTAATTTCATGGGTAGCATAAGGCCCTGTATAAAGCTCTATCCTATCGGCACCAATATTTTTACAAGCCTGTACGTGTTTTGGATTGGGGTCTAGAAACAAAGATATTCTACGGCTATCTGATTTCAAACGTTGAATAATCGGTTTTAAAAATGTTGCTTGCTCATCCATGTTCCATCCATGGTCAGAGGTACTTTGATCTGGCGCATCAGGAACCAATGTTACTTGATGGCAATTTGATTTTAAAACACGATCAATAAAATCATTTGAAGGGTATCCTTCAATATTAAATTCAATATGAGCATTATGTTTATTGTTCCAATTATCGACAAAGTCGCCAATAACATCTATATCATTAAATCTAATATGTCTTTGATCAGGGCGGGGATGAATGGTAAGGCCATGCGCCCCTGCATTTAAAATTATTTTAGCGTGATCGCACAGATCAGGATAACCAACATCGCGTTGATTTCGCAGTAAAGCCAATTTATTTAAATTTACCGATATTTTTGTCATTTCATATTCATAGCGTTTCTTTCGTAAAAAAGCGATATTTTATAGACAAAATCACGATAATTTTTTACACCTTTAAGGAACAACAATTCATAGACTTGAAAGAAGTGATACCATGTCCGATATAACCAAACCAGATAACAAACCTAATAATCCGAATTTTTCATCAGGTCCATGTGCAAAACGCCCGGGTTGGAAATTAGAAAATTTGGACGATGCATGGCTGGGGCGATCCCATCGTGCGGGCGGTGGAAAGAAAAAGTTAAAAGAAGTCATTGACCGTCATGTTGAATTACTGGATTTGCCCGAAGGATATCGTTGTGCCATTGTTCCCGCATCCGATACAGGCGCGGTTGAACTGGCAATGTGGAATTTGTTGGGGGCAAGAGGTGTCGATATGGTAGGCTGGGAAAGTTTTGGACTGGATTGGTGTAAAGATGCCAAAGACCAACTAAAATTAGATGATGTTAATTATATCAAGGCCGACTATGGCCATCTTCCCAATATGGATGATGTAGATACGGATCGTGATGTTGTGTTCACATGGAATGGGACAACATCAGGCGTACGTGTTCCCAATGCCAATTGGATCAAAGATAATCGACAGGGTTTAACAATTTGTGATGCAACATCTGCTGTTTTTGCCTATGATTTACCGTGGGAAAAACTGGATGTTGTAACATGGAGCTGGCAAAAAGTATTAGGGTCGGAGGCCGCACATGGAATGCTTGTCCTTTCCCCCCGTGCGGTGGAACGTCTTCAAAAATTTACGCCCAATCGTCCCTTGCCTAAAATTTTTCGCATTACAAAGGGTAATGACTTAATCGAAGGCGCATTTAAAGGCGAAACATTAAATACCCCATCTATGTTGGCCGCAGAAGATTGTCTTGATGCCCTTAAATGGGTAGAGGAAATTGGAGGTCTAAAAGAAACAGTTTCACGATGCCAACAAAATTTTGAAGCTGTAAATGAATTTGTTCAAAAAACCCCATGGATTGATTTTTTAGCACATGAAGAAAACACACGTTCAACCACATCAATTTGTTTAAAAATTATTGATGAAGATTTCAACAATAAATCGGATGATGAGCGCGCTGCCTTTGTTAAATCAATGGTGAAATTATTGGAAGAAGAACAGGTTGCTTATGATATTAACGGCTACCGCGCTGCGCCTGCTGGCCTGCGTATTTGGGGCGGTGCAACGGTGGAGGCAAGCGATATAAAAACCTTAATGCCGTGGATTGAATGGGCGTATCAAACCTGTAAATCGAATGAGATGCAACGGGCAGCTTAAATGATGAAAAATTTATATCTAAGTATCTTTATATTATTTTCCCTTATCCATTACAGGGTGTGCAAATTACGTTCGCTCCGATGTGACACGTTTTCATGCGCCTTTAGGGATGGATCGGGAAAAAACATTTGTCTTCCTGCCTACTGAAGATCAATATAAAAGTCTTGAATATAAACGTTATGGCGATTTGATTGCCAATGAAATGGCGCTGCAAGGGTTTCAATTGGTCGAAGGCAAAAGCCAAGCCAATTATGGTGTCCGTTTTAACTACGGCAGTGACGGGGGGCGCACGATAATACAAAGTGATCCTATTTACGGCAGTGTCGGCGTGAGCCATGGCAGTCGTGGAACGGGTGTAAATGTTGGGGTTGGAACGGTATTTGGCAATGGCGGTATTATCGGATCGGATATTGATGCCCGCACCGAATATGCCCGCCAACTTACCCTTAATATTTTTGAACTTAAAAACAATAATAATCCTGTTTTTGAAGGTACAGTGATGAGCCGTGGCAATACCCCAAGCTTTGCCCCTGTTAGTGGATGTTTAATTGCCGCAATGTTTGATAATTTCCCAGGCAGAAATGGTGGCACAGAACAAGTACGCATTGATGCCAAAGAATGTACGCGATAAAATGATTACTTTTAGTGCAACAAAAGTAGGAAAAATTAATTTCTCCCTTATTGATTGTATTTACGATATTAACAAAACAAATTTATAGATTATTAAAATAATATAATCTTGTTTCAAATTTGATAATAAAAACTCAACGTTTCTTAAATACTAAATATTGTGTGAATGGATAATCTGGTTTTGGATTTTTCCAAAGAATAGTGACTTGATCTATTAGAATAAAATCTTTTGATAATGAAGATGCAATATCTGAAATTAGAGGGGTGAAGTTTTTGTTCGATTTAATATTGTCTAATTGTAAAATAAGCGGTGTGTTTTTCTTCATCAATGGTGTACATTTTTTAAAAATAAAAGCCATACGTCTTAAATATTTATCATATCCCGCATATTTAGGATCACCACCATAAAGCGGATTATATTTATGATGATTGGGCATATATGGCGGGGATGTTAATATTAAATCCATTTTGGGTAGATTATATTTATCCATTCGCGCGGCATCATCATTGATATGGTGCATCCAATGTTCAAGTTGCCCTGCAACCCATTGATGTTTTTGTTCTTCGGCTTCTATACCAAAATAATTGCGCCCCATTTCTTCGGCAACAAATAATGTTGTTCCCATCCCTGCAAAGGGGTCAAAAATTTTATCATTCTTTTTCGTATGAGTTTTAATAATATGACGAACCAAGCTTTCGGGAAATTTTATATCATTTCCTTCAAAGGGGGGTGCATCACGCTCTAACTTCCAAGGCAATGTTTGTAAAGATGGCATTTAAATTACTTTAAAATTTTATCGTCGGTCAACAATGTATCTTTTTTATCATCCATTTTAATCTGCTCTGCCTCAGGGTCCGATTGCGGCGGTTTCAAATTCGGGTGGTGGGGGGCCTTGTTTTACATTATGTTCTGATTTTACAGGTTCATCACGATCATCCATAATTTCATCACCATCATGCGCCTCGTGATAATAAATTAATTGGGGGTCAGTGGGGTCAATATCATTGGCATCGAACGCCTCCTTTATGGCCTGCACGGCGCGGGCGCGGGAGATGTTAACGTTGGAACGTCCAGACTTAACCCACCATCTGGCCTTTATCCCTAAGGAGGTTGATCCTAAATCCCAACATAGAACTTGCGGGGCGGGGTCTTTCAAAATTTCCTCCACCTGCTGTAAAGAATTTTGGATGATCTTTGTGATGACGCGAATATCATAATTATACCCTACGGTTAAATCCAATTCAACACGGAGGGTTTCTTGGGAGGTATGGACAATAACATTGGTTTGATAAATGGTGTTGTTTGGCACAACAATATCACGATTATCATAGGTACGTAAAATGGTGGCACGGGGATCAATACGGACAACTGTTCCTTCGGCATCGCCTACGGTAATTTGATCGCCCCGACGAAAAGGCAGGCGTAATAATATAAGCAATCCTGCAAACCAGTTTTGAAAAATTTCTTTAAAAACAAAACCAAGGGCGATAGACCCCACCCCAAGGGAGGCAACCAGATTACCAGGTTCTAATGAAGGCATAATAATAGTAAGGGCAATCCCTAGACCTAATAAGGTAAAGAACCAAAACCCCAAGGTGGAAAGTATTTTACCAAGATCAATCCGCTCCCGCCTTGCAAAATAAGAGCGCATTACCAAACGACATAAAAAGGCAAGAATAATAAAAAGGGTAAAAATAAAAAGTCCTGCCGCCATATTGGGAAGCAGTTTATAAAAACTTTCAACCCAATTATTTACGGTTTCCCACGCCAGGCTAAAACCGCCAACGAACCCTTGATCTTTATCATTCATACGATACCCTTTTATCTGTTGGCGCAGCCATCATCCTTTATCGGATCATGTCCCCAATTCATGAGGGAGTAGCGCCATGTGCTTTCTTTTATATCATCTTTTGGTCCGCCTTGGGAACAGTGACGTTTAATATAACCGACCACTTCTGTCATGTGGTCATAATCATCATTTGTTAAATCATCTTTATTCTTATTTTTAATTTTTACAATTTTTCGACCCGATTTATGACCAGTAGATTCGCTATCTTCACGATCACCGACAGATTTGCTGTCATCAGTATCAAGCCATTCTTCCAATTCCTTTGGTTGCATATTGACCAAATCTTTCCATTCATCCCAAATTTCTTCATGTGATTTTGATGATGACATTATGATTTTCTCCTGATTTTTTTAATATTCGTAAAAAACAGTTTGTAGATCTCATAAGTTCCTTGAAACCATTCCAAGACATGGTATGAGTAAAGCCTGTTTGCCTAAACAAGACAAAACTAGGAGAGAAAATATGAGCAAGCCTAAAGTTCTTATCTCAGATAAGATGCACCCGCTAGCCGCGGAAATTTTTACCAAAAAAGGATGTGATGTCGTTGAAAAAACGGGCATGACGCCAGAAGAGTTAATTGCGGAAATTCCCAATTATCATGGTCTGGCAATGCGATCATCCACCACTGTCACCCCCGAAATACTAGAAGCTGCCAAAAAACTTAAAGTAATAGGCCGCGCCGGTATCGGGGTCGATAATATTGATGTAAAGGCCGCCACCAACAGCGGCGTCATTGTGATGAATACCCCCTTTGGTAATTCAATCACAACTGCCGAGCATGCCATTGCCATGATGTTTGCCCTTGCACGCCAAATCCCCCAAGCCAACCATTCTACCCATCAAGGAAAATGGGAAAAGAAAAAATTTATGGGTACCGAGCTTTATAATAAAACGCTGGGGGTTATTGGATGCGGTAATATTGGCGGTATCGTTGCAGATCGAGCCGTAGGTTTAAAAATGGATGTCATTGCGTTTGATCCATTTTTAAACGAGGAACGTGCTGTTAAATTGGGTGTTGAGAAAGTTGAATTGGAAGATCTTTTAAAACGTGCCGATTTTATAACTATCCATGTGCCCAAAAATGAAAAGACAGCAGGCCTTATTAATAAAGACACGATCAAAACCATGAAAGATGGCGTTCGCATTATTAATTGCGCGCGGGGTGGCATCATTGTCGAAGCCGATTTATTAGAGGCATTAAATAGCGGTAAAGTCGCAGGCGCAGCCTTGGATGTGTTTGAAGTTGAACCTGCAAAAGAAAATGCATTTTTTGGTCATGATAATGTTGTTTGTACCCCCCATTTGGGCGCAGCAACCACCGAAGCGCAAGTCAATGTTGCTATACAAGTGGCTGAGCAGATGGCTGACTTTTTGGTGAATGGCGCGATTACCAATGCGCTTAATATGCCATCAATTTCTGCCGAAGATGCACCACGATTAAAACCATATATGAAATTGTCTGAACAATTGGGTAGCTTTGCAGGTCAAATCACCGATACTGCAATTAAATCAGTATCCATTGAATATGAAGGTAATGTTGCAGAGATTAATACCAAACCACTAACCAGTATGTTAATGGCCACCTTATTAAAAACTCAGTTGGATACAGTCAATATGGTGAATGCGATTAGTATTGCCGATGCACGCGGTATAACATTTGCAGAAACCAAAAAAGGTGCATCTGAAAGCTGGCGTAGCGTTATAACCGTAAAGGTTGAAACCGAAGCCCGCACCCGCACCGTTTCGGGAACTTTATTTACAGGAAAAGAACCCCGTATCGTTGATATTGAAGGGGTTCGTATTGAGGCCGAATTAAGCGAACATATGCTGTTTATCCGTAATGATGACCAACCCGGATTAATTGGGCAAGTGGGTACAATTTTGGGAGAAGCGGGTCAAAATATTGCCAATTTCCACCTCGGAAGAACACCCAAAGGGGATTCAGCCATATGTCTTATCTCGCTTGATAATGCCGTGTCAGATAATATCATGGCAAAAATTAAAGATATTAAGCAAGTTAGAATAGCAAAAAACCTCACATTTTAAAAAGTTTTATATTAATTTAAGTTAAGCCCTAATTTTATATAATTAGGGCTTTTTTGTATTTTAAACGGCTTTAAATCCAAGGTGGTAATATGTTAGTTGCACTAATTTGTATTATACCATAAAGATTTGCCAATATAATTACCATAATAAAGGTAAGTTTTTGATATAGTTTAACTTTTTAGTAAGAAGATTTTTGTATGCTTACCATTGTAATTGCAAGGGAGCGTTTATTCTGTTATCTGTAGAAATTATAGAAAAATAGTTTAACATAATAGTTGACATAATATTAATTATTTGTTAACTATATAGCGTTTCCGATATTAAAGGCATATGCCCCTTTTGAAACGCGTAAAACCTTCTTTCCAAACATTGTTGGGAAAGAACACATAATTGGACTTATATAAGGAGCACATCCAATGACCAGTAATACAGTAATTTTGACACAACCAGAAAACGATTCAGTTTTAAATCATGAAATTCCAAATGATTCATCAGCCCGTTTAAACTATGACGTTGGTGAGATTGAAGGTCTGGCGATTGGCCCACAAGGGGAGCTTGTCATCTCTTTTGAAGATGGCGGTCAGGTTAATATTACAAATTTTGAAAATTTTACCGAAGATGGCAATTTGCTTTATTTAAGTGATGGTACATTGGTTGATGCAACAATTTTAACGAGTGCTCCGTTAAATCCAATTGCATTAAATAATGTTGAAAATGCTGCGGGTGATTCTTCTATACAAACAATTTCAAAACCAGATGCTGGCACTATTCAAGAATTAAATGTTGAAGAAGGCGTTAATTATGTTTGTGATTTTGATCCAAACAATGCCGCGCTTGTCGAAACAAAAGATGGTCAAATGATTTTGACTTTCGCCGATGGCTCACAAGTGGTGATTAATAACTACAGCGACGTCGTTGCAGGGCAGTTGCCTGAAGAATTAACTGTTGCAAGTACCGTTACTGAAGATCAAGAACTGTTAACCGAAGTTACCGATATTGATGATTTGTCCGAAGGCGAAGATGAAGAAGTTGTTGCCGAAGAAGAAACTGAATCAGAAGAAGTTGTAGCCATTCGCGAACAAGCCGAGCCAGAAATTGATGCTTCACAAGTTGCCAATATTGAACCTGCAGCGGGTGAAAACTTAGATGCCATTGCACAAGCGTTGCAGGATATTGAACCTGCTGCTGGTGACACGGGCGCAGTAACTGCAGGGGGGAACCGTTTTAACAGTGAAGCGGTTGATATTACCTTTAATGCGCCCAATGCAATTGGACCATTAGGGCCAACAAGCCTTCGTTACAGTGCACCTGAAGTACAAGGGGAAGTTTTCCTTGAAATTGGTAATCCTGTTCCTTCTATGAATCCAGATATATTGACGCTGGATGAAACAAATTTATCCAATGGTGCAATTACTGGCACTGGTAATATTAATGTTGATTTTGGTGGGGACGGTAATGGCGGCATTACCCCTAATGGATCATTTACATTCACATGTGATTTTGCGGGAACTGAATTAACGTCGGGCGGTGTTACAGTTGATGTGACGGCCACTCCAAAAGGTTATGTGGGTACGGCCAATGGTAATCCTGTCTTTACATTTGATATTGATAATAATGGTCAATACACTTATGAGCAGGTTGCTCCATTTGATCATGGTATTACAACAAGTGATAATGAAGAGGTTTGTTTAAATTTTGGTGTTGTTGTTTCTGATACTGATGGTGATACGACAAACACAACTGTTCAAATTAATGTTTTGGATGATGCCCCATTGATCTTGTCACAAACGGATCAAACGGTAGATGAATCAAATACAAATGCCGCTGGTAAAACATCTGCAAATGGTCAATTCTTTGCCGATGCTGGTCAAGATGTTGGTGCCACTTATGGTGGAACAGGCGTTGTAAATTCGTCTATTCCTTTAACATCAAATGGTGCGGCGATAACCGTATCTTATGATGCGGCAACTGCAACCTACACAGGTGCAACAGCGACAGATACTATTTTCACTGTTGAAATGAATTCTGCAACAGGGGAATATGAATTTGTTCTTTGTGGTCCGTTGGATCATGCAGATGGCAATAACCCTGATGATAATATTGCAATCGAATTTGGTGCCTTTATTACTGATTTTGATGGGGATACCGCAACAGGTTCATTTACAGTTAATGTAAAAGATGATGGCCCTGTTATTGAAAGTGGATCAAATGTTATTGATGAAACAAATGGTAGTTCATCTGTGAATGGATCAGTCAATGTTGATTTTGGATATGATGGTGCAGGCCAAGTTTCTGGTACGAACGCAATCAATACATCTTTGACAACGCTTACTTCAAATGGTCAACCTGTGACGGTTACGTTTGATGCGGCAACAAACACTTATACGGGTGCGACAGCAACAAGTGATATTTTCACGCTGGTAATTGATCCTGCGACTGGTGATTATACCTTCAATCTTATTGGTGCGTTGGATCATCCCGATGCGACAGACCCTAATGATTCTTTGGTTTTGGATTTTGGTGTCATCGTACAAGATAACGATGGCGATACTGCCAATTCAACAATTTCAATAACGGTAAATGATGATGGTCCTTCTATCAATAGCGCACAAAACGTTGTCGATGAGACAGATGGGAATGTTACCGTCAATGGTAATGTTGCTTTTGATGGTGGTTTTGATGGTGTCCAATCTTTTTCAGCAACGGATGGCTTTACATCTGGTGGGTCACAATTGGGTGGTACATTAACATCTGGTGGCGTTCCTGTTGTCGTAACATTTGACGCAACTACGGGTACATATACTGGTATTGCAGGTGCCGAAACTATTTTCACTATGACAATCAATAATGATGGATCCTACAGTTTTGAACTACAAGGAACATTGGATCATGCAGATGCAAATAACGCGAATGACATTATTAATTTAGATTTTCCTGTTCAAATTACCGATAATGATGGTGATACAGCGCAAAATATTGTTCGTATCTTCGTAAAAGATGATGTTCCTACAATTGGTGATTCATCTGGTAATGTTGATGAAACAAATCTTGATGATGGCGCTTTGGTATATAATGATGTTTTAAATACTACATTTGGCGCAGATGTTTCAAATATCTCTGCTGATGGAAATACATCCTCTTCAACACCATTATTTTCAAATGGTAATCCTGTGACAATTTCACAAACGGGCAATACCTATACAGGAACGGCAAATGGTCAAACAATTTTCACATTGGTCGTTAATGCAAATACGGCTGAATATGAATATACTCAATTCTTTGCATTGGATCATCCAGATTCAACAGATGCGAATGATACATTAACGATTGATTTTGGTGTTCAAATCCAATCTTTTGATGGTGATTCTGATACAGGTACAATTACAATTACAGTTGCCGATGATGGTCCAATTGCCAATGATGATATTAATGGCGCGGAAGAAGGCCAAGCCATTACAGGCAATGTATTGCCAAATGATACTTTAAGCCAAGATGCTGAAAATACAGTAACAAATGTAAACTTTGGCGGCGTAGATTATGCTATTCCTGCGAATGGTCAAACTGTTGTTGATGCTGACTTTGGTGTTTTAACAATCAACAGTGATGGATCATATACATATACAACAGATAATAATGACCCTGATGGTAAGGATGTATTTACATACACTTTAACAGATTTTGATGGTGATTCTGATACGGCAAAACTTGAAATTACAGTGACCCCAGATGGTCAACCTGTTGCTGTTTCAAAATCTTTGGCTGTAGATGAAACAAATCTTACACCTGGCCCAATGATTTTTGATGGTGATTTAGATGTTGATTTTGGTTTAGATGGCGCAGGCCAAGTTGTCGCTAAAAATGAATTTACCGCTGGTGGGTCATTAAAAGATGGAACATTCACATCAAATGATGTTCCTGTTCTGGTGACACTTGATGGAAATATTTATACAGGTATAGCGGGTGATGAACTTATCTTTACATTACAAGTTAACAATGAAGGAACATATACATTCCAGTTATTCTCCCATATAGATCATGCAGATGCGACAGATCCAAATGATGCGATCACGCTTGATTTTGGTATCATGGCAATGGATGCCGATGGTGATGGTACGGCTGGTAATATTAATATTCTTATTTATGATGATGCCCCTGTTGCCTATGATGATGGTACAACCACATTAGATGAGAGCGCTACTGTTAACGGTAATGTCACAAATAACGATGAGCTAAGCGAAGATAAACCTAATAATGTTGTTGAAGTTATCTTTAATGGTACATCAACGGCCATTGCAATTGGTGATGCACCTGTTGTGATTAATGGTAATTACGGTACTCTTACAATTTCATTTGATGGAACCTACAGCTATACTGCCAAAGATGATAATCCAGAAGGAACAGATATATTTACTTATGTTCTTGAAGATTTTGATGGTGACCAAGATACGGCCGAAATTGGATTTGCAGTCAATCCATTAAATGATTTACCACAAATCATTAAACCAGCAGCTGAAACTGTTGACGAAACCAATCTTGATAATGGTGATCTTACCGATACGGGTACTATCCAAGCCAATTTCTTTGGTGATGGCCCTGGTACAATTCAACCTAACAATAGTTTCAATGCTTCAACCCCATTAACAAGTGGCGGCGTTGCTGTCGTTGTTGCCCAAATTGGTAATAGCTATGTCGGTACGGCGAATGGTGAAACAATCTTTACGCTAGAGATTTTGAATAATGGTAATTATACCTATACCCAATCTGGTGTTTTGGATCATCCCGATGCATCCAATCCAAATGATGCGATAAATCTTAATTTTGGCGTTATTGCATCTGACAAAGATGGGGATTCAGTATCAACTACTTTAACAGTGAAAGTTTTGGATGATGGCCCAGTTGCGGTAAATGATGGCGTACGCTCACTTGATGAAAGCCAAACTGTTTCTGGTAATGTCACAAACAATGATGAATTAAGTGAAGATACATCAAACAATGTTGTCGAAATACGTTTTAACGGCAATACAACAACTGTTCCTACAAATGGAACAAATGTAACAATTACTGGTCAATATGGAGTTCTTAAAATTTCATCAAATGGTAGCTATAGCTATACCGCTAACGAAAATAATCCAGAAGGAACAGATATATTTACTTATGTTCTTGAAGATTTTGATGGCGACCAAGATACGGCCGAAATTGGTTTTGCAGTTAATCCATTAAATGATTTACCAGTTATTATCAAACCTGATACAGAAGGGGTAGATGAAACCAATCTTGATGATGGCCCTTTAACTTTAGATGGTACAATCGAAGCAGATTTCTTTGGCGATGGCCCAGGTACAATTGATCCTAATGGTACATTTAGCGCATCAAGCGGTGATTTAACATCATGTGGTAAAGATGTAAACGTTACCGTTGATGGCAATTCATATATCGGTACACGTGCCGATGGTGTTGTTATCTTTACTTTAGAAATTCAAGATAATGGTAACTATAACTTTACCCAGTTTGATGTTATTGATCATCCTGACACAACAAATCCAAATGATTTTGTAACGCTAAACTTTGGTGTATCTGCAAATGATAAAGATGGTGATACGGCCTCTACGACATTATCAATTGATGTTTATGATGATGGTCCGACTATTTCTAACAAGGCACGCCCCATTGATGAATCAGATGCAGATGCAAATGGCGAATTAAGCTATAGCCATAAATTAAATTTTGACTTTGGTGAAGATGGCGCAGGTTCAATTGGTACAAACGGAACATTCCAAACCAAATATCAAGTGGGTGGCAATAACCAACAGCTTAAATCTGGTGGTGAAGATGTTACAGTTACTAATACGAATACTAGCTATGTGGGTAAAACTGCCTCTGGTGCAACTGTGTTTACTTTGGTTATCAACCCAATATCGGGCGAATATACTTATACACAATTCCAAGCGATTGATCATCCAGATGCAAATGATGCAGATGATGTGATTTGGTTGAAATTTGGTGTTGATATTACGGATAAAGATGGCGACCAAGATGATGCCTTTATCATTGTTGATTTACATGATGATGCCCCAACGGCACGTGATGATATAAAGTCTAGCGATACTGACAAAATCCAAGGCAACGTTACCGATAATGATGATTATGGTTATGATGGAGCGGGTTGTGTTCTTGATGTTACATTCGATGGTCAAACTGTTAAGTTAAATGAAACAGGCAATACAACGATTGAAGG
Source organism: uncultured Alphaproteobacteria bacterium (assembly GCA_963799275.1). Lineage (GTDB taxonomy): Bacteria > Pseudomonadota > Alphaproteobacteria > Micavibrionales > Micavibrionaceae. The sequence continues at coordinate 341,203 of CAWCWJ010000001.1, forward strand.
TAATTATGGTACGCTTGTTATCAATACGAATGGTGATTATACCTATACTGCGAATAATCAAGCGGGCGATCAAACAATTTACAATTATAATATTGATAATCCTCCGGGCAGTGCTGCTGCGGGTGACATCAAAAATGTGAATACGCAATATAACGATGCTACAAAAGAACTTACCTTTAGTGTAACAATAGAGCCGTCGGCTGATGGATTTACCTTGGCATTAAATGATGGCCCCAATCCAAAAGGCCATGGCGGTGAAATGGCATTATTTTATTTTGATGCAAGCAACGCAGGTACACCCGTTGTTACCGCTTACAATTATAATGGTCAAAACATTCAAACAAGTTGGAAAGACGGATCAGGTCAGGCAGGAACGCAAGCACCTGATCAGATTTTAAGCTCATTATTAAATAGTAATGCGTTTGGCTCAATCACATCTACAACGGATTCAAATGGCAATAAAATATTCAGCTTTACTGTTGATGCTTCAATTTTACAAAATCATAACCCAACCTATGGCAATGCTGCCGATTGGACAGGCGCTGAATTTGGTGAGGAAGTGGGTATCTGGTTGCACCCTGTGAATGAATTGGAAACAGATTATGCAAATGGTTACTTAACCCAGTGGGATATTAATAGCCAAAGCTATTATGATACTTCTTTCAAAGATACGATGGTGACAACTATTGATGGTGGTAAAGATAACTTTACCTATACAATCAAAGATGCCGATGGTGATATCTCAAGCGCGGATTTATGTGTAAAGGCCACACCTGTATCAATACCTAATGATGTTCCGACAATCACAAAGCCTGGATCAGAGACAGTTGATGAGAGTAATCTTGACAACGGAAACCTGACCGATACGGGTACGATTACAGCCGACTTTAAAGGGGACGGCCCTGGTAAGATTGATCCTAATGGTGAATTCTCCAATACGGGTGGTGCGTTGACCTCTTGTGATAAGGCTGTAAATGTAACCAGTAATGGGAGCGGCTATACAGGAACGCGCAGTGATGGTGTTGTTGTGTTTACTTTGGCAATCAAAGATAGTGGTGATTATACCTATACACAGTTTGAAGCGTTGGATCACCCCAATACGAATAATCCAAATGATGCGTTAACCTTGACCTTTGGTGTAAAAGCCACAGATGAAGATGGCGATAGCGTGAGCACCAGCTTGGATGTTCGTGTTCTTGATGATGGACCAGAGATTTCAAGCAAAGCAAGACCTATTGATGAATCTGATGCAGGTACGAATGGTCAGCTAAGTTATAGCCATAAGTTAAACTTTGATTTTGGTGAAGATGGCGCAGGTTCAATTGGTACAAACGGAACATTTGAAACAAAGTATCAAGTGGGTGGTAATAACCAACAACTTAAATCTGGTGGTGAAGATGTTATAGTTACGAATACTAATAACACTTATGTTGGTAAAACTGCTTCTGGTACAGATGTGTTCACTTTGGTTATTAATTCAACATCTGGTCAATATACCTACACTCAATTCCAAGCGATTGATCATCCAGATGCAAATGATGCAGATGACGTGATTTGGATGAAATTCGGTGTTGAAATTACGGATAAAGACGGTGATACCGCAGATGCAATGATTATTGTTGATCTTCATGATGATGGCCCAATTGCACGTAATGATAATGATACGACAAATGGTGAAACCATTTCTGGTAACGTTACAGATAATGATGATTATGGTTATGATGGCGCAGGATGTGTTTCAAAAATCACATTTGGTGGTAAATCAGTCGATGTTCCCTCAACTGGAACAGCAACTATTACAGGAACTTATGGAACTTTAAAAATTGCGGCTGATGGATCATATACTTACAACCCGAAAGACCAATTTGGTAATGGAACTGTTCATGACAGCTTTACTTATACATTAAAAGACGGTGATCTTGATACTGTAACAGCGAAGTTAAATATTGATGTTAACCTAACTTCTGAGCCCAATGATGTCCCAACGATTGTGAAGCCTGATACAGAAACAGTTGATGAGAGCAATCTTGACAACGGAAACCTGACCGATACGGGTACGATTATAGCAGACTTTAAAGGGGACGGCCCTGGTAAGATTGATCCTAATGGTGAATTTTCCAATACAGGTGGTGCGTTGACCTCTTGTGATAAAGCTGTAAACGTAACCAGTAATGGGAGCGGCTATACAGGAACGCGCAGTGATGGTGTTGTTGTGTTTACTTTGGCAATCAAAGATAGTGGTGATTATACTTATACGCAGTTCGAAGCATTGGACCACCCTAATACCAATAATCCAAATGATGCGTTGACCTTGACCTTTGGTGTAAAAGCCACAGATGAAGATGGTGATAGCGTGAGCACCAGCTTGGATGTTCGTGTTCTTGATGATGGCCCTGTTGCATCGAATGATAGTAAATCAGGAGATACGGATGGAAACATCACAGGCAATGTAACCAGTAATGATAATTATGGTGAAGATGGTGCGGGCCGCGTGGTAAGCGTTTCATTCGAAGGTAGAGATGTTAACGTTGCTTCAACAGGTACGACCAAAATCACAGGCGATCATGGTGTATTAACCATCTCTTCTACAGGGTCATATTCTTATGCCCCGACAGACAAATTTGGTAATGGCACAGTGAATGATGTGTTTGGTTATAGCATCGTCGATAAAGACGGTGACAAAGACAGCGCAGAACTGACATTGAAAGTATCATTAAGCCCAGAGCCCAATGATGTCCCAACGATTGTGAAGCCTGATACAGAAACAGTTGATGAGAGCAATCTTGACAACGGAAACCTGACCGATACGGGTACGATTACAGCAGACTTTAAAGGGGACGGCCCTGGTAAGATTGATCCTAATGGTGAATTCTCCAATACAGGTGGTGCGTTGACCTCTTGTGATAAAGCTGTGAATGTAACCAGCAATGGGAACGGCTATACAGGAACGCGCAGTGATGGTGTTGTTGTGTTTACTTTGGCAATCAAAGATAGTGGTGATTATACCTATACGCAGTTCGAAGCATTGGACCACCCTAATACCAATAATCCAAATGATGCGTTGACCTTGACCTTTGGTGTAAAAGCCACAGATGAAGATGGTGATAGCGTGAGCACCAGCTTGGATGTTCGTGTTCTTGATGATGGCCCTGTTGCATCGAATGATAGTAAATCAGGAGATACGGATGGAAACATCACAGGCAATGTAACCAGTAATGATAATTATGGTGAAGATGGTGCGGGCCGCGTGGTAAGCGTTTCATTCGAAGGTAGAGATGTTAACGTTGCTTCAACAGGTACGACCAAAATCACAGGCGATCATGGTGTATTAACCATCTCTTCTACAGGGTCATATTCTTATGCCCCGACAGACAAATTTGGTAATGGCACAGTGAATGATGTGTTTGGTTATAGCATCGTCGATAAAGACGGTGACAAAGACAGCGCAGAACTGACATTGAAAGTATCATTAAGCCCAGAGCCCAATGATGTCCCAACGATTGTGAAGCCTGATACAGAAACAGTTGATGAGAGCAATCTTGACAACGGAAACCTGACCGATACGGGTACGATTACAGCAGACTTTAAAGGGGACGGCCCTGGTAAGATTGATCCTAATGGTGAATTCTCCAATACAGGTGGTGCGTTGACCTCTTGTGATAAAGCTGTGAATGTAACCAGCAATGGGAACGGCTATACAGGAACGCGCAGTGATGGTGTTGTTGTGTTTACTTTGGCAATCAAAGATAGTGGTGATTATACCTATACGCAGTTCGAAGCATTGGACCACCCTAATACCAATAATCCAAATGATGCGTTGACCTTGACCTTTGGTGTAAAAGCCACAGATGAAGATGGTGATAGCGTGAGCACCAGCTTGGATGTTCGTGTTCTTGATGATGGCCCTGTTGCATCGAATGATAGTAAATCAGGAGATACGGATGGAAACATCACAGGCAATGTAACCAGTAATGATAATTATGGTGAAGATGGTGCGGGCCGCGTGGTAAGCGTTTCATTCGAAGGTAGAGATGTTAACGTTGCTTCAACAGGTACGACCAAAATCACAGGCGATCATGGTGTATTAACCATCTCTTCTACAGGGTCATATTCTTATGCCCCGACAGACAAATTTGGTAATGGCACAGTGAATGATGTGTTTGGTTATAGCATCGTCGATAAAGACCGTGACAAAGACAGCGCAGAACTGACATTGAAAGTATCATTAAGCCCAGAGCCGTTAGAAGCACCTGAAGGTAAAAATGATTTTTGTACTTTGGTTCTTCCGTATCAGCCAGAATTTTCATCTAATCTAATTGATAATGATACATTCTCCAATACGGGTGGTCGTGTTAAATCAATTATTGTTAATGGTAAAACTAATAATGTAAGCCAAACAGGAACGACAGTTGTAGCCGTTGCTTATGGTGAGATTGCAGTGAAGGCAAATGGTGATTATACATTTACAGTAACCAATCCTGATAATACACCAACAACATCGCAAAATTTCCAAGTTGTTATTACTGACAGCTCAGGATTAACCGATGTGACGACATTCCAATTCAATATTGTTGGATCTGATTTAGAAGGATCTAATGGTAAAGATACTATTTATGGCTCATCTGCTGATGATGTTATTAATGGGAATGCTGGCGGTGACTGGTTATATGGTGAAAAAGGTAATGACACTATTTCTGGTGGCGATGGCTGGGACACTGTTGATGGAGGTCAGGGCAATGACACCTTATATGGTAATGATGGCAATGATCTAATATCCGGACGTCAAGGAAATGACACTATTTATGGTGGAAATGATAATGACGATATCTATGGAGATGGCGGCGTTGATGATACCTATGTCGGTAACGATAAACTATATGGTCAAGGCGGCGATGATTACATTTATGGTGGTCGCGGAACAGACACTATTGATGGAGGATCAGGAAATGATATTCTTTATGGCGGTGATGGTAATGATACAATTCTTGGTGGTGCAGGAAATGATGATATTATCGGTCAAAAAGGAAATGATACTCTAACCGGTAACTCAGGTGCAGACACATTCTGGTTTTTGGCAATTAATGAAGGGCTTGATACAATCAAAGATTTTAATACTTCTGAAGATAAATTAGAATTATCTAACGTACTTACCGGTTATGATGCTGGTGAAGATATCAATGATTTCTTGTTTGCCGTAAGGTCGGGCGGTGATACCACATTACATGCGAACAATAGAGGTAATGGAAAATTTAGTGATGCTACCGCTATTGTTACATTAGAAAATGATAATGTATCTGTGAATGACCTGATGAATAACGGAAATATAATTCTATAAGTTAGAAAAATATTTTTACATAATGATTGACTTATAAGGCGGACTAGAATATAGTCCGCTTTATCATTTATAAAACGAAGGAAAATAAAATGGTTACTACATTAGATACAAGACGAGGTTTTTTAGCATCAGCTTTAGCTGCGGCAGGTGTAGCAGTAGCAGGCTGCGCTACTGGTTCTGGACCAAGTGCATCTGCATCTAGAACATCTACCGCCACTTTTAGAATCCCTGAAGTTGGTAATTTCCCTACATACGTGAAAGATTCAAATGTTGGACGTTATGTGGGTGATAAAGTTGAAGGTGGAACCTTAGCGGCTCAAAGAAACACGGTTTTGATCAAAGATTATGTTAAAAGTAATACAAATGTGAGTGCTGCAGGACAGTCTATCCGCATACGCCCTGTCGCACAATCTGGCTATGCGACTGCTTTTGAAGCAAGAGTTGGTGGACAAGATTATATTGTTGTACAAAACGATAATTCTAAAGGTCCAGACGGTTCTGACTTTCGATGTGATGCCGTGATTTTTCCTATTTGTGATAATAATCAACCCTTGCCTTCCGCTAATGAAATTAATCGGGCGCAAGCTGCTGTTGAACAAGCAGTAAGTGGTTTGAGCGGAAAGAATTTCTATTTGGTGTCTTACGAAGCAAATCATGGTGAATTAAGTCAATGTCGTCGGGATCAAACCGAAGACAAAGATGATCGAAATGAACCAGATAGACCAGTTGAGCCTAAAACTGATCCAAGCGGTGGATGTAGTGATTGCGGTAGTGACAGAGAAACGCCAACAGGTCCTGGCGGGTCAGGTTCAGGTAATGGTGGAAATAATCCACCTGGTGCAGGTCGTAATGGTGGAGCAGGCGCAAGTGCAGATCCCGCTACATCTGCTGAGCCAAGTGCTCCTTCTGCACCGAGCGCTCCTACTACTGCACCTTCTACACCAATTCGTGCAGGTGCAGGGGCGGGCGCAGGTCCTGGTGGGCCTTCTGGTCCAGCTGGTCCCCGAGGACCGGGTCAATAGAATTTTTAAAAAAAGCACCTTTAATAAGGTGCTTTTTTCATAAACAGTAAATTTTAAAATAAAAACTTGCAATAATCTTAAAAAAACGACATAACTAGCTATAATTATTGACGTAAAGTGGTCAGTATTAAACCAAATTATATATTATAAAATGAACGAGGGTCATATTATGACACAAAAATTCTTTATTAAGACACCTTTAATGGTGGCTCTTATGACGGCAACCATGCTTTCTTTTGGTGCTACAACACAGGCGCAAGATCAGATGGCGAACCCAATTATGATGGATACTGCCGCACCGGTACAGGTACAAGCGCCTATTATGCAAACACAGCCTGCCCAGCTTAGCTTGAGTGAGGCAATCTCCATAGGTGTCATGACAAACCCAGAATATGGTGTTGTTGCGGGAACACGCCGTGCTACGGATGAAGAATTGGCACAAGCCAAAGCATTATATTTACCTTCTATTGATTTCTCGGGTGATTTTGGTTTTGAATATACAGATGATCGTTTTACCAATAACCGTCTAGATACAGATGATGATGATGAAACGTTATTTCGTAACGAAGCGGGATTAACGTTAACTCAAATGCTTTTTGATGGATGGGAAACAAAATATGAAGTTGAGCGTCAGGAAAACCGCATTCAATCTTCTGCTTTTCGTGTAAAAGAAACGTCGGAATTGGTTGGTCTTTCAATTGTTGAGGCATTCTTAGAAGTTATTCGTCAACGTGAATTATTGGGTATTACCCGCGAAAATGTGAACGAGCATTTGGCCATTATGGATTTAATCCAAGATGGTGTTGATGGGGGTCGATCGACCCAAGCGGATTTAGAGCAAGTGAAAGCGCGTTTGGCATCTGCCCGTGCGCAAGAATCAACAATTTTACAACAATTACGCATTGCCGAAGCCAACTTCCGTCGCGAAGTAGGAGCAGATCCGCGTGATTTGGTTCTTCCTGCTGTGCCTGTGAATGGATTATCTGCAAATGTGGAAGAAGAAGTTAAAACTATTATTACCAACAGCCCAACTTTGGCTATTTTTGATTCCGATGTTCGTGTGGCCTATGCCGAAATGAATGGAACAGCATCAACATTATACCCACAAATTGATTTACAATTAAATGGCCGTACAGGGGAAAATCTGGGTGGTGTTGAAGATCGTGATACGAGCGCATCAGCATTGGTTGTCGCGAATTGGAATTTATATCGTGGTGGTGGTGATATCGCCCGTATTCGTGAATTTACCCATCGTTATCAAGTATCAAAAGAACGTCGTGCCGATACCGCCCGTGCGGTTGAGAATGATGTTCGTCAAACATGGGCACGTATGATGTCAGCAGGTGAGCGTGCAAGCGAGTTTGCATCGCAAGCGGCTGCAAATACAGAAGTTGTTCGTGCCTATAAAGATCAATTTTCATTAGATCGTCGTACATTAATTGATGTATTGGATTCTCAAAATGAATTATTTGTATCGCGTACAAATACAATTAATGCTGAATTTCTTGAAATGTTTTCTGTCTTCAGATTGCTTGCTCTTAAAGGACAATTATTACCAACTATGAATATTGCATTCCCACGCGAAGCAGATTTAATTGATCCACCACAATATGTAGTAGATCGTTAATTTATAAAATAAATATAGATATTTAAATGGAGACTATGAAAATAGGCTCCATTTTTTTTATTACGCTGATATATTTACCTATGGTAAACTATTTCTTGGTATAATTTTCAAACATAAAAATTTCTGGATAATAATTGTGACGAGCGAACCGCCAAAAGACCCTCCAAATGACGCAAAAAATAATCGCCAAAACTTTAATCATGAAGCGGAGGAAAGCGGTAGAAATTATAATGTCGACCCTGAACAACCTTATTCAGATCAATCTGCTGATACGCGGGGAGAGCTAGGGCATCAACCACAAAATCCGCCGCATCGTGCAACAGGGACGCAAAACCCAAGCGCTGTACATCAAGAAAATAAATCAGCCAAAGAACATGAAAAATCAGTGGACTCTTGGCCTTTGGAGGCAGATCGCGTTGCCATTCATGACCCGCTTGTAAATTGTCTTCAACTTCTTGCAGGACATTATGGAAGGCGTACAAGTGTTGCGTCTTTAACCTCTGGTTTGCCTATTTCAAAAAGTGGAATTACGCCTGTCCTTTTTTCACGAGCGGCGGAGCGTGCAGATTTAAATGCGGCAATGGTTGAGCGATCTATTGATGCGCTTGCGATCGCGCCAAATTTGCCATGTATTATGGTATTGGAAGGCGGGCAAGCTTGCATTGTTTGGGAAGTGCATGCGCCCAAAGATAAATCAGCCGATAATAAAACAAAATTTGTTCACCCAGAAACGCAATTTGTTGTCCAATTCCCTGAAACAGGGGATGAACGACGCAAGATGCCCCTTCATGATTTGCAAAAAATCTATACCAATTATTGTTTCTATGTGCGTCCTGTGGCACGCGTAGATGACCGTGCTGGCCCTGCTGAGATTGATAATGCGCGCAATTGGTTTTGGTCTGCTTTATGGGATAATAAAAAAATCTATAGCGAAGTGATTATGGCAGCAGTCATGATTAATATTTTTGCGCTTGCCAGCTCTCTTTTTGTGATGAATGTGTATGACCGTGTTGTCCCTAATAATGCGATTGATACTTTGTGGGTTTTGGCTACAGGGGTTTTGGTTGTCTATGTATTTGACTTTATTTTGAAAAATCTTCGTGCGCATTTTTTAGACCATGCAGGTCGTCGTGCCGATATTGTCGTATCAGCGCGCTTATTCGAACAAATGTTAGGTATGACAATGACCGCTCGCCCTTCAAGTGCAGGGGTTTTAGCGAGTCATATGCGCGAGTTTGAAACATTACGGGATTTCTTTACCTCGGCAACGATGGCAGCATTAATTGATTTACCGTTTGTCTTTTTCTTTATCGCTATTATTGCCCTTATTGGGGGGCCAATCGCCTTTGTACCCCTTGCGGCCATTCCGATTGTAATTGGTGTTGGATTATTTTTACAACGCCCATTACAGCAAGCTATTAAAGATTCAATGATGGAAAGTGCGCTCAAAAACGCGCTTTTATTTGAAACGATTAGTGGCCTTGAAACGGTGAAGGTACAGGCTGCAGAAGGGCATACGCAACGCCGTTGGGAAGAATTAACCGATAAATCTTCCCGTACGTCTGTAAAAATGCGCCGTGTTAATGCCTTTGCCTTAAACTTTGCCGTATTTGTTCAACAAATCGTCAGCGTTTTTGTGGTTATTGTTGGTGTGTTTTTGATTAAAGAAGCAACCATTTCGATGGGCGCATTAATCGCATGTGTGATTTTGAGTGGTCGTGCCATGGCACCATTGGCACAAATTGCAGGGTTGTTAACACGGATGCATCAATCCAAAGAATCGCTTCGTCAGCTTGATGAATTAATGAAAAAAGATGTCGAACGCCCAGCGGGTAAGCATTTTATTTCCATGCCATCTATCCAAGGAAAAGTTGAATTTAGGGATGTGCTATTTCATTATCCCGAACAATCTGTACCTGCGCTCAATAATCTAAGCTTTACATTAGAGCCTGGAGAACATGTAGGAGTTATTGGTGCCGTAGGGTCGGGTAAAACAACGATTGAACGTTTGCTTATTAATTTATACCAACCTGATAGCGGAAGCGTACAGCTTGATAGTACCGATGTACGTCAAATTGATCCAGGCGATTTGCGACGTAATATTGGCGCGGTTCAACAAAGCCCGCAATTATTTTATGGCTCGGTCCGTGAGAATATTACGATGGGCCATGAAATGGCGCCAGATCGTGCAGTATTAAGGGCGGCTGAGCTAGCTGGTGTAACCGAATTTTTACGCGAATCCCAAGCCGGTCTAGATACCCAAGTGGGCGAACGGGGCGAAGCCTTATCGGGAGGGCAACGTCAGGCCGTGGCAATTGCTCGTGCCCTTTTATATGATCCTCCTGTATTGGTATTGGATGAGCCAACGGCATCAATGGATCCTGCTTCTGAGAATAGATTGCGTAAGCGCCTTCACAATGTATCCGAAGGACGTACAACAATATTAATTACGCATAAAGGCGGTATGCTTTCCCTTGTCGATAAATTAATATTATTAGATCGGGGGCGCCTTGTTGCCTTTGGCCCTAAAGATGAAGTGATTAGCAAATTACAGGCGCGCCAGTATGGTACCGAAGCTGAAAAAACAGATGTATAGGACAGAGTAATGAGTGATAAAAAGCCGATAAAAAAGATAGAAGGAAAAGATCCCGCCCTTGCCAAAGCCATGAAAATGGAAGCGCAAAAAGATATGAGTGCCGAAGAAATTGAGGCACAAGATAAAAAGCAATGGCTTTCTGATCATATTGAACGCGTACAGGCACAAGGGAGAGCGTTTTTTTGATACGGATGAAGATTTGCCGCTTTCAAAACATTTGGTTTTATTTTTTATTATCGCCTTTTTTACAATCTTCTTCTTTTGGGCAAGCTTTGCGCCCCTTGACGAAGTCACACGCGGTGATGGAACGGTTGTACCTTCTTCGGAAATACAAAAAATTTCCTCTCTAGAAGGGGGAATTGTTGAAGAATTTTTTATAAAAAGAGGCGATGAGGTCAAACAAGGGGACATTCTTGTACGTCTTTCCGATATTGCAGCTTCATCAGATTTGGGATCGAACGAAGCGCGCTATTTAGGGCTTCTCGCCACAGTTTCACGATTACAAGCAGAAGTGGAAGGACGTTTACCTGAATTTCCCGATGAAGTTATGAAAGGCGCGCCCCAAAGTGTTACAGAAGAAATGAACGCTTATCGCGCCAATGCCGATCAAGTGAATAACCAAACTTCAATCATGGAACAACAAAAATCCCAACGCTCGCAAGAGTTAAATGAGCTTCAAATTCGTGCCAGTGACGTACGGGGACAATTGGGTTTGGTCAAAGATGAAAAGAATATGGTTGCGCCCCTTGTTGCCCGTGGTGCCGCGCCGCAAATGGAAATTTTACAACTTGATCGTCAGATAAAAGAAAAGCAAACCGAATTAAATGGTGTTCTGTCCGCCATTCCAAGGGCGCGTTCGGCCATTAATGAGGCAAATTCGCGAATTAAAGAGGTAAAAACAGCTGCAAAAGCGCAAGCACAAACCGAATTATCGGCAAAATTAATCGAAATGAACGCGATTAAACAAGGGCTAGCAGGATTGGTAGATCGTAAAGATCGTGCTGATATACGCTCTCCCGTTAATGGCTATATCAAAGACTTAAAGGTTTATACCGTGGGTGGTGTTGTTCAACCGGGTCAAGAATTTATTGAAATTGTTCCAAAAGATGATCAGCTTTTGATTGAGGCGCGTATTAACCCCAAAGATATCGCATTTTTATACCCTGATCAGGCTGCGATTGTAAAAATTACGGCTTATGATTTTGCAATCTATGGTGGTTTAGACGGAAATGTTAAATCAATCTCGCCCGATGCGGTGACTGATGAGGAAGGAAATAGTTTTTATCAGGTGCAGATTTTAACCCAAGAAAATGCATTAAAACGTCGTGATGAAGTTCTCCCTATTATTCCGGGTATGGTGGCATCGGTTGATATTTTAACGGGTGAAAAAACCATCATGGAATATTTGTTAAAGCCTTTTATCAAAACGCTCAATAACTCAATGAACGAACGATAAATCATTGCTAGACAAGATTTTTGTTGTTGTTTAAAACTAAATCTATGACAGCGACAGCACAAAAAAATAATATGATTAAAATTACACTTCCCGATGGCGCGGTGCGTGACTATCAATCGGGGATTACGGGAATGGATATCGCCAAAGATATCTCAACATCTTTGGCAAAGGCATGTGTGGGTATTAAAATTAATGGAGAGATTTGTGATTTATCGCTCCCCATTCATGATAATGCATCAATTGGTTTGATTAAACGGGATGATGAAGATGCCCTTGAAATGATAAGACATGATGCCGCGCATGTTATGGCAGAGGCAGTGCAGACATTATTTCCCGGAACACAAGTGACCATTGGCCCTTCTATTGAATATGGTTTTTATTATGATTTCGCCCGTAATGAGCCATTTAGTGATAGCGATTTTGCGGCCATTGAAAAACAAATGCGTAAAATTATCGAGCGTAATGCTCTATTTGAACGTGAAGTGTGGGATCGGCAAGAGGCTATAAAATATTTTACCGATAAGGGTGAGATGTATAAGGCCGAACTGATCAGTGATTTGCCTGATACGGAAGAAATAAAAATTTATAAGCAAGGTGAATGGCTGGATTTATGTCGTGGCCCTCACATGCCTTCAACCAAACATGTTGGCAATGCGTTTAAATTAATGAAAGTTGCAGGCGCATATTGGCGCGGCGATTCAAATAACGCAATGCTAACGCGTATTTATGGCACGGCCTGGCGCAATCAAAAAGAATTGGATGCCTACCTCACCATGTTAGAGGAGGCAGAAGCACGCGACCACCGTAAATTGGGGCGCGAAATGGATTTATTTCATTTGCAAGAAGAAGCGCAAGGATCAGTCTTTTGGCATCCCAAAGGTTACACAATTTACAATCAGCTTGAAGCATATATACGTCGACGTCTGCAAGATGATGGATATGAAGAGGTGCGTACACCTCAATTAATGAATTCAAAATTTTGGAAAGAATCAGGGCATTGGCAAAAATATCGTGAAGACATGTTTGTTGTCCCCGATATCGTGCCAAATAACAATGAAGAGGGCCCTGTTTATGATGAAGAACCCAAAGAGTTTTTAGCGTTAAAACCTATGAATTGCCCCGCGCATGTTCAAATTTTTAATCAAGGGATTAAATCATATCGTGATTTGCCTATTCGCCTATCCGAATTTGGCTGTTGTCATCGGAACGAGGCGCATGGTGCATTACATGGTATAATGCGCCTTCGTCAATTTGTGCAAGATGATGCCCATATCTTTTGCACCGAAAATCAAATTTTGGAAGAATCAATTAAATTTTTTAAATTGGTACAGGCCATTTATAAAGATTTAGGGTTTGAAGATTATAAAATTACATTTGAAACCCGCCCTGAAATGCGTGTGGGGTCGGATGAGATTTGGGATAAAGCCGAAAAATCATTAGAAAACGCCTTAAAAGAAATGAATTTGGAATATGAAACCTGTGAAGGGGATGGCGCGTTTTATGGTCCCAAAGTTGGTTTTATCATTCGTGATGCCATTGGCCGTGAATGGGGATGTGGTACATTACAACTTGATTTTAATTTGCCCGAACGGTTAAACGCAAATTTTATTGCGCGTGATGGATCAAAACAACGCCCTGTTATGTTACACCGCGCCGCTTTGGGTGCGTTGGAGCGGTTTATTGGAATTATGATTGAGAATTCTGCAGGCAAACTCCCCCTTTGGTTAACGCCTGTTCAATGTGTGGTTGCCAATATTACAGATGATGCCACCCCATATGCCAATAAAGTCTATGAAGCTTTGAAAGCGAAAGGCCTTCGGGTTGAATTGGATACACGCAATGAGAAAATTAATTATAAAGTACGCGAACATTCATTAGCCAAAGTGCCTGCATTATTCGTCGTGGGCGCACGAGAGGCCGAAGGGAACAAAGTGGCGATACGAAGGTTGGGAAGTAACGCACAAAATATTGTCGATTTAGATGAAGCAATTATTGCCTTAGACAAAGAAGCAAAAGCGCCCTATTAAAATTAAAAGAATTGTTCAATGAATAAATATATAATACTCGTTTTATGGATTGCTGTTTATGTCGGCATTGCCTTTGGTATTGGTCAATTAACCCAAGGGGAAATTGCAACTTGGTATGCGGGGTTGGAAAAACCATCTTTTAATCCCCCAAACTTTCTCTTTCCAATTGTTTGGACAATTTTATATATATTAATTGCCACTGCGGGCTGGAAAATTTGGCAATCAAGCAAAGAAGTTAAAGATTTAAAGATTTTATTCATCTTTTATACAATATTAAATTGGGGATGGACTCTTATTTTCTTTGGCGCGCATGAAATCTTATTCGCATTAATTTGGATTATTATCCTAAATATTACCGCGCTTATTTTTATTATTCGATCATGGAACAAAGTCCGCCTTAGTGCAGTTTTAATGATACCCCCTTTATTATGGACGGGTTTTGCCATGGTTTTAAATTATTCTATATATGTGTTAAATATATAAAAGAAACAAAACACTTGAATATAGGCGGCCTAAACCGTATTTTAAGGACTTATTTATCATTATAATATAAAGTAAATATTGCATTCATAACAAAAGGAGATTGCACCATCGCTAGACCATCGTTTCAACAGCCCCCAAAAGACAGAGGGCCAAAGACCAATAATAAAATTACTGCTGAAGAGGTACGCGTTGTCGGACCAGATGGTGAAATGTTAGGTGTGATGAGTGTTGCCGCAGGGGTTGCCGCAGCCGAAGAATATGGCCTTGACCTGGTCGAAGTGTCCCCCCATGCCAAACCCCCTGTCTGCAAGATTTTGGATTACGGTAAGTATAAATACGAGCAACAAAAAAAAGCCGCAGAAGCGCGTAAAAAACAAAAAACAGTTGATGTAAAAGAAATTAAAGTACGCCCCAATATCGAAGATCATGATTATGGGGTAAAGTTAAAAGCGGCCAAAAAATTCCTAACCAATGAAGATAAGGTAAAGGTAACGTTACGTTTTCGTGGGCGTGAAATGGCACATAAGGATTTGGCTGCAAAATTATTGGATCGTATTCGTGATGATTTGGCAGATTTATCAAAGGTTGAATTTCACCCTAAAATGGAAGGTCGCCAAATGATTATGATTTTGGCACCCGATAAATTAGCTGTAGAGAAAGCTTTACAACGCGAAGAAGCCAAGGAACAAGAGGCTGCAAAAGAAGCCGCCATTGAGAAAGCGCAAGAAAAACTAGACGCTTCAACCGAAGAAGAGCAAAACAAAAAATGACGATACAAAAGAAAAAGAAGCTTAAATTTATCTTTTGTATTTTACCGGCTTTGCATGTTCCAAAGTTTTGCAAAATGTGCATCAAGATTAATTAGTGTATCAAAATCACCTTGTTCTATAATCTTTCCTTCATCTAAAACAATAATATAATCTGCATTACGAATAGTAGAGAGGCGATGCGCGATAATAAATGCTGTACGTCCCTCAAAGCTATTTTCTATCGCTTTTTGTATTTTGCTTTCAGAAATTGAATCGAGTGCGCTTGTTGCTTCATCAAAAATAATAATGGGGGCTTGTCTTATAAGTGCGCGTGCAATTCCAAGGCGCTGACGCTGCCCACCCGATAGTTTTACTCCGCGCTCTCCAACCATTGTGTCTAAGCCATTTGGTAGAGTTTTAACAAAATCGCTTAACGCAGATTGTTTTAATGTCTGTTCTAAGATTGCATCATCTATATCTTGTTTATCCAATAGTATATTGTCACGAATTGATAGATTAAATAATTCAATATCTTGCGGCAACATAACTAATCTGGCCAAGCCAATCTTTGGTTGGGATGTATGAAATATTATTATTATCAACAGTGATACTACCTTTTTCAGGTAACATTTGTTTCATCAAAAGTTTGATAAATGTTGATTTTCCAGCACCACTATTCCCAACAAGGGCAATTTTTTGTCCTCGATCAACATTGATATTAATATCCTTAACACCATGATTTTCTTGATTATCATAAGTATAACTTAGCGAATCAATTTTAATGTTATTCCATTTGGGCGGTAAGCCTTGTTGGGGCCTCAAATCAAATTCTTGTGGTTGTATGCGTAGTGTTTTGACTAGGCGATTTACAGCATTCCCATGCTCGAATAATTTTTCTAAGAATGAGCCAAAATAAATACAGACCCCCCATATGTTTGAGGCGAGGAAAAACGTTGTTGCATAAGCACCTGATGTCATTTCACCTTGTAAAACAAGGTATAGCCCCAATAATACAAACAATGTAATCCAACAAGCGGCAATAATATTACAAATTGTCCATCTTTTTAAATTTTGTTTAAAGGCATTGATAATTGCTCTTTGCCCTTCTTGTTCAAGGCTTTTGGCGCGTTGATTTATATAGGGTGATAATCCATAGGATTTAACCGTTCGGATAGATGATACAAATTCATAAACCCCAGAAAGCAGCCCTTCAAATGTTTCTTGGTATTTATTAAAAAGCCATAAATAAGGTTTTGCAAAATAATAAGATGCACCAAGAAACGTTCCAATAAACCCAGCATAAAAAATAAAATAATATCCTGGGATATCCATAAAAATTACAGAAAGAATAATCGCGGTGATTTGCCCTGTTATCATAAAGAAATCCCACCGATAAAACCTTGAGAGTTCTTGAAATCCTGTTCTGGCAGTCATTACACGTTGAAGTTTTCCACCAGACCCTTGTTTTTCATGCCAATCAATAGATAATTTATTGAGATGATTAATACTAAAAATTGTTAAAGCGCGTATTGCTTTTTCATAGCTTCTCACCTCGGGTAAAAAAATTATATTGAATAAAAATGCTGCGAAGAAAAACATATATAAGGATAAGCCAATGAAGAATGGTATGGGGTTGGCTTGCGCTGTTCCATCGGCAAGGGCATTTATTACAAAACCAATAATTAAAGGTAGAATTGAAAAATAAGATTCTCGTATAAAACGATATACTGAATATCCTAAAACCTTTTTTTTATAAGGTGATAAAAAATACCACATCCATATCAATATGTTGCCTGTATGCATTGGTGCTTTATCATGGAGAGGCATTAAAATTGTATTTTTATTATTGTTTGACATTTTTTTACTATGTCAAAACATCTAACCCATGACAATACGTATCTCATCTGTCACAATGTAAAGATGAACCATTCAGAAGATTATATTGAAACCTATTATCGTGAAACCTTGCATAGTAATAAAAAGCGTGCGGCATTGGTTGAAGATATTAATACTGATATTTGTGTTGTTGGTGGGGGACTTGCGGGGCTTTCCACTGCGATTGGGTTGGTTGAACATAAAAAAGATTGCGTTTTAATCGAAGCAAATCGTATTGGATGGGGGGCATCGGGTCGCAATGGCGGGTTTGTTGCAAAAGGATATGCCCAAGGTTACAAACCACTTGTGAAAAAAGTAGGACTGCCCCACACAAAAGAATTACATAAACTGGCAACGCATGGGCGTTCCCTTATTCGTAAGCGTATTGCACAATATGATATTAATTGTGGCCCCATTATACATGGTGTTTTGGGGGTATCATGGACAGATCACCCCCAAGCGGTGCGTGACTATATTCATTTTATGCAAGAAGAACTAGGCGCCCCTTTGGAATATCGTACCAATCGTGAAATTGGTGACATGTGCAAAACAGATCAATATTATGATGGATTTTATTCCCCCGAAGATTATCAATTTCATCCTCTTAATTATATTCATGGGTTGGCAGATGCCATTGAAAAACAAAAGGGTAGAATTTATGAACAATCGCGTGCAACTAAAATTGAAGAAAAAAAAGAAGGCGGATATATCGTTCATACCCCAAAGGGAAAAGTTACTTGCAATCAAGTTGTATTATGTTGTTCCATTTATGTCGATGATTTAGATAAAAAATTAAAATATTCTGCCTTCCCTGTTTACACCTTTGTCATGGTGACAAAACCAATTCCTGAAGAAATTTTAAACAATGCGATCAACACTCAATTTGCAATTTTTGATGATCGTTACGCGCAAGATTATTATCGGCGCTTACCCGATAATCGAATTTTATGGGGCGGGCGCGTCAGTGTGACTGGCGTTCCAGAAAATCTTGCAGAAATTATGAAACAGGACTTATTAAAAATCTATCCGCAATTAAAAGGATATATCGAATCTGAATATTCGTGGGGTGGTGCATTATGTTATGCCCCACACAAAATGCCACAAATTGGTCAATTAAAGCCAGGATATTGGTATAATACTGGATTTGGTGGTCATGGTCTTGTTCCAACATCTGTGGGCGGTGATGTGGTATCAAGTGCCATTGCACAAAATGATGAGCGATATAAATTATTTGAACCTTTTAGCAAACTATGGTTTGCAGGTGGGGCGATTTCACCCTATATCGCCCAATCAGTATATTATTTATGGCGCGCACGTGATGTCATTAAATCTATAAAAAAGAGATTCTAGATATAAAAAACCGCCTTTCATAAAAAGCGGTTTTTATTTTATGCAGGATTATATTTGCCTAAGCCACAACGCCATTAAGCCAGTCATTTAATTGACCTTTAGACATGCCGCCTACTTTGGTATCGACCAATTCACCACCTTTAAATACCATTAAGGTTGGAATACCACGAACACCGTATTTTGTTGGGGCATTGGGGTTATCATCAATATTAACCTTAACCACTTTCATTTTGCCTGAAACTTCGTTCGCCACCTCATCCACGATGGGGGAGAGAGCCTTACAAGGGCCACACCATTCTGCCCAAAAATCAACCATAACAGGTTGATCTGATTCTAAAACTTCCTTTTCAAAATCTGCATCTGATACATTTACGCTTCCCATTTAAAACTCCTTTTTGTTTTACTTATTAAATAATTCGATCTTAACATTATAAAAGTTACGCCTGTTTTAAAAGGAAAAGATATAAAATATAACTTAAATCTATTATGGTACAACCATAAGTGTTGCTGTGTTCGTCCATATCAATGCTTTTTTAATTTTTTTATCAGGGTAAATCTGGCTTAATGCTGCCGCATATGCATTCATCTGGTTTTTATAGATTAATGGAATATCTTCTGCCTTTTTAGGGGGGGGGCGGTTTGTTTTGTAATCAACAATAAGGATTTCATCTCTTGCAATTAATAACCGGTCAATTTGCCCTGATAAAGTTTTATTATCGACAATAGCAGTAATTGAAACCTCTGCCCGTGATCCTTCTCCAAAAATAGGGGCAAAAACAGGGTCTTTTAAAATTTTTAGTGTTTCGATTAAAATATTTTCCTGTTCAGCTTTAGACAAATTATGGGCAGGCAGGCTTAAAAAATATTGTATCTTTTCTTCCCAAAAATCCCGATGAACATCGGGCAGTATTTGTAATAATTTATGAATAATATTTCCGCGTTTAAATCGATTATTATCGGATGGGGACAGGGGCGAAAGGCTTTGTTCTTTATCTATTCCTTCAGGGCGCGATGGGGTAAGCATTTTTAAAGGTGATTGTGTATGTTCGATTTTTTGATAAAGCCAAGATGGAGCATCAGTTTTTGTTGTGCTGACAAAACTATCTTTTTCCGCCTTATCTGCTTTTTGTGTTGTAGCGGGATTGCTATATTGAAAAATTTCTTGTCCCGTGACATCACATATTTGGGGTTGAACATCATCTAATATTTCAAATGTATCTCTGGCATAATCATACCAGCTTTCTTTTCTACTTCGTTCCATACCCGCATTGCCTGCAATATAGAGTTCGCTTTCGGCGCGGGTGGCGGCAACATAAAACAAACGACGATATTCTTGGGTTTCTTTATCTTCCAAATACTGCATTGCGCTGGCACAAGCGGTCGGTAAGTTTGATGAAGTTGGACAAAAATATGGAAAAGGTGCGAGGGTTTTTTGCGGCAATAAAAGACGTTCTTTACGATTACTAGTGGCGCGGATTGTATCGGGCAATATAACAACGGGTGATTGTAACCCCTTTGCCCCATGGATTGTCATGATACGTACCATATTGCCAGCATCATCCAATTCACGTTTTATTTGTTGAAGATTAGATTCTTGAAGCATAAGAAATTCTTGCATACTGTGTACAGTTTTTTGTTCATAGTTTAAAACAAGATTTATAAATTCATCTATAGGGTCAATTACCTCATCCCCTAGGCGAGATTTTATAGCGGCCAAGCCACTTTTATTATTTTTAGGACAAGGAAATTGTAAGATTTGGGAGAAGAAATTATAGGGACTTTCTTTGCCACCAATTGCAATAATATTTTCTAACCATGCAATAATATCTTTATGGTTTGATTGACGAACACGATCCCACAATGATAATTTTTTACGCGCATAGGATAAATCAAAAAGGGTTTGTTCTTCCATGCCAATAAAGGGAGATTTTAATAAACCCGCAAGTGTAAGGTCATCATCGGGAAGTAAGGCAAATTGTGCCGCAGCACATAAATCTTGAACAACCAATTGATCGTTTAAAACCATACGATCTACACCACTAACGGGGATGTTTCTTATTTTTAAAGCTCGAACCAATTGGTCTAAGAATTTATTACGGGTACGCAGTAAAATCATAATATCTTTGGCTTCAATTCGGCGACCATAGGAATGTAAAATACGGTCTTTATCGTTCAGCCATCTTTGAATTTGATCACCAATATAATTGGCTAAGGCTTGCGCGCCAGAAGTGGAGTCAATGATTTGCGTTGGGGCAGTCCAAACATCTTTTTCAACCTTCTCTGGGTTTTTAAATAAAGGCCAAAGGGTAACAAGCCCTGGTTGTTGTTTTCGAAAAGATTGATGTTCAATAATATCATGACCTAACCCTTGCCTATAAATTTCGTTACCAAAGACAGTATCTACAAAATTTAGAACCGCTTTGGTAGAGCGAAAGGAGGTGATGAAAGGAACTTGTTTAAATTCTTTATTATTTTCATTAAATTTATTTGAAAAATACTGCCGCATTTCCTCAAATTTTTCGGGGGAGGCACGCTGGAAGCTATAGATTGATTGTTTTTCATCACCCACGATAAAGAGGGTACGGTTAGACTCCCCCTCCAATGTGTTGGTAAAATCGTCTGTAAGGGCGCGGATAATATCCCATTGTTCGGGGTTGGTATCTTGCGCTTCATCCACTAAAACATGATCTATTCCTTGATCCAATTTATAGCGAATCCATGGGGATACATCACCAATGTTTTTTAATGCTTTGGTTTGACCTGTTAATAGATCAAGCGTGTTTAAAATTAAATCATCATAATCAAGATATGCCTTTTGCTTTTTCAAATTGGCATAGTAATTGAGAATTTCGCCACCAAATAAAAATAAATCACGGGTTAATACAGCAATTTGCAAGCTAGATAATTTTTCATTTATAGTTTTTAAACGTGTTGCTTCATTTACAAGATTTTCTTCAATACTAGGGAATTGCTCTTGAATTTTTTTCTGTGCAATCGGGCTAAAAATATCGCCATCTTTTTTTAAAAAAGCAGATTGGTAGCTTTTAAAACTTTTCACTCTTTGCTGATGTGTACTATCAAGCCATGTTTGAATGATAATAGATTTACCGACGTCTTTAGCAGGAGAGCCGAGTGATAAAGCCTTGCATGCATCTCGCAATGCGTGTTCATCAAAATTTTGCACAAGGCAAGCTTTGGAAATAATATCATCTGCGGATTTTGTATCATCAATATCAAAAAATTGGCACAAGGAAGTATATAAGCCAATAGCACCAAAATTTTCATCGAGAATTTTTTGAATTTGTCGACGCTCACTCACCATTTTTTTAATGAGTTCAAAAATTTGTTCTTCATTTTGAATAAGGGCGAGGTTATAAAAAGCGCGCGCTAAATCTGATCCTTTTTCATCTTGTGACTTATGAATAACTTGATTTATTGCCAAGTGTAAAAGGGGGGTAGAGTCGCTTTCCTCTATTGCTTTAAAGTTTGGGGAAAGTCCTGCTTCCAAAGGAAAACGTCCTAAGATTGAAGTACAAAATGAATGGATTGTCATTATTTTTAATCCACCAGGTGCATCGATTACTTTTGCAAATAATTGTTGCGCGTATTTGATCTGACATAATGTCGGCATTTGACCCAATAAAGAGTGGAGTGAGGATGTTAAACCTTTGTTTTTACCTTCATCATCTAGGGGCAGTATTGCCCACTTCCCTAATTCCTCATTAATACGAATTGCCATTTCATTTGCGGCAGCTTTTGTAAATGTTAGGGCCAAGATTTGACCGGGGTCAACCGCATTTAATCCATTTTTATCGGGCAGAAGAAGGCGAAGAACACGATCTGTCAAAACCTTGGTTTTACCTGACCCTGCCGATGCCCCTACCCAAACGGAGTAATCGGGATTAGATGCATTTTCCTGCCTTACATAAGGATCAATTTCATAGTGAATTGATTTTTTATTTAGGGCATTATTTTGTATCATTATGCCACCTCGAATTCATGATCGTCTAATGCCGCCCATTCCAAGACACGTTCAAGGTAGGCATAATCGTTAAATCGTGGGGCATTATTTAAATCAGGAATGGCAAGATATGGCGTATCAGGATTTTGATATGTTGTAATTAGATTAAGCAGTCCAATTTTTGTTTCCTCAATAGCAAGTTGTGTTTCATCAAATGATTTTGTTTTAATTTCTGTTATAGATTGTTTTGAATTTTCAATCTTCCAATACCCTAAATATCCCACTTGTTTTTCTTGGCTATTTAAGGTTTTATAATTTCCTTGGGTTAAAATTAATCCTTCTAAAGGCAATTGGGAAAGCGCCCCTGTCTTTAAATCAGCATAGCTATACTGTCCGCCAGATTTATAATCAATGATAGCATAATTTCCATCCGCATGACGATCAATACGATCCACCCGCGCACTAAGAACAAAATCAATATTATTTGTTTTATTAAAATCAATTATCCCCGATGTTTCTGCAGTAATAAGCTGATTTTGGGAGCGCCAGTCTTTTTCAAACTCAATATATTTTTGTGTAAAATTTATCAATCGCGGTTTCCAAAATGATAGAGATTGAGAAATCTCTTGATGTTCGTCCATCGTTTCTTGTGCAATTTTGATAAAATCATCAACTGAGTTATCGTTTAAAATTTTTGGGTATTTCTTGTTAAAACGGTGAAGAATTTCATGAAAAATTATTCCTTTATCTGCGGCATCTGCCACTTCATTTAAGGGTGAGAGTTTTTCGAGCTTTAATATTTTTTTGGCATAGATACTGTATGGGTCTTTCATCCAACGATCTATATATGTTACTGATAATCGTGTGGGGCGCGCAGATAAAGGGGGGCATGGCGTAGGACGGTTGATAGGTTTGGTTTTATCAACGTGATCTAAATGGAAAAGATAGTTAAAATGGTTTCCATTGTTTAATAAGTTTATATCAATATTTAATGCTCCAAGATAGGTCCGCATTCGTTCTAACCAACGCACAGGAACAGTGGGCGCGCCATCTATTTTAACGGATCGGGTTAAATATAGCTCAGGCGCACAAAATGCTTGCGCAAAATCATGTGATGACAATGTAATCGAACGCTCATGCGGCGGTAGGCCAAATTTTTGCCGCATGGGACGTGACATCCACGGATCGTGCCCTGGGTCTTTTAACCACGATCCTTCGTTTAATCCTGCCAAAATAACGCGATCTGCTTGTACCATTCGCCCTTCAATTTGGCCTAAAATTTGTAGTTGCGGATGTGTTCCAAATTTTGGTCTTACTGTTACGCTTGATACAAAATGATTAATTATTTCTTGATAATCAGATAAGGAAATCTCACCAATATCTTCACCATATTCTTGAATTTCTGAAAATAATTTTGATGCGGCTTCTCCAACTTCCCCCGACCATAAAGTTGTATTCTCATACCCAAAAAAATGAGAACATAATTCTAGATGCGTTTTTAAAATAATATTAAAGTGAAGTTTTTCTTTTTCAAAAATATTTATATAAGATTTAAAATTTATTGCTAACTCTTTTAAAAATAATAAGGTTTCTGGCGAAGGTTTCTTATGATTATTACTTTTATCCAGAGTATGATAGCGATCCAATAACCCTTGAAACCCATTTTGGATAGGTTTTCCCCGTAATAAGTCTATTTCTAAATTACGTACTTTGTGCCTAAAATTTTCTATTGAATTAATTTGAGTATAGTCATGTTTTAAAAATTGTAATAATGAAATAGAGTCAAAGTGAGAGGTAAAGATTGAAATCGAAAAATCTAAATACTGGCCAAGGGGTGTATCTTTTAAATTTTTTCCTGCGGTATCATCTAAATTAATATTCCATATTTTGCAGCGTTGTATGATACGACGTGATAAATCACGATTGGTTGTAATGACACAGGCAGTTTTATTTTCATCTTCCAATGTTTCACGAAGAATAAGCGCGATTAAATCGGCTTCTTCTTGAATAGTACTGCAATCATATTGAAAGATATTATTGGATAAATCATCACGTAAAACTTTATAAGATTCAGTATCCCTATAATTTGACCATTGATCCGTATTGGTGGCGGGAAGCATAATGTTAGAAATAAATTCTAACCGCGATTCTTGATTTTTATTTGGGGTTGAAAGTTCGATAACATCATCAGGTTTTATTTCTAAAGATAAAAGAAGATTTTTTAAAGTGGCTTGTGGATGCCCCTCCTGCACATTTTCCCATGCGGATTGATTCTAAATGTTTATCAAGGCCGGGAAGAATAATCTTTCCTTGTGGTAATGCAGCAATTGTTTTGGCCAAGTTAGAAACAGCAGGAATAGATGCTGTTGAACCCGCCATAATGATTGGATAATCTGGTGGATTTTCTTGCCAATATTGATTTAGCGTTGATAGCAAGCTGTTTCGATATTGTGATGCATCACTATAGCCATATTGATCCAAAATTTTTGGCCAATAAACACTCATAATTTCTAAAAAATTGAGCGTAATCTGCCAATGCTCTGCCACATCTTGTGTTTCAATAATTTGTGGTAAATCTTCAAAATTTAAATTTTCAGTATGAATTTCATCAATTAATTGCCCCAAAGCTTGAGCCAACCCTAAATCTTGTTCAATGCTTCCCGATTGGTCTGGTCGTTTTGCCGCAATTAATTTACTTAATAATAATTGCCTTTTTATAGATGATATAGGGGGGTCAATCTCTAGAACTTGATTATGAGGCAGCGATAGACTCAATTCTTGGGCATCTACGTCTCCAATAGGCTGAATTTTTGGCAGGAGTAAAGATTTTCCCTTAGATATTTTTAAAAAACTATTTTGTAGATTGCGACACGTACGGCGCGTTGGTAACAATATTAAAATATCTGCTAATTTATCTAAATTATCTTTATATTCGTTTAATAAATTTGACGCCAAGCAATCTAAAAAAGGTTGGGTAGGCGGGATAGAAAAAATATTACTGGTTTGTTGTGATCTACTCATACTATATCAGAACCTTTTAACGCATTTACATTCTCTAAATCTTCGGGTGTACTTATATGGTGCCAATCGCCATCATGTTCAAGCCCATAAAGTGTCCCTCTTTTTTCTGCTTGATCCATAAGATGCAGAAAAGAAAATTTTTTCTCTTCTATCTCATTAAAAATTTGTGGTTTTGCAATACGAATACCACCAAACATATGTGTGCCTGATTTATTAAGATTGCGAATGGCGCGACCATTTTGATCTATATTATAATCTCCAACGCCTTGCGTAACTGTCATTTTTGAAAAGGGTTGTAATAAGATGAGAATATCCATTTTGCTATCATTCCAATAATGGGCCAATCTTTCAAATATAGTCAGATTATTCCCATCTGTCCAAAAAGCATCACCATTAATAATAAAAAATGGATGAGGCGCAAGATGATGGAGCGCAAATTTTATACCACCCCCTGTGTCCAAAAGCTCACCCTCTTCTGAAAATATAAGATCCATATTGTCGTAGTTTTGAAAATGGTTTTTTATCCTGTCCCCTAAATAACAAAGATTAATGATTGTTTTTCTTACGCCAATTTTTTGTAGTTTTTCAACTGTATGTTCAATAATAGGCTTGCCCCAAACCGATACCATTGGTTTGGGAAGTGTATCTGTGTAGGGTCGTAAACGTGTACCTTTTCCAGCCGCTAGAATAAAAGCTTGATTTGGAATTTTATACATTTAAATCCTCATTCTATTGATTGTAATAGAACGTGACAAACCATTTTCGATAATATCTATATCAATGTTAATTGAATAAAATGGTTTTAAATCATATAATTTCTCTGCCCATTCAATAATAATTATATCTTGGTGTAATATATCTTCCCATCCTGTTTCATAAATTTCCTCGGGCGCGTTTAAACGATATAAATCATAATGCCATAGATCGCCTTTAATTGTTTCATATTGCTGTACCAATGTGAATGTTGGGCTGGGTATATCTTCATCTGGGTGAAGGGTTAAAGCCTTTATTATACCGCGCGCAAAAACACTTTTTCCTGCCCCTAATGTTCCATTTAATAAGATAATATCATCATTATTTATTATATTTGCAAGCTGTTTTGCGATGTCAATTGTTTCACCCTCGCTATGGCTGATATGGTTTTTAAAAACCGTCATGATTTAAAAGCTTTATTTTTTACAATGATGGGTTAAATTGGCATAAATCATAGCAATAATAACGATTAAAACCAAAGAAAACTATGGATCAAACCACAAATAAACAAAAGAGCAAAAATGACGTACAGCACCGTGACGTTACAATTATTGGGGCGGGACCCGTTGGGCTCTTTGCGATTTTCCAATGTGGTATGATGGGGTTGTCTTGTAATGTTATAGATTCTTTGGATGAAATTGGCGGTCAATGTACTGCCCTTTACCCTCAAAAACCAATTTATGATATTCCCGCATTTCCTGTGATAGAAGCGGGAATTTTAATTCAAAATTTGGAAGATCAAGCCAAACCATTTAAACCAAATTATCATTTAGGAGCACAAGTTGTTTCTATTCGTGACAATGAAGCTATTTGGGAAATTGTGACTTCCAATGGTTTTACTTTTACATCTAAAGCAATAATTATTGCCGCTGGTGCAGGGGCTTTTGGTCCAAATAGACCGCCATTAAAAGATATTGAAAAATATGAAAACCAATCAGTTTTCTATTTTATCAAAGACAAAAGTAAATTTAAAAATAAAAATATTGTTATTGCAGGCGGCGGTGATAGCGCCGTTGATTGGGCAATCGGATTAAGTGAAATTGCAAAAAGCGTACATCTGGTACATCGCCGCGATAAATTCCGCGCTTTACCTGAAAACATTGAAAAATTACATCATCTTGTAAAAGCAAACAAAATAAACCTTCTTACGCCTTATCAATTAAATGAATTAGAGGGGGATAATGGTCAATTGTATAATGTTATTATTAAAGATAAGCAGTCAAATTTGAAAAAAATTGAAACTGATTTTTTATTGCCGTTTTACGGCCTTTCAACTGATTTAGGGCCGATTAACAATTGGAATTTGGCTATAGAGAAGGGAGAAATCTTGGTTAACCCGACAACGGCCCAAACAAATATTAATAATATATATGCAATTGGCGACATTGCCACTTATAAATACAAAAAGAAATTTATTCTTACTGGTTTTTCTGAAGCTGCGTTTGCTGCACAACATATATTTGCCACGCTTTACCCACACAAAGTACAGCATTTTGAATATTCTACGACGAAAGGTATTCCTAAAAATTGAGATATTAGAGATAGGTTTCAAAAAAAGCTTCAGTAGGAATACAAACTGTGATGGTTGTTCCTTTATCCTCTTCAGAATAAATTTCGACATCCCCACCATGCAGTTCAGTAATATTTTTTACCAAAGAAAGCCCCAATCCAGCCCCGCGTGATAATGAATTATTGGATAAATCTGCCCTTTGTTCATGATGTATACGTTCAAATGGTTCAAAAATACGTTTTTGATCGGATTTTGATATACCAACGCCTGTATCGGATACTTTAAAGTATATAAAACTATCATTTCGTGATGCATCAATAATAATTTTCCCTTTTTCAGGAGTAAAAGTAATAGCATTATGGACTAAATTAAGAATAACCTGCTTTATTCGTCTTTCATCTGCAATTAAATTACCTAAATCTTTTGATGCCTTTAGTTCAACAAAAATATTTTCTTTGTGTCCCCATTCTTTGGTTAATTCATGAATTTTATTGAGCATTTCGTAGATATTAAATTCATTCATGGTAAGGTCAAGATAGCCTGCTTCAATGGTTGACAGGTCAAGAATATCATCAATTAAGCGTACAAGCTTATTGCCAGCCTCCTGTATGCCTTGGGAATATTCTTTTTGTTTATCGTTTAGATTTCCAAAATATTCGTTATCTAAAATTTCAGCAAAACCCATAATGGCGTTTAAAGGTGTACGTAATTGATATGAAACATTTGCTAAAAAGTCAGTTTTGATTTGTTCCGCAACTTCCAAGGCTGTATTTTTTTCACGCAAAGCTGTTTCAACCTTTGCCGAATCGGTAACATCAAAATAAGATACCAAAATTCCCCCATCGGGAAGAGGTACAGTTGCGTACTCAATTAAAATTTCATCAAGACGTACAATTCGCCCTTCTTGAATTTGTCGTTCCAATCCATGTGAGATAAGTATTTTTGATTTTTCTTCCCAAATTTCTGGCTCAAATAATATTTTCATTCGATTTACCAGTGCACTAATATGGGGTTGGCTTTCTAAATCTTCAGGATTGATTTTCCACAATTGGGCAAAGGCAGGATTATATAACCTCAAACGCCCATCACCCCCATATACCGCCACCCCTTCGGCCAAATTATCAAGGGTTTCTTTTTGTACTGCAATAAGAGTGTTATACGAGCTTTCAAGCTCAAGATTACTTGTCACATCATCAAATGTAATCATCAATCCACCCATAGGATGCGGGATCACTGTACGTTTCAAAGCGGTGTTATCGGGCAAGTACAGCATATCCTCGTCCGCATCAATAATTTTTGAAAACATATCAAGCCAACTTTGCTTATAATTCTTGAAGTCTGCTTGTTCGGGAAGACGACGCATTTCGCGCAATTTTTCCAATATCTCTCCTAATTTAGGGTGTGTATTCAGCCATTGTTCTTCCAAAGACCATAATTGTGCAAAGGAAGAATTAAAAAATTCCAGTTTCTGATTTGAATCAAAAATAGAAATAGCAGAAGGCAGCTGCTCCATCAGTATTTTATTCGCACTTAAATAGCGCTCATAATCTGT
Source organism: uncultured Alphaproteobacteria bacterium (assembly GCA_963799275.1). Taxonomy (GTDB): domain Bacteria; phylum Pseudomonadota; class Alphaproteobacteria; order Micavibrionales; family Micavibrionaceae. The sequence goes on from CAWCWJ010000001.1 coordinate 370,520, forward strand.
AGTCGCTTCTTTTTCACGCGTTAAATCTTTTAAAAATCCAACGGTCATATCCGTCCCTATAAGGGGGCATACTGTTAATTCTACGTAGTAGCGATTGCCGTTAGCTATGATATGGCAATTAACAGTTTGATCCGATCCAGTTTTCAAGGCCTGATCGGATAATGCTTTTATAGATTTTATTTTTGTTTTGTCTTTAGGAGATATCGAAAATTCTTTTTGGCTTTTTATGATTTCTTTTGGATTTGTTCCTAAGATTTTGGCATAGGATTCATTGCACCATAAAAGATCACCCGATGATCGCCTTAACCATATGGCCTGATCCATAATATCCAAAGTCTGTTTGAACTGGTTTAACTCTTTTTCAAGGGTTTCCGTTTTATTTTGATAAGTTGTAATTTTTTTTAAGTCTTTTGTTACATCTTCAATCCAAAGGGTGGTAAAGCATTCTCGCTTATCAAGAGCGCAGCCTTTTGATCCTGTGATACGGTATATTTTTTGATTGTCATGTTGGGGGGTAACTTCAATAGAAAATTGTTTTTCTTCTTCTTTTAAACGATAAAACATCCCTTCCAACACCGCCGCATCACCAATGCTTAAGATATTTTGAATATCATGAAAGTTTTTAATTTTATCAATACCGAGGATATTTAAAAATCCTGCGCTATATAATACACTCCCATTATCTGCAAAACCGCAATAGGCACCGGGGAAAGCAGCCAAAAATGCTTCAAGGCGCGTTTTTTCTTCCTCCAATGCAGGTACACCTGTAAGGGATCTTGCGAAATTTTTTATAAAGTTTTTTGATTTTAATTGCGCGCCCATAAGATAATTTTAAATCGGCTTTTTAAAAAGAACAAGCATGTTCAAGAATTTATAAAATTATTGTCCGATTATCATGAATAAAAATACGATGTTCAGCAAAATACTTAACAGCTTCACTTAATATCAAACTTTCGGTATCGCGTCCTAATGCCTGCATTTTTTGTGGGGTATGGGTATGATTCACAGATACAACGGATTGTGCAATGATGGGTCCTTCGTCTAAATCTGTTGTTGCAAAATGTGCGGTTGCCCCAATGCTTTTGACACCGCGTTCATATGCTTGGTAATAAGGGCGAGCGCCTTTAAAGCCAGGAAGAAAAGAATGATGAATATTAATGACACGCCCGCTATAATCATCAATAAAATCTTTTGATAATATTTGCATATAACGCGCCATAACAATTAATTCTGATTGGGTATTTTTAATTAATTGCCTTATATCAGCCTCTTGCGCCAGTTTGTTATCGGATGTGGGAAGATAATGAAAAGGTATATTATAAGAACTGGTGAGGGTACGGGATTTTTCATGATTTGAAATAACTGCTGTTATTTCAATAGGAAGGGTTTTATTTTTTGTCTGATATAATAAATGATGCAAGCAATGATCATATTGGGAAACCATCACGATCGTTTTTAATGGTTTTGCTAAATCTGCGATTTTCCATTCCATTTCAAATTTTTGTGCCAAATCTGTAAAAGAATTTGTAAATTTTTCAATATCATTCTCTGCCCCTGTGAATACAACGCGCATATAAAATTTTTTCGAACGTGGATCGTTGAATTGTGAAGATTCTTCAATATTGCAATTGTAATTCTCTAATGCACCAGAAACTGCGGCAACAATACCGGGTTTATCCAAACATGTAAGGCAAAGAATATGCATATAATTTTAAATACTTATTTTTTAAGTGCGTTTGATGTTGTTACGAATGATTCAATCATAGATGTTAGTTTGTTACGCTCATTTTCGTCTATTAGACGACCATTACCATCAAATTTATCATATGCGCCGCCAATTGCTAATTGTTCGGGAACAACATGAACGCCAATACTAGACAGCATCTTACGTGTATCCATTAACCCACGCAGCCCCCCTAATGGCCCGGGGGATGCCGATAACAATAAACATGTTTTGCCTTTATATGCCAATAATGGGGCATCGTCACTTGGCTCTTTACGGCTGATCCAATCAAGCGCATTTTTCAGTAAAGGCGTAAATGTTCCATTATATTCAGGACAGGCAAGGCAGAATCCATCATGCTCCATAAATAGTTTTTTTAATTTTTTAGCATTTTCAGGCAACCCTGTTTTATCTTCAATATCTTGATTGTAAATGGGCATATCAAAATCAGCCAAATCAATGAATGTAGGCAATGCAGTCATACCATCGGCAATTTCACTTGCTACTTTTGCAAGCTTTTTATTAACTGAATTTGTTCGTGCGCTTCCTGCAAGGAAAAGTAATTTTGATGTCATTATAATCTCTTTTTAATTTATTTAGTAACGGTAAGCATCATCTTTAAAAGGGCCGGATTCTTCTACACCAATATAATCTGCCTGATCTTTGCTAAGTTTGCTTAGTTTTGCGCCCACCTTTTCAAGGTGAAGCATGGCAACTTTTTCATCCAGATGTTTTGGTAGGACATAAACTTTATTCTCATATTTATCATGATGCTTCCAAAGCTCAATCTGTGCCAAAGTTTGATTTGTGAATGAAGCTGACATAACAAAACTAGGGTGTCCTGTCGCACATCCTAAATTCACCAAGCGTCCTTCTGCAAGTAATGTAATACGCTTCCCATCGGGAAATTCAATTTCGTCAACTTGGGGTTTGATATTTGTCCATTTTAAATTGCGTAAGCTTTGTGTGTCGATTTCATTATCAAAATGACCAATATTACAAACGATGGCGCGATCCTTCATTTCGCGCATATGATCCATAGTAAGGATATCTTTATTTCCCGTTGCGGTAACAAAAATATCGGCGCGGGGGGCGGCATCTTCCATCGTGACAACTTCGTATCCTTCCATTGCGGCTTGTAAGGCACATATGGGGTCAATTTCTGTAACCATAACGCGTACGCCTTGTGATTTTAAGGATTCTGCTGAACCCTTTCCCACATCACCATATCCTGCAACGACGGCAACTTTACCTGCCATCATCACATCGGTGGCGCGACGGATCGCATCTACTAATGATTCGCGGCAACCATATTTGTTATCAAATTTTGATTTGGTCACGGAGTCATTCACATTAATCGCAGGAATTTTTAATGTTCCTTTTTTTGCCATTTCATATAAACGCAATACACCTGTAGTTGTTTCTTCGGAAACGCCACGAACATTTTTTAATAATTCAGAATATTGTTCATGCATAAGAATGGTTAAATCGCCACCATCATCCAAAATCATATTGGGTGTCCATCCATCGGGGCCTTTGATGGTTTGGTGAATGCACCAATCATATTCCTCCTCGGTTTCGCCTTTCCATGCAAAAACTGGCGTTCCTATAGATGCAACAGCAGCAGCAGCATGATCTTGGGTTGAAAAAATATTGCATGAACTCCACCGTACCGATGCCCCTAATGCTTGTAATGTTTCAATAAGAACAGCGGTTTGAATGGTCATATGCAAACAACCAACGATGCGGGCATCTTTTAATGGTTGTTCAGCTCCGTATTCTTCGCGCAAAGCCATAAGACCCGGCATTTCAGCTTCGGCCATTTCAATTTCTTTTCTACCCCATTTAGCCAAAGAAATATCAGCCACTTTATAATCATTTTTTACTGCTTGTGGTTCATTTTGCATCAAAAACACCTTTATAATAATTTTTATGTAAATATTTACTATTTTGTAACTTTTATCCTGTAAGACTTAATGGGTAACAAGGTGAAACGCAAGAAAAGCGTTAATAATTTTAACTTATATAATAAGAAAAGTGGGATGATATGACGAATAATTTATCAAAAGACAAAAGCGAAGAAATTAATACAGATTTTGAACAAGCCAGAAAAAAAGAGGAAGATAAATTTTCAGTCACCTTTGATGGCCCTATTATGCCCGTTCAAAAAGCGAATAAATTACACTGATTTTAAGCGTACGATGAACCGCGCGCCTATTCTTGCATTGTCCTTGTCTAAAATATTTTCGGCAAAAATTTCGCCTTCATGGGCATCAATAATTTGTTTTGAGATAGATAACCCTAAACCTGAATGCCCCCCATAAGCCTCGCTTTGTGGCCTTTCGGTATAAAAGCGTTCAAAAATAGTTTCTAGTTTATTGGCTGGAATACCACTTCCTTGATCTTCAACTATAATATCGGTCATATTCTTTATTGTCGATTTTTTAACTGTGATCGTAATGGTTTCTTTTTTAGGGGAGAATGAAAGCGCGTTGCTAATCAAATTACCAAATACTTGTGAAAGGCGATCTTCATTGCCCATAACGAAATTAGGCGCATTATCAGCAATAATAACATTTATTTTTTCATCATTTGCAGCATTGTCATCATCCACACGATCGAGTGGCTTTTTATACGCATCACGCAATCGAAACAATAAATTAGCAATGTTAACATTTTCCATTTCATCGCGTGTTAACTCGGCATCAAGGCGCGAGGCACTTGAAATATCACTAATTAAACGGTCAAGGCGGTTTACATCATGATGAATGATATCCATTAATTTCTTACGGCTTTTATCATCTTTCACACGGGCAACGGTTTCAACCGCACTGCGTAAAGAAGTGAGAGGGTTTTTAATTTCATGGGATACATCAGCGGCAAATCGCTCAATCGTATTCATCCGCTCCCATAAAGCGTTGGTCATATCGCGCAATACCAACGATAACTCACCAATTTCATCCCCGCGATCACTTAAATCTGGAATTTCAGTATATTTTCCTTTTCCTGTCCGTACCGCTTCAGCGGCAATGGCAAGACGTTTAAGCGGTTTACCAATTAATCCTGAAAGATAAATTGACAACATGACAGTAATACCAAGTGAGCCTAAAAACACACGAAACACATCAACCCTAATTTCGGAAATTTTTTGCTCCAACTCCGCCCCGTCACGGGTGAGCATAACCACACCCAAAACTTGTTTCGCCTTTTGAATGGGGGCAGCAGCAGTTAATATAATACCCCCATCAGATTGCTTCCAAGCCGAAGTGCTAATGGCGCCAACCATGGCTTCTTTGGTATCGGGATAGGCAAAGACATCATCAATTTTATCTTGAGGAAATTTTTGTAATTTTGTTTGGGTTGGAATTAAATCTAAAAATCGTCCTGCGGATTGATCAAATAAATACCCAATACTTAAATGTTCGCGTCGTTCTAATAATTTTCTTTGAGCAAACTGCTCTTGCGAAGATAGATTTTGTGTATCTGCCAAAATATCACCATTCACAGCAAAAAGAACAATACGGCTCGTCCCACTATTGCCTAAGCGTCGTACCATTCGGCGTGCAAGCATTGGTTTAATAGCTTCAATTTCTTGCGGGTCAGAAAAGGGAATAGGCGATAATTGAAAAACAGGACGCACCGCCCCTTCGGAAAGCGCACCAGACATAAATTTTGCTTCGGAACGCATTGATTCCAATTCACCTTCAATAAGACTATCGGTATATTGACCTAGATATAAAATACCGATACCCAAAATCATAATTGCAATGATATTAACCGATAAAATACGAATGGTAAGCGAGCTCATTTTTTCTGAGCTAGCAGACCATCTTTTTTCAATAACATAACGGTTTTCAGATCCGTACGACGCCGAATCATCATTATTTTGCCGTCTAAAAAGCGGGAATGCCTTATTGCTCTTTATAGCGATATCCGATGCCGTAAAGCGTTTCGATTTGGTTGAACCCTTTGTCAACCGCTTTGAATTTTTTGCGGACCCGTTTGATGTGTGAGTCGATTGTTCTGTCATCTACATAGATATTCTCACCATATGCCAAATCAATCAACTGATCTCTATTTTTAACGTGGCCGGGGCGCTGCGCTAATGCTTTAAGAAGAAGATATTCTGTTACCGTTAAATTAACGGGATCCCCTTTCCATGTACAAAGATGTCGTGAATCATCAAGGCGTAAATCATCACGCTCAATAACCTCTTCTTCATTAATTGTATCAGGCTCAGATTGTAGCTTTTGACGACGAAGTAGCGCACGAATACGCTCAATTAATAATCTTTGCGAAAATGGTTTGGTTATATAATCATCTGCCCCCATACGAAGGCCGATAACTTCGTCAACTTCATCATCCTTGGAGGTCAGAAAAATAACAGGAAGAGAAGATTTTTCACGTAATTTTGTTAAAACTTCCATACCATCCATACGGGGCATCTTTATATCCAAAACAACTAAATCAGGGGGGGATGAGGTAATACCAGCTAAGCCCTCTTCTCCATCATTATATGTTTTAACATTAAATCCTTCTGCCTCTAAGGACATAGAAACCGAAGTTAGAATATTACGATCATCATCAACCAATGCGATATTTTGCGCCATAAATCATCCTTATATTTATTTTTAACTATAATAATCATATTCCACGAAAGATACAATATTAGGGCATAAAAACGAACGGTTTAAGGCAATTTAAATAATTATGTTTTTAAAAACAATAACCCAGATGGCAATTGTAATTGTCTTTCTTTAATATGGCTCATTACTATTATTATTAAAGCTATTTCCTAAAATTAAAAATAATTATGTTAATTCTTTAACAAATTACCCATAAAATATAATGATCCAGTAGCCAAGATACGTGCATTTGGATTGTCTATATTTTTTAATGCTTCTTCAATTGTATCCTTATAATCAAGATTTTGAGGATCAAGCTGTTTTACTTGTTCGTATAAATCTTTGGTTTTATATGATTGAGACTCATTTGGGATTTGGGTGCAAATAATTTGTGTTGCATATGGTAAGAGGGGTTTAATAAATTCAGCAACATTTTTTCGTTTTACCATTGCGATTATTAATATGAGGGGACGATTATCTTTTCCCCAAATTTTGATTTGTGCGGCTAAAAACTTTCCTGCGCTATCGTTATGTCCCCCATCAATCCATAAGTCTTGGTTAGGTTTAATTATATCAAAAAGCCTTCCACTAGTTATCTTTTGTAACCGCCCTGGCCAAAAAATTGTCCCCAAGGGATTTTTTTTGTTGGTTGGGGATAAAATAGTTGCATCAAATTTCTGACCCATAATGATACGATATGCTTCAATCGCAGTTGCAACATTATATTTTTGATGGCGGCCAACTAAATTTATAGGCGCAATTTCGAATGCATCATCCTGACTTATAAATTGTGACCCTTCTTTATTCGTCTCAATTTTAAAGTCTGACCCATACTGAGATGTCGGCGACACGGGGGATAAGTTTTGGGATTGTTTGTGGAAAACATTTTCTACGCCTGCTGCAATCGCTTCGTCTGTTTGATAGCCAATCACGCATGGCACACCCGCTTTCATAATGCCCGCTTTTTCAAAAGCAATTTTATCAAGGGTATTACCTAAAAATTCGCTATGATCTTTTGAAATTGTTGTAATAATTGTGCAAATGGGATTGGGTATGATATTGGTCGCATCAAGGCGCCCGCCCATGCCGGTTTCCAATAATACATAATTTGCGGGATGACGGCTCATCACTAAAAACACAGCTGCGGTAAAAATTTCAAAAAATGTTATGGGGGCGTTATCATTAACAGCTATGCATTCTTCTAAAATATCAATTAGCATTTTGGTTGAGATAGGCTTGCCCGCCAATCTTATACGCTCTGTTGGGTGAACCAGATGGGGGGATGTGTAGACGTGAACTTTCTTGCCGCTGGCTTCAAGCATGTTGCGAAGGGCGGCAAGGGTTGACCCCTTACCATTTGTCCCTGCGGCATGAATTACGGGTGGTAATTTTAAATGTGGATTATCTAGTTTTTGCAAAAAAATTTCTAATCGCTCAAGGGAATAATCAACTTCTTTTGTATGAAACCAATAAAGCGAGTTTAAAATATCATCCAAACGTTTTTCTAACGCAGGATCACAACTTTTATTATATAAAATCTGGTTCAAGCGCTACGCTTTTACAACTTTATTTGTTTTGGCTTTGGGGGCATCGGTATTATTCGCAGGCGGGTTTAATAATTTATCTGCTTTACTTATGAAGTCTTTACCTGATTTGTTTTTTTTATGTTTGGGAGAGATATTTTTATGCATTAAAAGTGATAAAAATATCCCAATTTTCTCATTTAATTGAGCACGGGGAACAACCATATCGACCATACCGTGCTCTAATAAATATTCTGCTGTTTGAAAATCATCTGGTAATATTTCGCGCACTGTTTCTTCAATAACGCGTCGTCCTGCAAAACCAATTGTTGCACCAGGCTCAGACAAATGAATATCACCCACCATCGCGAAGGATGCACTAACCCCCCCCGTTGTTGGGTTTACCAGCAATACGATATAGGGAAGTCCTTCTTCCTTAACCATATTAACAGCAATAATTGTACGGGGCATTTGCATCAAAGATAACATCCCTTCTTGCATACGCGCACCACCCGATGCAGGAACAATAATAAGGGCAGAATTTGTTTTTACCGCTTCCTCAGCCGCACGAACAATTCCCTCTCCCACGGCAGTCCCCATAGACCCACCCATAAAAGCAAAATTAAAGGCAGCAATAACGGCATTTTGCCCACCAATTTTACCTGTTCCAATAACAAGGGCGTCATCTTCTCCTGTTCTGGCTTTTGTTTCTTTCAAACGATCAGCATATTTTTTACGATCTTTAAACTTTAAGGGATCATGCGGAACAGCGGGTAATTTAATTGTTTTAAATTCACCTTTATCAAACATTAATTCAAGACGCTTTTTCACAGCGATTAGCATGTGGAAATCACAATGATAACAAACATTCTGATTGGCTTTTAATTCCTTATGGAACAACATCCCTTCACAAGAAGGGCATTTTTGCCATAAATTATCTGGAACATCTTTTTGCTCCCCCACCAAGGATTTGATAGAAGGTTTAATAAAATTACTCAGCCAATTCATATTTTGCTTCCTTTTATAGTTTAAGGGCGTGGTTGCGCGCCTTGATAATATTTTCGTTATTTATAACTGCTTAAAAAGCGAAATTAAGCAAAAATATTATTTATAGTAAGATGTCTTTTTAACGTTTTTGGGAAAGATACGCAACTATATTGCATTTTTCAATGCACGTACTTGTTTGGAAATTATTGCGGGTAGATCAGCATTCTCTTGATTATCATGCATATTGTTAACGATTGCTGAACCGACAACCACAGCATCACAAATTTTTGCCATATTGGCCGCATCTTCAGGGGTCTTTATACCAAAGCCAACGGCAACAGGTATATCGGTTTTTTGCTTAATTTGCTTAATATGGTCGCCCACAGCATCAATATTAGCAGATTTTGTACCTGTCACTCCAGCAATGGAAACATAGTAAATAAACCCACTAGCATTGTTAAGAACAGTATCAAGGCGTGTTCCTTTAGTTGTTGGTGTGACAAGTTTTATAAAATCCAACCCTGCATTTTGAGCAGGGATACGCAATTCTTCATCTTCTTCGGGGGGGAGGTCAACTATGATTAAACCATCGACACCTGCATTGGCCGCATCTTTTACTAAAGACGTACAGCCATATTTATAAATCGGATTATAATAACCCATTAAAATGATGGGGGTTGTATCATTTTGTGTTCTAAAATTATGTACCATTTCTAAAACTTTTTTAACATCCATTCCATTTCCAAGGGCGCGAAGGCTACTGTCTTGAATAGCAGGCCCATCTGCCATTGGGTCGGTAAAAGGAATGCCAATCTCAATAAAATCTGCGCCCGCATCGGGCAAAGATTGTAATACGGATAGGCTTTTTTCTAAATCAGGATCACCAGCAGTAATAAAAGTCACAAGTCCTTTTTTATTTTCGGATTTTAAAGCATCGAATGTTTGTGATATTCGCGACATCAGATTTCAATCCCCAGTTTTTCTGCGGCTGTAAAGATGTCTTTATCCCCCCGGCCACATAAATTCATCACGATAATATGATCTTTTGGGTAATTGGGCGCAATCTTCATCACATGCGCAAAGGCATGGGCAGGTTCAAGCGCGGGAATAATACCTTCTAATTTTGCAAGCATGGTAAAGGCTTCCATCGCTTCATCATCTGTAACGGATACATATTCAACCCGTTTTAAGTCATTCAAATAGGCATGTTCTGGGCCGATACCAGGATAGTCTAATCCCGCAGAAATTGAATGTGCCTCTTGTATTTGACCATCTTCATTTTGAAGAAAATAGCTCCGCATTCCATGTAAAATTCCTGCCGATCCACCATTTAAACTAGCGGCATGTTTATCCGTATTAACGCCATGGCCCCCTGCCTCCACGCCAATGATCTGTACGTCTTTATCATCAAGGAAGGGATAGAAAAGACCCATAGCATTTGATCCCCCACCAATGCAAGCAACAAGTGTATCGGGTAATCTTCCTTCTTTTTCATGCAATTGCGTACGTGTTTCCGTACCGATGACGGATTGAAAATCACGCACCATCTCGGGATATGGATGTGGCCCCGCAACAGTACCAATCAAATAATAGGTATCGTCAACATTGGCAACCCAATGGCGCAACGCTTCATTCATTGCATCTTTTAGTGTACCAGAGCCAGAAGTAACGGGAATAATTTCCGCGCCTAATAATTTCATACGAAAGACATTTGGCTTTTGACGTTCGATATCTTCGGCGCCCATAAACACAGTACAAGGCATATTAAATAAGGCACATACCGTTGCGGTGGCAACCCCATGTTGACCCGCGCCTGTTTCAGCAATAATTTTTTTCTTACCCATACGTTTGGCGACCAAAATCTGACCCAAACAATGATTAATTTTATGGGCGCCTGTATGGTTCAGCTCGTCCCGTTTGAAGTAAATTTTTGCACCGCCTAGATGCTCCGTTGTTGCTTTGGCATAATATAAAGGGGAGGGGCGACCAATATAATCCGCAGCAAGAGCATGAAATTCTTCCCAAAATTTATCGTCTGCTTTTGCTGCATGCCAATGTTTTTCAACTTCCAATATTAACGGCATTAATGTTTCTGCAACATACCGCCCGCCATATAAACCAAAATGACCATTATCATCAGGCATATTTTTAAAGCTGTTTGGTATCTGATTTTTTTCGCTACTCATCATATTGTTATGCCTGTTTTGCTTTATAAATAAAAGAGCGAATTTTATCCGAATCTTTTTCCCCTTGACTATTCGTTTCCACTCCACTGGATACATCAACGGCATCAGGGGTAATTATTGATAGGGCTTGTTGAACATTATCTGGCGTTAACCCACCCGCCAACATCCATGGCGTATCGCTTTTAAAGTTTTTTAAAATAGTCCAGTCAAAGGCAATGCCATTCCCACCAGGCAATTTTTCCCCTTTGGCATCAAATAAATACCAATCGGCTATGGATTCATAATTTTGAACAGCATCCAAGTCTTGTAAATTTTCTATGGCAAAAGATTTAATAACAGGAAGATTATATTTATGTTTTATTTCATGAACCTGCGCAGGCGATTCATCTCCATGAAGTTGAATATAATCAAGCGGGATCTCATTAAGAACTTGAGTCAAATAGTTATCATTTGGATTTACAAATAATCCAACTTTATGAATTGTATCTGGAATTTGGCTGCAAAGATATTTTGCAACGTCAATTTCCAAATGGCGGGGGGAGGGATTATAAAAAACCAAGCCGACAAAATCAGCTTTATTTTCGATAGCTACCGTTATTGATTCAGGCGTTGAAAGCCCGCAAATTTTAACTTTTATCATGATAACGAATTAAGAATATCTTGCGCTGCTTGAGCAGGGTTTGCTACCTGGGTAATGGGGCGACCTATTACCAAATGTGTTGCCCCTTTATCCAATGCTTCGCGGGGGGTCATTGTTCGTTTTTGATCACCCTTATGGCTTCCTACTGGGCGGATGCCCGGTACCATCAGTGTAAAATCTTTACCGCATTCTTGACGTAGCAATTCAATTTCATGCGAAGAGCATACCACACCATCAAGACCACATTCTTGAGTAAGTTTTGCCATCTGTATCACACGATTCGATAAGCCCTCTTTATAGCCAACCTCACCAATTGCTGTTTCATCCAAACTGGTTAACATGGTAACAGCCAATAATCTAGTATTCTTTGGGCATGCCGCCTTTGCCGCCATCATCATTTCACGTCCCCCCGCGGCATGAACATTCAAATAAGCAGGTTGAATATGCTGGGTTACGGCACGAATGGCGCTGGCAACCGTGTTGGGAATATCATGATATTTTAAATCAAGAAAAATGGGAATATTTGGAAATTGATCTTGAATTTCTTCCACCGCCTGAACGCCAAGGGCATTAAAAAATTCTAACCCCAATTTTATCCCAATACCCAAAGAGGCAATAGTTTCGCATAAAACAAGTGCATCTTTTTTGTTTGCCTTATCAATGGCACAAAATATAGGTATTGATGATGTATGCATTATTTTTAATTATTAAATGGAATGACAGGCGCGTGGTTATATTTTTCTTTGCTTAATTCATCAATTAATTTTTCATTCGCAATTTTTAAATCTTTTTCTAATTTTGAGTTTTCTTTTTTCAAATCACGCTTTGCTTGCCAATTGGGTAACATGCCAATCCATGCGATAAGCGCACCAATTAAAAACCCAAGACATAAAAATGTAACGACAATAAAATATAACGGCAATGTTGTCGGTTCGTGAAACGGGCTCCATGTAAATGATGTGGGGGCGGGGTTCGCTAAAGCAAACAATACCACCACAAGAATAATCGGAAGGGTTAAAAGCCAACGCAAAAGTGCCATAATAAATTCTTTATCTATAAGGTTAATTAATCACCAAAGGGACGATAAAAACCATCATCTTTTTCAGTTTTCTCAGGCTTTGTTTCGGTGTCATCATTTAAACGTTCACGCAATGCTTTACCCGTTTTAAAGAAAGGCAAACGTTTCGCATCAACATTCACGGTTTCACCGGTACGGGGGTTACGCCCCACCCGTGCATCACGATGTTTAATAGAAAAAGCGCCAAAACCACGAAGCTCAATCCGATCCCCATCGACAAGGGCATGTGATATTTCATCAAAAACAGTATCAACAATTTTTTCAATATCACGAAGAAACAGATGGGGGTTACGATCCGCTAGTTTTTGTATCAATTCTGATTTTGTCATTTTAAAACGCTCCCACCCTCTTAATTTATAAGGTTTACTGGATATATTGCCATTATTATTTTAATAATCGGGCAATTCAAAAAGTTCTTATCTATTTATGATGCCTGAAAAAATGGGGTGTCGTCAAGGAAAACCACGAAAAAATTAATAGGCAAAACATTGAAATTGAATGATTTTTTACAATTTTCCATACAAAAACGGCCTTTTATCATCTAAAAGGCCGCTTTTTAAAATCTTATTGAATTAAAAGTTTATTTTTTATCTTTAAGTGCCGCGCCTAAGATATCACCTAATGAAGCACCTGATTCTGTTGAACCAAAAGTTTCAAGAGCTTGCTTATCTTCATCAATTTCGCGTGCTTTAATAGATAACGTTACTTTACGGTTCTTCTGGTCGGCAGTGATGATTTTTGCATCAACTTTTTCACCAACGGCAAAGCGATCTGTACGTTGTTCTGAACGCTCACGCGATAAATCAACCTTTTTGATGATACCTGTAACACCGTCATTTACCTCTACCTCAACAATAGATGGGGTAACGTTTGATACGGTACATGTAACAACTGCCCCTTTGGCAAGGCCTTTCATGGCCCCTTCAAATGGATCATCGCTCATTTGTTTTATTCCTAAAGCAATACGTTCTTTTTCTGCATCAATATCCAAAACTTTCACTTTTACTTTATCACCTTTAGAAAATGGCTTTAGCGCATCTTCGGTTTGGTCTTCCCAAGAAATATCAGAAATATGAACCATTCCATCAATATCTTCATCCACGGCAACAAATAAACCAAATTCGGTCACATTGCTAATCTCGCCTTCAAGCTCATCACCAACTTTATGTTTTTCCATGATAACTTCCCAAGGATTTTCTTGGGTTTGTTTGATACCAAGGGAGATACGGCGTTTTTCTAAATCAATTTCTAAAACCATCACATCGACTTCCTCAGAAGTTGAAATGATTTTGCCCGGATGTACGTTTTTCTTTGTCCATGACATTTCAGAAACGTGAACCAATCCTTCAATACCATTCTCCAATTCAACAAAGGCACCATAATCAGTGATATTTGTAACCGTTCCTTTAAGAATAGTTTTTGGTGGGTATTTAGATTCAACCCCTTCCCAAGGATCAGATTCAAGCTGTTTCATACCAAGGGAGATACGCTGGTTTTCTTCATTATAACGAATGATTTGAACATCAACTGTTTGACCAACAGACAGGCTTTCTGATGGGTGGTTAACACGTTTCCAAGAAATATCGGTAACGTGCAATAATCCATCCACACCGCCAAGATCAATAAACGCACCATAATCGGTAATATTTTTAACGATCCCTTGAACAACAGACCCTTCTTTTAAGGTATCAAGAAGATCTGATTTGGCTTCTTCGCGTGATTCTTCCAAAATGGCACGGCGGGAAACAACAATGTTACCACGGGCGCGATCCATTTTTAAAATCATAAAGGGTTGTGGTGTATCCATTAAGGGCGATACATCACGAACAGGGCGAATATCAACTTGTGATCCGGGTAAGAACGCAACCGCGCCACCCAAATCAACGGTAAATCCACCTTTAACGCGACCAAAGATTGTACCGGTAACACGCTCTTCTTTTTTATGTGATTCTTCTAATTCCACCCATGCTTCTTCGCGGCGTGCTTTTTCGCGTGATAGAACGGTTTCGCCTTGGCGGTTTTCCATACGATCAACAAACACGTCTACTTCGTCACCCACGCGGATCTCATTTTCCTGACCGGGTGAGTTAAATTCACGCTTTTCAATGCGGCCTTCAGATTTTAGACCAACATCAACAATAACAGCATCATTTTGAATGGCGATGATACGGCCCCGAACAACGGATCCTTCCATTGCTTGTTCTTCCATCGAACTTTCGAGAAGGGATGCAAAATCTGCAGAATCGCTTCTATCTTTAATATTTTTTGCGGCTTGTGCCATGGTAATATTTTCCTTTTAGTTATGTTCTTAGCTTTTTGTTTGTTTCATAATTTATATACAATCAAAGTACTATGAACAGTTTGTTGTTCCTTAATATTTTATGTATTGGAACAACGGGTTAATGTTTTATTTTTAAAAATCCAAAAACGCGGGTAGCATTCAAATGACCTTTAAAATATCAAAACGGGTTAAATTTATATTTGATTTGGATTGAACATTAAATTGCCATTAAGGCTTGCGCTTTCAAGATTGCAATCACAATCTTAAGCGTGGGAAATAACGTTCAGTTTTGTTCTTTTAAAAACAGAAAATGTGTGGATTAGGAGGCGGGATTTAATGTCGTATTTATTATTTTTAGTGCTTCATCCATAACCTCATCAGGGGTCATGTTGGACGTATCAATAATATTTACCACATGATCTGGACTTAAATGGTCTTTTAATCGAACATTATCCCGATCATCCCGTTCCTGCATTTCTGCCAAAACTTGGGCATTCATAACGTCAATGCCACGCGAATGCAACTCTTTTTGACGTCTTTGCGCTCTTTTTTCTACGCTAGCGGTAACAAATAGCTTAATATCGGCATCTGGGAAAATAACCGTTCCAATATCACGACCATCTAAAACCGCGCCTTTTTTTGCTTTTAATGCAAAATCACGCTGAAAATCAAATAAAATTGCACGAACTTCTTTAATTTGAGCAACAATAGAGGCTATCGAGCCTATTTTATCATTCCGAAGGGCAGAATCGTCATATCTTTGGTTTATTCCTAACGATAAATCCTTTGCACAATTAATTATGCCCTGTTTATCATTAATATTAATGTTATTTTCGATTAGTTTTAAAGCAACACGCCGATATAACGCCCCCGTATCTAAAAAATCATAATCAAAATGTACCGCCAGTTTTTTTGCCAAAGATCCTTTCCCACTAGCCGCAGGACCATCAATGGCGATAACAATATTATTCCGATTTTGGATATTTTTATTCATCTTATTGTATTTACCTCTTTGGCAGGATAAAGAAAAGAGATGACTCGTACTTGTTTTTTGTTTTTTACATTTATTTTTACATTGCCATTATCGGCATGTGGCGATGTAGGGGGAATAAATTTAGCGAAATATCAACATGAAGATGAATCGACGGCCGAATTTGTTATGTGTCATGGCTATGGATGTAGTGTTCAGACCTATGCTTGGTTTTCGACCGAACAATGGAAATCAATCAATAAAATTTTTGAAGAAAAATCTAAAACCCCACAAATTGAGCGTGAAAAAATTGGCAAAGCAATTTCAATGATGGAAAAATATACTTCCCATCTTATGGGAACCCAAAATGATTTGGCCAAGGCACCGATTTTTAAAAAATCAGATTATGAATTAGATTGTATTGATGAAACGGTAAATACTTCAAAATTTCTTGGTTTCTTAACAGATGCAAATTTATTACACTATTATAAAATAGGGCATACAGCCTATCGTGGTATAGGCTCAAACTTTATGTACCCTCATAATACGGCAACAATTATTGAGATTGAAACAGGGTCAGTGTATGTCGTTGATAGCTATGTCTATAAAAATGCAGCTCAACCCGATATACGATTATTGGATGAATGGTTAAATGTACGTATTGAGGATATTTATGAGTAGCCTCAGGCATGCAGACATGCTACGGCCTTTTTAATCAACATTTTTGATATCCGCGCCTAAATCATTCATCATTTCTATAAAATTGGGGAAGCTTGTTTTAATAGGGGCGCCATCATCAATAATAATAGGTTTATTGGTTATTGTTCCCAAAACCAAAAAACTCATTGCAATACGATGATCAAGGGCAGTGATAATTTGTGTTTCTTTATCATTTATTCCCAATGGAGGAATGCCCTTGCCCTTTATTTTGAGCCAATCTTCACCCATTTGTAAATCGACACCGCAAGCTTTCAACCCCTGATACATCATTAATAATCGGTCACTTTCCTTAACCCTTAATTCTTCAAGCCCTGTCATGGTTGTTGTGCCTTTGGCGCAAGATGCGGCAACTGCCAAAATTGGAAATTCGTCAATCATACTGGGTACGCGGGAGGAAGGAACATCAATAGCTTGAAGTGTTTTACCCCCTTTAATTCTTAAATCGGCTACTTCTTCACCCGCCTCAATGCGTTGATTATTGACTGAAATATCAGCGCCCATTTCAATTAAGGTTGTATAAATACCGTTTCGACGATCATTCATTAGGATATTTTTGATAGAAATATCAGATCCTTTATTTAACAAGGCTGCAACAACAATAAAGGCGGCACTGCTGGGGTCACTAGGGACATGTACGTCTGTTCCGATTAGATCTTTTTGCCCTTGTACGCTTATGGCTTGACCACCATCGGTTAAATCTTCAACCTCTACTGGTACACCAAAATGACGAAGCATATTTTCGGTATGGTCACGGGTTGGGGTTTGCTCGATAACGGTTGTTTGCCCCATGGCGGATAATCCCGCCAATAAAACACATGATTTTACCTGTGCCGAGGCAACAGGCAGTTCATATGTGATAGGAAGTGCATCTTCGGGACCTTTAAGAGAAAGCGGTAATAATCCCCCCTCCCGCGCGACAATTTTTGCGCCCATTTGTTCAAGGGGTTTTATGACACGATTCATTGGGCGTTTGGTTAAAGAATTATCGCCAGTAAATTGTGCGGTTATATTATGACCGCCAACCAAACCCATTAATAAACGCGTAGATGTGCCACTATTGCCCATATCAAGGATTGAGGTCGGGCTTTGTAAACCCCCAATTCCAACCCCATGACATTCCCAAGTGCCGTTTTCATGGTGGATAATTTCTGATCCCATAGCACGCATTGCGTTTGCGGTCGCGTGTACGTCTTCACCTTCCAATAAACCATAAATAGTAGTTTGACCAATCGCCATCCCTCCAAACATAAGGGCGCGATGGGATATGGATTTATCACCAGGTATCGTTGGATTGCCTTTTAAAGCATTTGATTTTTTTGAAATAACAGGTTGGCTCATGAAATGTTTATAAACCGTGAGCCTTTATTCTTGCAAGTATATTTAGAACAGAATGGTAATTATTCAGTCGCTTTATCAAAACTGGACATATCACCATTGTAATCGGTTGCAAAAACCCAAAATTGGCTATCTGGGACAGGTTTGGAATAGCGGAAACCTTGAACTTCATCGCATCCTTCATTTATAAGGAATTGCTCATGCTCTTTGGTTTCAACCCCTTCGGCAATAACTTTTAAATTAAGGGAATGACCCAAGCTAATGATTGTTTTTGCAATCGCTGCATCGTCACTATTGGTCAGGGCATTTCGAATAAAAGATTGGTCAATTTTTAAACGATCAATATTAAATTGACGTAAATATGAAAGCGATGAATACCCCGTTCCAAAATCATCAATAGCAAGCTCTACCCCAAGCTCATGCAAGCTTTTTAAGGTATTAACAGCGATACTGATATCATCCATAAAGACGCTCTCGGTAACTTCTAACTCTAATAAATGCGGCTCAACCCCTGTACGGATAAGGCATTCTTGCGTAAATTCTACGAGGTCATTTTGATAGAATTGCGCGCCCGATACATTGACGGCAATACGAATAGGTTTACCAGAATTATGCCAATGTTTTGCTGTTTTGCACGCCTCTTCCATCACCCATTTACCAATGGGAACAATTAATCCAGATTGCTCGGCAATAGGGATAAATTCGGCAGGGGAAATATAAGAGCCACCATTTTTACTATTATCAAGTTTCCACCAACGGATTAAAGCCTCAGCACCAATAATTGCGCCTGTTCTTAAATCAAACTGTGGTTGATAAAAAACACGTAATTCATTATTTTCCAACGCATTTCGCAAATCACGAAGCAATTGAAAACGCATTTGTACGGCACGGTCAAAATCTTCACTATATTCTTTAACCCGATCCCGCCCCTCTTCTTTGGCACGATTAAGGGCAATATCAGCATTTTTAAGCACAGTATTGGGGTCATTGCCATCTGTTGGATATGTCGCAACACCAATTGAACTGCGTACTTGGAAATTTTCATTATAGACTTTAAAAGGCTCACCTTTAATGATGGCAGATATTTTCTCTGCAACTTCAAAAGCGGTATTGATATCGGTATTTAAAGGAACAGTAACTGCAAACTCGTCCTCACCTGCGCGGGCAACAACGGCTGTTTCGGGTAAAGAGCTTCTCAGGCGTTTACCAACACCGCGTAAAATAGCATCACCAACACTATGCCCCATTGAATCATTAATATCTTTAAAATGATCAAGGTCGAGTGTGATAACAGCAAATCTTGGGGTCTTATTGCCATCATCTGTAATTGTATTTTCGGTTAGTTTTTGAACAAAAAGCGTTCTATTGGGAAGACCAGTTAATTGATCGTAATATGCTAATTTATGGATCTTATCTTCTGCGGCAGACCGAATTTGTTGCATATTTTCCGCATTTTTACGAATTAAGCCCTGGGAAATCATAATAGCTTCCCCAATTTCATCATTATCGCTATAAGGTGATTCTACAATTTCAGGGTTATCTGGATTACGTTGTGCGGATAAAAGATTTTTACGCATAAATAAAATAGGCTCCAACAACCAACGTCCCAATGCAATCATTAAAACTGTTGTAACCAACGCAGATAATAAAAACATTATAAGAAGACTTTGTTTTACGTATTGTTCAATAGCGATATTTACATTTTCTGCATTTAATCGAACCACTGCAACATAAGGTTTATACAAGTCCGAAGGACCATAAATGACTTCATAAGAACTTCCATCGAGAGATAGATATGTACTGTTAAAATTTTCTCTACTGGCAACGGGAAGAGATACGGGAGTTCCAAAACTACCTAAGAAAAGTAAATCCGCACTGTAAATAGAAATACCATCAATCAAAGTTGAAGAAAGTAAACGGTTCGCTTTTTCCGTGCTAACGGGAGATTCAAGCATTCTAGATGTATCACTAAGATTAGCAGCCAAAGCAGAGCGTCCAATTTCACGTATATCATTTAATAAAGTAAATTTTTCCTGCTTCATGGTTAGAAACAAAACAGAAAGCTGAACAACCATAATTGTCAAAAAAACCACAAAAGCAATTTTCCAGCTTAATTTACTCTTCCAAATTTGTGCAGAAGAGGAACTATATTTTGTCAAACCACTAAAACGTTTTTTTTCAATAGCCTGAATAGGCTCACTTTTGCTTGTGTTACGCATGATACTTTGTTTCTTATCGGTATGAAATATTGCCATGATACCGGTAAACGCCCCTTTTCAATATACTCTTAATTAATGCTACCCAACGAATAACAATACCAAATAAAGATTAATATTAGCTTACTTTTTATAGTAAAAAGACAAAATGAAAATGTCTTGTTTTTAGAGTTTAATATAGCAAAGCTTTAGAATAAACAGATTTCTCAAGAATTTTTTGTTATGGCTAACTTAATTTCTTTTTGTAAAAACGCCATATCATATCCAAAGGCTACAGGAATTCTCAAAAACGGTACTTTGGCTGTTTGTATTGCATTATTTACAAATGCATCTCTTTTTTTTCGGTTGGGAAGGGTATGGGATTTATCATCCAATTCAATACATAAAATAATCTTGCTCGTTTCCTTATCAAAAATTACAAAATTTATATGTTTGGCAGCAATTTTATAGCCGTATCCTTTATCCCAGTTTTTTTGTGAACATTGAATAATATCGGCAAGCCTTACTTTACATGAAATAGATTGTGATTTTGGAACAACTTTATCAAGAACAGTATAAAATTTTAATTCAGCAACACTTAAAAGAGTATCGCACGAATAATAGGGATAGCTTTTAGGGCGCGCACCAAATTTTAAGGATAATAAAATCAGGACGAACAGTGGAATAAGTAATAGATAATAAAGTGATATATCTATCATTGTAAATTAATTGTCCAATCAAGCGATTCTAGACCAATACCATTATGTAATAAAACAATCTCTTTATCATCTATCATTAGATTAGCAGGGGATGATTTTTTCTTCTCAAGCTTGAAAGTTTGTTTAGAAATTTCTAAGCCATAAAAGTTAGGGCTATTTATACAAAGAAAGTTTTTAAACTCTTTTTGGTTTTTTTCATTAAGGTCAAGCGCCTGAGCATAGAGTTGAGGGGCAATTAATCCTGTAAAGCACCCGGCGGCACATCCGCAATTTGTTACTTTTTCATGATGCGGTGCGCTATCTGTTCCGGCAAAGAATTTTGTATTATGAGGGTTTTTAACGGCTTCTAGTAATGCTTGACGATCTTTTTCAAATTTAACGAGGGGGAGGCAATAAAGATGATATTTAAACCCTTGGATAAGATCACCGACGGTAAACATAAGATGTTGTGGGGTAATTGTTGCAGCCACCTTATCACTAGAAGAATTTACAAAATCAACGGCAGTTTTGGTTGTAATATGTTCACAAACAATTTTTAATTTGGGAAATTTTTGAGTTAAAATTGGCATAATATTTTGATAAAAAATATCTTCCGCATTTGTTGTATCATCAAAATATTCTGAGCCTTTTAATCCATGTTCTTCCCCATGAATGTTGAGGATAATATTATGGTCCTCCATCGCTTGTAACACACCATTATCAATATAATGTTGCATGGCTGCTCCACTTTCAGAATTGGTTGTTCCATGAGGGGGGTAATATTTACATGATTTTAAAAGGCCAGATTTTGCACCTTCTTCAATCATTTTGATATCGGTATCGGGTGTTAGATATAAAGGAACTATAATGGTATCAAAAAGATCACCGCCTTTATCTTTGATCATTTGAATATACGATTTTATTGACCAAGATGTTTCAAAATTTCCCCCAGATACTCTAGAAACCGGAGGTTTTGTATTGGGCATTGCCAAAACGCCGCAACATCCCATATCAATATGTGCTTTTATATAATGGCGCATTGGATCATCCTGACGAAAATGAACGTGCAAATCATACCATTTTGGAAAGGTGAAGATCATATAGACTTGGCCATATTATTTTGTATCATCCCCATAAAACGTTGTCGTAGTTCGGGATCATTTTTAAATTCCCCTGTAAAATAATTTGTAATGGTTGAGGAGTGCGCCTTATATACGCCACGTGTGCTCATACATTGGTGGTTGGCATCAACCAAAACGGCAACCCCCTTTGTTTGTAAAGATTGATCAATAATTGTCGCAATTTCACGCGTCATATTCTCTTGAGAGGTAAGGCGTTTTGACATGATATCAACAATCCGTGCTAGCTTACTAATCCCAACAACTTTTTTATCGGGCCAATAGGCAACGTGTGCCATACCAATAATAGGGGCAATATGATGTTCGCAATGCGAAACAAACTCGATATTTTTGACCAAAACCAAATCATCATATCCTTCAATATCTTTAAAAGTTTTTGAAAGCTCCTTGGCAGGGTCTTTGCCATACCCTGAAAAAAATTCTTCAAACGCCCTAATATATCGTGCAGGGGTTTCTTTTAAGCCATCACGATCTGGGTTTTCACCCGCCCATAATAATAATGTACGTACGGCTTGTTCCGCCTCATCACGAGATGGCTTTTCTATTTTAGATTTAAAATTGCTTATGCTCATAATAATATATTCTTTATAAATAGTTTTCTTATTCTATATGGCTGAAAAACCAATGATTCTCAAGATATTTATCAACAATCAGAAGCGTAACAAATAACTTGCACGCAGATGCGCCTGTCTTATAGTTTAAATCTATAATCTTTTGATGGAGAATGCATTGGGCATAATATTAAATAATTCTTTAACCCGTAAGAAAGAGGAATTTGTTCCTTTAGATAAAAATCATGTACGCATATATGCGTGTGGTCCTACTGTTTATAGTTTTGCCCATATTGGAAATGCACGTATGGCCATGGTATTTGATGTATGGACACGTGTCTTTAGACATTTTTACCCCAAAGTGACCTATATTTCTAATATTACAGATGTTGAAGATAAAATTATTACTGCCGCTCATAAAGAAGGCGTCTCTATTACGCAAATCACTGAAAAATATACAAAAATTTATAATGATGACATGAAGTCATTGGGTGTATGTGCGCCCGATATTCAACCAAAGGCAACAGATCATATTAATGAGATGATTATACAAATTGAGCAGCTGATTGAAAACAACCATGCGTACGAAGCTGAAGGTCATGTTTTATTTCATGTTCCTTCCAATCCCTCTTATGGTGTTTTATCGGGACGTAATCGTGATGAACAAGTCGCTGGCGCGCGGGTTGAAATTGCGCCCTATAAACGTGATGCCGCTGATTTTGTTTTGTGGAAACCAAGCAATGAAAATCAACCGGGATGGGAATCGCCTTGGGGGTTTGGGCGTCCCGGATGGCATATTGAATGCTCTGCTATGGCAGAAAAACATCTAGGGCTTCCTTTTGATTTACATGGGGGAGGGGCAGATTTAAAATTCCCTCACCATGAAAACGAAATCGCGCAAAGCTGTTGCGCCCATGGTCATCAAAATGACCCCACTCAATTTTCAAAATATTGGGTTCATAATGGATTTGTAACCGTGAATGGTGAAAAAATGTCAAAATCAATCGGTAATGTTATATTAGCCCATGATTTGGTGAAAAATTATAAAGGTGAGGTTTTACGCGTTGCATTATTATCCGCCCATTATCGACAACCCCTCGATTGGAATGACCAAATTATACATCAAGCACAAATATTATTGGATAAAGGGTATAAGGCATTATTAGAATTAAAAGATGTTAAAATAACAAAAGCAAAAATGCCAAGCGAAATAATCTCTGCTTTGTCGGATGATCTGAATACGCCCTTGGTTATCAGTACGATACATAAAATTTTGAAAGAGCAATCGGGAGAGGAATTGAAAGCTTCATTGTTATCTTTAAATGGAATTTTGGGAATTTTTACAGTAAGTCCACAAAAATGGTTTGAACAAAATGAAAATGTTTCAAAAGACGATATTCAAAAAATTGAAGCTTTAATTGAAAAACGTAATATGGCGAAAAAAGATAAGAATTTTGAATTGGCTGATAAAATTCGGGTTCAATTGGCCGATATGAATATTGAGATTAAAGATAGCCGTGAAGGAACCAGCTGGAATAAAATGTAATTATCCAGCATAAAGTGTATGAATAAATAAATTCTGACCACTGCCTGTATGGGCTCCAGAAATTGTTGTAAGACGAACACACGCCGAAAGGTTTTGAGCGATATTCAACCCTGAAGCAAAGTTGGTACTTGCGTTAATAGGGTTAGAAGTATTGAGCTTATCAAAAGCTATAGTGGTATCACTCGATATTAAAATAGGGGCTGTATTCGTATCCATCAACCCTAATTTAAAATTTATTTCTTGGCATACTCTGTCATTGATATTGGGTAAAACCATTGTCATATCATATTGTGGCTGTGATCCATTATCTAAGATAGGAAACTCCCCTGTATAGATCCAATTTTCACCATCATTGGCGTTTTCGGGGGGGAATATCCAATTTAATCCACCGCCATTGAGGTTAAAGATTTTACATGTATCTATGGCACATGATGCTAGCTCATAATCGGCAACCGTACCGTTCTCAAAACTAATTTGGGTTTCGTTAAACCCTCGTAAAATTAATCTTTGAACGGCATCTGAAACGGTTTGTCCTTGTTCAATAATATTCTGCGCCGCAATTTTTGCCTGTTGTTCAGTGATTATATTGGTGTTGTTTCGGCTGCTTTGTGCAACAGAGTAGGTAAGGGCGGCAAGCAATATGATTGCAATTAAAATATAGAAAAAAACACTTCCTTGTTCTTTTAATTGTTTTTTATACATCTTGGTTATTCCGATTTCATAATAAAAGGTAAAAATTCTTTTTCATCTTGTTTTGTGATATGCGCTTGAAAACTTTTTACGCCCTGCCCATATAACATTAAAACAAATTCTTTACCTGATCCGATTTCAATATTATCCATCACCCCAATCCCTAAAATGGGCATTGGCAAAGATTGATCGTTTTTATAGTATGTTAAAGCAAGATTATATTTCTCATAAACAGAGGAAGTCATTTCGTCTGAGCAACGTAATTTTCCATCGGGAAGGAGCCATTCAAAACTAAATAATGACATACGCCAACTTTGAATGGTTTTATCCATATTTAATTGAACGGTAGTGTATTTACTTTCCTTTTCACGAATATGCGGATTTTGAATAAATTTTTGTGCGGTATGGGACATTCTCTTTATCTTACCTTTTAAATAATAAAAAGCCTTGCGTCTATAATAAGACACGTGCAAATTTATCATGAGATTAAAAAAAGATGAATAACTATTATGGCCTTAGAGAAAAATACAATTATACGCCCCACACGCAAACCAGCAGAAATTATCAAAGTATCAAGTGATGCCGATCAAGTGGTTTGTGATGGTGGCATTGGGCCCCTTGGTCATCCGCAAGTATGGTATAGCTTTGATAAAAAAACCAAAGTAAGTTGCCATTATTGTGGGCGTCATTTTATTAAATCTTAATTTAAATAATCCTGATTTTCTTGAAATTCTCCTAATATTTTGTTATAATTTACACATAAAGTGCCGCAATAGTGGGCTTTACAGTAAATATAGACCTTGCTCAATGGAGGAGATCGCATGACTACAAGACTATCCTTATTTGATAGCCCAATGTTTTTGGGCTTTGATCATTTTGAAGAAACCTTCAACCGTTTACGTAAATCGGCATCAGAAGGTTATCCCCCTTATAATATTGAACAAACCCACGAAAATGGCCTGCGTATTACGTTGGCTGTTGCAGGGTTTTCTATGGATAATTTAGATGTTGAGATTGATAAGAATCAACTAACGGTTCGGGGTCAACAAAAAGATGACACAGAAAAACTTTATCTTCATCGTGGTATTGCTGCGCGCCAATTCCAACGTAGTTTTGTTTTGGCTGATGGAATGGAGATTTTAGGGGCGTCCCTTAATAATGGCTTGCTCCATATAGATATGGAAAGGCAAGAGCCTGAATCTTCTGCAAGAAAGATTGAAATTGCAAATACTAGCGAAACAAAATTAAATAAAAATAATATGTTACAAATTGAAACCAAAGACTAATTTCACCCGAATATAGGTAAAAGAGGGTGTTATCACTCTTTTTACTAGAACAGGGTCTTATATCCCCCATCAAAATATATGTAAGTTTTTAAAATTTACATTTTATTTTTTAAGACCCTGTTCACTTTTATCTGTTAGATTAATCCTTAAAGGACAAAAATATGAATAAGAATGAAAATGATTTAGATGTTTTAAATCAATTATCAATACAAGATTTTTTAAATGTTGGCTTGGATCAGGTTGCTTATATTAAACATTTGAAAAATGATCAAGATAAACATGATATATATACAATTCATGCCGCAGATGGATCACAAATTTCTGTTATGGATTCATATGCAACCGCATTGGCAGCAATAAAAGTTAATGATTTATATGCTGTAACTGTTCATTAATAATTATGCCGCAGCGCGATGTTGATTTAAAGTTTTCACAGCGTGGCGTACATCATTGTTGGTCACAGCCATTCTTAAGTTTTTTCTAAAATCTGAATTTTTAAAACAACGTGATACCATTGATAAACGCTGAAGATGTTTAATGCCTTCATAATCAGGGGACAAAACAAGACAAAATAAATCAACAGGAATTTCATCAAACGATTTATTTTCAATTCCTTTTTCCAACTTCATAAATACAATCATAGGGCGGGTTAAACGTTCAAGCCGCATATGCGGTATAGAAATACCATGACCAATTGCAGAAGTTTCATTTTTTTCTGAAATTAATAAATAATCAATAATATATTGTTTTGGTGTACCAATTAATTGTGAAATATGATCGGCTAATATTTGATATGATTGTTTCATATTATTTGCATTTCTATCTAAAATAATAGAATCAAAATAAAGTTCGTCTAATTTGTTGGTCATTGTTTTCCCCTTTCAATTCCCAATCTTTAAAGAATATTTACCATCTTGAATGGTAAAAGAACAACAATAAAATAAGTTTTTAGTGTCAAAAGAAGATTTTTTTATAAAAAACGACATTAAAAATTAAAAAAAGCCTTCTGGGTGACAAAAGACTTTTTAAGCAATTTAGATTAACAAAATATTAAGATGAATATTTATGCATTCGCAGCTTTTTTAACAAGACCTGATTGTTCATTCCCTTGAGGATCGACCCAACCAATATTTCCATCTGTACGGCGATATACTAAATTTAATCCATCATGTTTTGGATTGTTAAATAATAATGCATTATCACCAGATAAATCCAAGCGCATAACAGCTTCCGAAACGCTCATTTTTTGAATGTTGGTTATCATTTCTGCAACGACCACAGGATCTTTTTGTTCTGGTTCATCTGCTTCATCATGAGTATCAAGTTCAGGCGTTAAAACATAATTTTGTGCAGGAACAAAATTGCTTTCCTCCAACCGTTCATGATGGTCGCGAAGGCGTTTTTTATAACGACGTAATTGTTTGGCAATTTTTTCGCATGCACCATCAAATGAGACGTAGGGGTCTGTATCTTGAGAATTGGACATAACCAAAATATCTTTTCCGACACGAAAGGATATATGTGTTTTTGTAAATGCAGTTCCCTCTGGTGATAAGGTAACGATGACCTCAATCGCACGGTTAAAATATTTTTGATCAATATCTTCAATTTTATCTGTAATATGTTGGCGTAGGGCATCGCCAAGATCCATTTGTTTACCTGTAATTGAAAGTTGCATGAAATCTCCTTTATCATTCATATGCATTAAGGTAAAAACAGTTTAAAATCAAAACCGTTCCTTAATTTGTTCTTTATAATATAATTAATTATACCAGATTAAGAGTATAAAAGGAACGATAACAATCCATTTAAGTAAAAATTCATGACCAATTTAAATAAAACACCATCTAAGCCACCATCAAAAAAAATTGGAATATTTGATTCTGGTTTGGGCGGATTATATATTGGTCGTTCCATCGCAACATTTTTGCCTGAATATGATTATGTTTATTTGGGTGATACATTAAACGTTCCTTATGGTGGGCGGTCGATGGAGAGTATTTATGACTTATCACGCAATGCTATTAACCATTTGATGCACTATGAAGATTGTGATTTGGTGATTATTGCCTGCAATACCGCCAGTGTGACAGCGTTACGAAAGCTACAACGTCAATATCTACCTGAAAATTTTCCAAAGAATAGAATTTTGGGGGTGATTGTTCCTACTTTAGAATCTGCAACTGAATTAGGGGCGACTCAAATCGGTCTGATTGCGACGGCTTACACAATTCGATCAAAAATATATGAAGAAGAGATAGCAAAAATAAACCCTCATGCCCAGATTTTTGGACAAGCCACTCCTTTATTGGTGCCTTTAATCGAAAATGATGGTAATAAATATATGGATTTAATTTTAAAAGACTATTTGACCCCTATGATAAAAAAAGGATTAGACAGTCTTATTTTAGGGTGTACGCATTATGTATCTATAAAAGATCGCGTACGAGATTTAACCCGTCACCGCGTACGTGTTTTGTCACAAGACGAGATTATTCCACCAAAAATAAAAGATTATCTAAACCGCCATCCTGAAATACAAAGCCGCCTTTCTAAAAATGGATCATTTAAAGCGATTGTCACGGATGATAACCCCCAAACAATTACGAATATAAAAAACCTGATGGGGGAAAATATATCTGTTAAAAAAATAGCGCTTTAAGTTTGGTTTTTCTTTTGTTTTCTGCGCTGCACCGATGATGCGATATGAAGGGCTTCACGGTATTTTGCCACCGTACGCCGGGCAATATTAATCCCTTCTGATTTTAAGAGAGTAACAATTTTATCATCAGATAGAATTTTTGTTTTCTCCTCCTCATCAACAAGGGTCTGTATCCGCGCCTTAATACTTTGCGCGGAATGAGAGACACCATCATCATTAACCAAAGCGGTAGAGAAGAAATATTTTAATTCAAATAATCCACGTGGCGTTCCAATATATTTATTATTGGTCACACGGCTTACCGTACTTTCATGCATATCAATTTCTTCGGCGATATCTTTTAGAGTAAGGGGCTTTAAAAATTCAATTCCAAAATTAAAAAAAGCATCTTGTTGTTCAACAATCTCACTTGCTACCTTTAATATTGTCTGCGCCCGCTGGTCAAGGGATCGAACCAACCAATTTGCCGATGACATTTGCGTCGTAAGATATTCTTTATCTTTTTTCTGGCTTGCGCTTTTACTGACCTCTTTAAAATATTCTTGATTAATTAAAACTTTGGGTAGAGTGTCGTTATTTAATTCAACCCGCCATCCTCCCCCCACATTTTTTGGTAGACGTTTCATTAATACATCTGGAATAGCGGTCTGAACAACAATATGGTCAAAATCGCTAGCGGGTTTGGGGTTTAAACTTTTTATGTCATTAATCATATCCAGCAGATAGGTTTTATTCACCTCACAAATCTCGGCTAACTTATCATGATTATGGTCTGCAAGTAATTTTAAATTTTGTAACAAGATTTGCGTCGGTTTATCAAATTTTCCTTGTTCAATTAATTGTAATCGTAAACATTCTTCCAAATCTCGCGCAAAAATGCCTGTGGGGTCAAATTGCTTCATATCATCAAGCAAACGACCAATACGCTCTACCGAGCAGCCTAATTTTTCTGCCAATTCTGTAACACTAGTGCGTAAATACCCTGCCTCATCAAGTTGATCTATGATTAAAAAAGCAATCATCTGGTCACGCGGGTCATTAAATTTTACATGTAACTGCTCAATCAAATGTTCTCGCAAAGTGTTGGTTTTACGAAGGGAATTTTCAAAGGCATTATCGAGTGAGTTAAAACTGGTTGATCCTCCCTTACCCATATCGGCCATGGCCGATCCTGCATCAAAATCTTCTTCACGGGTGGGTTTTTCAGAAATAGTATCAACATCATTATCTGATGTATCAGAAGAATTTTTTTCTTGTTTTTCTAATAAAGGGTTCTTTTCAATTTCTTCTTCAATAAAATCTGCAATTTCCAGATTGTTAAGTTGTAATAATTTGATCGCCTGTTGAAGTTGAGGCGTCATCACAAGATTTTGTGATTGTTTTAGATCAAGGCGTTGTGAAATTTCATTCATGATTTTAGTTTATCATGTCAAAATATAAAATGAAGATAAGATATTTTAAAAATTTTAAATAAAATTTTCGCCTAAATATACACGGCGCACATCTTCATTTTGAATAATTTCTTCGGGCGTCCCTTCCATCAAAACATGCCCATCATGCAAAATATAGGCACGATCAACAATATCCAAACAATCCCGAACATTATGATCGGTTATCAGTACCCCAATCCCTTTGGTTTTAAGGTATTTGATCAAGTTACGAATATCGCCTACGGCAATTGGATCAATTCCTGCTAAAGGCTCATCTAAAAGCATGAATTTAGGGCGGCTGGCAAGGGCGCGGGCGATTTCTAGGCGTCGACGCTCCCCCCCCGATAGGGCGGTTGATGGGGTATGCCTAAGATGCGTAATTGAAAATTCAGCCAAAAGCTCTTCAAGAAATTTATGTTGTTTGTCTTTACTTAAGGGTTGAGCTTCAAGAATTGCGCGGATATTTTGTTCAACATTTAACCCTCGGAAAATAGAAGATTCTTGTGGTAAATACCCAACCCCCAACCTTGCACGACGATACATAGGCAGCTTGGTAATATCATGACCATCTAAAAATACGCTTCCCGTATTGGGGGCTATTAACCCTGTCATAATATAAAAAGATGTTGTTTTACCTGCACCATTGGGGCCCAATAATGCAACGGCTTCACCCCGTTGCACATTTAAATTAATATCTTGAAGGACAGGTCGCTTTTTATAGCTTTTAGACAAATGCTGCGCGACTAAACCATCTGTAATATTTTGTTTTTGATGTGCCATAATAATTTTAATGATTTTGAGTTAAAACAAGCTTGATACTCAGACCAATTAACAAGATACCGCAAACTTTATCAATCCATTTCGAGAATTTTAGAAATTCCATCTTTATTTTTGGCGTTGATAGAACAAGGGCTACAAAACTAAACCATAAAAATGTCATCATCACACATGTTGCCGCGTAAAGTATTTGAACTGTGATAGGGGTATCAATTGAAATAAATTGTGAAAAGATAGCCAAGAAAAACATTGTGGCCTTTGGATTTAATAAATTGGTTAGAAATCCCGTAAAAAATGCTTTTTTGTAGGTGATGGAGGGTCTTATTTTATCTTCAATTTTTTGTGCCTTTGTCCCTTTGGAAAATAAGGCTTGCACCCCAATATACAATAAATATGCCGCCCCTATAAATTTTATAATATTAAATAGGATTGCAGATTGAGCGATAAGCGCAGCCAATCCAAATAAAACATAAGTCACATGAATAATAACCCCTACGGCAAAGCCAAAGGCAGTCATAACGCCAACTCTACGAGAATGGGTTAAGGCGAAACGTGCAGCGATCACAAAATCGGGGCCTGGTGAGGCCAACGCCACACTAAAAATTCCCATTAAAAGAAACCAATTTAAAAAGATATTTTCCATGATTATTGTTCCGATTGCGTATTTGATTTTGGAAAAAATACGCCCTTTACCCGCGTGCCAGATTTTTTATCACCAAAAATTTGACTAATATTCGTCACAAGATTAACAACAGCACGATTGCCCTCCAATGTGTTCACACCGCGCTGTATTTTTACATTGCCTGTTATTGTAGCTGTATTTTTCTTGGCTTCATATATGGCTTTATTGCCTGTAATAATTTCTTCATCAGTAGTGATTTTAACATTTTTATTTGCAGTTGCTTTTTGCAATTCTTGTTTATTGGTTTGAGGGTTTTTAAAAAACTCTGCTGTTATAGCTGAAGCTTGTAGAGTTTCTTTTACTGTTTTTATTTTGGCATTGCCTACCGCCTTTGCCTGACCTGATTGAGTGTTGTAGGTTAAACTATCATTGGCAGTAATAGTTTGTTCTGGCGTTATCAATTTAATATTTTCACCTGTTAAAACGATGTCATTTGTTTGTAAATCAAATGTGATTTTATCGCCCAATGCAGTGTTTCCTGCATCTTTAACGACAATATTTCCTATTGCAGTAATGCGTGTGATATTTAGATTATCGCCTGAATTATTATCATAATTTGCTGTTAAATTATCTGCCTGAAGGGTTAAATCGCTTTGTGTAACAATTACATCGCCTTTTGCTATATATTCGTTACTGTTTTGTAGCCACTCTAATGATTTTTGCGCTGAAATCTCAATCGGTTCGTCAGTGTTATTTGTGAGCGCAGAATCTTGTGCAAACGAAAAATTTGCAGAGTATATTAATCCCAGAGCGATAAAAATACAGATTTTAAAATTACAAATCATTTTGGCTTGGATCCTCTTGGTTCATATTTTTATTCTCGTTCGGATGAAAAATCAATGTTGCAGGCCCTTCAAACACTAAAGTGCCATCATTCATATTACCCTGTAACCCAATGGCTTTTAATTCTATATCTTCACCGGTAATGATAATATCTTTATTCGAAAATGCCTCTTGCGTTTTTACGTTTAGTCGCAATTCTTTGGCGTTAAGAGTATAATTCGACTGATGTGTTATTTTTACATTATCTTGTAAAAAAAGTTTTTCACCCGATTGGTCGTATGTTCCATGCAATGCTTGCATTGAAATGCTTTCACCTTTTTTAGTTTTAAAGTCTGCTTGTGGGTTTTCTAAACGAACGATATTATTATTATTTTGACTTTGAATTGCTTTTTTTGCCTTAACATTTACAGGGTTATTTTGTGCATCAGTTGTATTATAATGTGGATTTAAAAGCTCATTACCACCAACAGCAATTTCGCGGGCATTAAGAACCTCTTCTTGAGGGATCGCTTTTATTTGATTGTCTAATTCGGGCCACGCTAACACAATACCCATCATAATTAATGCAAATATTGGCAGTCCCCATCGCATGATTTTTACAAAGTGACTATAATTTTTGTTAATATTTGTTGGTTCTTGGGCTTTATCTAAACCACTGAATTTTTGATCATCATCAATAGTCATATATATTCTTTTATTTTATAGATGTTTTAGGCAAGACCAAGTTGTAAACAATCTTGTAAGCGAATTAACCCTGACAATTCATTATTCGTCATTAAATACAACAAGACTTGTAATATATTGACCAGGCGTTTTACTCATAATATTCATCGCCTCAACAGCCAAATTGTCTGATTTTATTATTTTTGGGTTTTTAGTCATAATGTCTTTTACTGGTTTTTCCAACAAATCAGGTGACATATGACGTTTTAAATCCCCGTCTGTAATAATTCCATCTAGCTTTTTTCCATCATCAGAAACAATAACACATCCCATATTGTGAGAGGTTAAAAGCAATATTGCCTGATCCATTGTGCCTTGTGAATTCATAATAGGGACATCTTGCAACCGCTGCATAACCTCTTTGACATTAATAAGCTGTTTGCCTAGCTTTCCACCAGGGTGAAATACACCAAATTGCTCTGGCGTTAGATGCATACGTTTTAATAAAGCGATAGAAAGTGCATCACCATAAGCAAGCGTCATCGTTGTTGATGTAGTAGGTGCCAATCCATTGGGGCAAGCTTCTTTCATTTTTGGCATTAATAATAAAATATCTGAATGTTTTGCAAGCGTACTATCTTGTCCACTGGTTAATCCAATTAAAGTGATGTTAAATCGTTTTGTATATCGGATAAGATCTGATAACTCGGGGTTTTCACCAGAATTAGAGATTAAGAGGACGATATCGTCTTTTGTAATCATGCCTAAATCACCATGGCTTGCTTCATTGGCATGAACAAAATGGGCTGGTGTTCCAGTAGAGGCCAATGTTGCAACAATTTTATTGGCAATATGACCACTTTTTCCAATGCCTGCAATAATCAGGCGCCCTCTACCATCGGCCTTCATATTATGAATAGCATCACAAGCCATAACAAAATGATCATCAAGGGCATCTTTAAGCGCGTTTAATCCATCAATTTCTGTTTGAATGGTCTGTACGCCTACATTCAAATCAAGAAATTCTTCATTTTTTATTTTTGTATTCATCATTTTAAAATTCTTTAATGTTGAAAAATGTCAAAATCGTTCCATCCCATAAGGTCAAGCGTGCCTCGTGTTTTTAAAAAATCAAAACAATCTTGCGCAATATCATAGCGTCCATTTTCTATTAGCATCGCATCCAGCTTATCTTTTAATTTGTGTAAATATAAAACATCATTGGCAGCGTACGCCTTTTGATCTTGTGATAAAGTTTCCGCCCCCCAATTGGATGATTGCTGTTGTTTATCAAGATTAACATTCAATAATTCACGACAAATATCCTTTAAGCCATGCCTATCGGTGTACGTACGGCAAAGACGAGAAGCAATTTTTGTGCAGTAAACAGGCGTACAATTAATATTTAAATATTCTTTCATTACAGCAACATCAAATCGTGCAAAATGAAAAATTTTAACAATATTAGGGTTAGTTAATAATTTGGTTACATTAGGAGCATTATATTCACCCCGTTTAAATTGTACAATATGTGCCGTACCATCACCATTTGACAGTTGTACCAAACATAGACGATCCCGTTTTGGGTTCAATCCTAATGTTTCCGTATCAATAGCAACACATTGACCAGCTTCAAAATTATCTGGCAAATCGCCTTGGTGAACCGTAATACTCATTATTTAATTTCCAAAATATGTTTTAAAACCAATAAAATTTATAGTCTTCTTTTGTGATAGACAATAGGGCTAGAAAAGTCAAAGAATTCATATAGGTGCTAAAATCTTTTTTTATTTATTTTTTAATGTTTTACAGGCACAATATGAAGATAAACAATTCAAAAATAGATTTATATGAAAATCCTAATAATTGATCGCGACGAAGTTACATCACGCATGATGACTCCCAAACTAAATGATATGGGGTATGATGTTGTTGTTGAACCTGTTAAAGATGAAGCAATTAACCGAGTGGGGCGTGAAAAATTCGATTTAATCCTTCTTGATCCTTCTCCTATGACTGATTCGCAAGCCATGGTTTTGAATCTCAAACGCAAAAGCAGGACGCCTATCTACATTATTCTTTTGGCGAAATCCGATATTGATTTAAAATATGACGAGGTTATGTCAGATGGTTGTAATGATTTTATACAAAAGCCAATTGACCCCTCTCGACTTGAGCATAAGATCGCCAATGTTATGCGTATGCGCTATTACTCCCAAAAGCTGAGTGATATGCGTGAGGATTTCCCTAGTGCGGGGGGAATTATTGCAAAATCCGCTTTTAATCAATTGTTTTTATCTGCCCTTGATCGTGGGGGGCGGTATTTGGAGCGTACTTATATCCTTACCATTTCAATTGATAATTATGAAGAAATTCGGGATTTAGATGGAAATTATAATGCCGAATACTCAGCTTCAAAAATGGCCAATTTATTGGTTAAAGTTCGTCGTTTAAGCGATATTATCGGGCAAATTGGCATTAATGAATATTCCCTTTTAATTCAACGAACACAAAATGAAACTGAAGCTATTGATGCCGCAAAGCGATTTACAACAGTATTGGATGAAGCAAAAGACCTTGTTCCAGATGGGGGACATAAATTAAAGATTTCTATTCGTCTTTTACATTTACCCAGCGGGTTAGAACCATTTAAGTTTATATTAGAAAAAAATCCAAACTTATAAAATTAAGAAATTAATTGACAATTTATAGGAATTAATTCATATTATATTATGACGTAGCCAGAAATCTATTTTGATTTTCTGGCTTTTTTTATGCACGCTTAATTTTACGCGTGCTTTTATTTATTATATAGGAGAAAAAAATGACAACTCTATTACCCAAAGATGCTGATAATAATATTATTCCCGCTTTACGGTTAAAAGATAATGGCGCGCATCAGGTCACTGCGGCTGCAACAGCAAACAGAAATACAACCCCGTTTGATGAAGAAACAAAAATTATTAGTATTTATTCAACTGTACCTGTTTATCTTGCCTTTGGTGGGTCAAATATTGATGCAAGTACAAGCGATCATTTCTTCCCAGCAGGCGTCTATTACGATATTGCCATTAGTGGGGGAAGCGCAAAAGGAGCGCAAAAAAATTATTTATCTGTATTACAGGTATCTGATGGTGGAACAGTTTTTATTTCTGAGAAAGAATAAAACAATATTATTTTAGATTGGCGCGTGATTTTAATGCATTGGCAATTGTACCATCATCCAGGTAGTTAAGCTCCCCACCCATGGGGACACCATGCGCCAATCGTGTAATTTTAATATTTTTATGGTTCAGCAAATCTGTAATATAATGCGCGGTGGATTGCCCATCCACGGTAACACTTAGTGCCAAAATAACTTCATGAATATTATTATTATCAATATTGGCAATTAAACCATCAATTGCCAAATCTTTTGGACCAATCCCATCAAGGGCGGAGAGTACACCCCCCAATACATGATAAATACCTTTATATGTACGTGTACGCTCAATTGCCCATAGATCGGCCACACCCGAAACAACACAAATGGTTGAACGATCCCGTGCAGGATTACGGCAAATTTGACAAATATCGCCTTCATCCAAATTACCGCATAATTCACAGGTTTTAATTGTTTGCGCCGCCCGTGTTAGGTTTTTTGATAAGGGTGTCATTAATTCATCTTTATGGGTCAAAAGATGCAATGCGATACGTTTAGCAGATTGCCGCCCCAACCCTGGCAGGGACGAAAGCTGTTTTATCAGTAAATCAAGCGGGCCATCAATCATGGTGCCAACTTACTAATTATAAGATGGTTTGTCTTGTTTTGGTTTGAAATAGGCAAATAAACTTGCGGGTAATTTAATATCGCGCTGCATATTGCTTAGTGCAACTTCTGTCATTAATCCAGCCGCATCAACAATTTGCCATTTTTTAAGGGCAAAAGGCTCTTCACTAAAAAAAAGTTTTACAGATCCTGCGCCTTCATTGTCTTTTTCGGTGAGTAAGAAAGTCTTAAAATCTCTTTCTTTTGAAATTTTTTGAACCGTTAATTTGCCTGATAATTTTAAATCCTTACGCAATAAAAAATCAGCTAAAGTTTGCCCAATGGGGGCATTTGTTTGCTCCCCCAATTCGGAATCGTAAAAATAAATAAATGTACCATCGGCAACAATAAAATCATCTACCTCATTATATTCAAACCTTAGTTTTCCGGGTCTGTTTAAATAAAATGTACCGCTTAGGCGTGTTCCATTATGAGCCGTTTGGATAAAATCAGCCTTTGCCGTATCCAAGTTTTTTAAATATGTTTCAGCTTTTTTTATATCACTTGCGGCCGTTTGCGCGTTAGCAACAGAATTAATTGCTACGATACCAGTAAAAATCAACAAAAATAAAACAATAAGATTGAGGTGGAGTAAATATTTCATCCTTTTATTAGAACGTTTAAAACAGGCAAAATAAGGGCATATTTAGGGTTATTTACTGTAATTCTAATATAAGACACTATTCTTATCATTATCCAGCCTCGCTCATATCACTCACCAATATTTCACGTTTACCAACATGGTTGGCGGGGCCAATAACGCCTTGCTTTTCCATTTCTTCGATAATTGTAGCAGCACGATTATAACCAATTTTTAAATAGCGCTGCACAAAACTAGTGGATGCTTTCCGTTCGCGGGCAACTAAGGCAACAGCCTCGTCATATAAATCATCAATTTTTTCACCCCCTTCATCGCCATACATGCCGCCTAATCCTTCACCCGTAAAATCGCCATTCCCATCAGTAATATCCTCAAGATATGCAGGCTCCGCTTGATTTTTAAGGAAGTTTACGACATTCTCAACATCTTCATCACTTGAAAATGGGCCATGAACACGTGTGATTTGACCGCCCGATGCCATATATAACATGTCCCCCATTCCTAATAATTGTTCTGCGCCACCTTCACCTAAAATAGTGCGCGAATCAATTTTTGATGTGACTGAAAATGATATACGGGTAGGAAAGTTTGCTTTAATCACCCCTGTAATGACATCAACCGATGGGCGTTGTGTTGCCATGATAATATGAATACCCGCCGCCCGTGCCATTTGTGCAAGGCGCTGGATGGCGGCTTCAACATCCTTACCCGCTACCAGCATTAGATCGGCAAATTCATCAACGATCACAACAATATAAGGCAAATCGGTAAGGTCAAGCGGTTGCTCTTCATAAGTTGGCTTTCCTGTTTCAGGATCAAATCCTGTTTGAACTTTACGCATAAGCGCTTCGCCCTTCTTACGTGCTTCACCAAGGCGATCATTATACCCATCAATATTTCGCACCCCTAATTTTGACATAGCGCGATAGCGTTCCTCCATTTCGGCAACCAACCATTTTAAGGCAACTACGGCCTTACCCGGTTCGGTCACCACTGGGGAAAGAAGATGTGGAATATCGTCATAAACTGATAACTCAAGCATTTTAGGATCAATCATGATAAAACGACATTTCTCAGGCGGAAGCGCATAAAGCAAGGACATAATCATTGTATTCACAGCAACCGATTTACCCGACCCTGTGGTTCCTGCAACCAATAAATGTGGCATTCGCGCTAAATCAGCGATAATGGGGCTGCCACTTATGTCTTTACCTAAAATCAGGGGAAGGGCAGCTTTGGTTTTATCATACTCACGCGTGCCCAGCATTTCACGCATATAAACGGTTTGACGTACCTTATTGGGGATTTCAATACCAATAACATTGCGCCCCGGTACGACCGCTGCGCGTACGGATATGGCAGACATAGACCTTGCAATATCATCGGCCAATCCAATCACCCTAGAAGACTTGACCCCAGCAGCAGGTTCCAATTCATATAAGGTAACAACAGGGCCGGGGTGAATACTGCAAATCTCTCCTTTGATATTAAAATCTTCTAAAACGTTTTGAAGCAATTCTGCATTCATCCGTAATGATTTTTCATCAGGTTGATCATCATGACGGTCTTCGGGTAATTCTTGTAATAAATCAAGGGATGGCAATTCCCACTCACCCCCATCAAATAATTGAAATCTTGTTTGCGAGCCGCCTAGTTTGTTTGGTTCTGCCTTTGATGGCGTAACAACTTTTATGTTGCTAGGCGCGCTGATATCCGTATTGCTTGACCCAGTTTCGGTAATAACAGGCTGTACTTTTTCAATGACTTTCTTTTGAGAAATATCAGTTTTAGTAATTTGTGGTTTGTTCACTCTTTTTTTAGAACGGGCAGGGGCATAATTATCATCACCATAATGCCGTACCCAATCATATATTGCGATACACATATTGGAAATTGATACAAAAGCAGAAGAAATACCAAACCATGCCATTGAGGATAAATACTTTATCTCTCCACGCGTCATGGCCCATCCTATAAACAATAAAAAAAGTCCGATAACACCACATAAGATTGCAGTTATAAAATGTGAA
Organism: uncultured Alphaproteobacteria bacterium; assembly: GCA_963799275.1. GTDB lineage: Bacteria > Pseudomonadota > Alphaproteobacteria > Micavibrionales > Micavibrionaceae. The sequence continues at coordinate 410,129 of CAWCWJ010000001.1, forward strand.
GTCCCAACACCAAAACTATAAAAAACGTCTGCTCCCCCCCTTGCAATAAGATGACCAATACTGCCCCCTGAATAAGGTCTATCCAATAAAATCATAGAAGGGATATAAGCCAAAAAGCCACTAATAATAATAAGGCCAGCAAAAATGGTTACAATACGAAACCAAAAATAAGAAAGGCGACGTCTTTTAAAAATGCTCACTCCCCAAATTGTAAACGTAAGAGCCAAAATAAATGCCCCAAATCCAATTGTTTGAACAAGTAAATCGGAAGTATTTGCGCCCAACTCCCCAAACCAGTTTTGAATTGTAATGGCGCCATTCACACTATTATTTAAAGACGGATCATTTGGGCTATAACTTAAAATTGACCCAAAAATAAAAAGACTAGTGAGGATAAAAAATAAACCAAACCCATCTATAATACGTCGCGCCATGAAGGCTTGCGCTGAATCGGGAAGGAAGCGCGATAATAAATTTGATTTATTTTTTTTAATTTTATACTTACGCGCCATTATTTTACTTTTATAATTTGGATGAATACCACGAACAGGCAAAGGAATCTTATTGTATAAATTTTATCGTGATATTACGGTAAACACAAGTGATCCTTTATCAATAATGGTTTACATCATATTGATTTAACAAAATTAACCTTTTCTTAATAAATTAAAATTATTCTACATTTAAGAATTGTACTTCAAAATATGTAATTCAACATTTTATCAATAATATTGTTTTTTATAAGAAGGGATAAAGCGCGTGCAAAAATCTGCAGATGAATATCTCATCTATGTTTTTTCAAATTATAAGGCAAATTTATTTGGCGTGAATAAATGGCGCTTTATTGGTAAAAATTCAGATCCACAAAAATCCTTAGCTCAAGCAAGAAAACTTTTAAATTCACAAAAATTTGATCGGATTGAAATAAAAAGAAAATCGTTTAATTCAAGAAACAATAATTACAAGCTTTCAACATTTGAAGTTTTAACAAAATCAAAACGAAATTTTTTTTCTAGAGTTTTTGCCTAAAATTTTTATTGTTCTTCGATAATTCCATTTGGCTCTTTTTCTACCAAATCTGCGACTTGTTCAAAAACATCTGCGTTTTCATCCATTTGGTCTTTTAAGGGAGGATTTTGTTCAGAAATTGTTTTAAAAAAAGCAGCCGCATCACGTAAAAGTTTGGCGGCAAGTTCGGCATGTGATGGCATTTTAATTCCTATTATTTGAAAAAGAATAATATATTTATTAAAAAGTCTACCATGGCTTTTTCCTATCCAACAAGGGGGTAATACTATTTTGTCCTAAATTTATGTGCTTTATAGGTGCCAAGTGGATAAACCTCTTTTGCAAAAAAACCGAGCTCTTCCATTGCCAGCTGTAAGGCACGATTTTCAGGATGTCCAATTACATCGGCATAAAATTGCGCGGCTTCAAAATTTTCATTCACATAAGATTCCAGTTTGGTCATATTAACCCCATTCGTCGCAAATCCGCCTAATGCTTTATATAGTGCGGCTGGTATATTGCGTACTTCAAATATAAAACTGGTTATAAATATATCTTGGTCGTTATATTCAGGGACATATGATTCACGAGATAATATCAAAAACCGCGTTGTATTATGCTCAGCATCCTGAACATCATTTTTTAAAATTTCTAAATCATAAATTTCTGCAGCAAGGGTTGAGGCAATTGCCGCTTGTGATAGATCATTTAACTTAGAAATTTCTTGAGCCGCGCCTGCGGTATCGGCATGAACTTTCTCATTTAAATTCAATGACTTAATAATATTGCGGCATTGGGGAAGGGCATGAATATGGCTATGTACTACCTTAATATCATTTATATTTGCCCCTGAAACTCCCATCAAAGCATGACGAATGGGAAGAAAATATTCACCAATTATCTGCAAATTACTTTGCGGTAGCAAGCGATGAACATCGGCAACCCGCCCTGCCAATGTATTATCGACAGGTATCATGGCATAATCTGCCTTACACCGCATTACGGCATCAAAGGCGCGATCAAATGTTTCGCAAGGAAGGGTCTGCGCATCGGGGAAAACGGCACGGCATGCCATATCCGAATACGCGCCCGAAAATCCTTGAAAAGCAATTATTTTAGTCATAAATTTCTCTTTATTGGTGATGTTAAAGTATTTAATTTTACTTAACCTGATAAACATCGTTTTGTCACCCCAGTTCAGGGTGGTAAAACAAACAAAACCAGTATATTTTATTGCACAATATTTTAAGTTAAAATATACAAGATATATAAATTAGAGAATAGCTAGGTGATTTTATGGGTGGAATTGAATTTAACAAGATTTTTGCGGCAATTTTAATCGCTGGTATTACGGCAATGTTCGCTGGATTTTTGGCCGAAAAATTTGTTCATGCCGAAAAATTGGAAGAGAATGCCTTTAAAATTGAAGGGGTCGAAGTGGCAGGTGTCGCGCCCAAGGCTGATTTAGCGGAACCTATTCTTGCATTACTGGCCGATGCGGATGTCGCACGCGGACAAAAAATATCAAAGGCGTGCGCGGCATGTCATAGTTTTGACCAAGGGGGCGCAAACGGCGTTGGTCCAAACATGTATCAAATTGTCGCTAAGAAAAAACAAAGTGTTCCTGGATTTTCTTATTCAGGGGCTCTAAATCAAAATGGTGAAGAAATTTGGACATATGAAGCATTAAACAAATTTTTGTGGAAACCTAAAAATTATGCGCCTGGGACGAAAATGAATTATATCGGTTTAAGAAAACCAGAAGATCGTGCCGCCATTATTGCATGGCTTAGAACATTATCGCCTTCATTACAACCTCTGCCAACAGAACAACAAATTTTGGCCGAACAGGCAGAACTGGCGCCTCCCGAAGATGAAGCAGCAGAAGAATTATTGGATGCTGTTGAAACTTTAAAAGAAGGGGATCCAGGTGATGTCACCAGTTCTTTAGAAGATGAAGAATTACAAGAAGCCTCAGAAATTATAGTTGATGCCGTTAATGAAGAGCAAGGCGAGAATTTAGAACAAAGATCTAATCCTACTTTAGATTAATTTTAAGCTTTTTTTATCCAGCCGCCATTTTCATTTTGTAACCAATAGGTTGTTTCAAAATCAGATTTTTGATATTTTGCCCATCGTTCTCGAGCCGCGGCAATTTGTTCATCACTATGCCCATTTAACATCTCACAAACCAAATCGAATTTTTCAATATTTTCGCTGGTTTGTCCTTGGGTTAGTATCAATGTGGTTGCCGAATTTACGTTTTCATCATTTGGCGTTATCCAAATGGGTTGTAATGCCGCATATCCATCTTTTTGTGTCCCGTGGGGAAGGAATTTATCTTGGCGATATGTCCAAAGATGGGTGGCCATACGGTTTGATTCATCATCATTTTGCATTTTAACAATTATTTTATGTCCCATACTATATGCTTTTTCCAAAATAAGGGGCAGTGCCTGATCAAGTGATTGTTTTTGAAGGTGATAAAAACGAATTTCAGTCATAGTCCCTCATCATTATAATTATGAATCTGCCCTTTAGGATCAGTGATTTGATAATGATTGTGTTTTATATGATTTAAACTTTTCGACATTAAATCAATCTTGCCAAAACCATTTGGTAAATCAAGCGTATATTGGGGGACAGCGTCATAGGGTAATTTATTTTTAATCTTATTTACTAACGCAATACCTTTTTGAATGGGAACATGAAAATGTTTTGTCCCGAATGCTTTATCCATATGATGGAGGTAATAGGGGATGATATTACTTTGTTTTAATTTTTTAAATAAAGTAATGAGGGCATGTTCATTATCATTAACATTTCTTAGCAAAACAGTTTGAGATTTAAAAATGATAGATGTATTTTTAAATTTTTTAAGCGTATTTGTTACCAAGTCTGTGATTTCATCATCATGATTAATATGGAGTACGATAATTGCTTTTTTACCTGTTTCTAATAAAATATCTTTAAATTCATTGTCTAACCGATTTGGCTTAATAAGGGGTGTACGTGTATGAAAACGAATTATTTTTAAATGGTCAATTTTTGATAGAGTATTGATTATAAGGTGTAAACGTCGATTAGAAAGAGTGAGAGGATCACCACCACTAAAAATAATTTCATTAATTTGAGGGTTATTTAAAATATACTGAACGGCAGCGTTAATCTCGTTATCTGATAATATGCCATTTCCATTTGCAATCATATCTTTACGAAAACAAAACCGGCAATAAGCCGCACAATTATCTGTGATTTTTAATAAAACCTTATGCGGATAACGATGTACCAATCCTTTGGTCACTGTATGTTTTTCATCACCAATAGGGTCAGAAAATTGTGATTGTAAATAGATATTTTCCGCTTCGGATGGTTTATATTGACGTTGTATCGCAAGCGATGTGTTATGATTTTCCAAATACCGTACTGCCGTAGGCGTTAAAGGCAAAGAAGTTGTATTTATCTCCGTATTCGTATGTTCAAATTTAGAATGATTACTCATACATTTCTTCAACCAAATTATTAAGCGTACGTACAGCAAAACCAGTTCCACCTTTTGGGGTTGTTGGCTTATCTGATTTCCACCATGCTGTCCCTGCAATATCAATATGCGCCCATTTTGTATCATCTTGAATAAAATGCTCTAAAAATCCAGCGGCGGTACATGCCCCACCATAACGGCTTGCGCCTAAGTTACGAAGATCGGCAACCTCACTTTCCATTTCTTTTCTATATGCAGGGTCGAGCGGCATACGCCAAAATTTCTCGCCTGTTTTGGTGCTGGCTTTTGATATTGAATCCCATAAACCATCATCATTGGCAAATGTACCGCAATATTCAAACCCAAGTGCAATCATAATTGCCCCTGTTAATGTTGCCAAATCAATAATTATTTCTGGTTTATATTCTTGCTGTACGTAAGTAAGCGCATCGGCCAGAACAAGGCGCCCTTCGGCATCGGTATTTAAAACTTCAATTGTTTTACCAGCCATTGAATTAATAATATCGCCCGGCCTGTACGCACGGTCTGACGGCATATTTTCGACCAATCCAATAATGCCAATTACATTTGCTTTTGCTTTGCGTGACGCTAATGCTTTCATCAATCCGACAACAGCGGCAGAGCCCCCCATATCCATTTTCATCAAATCCATTTCAGGCCCAGGTTTAAGGGATATTCCCCCTGTATCAAATGTCACACCCTTGCCCACAAAAGCGATAGGAGCACGTTTTGCTTTCTTACCTTTCTTATCACCATTCCAATGCATAAGAGCCACGCGTGATTCACGGATAGAGCCTTGACCGACAGCCAATAAAGCCTCCATCCCAAGCTTTTTCATTTTCTTTTCATCAAGAATTTCAATTTCAACACCCAAAGGCTTAAGCTCATCCTTTAACCGCTCAACATAGCTTTCAGGGTAAAGCTCATTTGGCGGCTCATTAATTAAATCGCGGGCTAAAAATACGCCATCTACGATGCTCATTTGTTTTTTGAATAAAGAATTAGAATCTGTTGCTACGTTGCTCGAAACGATAACTTTCTCAATTTTTACTGTGTCATCGCGTTTTTTAGATTGGTATTTATCAAATTTATAAGATTTTAAATATAATCCTATTGCAATATGTACGCCTATTTCAGCAGCAGAAATATTGTCTAAATCACCATTGCGGCTCATCCTAATATTTATATGTTTTGATCCATTTTGTTTTAGGACATCAAATAATTTACCGCCTGCCGTTTCGATATCTGTGATATTTAAATCCGCTTCATCCCCAAAACCCAAAATAATAATGCGCTGATATTTATTATGGGTAGAAGAAAATCCAAAAATTTCTCCTTTTTTACCACTAAATTGTTCATTTTGTTTTAACGCATGAACAACCAGTCCATCTAGATCATTATCTAGTAATTCTGCAGCGTCGCTAAGGATATTCTCTTTAAAAACACCAACGACAATTGTGTCTGCGGTATTATCATCGGATTTTTGAAAAGATATTTTTAAAGACATATTTGATTCTTTCTGGTTTTAATTAAAGACAACAATCCCTAATATAATGTTTTTTAGGATAACGTCACCCCGTTTTTTGGACAAATTGAATGATACAATCATATTTATTTGATCGCTATGTTTTTAAAAACCTAAGCATTGCGACATTATTTGTTGCGATTATATTGGCGGCGATAATTTTGCTAACCCAATCTTTAAAATTTCTTGAGCTTATTATTGAATCAGGTGCTTCTAGTTTGGCGTTCTGGACCTTGGCTTTTATGGCACTCCCCCGTTTTTTTGAGGTGATTTTGCCAATTGCGACCATGATCGGCGTCATATTCATCTATCAACGAATGAATAGCGATAGTGAGATTACCGTTATGCGTGCGGCTGGGGTATCGCCATTTCAATTGGCACGGCCTGCAATTATTATATCCATAATGGTTACGCTTTTATTAATATTTATCTCAACATGGCTTGCCCCAACATCGTTAAGCAATATGAACAAAATGCGCCAAGTTATTAAAACACAATATTCAACATTAATATTTCGTGAGGGTATTTTTAATAGTTTTGGTGATGATTTTACAGTTTATATCCGTAACAGAAATTCAAACGGTGAATTAGAAGGATTGGTTATTCATGATAGCCGCCCAGAAAACGAAGTTCCCAGTACCATCTTGGCAAAGCGCGGTATTATTATTGCCCGCGATGATGTAAGCCAAGTTTTGGTTTATGATGGATCTAGACAAGATATAAATCCAAAAACTGGCGCTTTAAATCGATTAGATTTTAAACGATATTCTATTGACTTACCGCAAAGTGGTAATGAGCGTATTCGATATAAAAAAGCAAATGAGCGGACATTTTGGCAATTATTAAACCCTGATATAACTGTAAAGCGTGATGTTGATAATCGGTTTGAATTTTTGGTTGAGGCGCATCGCCGTATAATAGGCCCTTTTCTAACGATTACTTTTAGTGTTATTGCCCTTTGTTTTTTAATTTTAAAACCAATAAGCAGACGTGGACAAACGGGTCATATTTCAATGGCTGTTGTAATCGCAATTATTTTACAAAGTCTTTACTTATCACTTTATAATGTGGCGACATCTTCGATTATTGGGTTAATTATGTTATATATTATTGTCTTTTTTCCACTGATATTAAGTGTCTTTATACTCAGTAAATGGGGTGAAGATTTGCGGCACAAACTTCTTTATCTTCTTCAAAAAAGGGGAAGTTAAAATATGTTAAAATCCTTATTTTTTTCAACGATTAACTTATATTTAGCTAAAAAATATTTAACCAATTTTTTGATGATGCTTTGCGCTTTATTGGCATTAATTTACATGTTTGATATTGTTGAATTGTTAAGACGTGCGGCTAATAAAGACGATATCCGCCTAACAACAATTTTAATTATTGGTCTATATAAATTGCCAGAAGTAGGACAGCAGCTTTTTACTTTTGCTATATTATTTTCTGCCATTTTAACGTTATGGACATTAACCAAACACCATGAATTGCTTATTTTACGTGCCGCAGGGCTTTCTATTTGGCAATTTATTGTACCTATTTTAATTACGGCTTTTTTAATTGGGATCATTAAAATTACAATGATAAATCCATTAAGCGTTTTGCTAATCAGCCGTTATGAAGTTTTAGAAAATAAAATATTAGAAAATAATAAAAACCCCATTAGTCTTTCAAGCCAAGGTCTATGGCTTAGACAAGCAAATAATAATGGATCAGAGATTATTCATGCCCAAGCTATAAAAATGCCAGAGTGGGATTTACAAAATATAACTATTTTCTTATTAGATCAAAACGATAATTTTACAGGGCGTATTGATTCTGCTCATGCATCATTACAAGAAGATCATTGGTTTTTTAAGGATGCGATAATGAATAAACCCTTTTCCGCGCCTCAGCAATTACAAAATTATTCGCATCCTACCGAGATAACAATTACAAAGTTAGAGAATCAATTTTCCACGGTAGATACAATTTCGTTTTGGAATTTTTCAAGATATATAGAAATGCTTGAAAAGACAGGATTTGATGCACGTCCTTTAAAAATCCACTATCAATCCATGTTGTCGCAACCATTCCTTTTTATGTCAATGATTCTACTGGCAGCAACAGTGTCTTTAAGACCTCCAAGGAATAATGGTGCGTTTGTTATTATATTGGCTGGGGTTTGTATCGGGTTTTTGGTGTTTTTCTCATCCAATTTTTTACAAGCATTGGGCGCATCAGCACAAATTCCTTTATTTATTGCGGCATGGTTTCCTGCAATTATAGTATTTATATTGGGAATTGGGACATTAATGACATTAGAAGATGGATAATAAATACGGAAAATCATTAAATAAGTTGATTTTTCACTGATTATCGTTAAATTCCAATCAGTTTTAGTCTTGTATAAGAATGAATAAGCCAGAGAAAAGCTTTACGATTTTGAAAATGACAGGCAAAATCTACGTGTTAATTTAATGGTTTTATGAATAAAATACAAATAAACGGAAATTTTAAAATGACGATATCTACTGCTCAACGCTTATTTACATTGGTGCCTTTATGTATGGCCTTAATCTTGTTAAGTTCATGCTCACAAAGCAGAACGGATGAAGAGATTGCTTTAGGTATTAATGATCCGATTGAAGAGGTTAATCGTGTCACATTAAAATTAAATGACGTTGCTGATAAAGTAATTTTAGAACCGATTGCAAAAGGCTATCGCGCCGCGACAATTCCACCATGGCGCCGCGCCATCTCAAATTTTCTTCGTAATTTAACAAGCCCCGTTGTGATTGGTAATCAATTGCTTCAAGGTGATTTTGAAGGGGCGGGGAATGCGACTGCGCGTGTTGTTATTAATACCCTTGCTGGATTTGGCGGTATTATGGATTTGGCCGCAGAAGGTGGTATCCCGCATGAGCCAGAAGATTTTGGTCAGACACTGGCAAAATGGGGTTTTGGCGATGGAATGTATGTTGTTATTCCCTTATTAGGGCCTTCCACATTGAGAGATGCATCTGGTCGTTTGGTCGATAGTTATGCTGACCCACTTCGTATGTATCTATTTAATATAGATGAGGAGCATTTACATTATACGCGTGTTGGGGCCAATACAATCAGCCAACGTGAACAGTTAATAGAAGTCATTAATGATTTAAGAAGCAATTCTTTTGATTATTATGCCGCCATAAGAAGTGCATATTATCAAAAACGCCGTGCATTAATTAACGATAGTGGGAACGACTATTTAGCGACTGACATACCAGATTACGACAATTTTTAGATCGTAATTTCGTATTTAAGCCTTAATTGATTGCTATATTTATAAGATAATATTCTTAAAGTAAAAAGGAGCGCAAATGTATAATTTTGCAAAAATAAACTTGAATCTATTGGTTGCCGTTTTGATATTATGTGTTTCATCACATATCACGATGGCGGATGACAACATAAAAGCCAAAAATTTTATTGATAAAATGGGGTCCGATGCAATCTCATTTTTAGATAATAAATCCCTTTCTAATGCACAAAAGCAGGAAAAATTTCGTGTTCTTCTTAATCGTAATTTTGATATGGATACGATTGGACGCTTTGCTTTGGGTAAAAATTGGCGTAGCGCGTCCGAGGCTCAACAAAAAGAATATTTAAACCTTTTTGATGATATGATTGTGCGTGTTTATTCTTCACGATTTAATGAATATGATGGTCAAAATTTTAAAGTTTTATCTGCGCGGGATATTGGTAAAAATGATAAGCTGGTCACTTCTTATATTATCCCGCCTTCTGGATCAAAAGTTCAGGTAGATTGGCGTGTACGCAATAAAAATGGATCTTACAAAGTGATAGATGTAATCATTGAAGGTGTAAGTATGTCGTTAACACAGCGATCTGATTTTTCCAGTATTATACAACGCGGTGGCGGTAATATTGAGGTTTTGCTTAAGCATTTAAGAAAATAATTTATTTGGCCATAAATTGTTGTACGGAATCTTTCACACCTCCGCCAACATTGCTTAAACTATCCCCAATTGATGATCCAAATTGGCTTCCGCCAATGGTAACATACTTCATTAATCCTTCTGCAGTATCTAATGTTCCATCATTAAAAGATGGAATTTCTGCATTGATCCAACGCAACATCTCATTAGGGATCATATCAATTAATTTAAAACAAGTTGTCCCAATCATATAAACAAGGATTGTATATACAATTGTAAAAAAGAATTCATCAACGGGGCCACGATAGGCATCTTTTAATTCTGCGCGCCCTGCATTTGCAATATTTTCTTGTCCTGCAGTAGCAGAAGGGTTTTGGAAACAAAGATCACTCGCCTTTGGGTCATGTCCCGATACATTTGAAATAACAAGATAAAATGTTTCATTTAAAATCTTTACCATAGCAGCAAAAATAGTAACGGCAGCCAATAAACCAAACACAATTAATATTGGTCTTAAGAATATTTCAAATAATAAGTAATATCCCCCAATCGCCGCATCTCCAGGAATGCCTTCACCATCAATGCGTAAATGCGCCAATGCCCAAAGAGGCATGGCAACAATAGCTTCAAATATTCCTTTTACCCATTTACCAACGGCAAAGAAGAAATAGATGAAGGGTAAGAACGGCAACACATAAAATAATACAAACCCAATTAAAAGCCCTACACCAGCAAAGGCAGAATACATTTTACCAATAGATGCTGCTGCTGGTCCAAATGGGCTAGGGATTGCAGAGAGTAAGCCAAATCCCCCCCCAACAGCAAAGGATTGAATGGAGCGATCCAGTAAAGATTTACCCAAAACAGAAAGTTGCGCCAATGGGTGAATATCTGTATTACGGCATATCTCAAATAAACCATTTGCCCCTAATAATAGATTAATTGTATCAATAACAAAATTACCACTTGCCTCCCGTTCGGTTTTGGATAGTGCATCATCGCTGTGCCAAAATTGAAAGACTTTATATAAAGCATTTGCAATTTCTCTTTCACGATTAGGTAAGTTAATATTTCCTTCATCGTTGGATAAAGAAAGATTGAACTGTTCGGTAAAATTTGGATTTTGATCCGTTTGTTGTTTTACTTCTTTTATATATTCTAAAATTTCAGGGTATTTATAATGGATCGGTATATGTTGAATGGCATTAACGAGTGCGCCATTTTGTTGTGCAATTCTATTATACCAAATACCTGCCCCGCCCCATCCTAAATCGCGCGTTGCTTGTGGCATACTCCAATCACCTTCATTAATTTGTGCTTCTACTGCCTCTGCGATTAAGCCAGCATTTTCATCATTGCCTTCCATATATTCTTCTAATAAAACTTCCCAACTTAATGCATATTCATCATTTGGGATTTCGGCATAAGGATCAAAATTATTACGAATAGTTACATATTTTTTGACATAGTTTTCAGCAAATTCGTTAATTCGATTTTGACCATCCCAAATGCTATTCAATAAATTGTAATACCCTGTGTGAATAACGGCAGATCCAGGTTCAGATACATCAGTAACGCGTAAAATGACCTCTCCACAAATTGGACTAACGCTTGCTTTATATTGAGAAAAATTTTCAGTATCTTTAATACCAAAAACAATGGATATATCTCGTCCTTTAGAATCTGCCGATAATGTTTGAAATGTTAAATCCGTCGACATTAATCTTGCGGTATGAGTATTTTCTTCTTCAATAATCGCCCATGCTTTTACACCTGTTTCATCTCCGTTGGGGTTCCATGTGTCTGGTTGGCTATCATTGTAGGTTTTGTTATATGCCAATTGACATGTTTTTGCGATCATCATAAATCCAGGCAATCCCGAAAGATCAACGGATTCTGGATATCCAACATTTTGTTCGGTACGTCCCGTTAAGGTTTCAGAAGCATCATTTATTACTTCATTAAATTCTATCCACCCATTTGTTGCAAATCCTGAGCCTAATTTTGCAGAAGTTAAAGTAAGATATTGCGCCCCGTTTAAACCGTTTGATATTGGTATTAAAAGTCCAAAAAATATAATTAATCGTACGGGCGCCCATGATTTATTATATCGTTGCCCAAAAGGAATACCAGATTGCGCCGTTTCTGCAACAATTGCGATGACCAGATAAACAATAATCATTGCACCTACGACCAAAATACCAATGCTATAAAACTCTAATAAACTATGAAGTGCTGTGTGAAATGCAGTTCCGGTTTCTTCTCTTGATCCAAAAAAATCTGGAATACCAAAGACAAGATCAAGCATTCTAAAGGCAATGTCACTCTCTGGGTTAGGCGTCGTAAAAAACCCTTCTATAGTCGTCGGCATCGTTTGTGCGCGTGCCATTGGTATAATAGCAGCCAGTGCCAACAATAAAAACTGAACGACCATAATAACCATTGCAGTAAGAATACTAAAAAATATAATGATTTGATCAATATTACTTTTTCGGATTTGTATATGATTTGCAGCGGCAGCAATAGATTGCCGCACCCCATATGTTCCAATATTAGAAGCATTGAGATAAGGATGTTCAGAAGGAAGAATACGGACAGTATTGTAAACAACCGCAATTAGATAAGCCAAATAAGAAAATCCAGATCCAAAGAAAACTTTTAGACGCGGCCATATACCTGGAAGCATCGTCGTCTTTAAAATTTTTCGTTTTGAAATGGCCATAAAATAATTTTTACTTTCAGACTACTTAAGAAGTTTACTAATACCTGCGCCCGCGCCACCGATCATTTGTCCACCTGCGCTACCTGCTTGTTGAAGTTGGCTACCCATAATTCCGCCACCGATCGCTAATTTAGAAACCAATCCTTCTGCGGGTTCGCCTGCATTATCATTGAATGTTGATACACCAGCCCCCATCCATCTTAAAATTTGATTAGGAATCAAATCAATAAGTTTAAAGCAAGCCATACCAATCATATAAACCAAAATAGCATAAACAATTGTGAAGAAAAATTCATCAACCGGGCCTCGTAGATAATCAATTGACCCAGTCGGTGCGCCTGCACTTCCATCAAATGCTGTTCCGCATTGTGAGGCATTGGCCGTACTAAACCCAGCAAGGTTTGATACAACAAGTGAGAATGTTTCATTTAAAATCTTTACCATAGCGGCAAAGATTATGATGGATGCAAGCAACCCAAAAATAATTAAGATAGGGCGAATAAAGATTTCAAAAATTAGGAAATATCCATTAATAGCGGCATCACCAGCCAACCCTTGACCATCAATTCTTAAATGCGCCAATGCCCATAAGGGAACGCCAACCATGGCTTCAAATAATCCTTTAACCCATCCACCGACAGCGAAGAAGAAATAAAGAAACGGCATAAATGGAACAACATAATATAAAATAAACCCAATAAGTATCCCCACACTAGCAACGGCAAAAAAGAAACCAGATGCAGCCTGTAAAGCAGGACCAAATTTTCCTGCAAGTATTGCGCCTGCGCCCATTCCTGTACCGATCCCGATATTACGAATGGCAGCATCAACAAGACCCTTACCCGTAGAAGATAATTGTGCCAATGGATGAACATCTGCATTACGGCACATGTCAAATAGCCCTTGGGTTCCCATGATTAAATTAATTGTATCAATAAAAACATTGCCAGAAACACTATCAGGGTCTTTATACCAAAAATCAAAAACATCACTTAAAGCTGAGGAAATTTGGCGATCTCTCTCGGTATAAAATTGTGTTTCTCTACCTTGGGAGAGGGCAGGATCATAACAATCAGTTTGTGATGTATTGTTATTTTGTTGTTTATTTTCCTGACAAACATATTCCATTGTACTTGGATATTTACTAACACTTGGTATCGCCATAATAGCGGAAGTGAGCAAACCATTCGCATTTGCAATTTTATTATACCAAATCCCTGCACCACCCCAACCATATCTTTCAATATCAGGATCAACTTCAAACTCATTTTTTAATGCATTTGCAGAATTTTCAATGCCATCTCCAATAAATTCTTTAGCAACTTGAATTCTGTCATTTTTAAAGGCATCATTAGGATCATTCACAATTTCACTTTTTAATCGTGGAAAATACCATCTCTTTTGCAGAGTTGCATATTAAGGTTGTACCATAAAGTTGCATCTACATCCTCCACAAAACCTTGAATAAATGCATAATATCTCCAAGTCATAACCTGATACTGCTGAAATTCTAATATTTGACCACTTGGATCAGGTTGTTAGCTCCTCGCCAGGCACATTATTGTTAACAACAATCTCACCACAAAAAGGATATACACTTCCAGTTTGTTCGGTAAATCGAGAATTTCTAACGCCAAATCGAACATGAATTTTTTCTTCATTTCGGATAAGTGCATTTGACAATGCGTATTAATTACAGTTGTAATTTCTAAAGGAGGTGATTGTTTTATCTGAAAAGATAATCCAACCTTTAATTTCATCGCCTATGTTGCTGTCAATTTGTTTATATGATTCTTTACAAACATGTGCCAAATGCATAAAGGCAACTACATCATCCAATTCAGGAACGTTTGGTACAGCAATTAATTCATCTCCATCAATAAGACTTTCTGCCATAACCTCGTTAAATTTAATCCATCCATTTGTTGCAAATCCAGATCCAAATTTTGCGGCATATAATGTGATCCATTGTGCTGAATTAAATCCTGTGCCAATCGGGATAAGCAAGCCAATTGCAACAACCAGTCTTATTGGTGTCCAAACTTGATTATATCGCTTGCCAAATGGTGTCCCTGTTTGTGCTGTTTCTGCGATAACGGCAAAGATATAATATGAAATAATAATCGCTGCAATAACCAATAAACCAATACTATAAAATTGAAAAAGCTCATGTAAAGCTGTATGGAAGGGGGAAGTTGTATCAGATAATTCTCTTGTTCCAAAAATATCAGGAACGCCAAAAACACTATCAAGCATTCTTAGCGCCAGATCATCATCACGATTTTGGGTTACAAAAAACTCACCTATACCTGCTGGTAAACCGCCCGCAGATGCTGTTCCAATCATAAGCGACATCATCAAAAGAACGAATTGAAGAACCAACATGGCCATTCCGGCAAGCAATGCAAAAAAGACAATAATCTGATCAATATTTTTCATTGAAAAATTTAAATTCGAAGATGCCTCTTTCAGTACGTCCATAACTCCATACGTACCTGTTGAGTTAGGCTGTATAAAAGGGTGATTTTCAGGGAGGAGCCGAACCCCGCGATACGCCATCGCCATAAAGCTTGCGAGGTTAGAAAATCCAGCAGATAAAAAATTATCTAATCGAGGTTTTACTTGCGGCAAAAATGTATATTTTAAAACTTGTTTTGCGCCAATCATTATGAACCTCCTGCAGCTGGTGGTGTTCGACCCATACCAAAGAGTGCACCGCCAGCCTGACCTGCACCTTGAACCCCTTGTGTTAAGCCGCCTGCAAGTTTGCTACCCAATTGATTACCACCAATGGCGGCATAGCTTGTTAAGCTTCCGGCTGGATCGCCTGCGTTGTCATTAAAGGCTGAGATACTTTGTCCTAACCAACGAATAATCGAATTGGGAACCATCGTAATCATTTTAAAAGAGGCTAATGCCATCATATATAAAATAATCGCATACATGACTGTAAAAAAGAAAACATCAATAGTATGACGGCTAAAGGCACTTTCATCTGCATCTAGATTAACATTTGCAGTATTTAAAACAACCAAATCAAAGACTTCATTTAGAATTGTTGCCATAATGGAAAATGTTGCCATACCACCAATCAAACCAAATACGGTAAGGATGGGACGAATAAAAATTTCAAAAATAAGAAAATACCCATTCATTGCCATTTTACCTGGGATACCATCACCATCAATCCTTAAATGTGCCAATGCCCATAAAGGTGCCCCAACCATGGCCTCAAAAATACCTTTTACCCATCCCCCTACAGCGAAGAAAAAGTAAATAAAAGGTAAGAAAGGAAGAATATAAAAAGTTATAAAACCAATAGACAAGCCAATAACACCAATGGATACAAACATTGAACTGGCGGCAATAAAGGTTTGAGCGCCCGCTTGTTCACCAAGACCACTAAAAAATCCACCGACACCCGAAGCAACAACAGCCATACCAATATTACGTACGGCACTTTCGATCAGGCCTTTACCTAATGCGGATAATTTTGCCAAAGGGTGGATTTGAATATTTGTAGTGGGGTCACCATCCCCATCATCAATCGTATCCCTTATACTAATAAGTCCTTCTAACCCAAAAATAGCGGCAGCAGCATCAATAATAAAATTATTGGATGAGCCTGCATTGTCGCATGTCCAATATTGATAGGTATCATTCATGATTTTGGCGTAATTCAAATCGTTGCCAGTAAGAGGCATATCTTCATTATTTGCCAAGTTTGGATTGTATGATTCACATGAAGTAATGGCCCCGTCTGCTTTTTGTCGCTCTTCAAGCACTTTTTGCATTGTAGTTGGAAATTTACTCGCCCTTGGGATATTCATGGTGGCAACAGTATATCCACCATTTATTTGCGCTAAACGATTATACCAAATACCCGCACCACCCCAACCACGTAATCTTGTTTGATCATTAAAATCAAAATCTACAATATTGGCTGCATCGGCATAATGTTGGTTAATAATAGTTTCCAAATTAACTCTTTGTTCACTAATAATTTCAGTTTGTTTTGAAGCTGGTGGTAAAGGACTATTAAAATAAAATGCTGCTGTTTCACGTGATAAATAAATAAAGCAGTATTATTTGCTAACTTTCTAAATCTGTATCTATCCACAAGATAAAACAAATTATAATATGATTTTTGTAAATGATCCTAAATCGCCACTTCGTCATGGCGATATTCTGCGTAGGCATACCTCACAGACCGTTGTGTTAAGGAACATCACAACTTCACCACAAAAATATGTGGTCATTCCGCTGGTCGTAGACACTATCATAACTTCCAAATTGAATTTTTACATCTTTTCCTATTGCGCATTTGCAAGAATAGGATAAGCGTTGTTTCAAATGGTAACCAATTAAATGTTCCGTTTGGTCTCTCAAGACAACTCTGCCTTCTATATTCTTGGTATTGTCAAAATTGTCATACCCTGCTTTACAAGAATGAACGACTGCCATAAATTCAACAAGAGCGTTCACATCCGGTGCTTTAACAGGAGATATTAGAGTATTATTTTCTGCACCTAATGGATTACTATCCAGCGAATCATTAAATGCAATCCATCCTGTTGTTGCAAATCCTGATCCTAATTTTGCGGCATATAATGTTATATATTGCGCACTGTTTAATCCATGATTAAGGGGAACCAGCAAACCAATTGCAAAAACCAATCTTAAAGGGGCGTAAATATGGCTAAATCTTTGACCAAATGGAGTACCTGTTTGCGCTGTTTCTGCAACAACAACAATGATGTAATAAACAAGCACAAGAACGGCAACGATCAATAATGCCAAATTATAAAAATTAAATAGAAAATGAAGCCCTGTATGAAAAGCAGAAATGCCATCTGGTAACGTTCCAAATAAATCAGGAATCCCAAAAACCTCTCGTAACATTGAAAATGCAATATCAGTATCAGGATAGGCGGTATCAAATAAACCTGTATCTGGAATAGTTTGCGCAAACGCTTCCCCTGAAAACACAAGAATAAGAAAAGATATAAATTGTAAAGCCATAATGACAATACCACTCATTACCGCAAAAAATATAATAATCTGATCTATATTATTTTTTGAAAATTTTACATTATTGGCTGCGGTCGCAATTACATCTTTTAACCCATAGGTGCCAATATTATTAATATTTAAATACAGGTGATTTTCAGGAAGAATACGTACCGTTTGAAAGATATAAGCGATAAGATAAGCAAGATACCCAAAACCCCCACGGCTTAATTCTTTTGCTTGGGGGATAATTCCAGGCAAAAAGATATAGCGTAAAACACCATACTTGTTATGGCTATTTACAGTATCCGTATTTATTGTTGGTTGAATTTCTGCCGTCATCCCCAAATTTTCGTTCTATTATAATTTCGTCATGTCTTCAATGGTAAAGCATTAATAAGACAGCTCACCTCTATTATGAATTCTATCATAGATGAGAAGGCGAACGCCAATTTAAGGCGAAATTGTGACAAAACTAATTGATACCCTGTGATTTACAAGGTTTAAGATACAATAAAGAGTATAAACGAATTATTAAAAAAGGTAAGAAAATTCACTCTTTTCAACTGTTTATTTAAATTGATTTATATTTAATACGTTGCGGCGCATCTTCATCTTGACCCTGACGTCGTTTTCTATCCGCTTCATATTCTTCATAATTACCTTCAAACCAAACAACTTCCGAATTTCCTTCATAGGCCAGGATATGGGTTGCTAAACGATCTAAAAATGAACGATCATGTGAAATAACAACAACGCATCCTGGAAAACCTTCTATGGCTTCTTCCAAGGCGGATAAAGTTTCCGTATCTAAATCATTTGTTGGTTCATCTAAAAGAAGGACATTTGCTTCACTTTTTAACATTCTGGCTAAATGTACGCGATTACGCTCTCCACCCGATAATTGACCCACTTTCTTTTGCTGATCAGGGCCTCGAAAATTAAAGGCGGATACATATGCGCGGGATTGCATCTCAATCTTCCCTAATTTAAGAATATCGTTTCCTTCGGAAATAGCCTCCCAAACATTATGGTTTGAATCAAGGGAATCGCGACTTTGATCGACATAGCCTAGTTTTACGGTGTCCCCAACATTAAATTCCCCTGAATCTGGTGTTTCTTTGCCCGTAATCATTTTGAACAAGGTAGTTTTACCCGCCCCATTGGGGCCAATAATACCAACTATTCCACCAGGGGGTAATTTAAAGGATAGATTATCAATTAATAAACGATCCCCGAATGATTTTTTAATATTTTTGGCTTCAATAACCAAATCACCCAATCGTGGTGGAGTTGGAATAACAATTTGTGCATTACGCCTATCCATTTTTTCTGATTCTGCCAACATCTGATCATAAGCGGCAATACGTGCTTTTGATTTAGATTGCCGCGCCTTTGCCCCTTGTCTAATCCATTCTAATTCGCGAGAAAGCGTTTTTTGGCGCGCATCTTCTTGTTTGGTTTCTAATGCCATACGCTTTGACTTGGCTTCTAAATAGGCGGAGTAATTACCTTCATAGGGAATACCGCGCCCGTGGGCAATTTCCAAAATCCAACCTGTTACATTATCAAGGAAGTAACGATCATGCGTTACCATAATAACCGTACCCGTATAATCTGCTAAAAATCGCTGTAACCATGCGACGCTTTCTGCGTCCAAGTGGTTTGTTGGCTCATCAAGTAATAAAATATCTGGCTTTTCCAACAAAAGACGGCAAAGGGCAACACGTCGACGTTCCCCCCCCGATAGTTTCTCCACGCCTGAATCCTTTGGGGGACAGCGTAAGGCATTCATAGCCATTTCTATTGTGCGTTCCAAATTCCACCCATCGACAGCATCAATTTTTTCTTGTAACTCACCCATTTCAACCATTAAGGCATCTATATCCGCATCAGGATCGCCCATTTCGCCACCGATGGCATTAAAACGGTTGATCATTTCTTTGGTATCGCCCAATCCATCCATAACATTTTCAAAAACTGTTTTATTTGGGTCAAGTTCTGGTTCTTGCGCTAAATAACCAATACGTACACCTTCCGCAGCCCAAGCCTCGCCCTGATATTCAGTATCAATTCCCGCAATAATTTTCATTAAGGTGGATTTACCCGCTCCATTTGGTCCTAAAACACCGATTTTTGCACCGGGAAGAAAACTTAATGTAATCCCTTCCAAAACGGTTTTTCCGCCAGGCCAAGATTTTGTTAAATCCTTCATAACATATGAATATTGATAAGAAGCCATGGGTGTTTAAATCCTTTAATACTAAATTGTTTTAACTTAACATGATTGTTGTTACCGCAGATTTAGCATATAGTGAGCAAAAGTAAAATGCCCAATATTCAAAAGAAATTCTTATGACCTCAGACACATCTTCCCGCCATTCCATTGTTGATGCTACCAAATCACGTGCCAGCTTCTCCACCCATACAAAATCATTAGGTGCGGCAGGATTTATCAGCCCTTATGATGAAGATCAGCAAGGATCATTTTTATCAAAATCTGGCGATACGGCCATTGTTAATCCCCCCGAAGGAGGAATGCCAAATTTTGAGATTGGTGTGGCTTGGGACAACATAGAACCCACAAAACCAGCAAAACAGGGTTTTTTAAATAAATTATTAGGCGCAAAAGAAATTACAAAATCGCATAATGGTGTTGATTTGGATATTGGTTGCCTTTATGAATTACAAAATGGTAAGCGCGGTGCAATTCAAGCCTTTGGGGAATTATTTGGCACATTAGAAAATGAGCCTTATATCAACCTTTCTGGAGATGAGCGAACAGGTGAAGCCGAAGGTGAAGACGAAATGCTCACAATTAATGGCGAGAAATGGAACGAAATTAAACGCCTTGTCATTTATATCTATATTTATAGTGGCGCATCAAATTGGGATACGGTCAAACCTCAAATCCAAGTACGCGTCCCTAATGAAAAACCAATGGTCGTCAGCTTATCTGCAAAGCGAGAAGAGCTTGCCTTATGTGCCGTTGCTGGTTTAGAAAACATACGTCAAGGGATTAAAATGACAAATTATTTAGAATATTTCCCCGGTCATGCAGAAATGGATCGTGCCTTTAGTTTTGGTCTTGAATGGGACGATGGCGTCAAGCATAGTCGATAAAAGTAAAATTTAAGGTCACAATACATAATATGATTTATTCAAATACAGAAATGCTAATTCTTTCTATAGGCGCGCTCGGCCTTGGGATGTATCTTCTTTTTAAAGGGGGGGATTGGACAATTGAATCGGCAGTTTATATCGCAAAAAGATTAGGTATTTCGCCCTTGGTTATCGGATTTACAATTGTGGCTTTTGGTACATCTTTGCCAGAATTACTGGTCTCTATCAATGCCAATATGACAGGCTCACCCGGTATTGCGATCGGAAATGTTATTGGATCGAATATTGCCAATATTCTTTTTGTTATTGGAATAACGGCAATTTTTTCAACATTGGTTGCCAAACCAAAAGAATTATTACGTGATATTATCATGATGCTTATCACCAGTATGGTAATGGTATTCTTAATGTTACAAGGTACGATTAGCCAGTTCGCAGGATTTGCGATGATTGTATTTTTATTGGCCTATGTTGCATGGCAATATATTATGGCTTCAAAAGGTAAAATTGAAGTCGAAAAAATTGAATCAACTCATTATAAAAACTTCTTTCATGGGTTTTTATTTTTAATGCTAGGCCTTATCGGTATTGCCGCAGGTGCAGAATTTTTGGTTCGGGGCGCAAAGGTAAGCGCAACAATCATAGGCGTTCCCGAAGATGTTATTGGATTAAGTGTTATTGCACTTGGAACATCTTTACCCGAATTATCAACCTGTTTAATTGCAGCGGCAAAAAAACAATCTGATATTATTATTGGTAATATTTTAGGATCAAATGTTTTTAACATCCTTATGATTATGGGTGTCACGGCAAGTATCAAAGCCATCCCAAGTGGTACAATTGCCCCGCAGGTTATAACATTAGATGTTTGGGTAATGTTGGGTGTTGCCGTTTTATTTTCAATCCTTTTACTTGCTGTAAAGAAAATCGGTAAGGTAACGGGTATAGTGTTTGTTATAGGATATATATTTTATATTGGGCTTATTTATGCGCTATACTTAAAAGAAGATATTTTGGCTGTAACAATTTCTTAAAAGGGATAAGTTTAAATGATAGATGATGATATAGATGCAAGCCGCAATCATAACGATTTCACCCCCAAAAATGTTCTCAACGACACGCCTGAAATTTTACATACTGATGAGCCGCGCAACAAAGTTAAACGCGGACAAGAAGTTAATTTAACCCATAAAGACCCCACATTAAAGGCCATTACTATTGGTGTCGGATGGGATTTACGTGCCTTTGATCAAGATCCTCTTGATTTGGACGCCAGTATATTTCTTTTAGATAAAAATGATAAAACACGCATAGATGAAGATTTTGTTTTTTATAATAATTTAAAAAATGAAGACGCGACAGCGCATCACAAAGGAGATAGCCGTACAGGCGCAGGAGATGGTGATGATGAACAAGTCATCATTGATTTGGCCGCTTTATCTTATGAAATTGTAAAAATTCCAATTGTGCTTTCCATTTACGATGAGGAATATAATAATCATAATTTTTCAATGGTAAAAAATGTGTTTTGTCGTATCGTCAATCAAAATACTGGCCATGAAATTTTTCGGTATGAATTGGATGAAGAATTAAGCGAAAATGAAGGTCTTATGATTGGGTATTTAGAAAGAATTGGTGCCGAATGGATTTTCCATGCTGTTGGGGAAACCGTAAAAGGCGGGTTGGGTAAAATTGCCAGTGAATACGGTATTATTGTTGCGGAAAATATGTACTAATCATTCGCGTAAAACCCGATTTACATCTTGGATTTCATACCTAATACTGAGGCAGGTTTTATTTTTGGGGCTTTATTGCCACCACTACCGCCTTTTTTACCAAAACGCTCATTATTCTTCATACATTTTTCTAAAAGCGCATCAATATCAGGGATTTTATCTGCCTTTAATTCTTGGACGCATGCATTAAAAAAATCGACAGATTTTTCTTCAAAATTATATGTTTCTTCTTTATTACCCTCACCACGAATAAGTACCTGTTTAACATCCCATTGGCCTTGCGTAGCAGGTTTTGCAGTAAGAAAATAAACACGTTCAACTGGTTTTTCATCGCCTTGGGGATTATCACGCATAAGTAATAATTCAGCCTCTAATTCAAGGGCATCCGCATCCATACGCACCTCTGCATTGCAACTAAAGCCTGTATCATCATCATAGGCAGACCATGGGCAACTATCATAGGCAGCAAGGGTATAACCGACCCCTAATTTATCCAATAGTTCTTTTAACGATGTACGCATAATATTCTTTATATAGATTAAGTTTTAAAAAATCCAGTAAAAGCTTGGGTTCGCTATGGTTTTTTAATTGTGGCTTGTAAAGTATCATCATCTGATAATCGAATATTAATATCTTGCGCATTACCAACTTCATCACTTTGACGGATGATATTACCATCTAAATCTTGAATAATAGCATAGCCCCGTTTTAATACAGCAGGATAAGAAAGCGTATTTAAAAGACGCATCGTTGACATTTAAATAATCATGTTTTGATTGTATTTTTGATTGAAAAGAATGACTTAACCTATCTTCTAGGGCGTTTAAATTTTGCTTTATACCATCAAAATTCTGGCTTGGTTTGCGTAAATTAACCATATAATACTGCAAATCAGAAGATTTTTTTGTGATGTTTACTTTTAAACTAGACAGTAATTTGTCTTGTAAAAAATTTAAATTTTGGCGACGCTGTTGAAAATTTTGAAGTGGATTTTGAAAGCCGGAAAGTAATTGTTGTAAAGACGTACGTTTTTCATATAAATTTGTTTGTAGACCAGAAATTAATTTATCACCAAAATAATCAATCGTTTGC
Organism: uncultured Alphaproteobacteria bacterium; assembly: GCA_963799275.1. Classification (GTDB taxonomy): domain Bacteria; phylum Pseudomonadota; class Alphaproteobacteria; order Micavibrionales; family Micavibrionaceae. Next base: position 433,773 of record CAWCWJ010000001.1, read on the forward strand.
GCCTTGGCTTGTAAAACAGCGCTAGGATTACCCATTTGTGCCGATAGAGTGTCAAGACGTGCCTTTTTATTTTGGGTTAATCGCGTTGATGAATGTAGTAATCTTTGATAATCATCTTGGATTTGTGCCAGTAAATTTAAACGTACAGGAACCGCCATTTCTGCCGCACCCGTAGGGGTAGGCGCACGCAAATCTGCGGCATAATCAACAAGGGTGGTATCAGTTTCATGTCCTACGGCAGTGATAATAGGAATAGAGCAGTTGGCGACGGCGCGAACAACAATCTCCTCATTAAAAGGCATTAAATCTTCCAATGATCCACCACCACGGGCAATGATTAATAAATCAGGTTTTTGTTCTTTGTCTAATATTTGAAACCCATCAATTGCCTTTGCAATTTGTTCTGCCGCACCATCCCCTTGTACTTTAACTGGCCAAACCAATACATGGCGCGGAAAGCGGTCTTTTAATCGATGCAAAATATCTTGTATGACCGCCCCTGTAGGGGAAGTGATAACGCCAATTTTTTGAGGCAGAAAAGGTAAGGTTTGTTTACGACTTGTATCAAATAACCCCTCAGCCGCTAATTTTTTCTTTCGATCTTCTAGTAATTTTAAAAGCGCCCCTTCGCCTGCCAATTCCATTTTCTCAATTATAATTTGATAGCGCGAGCTTTTCGCATAGCTAGATACTTTACCTGTAATTAAAACATCCATACCTTCTTCGGGTTTTAAGGCCATTTTTGATAAGACACCACGCCAACAAATAATGTTTATATTGGCATCAGCATCTTTTATATCACCATATAAATGCCCCGAACTGGGAATTTTTAATCCTGACAATTCACCGCGTACAACAATACGCGCATAGGTATCCTCCAATGTTTTTTTCAACGAATGCGCCAGATCTGACACGCTTAGCTCAGGAATATTTGACCCTGCTTTTGGGGGGACAGGTTTTTGGGCGGCTACGGAAAATAAATCATCAGTCATAAGGGTAAGCTTATCTTAGATATTGAAAAAATTAAATACCGATTAAAAGCTTTTGTATAATTATGAATTGTCACTGACGTGACATGATAGTTTTGATAAACTATTATTTATGAATAATATTAATTTAAAAAACCTACACGCTTCCGAACAAGAACGCGTAGAAATTTTACTTTCTGAATTTGAATGGAATGATAAAATTGCACATAAAGCGCATGAAGATGCAATAAAGGCTATTCAAGCCATTCGTAAAACACGCCGCAAACCAGGCAGTTTAGAATCGTTCTTTCAACAATTTGGCTTGGATACACAAGAAGGTTTGGCATTAATGAGTTTGGCCGAAGCCTTATTGCGTATTCCTGATAATAAAACCGCCAATGCCTTAATCCGTGATAAAATATCAGGGACGAATTGGCTTAGGGGTTCAGACGAAAAAGATTGGATGACACGTGCCGTCGGCTTGGGATTAAAAGCATCGCAAAGCACGATGAATGGTTTGTTTTCAAAATTGGGAAATCCATTTATTCGTGAGGCGATGGGTCGTGCCATGAAGATTTTGGGCAAGCAATTTGTGGTGGGCGAAACAATTTTAAGCGCCATGAAAAATGCAAAAAACTGGCAAGAAACAGGATTTCGTTTTTCGTATGATATGTTGGGCGAAGGGGCGCGCACATATGATGATGCCCAATATTATTATGAAAATTATAAATCTGCCTTAGAAACATTGGTTCAAAATAAAGATTCATTTGATAAGAATAATCATCCTGGGATTTCTGTTAAATTATCCGCACTTCACCCACGGTTTGAGATATTACAGCGGGAAAAATCCGTTCCCGAAATTACAAGTAAGCTTTTGAAGCTTTGCCACATTGCTGCAAAAAATAATCTAACCCTAACCATTGATTCCGAAGAAGTGGCCCGTATTGAAATTACTTATGAAATTTTGAAGGAACTTTTGGATTCTGATTTGCCTAATCATTGGAATGGTTTGGGTATTGCAGTGCAGGCCTATCATAAATCTGCCCCTCAACTGATTGATTATATTATTGGCTTGGCTGAAGAATATGAGCGCAAATTACAAATACGCCTTGTTAAAGGAGCTTATTGGGATAGCGAGATTAAACACGCCCAATTAATGGGACACGAGCAATATCCTGTTTATACCCGTAAAAACACTACCGATGCATCATATTTATATTGCGCGCAAAAAATGTTGGCACGACGAGATGTTTTATACCCTATGTTTGGAACACATAATGCACATAGCATTTACGCCATATTAAATATGGCCGAAAATCACAAAGGATTTGAATTTCAAAAATTATATGGTATGGGCGATGCCTTATATACACATCTAAATAAAGAAAATAAAAAAATAAAAATTTGTGTTTATGCCCCAGTAGGACCGTTTGGTGATTTATTGCCTTATCTTGTACGGCGCATGCTTGAAAATGGGGCAAACTCTTCTTTTGTACATAAAATTTATGATAAAGAATATAAACCGGCCGATATTGCAAAAGACCCCCTTTCAAAATTGCAAGAATTGACACAATATCCACACCCTCAAATCCCCCTTCCCAAAAATTTATTTGGAAATCAAAGAATAAATTCATTAGGCATTAATTTTGATGATACGTCTGATATTAAGGAATTAGAGAATAAATTAGAGCAATTTAAAGATAAAAAATATAATGCTTATTGTATTATTAATGGCAAAAATAAAAAAGATGGTACAAAAATTTCAGTGACCAATCCCGCAACCTCAGATAATTTGGGGCAGGCTATTTTTGCATCATATGAGAATGTTGATGATGCAGCAAATATAGCAAGGACAGGTCATCAAATTTGGTCAGAAACCCACGCTGCTAGGCGGGCAGAAATTTTAAGAAAAATTGCCACCCTTCTTAATGAAAACAGGGTGGAGCTTATCTCCCTTTGTAATAAAGAAGGGGGACGCACCTTAAAAGATTGTGATGATGAAGTACGCGAGGCAATTGATTTTTGCCGCTATTACGCTGCAATGGGTCAGGGTGATTTTGATGAAGATGGTCGCGCTTTAACCAGCCCTACAGGGGAAACCAATCATTATTATTTAAAAAGCCGTGGAATATTTGTTTGTATTTCACCATGGAATTTCCCCATTGCTATTTTCACAGGGCAAATTGTTGCCGCCCTTATGGCGGGTAATGCCATCATTGCAAAACCAGCAGAGCAAACACCATTAACTGCATATTTTATAATTCAATTAATGTATCAAGCAGGCGTGCCAACCCAAACATTAAGTTTGATATTAGGAGATGCAAAAGTCGGGGGTGCATTAATGGAAATGAAAAATCTGGCGGGTGTTGCCTTTACCGGATCGACCCATGTTGCCCATTTGATTAATCAAACCTTGGCACAAAAATCAGGCGCGATCCCCCGGTTTATTGCTGAAACAGGTGGACAAAATGCCATGATTGTAGATTCTTCTGCTTTGACCGAACAGGTGGTTGATGATGTTATAAATTCTGCCTTTGGTTCGGCGGGGCAACGTTGCTCAGCCTGCCGAATATTATATTTACAAGATGATATTGCTGATCGAACGATTAAAATGTTGGCAGGCGCCATGCAGACACTCATTATCGATGATCCTTCAAAATTGCATACTGATATTGGTCCTATGATTAATAACCATGCCCGAATGATCGTGCAACATCATAAAACCAAACTGGATGGATTTGGCAAAAAAATTGGTGAAGTGCCATTGGATGACAACTTAAAAAATCAGGGCAGTTATTTCGCCCCTGTAGCTTACGAAATTCCAAATCTCAGTATTTTAGAAAAAGAAATTTTTGGCCCTGTCCTACATATTATTCGCTACAAATCAGGCGATATTATAACAGTAATAGAAGATATAAATGCGCTCGGCTTTGGGCTTACTTTTGGTATACATAGCCGCATCGACAGCTTTATCGAAAATGTGACTGCGCGTATAAAAGCAGGAAATATATATGTAAACAAATCCACAATAGGTGCGGTGGTTGGTGTGCAACCTTTCGGTGGACGTGGCCTTTCGGGAACAGGGCCTAAGGCAGGGGGGCCGCAATATCTTCGTGCTTTTGCATCTGAAAAGGTGATAAGCCGCAATATTACGGCATCGGGGGGTAATGCTTCCCTTGTCATGCTTGAGGATTAAAGGCATATTATCGCTACTTATAAAAGCATAAATAAAGGGAAGTAATAATGAAAATTCTTTTAATTGGATCGGGTGGTCGTGAACATGCATTGGCATGGAAATTAAGCCAGTCTTCAAAATGTAAAAAATTATTTTGCGCCCCTGGTAATGCAGGCATTGCAGAGGTTGCAAAATGTATCGATATTGGTGCAGAAGATCAAAAATCAATTTTAGAATTTGTTGAAACCAATAAAATTGACTTTGTTGTCATTGGCCCTGAACAACCCCTTGTTGATGGATTGGCATCAAAATTACGCGAAAAAAATATTGCTGTTTTTGGCCCTGATAAAGAGGCTGCACAATTAGAAGGGTCTAAAGGCTTTATGAAAGATTTTTGTGCGCGTCATCATATTCCAACTGCAAACTACGCACGGTTCACCTCTATTAAAAAAGCAAAAGAATATGTCGCACAACAAAGCGCGCCAATTGTTTTAAAAACAGATGGTTTAGCGGCGGGAAAAGGCGTCATTATTGCTCAAACAATTGATGAAGCTATTACAAATATTGATGAAATGATGTCTGGTCATGCCTTTGGTCTGGCAGGCGAAGAAATTGTCATTGAAGAATTTATGGATGGGGAAGAGCTTAGTTATTTTGCTTTATCGGATGGTGAAACCTATCTTCCGCTTACATCTGCTCAAGATCATAAACGCGTTGGCGATGGTGATACAGGTTCTAATACAGGGGGGATGGGTGCCTATAGTCCTGCACGATTTATGGATGATGCGCTTGAGCAAAAAATCCTAGACACTATTATTGCCCCCACCGTCGAGGGGTTGAAAAAAGATGGTATGCCATTTCAAGGAATATTTTTTGCAGGACTTATGATTAAAAATGGTGAACCGCGATTAATTGAATATAATATACGTTTTGGCGACCCAGAATGCCAAGCCATTATGATGCGCCTAGAAAGTGATTTGGTTGATATTTTATTGGCAACAAACAATAAAAACTTAGATCACTATAAAGATAAAGTTCAATGGTCGGATAAAACTGCGCTTTGTGTTGTTATGGCAGCCAAAGGATATCCTGCATCTTATAAAAAAGGAACCGAGATTAAAAATATAACCGCCTTAATCGAGCTTGAAAATGTAAATTTATTTCATGCCGGTACAATGCTTGATAATAGTGGTGCATTGGTCAATATAGGGGGGCGTGTATTGGGTGTTGTTGGTACGGGTAATTCAACATTAGACGCACAACAAAATGCCTATCAAGGGGTTGATTTGATTAACTGGGAAGAAGGATTTTGCCGCCGTGATATTGGTTGGCGCGATATTGAACGTGAAAAACAAAAAGCCGCTTAAAATTATTTACGTTTGGATTTAAAATAATTTTTAAGCAAGGATGATGATTGTTCCATCATAATACCGCCTTGAATTTCAATTTTATGATGACATGTGGGCTGATTAAAAAAACGAACACCATTTGTGATGGCTCCGCCTTTTTTATCTTCTGCCGCAAAAAAAATCTTTCTTATTCGGGCAAATGAAATGGCGGCAGCACATTGAGTACATGGCTCAAGCGTGACATATAAATCAAAACTTGGAATGCGTTGCTTGCCTATTTTCTTGCACCCTTCCCGAATAACAAGAATTTCGGCATGGGCGGTAGGGTCTGACAATTCAATGGTTCGGTTGCCATTTTTGGCTATAATTTCGCCCGTGGCACTATCTACCAAAATTGCCCCAATGGGAACTTCATCACGATTTTGTGCAGCAATAGCCTCTTCCATTGCAATCTTCATATAGCTATTTTTATCTAAATAAGGCATATAATAATTCTATGGATAAAGAGAATAAAAATAAAGGGGAACGTATTGCCAAAGTTATGGCAAGAGCAGGTCTATGTTCAAGACGTGAAGCAGAACGATGGATTGAAGATGGTCGTGTTAGCGTTAATGGTCGAACCTTGGATAGTGCCGCGTGTGTTGTCACATCAAAAGATGAAATTTTGGTCGATAAAAAGCCAATTCCTTCCCGCGAAAATACACGTTTATTTTTATATCATAAACCTGCTGGCCTGGTCACAACCAATAGAGATGAGCAGGGGCGTCAAACCATATTCGACAAAATGCCAAAAGATTTACCACGCGTTATGACGGTTGGGCGTTTGGATATTAATACCGAAGGATTATTATTATTAACCAATGATGGTGAATTATCACGATATTTGGAATTACCAGCCAATGCATTTAAGCGTACGTATCGCGTACGTGTTTTGGGGAAAGTACGTCAAGAAAAACTTGATATTCTAAAAAAAGGTATTAAATGGAATGGCGTACAATATGGTCCGATAGAGGCCATTTTAGATGAAAATAAAAATGATAAATCGCAAGCTAATAATTGGATTGAGATTACTTTACAAGAAGGTAAAAATAGAGAAGTTAGAAATGTTTTAGAGGCTATAAATTTACAAGTAAATCGGCTTATTCGCGTTTCTTATGGCCCGTTTCATTTAGGTAAACTTCCCAAAAAAGCAATTATGGAAGTAAAATCGTCTATAATGAAAAGTCAGCTTGATGGATTTTTTTAATTAATGCGCATTATCACAGGGAAATATGGTGGTAGGCGATTACATGCGCCCAAAAATAATATTATTCGCCCCACATCTGATAAAGTACGCCAAGCTATTTTTAATAGCCTTCAATCGCAAAACATCATTGATAATGCCATTGTTATAGATGCCTTTTGTGGTTCTGGTGGATTGGGAATTGAAGCATTGTCTCAAGGGGCAACAAAATGTTTATTTATTGATAAAAATACAGCATCATTAAACCTAGCAAAAGAAAATGTTAAAATTGTTGGAGCGGATAAAAAAGCTCAATTTTTACTGGTAGATACAGCAAAACTTAAGCCACGTATCGACAAATATGATAAAGCGTCTTTAATATTCTTAGACCCTCCATATAACAAAAATTTGATTAATCCTACTTTAGATAGGTTTATATCTGGTGATTGGCTTGAAAAAGAGGCGTTTTTAGTTATCGAAACAGATAAAAGTGAAATAATTTCCCATTCCAATCTTGATATACAAAGCTATAAAAAATATGGAGATACCATTATTTGGTATGCAATGCTTAGATTATAAAACATCGCTATATAAAAGGATGAGCAACCCTGTCCCTAATAAAATCCGATAAATGACAAAGGGTTTGAAGGTTGATTGCGATAACCATTTCATCATTAAAGATATAGCGATGTATCCGAAAACAAATGAAAATACGATGGCAAGCATAATATCATAACCAAATGACAAATCTCCTGTTTTAACTAAATCAAAAGACGTAAGAAATCCTGCCCCACCAATTGCAACAATTGAAAGCAGAAGGGAAAACTTTGCACAATCAACGCGGCTGAACCCCAAAAAGCGTGCGCTTGTCATCGTAATACCAGAACGGCTTACCCCAGGGATGAGCGCTAATGCTTGAGACAAGCCTATTATAAAGGCGTTTGAATAAGACATATTTATTAGGGTTTTATTTGTTTTAAATTTATCCGCAAATCCAAGAATAATACCAAAAATAAGAGTCATCCATGCCATAACTTTTAAGGAGCATAAAAGGCTAGGCTGCCATAGTTGTAGCAACAACCCAATAAAAATTACAGGAAGTGAAGCAATAATAATCTTTTGGAGTAATTTTGAATCATCTGATTGATAGGAAAATGCGCTTTTTATCATACCGAAAATATCATGCCGAAAATAAACAAGTACAGATAAAAGTGTACCTACATGAACCGCAACATCCATCATGCGGTTGTCAGCCCAGCATAAATTCGAAGTTTGGCCTTCTATAACGGTGTGGGCTAAAACCAGATGTCCACTTGAGCTGATGGGTAAAAATTCGCTTATGCCTTGGACAATGGCCAAAAGGATGATGTGGTAAAAAATCATAAAATAGAGTAATATTTTTTTGAAAATTTGTAACGAAATTAATCATAAGAAGAATAAAAATGATCTATATTTTTGCATTTATTGGTTTTGTCACTGGTTTTGCTATTGGATTGGGCATTGTAAATGTCATTCTGCGTAAAAAATCAATTGATGAGATCAAAGCCAATAAATCTTATAAATGGAAATATGGTTTACTGGTCTGGTTTATGGGCTTTATTGGTATGCGCATTGCCGTTATTACGTACAATACTTATTTTTAAAAAACACGAGAAAAAAGGAAAACATAATGAAATTATTTTTAACGCTTATTGCTGCAACATTTTTGATCACAAGTACGGCCAAAGCCGCACCGCAAACCTACGAATTTGATAAGGCACATACACAAATTTTATTCTTTATTGACCATTTGGGGTTTTCAATGTCTCAAGGGGAATTTCATGATTATGATGGCGAAATTATTTTTGACCAAGAGGACCCTACCAATTCGAGTGTAGAGATAGAAATTCAAACAGACAGTATCGACATGGATGATAAGAAATGGGATAAACATATGAAAAATGAGGATTTCTTTGATGTTAAAGAATATCCAACAATGACTTTTAAAAGTACATCTATAGAGAAAACGGGCGATAACACAGCGAATATTACAGGTGATTTAAAAATCTTAGATATCACACGTCCCGTGACTTTAAATACAACCTTTAATAAGGCAGACATACATCCTTTTTCAAAACGATATGTTGCTGGTTTTTCTGCAACAACAGATATTAAACGCTCGGACTTTGGTATGGATTACGGCTTGCCTGGTATTGGTGATGATGTTGAGGTCAGAATTGAAGTGGAAGCAATGCGTCTTGAAGAAGAAGAAAGCAAATAATGTTCAAAAACTCCCAAAAGACGTACGGAATAATCAGTAAGTCATTCCATTGGAGTATGGCATTGATAGTTTTCGGTCTTTTGGGTGTCGGTTTCTACTTTGATGAAATTTCATATGGGGCGAGCCAATTTCAACTTTTATCACTTCATAAATCATTTGGATTACTAATTTTATGGATGGTGGCATTACGCCTTGTTTGGAATAGGTTGAGTAAAAAGCCTCGTGCATTATCCTCCCATCAAAAATGGGAGCGTGTTTTGGCCAAAATAACGCATATATTTTTATATTGCGCCCTTATTGGAATTCCATTAAGCGGGTGGATAATGTCATTAAGTGGTGGATATCCTGTATCATTTTTTGAAATACCATTGCCTTCATTCATAGATAAAAACGCAGATCTAAATGCCTTATCCTGGCAAATCCATCAAATTATGGCGTACGCGTTAGTAATTGCTATCGCGCTTCATGCTGCGGGTGCATTCAAACATCATTTCATTGATAATGATAATACTTTGAAACGTATGATATTTAAGCCAATTCGATTATTTTCTATACTCACACTTATTGTTTTTATTGTATTTATAGGGGTGATTGTTCGATTGACTATATTTTAAATTTCAAAGGGTAATTTCCCCCTATGCGTTCTTTAAAATATCGCGTATTATATTCGCGAAATGAGAACACTTTATCATCTTTGGCTGCATCCTTATTCTCGAAAAGTACGCGTTGTACTGGCTGAGAAAAATTTGGAATTTGAAGGACAAATTGAAAAAATTTGGGAGCGCCGCACCGAATTTTTGACCATGAATCCTGCGGGGGATGTTCCCGTACTTGTTGAAAATGATGGGACTGTTCTATCCAATTCTCAAGTGATTTGCGAGTATCTGGAGGAGGTTTACCCCACCAATAATTTATTAGGGGAAGATGCCTTACATCGCGCAGAAACGCGGCGCATGGTGGCTTGGTTTGATGTAAAATTCAACCGTGAAGTGACAGAGAACCTTATTGGTGAAAAACTAATGAAACCGATGTTAAAATTGGGTGAACCACATGCCCCTTCGATCCGTGCTGGGAATGCGAATATTCATTATCATTTGGATTATATCGGTTTTTTAACTGAAAAACGCAAATGGCTGGCAGGGGATCATTTTTCGCTGGCTGATATTGCTGCTGCATCCCATTTATCTGCCATTGATTATATTGGTGATGTTCCATGGGAGGAACATGCAAGTGCGGCAGAATGGTACGCCCGTGTAAAATCACGCCCCAGTTTCAAGGCGTTACTTGAAGATAAAGTCCCTGGCTTTAAACCTTCCACGCATTACGAAAATGTCGATTTTTAATCTTTAAAACTATTAAACCCTTATGACATTTACCCGTAAAAGATTATTTTGTTTTGGTTATGGCTATACTGCAGATTATTTAGGTCACGAATTGCAAACCAATCATAATGGATGGACAATTGGTGGTACGACTCGTGATAAAGAACGGCGCAATGAATTGTTAGCCCGTCGTATTCGGGCAAGAATTTTTGATTACGAACACCCCATAGAAGATCCGCAAACTTTATTTAATCGTTTTTCACATCTTATTATTTCAACCCCACCCAATGATCAGGGTGATCCTGTTTTTAACATTCATGCCGAAGATTTAATTAATTTAAAAAATCTAAAATGGGTGGGATATCTATCCAGCACAAATGTCTATGGCAATCGTGATGGAGCGCAAGTGGATGAAAAATCCGAAGTGCGCCCTACATCACAACGGGGTTCAAGACGCGCATTGGCTGAACGTCAATGGCTTTCTTTGTACGAACAGCATGGCGTTCCCGTTCATATTTTTCGATTGTCTGGAATTTACGGCCCTGGGCGCAGTGCGCTTGATTCCATTCGTGTAGGGGCAGCACGCCGTATTGAAAAACCAGGCCATAAATTTAATCGTATTCACGTTGATGATATTATACAAACTCTTTACCAGTCTTTTAAAAACCCAAAGCCTGGATCAATTTATAATGTAACAGATGATCTCCCCGCGCCCAGTCATGAAACCATTGCGCAAGCTTGTGAAATGCTGAATATGCCTATCCCCCCCATAACCCCGATTGATGAGGCTGATATGGCGCCTATTGCATTAAGTTTTTATAATGATAATAAATATGTTTTAAACAATAAAATAAAAGATGAATTAGGCGTTAATTTAAAATATTCAAATTATCGCGAAGGATTAAAAGGATGCTTAAATGCTGAAAAAGAATTTATAAAGAAAAACCCAATCCTAATTTAAATTTTAACAAATTGTTTTTAAAGGCAGTTTAATAAGAACCGTTGTTCCCACATCCACTGTAGATTCAATATTAATTTCACCACCATGTATTTGGGTTAATTCTTTTGTAATGGAAAGACCCAAACCTGTACCTTCATATTCTCGGCTATAATGATTTTCAACTTGTTCAAAGGGTTCGGTAATGCGTGCCAATTTATTGGCTGGGATGCCGATACCATTATCTTGGACAGTAATAAAAGCAAAATTTTCACGTTCTTCGATAGTTAGTGTAACCACATTATCTTTGTGTGAAAATTTCACTGCATTTGATAATAAATTTAAAACAATCTGCATAATAGCGCGCCGATCTGCAACAATATCAATTTTTTGAGAAATCGCTTGAACAATAATTTTAACATTATCATTCATAGCGCGCCCCTCAACCATATGAACGGCCAAACGTGCGGTTTTTATCAGATTAAATTCTTCTAAACTTAATTCATATTTTCCAGCTTCAATTTTTGACATGTCTAAAATATCACTGATAAGGGACAATAAATGCTCCCCACTTTTTCGGATGCCTGAAATATAATCTAGATATTTATCATTTCCTATGGGGCCTAATAATTGACGCTCCATCATTTCAGAAAATCCAATAACGGCATTTAAAGGGGTTCTTAATTCGTGGCTCATATTTGCCAAAAATTGTGTTTTGGCGGCGTATGCTTTTTCTACATTTTCTTTCGCCTTTACCAAATCATTTTCGCGAGTCATGGTTTCGGTCACATCTTGCATAATACCATAAAGGGCAATCACATCGTCTTCATGATCAACGCGGCACCGTCCTTCACATCGAATATAACGCGTTTTTCCATCGCATCTTTTAATACGAAAATCCATGTCATAGTTATTTTGTTCAATAATAGCGCGTTGAAAGACCTGCATCATACGTCCATCATCTGCATCATGGATCATGTCATTAATATCATGTAAAGTTGGTTTATCGCGTCCAATATCAAATCCAAAAATTGTAAAAAGTTGTTCGGACATATTTATTTCTTCATGTCCAACAACCCATTCCCATTGTCCCATCTCTGCAATGGCTTCGGCTTCGATAATGTGGGATTTATGTTCTTCTAATTCAATCCGATGGGTTTCACGTTCGGTAATATTTCGTGCGATAAGATAGGTTTGATCATTATTTTTTTCTATTGCCCACATAATCCAAAGCGGTTGATTTTTATCATTTATAGCGCGCGTTGTTAAATGCTGCGTATTATGATTGTTAAAAAAATCATGAAAAGCATTTTGGTCATCGCAATGCACCAAATCATGAATTTGCGCAGGAATAATATCACCAAAAACAACATTAAAATTATGATTGGTATTTGAAATAACACCATTTTCATCACAGATAATTTGGGCATCAAATGATAGGTTTGAAAATAGATTTTTATCTTGGGAGGATGATTGTTCAATATATTCTAAAACAGGTTGCGCGGATAAAATAAGAATTTTTTGATGCTCGCTCACTACCCAGTTTAAATTAAATGAAAAATCTGCACCTGAATGCACAAACCGCCCCAAAAATTCACCATTTTGATTTATTGCCTTCGGAATATCAAAAGCAATAAGATCGGTAACTCTTAATCCGTCAACTTCATTGTTATAACCACAAACATTAGAAAAATTTTCACTGGCATATATGATAATACCTTCATCATTTGTGAGAAGGCGCGCTTCATTTTGGTGAATTTCTAATTCGAGCCCAAAATTTCTTTTTATATCTTCAATCGAAGATTGATTGTTTTTTAAGTGCGCTAACGACATTTTATTCTTGAAGTGATTGAATAATCAGAATCAAATTATACCCTATTAATAAATAAGATGATATGAAAAACAAAAATAAAAAAAAGCCGCTGAAAATTCAACGGCTTTTTTAAGGGGGATATAAGTTTTTTTAATTAATATTTAACAGAACAACCATAAGGTTTTGTGCTTGAAACTTTAATTTCTTCGCCTGCTTTTAAGCTATCAAGGGCATCAGTTACATAATTTGTTGCCCCCTCAATAGATGATTGTTTAAAGCTAGAATCGCTATCAATTGCGCCTGCGTAAACAACATTGCCTTCTTCATTAATGACAAACATATGGGGTGTTGTTTTTGCATCATACAATCTACCAATCTCACCCGATGGGTCCAAAATACGCGCTGTTGATTTTATGTTAGCTTCTTCCATAATTTTATTGGCTTCATCTGCTGTAGTCGCGCCTTGTTTTCCTTCTGCTGAAGAAACAATTGTTAACCATACAACATCATCTGCTGCGGCGGCTTCTTGAAGTTTTTGCATATTACCTGATTCATAATGTTTTATAACAAACGGACATTCATGGTTTGACCATTCCAAAACAACATTTTTACCTTTAAAATCGCTTAATGAATGCTCAACACCCATTGTATCAGTAGCTGTAAAATTAGGGGCGGGTTCGCCAACAACTATTTCTGCATGCGCAGGATGTGAAAAACTCACGATTGTGGCTAATGCAGCCATTATTAAAAATTTAAATTTCATTATTCTTCCTTTCAAAAAAGTTATCTATTAATCATTCGTTACTATAATCTATTTTGTTACAATATTTTTTACAATTCCTACTGTCAATAATTGTGGTAGCACGACAGCCTCAGGTCTTTGTCTTGTATCAGGGTCGCGTGCGCCATAATATACATATAAAGGAACGCCTTGTCGGTCATATTGGTTCAAATAAGTTGTAATTTCTGCATCTTTATTTGTCCAATCCCCTTTTAAATAGGTGATATTCATATCATCAAATAATTTTCGTGTGCTTTTAGGTTTTAAGGCAATACGGTCATTAACCTGACATGTTATGCACCACGCAGCCGTCATATTTATAAAAACAGGATTATCGCCTTCTAAAAAATCTGATAATTTCTGATTTGAAAACACCTCCCAATTTTGAGTGTTGGTTGTTTCTTCGATGATTTCATTTGTTCCCAATTGCCCTACGGTGATAAACGTACTCACTATGAAGAAAATAGAGATGATAAGCGCCGCAACTGCGATTGTTTTTGTGATACCAGATTTGGGAATATGTTGCCCAAGCCATAAAAGAAAGGCAATAAAAACCATTCCAGATAACGCGATAAGAACAGCGATATCACCACCTTGTTGTGCCAATACCCAAATAAGCCAAACAGCGGTAAGAAATAAAGGGAAAGACAGGAATTGTTTAAAAATATCCATCCATGCCCCGGGACGCGGTAGTTTTGATCGCAATGCAGGAATAAAGCATAACGCCAAATAAGGTAGCGCTAAACCAAAACCAAGCGCTAAAAAAACACTCATGGCAATAAGGGCAGGTTGCGTTAGCGCATATCCCAATGCCACACCCATAAATGGTGCAGTACAAGGTGTCGCAACCAATGTTGCCAAAACGCCTGTAAAGAATGCCCCTTTTTTCGCGCCAGTTTGGGTATGTTTTTGACCTATATTAGAAAATTTATTTGTGAATTCAAAAAAACCACAAAGATTAAGCCCAATTATAAAAACAAGATAGGCGAGCGCCATAATAATAATCGGGCTTTGTAGTTGAAAGCCCCAGCCAATCTGTGCGCCTCCTGCTTTTAAAATTAATAATATGCCACCAATAATGGCAAATGAGATTAATATTCCAAGGGTGTAGGCAATACCATGGGCACGCGCAACAGTTTCGGCATTTCTATCTAAGTTAACAAGGCTTAAGGCTTTCATTGAAAGAATCGGAAAAACGCATGGCATTAAATTCAAAACAATCCCCCCCAATAGGGCGAATAATACAGCCTTTAAAAACAAACCAATACCGCCAGCATTATTTTCGTTTAGTGTAGTATTAAGTGTTGGGTTTTTATCTTCATTCGCAGTAATGCGAAAAATTTGTTTTGTACCATCATTCTTAATGGCATTTATAATGACATTGTATTTTTCTACTTCGGAAAAGTCACGCTCTCCTAATTTTTGAGAAATTGTAAATCCATAATCAGTCTTGTTTATTTTTGCTTCAGCAACATTGTTGACCAATCCCCATTCTTCGGGGAGGATTGTGATTGATTTTATACCATTTGTATCTAAAGAATTATCTTTAATATCCAAAATCAAATCTTCACCATTGGCATAAAATTTTGCCTCAATATCTTTTGTAATTGGCAATAACGCTTTAGCAGCGGCAATTTTTTCAGGCTCGGCAGGCGTAGTGCCATTTAATATAATAGAAACATCATAAGATTCAGGAATACAAATATCATGACAAACCAATAGATCAACACGCGCATCTAACTGATAAGGCATATCGCTTATATTTTCAGGAACAGTGAGGGTTTGCAGTAAAGTGACGCTCCCTTCATATCCATAATTGGTTAACGGACCAAAAGGAATTTTTTGTGGGGTAGGCCATTCCAATTCACCAACTGAAAAACCTTCGGGTAAATCCCAAGTGATAGATGTCGCCAGCCCTGAGTCACCAGGATTTTTCCAGTATGTATGCCATTTGGGATATATAATTTGTTCTAACCCAATGCGGATGGATTCGTTTGCTTGTATATTTGTTGTTTTATCAGCCAATAAACGAACAACAACATATTGGTCTGCCTCATTATTTGTGTTTTGTTGTGCCCAGCTACTTTGTGGGAAAAAGATATAAATACCAATCAATCCAAATGTTAATAAAACAAGAAAGGGTTTGGTTATACATTCAAACATAATCGGTATTCCTAAAAGTTAAATATTAGATAAAGTTACGCATTGTCATCTAAAGATAAAACAGATGATGTTAGCTTGGCGGCAATATCAGCCGCACTATCTTTTACTGTTAATTTTTCAATTTCATTGCCATCATTATCTAATAAAACAACAAACCCTGTTTTTGCCCCGTATTCTTGTAATGTTGCATCCACATCGTTATCTTTGGCTAATTTCCTTGTTGTTTCAATTGTTTGTTTATTGCTAAAATCAAATTTCACCACATTAAAGCTATCATTATTTAAAACAGCCATCGCATCCATCATTTTAGGCTCCAAAATTTTGCATGAACCACATGTGTCGGAATAAAAGACAATAACATCTAATTTTTTTACGTCCTTATCCATTTTATCTGCCATTGAATGATCATTAGCAAAAGCCGCAGGCATAACAGCAATCAATGCTAAAGCCAAAATTGTTAAAAGTGATTTCATAATTTTATCTTTCATTATATTTAATATAGGTTTAGTTAGAAAATTCGACTAAAACATCCTTGTCGTTACAATAAAT
Organism: uncultured Alphaproteobacteria bacterium; assembly: GCA_963799275.1. Lineage (GTDB taxonomy): Bacteria > Pseudomonadota > Alphaproteobacteria > Micavibrionales > Micavibrionaceae. The sequence continues at coordinate 450,312 of CAWCWJ010000001.1, forward strand.
TCATAAAAACAACGTTTTTTTTGATATTATCCCATTCATCGACAGTATATAAGAGTATTTATGGCACAAAAAGACTTTAAAAAAATTGTACGCAATATGCCTGATAATCCAGGAGCAGAAATTTTGCGTTATGGCTGGCGTAAAGATAATATCTTATCCCTTGGACAAGGCGAAGGATCAGACCCTACGCCAGATTTTATTATTCGTGCCGCGAATAAGGCCATGATGGAAGGTAAAACCTTTTATGGCCCTGTTTTAGGTCAGCCTTATTTACGAAACGCAATATCACAATATTATAAAAGAATTTTTAACGCTGACGTTGCTTCAGAACAGATTTTTGTAACGGGGTCAGGCACAACCGCCATGCATCTATCCCTCAGTTCAATCCTAGAAGAGGGAGATGAAGTCGTCGCCGTCACCCCCATTTGGAAAAACTTGCTTGGCGCGGTGCATTTGGCGCAAGCCACAACAATACAAGTTCCCTTGGAAAGCAATTTGGATAAGGGTTGGTTTTTAGATTTAGATAAATTATTTGAATCAATTACCCCTAAAACCAAAGCAATTTTAATAGTAACTCCATCAAATCCTACGGGATGGATGCTTGGTGAAGCAGATATGCTTAAAATTCTTGAATTTGCGCGACAAAAAGATATTTGGATCGTATCGGATGAGGTTTATAACCGCTCTGTCTATAACAAACCTCATGCACCTAGTTTTAATCAATTTACACAAAAAAATGATAAAGTATTTACCATCAACAGCTTTTCAAAAAGTTGGGCTATGACGGGGTGGCGGTTAGGATGGCTGACAGGTCCAGAATTTGCAGAAGATATTATTCGGGATATTGCCTTATATGATAATATGGGACCGAATACTTTTGCACAATTTGGTGGAATTGCAGCATTAGAAGAAGGCGAAGAATTTATAGCGACTCAAATGAAAAATTGGCAGAAAAATCGAGATATAGTTGCTAAATTTTTCAAAAACCGTAACTCAATCGAGTTTTTTACGCCAAAATCAACTTTTTATGCCTATTTCAAAGTCAATAATGAGGAAAACTGCCTTGATTTTGCAAAAAAGCTTATTGATGAGGGCGATTTGAGCCTTGCTCCGGGGTGTGCCTTTGGTAAAACATCTATTGGGTGGACAAGATTATGTTTCGCTGTATCTGAAGAAAAGCTTAAAGAGGCACTCTCGCGTTTAGAAAAAGTAATCGGTGAGAAATAATGATGCGCGGATATTTTGGCATTGGCGTAGAAGGTATTAGTAAAGAGGCGAATTTAGGCAATCTTGTTCGCTCTGCCTATGCTTTTGGTGCCAGTTTCTTTTTTGTTATTCGTCCTGAAATTAATATTTACAAAATTCGTGCATCGGACACAACTGGCGCGTTTGACCATATGCCCTTTCATATTTGGGATAGTGTTGAATCAATGGAGCTGCCTCAGGGATGCCAATTGGTTGGCATTGAATTAACTCAGCATTCTATTGAATTGCCCAGTTTTCGGCATCCTACCCGTGCTGCCTATATTCTTGGCCCTGAAATGGGGGATTTATCACCACAAATGATGAAAAAATGCGATCATATTGTTAAAATACCCATGAATTTTTGTATTAATGTCGGTGTCGCAGGTGCCATAACGATGTATGATCGACAATTAAGCATGGGACGTTTTGCCGAACGCCCTGTAAAAGCAGGGGGGCCAGAGTTCAAAGAAACAATATTATCAAGACCGCACCGCCGGAAAATTAGAACAAAAAAGACTTGAAACGATATAAATTTATTCTTACAAACACCTTAGAAAACGTTTAAAAATGTGGGAAAATATAAGTATAATTAAGGGAAACCATTTAATTTATAAATTTTATGTGGAATAATGTGTAAAGCTATAATGCTTACATCTTCTGACCTTAAATTTGCCATTATCGGATAATAAATCATATACTTTGGAAAAAATAGGAACTTGAGAATGCGTATCTTACACTATATACCAATATATCTATGTTTTATCATGGCCTTACCAACAAGTGCGATGGCATCTGATCCTAAACTAATTGGCACTTATGGCGATTGGTCAGCGTACAGCTTTACCGAAAATGGCAATAAGGTTTGTTATATGACATCCCAGCCTAAAACAGCGGTTGGAAATTATACCAAACGTGGTGATATCTTTGCGCTGGTTACGCATCGCCCTGCTGAAGGAACAAAAAATGTTTTTAGTTATATGACGGGATATTCATATAAACCAGATAGTAGTGTGAGCGTTAAAATCGACAGCAAAAATTATAACTTATTTACCCAAGGGGACACAGCATGGACAGCAGATGCGGCGGCAGATAACTCAATTACCAATAGCATAAAGGTAGGGTCAAAAATGGTTGTTGTTGGCACTTCATCACGTGGTACGGTTACGACCGATAATTTCAGCTTAAGTGGTTCTACAAAGGCACATCAAATCATATCAAAAGAATGTGGTATTTAGACTTACATAAAATTAAAATATTATAAGAAGGAATAAAAATAGATAAAATCTAAGGTAAAATATTAATTTTGTTAATAAATGAATGGCATTCTATACGGTATAGTCTTCAATATTTTCATATTCACCTATCTTTCTCTTTATCTAAATTTGTACAAAATAATGAAAAATTTAATGGTAACAATCAAAGATCTTTTTAACGCCACTATGCGCTTTTCTTCGTGGAAATTAGGGTTTAAAAAACGGTATTTTTTCACTAAAAGAAATACATTGCGAACACGCTATGTGTCCCTTTTTCTCTTTTTCGTATTAACCGGATTTGCAGCTTCGGCTTTTACCAATCATAATCAAAGCTTACTCAATCAATATAGCGCGCAGTTTGCTAATATTGAACCTTTGGCGGGTTATGACGCAGGTGTTATTCAAGAAGATTTTCTAAAATCAAACATACATAAAAGCTTTAATTTAGCTTCCGCTATCTTGGGAAAAATCCCAGAAATGGAAGCGCTTAATCGTGAAATTACAATCGAGTCAGGAGATTCTTTGGGCGTTGTAATGGAACGTGAAGGCGTTCCAGCCGCCGAATCAACACAAATTATCGAAGCAATGGCAGAACATCATGACCCACGTAAAATAAAAGTAGGTCAAAAATTAATCATGAATTTTGAAAAGAGCAATCAAGATTTAGTTATCTTCAAAGAAATGAAATATGATTTAGACCAAATCAAAACATTGGTTGTCGCGCGTGCAGATAATGGATTTACATCTAATATCAACGAAAAGAAAGTTCAAAAAGTTGTCCATGCAAAGCAAGCGCAAGTAGACGTATCACTATATGGTTCAGCGGCAAAAGCAGGTATTCCTGATGCTATCATTGCCGAAGCAATCCGTATTTATTCATGGAACACGGATTTTCAACGTGATATTCGCCAAGATGATATTTTGGAAGTGATGTATGAAAGTTATGAAACCGAAGATGGTCATGTGGCCAAAAATGGTAATATTTTATATGCGCGTTTATTAACCCAAGGAAAAGATATTCCCCTCTATCGTTTTGCAATGGCCGATGGTCGCGTTGATTATTTTAAACCAGATGGGATCAGTATAAAGCGTACTTTGATGAAAACGCCAATCGATGGGGCGCGCATGTCATCGGGTTTTGGGATGCGACGTCATCCTGTACTAGGATATAATAAAATGCATAAAGGTGTTGATTTTGCTGCGCGTACGGGGACACCTATTTATGCCGCAGGTGATGGTGTTGTTGAAAGATCAGGCTGGAATGGTGGCTTTGGTAAATACGTAAAAATTCGTCATAACTCAAAATTAAAAACGGCTTATGCCCATATGAGTAAGATTAAAGTTCAACAAGGTTCTCGTGTTTCCCAAGGTGATGTTATTGGATATGTTGGAACAACAGGCCGCTCCACAGGTCCACATTTGCATTATGAAGTACATAAAAATGGTAAACAGGTTAACCCGCGTTCGGTCAATCTTCCCACAGGGCAAGAGCTTACAGGTAATGAGAAAAAGAACTTTCAAGTGGCCGTTCGTAAATTACACCAACAATTTATTGCAAAATTAGACGGAACACGTGTTGCAGGTAATTTATCAAATAAAAAATATAATTAATTTACTTTTTTGATCGTACAGCAAACCCAACCAAAATAAGCAGTACAAAGATCATTCCATACCAAAATATGGCATATTGTAAATGTTTGTTTCGTGGATACCATTTTTGATCTTGTAAAACTAAGCCTTCATTGTTTTGAATTGTGGTGGCGTATAACATAACAGGGGCGATATTTTCTATATCAAAATACTGCGCTATTTCTTGAATATCTGATTTTGTCCAAATATTTAAATCTGGTCTATTATTTGATGTGAATTTGTTCCAATCGGGTTTTCTAAAAATACCAACAATAGTATCATTTTTTTTTCTTGTTAAATCTAAACTATCAATTTGTGTTTCTTCAACCCATCCTCGATTGACCAAAATCGCCCCTCCCTGTTGTAGAGCGTAAGCCTGAATAAGATGGGCACCAACCTTACCTTCATAGGTTTTTGGCTTTAAAAAAATTGATTTTTTATCTATAAATTGTCCCTGAACACTTCCATATTTAATTGGCGTTTCTTGGTTTCTCAAACTTTCTAATTCATTTAATGTATAGATATTATCATTGGGATCTTTTTGATATTCGGTATCTAAATCTACAATGATATTTTGTTTCCAAATTAATCGCTGTACCTGCCATGTCCCAAGGGTTGCAAGTGTAATAATTGCCCCACATATTATAAAAATAGCAATTAATTTTTTCATTTGTTCTGATCTTCTGAGTGAGTATCCCAGCTATTGGGTAAATATTTATATTGTAAAAATATGATGTAGGATTTAATTGGCTTTAACAATCCAATCGTTAATCCAATAAGAATAACGCCCCATAATATTGCGTGTATATAAAGCGCAGGGGAAAATACAGCATCAAACCAAAGGGCAAGGGGAACAATTAAAAAACCCAAAATAAAAATTAAAAACACGGCAGGGCCATCGGCACTATCATTTTTTGACAGATCAAGCCCACAAGAAGGACATTTATTATTTAAAGATAGGTTTAGAAAAGATGGATATAAATTTCCTTTTCGACATTTGGGGCATTTACATTGAGTCCCTTGCCAAAATGTTTTAAGGAATTCTTCCATTTGCTTTTTAGTGACCTACATGTTCTGCGCCCAAGCTACCCCACCAGTAGATAGCAACGAAAAGGAACAACCAAACAACATCAACAAAATGCCAATACCACGCTGCAGCTTCAAATCCAAAATGACTTTCACGGGTGAAATGCCCCTTGCGCGCCCGTAACCAGCAAACAAAAAGAAAGATTGTTCCTATTAATACATGAAATCCATGAAACCCTGTAGCCATATAAAAAGTTGAGGCATATACACCATCGGTAAACCCAAACTTGGCATGATTATATTCATAAACTTGGAAAAATAGGAAAATTACACCCAAAGCTACGGTAATACCCAATGCTTTTACAAATTCCTTTTGGTGTCCTTCCATAATGGCATGGTGCGCCCATGTCGCTGTACATCCAGATAAAAGAAGGATAAGCGTCATCATTAATGGTAAATCAAGCGCGGGAATAACCTCAATTTGTGGAGGAGGCCACTGCCCTGCCGTATATTCCAATCGACCCACCAGATTTTCTTGATCTGCATAAAGGCTGGCATCAAAAAATGCCCAGAAAAATGCAACAAAAAACATTACCTCGGACGCAATGAATAATAACATCCCATAACGCAGGCCAATTTTTGCAATAGGTGTATGAACTTTTTCTACATAAGCTTCATAAATAATGTCTTTCCACCAAAAAAACATACATAGAATAACGGCTAAAAACCCTAGAATTAACCCTGGCCAACCCAGCCCAAATTCACCAATTTTAACCTCATGCATATAAAGTACCGCACCGATAGCCAATAACATTCCCGCAAATGACGCGGCAAGCGGCCATATGCTGGGGCGTACAATATGATAAGGGTGTGGTTTACCAGTGGTATCGTATTCAGGTGTTGCTGACATTTTATTTTCCTAATAAAAATACTTATATAATTTTAAGCGTAGTAGTTATACCGCTATTCTTCTTTATTGTAAAACGCTTCCATCGCCTCATCAAGGGCTTTGGAGTCTGCTTTTAAAAAAACTATAGGATAAGGTAATTGTTTTTACATCATTCATATTTTCATCTTCAACAATTGAGGGATCAATATAAAACACTACCGGCATATTCATTTTTTGATTGGGTGTTAAAACTTGGTGATCAAAACAAAAACATTGGGTTTTATGAAAATATTTACCCGCTTTTGCAGGGGTAACGTTATATACGGCTGTTCCTGCGACAGGGGAGTTGTCATTATTCTTAGCAATAAAATTAATTAAGTTTTGCTCCCCTATTTTCATAGAGAGTTTTTTTTCTTCTGGTTTAAAATCCCAATTTAAATTTTTATTGGTATCAGTATTAAAGTATACGGTTATGTCACGATCTAATATTTCTTCTGCTTTAGGGGCGCTTTGTGATACTTGGGTTGTGCCGCCAAATCCTGTAATACGGCAAAACGCATCATAAAGTGGGACAGAAGCAAAAGCCAAGCCAATCATCCCCGCTACGATTGTTAGAACAGCCAATAAAGTTTTTGTATTCTTATCCATCTAACTATTACGTTCAATAAAAAGGGGGTTAAAGCTTTGTTGTGTTGGCATGACTTCCATCGTATTAACATTCACATGGGGTGGTAAACATGCCGTCCAAAATACGGTCTCGTGCAATATCTTCTGCGTTTAAAGCAATGGTATTGGCATAAACGGCATCTGCCTTTTTTGAATCGCCTTTAAAGCGGTTGAGCGAAAAAGATGTTTCAGCAATACCAGGTTCAATATTGCTAACCCGTACATTTGTTCCAACTAAATCCGCGCGTAGACTTAGAGAAAATTGTTTAACAAATGCCTTAACTGCGCAATAAACATGCCCGCCTGGATAGGGCCAATTCCCTGCAATTGAACCTATATTTATGATATGCCCTTTTTTATTTTCAGTCATAATGGGTAAAATTTGACGCGTAATTTGGATAAGGGAAGTATTATTCATCATAATCATGTTTTCAAGATCGTCTAAATCCGCCTCATAAAATTTGTCAAGGCCAAGGGCCCCACCAGCATTATTAATCAGTAAATCAATATTTTTAAAATGATCCGGAATAGTATCTATCGCCTTTAACATCTGCTGTTTATTTGTAATATCAAAAATAATGGGATAGGTTTCGGCATCAATATCAGCGCATAATTTGTTCAATTTATCCGCATTACGACCATGCAAAATCAATTTTGATCCCGCTTTGGCAAAAATTTGTGCCATTGCAACGCCAAAACCACCCGTCGCACCCGTGATAAAAACAATAGAAGGGGTAATATTGGGATACGACATTAGCCTAGCTCATATTCCCGATTTTAATCATTGTTACTGCCCAAATAATCACAACAAATGCTGCAATAATAGCCAATATTGCCCAGTTTTTCTTTTTTGTGTTTTTCACAATATTTTGTTTGGGAGGATTATTATTGGTTTCAATCATAGTATTACCTTATCTAAAATGAGGGTGAGAAAAATAGCGAATAAATAAAAAACAGAATAGGCAAACATTAACTTGGCACTTTTAAGTGTAGAATCGCATAATGTTTGAACAGCTGTAAAAATAAAAAATGTCGATAGTAATCCTGCCCCTATAAGATAGACGAGACCACAAAACCCTAATAAATAAGGGCTTATCGCAATGGGCAATAATATGATTGTATAGATAAGCATTTGGATTTTGGTATATTTTTCCCCATGGGTAACGGGCATCATAGGAATTTTAGCGCGTGTATAATCATCATTCATAAATAATGCCAATGCCCAAAAATGGGGTGGAGTCCAAAAAAATATAATAGCAAAAAGGGAAAGGGATACCAATGTAATGTCCCCCGTAACTGCCGCCCATCCAACCATAGGGGGGAATGCCCCTGCCGCGCCACCAATAACTATATTTTGTGGCGTTGTACGTTTTAACATCATGGTATAAATCACAACATAAAAGAAATTGGCGAACGCCAAAATACCTGCAGCAACCCAATTTAAGGCAATTCCCATCAACATAACCGATAAAACCGATAAAATAATACCAAAACTTAACGCTTCATCCGGATGAATAAGAGATTTGGGAAGGGCGCGTTCCTTGGTTCGATTCATAATTGCATCAATATCGCGGTCATACCACATGTTAATCGCCCCCGCTGCGCCCGCATTAACTGCCAGACATAACATTGCCACCCCGATAAGAAGAGGGTGCAAATCAAATGCCCCTGGCGCCACCAAAAGCCCGGCAAAACCGCTAAAGATAACAAGGCTCATCACCTTTGGTTTTAGCAATGAGAAATAATCAGATACACTTGCATCTGTCATATAACTTTGGCTTGTTTTTGTCTGATTGACCATACTCATTATGTATCATATTGACCCTAGGGGGGGCAAAGATTTAATGCTTTAAAATACGTTTTTCTGTTTCGCTATCGATCGCTTCGCATTGGGTATTGGTTTCTTTGATCGCATCGAAAAACTTATTTTTATCTGTAGTATTGATAAATTCAAATCCCATTAAGGCACGACCAATAGCCTCCCCAGAATAGGCATAATTAAAGTAACAAATATTTGCTGTTCGAGAAATTTTACGAAGAAAATCACGCAATGCACCTTTTCTTTCGGGGAATTGAACATTCATAAAAACGGGATTTGTAAATGTTAATGGATTATAATTAATTATTTTATAACGAATATCTATATCATGGGTGATATCTGAAAATTCTAGACAATCTTGTTTTAAACTGTTTTCTAACGTTTCAAAATCTATGTTTTTCCCATCTATGGCTATGGTTTGCCATGCATCTTTATCGTTAATTTTTCCATACATAAATTCGGATACGTTCAAATTTTGAAAATGTTTTTCTAAGACTTTCAAAAGCATTCCTTTGCCTTCTGGCAATTGAATACGGTAATAACGTCTTGTGTTATTGCCCACTGCAGATTTTTGAACGATAGACGACAGTTTGCTAAAATCCATATTTGCACCACAAATAATGCAAAGAATTTTTTTGTTTTTTAAAGCATTGGGATTTTGCTGTTCATATTGCTTTATACCTGCAACCCCCATTGCACCCGATGGTTCGGGTATAAGGCGGATGGAATCCCATAATTGACGCATGGCGGCAGATACATTTTCATTTGTTACCGTTATAAATTCATCAATAAAATCTTGGCAAAGCTGAAATGTTAAATCGCCAGGACGCGTGACTGCCGTTCCATCACAAAAGGTATCAACAGCCTCAAGCGTTATAGGTTGCCCCGCTTTGATTGATGCTTTCATAGAGGCCTGGTTGACCCCTTCAACACCAATGATTTTAATGTTAGGCCATTTTTGTTTGAGCATCGCAGCCGTCGCGCCCGCCATACCCCCCCCGCCAATTTGTAAAAAGGCATAATCAAATGGTTTATCGGTATCAGTAATAATCTCATCGGCAATCATGGCTTGACCCGCCATAGTATAAATATCATCAAAAGGATGAATGTAAGTATAGCCATGTTTTTGAACATAGTCTTTGGCGGCATCGCCCGCTTGGTTATATGTATCCCCCGTTAAAATAAGCTCGACATATTCGCCACCATGATGCTCCACCGCCTTTTGTTTCATAAGCGGGGCAGCGAGAGGCATAAAGATTTTAGCTTGAATTTTCAGTTTATGGGCGGCAAGGGCTACCCCTTGGGCATGATTTCCTGCACTTGCGGCAACAATGGTATCGCATTGGGTATTTTTATAATGGTTGAGTACTGCATTATATCCACCACGCCATTTGTAGGCCTTAATTGGCCCTAAATCTTCACGTTTGATATAGAGGTCAAACTCTTCCCCATCTAATTGAACGGGGTGTAAAAGCGTTGGTGAACCGACGTCATAGATAACTTCACGCGCTTTTGGTACTTCATCAAAAAATTGTTTTATTGCATCATTCATCATAAAGCTTAAAGAAACAGTTTTTTTTAATACGCGCAAGAAAATAAAGATAAGAAAAAAGCCCTTCTAAAAAAAGAAGGACTTTTCAGTAAAAATAAAATGCCTATTTCATTTTAGGCTGAATTTCAAATTGGTGGAAAGGTGGGGGTGAAGAAACCGTCCATTCCAAAGTCATTGTTTGAGGGTCAACATCCCAATAATTAGCCCCCACTTTACGGCCAAAAAAGGCAGTATAAAGCGCAAGAACCAAAAACATCAATACACTAAACCCTGTTAGGTAAGCCCCCATGGTAGAAAGGTAATTCCATAAATGCATGCCGTAATCTTGAGAAACAATCCATTGAATTTTTGTAATGGGGTTGACAAAAACACCTTGTAATTCTTCAGGCGGGATTGGCCCCGGATAATCCACATAGCGGCGCGGCATCCCGGTAACCCTGCAAAATGCTGTGGGAAAAATACAGATTAACGCCAATAAATGTAACGAAGAAATGAATCTTACCAAAAAGTTCAGGATATTGACGTCCCGATATTTTACCGATCCAGTAATAATATCCCGCAAACAAGGCAAAAACCGCACCAAGGGATAAAACATAATGGAAATGCGCGACAACATAATACGTATCATGAAGGCTGATATCCATTCCTGCATTTGCCAATACAACGCCAGTAACGCCACCTACAGTGAACAAAAAGATAAAACCGATGGCCCATAACATGGGTGTTGTAAAACGGATTGATCCACCCCACATCGTTGCAATCCATGAGAAGATTTTAATCCCTGTCGGAACCGCGATAATCAATGTTGCGGCGGTAAAGTAAGCTTGGGTATTTACCGCAATACCAGATGTGTACATATGGTGCGCCCATACAATGAAACCAACGAAACCAATCGCAATCATCGCATACACCATTCCCAAATACCCAAAGATAGGTTTTCTAGAAAAGGTTGAAACAATATGCGAAACAATTCCAAAAGCAGGTAAAATCATAATATACACTTCAGGATGGCCAAAGAACCAGAATAAATGCTGGAACAAAATTGGATCACCACCCCCCGCAGGATCAAAAAAGCTTGTCCCGAAATTACGATCAGTCAATAACATTGTAATTGCACCACCCAAAACAGGAAGAGATAGAACAAGTAAAAATGCAGTAACAAGCATTGCCCATACAAATAAAGGCATTTTATGCAATGTCATACCCGGTGCACGCATATTAAAAATTGTTGTGATAAAGTTTGCCGCCCCTAAAATAGAGCTTGCCCCTGCCAAATGGAGTGAGAAAATCGCCAAGTCAACAGACATACCACTATGTCCTTGTATGCCAGAGTTAGGTGGATAAATTGTCCACCCCGTTCCCGCCCCTGTTCCCGGTCCCCCATCAACAAAGGCAGAAGCCAATAATAATAAGAATGCAGGAACAATAAGCCAAAAAGAGATATTGTTTAATCGCGGGAATGCCATATCGGGCGCACCAATCATAAGCGGTACAAACCAGTTTCCAAAACCGCCAATAAGACCAGGCATCACAACAAAAAACACCATGATTAGCCCATGCGCAGTAATCCAAACATTCCATTGATGGCCATCATCGGCCAATTGTACACCGGGATCACCCAATTCATGACGCATCATCATGGAGAACCATCCCCCAATAAGGGCGGCAACTATAGAAAAAATAATATATAATGTTCCAATATCTTTATGGTTTGTAGACATAAACCATCGGGTGAAAAATCCAGGCTTGTGATCGGCCATATTATCGTACTCCTTCAATTACAGTATTATTTAGCGCAGTGTTCATTGCGTATTTTATAGGTGCTGTTTGTGCATTATAGGCAAATTCTTCTTTTGCAAAGACCAGCCATTCTTCAAATTCTTCTTTGGTAACAGCATGGATTTCAATAGGCATATAGGCATGATTTATGCCACAAATTTCAGAACATTGACCAAAATAAATGCCAGGCTTATCAATATTAACCCATGTTTCGTTTAAACGCCCAGGCACAGCATCTTTTTTAAATCCAAACGGTGGAACAGTAAAAGAATGTAATACATCTGCCGCTGTTACAATAAAACGAATATTTGTATTAATAGGCAATACAACAGGATTATCTGTAGATAATAAACGAACCTGATTCTTATCAGGATCAATTTCATCTTCAGGGATCATATAAGATAAAAAATTGATATTATCATGATCCACATACTCATATCCCCAATACCATTGATATCCCGTAACCTTTACGGTCATTTCGGGGTCTTCAACACGTTCTAAATAATACAACATTTTAAAAGATGGGATGGCAATAATAATAAGGATAAGAACAGGAATAGCTGTCCATAAAACTTCGATAAGAACATTATGTGTTGTTTTGGAAGGGGTAGGATTGCTTTTTTGATTATAGCGAATAGCCACCCATGCAAGCAATATCATAACAAAAATTACAATAGCTGTAATTATCCACATTAATAAATTATCATGAAAATCAACGATACGTTCCATACGCGAACTTGCAGGTTCCATTAAACCCATTTGCGTGGGGGCTGGTAAAACAAGATTTACTTCATCTTGTGATATGACCTGAACGGGTTCAATAGCCTCTTGCGCTGATAAATTTGTTGAAAGAGTACAAACAGTAAGAAGGATTAAAATATATGTATTTATTTTTTTCATGAAAGAAGTATGTCCTAGATATTTTATATGTCGATATTAAAATCGCTTATAGTATAAATTTTTTTCTCCCCTACTTACAGATTTAATTTTATAATTAAAAGCGAAAATAATAAAAAAAAGAATATTACGATGATTATTTCATTATATGCAGGAATTTTAGCGATTATTTATATCGGGTTAAGCGGATATGTTATACGAGGACGCTTTAAAAACCGGATCAGTTTGGGCGATGATAATAACACCGACATGCAAAAACGCATTCGTGCCCATGGCAATTTCATAGAATATATTCCTTTTGCCCTTTTTCTTCTTTTCTTGATGGAAGTATTAGAAGCGAATGCCTATTTTATTCATATTCTTTGTATTGCCCTTATCATTGGAAGAATAGCGCATGTCTATGCCCTTTTAAATAAAAATGGTGCTTCATTGGCGCGTGCGGGGGGAATTATATTGACATTTATCGTTATTATTATTGCCGCAATTTATAATATCTTTAGCTATTTATGATTGTGTTAGAAGAATGAGCGCTTTTATTGCCGCTGTTTCGCATCTTAATATGGTTTCGCCTAAATCTATTGCCTGCATTGATGATGAAATTAATTTTTTCTCCTCATTCGTGAATCCGCCTTCGGGACCGATTAAAAATGAAATATCATCATGAGGTATAAATTCAAATGGATTCGATTGGTCAAATCGCTCTAAACACGCATAATTGTGACCTTCAAACACATCGTTTGATAAAAATGAATTCAGTTTGATAATAGGGTTAAGGGTAGGAATTGTAAAACGCTCACATTGTTCAGCGGCTTCAAAAATCTGCAAATTTATACGATTTTCGTTAATTTTCCGTATTTCAGTATTTTGATACAGAACGGGTTGAAAGTCTGTAACGCCCAATTCGACCATTTTCTCAATCATCCAATCCATACGATTTTTCTTAATAGGGGAAAAAACAAAACGAATAATACGATTTTGGGTGGGTTGAGGTTTAAGTTGTTTTATCAAATTTATTAAAGCTGATTTCTTTGATAATTCTTTTATACTGGCAAGCCATTCACCATTTTCACCATCAAAAACCCTAATCTCGTCATCAATAGATCGGCGCATGACATTTTTCAAATAATGGCTTTGATTTTGATTAAGACAAATAGTTTCTTTGTCTTTTAAAATTTCTGCGCTAAACAGACGGGGCAATTTGAAATAGTTTTTTTCAATCATACAGCATAGTATAATCACATGACCCATACAGATATCAAGAGAGAAGGGTGGATTTCACGTTTACCCGATAAATGGCAATTATACGCCATATTAATGCGGCTTGATCGTCCGATTGGCTGGTGGTTATTGCTTCTACCCTCATTATGGGGGATTGCGTTGGCTGTTGATAATCCCCTTAATTTTAAAATGGATCATCTTTATTTGATGATTTTGTTTTTTATTGGGGCGATTTTAATGCGGGGTGCAGGATGCATTATCAACGATTTATGGGACAGAGATTTAGATAAGCGAGTTGTCCGCACTCAATTCAGACCCATCGCAAGTGGGGAGATCAGCATTCGTAAAGCGATAATATGTTTAAGCATATTGCTTATGTTTTCATTTCTTATTCTTATCCAATTACCCATAATAACGATTTTTTTAGGATTATTTGCAGTGGTTCTTATTATCACCTATCCGCTTATGAAACGAATAATATGGTGGCCACAAGCATTTTTGGGGGTTACTTTTAATTTTGGCGTGCTTATGGGATTTAGTGCGGTATCGCAATCTTTATCTATTCAAGCATTCGCTTTATATATTGCCGCTATTTTTTGGACATTGGGGTATGACACGATTTATGCATTGCAAGATAAAGAAGATGATGCGCTGGTTGGGATTAAATCAACGGCACGTTTATTTGGAAAAAATGTAAAAAAAGCGGTGCAAGTTTTTTATATAATTAGTTTTATGTTTTTAATGACAACATTATTTTTAACGCAAGCCTCATGGTGGGCGTATCTATTAATGCTTTTGACTGTGTTTTATTTTGCACGCCAAGTTCAGGATATTGATATAAATAATCCCCAAATTGCGCTTGATATTTTTAAATCAAATCGTGATCTGGGGATTTTAATATTTTTGGTCTTTATTGTTGCTTAGAAATTATCCACCGTACAAGCTACGCAATCTTTGTTCGGCAATGATAAGCATTGAGATGTCTAATGTTCCTGTACGATAAATCTCTGCAAAAAAAGGTTCAATAATTTTGGCTTTTTCACCGCGTTGATCCATCCAATCTTGCATAATTTTATGGCCTAATTTTTTAGTTTTCTTCCCAGAAATCTCTTTTTTCATATCATTCAAAATTCGAATAGTAAGCCCTGCCTGACAAGTATAAAGCTGATCAACTAGTCCTTCGATGGCTTGGTCGGACCATTGCCCATCTATAGGTAGTTGACGTGCTTTTTCGCGCATCCAATCCAAATTAAATCTATCTCCCAAATCGAAATAAACACTTGCGGTCAGGGGAATATCATATCCATGGTCGATAGAGATACGAACAATATCACATGCCGACCCCAGTACTGGCATTAAAGAAATATCCCGTGCAAGAGTATGAGGAAGCCCTTCATTTGTGCCCATACGAACAATGGCATCTATTTTAGAGCGCAAGCGATCAGGAATAACATCGTTAAGCGTTTCTTTAAAAGTTTGGATCCCATCTTCAAACAACATTGTATCGCGATTAATATCCAATTGACGCCCGATACGCGTTAAAAACCAAGTCACGGCCCGTTCGGCCATGCGTGTTGTCTCATTTAATGCCTTTATTTGAACCATAGCGGGAACTTTACCATCTAATTCCTCAATGCCATTCCAAATCTCACGCAACTTAAACGCTTCACGGGTAATGATATATCCTTTTGCGACTGCGGCACTACTAACCCCACATCTATCCATACGGTCACGGATAAAATCAGGGCCCATACGGTTTACAATTCCATTCGCAAGGGTGGTGGCAACAATTTCATCACGTAACCGATGTTTTAAAATTTCATCTTTGTAATTCTTGCTTAATTTATCGGGGAAGTATCGGAATAATCGTTCCTCCATTGCTTTGCTACTGGGTATATCACTATTCAAAAATTCGCGCGTATAGGCAATTTTGGCATAGCTTTGTAAAACGCTTAACTCTGGTCGGGTGAGCCCTTTTCCGTTTATAATACGTTTATCAATTTCGGTTTTTTTAGGAAGATTTTCTAATGTTCGGCTCAGATTTACTTTTTCTTTTAAATAGCGCATCAATTTGCGATGATCTGATAGTTTTTCAACCGCATTATACTCCATCAAGCTAATTCCTTGCGCTTGTTGATAATTTCCGCGCAAAACATGAGCAGATACAGATGGGGTCATTGATTCTAATAATTTATTGCGTTTTTTATAATCCATTTTATATTTTGATTGGCGCACGACCTCATTCAATAAAATTTTGATATTAACTTCGTAATCGGATGAAGCAACGCCCCCCGCATTATCAATATAATCTGCATTTAAACGCCCACCATGTTGGGCAAATTCAATACGTCCCGCTTGAGTAATGGCAAGATTTGCACCTTCGCCCAATACTTTTGCTTGGATTTCTTTTGCATTAAGACGTAAATGATCATTACTTTTATCGCCCACATCCAAATCTGTTTCTGATGATGATTTGATATATGTACCAATACCGCCAAACCATAAAAGATCTGTTTTTGCACCTAAAAGCGTTCGTATTAATTTATTGGGTGATATCACATCTTCACTAATATTAAAGCGTTGTTTGATTTCAGGCGTTAATGTGAGGCTTTTATCTTTACGCGAATAAATACGCCCCCCTTTGGATAAAACGGAAATGTCATAAGCATCCCACCCTTTTATATTTTCAAATAAACGTTTTCGTTCTGCAAATGATTTGGCCGTATCAGGGTTTGGATCACAAAAGATATGAAGATGGTTAAAGGCACCAATTAAACGAATATGCTTGGATAAAAGCATCCCATTTCCAAACACATCACCCCCCATGTCGCCCACACCAACAACATCAAAATCTTGGGTTTGGGTATCGTGGTTTAATTCCCTAAAATGGCGTTTAACCGATTCCCATGCGCCCTTTGCGGTAATGCCCATTTCCTTATGGTCATATCCAACAGACCCACCAGAGGCGAAGGCATCCCCCAGCCAAAATCCATATTCTTCGGCTAAATTATTGGCGATATCTGAAAATGTTGCTGTTCCTTTATCGGCAGCAACAACAAAATACGGGTCATCCTCATCATATCGAATGACATTTTTAGGGGGAATAATTTTTGTCCCTTGACGGTTATCTGTAATATCTAAAAGCCCGCGAATAAATATTTTATAACATTCAATCCCTTCATTTAAATAATCTTGTCTGTCACCAGATTTTGGCGGGTTTTTTACAACAAATCCCCCCTTTGCCCCCATAGGAACAATTACTGCGTTCTTAACCTGTTGCGCCTTCATTAACCCTAAAACTTCGGTACGGAAATCTTCATGGCGGTCTGACCACCGCAATCCCCCACGGGCAATTTTATCCCCCCGTAAATGCACCCCTTCAACCCGTGATGAATAGACAAATATTTCACGATATGGTTTTGGCTGTGGCAGCTCTTCGATTTTTGCACTGTCTAATTTAATGGATAGATGCTCTTTATGATTGCCATTTTGATCAAGTTGGTAAAAATTTGTTCGCAATGTTGCAGTGATCAACCCTGTTAAACTTCTAAAAATTCGATCATGGTCAAGGGCGCTAACTTTATCCAAAGATTTAAAAATGGCGTCCACTCGATTTTGTTTTTGGGTTTTTGATAGAGGTTTGGTTTTCGTATTAAATGAATTTTTAAAATAAGCCACCAAACTTTGTGCGATATCGGGATAGGTCGTAATCGCACTTTCCATATAGGGTAGGCTGTAGGCGATACCGGTCTGGCGTAAATAATGTAAATAAGTACGAAGAATTGTAATATCTTCCCATGGCATTTCTGCATAAAAGGACAACATATTTAAAGTGTCATTCTCTAATTTTACATTCCAAATTTTCTTAAAGACATCTTCAAATGATTCTTTTGATTTTGTAATATCTACAGAAGGTAGGGTATCACGGGTTTCGAGTAAGAAATCATGAATCCATACTGTTCCGTCATAATGAACAGGAGAAATTTCGGACGGAAACTCCGTAATAACATCAAGCCCACTATTTTCCAATATGGGCAGCACATCGGATAAGGCAAGAGGCATATTTTCACGATATAATTTTAGACGAATTTCTGACTTTCCTGCTTTTTCTTCCTCATATAACTCAATATCAATGTTATTTTGTTCAATCACATTTTCAATTTTTTGAATATCTAATACGGCCTGAACAGGGGCATAGTTTTCAGTATATTCAACAGGAAACGCTTTGGCATAGTTATCTATTAAAAATGCGGAATGTTCAGTGTCTGTTACATGATCTTCAATAGATTCTGTTAAACGATCTGACCAATTTTGGGCGGCTCTAATTAATTTTTTTTCTAAAGCTTTATCGTTGAATTTTGGTACTTTTCCTTGGGCATTTACATCGATTAGAAAGAGAACACGCGATAAGGGCGCATCATCTTGAAGGACTTTAAAACTGGTGCATTTACCACCCAATGTTTCTTCTAAAATATTTTGAAATTTTAATCGTAATTTGGTTTCAAATCGTTCGCGTGGAACATATACCAAACAGGATATATAGCGTCCAAATGGATCGGGTCGTGTATAAAGTGCGATTTGCGGCTTTTCTTGTAGGCGCAAAATACTTATCGCATGTTCATATAAAAGCTTTTCTGGCATTTGCAAAATTTCATCACGGGGATATTTTTCCAAAACATGACGAATGGCTTTGCGGTTATGAGAGGCGTGTTCAAAATTGGTTTTTTCAACGACATGATTAACTTTCATACGTAGATACGGAATATCTTTTACACTACGAGAATATGTGACAGCCGTGAATAAACCAATAAACAAAATTTCGCCGATCACTTGCCCTTTATCATTATATTTTTTAATAGTAATAGCAGCAAGAGGAACGCGGCGATGAACGGTTGAACGTTTATTGACCTTAGAAATAGTAAGGGGACTTTGCGTTGTACGAAGATTTTGTTGTTTATCGGTAAGGCTAAGGCGGGCTTGGTTAATATAAACGGGTTGTCGTTCGTCCGATAACAAACCAAGACTTGAATTTTTTACAATCTTACTGTTAATACCATTTTTACCATTGCTAAAACGATATTCACGATACCCTAAAAAGGTAAAATTATTATCGTGAAGATAGTCTAAAAATTCTTCATATTCTTCGATCAATTTTTTATTAAATTTTGAAGGGGCAGAATTTAATATTTTTTTAGTTGGGGCAATTTTTTCACGCATTTTCAACCAGTCTTGATTAGAAAGACGCACATCATTTAAAATATTTATTAAGGTTTCCCGTAAGTCTTTAATCTGTGTTTGACCAATGGCACGATTAATTTCGATATGAATATGCGATTGCGCTTTTGTATTCTTCTTATTGCTTGGATATATGGCTGTTACAGTGTTCTTTTTATCTGTTTCAACATATAAAATCGGATGAAGGAATACATTGATATGATATCCACGCGCCACAATTTCGGCCACTACAGAATCTACCAAGAATGCCATGTCATCATTAACGATATCAATAATGGTACAGCTTGAATCCCATCCATTTTTTGTTGTTGTTGGGGTGTAAACAGAAACTTTGGCGTTCGAGCCATATTTGCGGTTTGATACTATATCCAAATGGGTTTTGGCTGTAAAATTAATATGCTCAGGACGCATTAATTGAACATCTTCATCAGGGACATTTTTATAAAAAATATTGAGAAATGATTTTAAAGAAGAAATAGTTTTTGCCATGAATAATAATTTTCTAAAAATTGATTTACAAATATCCTTAAATAATAGGGATATTTATAGATATCGACAAGGAAGATTTATAAAGAATTTTTAAACAAAAGAGGGAACTTTATTTAGTAGGCTATTGCGCAACTACATCTATAACAATTCGTTTACCCGCACCTGAATTTGAAGGTAAAACTGCTTTATATCCAACTTTTGCATTTTTCTTTAATTGTATGATCAAGAGATTTCCTGCATCTGATTTTTCAACAGTATAAGAAGAAATTATAGAAGATTTTGCAAAATCTTTACTTGTTGGTGCTGTCCATAATGTATTGGGTAAGTCAACAACCATAACATTTTCATTGTTATCAATATCTATTGTATAAGCGGCATTTGCATTGCTGTCTAAAACAAGTCTTGATTTACCAGGATGCTCCCCACTTCTGACATCAAAAATTGTTGCCATCCCGCCTTGAACTGGTGGGGCAGATTTGCGTTGGTAGGATGATTTTTTTGAAATGGGTTTCTTTGCCTTTGGCGCCGCCATAGGTGATTGCACAACAACCGTGTTGGGCGCAATATTATTGGTCATACGCGAAGGTTCGGCAGATAAATCCCTTAATTCACCGATTAATTCCTGAATATCACTTTCAATTGCCATTAACCGACGGATGGAAGGTTGAACTGTGTCAAAATCATTACGTAAAGATTGAACAGAACGCTCCAACCGATCAAGGCGTTCATTATCAGTACGTAAAGAATTTGCAAACATATTTTTATTGCTTGCAACCGTAGATAAAGATTTTGGTGTGTTTGTCGCGATAATAGGAATATCAGGCTGGTTAAGGGTGTTCTCCTGAACAATAATTTTTTTACCGGATCCACCAAATAAAGGGGGAAGGGATGTATCGCCACAACTGCTTAAAATCAAAACAGAAAGCATAGCAAACCCAACACGTTTCTTGAAAACAGAGGAAAACTTAAATTTATTCATTTTTTTGTTATTTATATGCATGCATGATCTGCCAAGGAAATGAACTTACCCTATCATAATTAAGGGTTTCATTTGATGATAGCAAGAGTTGCGCAAAAAAAGAAATTAGTTTTCAACAGGTTATTTATTTTTTATCCACATAATTATTAACTTGTAACCTATTGAAATCCCTAACCCATGGCATTTTAACCCAATTTTTCACCGCGCCATTATGCCGATCTATTATTTCTTGGTTTGGAGAGATCAAAAAACTTTCAGGTAATCGGGTTGTATTAAAGATTAATTTTGCAATTTGCCAATCTGGATCAAGCGCAATATGAACATTTTTTGGTATTTTAAAAGTGGTTTTCTCAAAAAAGCTTTGTATTTTTTTGGGTGAATCTTGAACGGCCACTGCAATAATTTGAATATTTTCTTCATTTTCTTGTGCCATTTCAAATAAACTGGGGATTTCTACCAAACAGGGCGCGCACCATGTCGCCCAAAAATGAACAATAATTGCACTTTCATTAAAATCATGAAGAAAAACAGTTTTATTGTCTAATAAATTAAATTCTATATTCGGTAGAGATTGATAGTGCGTGGTTCGGGTTGTTTTTTGATCGAAAAAAAGCGTGATAGCGATACCGCCAATGATTATTATTAAAATTATTGCAATATTAATTTTCATATCAAACGCTTCTTTTTAAATTTTTGATGAAAAAATAAAAGATAAGTAATGATAAGAATTTCTGCACTGCAAAACAATCCTAATCCCAAGGCAATACCAGAAACAAAACCGTAAGAATGCAAACCAACACTTAATAAATTCACACCAAACCAAGCCAGAGCAACAATAACCGATAAAAATGCAATGCCTGCCATATAAAATTTTATAGGAAGGTCGTGCGTAATTTTTCCATGTAATAACCAAATGATCCATAGTATAATTAACATTGCGCCGTTCTCTTTAGGGTCCCATCCCCAAAATCGTCCCCATGATTGGTCGGCCCATAATCCACCCAACACCGTTCCTACCGTTACAAATAATAAGGATAAAATGGCCATTACATTTAAATTTTTATAAGCCTTTGATTTTTTATTATAATCTTGTCGCCACATAATTATATGGGCATAAAGGGCAGTTAAAATACAAAATGCATATCCAGCAGTTACAATAATAACATGGGTTGCAAGCCAAAAATCAGTATTTAAAACCGCGACAAGGGGGCTAAAACTATCAACGCCTACAAATGCAATTGCTGTTGGTAATAAAATAATTCCAGAAATACTGCCAATAAATAATGCCGTTTTATTATTTCTTCTAAGGCCGAATATAAAACTACCAATGGCTGTTATCATGCATACGAATAAAATAGATTCATATAAGGTCCCCACAGGCGGGCGATGCGATATAATAACCCGCATAATAATATCAGCCGTAAGAGAAAAAGCGCCTAACCCTAGAAATAAAGCTGAAATTTTTGATAGTTGAATTTTTTTTATAACGCCAATAAACATCAATGAAATAAAACTGAATAAGAAAAATACAAATGCCCAATTTGTAAGAGATAAATCATTATATTTCTTTTCCAATAAAATCCTAAAGCTAGATTGATTTTCAAGAATATTTTTTATTGTGGTTTGCCATTGATTATTATCACCATTACGATAAGCAAGCGCGAGAGAATGCCATTTTTCAATGTTATTTTGTTCCTTTTCATTTTTTATCTCATCCAATAAAACTTGCCATATTGTTGAATAAGGCTGCATTAAATTTTGAGTGGGAATAATTTTGAAATACACATTATTACTTCCCGCCGCACGCATAATTTTTAACGCGGTATAATTATCATTTTCATTCTTCTTATAATATTCAAAATAGGATTTCTTATTTTCTTTATCTTGAATATTTAAAGGTATAATCGCAGTCATACTGCGTAACAATTGATTATAAACACCATAATATGCATAAAGGGAAAGAAGGTTAGATTGCTCAATTGATAAATCTTTTGAAGGAATAAGCAGCAATTTTTCAATTAATTCTTTATTATCATTAATAATTTTACTAACAACTGTAAAATCATATCTTTGTTTTTTATTCAAACCAAAATTATCAGCATCTTTAATTTTGAAAATAGGATTAAAAATTGCATCTTCTGGTAAAAATAAAGTTTGTGCTAGCCATTGATTATGATCAAAATCTTTAGCTGATCTTGTACCAGAAATTTGTTCCCAAATAATTTTCGAAAAACTATCAATAGGTTTTATCCGCCCCTCATGCAACACAGCAATTTTTGACCATTCATCATAAGAATTTATTGTATTTTTTGCGTGTACCATATGCGAAAAGACACTATTATTAACAACTAAAGAAAGCAGCAAAAGAAGCAGGAATTTATGCATGTTTATCTTCCTTTCTTTGTTGTTTTTTTACTGATTTATTGCGGCGTACAATACGGCTTATTAAATGTATAAAAAGCCCTAAGAAGATTAAAAAAGAAGAGATATAGGGAAATAATCGTCCTGAATTTTGAACAACATTAATAACAGTCGTTTCAACACCATCGCGTTGATCAAAAGAAGATTGAAAAAAACTGTATCCTTTATAACGATAAGGTTTGTTCATTTGAACTTTAACAGGCCATGACACACCATTTTCATTAAAAGTTAATTCGGAAATATAATCCGATGCATTAGAAGTACCTGCATAGTCAATTTTTTCAAAATTTTGTAAACTGATTGAAAATGGTAAAGGGGTTTTATCACGCTCAATCTTGATATCAAAGTTTTTATAGGGTTTTGGCTGCTCTACATCTTCTAAAACAATATATTCACCAATAATTTTATTGCGCTCTTTTTCTAATAAACGAAAGGTCATGCCTGAGAAATTTTCTTCTTTATTAACCTCAGATTTTTGGGATGTAATTTTTATTTCTGCGGCTAAATTTTTACGAAGTTCATCTTTTTGAGATAAAGTAGAAATAGCACAATTATCACAAGTGCTTTTTGTAAATATTTTAAAAGGTAATGCTTCATTGTCCACTTCAAACTCATTTTTGAACTTATTAAAAGGCACGCTGACTATTTTTTTATCATCATCATATATAAAAACAGTACGCTGATGATAATCGGAAAAATAAGCACGCTCCTCCCCTTCGGGAATAATAATAAATCCTTCTTGAGAATTTAATATGGTAATAAACCCACCAATCAAAAGCATAAGTGAGCCTAGGTGACTAATAATAATCCCTGAACGTTTCCATGACCATGGACTATAAAAAAGAAATTTTATCGCGAGAGAAATTGTGATGAGTGCAAGCGCAATGCCCCCACCTGGAAGAGGTATAAAACCAAACCAAAGAATAAAATTATAAAGATAAATTTGAACTGAATCATAAAGACCAATATTTTTCTGCTCAATCGTTGCAATGACCAACAACAACATAAACCAAGGCATGACCCAGTATATAATGTGTGGCCCTGCAATAAATTGCATTGCTTTTTTTAGTTTATATTTAATGCTTTGAAAGTAATCTGCCATGATTATGTATGTGTTGTAACCATTTAATAGATTTTTTTCAATAAAACATTCAATAAAATATAAGCTTTTTATTTTATATTAGGCAGCAAGGGGAAGTGCTAATTCATGCTCCTCCTCAGACCATAGCCAAGCTGCCCCGCGAACCCCAGATGAATCGCCATATCGTGGGGGAACAATCTTTGTTTTTACCGTATCGGAATCAATATATTTACCCCAAGTTTTTGGTACCATATCGTAAATTTCTTCCACATTACTCATCCCGCCACCCAACACGATAACATTAGGATCAATCGTATTAATAATAGTGGAAAGGGCGCGAGCCAGACGATCTGTATAACGTTCTAATGCAAAAACAGCTTTCTTTTCACCTTTTCTGGCATTAGCAATAATATCATGGGTTGAAAGATCACTTTTTTCAACGCGATGATAATCCATTTTAAACCCGGTACCTGATATCCATGTTTCAAGGCATCCACGTTTACCGCAAAAGCAAACTTCACCAGGATGTTCCATCCATGCCTTATCCGTAATGGTATATTCAATACCTCGCGTTTCTTCATATCCAAATTGGTTAAAATATTTCTCGTTACCCATACCCAATCTTGCAACACGGCGGGAATAGGGCAGGGGATTATGTCCCCATTGCCCTGCAATGTTATTAACGCCCGTAATTATGCGTTTATTCACAACCAAACCACCACCACATCCGGTGCCTAAAATTGCCCCAAACACAACTTCATATCCTTTTCCTGCACCATCAATAGCTTCGGATACAGCAAAACAATTGGCATCATTCTCAATGCGTACTTTACGGTTTAACGCTTTCTCTAAATCAGGACGTAAGGGAAGGCCATTAACCCAAGTTGTATTGGCATTTTTGGCATAACCAGTATCACGATCAACCAATCCTGTCATTCCCATACCAACACTTGCACTACGACCAAGAGTTTGTTCGGTTTCAATAACTAAATTTTGAATATCAGATACTGTTTTATCGTAATTATTGCGTGCGGTAGGTATACGTTTTCGGAATAATTCTTTTCCATTATCCCCTTGTAAAGCAACGATTTCTGTTTTTGTACCACCAAAATCAATTCCAATTTTTACATTCATCGTTTCATGCCTTTTGGATAGTTATCGTATCGTTATTATTATAAAAAGCGTAATATTTCACAAATAATGGGTAATTGAAAAGAATATTTTAAGTAAATTGAATATATTTTAGAATTTTAGAGGATTATGGATGACCAAATCGCTTAATATTCGATAATAGCTTTCAATACAGCCGCGGCTGGTGGTTTCATAACTTGTATGATATTCCGTTGTTGGAATTTGAATAGTTGTGCCATTCCATTGATTACTTGTTTCTAATACAAGCCGTCCCAGTTCGGTTGACCCTAAATCTTTTATTTCCAATCCTTGTGCCAAAAAATACTCATCTTTAACTTGATAAGATAATCCCAAGCGCTGGCATCGTAATTTAATTTCTTGAACCAGATCAGCATGGAAAATACCACTTTTATCTCGATTGCGTAAAATAACTTTATTTTCTTGGATGGGTGTTTTTTCACGATAGGGGCTGGTATCCAAAACCAGAAGATTTTTGGTTTGAACATCATTTTTTTCAAACCATTCCTTCATATAAATCCAGCTTTTGCCAATTTCTTCTTCGCAAGTTAAAAGCGCCGTCCCTAAAAATCCATTTTGAAATAGGACATATATAATACCAAGAGATACAACATTATCAATTTGTCCGCGAAACAAATCGCCCCTTACTTCTGCGTTTCGGGCGTACGATATGGGAATATCGGGGTTATGAATAACCATTCCATCAATTGTAAAATATGATTGTCCTGTATCGGCATCAATTTGTGTTCCCATGATAATACCGTTATCTAAGATATGACCTGTTTTGGGGCAGTAAGCCAAGACATCTTCACCAATAAAACGCTCTTTAATTGCATTTAATGTGGTCGTAGTATACTCGCTTTGATCATTGTATTTTTGTTTTTTAATAATTTGCGCTGCATATCCGTAGCGGTCATTCCCCATACTAATTAATCCATGCCTATCGGTGTGAGCAGTAATAATATTTGATCGAGGCTTAGCACCGCTTATCTCTAACAAACCATTATGCTGTTTAACGCAAAGACCTAATTTTGCAAAATCAGTTTTCAGGTAATCTAGAAAAAATGCTTCATGCCCTACGACAGAGGGGATTTTTAAATATTCAATTGTTTTTAAAACGACAGTTTCAAAAGGCATGGTAATTCAGTTTTTATAGCGATTGTAAAATTTATTTTATTATATCAGATAACATTATTTGTTCGAATAGAATACAGTCATATTCTAATTTACCAATTTTTAATATTAACTTGATTATTATTAAAAAATGAAAGGCACGGTTAGAAATGTATTATGATATTATTGAGTCTAAAAGTTGTAGTAATATAAATAAAGAAACGATACGACAGTCAAATCATCAACAAAAAACAATTTACATTGTAGATGATTATAGTGACGATCGGTTTTTTTGTAAATTACATTTACAGCAATCGCCTTGGGTAAAAAATGTAAAAACATTTTGCGATGCACAATCGTTATTTGAATATTTTGACCATATCGGAATTTATAATCAAGGGGACATGTATAATACGGACCATCTTGTTTTATTAGATATTCATATGCCACAAATTAATGGAATTGAGGTATTGGATTATATCCGCAATCATCCCATTACAAGTGATATGCCCGTGATCCTTTTATCTTCAGATACATCGCCAGATAAAATTTATGACGCGTATAAATTAGAAGCTACCGAGTATTTGCAAAAACCGTTTTCCGTTCACGCATTCAATCGCGTTCTGATAAATACATATTCAAAAAAGTAATTAAGATTTTAAAGGAAATGAAAATTTAAAAATTGATCCTTTATCACCATTTGGCTCAACCCAAATTGTTCCTCCATGTTTTTCAATTGCACGCTGGCAAATTGCCAATCCTAAACCCGTTCCTTCAATCTGATCCGCAGAATGAAGACGCTTAAAAGGGTCAAAAATCTTTTTCATATAATTAGGATCAATACCAATCCCATTGTCAGAAATACAGATAATAGATTCAGTTTTATTTGAAGTTTCAAACACTTTAATTTTGGTTTGTATATCCATATTCTTATAGATAACAGCATTATTTATTAAATGATAAAAAATACAACGAATTTGATTTTTATAGGCCAATAATTGTGGAAGAGGCCCCACTTGAACACTCACATTATTTTCTTGTAACCAGAATTTTAAATCATCTAAAATTTCTTCTACAATTGTAGTAAGACAACATTTTTCCATTTTATCGTAATTTTTAATGGAATTGGCATAAAGTAATAAATTATCAATTAGATGGTTTATACGTGTACCACTTAAAGATAATCGTTGTAATAAATATTGTTTTTCATCTTGTTCTAGATCTTCATACTGGTTTTCAAGCATTTCTGTAAAAGTAATAATTTTTCGTACAGGCGCACGTAAATCATGCGCAGCCATAAAGGCAAAACTACTAAGATCTGTATCAAATTGATCTTGTATATCTTCTAATGATTTAAATCCGGTTTGTACCTTTGGTGGTAAAACGGCAATAACATTATTATTTGAAACATCAGCATGGGGAAGTGTAATAATACCTTTCCATTCCAATCGTGGATTTGAAACTGTAATATGCGTATCAATCTCATCTTCCATTACCGCATCAACAAAACAAAATTTTTCATCACTATTTTTCTTGGCTTGATACATTGCTGCATCTGCCTTTTTCAAAAGAGCATCAAAATCATTACCGGCGTCGGGGAAGATGGCAATACCTATACTGACGCTAATAAAAAGTTTTTTTCCTTCAAAAACAATTGGTTTTTCAACGGCTTCGATAATTTTTTGGGAAACGGCTTGGCAAATATCTTTATTGATTTTGGGGCTATTATTACTATCTAGATAGCAAATAAACTCATCGCCTGCATAACGGGCGATCATATCGCTTTTGCGTAATGTTAATTGCAATCGTGCAGCGGTCTCGACTAGAACAGCATTACCTGCCTCATGACCATAAGTATCATTTATTTCTTTAAATTTATTCAAGTCTAGGAATAATAAAGCCTCTTTATTTTTCCAGCGTGCGGCACGTTCAATCATTTTTGATGCTGTTTGCTCAAATGCTACACGATTGGGTAGGCCAGTAAGCGGGTCTGTATAAGCTTGCTTTTTTAACGATTGCTCAACTTTTTTTCGCAAAATTGAAGATTGTAAAACGCGTTTTATAATATCATTATTAATATGAGATTTTACGATATATTCCTGCGCGCCTTTTTGAAGGGCCTCAATCGCGGTATTTTCGTCATCATATCCTGTTAAAATTACGACAGGTAAATCAGGATTGATATTTTTAATATCATCTATCCCTTCCAGTCCTTTTCCATCAGGTAAATTTAGATCAAGTAAGATAGCCCCAAATTTTTTCTGCCTTAATTGCAAAAGTGCATCAGCAAAGGTTGAAGAATGTGTAATTTGATAGCTGATGGATTTTTCATCATCAAAACTACGTACTATTAACCGCGCATCTTCTATATCGTCTTCAACATACAAAATATCCATAATATTGGGTAAAGGCAAATGTGGCGCAATCGCAGATAATTCCATTGTTATAGTAAAGCTGAAACCTGAATATTTATAAAATAAATTATTGCGATTCCATGCGTTGGTATTGCAAGATAAGGTGAAATGAACAAAAACATACATCAAAGAACGGTCTTATTTGCCTCTCTATATGGTTTAGTCACTGCAATCATTTTGTCTATTGCAAAAGGATATGTGTTTTACCTTTCTGGATCGGCGGCTGTTTTGGCAACCTTTGTTGATTCAATCGTAGATGTAACAATTTCATTTATTTTATTCTTTGCCCTTCGATATTCATTCAAACCTGCGGATATAGACCATCGCTATGGTCATGGAAAAATGGAAGGGGTTGCCTCTTTATTCCAAGGGGCATTAATGGCAGCAGCAGGATTATTTGTCATATTTGAATCGTTAAGTCGATTTCATGATCCTGTTATTATAACGCATCATTCATTGGCAATAATAGTTATCGCTATCTCAATGATTTTATCTTTGATGGTGTTGTGGGTTCAAAACCGCGCGCTAAAAAAAACCAACTCATTAATATTGGAGGCGGATTTTGCCCACTACAAAACAGATATATATCTCAATGCTAGTGTTATTTTTGCTTTGGCTTTTCAATATTATAGCGGACCGATATGGATTGACCCTCTAATGGCTTTGCTTATTGCGGGATATTTTTTTTACACTTCTTATACAATTACTTTCAAAAGTATTGATATCTTAATGGATAAAGAATTGCCTGAAACAACGCGCCAAAATATATTTAAAATTGCGAATACCCATAAAGGGGTTTTGGGGATGCACGATTTACGCACTCGTGATTGTGGTAAACATTTTCATATCTCTTTTGATGTTGAATTGGATAAAAATCTATCGCTTGAAAATGCTCATGATATTGTGCGCGCGTTAGATAACAAAATTACAGCAATCTATCCTAATGCAGAAGTAATCATTCATATGGACCCTGAAGGAGATATTGAAGATGCCCGCCATAATAAATGTAATTTACATGATTAAAATGATGGCCCAGCCGCGGGCGCATTTGATTGTGTCGCATCACTTGAAATATTAAAAGACATAATACCGGCTTGATTTGCACTATGCGTTGCTGTTATTTCTCCTTGATGCGGGGATTCGTTATTTGCTGGAGTAATAGGTGCGGCATAATGGAGGAAATGTTTTATAGGGCTATGGAATAAAATAACAGTAAATTTTTCACCATTTTGATCTGCTGCTTTATCAAATTTTATGCATTGGCACCCCGCAACATCTGATCCGCAGGATGAACATCCTGATATTGTTGGGGCAGATAATTGATACGCTACTGATTGTTGCATTGTTACATAATATATCTATTTATAATAATATATCAAAATTCTTAAGAATAGTTATAAAAAACATACAGATAAGTAATCTTGACAATTACGCATGAATGCATAATAACAGTAACGCTATAACGTTGTTCATTGATAAAGAACAACATTTTAATAGCACTTTAATTCGTTTAATGAATTGAAAGTGTTTTTAAAAATGCGGGTGTAGCTTAGTGGTAAAGCTCCAGCCTTCCAAGCTGGCTATGAGGGTTCGATTCCCTTCACCCGCTCCAATTCTTCATTTTTTGTTAAATAGTTTTGGAACTTTAACCGTTATATTTTGTTTTATTATTTCATGAAACATTTTACGAAAGGGAATATAATGTCAAATATCTCAGCAACATTTAAAACAAAACAAGCAGCAGAACATACGCTCAATAAACTGGAAAACATCGGTGTTAACGATAGTCAGATCAGCATTATCGCAACGGATGAAACGCGTGGTAAAAGTTTTAATATGGATGAAAATACAAAAATGCCAGAAGGTGCAGCTGCAGGAGCAACGATCGGTGGTTTGGCTGGGACTGTATTAGGCGCGCTATCAACTGCTGCTGCTATGACAATTCCAGGCTTAAACTTGGTTGTTGCAGGTGGAATTGTATCTGCTTTGGCTGGTTTGGGTGCAGGCGCGGTAACAGGTGGATTAATTGGTGCATTAACAGGTCTTGGTATTCCTGAACATGAAGCAAAAATCTATGAAGATGAAATTAAAAACGGTTCTGTATTAATGGTTGTTGATACTGAAAATGATGAACAGCATGACCGTATTGAAGAAATATTCAATCAAGAAGATGCATATAATATCGCTGCATAATTGAATTTTATTATATCTAGAAGGACTGATATTCTATCAGTCCTTTTTTTTATGTTAAAATTAATTGTAATTTTTATGCATATTATTTTATTATTATTTATAACATCTGTGTTTCTAGCTCTTGTTTTTGAAAAAATCCAACTTTTTGCTTAAAATCAGTTGACTTTTATAGGCTTTTTTCCTATTCAGGGGGCTTAGAATTCGTGGCGGTTCCTATATGCATCATGTATGTAGGGATCCGATGGCTAAAAACGCGAAGCTGTTTAAACCTAAAAAGCTAAAATTAATTAAAGGAGCCCCTTATGTCTAAGGAAAAGTTTGAAAGAAACAAGCCGCATTGTAATATCGGCACAATTGGTCACGTTGACCACGGTAAGACTACGTTAACAGCTGCAATTGCTGGATTATATGGAAATGGTGAGTCAATTGATAAAATTGATAAAGCCCCAGAAGAAAAAGCCCGTGGAATTACAATCTCTACTGCACATGTTGAGTATGAAACTGATGCTCGTCACTATGCCCATGTTGATTGTCCTGGACACGCAGACTATGTCAAAAACATGATTACTGGTGCTGCGCAAATGGATGGTGCAATCTTGGTGGTGAATGCCGCTGATGGTCCTATGCCACAAACACGTGAACACATTTTGCTTGCACGTCAGGTTGGTGTGCCTTCATTGGTTGTTTTCATGAATAAAGTCGATCAAGTTGATGATGAAGAATTATTAGAATTGGTTGAAATGGAAATTCGTGAATTGCTATCATCATATGATTTCCCTGGTGATGATATTCCAATCATTAAAGGATCTGCTTTGGCTGCTGTTGAAGGTCGTGATGAAGCGATTGGTAAAAATGCTATTGCTGAATTAATGAAAGCGGTTGATGACTACATTCCACAACCTGATCGTCCAGTTGATCGTCCATTCTTAATGCCTGTTGAGGATGTATTCTCAATTTCTGGTCGTGGTACTGTTTGTACAGGTCGTGTTGAGCAAGGCGTTGTAAATGTTAATGATGAACTTGAAATCGTTGGTATTCGTGATACACAAAAAACTGTTTGTACAGGTGTTGAAATGTTCCGTAAGCTTCTTGATTCTGGTCAAGCTGGCGACAATATTGGTGCGCTTCTTCGTGGTACAAAACGTGAAGATGTTGAGCGTGGTCAGGTTCTATGTAAGCCTGGTTCAATTACTCCGCACACAAAATTCTTGGCAGAAGCGTACATCTTATCTAAAGATGAAGGTGGCCGTCATACTCCATTCTTCGCAAATTACCGTCCGCAGTTCTATTTCCGTACAACGGATGTAACTGGTGAAGTGATTTTACCAGAAGGAACAGAAATGGTTATGCCTGGTGATAATTTTGAAATGACAGTTCAACTTATTGCTCCAATTGCAATGGATGAAGGTTTACGTTTCGCAATTCGTGAAGGTGGCCGTACAGTTGGTGCGGGTGTTGTTGCGAAAATTGTAGAATAATTCATACCAATAATACTCTAATAAAAGGTCGCTAAATTGTAGCGGCCTTTTTTATTGCCTCACAATAATAGATGGCGATCTAAAAAAGACAATAAAAGCTTAAAATCAGTTGTTTCATTACATTTTTAAAACGAACTATAATCATAAATGCATAACTAATATTAATAAGACTGGCGAATACGTGAACAAGATTATTCTTATATAAAAATGAAAGAACAGTCTAGCGGATAAAAATTTTGTTTCTTATGATTTTAATTTTTTAAATACCAAAATAAATTACAATGTAAATAATACTAGCCAAATCACTATATTTTCATTAAAAAGATTATGATTAAAGGGGTATAGCTCAGTTGGTAGAGCGACGGT
>CAWCWJ010000002.1:0-779358 GCA_963799275.1 uncultured Alphaproteobacteria bacterium
CTCCAAAACCGTAGGCCGAGGGTTCAAATCCTTCTGCCCCTGCCATTTCAAGATCCAATACAATCCTAAATCATCTTTAAGTCATTGATATTAAAGTTATAAACAGAATTTATCTTCCAAGAAGAACCTATAAAGAAGAGCATCTTCCAATCATTTTGGTAGTACAGTAAGGAGTATTTTCAGTCCAATTTTAATCTGTACTACCAAAAAAGAAAGAATATGCCAAAAATAATCAAAAAACTTACCAATCAAGAGATTACTCATGCACCAGCGAAAGAAAAACCTTACCGTCTAAATGATGGTGATAGACTTCACCTTCTAATACGACCTAATGGGCGTAAGGTCTGGCAGATTTCATATACGCTGGCAGGTAAAAAGAACACGCATACAATAGGTGAGTATAGTTCAAATAAGCGTTTAGGCTTTCGTAATGATTGAAAGACAAGAGCCATTTAGAATTAAAATATAATATTTAACTGTTTAACAAATCAATTTTTTTTTGAAACAATTTTAGTTGTTGTATTAAAAGTTATGCTTGCTCAATTACAATCTATTTGATAGTTGTGTCGTATGCGTTTTAGAAAATTTATATCACTATGGGTTTTACTAGCTTTGATGTTAGGGCAGGTTGCTCTTGCTCAACATAGCGCATCTCACATAGAGCATGGGTTTTCTCAAGAAACTGTCGCTTCTAACGATATTCATAATAATCACAATCACAATCACGATAAACACAATCATGATAAAGATAATAAGAAACATGAATGTCCTGAATGTTTACTAACGAAATCATTACAGACAGCATTCTATAACGCTCCAATTACATTGAATTTTTCTTTGCAAGCAGAAGCTGTCGTTTTTACAACACGTATTCCAACGGTTTTTGTAAATCATTACAACTCAAATACGCCTCGCGCGCCGCCCACAGTTCTTATCTAACTCAAAAACTTTAACTATATAAAATTTATTAGATAAGAAAGGGCATATCCATGTCTAAAAAACTCCTATTGGCGGCAAGTACAGCCGTATTACTAAACGTATCACCAGCCTTAGCGGCAAGTGATACAGATATTGAAGCGATTAAAGCTGAAATTCAATCTATGCGCGATGCGTATGAAAGTAAGATTGAGCAATTGGAAAGCAAAGTTCAAACTTTAGAAGCGCAACAAACAACAACAGCTCAAAAAGTTGAACAAACTCAAGCGAGCGTCGCGTCAAACGCCTCAACAGTTCCTGCTACTACACAAAGAAATATTAGAGATACCAGTTTTAATCCAGCTATCGGTGTTGTATTAAATGGTAAATATAATAATTTTTCCGAAAAAGATGGTGATATTGCTGGCTTTGCTCTTGGCGAAGAAGGTGAACGTGGAAAAGAAGGATTAGGCATTGATGAAACAGAACTTAATTTTTCGGCCAGTGTTGATGATAAATTCCGAGGTGCTGCTACAATTGCTTTACATGAACATGAAGGTGAAACAGAAGTAGAAATTGAAGAAGCTTTTGTTGCAACATCCGCATTGCCTTATGGCGTAGAAGTAAAGGCAGGTCGTTTCTTTTCAGAACTGGGGTATTTAAATTCTCATCATGCTCATGGCGATGATTTTGCAGATCGTCCATTAACAAATCGTGCCTTTCTTGATGGTAATTATGGGGATGATGGCGTTCAAGTTTCTGCCGTTCTTCCCACTCCGATCTATACCGAAATTGGAGCAGGAGCATTCCGTGGAAATGATTTTCCAACGGGTGGAGCTGATGGAAACGATATTGGTGCCTGGACCGCTTATGGTCGTGTTGGTGGTGATATTGGTGATCAGACAAGCTGGCGTGTTGGGCTTTCTACTTTACAAGCAGATGGTATTAAACGTGATGGAAACGAGGACGCCGTTAGCTTTAAAGGTGATAGCAGTCTTTATATTGCCGATGCACGCGCTGTTTATGCTCCGACAGGAAATAATGCGGAACAAGAAGTCATTTTACAAGGGGAGTATTTTTATCGCGATGAAAATGGTACCTATGAAGATACCGGCCCCGGAACAGGCGAAGTATCATATAATGATGGCCAAAGTGGTTGGTATGCACAAAGTGTTTATAAATTTCTTCCTCAATGGCGGGTTGGCGCACGATACAGTCAACTTTATGCGGGAGATATACCAGCAGGTTTGAATGGTAGTGCATTGGATGATGGCGGCCATAATCCTTGGGCGGCAACCGCAATGGTTGATTGGACGAATAGTGAGTTTTCACGCATTCGAGCACAGTTTAGCCGCGAAGAAGTTGCTGACGACCAAGAGGATAATCAATTCACGTTACAATATATTATGAGCCTTGGCGCGCATAGTGCACATAATTATTAAGGAGTATCTTAATGAAAAAATTATCTTTAATTATATTAAATTTGGGAGTGCTTATTGCACTTCCAACATCTGCTTTTGCAAAAACTAATATATTTACTTGCGCCCCTGAATGGGGGGCGTTGGCTCAAGAAATAGGGGGCGATAAAGTTGAAGTTTATACGGCATTTACCGCCAATCAGGATATTCATTATATGCGTGCCAAACCAAGCCTATTAGCTGCAATGCGTAGAGCAGATTTGGTTATATGCAGCGGGGCATCCTTAGAAATTGGGTGGCTTCCTATATTGCTCAACAAAGCTGGCAGTAATCAAGTTCAAGAAGGGAATATAGGCTCTATTATGGCGTCAGATTACGTTCCGCTTTTAGATGTTATGCAGAATGTTGACCGCTCTATGGGACATGTACACCCTGAAGGAAATCCGCATATTCACTTAGACCCTAATAATATTTTATTGGTGTCTAAAGTAATAAAAGAAAGATTGTCTGAAATTGATAAAACCAATTCAGAATTTTACAAGAGCAGACAAAGTTCTTTTGCGAAGAGTTGGAAAAATTCTATAGATGCATGGAACAATCAAGCGATAAATCTAAAAAATTCTAATGTTATTGTATATCATAAAAGCTGGACTTACCTCTTAAATTGGCTGGGTATAAATGATGTTACTTCTTTAGAGCCAAAACCTGGAATACCGCCAAACGCCTCCCATCTTGAAAAAGTACTTCAAGAGATTAAGGGTAAGAATATCAAAGGTATATTGGTTGCTCCGTTTGAAAATAGTAAAGGGGCAAAGTGGCTTTCTGAAAAAGCAAATATACCAATCATAGAGTTACCTTTTACTGTAGGTGGCAATGCTCAAGCAAATGATTTAGAATCTTTATTTGATGATACGCTCAACAGGCTTAAATAATAAAAATGGAAAATTTTATTAATATAATATCACTTCTTGCTCCAGCGTTTGTCGCTGGGGCAATAATTTCATTTATTCATGTTCCTTTAGGGCAAGAAGTATTGCGTAGAAATATTATCTTTCTTGATTTGGCCGTGGCACAGTTTGCTGCGCTGGGAATGATAGCGTTTCAAACATTTATTATCGTTGATGAGTATAGCCTTCTAGCAGGGTATGGGCGATTAGGGGCGGGATTATTCGCCGCTATTTTGTGCGCTATCACATTTCATTTTCTTGAGAAAAAATCAGGCCACTATCAAGAGGCTTTAATTGGTTGTGCATTTGTTTTAGCCGCATCTATGGGTCTTTTGCTTGTTGCTAATAGTCCGCATGGCGGTGAAGAAATAAAAGATATTCTAGAAGGGCAAATTTTATGGACAAATTGGAGTCATATATTTTTTGTTGCTCCAATATTTACTATAGTTTTTATGACGTGGATGGTTTTTAGAAAAAAAAGAATGTTTTTATTCTATCCATTGTTTGCAATCACAATACCATTTTCAGTCAGCATGATTGGTGTGTACTTAGTGTTCGCAAGTCTAATTTTCCCTGCTTTGGCTGTTGTAAAATTGCAAAGAAACAAGATGATTATCGGTATATCCGTTTCTATAGTTTCTTATTTTCTTGGTTTAATCTGCTCTTATTTATTTGACTGGCCTGCCGGCCCTTCAATTGTAATTGCTCTTGCCTTTACTTGCTTGGCTATCAATTTAAGATGTGGATTTTATTTTGATAGTACAAGTGGAGTACAAAAAAGGTTAGACTAGATAAATCAATTTAAGTATCAATACCTAAATTTTTTTAAATTTGGATTCTTCTACCCCTACTATTAAACTATACAAAACCGCGGTCTTTGAAGCATCCGTTGTTAAAATATATGGAGCTTACCGTGGGCTTCTTATCTTACAAGATACAACAATATATTAATATTATTATAAATTGGCAAAAATAACTTTTCTTCAGGGAGAAACTTTAAATCGAAAAAATATTATATTGCATATAAAAATCTTTTTAGTTCCGAGCAATTAATTTTACTTTTTCGTTTTATATAAAAATCATTAAAATGAAACTGTGCCAAAATCAGTTACATATGATTTGTTCGCATTGTCGTATAAAAATTTATTTTTTCCATCCCATCCATATGCGGCTGCCAATGCCATAAATGTTGCACCCGATGCCCAAGCCTGCGGAAGGCATGCCGTGGGATAATTAATATAACGCTCCCCATATTGGCGGGGAAAGCCACAAACCAATTCGGGTAAAAATCCACGATCTGAATATTTGGACATACGGTAAAGAGATTTCAATATAAATGCAGCCTCTTCATAGGCTCCATATTGAGCAAATCCGGCAGCAGCAATGCCAGTATCGTGGGGCCATACTGTTCCATTATGATAAGAAAGCGGGTTATATCGACTTTCATTTTTAGCAATAGTGCGAATTCCCCAACCTGTATAAAATTCATCACTTAGTAATAATTTTATTTGTGATGCCGCACGTTCCTCAGGCACAATATTTGTAAAGAGTAAATGCCCAATATTTGATGATTTAACGCGGCATGGATTATTATCCGCAGCAATAGCAATAATATAGCACCCTAAATCTTCGTCCCAAAAACGATTATTAAAACGCTCATATATAACTTCAGCTTTTTTTCTTGCCTTTTTTGCTTTTTCATTTTGATTGGTTGCTTTGTAAAGTTCGGCGATTTGTAAATAAGCATCATAAGCATA
The DNA here is from genome assembly GCA_963799275.1 of uncultured Alphaproteobacteria bacterium. GTDB lineage: Bacteria > Pseudomonadota > Alphaproteobacteria > Micavibrionales > Micavibrionaceae. The sequence continues at coordinate 5,038 of CAWCWJ010000002.1, forward strand.
ACCTTGTACTTCACAAAAAGCGATTGGTGGTTTTCCTAATTCTCCATTTTCATGAAAAACAGAATCCCAAGAATCTTTCCATCCTTGAGTAGATAAGCCTTTATCATTATTCGATATATATTGAAGAAAACCGTTATCTCCTTCGGCAATCTTGTTATCAATCCAAGCTTCTGCCGCTTCGAAGTTTTTCATTAACTTTGTGATAAAATTAATATTACTAGTTTTTTGATAATAACGTCCTGCCAGCATTAAAAAAAGGGGAGTTGAATCAACACTGCCATAATATTTTTTAAAAGCAACTTCGCCAATATTTGATAGCTCGTTTCTTCGCATTTCATGCAAAATTTTTCCAGGTTCAGCTTCTATTACTGTATCAGTTTTTGTAGCTTGATTTTCAGCGAGAAATCGCAATACACCTTCGGCAATTTTTTCATTAAATGGAAGAATTTGCATAGCGGTAATAAGTGAATCCCGCCCGAATGGAACGTTAAACCATGGTACCCCTGCAAATGGAAAAAACCCTGTTTCAAGCTGGGTTGTAAGGATAGATACAGCGCGTTGGGAAGATGATAAGAACGCAGCAAATTCTGGATCATCGGTTTGAATAGGATTCCAATGTTTTTCCATAGTTTGCGCATATGTAATAGCCTGCTCAAAACGTTTATCAAAATCGCGTGCGTTATCTTCTACTTCACAAGGTGCAATAATATTTGTGAGTTCCCAGTCACCTTTTGGTGGTAAAAAAACACGAAATGTTAATAATTCAGGTTCTGCTCTAACTGGTTTTTCTGAATAATATATAAATGTGTTTCTATCAATTTTATCTTGTCCATGATAAGATAAACGAACGTGTTTTTCATTTTGTTGAGAGCTAAAACCCCCAGGTGGCGTTTGTCGGTCTACACCACGCACTTCAAATAAATCTTTGAAATCAGCATGATAATGAAATTGAATATCAAACACGATTTTTTCATCACTATAATTGTGAATACTCAATTTTTCATGCAAAATTTCTTCAAACATAAATTGCTGTCGCTTAAATGCAATTAAGTCACCATCAACAAATATGTCGTTTTTATCATGAAAACGTCTATTACTCATCATAGCGGTAAGCTTTAAATTACTATCTCCCATATGGTGTGATAGTAATTTTAACGCACCATTTGGAAAACCAAAATTCCATGCTGATAAAATTCGCATATCATCTTTATATAATCCAGTTGTATCATGTAGATTAGCATCAAAATTACCGTTATCACGCGTGATAAGAAAGCTATAACGGCTTTTTAATATGATAACATCAGCAAGGGGAGGGTGACGTATTTCAGAAGAGAATTTTTTTTCAATAGAAGACATTTAATTATTATGCAGCATTTTGTTATAAATTTTAAGGTAATTCTCAACCATTATATCTGCTGTGAATCTTTTTTCAAATTCTTGACGAATTATCCTACGATCTAACGTATCAATTTTTTTTAATGCTTCAATTGCTTCTTCTTTTGTTTCAACTATAAATCCCGTTACGCCATCTTCTAAAATTTCAGGAACAGAACCACGTTTATAAGCAATAACAGGGGTACCACATGCCATCGCTTCAATCATAACTAGGCCAAATGGCTCATCCCAAACAATTGGTAACAAAAGCGCTTTTGCATTTCCTAAAAATTCACTTTTTTCATGATCTGAAATCTCACCGATAAATTGAACTGCTTTACCATCAATATGGGGTGCTACATTATCATCAAAAAATGCTTGCCCTGTTGGGCTGTCGGTGCAAATTTTTGCAGCCATTTTAAGGGGGTAACCGCTTTGTTTTGCAATTTTAATAGCATCAACTGGATTTTTCTCTTCGGCAAATCGGCCTAAGAAAGCAACATATTCTTGGCCCTTGTCATAATTTGGGGTAAGCAAATCTTTTGGCATTCCATGTTGGACAGTACGTAAAATATTAGCATCGGGAATAGGTTCACCTTGTTTATCGGAAATCGTAATAAGACCAAAATCTGGATATGCTTTATAAATATTATGAAGACCTTTCATATCTTGACGACCATGAAGGGTTGTTAAAACTTTATGAGCAACATGTTTAAGGTGAGGGTAATGAAAAAAATCTATATGAACATGTATAATATCGAATTCTTCTGCACTTTCTTTTACTGCTTTTAACATAACAAGAAGATCAGCAATATCAGCAGATAATTCTGGGTCTGTACGCACAGGTTGATCGCGAAAGGTACGCAAATTTGCTTTTGTTCCGCTACCACTACAAGCAAAAAGGGTAACATCATGTCCTTTATCGACCAATGTATCTATAAGCCAGCCCATAACCCGTTCTGTTCCACCATATTTCGCAGGAGGTACAGTTTCAGCAAGTCCTGCAATTTGTGCAATTTTCATAAAATATTATCCTTCTGGTTACTATAATCTAATAATCATAGAACAATTATTGTTCCATAGAAATTAATAATTATGTAACGTTAATATAATAAGTAAAAAAATTTTGACGTTCAAAAATTTATTTCGATTTTTAATATAGATGTTTAACTTACCAAAACGCATATAAATATAAATATAATTAATATGATTTTAATCTAATTGGGCCAATAGCATCTATAGCGCTATGAATAGTTTTTCCTTTTTGAAGGATTTTTATTTTTTTCTCTAATTTTAGTTTATCAGCGATATGCCGAACACGATGCATTAATATTCGCCAGTTATTTACCTCTAAATTTCGTGCAACTTCAGATGGACAAAAAGTTTTGTTGTTACCGCGCATAATTGCTAAGCGTAAAATTTCATTTTCTATGTCATTATCTGTAATCATTTTTTAAAAACAAAACCTAGAATTTATAGCTAAAACGAAGGATGGGAGAAATATTTTTTACGCTATAATCATAATTGGGTAATGTTGATTTATTTTTTGTGTAATTAATAGAAAATGTTAAGTCCGTGTTTGCTGATGGTTTGAAAACCAAATTTCCACTAAGGCGAGCGCCTATATCATTTCGTTCTATATTTGTTTGTTTTTCAAAAAAATTAATATATGTTTTTTGATAAATATTTGGGTTCAAAGACATATAAAATTTTGATGTCACTGGATATATTATTTGAACACCACTATCAATTTGATAAAAACTAAAATCATCGGGGTTTGTACGAGCATATTGGGCAGAACTATAAGAAGAAGTAAAAACCTTTGACCAAAAAGTTTTACTTTTAGACACTAAGGCTGAAAACCGATGAAGTGAAATTGATTGTTGTTTATAACTTTGATCAAAAATAACGGTAGGAGTGTAACGAATAGAATAGAGCCAGTTGTTTTTTGAATAAGAAGCGCCAGCATTTCCCTGAAAACTATTATAACCAAGAAAACTGTTATTTTTATATCTATATTGACTGGCTAAAATTCCTGAAAATAATTTAATACCGTTTTGCATTTTCAAATCAAAATTTAAACCACTTGATAATGATAAAACAAGATCATTTTCTTTATTCGTATCGTTAAGAAAAACATTATCTGTATATGTGATTGATGAATTTATATAAGACGTAAAAAGATTAGATTTTTTTAGAATAACAATATTTTTATCAAAAGTAAGAACATCATCATTTTTAAGTATCAAAGGTTTTATCGAATTTTCTGATATACGGCTTTCTATATTTCTATTTTGCGAAAAAGAACTACTAGTGTAGAGAAAAATAAATATAAACAAGCATAAACAAAACTTCATTATTCAACTTCTTGAGCGCTATTAAAGTTTGTAAATTTATCTACAAAATCTATCTTTCCATTATCAGGATTTATTTCTATAGCTTGCCAAGTATTACCAGTTTGCCCTGCCGTTGGATTTCCTTTAAAAATAGAGTTTCCTCCACTAACCAGACTGCCCATATCGGTATCACCTTCACTTCTAATATATGTGCCACCGCGTATAACTTCTATTTCTACATCTGAAGATGATAAACCATTACCATTAATAGTTTGATCACCATGATTAAAAATTGAGGCACGATATATACCGCCTTTATTTAAATCATTTATTCTTACAACTTCACTGCATGTTGTCGAAATACAATCATCAATAATAGCAGCGTTTGGATTATTTTGTAGATCTCCTTTGTTAAGATAAAAAACATGAAAACGATCACTGCCTTGCGGCCCAGTAAGATGAATATCTAAATCAAAAACATTTGTTCCCCAAGAAATTAAAATATGTAATGGTAAATTTTGTTCAATAACAAATGTTTGAAATTGAGACAAGTCCATTGTCTGTTCATTGATAATTACGTTAGAAATATCTTGATTTTGTAGCGAAGTAATCAAATTATTAAGGGCTAACTCAGATGTTTTTGATTTGGTATCTTTGTAGAATCCTAAAGATTTTTTTCTATTTTGTTTTTTTGAAGTTGTTTCAAGTTTTTTAACTAAATTTAAAGGAAGAGAGGAAGCATTAAGCTTTAAAAAATGTTCAACATCAAAATTTTCTATAATTGTTTTATTTCGATCATGAATAAATATTTCACCTATTCTAGCAACCTGATTAACATTGTTTTCGATAGAGCCGTCAAGAAGACCAGTTGTTAAATTTTTGTTGTAGGCATTAATATAAACAAAACTGTTTGATGTCGCTAGGATTTCAAAATTATTATAAGAAAAAATCTCATCTTTTTTTAGATCTAGAATAAATCCTCCAGATTTTAATGTTTTAGCCAAATTATTTGGTTTAATTTGATTGCTTGATAGCGAATAAGTTTTGATTGCCGCATATGCAGTATTTTGAGAAAAACAAAATAATAGAATAAACAATATAATTTTAATTAATTTAAGCAATTTTAGAATACTTTTGTATGTTTAAAACGCGTATTAGTATTGCAATAAGGCTCATTAGTCAAATTAACATTATATTAAAATTTAATATGGAATTATTGTTGTTTGATTTGTTTCCTCTTTATTGATTATAGTCACAATGATGAAACAAAATTTTAAACCGCTAGCAATTACAATGGGAGAACCCGCAGGAATAGGGGGGGAATGCATAATTGCCGCGTGGCGACATAGAAACGCGCACAATTTTCATTCGTTTTTTTTAATAGATAATATTGCACGGCTACAAACTATCGCGCCCGATATTGATTTTATTGAAATTCATTCACCTATGGAAGCGGATTATATCTTTCACAAAGCTATTCCTGTTCTTGCTATTGATCTTCCTCAAAAACCTGTACCAGGCCAACTCGATATAAAAAATGGGAAAGCGGTTATTGAATCGATACGTATTGCGGTTGAACTTGCTAAAAACAATGAGGTAAGCGGTGTTGTTACAAACCCTATTCATAAAGAGGCATTATATAATATTGGTTTTGATTTTGCAGGACATACTGAATATTTAGGATCGCTTTGCGGTAATGCACAATCGGTAATGATGCTTGCCATTAATGAATTAAGGGTTGTGCCTTTAACGGTGCATCATGCACTTAAAGATGTTCCTAAAATACTGACCGAGGATCTTATTGTTCAAAAAACAAAGATTGTGCATCATGATTTAATACAAAAATTTGGTATTAAGAATCCACGTATCGCAATATCAGGATTAAATCCTCACGCGGGAGAGGGGGGGGCGATGGGTGATGAAGAAATTAAAATTATTTATCCTGCAATAAAAAAGTTAAAGTCAGAAGGTCTGAATGTTACTGGCCCGCATCCTGGCGATACTTTATTTCATGCCCAAGCGCGCGCGCACTATGATGTTGCAATATGTATGTATCACGATCAAGCGCTCATTCCACTTAAAACTCTAGATTTTCACGGCGGTGTCAATATTACATTAGGATTACCGATTATTCGAATTTCACCAGATCATGGAACAGCGTTAAACATTGCAGGTCAAGGATTGGCAAATCCATCAAGCTTGATTGCAGCTATTAAAATGGCTGAAAATCTTGTTAAAAATAGATAATTATTATTTATTAAACAGTGTAACTGCAAAATATCCAGCAGTTGCAGAAAGACCTGATAAGAAAGCCCCCCAGGCCATATCCATAATTGCCGTTTTTATGGGCCAGTCTTTTAATGTTGCTAAATTTGTCATTTCATAAGTGGCATAGGCAAAGAAACCAAACATTGCACCATAAGTTGCCGCAATAACCCAATCACTTTCGCGTACGGCAGGAAGGGTTGCAAAAAATACAACACCAATCACATATACGACATAAAATCCCGCTGCGACTCCCCAATTAGGGTTTTCTGCCATTAGATGACCAATACCTTCTTGAAATGTATCTTTCATTATAACACCAAGCCATAACGCATCTGCTGCTAAAAAAACAATAGTCGCGGCAATATAAGCAATTAAAAATGTCATGATATTTATTCCTCTATTTTATGTTTATCGAAAAAATCTACAATATCATTAAGTACAATTTTTTCTTTTAAATTAACCCATGCAAAATCTTTTATAATTCCAATATGATCTATATCTTTATAAGTGATAACGCTAATATTACCATTTTGTTCATTTATTTTATGTTTTAAACGATCAATATTTCTATATATAACGGTTTTATCATTCTCACCCCACAATAAAAGCATTGGCGCTTCATCCCCATCAATAAAGGTAGGAACTTGTATCTGCGGATAATTGTCAGGTGGCCCGAACATATCTTTTAAGTCTTGCACCTCCGGTTCAAAATCATAAGGCCCTGCCATCCCTGCAAACCCCTTAATAATATCAGGTGTAAGACTATAAGGTTCAAGATAACGCTGATCGGCAACAATTAAAGAGCCAATATGCGCCCCTGATGAATGACCACTTATAAAAATATTTTTGGCATCACCGTTATATTTTTCAATATTATTATAAACCCATGCGGTAGCCTTTGCTGCATCTTCGATAAAGACAGGGAATTTTACTTGCGGATATTTGCGGTGGTTGATTAAAACAGCAATATATCCTTTTTGTGCAAAATTATTCCCAATAAACGCATATTGATCTTTATTTCCAAACGTCCATCGTCCTCCATGAATAAAAATGACAACAGGCGCTTTTTTACCACTTAGATTAGAAGGAATATAAATGTCTAAATCCTGTAAATTCAGATCACCATAGGCGATGTTTTTTTCGATTTTTACATCACTTAGCTTTACAGGAATATTGGCAACACCAAATGCCGCTTCGGAGCAGGCGCTGACAAATAATGCCGATAACACTGAAAAAACCATAAAAACCTTATGCATGTTGTAACTCGATTTGTTGAACATTTGTATATCCCGATGCAAACCCTGCAGAACAACCTGCAAGATAAAACCGCCAAAGGCGGATGAATTTTTCATCAAAACCCATATCTTTAACATTACTAATGACATCATCAAAATTATCAAGCCATTGATGTAATGTTCGTGCATAATCCTGACCAAATTCAAAATTATTTGATGGTTTTAATCCAGCTTTTTCCGCTTCTTGGGCAAATCGATTAGGGGAGGGGAGCAACCCACCGGGAAAAATATAAGAGCGTAGAAAATCTGTTTCTTTTTTATAAGATTCAAACCGATCATTTAAAATTGTAATTGTTTGAACAACCGCTTTCCCATTATCGGATAACAATTCTTTCATTTTTGAAAAATAAGTTGGCCAAAATTGTTCACCCACCGCCTCAAACATTTCGATGGAAACAATATGGTCATATTTTCCTGTTTGGTGGCGGTAATCTTCAATAACAATTTGGGCGTCACTATCTAAACGTTTTGTTGCAAAATCATGTTGCGCTTGTGAAAGCGTAATGCCTTTTATATCATAATCATCATTTTGTGAAACGGCACGTTCGGCAAACCCACCCCATCCGCATCCAATTTCTAAAATACGCCCCGTGTTAGAATTTAACTGGTTTAAGATACGGTCATATTTATTATTCTGCGCTGTTTTTAAATCATCCGTACCCTTATAAAGTGCGGATGAGTATGTCATCGTCGGATCAAGCCATAATTGATAAAAATCATTGCCTAAATCATAGTGGGCATGAATGTTTTTCTTACTGCCATCTATCGAGTTGCGCTGGAAGAAATACAAAAATTGATAAAAAAGATTTTGTAATTTATTTGATTTTAAATAAGGATCAACAACATCTTTATTCATCATAGCGATAGTTAAAGTTGCTAGTAAATCGGGTGTGTTCCATAATCCATCACGGTATGTTTCGGCAAATCCAATATCGCCTTTTGTGACCCATTGGGTGATGCAAGCCCAGTCATTTATAATTATTTTTGATTCTAGCCCTGAATTTTTACCTTTAAAATCATAGTTTTTACCGCTGGGTGTTTGAATTGTTAATGATCCCGTATGAATTTGCTCTGCTTTTCTAAGGATTTGATCGAAAAATATTTTATTCAACATATATAGAGTCTACTTTTTATCTTTAAGATTAATTTGGGTAATGGTATGCGTAATTTTATTCTCAGATTGTAACGGTTTTGGAATATATTTAATTCCTTTTAATAATAATTTTATTGCCTGCCAATGAATTAGGAAAATAGCCTTAAAAGTTACAAGTGGATAAAGAAAAAATGCTTTTAGAATATTTTCTTTGTTTAATTTTGCCATTTTCCCCGTAACAGCAGTAAGTAAGAATGGCATATTATTATCATCAATCAAATCAATCCAAACGCCAAAACCCTCATCTTTTTGTGAAAATCTGAATTTATATTTCCCTATACGCTCGATAAAGGGGGACACATGAAAGATTTTTTGACCTTCTAAAACATCATCATGAGAAATTTTATTTTGATGCGATGGGGGAAGGCAAAGATAGCTATGGGTTTCACCAAATGTGTTATTCACTTCACAAATAACAGCACAAAGATTTTCGTTTTTGTCATAACAATAAAAAAAGCTAACAGGATTAAAAACATACCCCAAAACCCGAGGCATCGTTACCAAGACAATTTCACCGTTCGGTTTTGTCTTTTTACAATGATTGAAGACATCCTCAACCCATATACTTAAAGACGTATCGTTTCGATAGCCATGATCTTTTTCATAAAAAGATAGTAAACCAAATCTATTATATTTAAAAAATCGACGCTCAAATTCTTTATTTATTTTTGACAAAGGAAGGGCAATGTAAAAGATTTTATATTTAAATTGATTTATTTTGGGTTGCATTCTTTTATGCATGACTTGACCAAAAATAAAATGTGCGTCTTGAATAAAATCTAATGCCATGGAATACGAACATCCATTTTCTTTAAAACATTTACCGCACTTAATAATCCATCTTCGTGAAAGCCATATCGCTGATACGCCCCGACAAACCACATATTATTTATCCCTTGAATATCGCTAATCTTCTTCTGTGCTTCGATAGCGGAACGATCAAAAACAGGATGCGAAAACATATGGGTATCAAGAATCATATCTGAATGAGGTAAAGTTTTCGGATTAAGCGTAACCAAAATAGGTTTTTTAGTTTTTATATTTTGTAAATTATTCATCCAATACGTCAAAGATACGTTTTTTGATTGATTATGCCGATCTGCCAAATAAATCCAACTTGCCCATACCGTTTTATCGTTGGGCATATAACTTATATCCTGATGCAGTATAACTTTATTATTTTGATAAGAAAACGCACCTATCACTTCTTTTTGAACGGTTGTAGGGCTTTTCAAAATTTTTGCCGCTGTATCAGCATGACAAGCAAAAACGACATCGTCAAAAACTTGGGTTTTTTGTCCTTTTACTTCTAACTCAACACCATCGTTAGTATAGGAAACACTTAATACAGGTGAATTTAGAAAGATTTTGCCTTTAAAAGATTTTGTTAGCTTTTTGATATATTCACGACTTCCCCCCGTCACGGTATACCATTGCGGCTGACGAAATAACGTGAGCAAGCCATGATTATCAAAAAAAGTAATAAAACTTTTAGCTGGAAAATCCTCAATTTTTTGTGAAGGGGTGCTCCAAATGGCGGCGCCCATGGCTTGAAGGTAATATTGACGAAACCATGATCCTAAATTCATATGGTTCAATAATTCAGCAATGGTATAATTTGGGTTATTTTTAACGGTATTTTTTGCCGTGTGATTAAACTTGATTATATCAAAAATCATTTTCCAATATTTACCACGGATAAGATTTTGCGGTTTTAGCATATTCTTGCTGCTATAGGACAACCACCCTTTTTGATCCTGATCAGATATATCAACCCCAAAAGACATATCGCTTTTTTCGGTTTTAACATCAAGATGATCAAACAAAGCAACCAAATTAGGGTAATTTTGATTGTTAAACACAATAAATCCCGTATCAACAGCTATATTTTTTTCATCTTGGGTAAACTCAATTGTGCGGCTATGCCCCCCAATATAATCACATGCTTCAAAAACACTAATTTGATGCCCTGCATGATTTAAAGCCATATGCTGTACCCAACCCAGAAATACCACTCCCAATAATTGCAATTTTTTTATCCATAAATAACTTTTCGCTGGCTTTTTGATTTTCGTTACGGTAGAAAAACATATTCCCTTCATTATAGGAACTAAAAAAAGCGATAGCCGCTTTACGAACCTATGTTTGAAGATACAAATAAGAAGGATATAAAATGTCAAAAACAAATCCGCTTAAATTTATTGAACAAGTTAAAGCTGAAACTAAAAAAGTAACGTGGCCAACACGTAAAGAAACAATTACATCAACAATTGCAGTCTTTATTATGGTAACGCTTGCCTCTTTATTTTTATTTTTTGCAGATCAGGTTTTGGCCTTTATCGTTAATTTTATTTTGAGCCTTGGGGATTAAAAACAGATTTAATAACCGCCATAATAATGGCACTTATAACTATGTCCTTCGATTTATTGATTGACAGTATTTAAAACAGCGTCCTTTGGTTTACCGATTGACGACACATAAAAAGAAAGAGATTTATTATGGCAATGCGTTGGTACGTTTTACATGTTTATTCAGGGTACGAAACAAAGGTAAAAGAAGCGATTGAGGAAAAAGCCCGCAAGTTAAAACTTCAAGATCACTTGGGTGAAATTATGGTGCCTACCGAAGAAGTGGTTGAAGTGAAACGTGGGAAAAAAGTAAATTCTGAACGTAAATTTTTTCCAGGATATGTTTTGATAAAATTGGATTTAAATGACCGCGTTTGGCACATGGTAAAAGATACGCCAAAGGTTACAGACTTTTTAGGTGCAAATAATAAACCCGCTCCTGTTTCCCAAAAAGAAGCCGAAGCCTTAATGAAGCAAATCCAAGAAGGCGTAGACAGCCCAAGACCTTCTATTACTTTTGATATAGGTGAGGAAGTTAAGGTTGCCGATGGCCCATTTGCCTCTTTTAATGGTATTGTAGAAGAAGTGGATGAAGATAAAGGGAAATTAAAAGTTTCTGTGTCTATTTTTGGGCGAGCAACACCCGTTGAACTAGAATATGCCCAAGTGGAAAAACAATAAAGTTAATTTGTGTAAAGCAAATTAAAACTTTTAATTTGCTGATGTGAAAGTAATCTATACTCTAAAAAATTTATATAAATGAAGGAATATTAATGAAAAAATTTACTACTAGGAACAGCGGCTGTTTTTGCTTTAACTGCAGTAGGCGCACAAGCGCAAGAATATAACGCAAGCGGATATGACGTTAGCCCATATGTTGGTTTATATGGTGGTTATGGTTGGCAATATGACGGTGCGGATTTAAATGGTGGCGATTATGGTGTGTATGCCGGTGTTTCTGCCGATGGTCTTTTAGATTACACAATTAACCGCGTTGGCTTAGGTCTATCTGGTCGTGTAGAAGGTCACTATGGTTTATCATCTTCTGATGGTGATAACATTGATAAAGAAAATGAATGGGGCATAAGCTTCAAGCCAGGCGCAAGCTTTGTTGCTGATGTGCTTCCTATTGTGACTGAGCCTTATGCAATCTTAGGTTACCGTCAAACTGAATTTGAAGTGAATGGTAATGACGATAACTTTCACGGTTTTGCATTGGGTTTAGGAACAGAAGTAATGGCATTTGATGACGCTGCTGTTCGTATTGAATACACTCACGTTTTTTACGGTAAAGAAAATGGATTTAATCCTGATGAAGATAACATCCGTATTGGACTTGGTTACAACTTCTAAGATTTTAATACAAAACGAATTTTTGAAAAGCCCTGCTTCATTGCGGGGCTTTTTTTTCTTGATTTATCCATTTAAACCGCTATAACACCACCTATAAATCCTGTGGAAGGTGGCTTTGCTCAACAGTCTTTTGATTTTCAATTGACGATTTATGAACGTCCTTTGGTTTACCGATTGATGATTTTTATAAGTAAGACCATTTGTAGAGCGCTGTACCACGGGGGCAACTTAAACAGACAAATTTGATGTAAGGATTTACCTCATTATTTAATTTGTCGGCCGTAGCGGGTTTACCCGCCTAAAGGCCAAACAACCGAGGAGCTATAAAATGGCAAAAAAAGTAACAGGTTTAATTAACCTGATTATCCCCGCAGGAATGGCAAATCCTGCACCACCTGTTGGTCCTGCTTTGGGTCAACATGGTGTTAATATTAAAGCCTTCACTGATGAATTTAACGCAAAAACAGGTGACATGGAAAAAGGTATTCCTATCCCTGTTGTGATTTCTGTGTACGAAGATCGTTCATACGATTTCATCATGAAGCAACCACCCAATAGTTACTTTATCAAAAAAGCATTGAATATAAAATCGGGATCAAATAATCCTGGATCAGAAGTTGCTGGTGTTTTGAAAAAATCACAAGTGAAACAGATTGCTGAAGATAAAATGGTTGATTTAAACGCTGTCGATATTGAAGGCGCGATGCGCATTATCGAAGGGTCTGCACGCTCCATGGGCGTAGAAATTGCGGAAGGATAATAAAATGGCAAAAATTTCAAAACATTTAAAAGCAGCAAATGAGAAATTCGATAAAGAAACTCTATATTCTGTATCTGACGCGGTTGCGATGCTAAAAGAATTGGCATCAATGCGTAAATTTGACGAAACATTCGATATTGCAATGAATTTGGGTATTGATCCAAAACATGCTGACCAACAGGTTCGTGGTATGGTCACATTGCCCCATGGAACTGGTGCAACGGTGCGTGTTGCTGTGTTTGCCCGTGATGCAAAGGCAGATGAAGCCAAAAAAGCAGGCGCAGATATCGTTGGTGCAGAAGATTTAATGGATCAAATCAAAGCGGGCGAAATGAACTTTGATCGCGTGATTGCAACCCCTGACATGATGCCACTTGTTGGACAATTGGGTCAGATTTTGGGACCAAAAGGCATGATGCCAAATCCAAAATTGGGCACAGTAACCCCCGATGTTGTTAAAGCAGTGGAAGCGGCCAAAGGCGGCGCCATTGAATATCGCGCTGAAAAAGCAGGGATTATTCATGCAGGTGTTGGTAAATCTAGTTTTGACACAAAAAAGATTGAAGAAAATATTTTATCTTTTATTGAAACGATTCAAAAGGCACGCCCCGCAGGTGCAAAAGGAACTTTTATTCAAAAGATCACCCTTTCAACTACAATGGGCCCCGGTATTAAATTAGATATTGATTCTGCTACGGGTAAGCAGGAAGCCAAGGCCGCTTAACTTTATTGTTTTAAAAATAAAAATTTAAAAAGCGCTTTTTAATAAGGCGCTTTTTTTATAAAAACACTTGACGAGAATTTTAAAATCGTTATAACAACCTTAATTCTATCCAAGATTGCAGGGGTGAAGTACACTTAATAAACCTGCATAGATGGGGTTCGATAAGTAAGAGGTTTCAAAATATGAAACCTTTTCGTTATGAACCTAATTTATAATTTGGATAGCGGCCTTTTATAGGGTCGCTTTTTTATTAGGGTAAGAATTTAATGAATACGGCCAAGCTTGGGTTTACTCAATGCAGGCTAACAAAAATCCGTTAGGGTTTTTATATACAATGTCCCCACATATATGTGTTGACGATTTTTAAGAAGGAATAAGCATCATGGCAATGACCAGAGAAAAAAAACAAACCGAGATTGCAGATCTTAAAGCCCGTATGGAAGAAAGCGAAATCATCGTTTTGACCCAAAATACTGGTTTGAATGCACAAAGCATAACTGAATTACGTCTTGAAATGCGTAAGAATGAAGTTGGCTTCAAAATTGTTAAAAACACATTGGCGAAAATTGCAGCCAAAGGAAACAGCGCAGAAAAAATTACTGATATGTTTGCTGGTCCTGTTGGAATGATAACATCAAAGGATCCTGTTTCTGCGGCAAAGGTTGCGAATGATTTTGCCAAGAAGAATGACAAGCTTGTTATTTTAGGCGGTGTTTATGGTGATATGGTGTTGGATGAAGCAGGCGTTAAAAATCTTGCAAGCATGCCATCTTTGGAAGAATTGCGTTCAACAATTGCGGCAATGATCATGGCACCGGCGAACAATATCGCAGGCGCTATCAATGCACCGGGTGGCAAAATTGCAGGCGCGGTCAAGGCCGTATCGGAAAAAGCAGAATAATTAATTTTAATTAAAGTTCATTTATACAAGGAGAAAACAAAATGGCTGAAGTAAAGAAATTAGCAGAAGAAATCGTAGGATTAACTTTGATGGAAGCATCAGAGCTTACAACAATTCTAAAAGAAGAATATGGCATCGAAGCGGCTGCTGGTGCGGTTGCTGCTGCGCCTGCTGCTGCGGCAAATGACGCTGGTGCTGAAGAGAAAACAGATTTTGATGTTGTTTTGGCCGCTGCTGGTGGAAACAAAATCGCTGTGATTAAAGAAGTTCGTGCGATTACTGGTTTGGGTCTAAAAGAAGCAAAAGAACTTGTTGAAGGCGCTCCAAAACCTGTTAAAGAAGGCGCAAAGAAAGACGAAGCTGAAGAAATCAAGAAAAAACTTGAAGAAGCTGGTGCCACTGTCGAGCTTAAATAATTAATGTTAAATCATATTAAATTTGGGAAGGGTAACAAAACCCTTCTTAAATATTCGATTTTAACTTTTTAATTATTTAGGACTAGACATTGAACTTTATATCCGCTACATAACAAACAAATTTTTAAGGCGAGGATAAATTTTATCCCTTCGCCTTCTTATGTTTTTAGCATTATTTGCTTTGAACGCTCGCATGATGGCCCGCCACTTTGCCGTTTTAGGTGTTATTAAAAAACGCGCATTATTAATAGACGAATAATATTCCGCATTCTGATATGCGGCGACAATGACATAACCATAACCTTATAAAAGGATAGTGAACACTCATGGCAAAACAAGCAAAAAAAGCAGGTAAAACACTCGGCGCGGCAACAGATGTAACCCGCGGGCATACAGGTGTTGCAAACGACATTAACAGCTTCACGGGACGTAAACGTGTTCGCCGTTCTTTTGGTCAAATTCGCGAAGTGGCACAAATGCCAAACCTGATTGAAGTGCAACGTGATTCATATGAGCAATATTTACAAGCGGGTATCGCTGCCGCGGATCGTAAAATGCAAGGATTGCATAAAGTTTTAACTGAAGTGTTTCCGATTAAAGATTTCTCCGATAAAGCAGAAATTGATTATGTATCTTACGAGCTTGAGCAGCCAAAATATGATGTTGAAGAATGTCAAACACGTGGCATGACGTTCTCCGCTCCATTACGTGTAACATTACGCTTGTCTGTCTTTGATGTTGACGAAGATACAGGTCTACGTTCCATTCGTGATATTAAAGAACAAGACGTTTATATGGTTGATATGCCATTAATGACCGATAATGGAACATTTGTTGTTAACGGAACGGAGCGTGTGATTGTATCGCAAATGCACCGTTCACCAGGCGTTTTCTTCGATCATGATGGCGGAAAAACCCACGTATCTGGTAAATATTTATTCTCAACGCGCGTTATTCCATATCGTGGGTCATGGCTGGATTTTGAATTTGATGCCAAAGATATGATGTACACACGAATTGATCGTCGTCGTAAATTACCCGTTACAACATTTATGCGTGCGCTTGATTCAAAGAAAACAGAAGCGTTGCGTGCCGAAGCAGCTGAAAATGATAAAGAAATTGATCCGTTAATGGTTCAAGGGATGTCTAATGAAGAAATCCTTGCAACATTTTATGACACTGTTGCCTATAATAAATCTGATAAAGGATGGAAAACACCATTTAATGCAGACAGCTATCGCGGTGTTAAACTGGCCCATGATTTGATTGATGCAAAAACAGGTAAAGTTGCCGCCCAAGCCGGTGAGAAAATTACCCCACGTAAAGGGAAAAAGCTTGCTGAAGATGGTTTAAAAGATATTTTGGTTCAAGATGATCAATTGCTTGGCTCTTATTTAGCCGAAGATATTTTTGATGGTGAAACAGGTCAGGTTTATTTTGAAGCAGGACATGAATTAACCGAAGAAGATCTAGCGGAATTTGATAATTTCTCTATCAAATCTCTGCCTATCTTAGCGATTGACCATTTAAATGTGGGCCCCTATATCCGTAATACAATGCAAATTGATAAATGTGAAACACGTGAAGAAGCGTTGATTGACATTTATCGTGTGATGCGTCCGGGTGAGCCACCAACAGTTGAATCAGCCGAGGCATTATTTAATTCTCTCTTTTTCGATGCGGAACGTTATGATCTATCTGATGTGGGTCGTAATAAAATGAATACCCGTCTTGATTTGGATACATCTGATGAAACCCATACTTTAACCAAGGCTGATATTATCGCTATGTTGCAATATCTTCATGGTCTTAAGGATGGTAAAGGCGAAGTGGACGATATTGATAACCTTGGAAACCGTCGCGTGCGTTCGGTTGGTGAATTGATGGAAAATCAAATTCGTGTGGGTTTATTGCGTATGGAACGTGCCATTCGTGAACGTATGTCTTCTGTCGAAATTGACACTTATATGCCGCATGATTTAATCAACGCAAAACCTGCGGCTGCGGCGGTGCGTGAGTTTTTTGGATCATCACAATTGTCACAATTTATGGACCAAACAAATCCATTATCCGAAATTACGCATAAACGTCGTCTATCGGCACTTGGACCAGGTGGTCTAACGCGTGAACGTGCGGGTTTTGAAGTGCGTGACGTTCACCCAACCCATTATGGTCGTATTTGCCCGATTGAAACACCTGAAGGACCAAATATTGGTTTGATTAACTCATTGGCGACATTTGCGCGTGTGAATAAATATGGATTTATCGAAGGGCCTTATCGCCGTGTTGAAAACGGCAATGTGACGGATGAAGTAATCTACATGTCTGCCATGGAAGAATCCAAATATACCGTTGCGCAAGCTAATGCGGATTTAACGGACAACAATACATTTGAAGCTGACCTTGTTTCATGCCGTAAAGGGGGCGACAACTTAATGGCGCAGCCTGAGCATATTGAATTTATGGATGTTAGCCCCAAACAGATTGTATCTGTTGCCGCGTCCCTTATTCCATTCCTTGAAAATGACGATGCGAACCGTGCGCTTATGGGGTCAAACATGATGCGTCAAGCTGTTCCCTTATTAAAGGCTGAAGCGCCCTTAGTTGGTACAGGGATGGAAGCCACCGTTGCCCGTGACTCTGGCGCGGCTGTTTCTGCCCGTCGTTCGGGTAAAGTTGTTCAGGTGGATGGAAAACGTATCGTTGTCCGTGCCACCGAAGAATTGGATGCAACAGAAGCGGTGGTTGATATTTATAAAATGTCAAAATTCCAACGTTCCAACCAATCAACATGTATGTTGCAAAAACCACTTGTGAAAGG
This sequence comes from uncultured Alphaproteobacteria bacterium, assembly GCA_963799275.1. Taxonomy (GTDB): domain Bacteria; phylum Pseudomonadota; class Alphaproteobacteria; order Micavibrionales; family Micavibrionaceae. The sequence goes on from CAWCWJ010000002.1 coordinate 22,788, forward strand.
TGGGCGATGAGGTGCGTGCAGGGGATATTATTGCCGATGGGCCATCAACCGAAATGGGTGAGTTGGCTTTGGGTCGTAACGTTCTTGTCGCCTTTATGCCTTGGAATGGATATAACTTTGAAGATTCAATTTTGTTGTCCGAGCGTATCGTACGTGATGATGTTTATACCTCAATCCATATTGAAGAATATGAAGTGATGGCACGTGACACCAAATTGGGTACCGAAGAAATCACGCGTGATATCCCCAATGTTGGGGAAGAAGCATTAAAGCATCTTGATGAATCAGGTATCGTTCACATTGGCGCCGAAGTTGGCCCTGGTGATATTCTTATTGGTAAAGTCACACCAAAAGGTGAATCACCAATGACCCCTGAAGAGAAATTGTTGAGAGCGATTTTTGGTGAAAAAGCCGCCGATGTTAAAGATACATCACTTCGTCTCCCCTCTGGTGCAGTTGGGACTATTGTTGATGTTCGTGTGTTTAATCGTCGTGGTATAGATAAAGATTCACGTGCCATGGCAATTGAGCGTGAAGAAATTGAACGTCTTGCCAAAGATCGTGATGCGGAGCGCCGTATTTTGGAAGATGGCTTTTATGGTCGTTTGGAAGAACTGCTTTTAGGGCAAACCGTTGCAAAAGCGTTCAAAGAAGGTGAACTGAAAAAAGGTGATAAACTTTCCAAAGAAACTTTGCAAAATATGAAGCGCGGCTATTGGCGTCAAATCGTTATTGAAGATCAAAACACAATGGATGAGATTGAGGCAATGTCCAAAACTGTTGATCTTTCTGTCGATGATATTAAAGACCGTTTTGAAAATAAAGTTGAAAAACTTCAGCGCGGTGATGAATTAATGCCTGGTGTGATGAAAATGGTTAAAGTTTTTGTTGCGATTAAACGTAAAATGCAATCGGGTGATAAAATGGCGGGTCGTCATGGTAACAAAGGGGTTGTATCCCGTATCATGCCTGCCGAAGATATGCCATATACCGAAGATGGTACGCCTGTTGATATCGTTCTAAACCCGCTTGGTGTTCCATCACGGATGAATGTGGGTCAAATTTTGGAAACACATTTGGGATGGGCTTCTGCCAATTTGGGTAAACAAATTGGTGACGCGCTTGATGCCTTTCACGATAAGAAAAACCCAAGCAAGGATGAAGTCAAAGCACTTCGTACAACATTAGGGGGGGCTTATGGTTCTTCTGAAATGGATACAAAGGTTAATAAGCTTGACGATAATGAAGTTGTCGAAATGGCAGGTAATTTGCGTAAGGGCGTACCGATGGCGACACCTGTTTTTGACGGTGCGGTTGAGGCAGATATTGATGTTTTGCTAGAACAAGCTGGTCTTGAAAAATCAGGTCAAATGACCTTGATTGATGGTCGTACGGGGGAAAAATTCCATCGTCCTGTCACTGTTGGTATGGTTTATATGTTAAAACTGCACCATTTGGTTGATGATAAGATTCACGCTCGTTCTATTGGGCCATACTCCCTTGTTACGCAACAACCGCTTGGTGGTAAGGCACAATTTGGTGGTCAAAGATTTGGTGAGATGGAATGTTGGGCATTGCAGGCTTATGGTGCTGCTTATACCTTACAAGAAATGCTTACCATCAAATCGGATGATGTTGCCGGACGATCAAAAGTATACGAATCCATTGTTCGTGGTGAAGATACCTTTGAAATCGGTGTACCAGAATCATTTAACGTTTTGACAAAAGAATTAAAAGCCCTCGGCTTGAACGTCGATATGAAGCAGTCAGGAAACAACTAAACCGTCATCCCCGCGCAGGCGGGGATCTGGTGATTATATATAAAATTTTGGCTAACGCCGAAATAACAAAATAAAGTTAAAAAAAAACGAAGGTAGAAAATTATGAATGAACTAATGAACCTTTTTGGTAATCCCCAAGGCCCACAAAGCTTTGATTCCATCCGTATCGCTTTGGCATCACCAGAGCAGATTATGAGCTGGTCTTTCGGGGAGGTGAAAAAGCCTGAAACAATTAACTACCGTACGTTTAAGCCAGAACGTGATGGTCTTTTTTGTGCGCGTATTTTTGGCCCCGTAAAAGATTATGAATGTTTGTGCGGTAAATATAAACGCATGAAATATAAAGGAATCATTTGTGAAAAATGTGGTGTTGAAGTTACGCTGACCAAAGTCCGCCGTGAGCGTATGGGTCATATTGAGCTTGCTTCGCCTGTTGCGCATATTTGGTTCTTAAAATCATTGCCATCGCGTATTGGTTTAATGACCGATCTGATGTTGAAATCTTTGGAAAAAGTACTTTATTTTGAAAGCTATATTGTGATTGAGCCGGGCATGACCCCGATGAAAACAAAACAGCTTTTGACTGAAGAAGAATATATGGACGCCCAAGATGAGTATGGGGAAGAAAATTTCCGTGCGGGTATCGGTGCCGAAGCGGTGCGAGAAATTCTACAATCCATTGATCTGGAAGAAGAGCTTGTCGATGTTGAAGAACAACTTCGCGAAACAGGATCAGAAGCAAAACGTAAAAAACTTGTAAAACGTTTAAAACTATTAGAAGCCTTTATTTCTTCTGGGACACGCCCTGATTGGATGATTATGGATGTTGTTCCTGTATTACCACCAGAATTGCGCCCCCTTGTCCCTCTTGATGGGGGTCGTTTTGCGACATCTGATTTGAACGATCTTTATCGCCGCGTGATTAATCGTAACAACCGTCTAAAACGTTTGATGGAACTTAAAGCACCAGATATTATTGTGCGTAATGAAAAACGTATGTTGCAAGAATCTGTTGATGCGTTATTTGATAATGGTCGTCGTGGCCGTGTAATTACGGGTGCTAATAAACGTCCGCTTAAATCACTTTCTGATATGTTAAAAGGAAAACAAGGTCGTTTCCGTCAAAACCTTCTTGGAAAGCGTGTTGATTATTCTGGTCGTTCGGTGATTGTTGTGGGGCCTGAGCTTAAATTGCATCAATGTGGTATTCCAAAGAAAATGGCGCTCGAGCTATTTAAACCGTTTATCTATCATAAACTTGAAATTTATGGCATGGCCTCTACAGTAAAAGCGGCCAAGAAAATGGTTGAAAAGGAACGCCCCGAAGTTTGGGATATTTTAGAAGAAGTTATTCGTGAACATCCTGTGATGTTAAACCGTGCACCTACTTTGCATAGATTGGGTATCCAAGCGTTCGAACCTGTTTTAATCGAAGGAAAAGCGATTCAGCTTCATCCCTTGGTTTGTACAGCATTTAATGCTGACTTTGATGGGGATCAGATGGCGGTACACGTACCTCTTTCTATCGAGGCACAATTAGAAGCGCGTTGTTTGATGATGTCTACAAACAACATTTTGTCCCCTGCCAATGGTAAGCCTGTGATTACACCATCTCAGGATATTGTTTTAGGTCTGTATTATATGACAATCGCCCTTGACAATCAAAAAGGGGAAGGCATGGTTTTCCGTGGTCCTGGAGAAATTCAGCACGCCATGACCGAAGGTCATTTATCTATGCATGCAAAAATCAAATGTCGTTATCATGACATTGATGAAGAAGGCAAAAAGCGTACCACATTGGTTGAATCAACCGCAGGACGTATGCTGTTTTCTGAGCTTTTACCCCGTCACCCAAAAATTTCTTTTGACGAAATTAACAAATTAATGACGAAAAAAGAGCTTACAAATCTAATTGATGTTGTTTACCGTCACTGTGGTCAAAAAGAAACAGTCATTTTTTGTGACCGCATGATGAAATTAGGGTTTAAAAATGCTTGTATTGCGGGTATTTCGATTGGTAAATCTGATCTTATTATTCCAGAATCTAAAAAGAAATTGGTAAGCGATGCGCAAGAAAAAGTAGCTGAGTATGAGCAACAATATCTTGATGGTTTAATCACCAAAGGGGAGAAATACAACAAAGTTGTCGATATTTGGTCAAAATGTACCGATGATGTTGCCGATGAAATGATGGCAATCATTTCTGACTTTGAAACAGCTGGCCTAAACTCTGTTTACATGATGGCGCATTCAGGCGCACGTGGTTCTGCCGCACAAATTCGTCAGCTTGCTGGAATGCGTGGCTTGATGGCAAAACCATCTGGTGAAATTATTGAAACACCCATTATCTCTAACTTTAAAGAGGGCTTGACCGTTCTTGAATATTTTAACTCCACTCACGGCGCGCGTAAGGGTCTTGCTGATACGGCGTTAAAAACTGCGAACTCTGGTTACTTAACTCGTCGTTTGGTTGATGTCGCACAAGATGCTGTTGTAATCGAACAAGATTGTGGAACAGAAAATGGAATTACAATTGCAGCTGTTATGAATGGCGCAGATGTTGTTGTTTCTTTGGCAGAACGTATCTTGGGTCGTGTTCCTTCAAGTGATGTAAAAGATCCATTATCAGGTAAGGTGATTGTTCCTGCAGGTGAGATCATTGATGAGGTTACTTCCGAAGAGATTGAAACCGCAGGTGTTGATCAATTAAAAGTACGCTCCGTCTTAACATGTGAAACACGCAAAGGTGTTTGTGCAAATTGTTATGGTCGTGATTTGGCACGCGGAACCCCAGTTAATATGGGTGAAGCGGTTGGTGTTATGGCCGCACAATCCATTGGTGAGCCTGGAACGCAGCTTACCATGCGTACCTTCCACATTGGGGGCGCGGCACAACGTGGTGTTGAAACATCATCTTATGAGGCTGCCATTGATGGTAAAATCGAAATTCGTAATGAGAACACTGTTACAAACTCAGAAGGAATTGAGATTGTAATGGGTAGAAATACCGAACTTGTATTGCTAGATAGCAAAGATAAAGAACGTGCAACGCACCGGATTCCTTATGGGGCGCGTTTGCTTGTTAAAAATGGCGGTAAAGTTTCTGCGGGTGATAAGATGGCCGATTGGGACCCTTTCACCATGCCGATTATTACCGAAAAAGATGGTGTTGTTAAATTTATCGATTTGGTGGAAGGGGTTTCAATCTCTGACCAAACAGATGAAGCAACAGGGATCTCCGATAAAGTTGTTATCGACTGGAGAAGCCAGCCTAAAGGTGGTGATTTAAAACCACGCATTCAACTAACGGGTCCTAATGGTGGAGCGCTTAAGCTTCCTAATGGTTTAGAAGCCAACTATCTTCTTTCAACAGGTGCTGTTATGACCGTTGATAATGGATCAGAAGTTAAAGCAGGTGATATTTTAGCGCGTATTCCGCGTGAGACATCTAAAACCCGTGATATTACAGGGGGTTTACCACGTGTTGCTGAATTATTCGAAGCACGTCGTCCAAAAGATTTTGCGATTATTTCTGAAATTGATGGTCAGGTTGAATTTGGTAAAGATTATAAAACCAAACGTCGTGTTATTGTTAACCCAACAGATAAAACGATGGAGCCTAGCGAGTATCTTATTCCAAAAGGTCGTCTAATGGCTGTTCAAGAAGGTGACTTTGTCCGTAAGGGGGATCCACTTCTTGATGGGGCGCTTGTACCGCACGACATCCTAGATGTTATGGGTGTTGAAGCCTTGGCAGAATATCTTGTGAATGAGATTCAAGATGTTTACCGCCTTCAAGGAGTTGTTATTAACGATAAACATATTGAAACAATTGCGCGTCAGATGATGCAAAAAGTTGAGGTTCAGTCTGTTGGTGATACCACTTATCTTGTGGGTGAAAACGTAGACCGCGAGGAGTTTGAGGCAGAGAATAAGAAATATGCCGCTGATGGTAAGCAAGTGGCTGTTGGTAAACCTGTGCTACAGGGGATTACAAAAGCATCCTTGCAAACTGGCTCCTTTATCTCGGCTGCATCATTTCAAGAAACAACCCGTGTTCTTACCGAAGCGGCTGTAAACGGCAAAGTTGACGATCTGAAAGGCTTAAAAGAAAATGTTATCGTGGGACGCTTAATTCCTGCGGGAACAGGGGCTTATGTGAATAAAATTCGCAAAGTGGCCTCAGATCGTGACCAAATTACGTTGGCTGCCCAACAACAAGCTGCCGCGTTGGAGCAAGATGAAGTTGATCTTTCCCCAGAAAGTTTGGAAGCGCCAGAAATGGATAGCGACAAAAAAGAAGCCGCAAATGGATAAGCTTGGTTTAAACTAAAGCAAAATTAGTCTGCCGTAGTAGGTTTACCCACTTGAGGTAAAATAAATAAATAAAAAAGCCGCGCTTATTGAATTAGGCGCGGTTTATTTTTATAAGAAAAAGCGTGACATTGTTTGTATTTTAGTGTTATTTACATCTTGAGTTTAATTATAGGCTCGTAATACACGCTAAACGATAAAGGAATATGTTATGGCTAAAGGTAAAGTAAAATGGTTTAACCCACAAAAAGGTTTCGGGTTTATCGAACCAGCAGAAGGCGGCGGTGACGTATTTGTTCACATTAGCGCAGTAGAAGCAGCAGGTCTTCGTACTCTTGATGACAATCAAGAAGTAGAATATGAAATCAAAGAAGAAAAAGGTAAGCAATCTGCAACAAATCTACAAGTTGCTGCTTAATAACTTTTTAATATAAGAATTCATAGAAGGCTGAAAACATTTGTTTTTCAGCCTTTTTTTATAGAATTAAAATTATTTATAAAAAAGATTAAAAAAACCTAAATCAATGCTTGACGTTTAAGGGTCTTTCACCTTATATTGCGGCGAAATTTAAGGAATCGGATGGGTTGGCTGTAGCGAACGTTTGATTAAAACAAAAGCTAGACGCAGCTCAATTTCTTAAAATTTGTAGAAAAAACAATTGTTTAACCAAAGCAATATTTTTAAATTTAAGGACTTAAAGCGAAAGTCCGAATATTTTTCTTTTCTGCGTTTTAACCATCCGAAACATATTAAGAGCCGTCAATGCGCAAGCGCAAGGGCGCTGAATATATAAAATTAGGAAAATCTCGAAAGAGACAACCAAACAAAAGGAGAAGGCTTAATGCCAACGATACAACAATTAATTCGCAAACCTCGCGCCATTGGTGGGAAGAAAGCGATGAAATCTAAGAAAAACCGTGCGTTAAAGCATAACCCACAAGTGCGTGGTGTTTGTACGCGTGTTTATACAACGACACCTAAGAAGCCAAACTCTGCTTTGCGTAAAGTTGCGAAGGTGCGTTTAACCACTGGTTTTGAAGTTATTTGTTATATCCCTGGTGAAGGTCATAATTTGCAAGAGCACTCTGTTGTGTTGGTGCGTGGTGGTCGTGTGAAAGACTTACCGGGTGTTCGATACACGATTGTTCGTGGATCATTGGATACACAAGGGGTTAAAGATCGTAAACAATCACGTTCACGTTACGGCGTGAAGCGTCCAAAATAATTGATGAAGGTTTAAAAATATGTCACGTCGTCATAGAGCAGAGAAAAGAGAAATTTTACCAGATCCTAAATTTGGAGATGTTATTCTTTCTAAATTTATGAACAACCTTATGTTAGATGGTAAGAAATCTATCGCAGAAGGCATTGTTTATGGTGCATTAGATATAATGAATGATAAGGGTGCAAGTATTTCAACAGATGATTCTGATGATGATAACGGCTCTACTGCTGGTTCAGCGCAAGGAGGCTCACAAGGTCTTCGCGTTTTTCACAAGGCTCTTCGTAAGGTACGTCCACAGGTTGAGGTTCGTTCTCGCCGTGTGGGTGGTGCAACATATCAGGTTCCTGTTGAGGTTCGTTCAGAACGTGCACAAGCGTTGGCTATTCGTTGGTTAATTGGTGCGGCACGAAAGCGGTCAGAAAACACAATGGTTGAGCGTTTGGCAGGTGAATTATTGGATGCGGCAAATGATCGCGGTTCTGCGGTTAAAAAACGTGATGATACCCATAAAATGGCTGATGCAAACAAAGCATTTGCACATTACAGATGGTAATTTAAGAATTTAAAAGATAGAGATTTATAAAATGGCACGCGAACACGAAATTGAGAATTACAGAAACTTTGGTATTATGGCGCATATTGATGCGGGTAAGACCACGGCGACTGAACGTATCTTATTTTACTCTGGCAAGTCACATAAAATTGGTGAGGTTCATGATGGTGCCGCAACAATGGACTGGATGGAGCAAGAGCAAGAGCGTGGAATTACAATTACATCTGCGGCAACGACAACATTTTGGGATGCCCCAAAATCGGGTCAGTTCGATGGGCAGCGTTTCCGTCTAAATATTATTGATACACCGGGTCACGTTGATTTCACAATCGAAGTGGAGCGTTCTTTGCGTGTGCTTGATGGTGCAATCGCTGTTTTTGATGCGAATGCAGGGGTTGAGCCTCAAACAGAAACTGTTTGGCGTCAAGGTGATAAATACCGCGTGCCGCGTATGTGTTTTGTAAATAAAATGGATAAAATTGGTGCGGATTTCTACAACACTATTAAAATGATTATTGATCGTTTGGGTGCGACACCTTGTGTTATCCAACTTCCAATCGGTGCCGAGAATGATTTTGCTGGTGTTGTTGACCTTGTTAAAATGAAAGCAATTGTTTGGGATGGTGAGCAATTGGGTGCAACTTATAATGAGGAAGAAATTCCTGCTGATTTAGCAGATAAAGCGGCTGAATATCGCGAAAAATTAGTCGATCTGGTTGTTGAATATGATGACGCAGCAATGGAAGCTTATTTAGAAGGTACGGAGCCTGATGAGCAAACATTAAAAGCATGTATCCGTAAAGGTACAATTGCGAATAAATTTGTTCCTGTTCTTTGTGGGTCTGCCTTTAAGAATAAAGGTGTTCAACCTTTGCTTGATGCTGTTGTTGAATATCTTCCATCACCTATTGATATCGGTGTTACAAAAGGGGTTAAGGTTGATTCTGATGAGCCTGAAAACCGCGAACCTAAAGATGATGCACCCTTTTCTGCCTTAGCGTTTAAAATTATGAATGACCCATTTGTTGGATCGTTAACATTTGCGCGTATTTATTCTGGTAAAATTGAATCAGGTTCTTACGTTCAAAATTCTGTCAAAGGAAAACGTGAGCGTGTGGGTCGTATGTTGCTTATGCACTCAAATAACCGTGAAGAAATTAGCGAAGCATTTGCAGGTGATATTATTGCATTTGTTGGGATGAAAGATACCACAACGGGTGACACACTATGTGATGCAAACAATCAAGTTGTTCTTGAGCGTATGGAATTTCCTGAGCCTGTTATTGAAATTGCGGTTGAGCCAAAAACAAAAGCTGACCAAGAAAAAATGTCGACTGCGTTACAACGTTTGGCAGCAGAAGATCCTTCATTCCGCGTAAAAGTTGATCATGAATCTGGTCAAACGATTATTGCTGGTATGGGTGAACTTCACTTGGATATTCTTGTTGATCGTATGAAGCGCGAATTTAAAGTAGAAGCCAATATTGGTGCGCCACAGGTGGCTTATCGTGAAACAATTACACGTGAAGCTGAAATTGATTATACGCATAAGAAACAATCTGGTGGTTCGGGTCAATTTGCACGCGCGCAGTTTAAAATGCGTCCTGCTGTTGCGAACGATGAAGGTGAAATCCTAGATTATAACTTCATTAACAAAATCGTTGGGGGGTCTATTCCAAAAGAATATATTCCAGGTTTTGAAAAAGGTATGGTGATGGCCAAAGATACAGGTATTATTGCAGGCTTCCCTGTTATTAATATCGAAGTTGAATTGTTCGATGGGGCTTATCACGATGTTGACTCATCCGCGCTTGCCTTTGAAATTGCAGGTCGTGCAGGATTTAAAGAAGCGATGCAAAAAGCGGGACCTCAATTGCTTGAGCCTATGATGAAAGTGGAAGTGATCACACCCGAAGAATATATGGGTGATATTATTGGTGATTTAAACTCTCGTCGTGGACAGGTAAATGAAATGACAGATCGCGGTAATGCAAAAGTAATTACAGCCTCTGTTCCGTTATCGAATATGTTTGGTTATATTAATCCTCTTCGTTCAATGTCTTCTGGACGGGCGCAGTTCTCCATGGTTTTTGACCGTTACGAGCCTGTACCACAACAGATTGCCGACGAAGTAAAAGAAAAACTAGCAGGTTAAAAGAGAGAATAAAATTATGGATGCACAAACAATTAGAATTCGCCTCAAGGCATTTGATCATCGTATTTTGGATGGATCAACTGATGAGATTGTCAACACGGCAAAACGTACAGGCGCAGCGGTTCGTGGACCTATTCCACTACCAACGCGTAAAGAACGTTTTACGGTTTTGCAATCACCGCACGTGAATAAAAACTCGATGGAGCATTTTGAAATGCGTACCCATAAGCGAGTGTTAGATATTATTGACCCAACACCGCAAACGGTTGATGCGTTGATGAAGCTTGATTTGGCGGCAGGGGTTGATATTGAAATTAAAGTTGGTCAAATGGCTGCATAATTTTTAAAAAGCCTCAAGGCGGGCAAGTCCGCTATGGCAAATAAATTTAACTATGTATGAGGGCAATAAAGTCCTCCTCTGATAAGGAAAAGAAAAATGAGAACTGGTTTACTAGCAAAAAAAGAGGGAATGACACGTATCTTCACCGAAGATGGACGTCAGGTTCCTGTGACCGTACTACGTCTTGATGATACGCAAGTTGTAGGGACGCGTACAATGGATCAAAACGGCTACACTGCTGTTCAAATTGGCGCGGGTAAAGCAAAGATAAACCGTACTTCAAAAGCAATGCGTAATGTTTATGCCAATGCAAAGGTCGAACCTAAGAAAAAAGTTGTCGAATTTCGTGTGTCTGAAAATAACCTCCCTGAAATTGGCACAATGGCAAGTGCAGAGCATTTTGTAACAGGTCAAAAAGTTGATGTTTGTGCCACTTCAAAAGGTAAAGGTTTCCAAGGGGGAATTAAGCGTCACAATTTTGGTGGAATGCGTGCAACTCATGGTGTATCTGTTTCTCACCGTGCGCTTGGATCAACCGGTCAATGTCAAGATCCTGGTAAGGTTTTCAAAGGTAAAAAAATGGCTGGTCAAATGGGTAATAAACGTGTAACAACACAAAACCTTGAGATTGCAGGTGTAGATTTGGAAGATAATCTAATCCTTGTTAAAGGGTCTGTACCTGGTCCAAGATCAGGTTGGGTTATGATTACAGATGCTATTAAACGTAAAGCACCAGATGATACGCCCAAACCTTTAGCGGCACTTGAATCTGTTTCAAACGACGCGCCTAAAGAAGAAGCTCCTGCAAAAGCTTCAAGTGAAGAAGAATAAGAGTTAAAGCAACAGGATTAAGATAATGAAAATGCAAGTTGTAAATATTGAAAACAAAGCGGCAGGAGATATCACTCTTGATAAATCTGTCTTCGGTATCGAAGTACGCCCCGATGTTATTCATCAGATGGTTGTTTATCAACAAGATAAACGCCGCGCTGGAACACACAAAGCCAAAGAGCGTCATGAGGTATCTGGTACAGGTAAAAAGCCACATGCTCAAAAAGGGACGGGACGCGCGCGTGCGGGTGATTTAAAACGTAATATTGACCGTGGTGGTGGTGTTGTTCATGGCCCTCGCGTTCGTTCTCATGCCACACAATTGCCAAAACGTATTCGTCAAATGGCGATGAAATCGGCTCTTTCTGCAAAGGCAAAAGAAGGGAAATTAATTATCCTTGATGATGCAAAAGCAAAAGATCACAAAACAAAAAATATGGCTGCTGCAATGACGAAAATGGGTGTTTCTTCTGCTGTTATTGTTGGTGGTAAAGAATTAGACAATAATTTTGCCCGTGGATGTGCCAATATTCCATTGATTGATGTATTGCCATCACAAGGGGCAAATGTGTATGACATCATGCGTCGCGACACTTTGGTTTTAACCAAAGATGCGGTGAGTGATTTGACTGACAGATTGAAGGATTAAGAACAATGGCTGCTAAGAAAAAAGAAAAAGTTGAAGTTGCAGAGTGGATGTACGAAATTATCCGTACACCTGTTGTAACAGAAAAATCAACAAATGGTTCTGCATTTGGTCAGGTAACTTTCAAAGTTCCTTTGGATGCAACAAAACCACGCATCAAAGCCGCTGTTGAAACTTTATTTAAAGTTGATGTTACGGGTGTTAATACTTTGGTTCAAAAAGGAAAAACAAAACGCTTTAAAGGGATTAAAGCATTTCGTGGCGATCAGAAAAAAGCAATTGTCTCTTTGAAAGAAGGCCAAACAATTGATTTTGCAAACGGATTATAAAAATAAAAAAGTATAACTATGGCGGCATCGCCGATAATGAGCATAAGAAGGTAAGAAAATGGCACTAAAAAAATATAAACCCCGTTCCGCAGGCTTAAGAGCCTTGGTTACAGTTGATCGTTCTGATCTTCACAAAGGCGCACCTGAAAAGACGCTTCTTGAAGGGAAGAAAAAGAATGGTGGACGTAATAATACAGGACGTATTACATGTCGTCATAAAGGCGGTGGTCACAAACAAAAATATCGTGTGATTGATTGGAAACGCAACAAATTTGATATGGAAGCAACCGTGTTGCGTTTGGAGTATGATCCAAATCGTACGGCTTTTATCGCTTTGGTTGAATATACAGATGGTGAAAAAGCTTACATTCTTGCGCCTCAGCGTTTGGCAGTTGGCGATAAGATCATTGCTGGTGAAAAGGTGGACATCAAACCTGGTAATGCTATGCCTTTAAAGGGGATGCCCGTTGGAACAATTATTCATAACCTTGAATTAAAACCAGGTAAAGGTGGTCAAATGTGTCGCTCTGCTGGTACATATGCGCAGCTTGTTGCTCGTGATCAAGGTTATGCGCAAGTGAAATTGGCATCGGGTGAATTACGCCGCGTGCGTCAGGAATGTATCGCTTCAATCGGCGCGGTTTCAAACCCTGATCATATGAATACAAATTTGGGTAAAGCGGGACGTAAACGTTGGATGGGTGTTCGCCCAACCGTTCGTGGTGTTGTGATGAACCCAGTTGACCACCCCCATGGTGGTGGTGAAGGCCGTACATCTGGTGGTCGTCATCCCGTATCATTTTCTGGTGTACCGACAAAAGGATATAAAACACGTAAAAACAAATCGACTGATAAATTTATTATCCGTCGTCGTAAGAAGAAGTAAGGAATTAAAATATGTCACGTAGTATTTGGAAAGGCCCATTTGTTGATCGTCACCTTTTGAAAAAGGTTGAACAACATCGTGAAGGCACAATAAAAGGCGTTGTAAAAACTTGGTCACGACGTTCAACAATTTTGCCTCAAATGGTGGGTATCACTTTTGGTGTTCATAATGGGAATAAATTTATTCCTGTATTGGTAACAGATAATATGATTGGTCATAAAATGGGTGAGTTTGCGCCGACCCGTACCTATACAGGTCATCAAGCAGATAAAAAGAAGTAATAAGATTAATTTAACGAGGCCGTAGCGGGGTTATCCGCATAAGGCAAAGGATTTAAAATGGGACAAAGTGCTAATAAAAGTAGAACAGCCGCTAATGAGGCGATGGCAATGGCGAAATATATCAAAACGTCACCACAAAAGCTTGACCTTGTTGCTGCAACTATTCGTGGCAAAAATGCAGGTCGTGCGCTTGTTGATTTAGAATTTTCACCACGCCGTGTTGCACAAGATGTGCGTAAAGTTTTACAAAGTGCGATCGCCAATGCCGAAAATAATCACGGTTTGGATGTTGATCGTCTATATGTTGCCGAAGCTTACACTGGTAAATCAATTACTATGAAACGTTTTCGCGCCCGTGCTCGTGGCCGTGCCGCAAGAATTTTAAAACCTTTTGCACGTATGACAATTATTGTGCGTGAACGTGATGATGCAGCTGCTCCAAAAGCTAAAAAAATTGATGTTACAAAAGCAGCGCTAAAAAAAGCGGATACAAAATCCGATAATAAGCCAGCAGCTGAAAAGAATACACCAGCAAAGAAAACGGCTAAAAAAACAGCGGCTAAAAAATCACCCGCTACGGCGAAAAAAGATAAGCCAACACCGAATAAAACAGCTGAGAAAAAGCCGGCTGCAGAAAAACCTCAGAGTAATGAGCCTGCACATACAAACGCAAAGGATCAAATTGATCCCAAACAAAAAACAAATCGCGGAAGCGATAACTAGGAATTTAAGGAGCATTTGAAAATGGGTCAAAAGGTTAATCCAATTGGAATACGCGTCGGTATAAACCGTACATGGGACTCACGTTGGTTCGATGATAAAAACTATGCTGAAAAGCTTATTCAAGATCTTGAATTGCGTAAGTATGTTCAAGAAAAGTTGAAAGCAGCGGGTATATCCAAAGTTGTTATTGAACGTGCTGCAAAAAATACGCGTGTTACTGTTTATACAGCACGCCCTGGTGTAATTATTGGTAAAAAAGGCGCAGATATTGAAACCTTGCGTAAAGAATTATCAAAACGTGCAGGCAGTGATGTTGCATTGAATATTGTAGAAATTCGTAAACCTGAATTGGATGCACAATTGGTTGCAGAAGGTGTTTGTCAACAGCTTGAACGTCGTGTTTCTTTCCGCCGTGCTATGAAACGTGCAGTTCAAAGTGCACTTCGCATGGGTGGTTTGGGTATTCGTTTAAATGTTGCAGGTCGTTTAGGGGGCGCAGATATTGCGCGTACCGAATGGTATCGTGAAGGTCGTGTTCCGTTACATACTTTACGTGCTGATATGGATTATGGCTTTGCCGAAGCTTTAACAACATACGGTATTATTGGAGTTAAAGTTTGGCTTTACAAGGGTGATGTGATGACTCACGATCCCATGGCACGTGACAAGAAAATGCAAGATGAGCAAGGTGGAGCCCCGAAAAGAGGGTAAAACTTAAAGCGTTAAGAAATTAACATAATTATTGAATTAAAACAGAAAATGGTATAAGAAGATGTTATCGCCAAAGAAGACAAAATTTAGAAAAGCCCACAAGGGTCGTATTCATGGAAATGCCAAGGGCGGCACAACATTGAACTTTGGTTCATGTGGTTTGAAAGCGATGAGCCCTAATCGTATTACAGCGCGTCAGATTGAAGCCGCGCGTCGTGCGATTACGCGCCATATTCGACGCCAAGGTAAAGTATTTATTCGTATTTTCCCTGATGTGCCTGTATCCAAAAAACCTTTGGAAGTACGTCAAGGTAAAGGTAAAGGATCTGTTGAATATTGGGCATGTCGCGTAAAACCAGGACGTATTATGTTTGAGCTAGATGGTGTTGAAACAACTTTGGCTCGTGAAGCATTAGAATTAGCAGCGGCAAAATTGCCAATTGAAACAAAGTTTGTAACAAGAGTTGGCGAATAAAAGGACCAAGTTGGATTTATCCAAATTTGGGATTTAATAAGGAATGAGTGAGATGATAAAAGCTGAAGAATTAAAAGGGAAGTCTGCGGACGAGCTTAAAAAAATGATCATGGATAAAAGAAAAGAACAGTTTAATCTGCGCTTTCAACTTTCTGGTGGTCAATTAGAAGATGCATCAAAAATGCGTAAAATTCGTCGTGATATTGCCCGCATTAAAACAGCAATGAACCAGCAGTCAAAAGCTGCATAAAGATTTTAGGATTTAGGAGAAGAACATGCCCCGTCGTGTATTAGAAGGTAAAGTCGTTAGTGACAAAATGGATAAAACAATTACTGTTTCCGTTGAACGTCGCTTTATGCATCCAAAATATAAAAAATACATTAAACGCTCATCCAAATATTCCGCGCATGATGAAAATAACGTTGTTAAAGAAGGTGATATGGTTCAAATTATTGAATGTGCCCCTATTTCAAAGCGTAAAAGCTGGACTGTTTTGGTAGATGGTAAAGAATCTCCACGATCAAAAACACCTCTTGATAGAGATTTAGCAGCGCAAAAGAAAAAGGCAGATGCAAAAACATCTTCCGCAAAAAAGGCTGCTTCTAAAAAAGCTGATAAAAAAACGGAAACAAAAACCAAGGTAAAAGAAGCTGATTCAAAAGTAGAGAAAAAAACAGATACACAAAAGACAGTAACGAAAAAAGCAGCGGCGAAAAAAACGGCAACAAAGAAATCTGCAACGAAGAAAACAGCAGAGAAGAAAACTGCCGCTAAAAAAGCTGATAAATAATTAAACGATAAGTAGTTAAACAAAGAAAAAAAGAAGTAGAGATTTGCCATGATACAGATGCAATCAAATATGGAAGTAGCAGACAATTCAGGCGCCCGCCGTGTTGAATGTATTAAAGTTTTAGGAGGCTCACACCGCCGCACCGCCAATATTGGTGATGTTGTTGTTGTCTCCGTAAAAGAAGCTATTCCACGGGGGCGTGTTAAAAAGGGTACTGTTCATAAGGCCGTTATTGTTCGCTCACGACATGGCTTAAACCGTCATAATGGTGAAAAAATTCGTTTTGATACAAATGCTTGTGTTTTGATTAGCGCAAATGGTGAACCTGTTGGAACACGTATTTTTGGCCCTGTTACTCGTGAATTACGCGGTAAAGGCTACATGAAAATTATATCACTCGCTGGAGAGGTTTTATAAAATGACAACTGCAAAATTAAAAATTAAAAAAGGCGATACAGTTATCGTCAATACAGGTAAAGATAAAGGCAAGAAAGGCGAAGTTTTAAAAACTTTCCCTGCTAAATCTCGTGTTCTTGTGCAAGGGGTGAATGTTGCGAAAAAGCATCAAAAACCAACACAATTTGCACCGGGTGGTATTCAAGAAAAAGAATTATCAATTCATATTTCTAACGTGTCTTTGGCAGATCCAAAAACGGATAAGCCAACACGTGTTGGATATAATATTGATAAAGACGGCAATAAAACCCGTATTGCAAGAGCATCGGGCGAAACAATTAGTAATTAAAGGAAGTATTTTAAACCTATCTTTATAAAAAGAATGGATGGGATTGAAACAAAAAGGATAAGATTATGAGTGCAGCGGCAAAAAAAGAACAGCCTCGTTTTAAGCAACGTTACGAAAAAGAAATTCGTAAAAACTTGCAGGAAAAATTTTCATTTAAAAATGAAATGCAAATTCCTAAGCTTGAAAAAATTGTTATTAATATGGGCGTTACCGAAGCAACCACAGATCGTAAAGCGGTTGATAATGCGGCTAATGATTTGGCGTTAATTGCAGGTCAAAAACCAGTAATTACCAAAGCTAAAAAATCTAATGCTTCTTTTAAAGTGCGTGAAGGCATGGATATTGGATGTAAAGTCACATTGCGTGGCGCACAAATGTATGAATTTTTAGATCGTCTTGTGACGATTGCTTTACCACGTGTTCGTGACTTTCGTGGGATTAATGATAAAAGTTTTGATAAAGGTGGTAACTATGCCATGGGTATCAAAGAACATATTATCTTCCCTGAAATTGAGTATGATAAAGTCGATAAAATTCGTGGAATGGATATTATTATTTGTACAACGGCAACAAATACTGAAGAAGCCAAAGAGCTACTTCGTGCATTTGATATGCCTTTTCAAGATAAAAATAAGGATTAAAAGGAAAACCCTATGGCAAAAGTAAGTGCAGTACAAAAAAATTTAAAACGTCGTAAATTGACAGCAAAACATGCTGCAAAGCGTGCGGAATTAAAGGCAATTATTAAGAACAAAGAAACCAATATGGAAGACCGTTTTGCGGCAGTGTTGGCATTGTCTGAATTGCCTGTAAATTCTGCAAAAACACGTATTAAAAACCGTTGTGCTTTAACAGGGCGCCCCCGTGGTGTTCATCGTAAATTTCAATTGTCACGTATTGCTATTCGTGATTTGGCATCGCGTGGTGAATTGCCTGGTGTTACAAAAGCCAGTTGGTAATAATTTTAAAGAAAAGTTTATTAAACCCGCAATTTAATTTCGGGATTTAAGTTAAAAAGAAGGAATAAAACAATGTCAATGAGTGACCCTTTAGGAGATATGTTAACCCGTATCCGTAATGCACAACGCGCCAGTTTGACCGTGACATCTTGCCCCCATTCTGGTGTGCGCGAGTCTGTTTGTGCGGTTTTAGCGGATGAAGGTTATATTCGTGGATTCAATATTGTTGATGGTGAAAACAATAAAAAATCAATTGATATTGAATTAAAATATGATGAAGGTCAGCCTGTTATTCGTGAGATTAAACGTGTTTCAAAACCTGGTCGTCGTGTATATTCTAAAATTGCTGATTTACAACCCTTCCATAATGGTTTGGGCGTGAAGATTATTTCAACACCACGCGGCGTGATGCCTGATTACAAGGCACGCAATGAAAATGTAGGTGGTGAAGTTCTTTTCCAAGTATATTAAAAATAAAGAAAGAATATTTAAACCTGAACCGCAAAATATCGGAATTACAGGCTTAAACAAAAGAGGAAAAAAGAATGTCTAGAATTGGAAAACAGCCTATTACTATACCTGATGGCGTGACCTTGGATTTAAATGGCCAAGATGTAAAAGCCAAAGGGGCAAAGGGCGAATTAAATATGCGTGTGCATGATGATGTTTCTATCAAAAATGAAAATGGCGTTATTGTTTTAGCAGCGCGTTCAAAGTCGTTAAATGCTAAAAAACTTTGGCCAACAATGCGTACTTTGGTTAATAATATGGTTATTGGCGTGACCGAAGGATATTCAAAAAAACTTGAAATTCATGGAGTTGGTCTTCGTGCACAAATGCAAGGCAATACAATTATCATGCAGCTTGGTTTTTCACATGAGGTACGCTATGACATTCCTCAAGGTGTTACTGTAAGTGTTGATGACCAAACAAAAATTACAGTTTCAGGAATTGACAAACAACTTGTAGGTCAGGTTGCCGCAAAAATTCGTGGTTTTAAACCGCCCGAGCCTTATAAAGGTAAAGGTATTCGTTACAATGATGAATATGTCATGCGTAAAGAAGGTAAGAAGAAATAATTAAACTTTTTAAAAGCTGATGAAATTAATAATAATTTTTATGCTTTAAAAATAAGGAATAAGAAGATGACTGCTAAAAGAAATACACCATTTAATCGTCGCAAAATGGGAACGCGTTCTAAATTGAGACGTGTGAATATTGAACGTAATGCTACGCGTGCTATTCGCCCTCGCTTGTCAGTGCATCGCACAAATAAAGGAATTTATGCGCAAGTAATTGATGATATTAAAGGGGTAACTTTGGCTTCTGCATCTACCATTGAAAAAGATAGCAAAGTTAAAGCAGGCCATAGCGTTGATGCTGCGGCGCAAATTGGTAAATTGGTTGCCGAACGTGCGAAAAAAGCAGGCGTTAAAAAAGTACAGTTTGATCGTGGTGGTTTTGTTTATCATGGTCGTATCAAAGCCCTCGCGGATGGTGCCCGTGAAGGTGGACTTGAATTTTAAAGAATTAATTTATTGGAGCATATCAAAAATGGCAAACCCATCAGACACAAAATTTAAACGCGAAGAGCGCGAAGAATCAGAATTTCACGAAAAACTCGTTGCTGTAAATCGTGTTGCAAAAGTTGTAAAAGGCGGACGTCGTTTCGGTTTTGCGGCATTGGTTGTTGTTGGCGATGGTAAAGGTCAGGTTGGTTCTGGTCACGGCAAAGCAAAAGAAGTGCCCGAAGCAATTCGTAAAGCAACAGAGCAAGCGAAGAAGAAAATGATTCGTGTACCCCTTCGTGAAGGCCGTACAATTCACCATGATATAAGCGCCCGCTCCGGTGCTGGTAAAGTAATTATGCGTTCTGCACCTTCTGGTACGGGTGTTATTGCTGGCGGCCCCATGCGTGCAGTCTTTGACTGTCTAGGTGTTCAAGATGTGGTGGCCAAAGCTGTTGGTTCATCTAATCCATACAACATGGTTGATGCAACATTAGAAGCATTAAAGAAAATGGAAAGCCCCCGTCAAATTGCATCGCGCCGCGGTAAAAAAATAGGGGATATTATTGCAGGACGCGAAGGTGCAAAAAGCAAAACTGCAACGGCTGAAGAAACTGCGTAAGGATAAAGATTTTAACCCAAATGCTATAATTATTTATGTCATGGGTGAGATAAAAATAGGAAATTAAGATAATGACTGAAGAAAAGAAAAAAGCACCAGCTAAAAAAGCAGCAGCAAAAAAAGCTCCTGCTCAAAAAACGACTGCAAAAAAAGCATCAACGAAAACGACTGCTTCTAAGGTAGAAAAAAAATCTGGTACAACTGTAACGGTAACGCAAACAGGTTCACCTATTGGTCGTGATAAAACACAACGTCAAACATTGGTTGGTTTAGGGTTAAACAAAATTGGCCGTAGTAAAACATTGGAAGATACATCAAGTGTACGTGGTATGATCCGCAAAGTTAGCCATTTGGTTAAAATTGAAGACGCAGCATAAAAGAATTTATTATAAGGAATAAAGTTATGAAACTTAACGATTTACAACCAAAACAAGGCTCTCGCCAAAATTCAAAACGCGTTGGACGCGGTATTGGATCTGGTAAAGGTAAAACCTGTGGCGTTGGTCAAAAAGGACAAAAAGCACGTTCTGGTGTTGCAATTAATGGTTTTGAAGGGGGGCAAATGCCCTTGTACCAACGACTACCAAAACGTGGATTTACCAATAATTTTGCAAAAAAATATGAAACAGTTTCTCTTGCGCGTTTACAACAAGCAATCGATTCTAAACAAATTGATGCTTCAAAAACAATTGATCAGGACACTTTATTAAAAGCAAAAATTATTAATCGTAAAAAAGATGGCGTTAAAATTCTTGGTAATGGTGATCTAAAATCAAAAGTTACTTTGAACGTTGCAAAAGCGACAAAATCAGCAACCGAAGCAGTTGAAAAAGCGGGCGGTAAAATTGATATTATTGAAGTAAAAGAAAACCCGAATAAAAAAGAAGGTAAAAAAGCCGAACGCCGTAATGCCGCAATTGAGGCAGCCTCCAAAATTAAAAAATAATTTAGTTTTGTTAAAAAGAATTTATTTTAAAAAGCTCCATTTTTATTGGGGCTTTTTTTAATTTATAGATCGTTATTTATAGCCTGCTATATTTTAAAAATTACGTATTTCTAAATATTTCTGGATTAGAAAATTCCAATGTGCGGGTTGGGAATGGAATACCGATATTGTTGGCATCTAATGCTTCTTTGATGTTTTTTGTCAAATCCCATTGAACGGTAAAGTAATCGGCATTTGGTGTCCAAATACGTAACTTAATATCTACGGAAGATCCGCCTAATGCATCAACTACAATAATTGGTTCACGCCCTTCACTTCTGTCTAAACGCCTTTCTTTATCAACAACATCTTTAATTACTTTAAATGCTTTTTCAATATCACTATCATAGCTAATGCCAATCGTTAAATCTTGGCGACGTTCAAGGTTGCGTGAATAATTGGTGATTTCTGTACCCCACACTTGGCTATTCGGGGCAAAAACATACTTATTATCGGCTGTATTTAATTCTGTTCCAAATAAGCCTAAAGAAATTACTGTTCCCCCTGTCCCATCAAATTCTATATAATCACCAAGATTAAAAGGACGCAGGATTAAAATCATTGTGCCCGCAGCAATATTGCTTAATGTACCTTGTAATGCCAATCCTATGGCTAAACCAGCTGCACCAAGTACGGCAAGCAAACTGGCGGTTTGCACACCAAATTGCCCCAGCACGGCAATGATAGAAACAGCAAAAACAACATATTTTGCAAACCCACCTAAAAATGAGGAGATGGTATTATCTAATTTTTCCATATTCTTAATGCGGCGGCTAACCCATCCGCCAATAATCCAACCACCAATTAAGATTAGAATGGCACCAATAACACTAAATCCATATTGAATAATTAAATCAGTTGCACGCGCAATATCAAGATTTTCTAAGCTAAGCTGTTCCATGGTTTTCCTTTAATATTAACTATAGGGGTTTTTACTGGTGCGGACCAATAAACGAATAGGTATGCCTTTAAGATCAAAATCCTCACGAATACCGTTCATTAAATATCGCTTATAACTATCTGGTAAATCTTTGGGGCGGGACACCCAAACAGTGAATGTTGGGGGGCGAATATTAATCTGCGTTATATATTTTAATCGGTTTGATCGTCCTTCATATAAAGGGGCAGGGTTTTGGCTTTCTTTTGCGGATAGCCATTTATTCATTTTACTCGTAGAAACGCGTTTGTTCCAAATTTCAAAAATATCCAAAACGCTTTGCATTAAAAATCCAAGATTTTTATTATGAAGTGCAGAAATACTAACCGATGGAATATGGCGTACTTGGGCAAGGGAGGTTTGCAGGCGATATTTAATAAAATCAATGGTTTCTTTTTTTGCCTCATCCCCTTTGACCAAATCCCATTTATTAACGGCTAAAACCAAAGCGCGGCCTTCTTTCAATATATGATCGGCAATTTGAATATCTTGCTTGTCTAAAATATTTTCGGTTTCAATAACCAAAATAACAACTTGAGCAAGGCGAATGGCGCGTAAAGAATCGTCAACAGACATTTTTTCGATCTTATTGCTTATATTTGATTTACGGCGCATTCCTGCGGTATCGACAAGGCGGATTTTCCGATCATTAAATTCCCAGTCGATAGAAATAGCATCACGGGTTATTCCTGCCTCTGGCCCTGTCATAACACGATGTTCATTTAAAAGAGCATTGATAAGTGTTGATTTTCCTACATTAGGGCGACCAACTATGGCAACTTTCACCGCCTTTTCTTCATCATCTTCAATTTCAATCGTGGCAAAGTCAAAATCGGTTTTCCCTTCCAAATCATCTATTTTATCTTCATCTATGATTTGAGGTCTTATAAGGGTTTCTACATTTTTGTCGTCGATAAAATAAGGTTCAAACGCGTGATATAAATCTTCAATACCATACCCATGCGCCGAGGACACAGGTATAGGTTGACCAAAGCCAAGCGAATAAGCCTCCCCCATCGCAGTGGCAACAGCGGCATCACTTTCACATTTATTGACAGCTAGAATAATAGGTTTCTTTTTGCCTTCTAAATTTTTTTGTTTCCGCAGCCAATTTGCAAAATGCTCATCCGTTGGGGTGACGCCTGCACGCCCATCAATCAAAAATAAAACCGCGTCAGCTTGGGCCAATCCATCTTCGGTTTGGCGACGCATACGCCCTTCGATAGAATCATCAAAAGATTCTTCTAATCCTGCGGTATCAATAATGCGTATTTTTTTATCGAGCAGATACCCTTCTGCCTCCCGCCAATCACGCGTAACGCCAGGCGTATCATCAACAATAGCCAGTTGCTTTTTGGCTAGGCGGTTGAACAATGTTGATTTACCAACATTGGGGCGCCCAACAATTGCAATTGTGAATGTCATATTTTTATCCTTAACGCATTGCCTATTTAAAAATGACAATGCAATTTACTTGGATTTATAGAGTGTTAGCGATAGGCAAGCAAGCTTCCATCGGTAGATACAATATAAATAATCCCATTGGCAATAATAGGGGATAGGCTCATACTTTTTTTAGTGTTTAATTGCTGTATCAAATCACCATTTTGAGGGTTACAGATTGCAATAATGCCATTTGTCCCAACCAAAACCAATTTGCTATTTATCATAAGAGGGCCAGACCAAAATATTTGATTTTTACGTTTTTCAGGGTTCTCATATTGGGGAATATTTTTGATCCATATACTATTCCCTGTGGTTTTATCTAATGCGACCAATTTATTATCAGCATTGAGGATAAACAAATAATCGTCAATTAATAATGGTGTTTCAGAACTGCTGATATCTTTTGCCCATAGGCGTGTGCCCGTTCGTTTATCAATGGCCACCATTTTGCCACCATAACTAATCGCATAAATAACATCATCTTTGATAATAGGATGGGCACGAATATCAGCCAAGGTTGAAAGACTATTTAATTGTAGGCTATTGATTAAACGATCACTCCAAACAACACTACCATTTTCAACACGAAGGGCGACAAGATCGCCCGAAGAAAAGGCCGCAACCACAATTTGATCATCAACAGCGGGACTGGCGGTTCCTAATAATCCCGTACTTTCGCCCACACCTTCATATTTCCATAAAACTTGACCATTTGCGGCATCTAAGGCGATTAGATTATTATTCAGTGTCTTAATATAAACCCGACCATTATATACTGATGGTGCGGCGCGTGACCCTGCATCCATAGAAGATCGCCATATTAATTCACCATTTTGGGCGTTCAAAGCAAGCGTTTCGTTATAGCCACCACTGATGAAAAGCACATTTTGATCAAAAGCAAGCCCCCCTGCGATAACGGCTTCGTCTTCATTTTTTGGGCGGATATTTTTTTCCCAAATTAATTTACCTGTTTGATCGTGAAAGGCACGTAAATTTGATTTAATATCAAGAGTGTAAACTTTTCCATTCCCCATAATTGGTTTTACAATTAAGGGAAGGCGGTTTGACCCCCCTTTACCAATATCCGATTCCCAAATTTGTTGAAGGTTTGATAAAGGCGCACTTTCTATATTTCCAATATCATGCTGTGCATTTTTACCCACCTGTTCCCATGCAGTGTTAGGCGCCGCCAAATTAATTTTAATATTAATATCTTGGGCAGTAGAGAGGGGGGTTAAATCATTTTGATAATCCAAAATTGAAATTCGTTCCCCTTCAAGGGGGGGGGATTCTTCTTCGTCAGAGAAAAAAGCACAACCGCCCAAATGCAAGGCTAAAATTAAAGGAAGGATATAAAAGAAACGTATCATAATTCTTCATTCTTTTTTTGTGATTGCTTGATTTGATAAACATGAAGCATGGCATCGGCACGCTGCTTTAACGTAGCAGAAACCTTATCAGTTTCTTCAAAAGATTTAAGGTGCGAGATTGCAGTATCAAAATTATTATTCTCTGCCTCGATTGTTGCGGCTTGTAATTTCGCATGCCAATGAAAGGGGCTTGATTGATCGGCTAATAAAGGTTTGAGCGTGTTCAAATTGCTTTGAATATCATCATTATATTGTGATTTTAGAACGCGGGCCAAATCTTCCAATGCGGCAGGAGTGTAATTTTCACTAATTATGGATTCATATGTTTTGACGGCATCGACATTTTTACCTGCTTCTAATTGTAGACCTGCACTTAAAAAATTACCGATTGTTGCAATACCGCCGCGTGTATCGTTGGATATAGCCCCGATTTTTTCAGCCGTAATATCAGGTCCCAAAACATTAAGCAATCTTGCCGTATCATCACCATCGCGTTTTTCATCCCAATTTTTATAAAAAGAGATACCACCCGTTGCAATAATTAAAGCCAAGATTGCAGCAACAATTTTTTCTTTATGATCGTGCCAAATTTTTTCAAATTTTTCTTTTTGTATTGCTTCATCAACTTCTTGAAAAATATCAGCCATCTTATTCCATTCTTATTCAAAATTATTTATGCCTTACACTGTAAGCATAATTTTTAACAGTTCTAGCGTAAAATAAGGTATAATAACAAGAATGACAACCACTCCCTCATATCCATCCAAAATTGGTTATACCCGCAAAGAATTTGGCTCAATTTTCCAACTTTATAGCCAAAATGTCTATAAAGGTCTTTTTAAAGATTTCTCCTTTTTGGAAAATAAGGGGAAATATTATATTTCTTTTCGAGAGGAAGCAGGAAAAACACCGCTTATAACAATCGAAAAAAGACGTTTAGGGCAAGATACAGTCCTATTCATCGCCACAACGCCTGCGCCCAAGAACCAAGTCATTGAAACTGCCCGTAGTGAAAAATTAGAAAGCTTTATTCGGCAGCTGGGCGGTAAAATTGATATTTTGCGTAGCGCAAATAAAACATCTAAAAATTCTCGATCGGGTAACTATTCCCACCATGGGGACTAAGCTTTACCTCTATCAATCATCATGAAACTTTTGTATATTTTAATCCGAACAGATTAGGGAGGCAAAAGCAATATGAACAAAATTAAAGTTGATAATCCGATTGTAGAACTGGATGGGGATGAAATGACCCGTATCATCTGGAAAATGATTAAAGATCGTTTTATCCATCCTTATTTAGATATTGATCTCAAATATTATGATTTATCCGTTCAAAACCGCGATAATACAAATGATCAAATTACTATTGATGCCGCCAATGCAATAAAAAAGCACGGCGTAGGGGTAAAATGCGCCACCATCACTCCTGATGAAGGTCGGGTTGAAGAATTTAAACTTAAAAAAATGTGGCGCTCCCCCAATGGTACAATTCGTAATATTTTGGGCGGTACAGTGTTTCGGGAACCAATTGTCATTGATACAATTCCAAAATATGTTCCAACTTGGGAAAAGCCAATGGTGATTGGGCGTCATGCCTTTGGCGATCAATATAAAGCAACAGATATCAAAATACCAAGCGCTGGAAAATTGAAAATGGTGTTCGAGCCTAAAGACTGGTAGCGATACGCAAAGCTGGGATATATTTGATTTTGACAGTGCGGGCGTGGCAATGGGAATGTATAATTTAGATGAATTTATTATGGGCTTTGCGCGGGCATGTTTCAATTATGGCTTGCAACGCGGCTATCCTGTTTATCTTTCGACTAAAAATACAATATTAAAACAATATGATGGAAAATTTATGGAAATTTTCCAAACAATTTATGATGATGAATTTAAAGCCGCTTTTGAAGAAAAAGAGTTATGGTATGAGCATCGTTTGATTGATGACATGGTTGCCTTTGCCATAAAATCAAAAGGGGGATTTGTTTGGGCGTGTAAAAATTATGATGGGGATGTACAATCCGATATTGTTGCCCAAGGATTTGGCTCATTGGGATTAATGACTTCGGTATTGTTGACCCCTGATGGTAAAACGGTGGAGGCAGAAGCCGCTCACGGTACAGTAACCCGCCATTATCGCGAACATCAAAAGGGAAATGAAACCTCAACCAATCCTATTGCCTCTATTTTTGCATGGACGCAAGGGTTACAATATCGTGGAAAATTTGACGATAACCAACCTCTTATTGATTTTACTACTGCGTTAGAACAATCATGTATTGATACGGTGAGGCAGGGATATATGACCAAAGACCTTGCGCTTTTGGTTGGAAAAGACCAGAAATTCTTGACAACGGCAGCTTTTATAGACAAAGTCGAAGAGAATTTTAAACAGAAAGTTTCGTAAAATGATAAATCCATCTCTTAAATCTTTATTACTCGCATTGAGCTTTATCGTTTTACTACCATCATCAAGTGCAAATGCGGCCTATGCTAAAGATTATTTTGGTGAAACTGTTGTTTATAATGCTGAATTTGAAGATACGCTTATTCATTTGGCACGTAATAACGGGCTTGGTTTTGTTGAATTGCGTGCTGCAAACCCTACACTTGATCCATGGATTCCTGGTAAAAACGCAAAAATTATTTTACCCAAACAACATTTACTACCCGATGCAGACCGTAGAGGATTGGTTATTAACCTTGCCGAAATGCGTGTATATTATTTTAAAACTCCGGGTGAGCCACCACAAACATACCCTATTAGTATTGGGCGCGAAGGATTGCAAACACCCATCGGTAAAACAACAATTGTTCGTAAAAAAGATGGTCCAACATGGCGACCCACACCAAGAATGCGTGAAGAAGATCCCTCATTACCCGTTTCTGTCCCACCAGGGCCTGAAAACCCATTGGGAACACATGCTTTATATTTAGGGTGGCCTGCTTATTTAATACATGGAACAAACAAACCCTATGGTATTGGTCGCCGCGTCAGCAGTGGATGTATGCGGATGTATCCTGAAGATATTAAAACTTTATTTCCGCAAGTTCCTGTTGGAACGCCTGTAACTGTTGTTGATCAACCTGTAAAAGTGGGCTGGATTGGTGACGAGCTTTATATCGAGGTTAGTCCTTCTCAAAATCAAGCAAAAGCGATTGAAGAAAACGGCGTTTTAAATAGTTATGAAATTACAAAAAGTGATATTGCCCTTATTAATAAAAAAGCCGGTCTTAAAAAAGATATGGTCAACTGGGAAGCTGTAAGAAATGCCATTAAAAACCATAGTGGATATCCCGTATCCATAACAGGCCAAGGCCAACAATTTGAAGCGCAAACACAAAATTCAAATAACTTCGCTGTAATTGATCCGCAAAGAAAAGCTGAAGAAAAAGCTCAATCAATACCACAAGAGGAGCTTGCCAATACGGTTAAGCCCATTCAAAGACCAATTTCAAGAACACAAAAGCCTTCTCAATCACAAGAGCGTGTAAAAGTTTACGCACATGACAGTCAGATGGAAACCACGCTTACAAATATAGGTTTGCGTCGTTCTTCATTGAATGATTAGAGTTTTTAGATTTTTAAATTTAGGCACTTAGAGCATAAATCAGGCCAAATAAACTAGGCACGATAACAGGCAAAAGCAAAAAGAAATAACGTATTTTGTGTTTTATAAATAAATATAAAAAACTAAGCAATGTTGTAACAGCCCAAACAATAATTGATTTTTGTATCATCTGTACGCCAAAATCATTATCCAATGCATTTTCGGGATAGAGCCCAAGAAAAATTAATAAGTTCGCTGTAAATGGAAACAAGATCCATCCCGCAGCAATAGAGATAAGAAGCGTAATGATACGAAAAGCCACATCGGAATAGTTTTTTGTCATTAAAAATAGTATATATTAAAAATTAAAATTCATAAAATAGAGATATAAAAAAAGATTGCCTGAAAATTATCAGACAATCTTTCTTAATTTATAATAATCAATAAAGATTATTTCATTTGTCTGTCAACAAATACTGGCTCAGCTGAGCGTACGACTGGACGACGAACAACATTGTTGTCGGCACCAACTGTACGATCTTCAGCGTAAGGAGCATTTGTAAGATCATCATTGTTATTGTTGTAACGATTATCTGCACAAGCAGCCAAAGTTACAGATGAGCCTAACACCATTGCTGTTAACATAATTTTTTTCATCTTATTTTCCTTCTACCTAATTTAAGGTTATTTAATTAAAGACAGGGAAGCTGCCATTTTCAACATTTCGGCTTCCCTTTTGGAAACCTAACACTCTTATACAACGAAGTGTTCCATGTGATAATAGTTTTTTTCAAAAAATAATCAAGTATTTCAAAGGTTTTGTATCAAAAAATATCATGGAACTAATGTTAAAGTTTTGTATCCAACCGCTAAAGCGCGTTTTTCCTTACTTTTGAGAAGTAAGTATCCAAACTATTAATTAAAGAATCAGCAATTTTTTCTTGATAATTATTTGTCGCAAGTAATTTTGCTTCACTATTATTCGACATAAAACCCATTTCTACTAAAACGGAAGGAATATCAGGTGCTTTTAAAACAGCAAATCCAGCATAACGATGGGGACGGGTTAAAGTTTGAACGCCAAATTCATTCATAGTATTAACAACAGTATTGGCAAAGAATTTTGATTGGTTCATCGTATCCCGCATGGCAAGGTCAATCAGGATATTGGCGACTTCTTTATCCTCATGGCTTAAATCTACTCCTGCGATCAAGTCCACTTGATTTTCCCGCGCCGCCAATCGTGCGGTTTGTTTATCTGAAGCTTTATTTGATAATGTATAGATGGATGCACCACGTACATTTGATTTATCAATCGAATCAGCATGAAGGGAAATAAATAAATCAGCCTCCTTATCACGGGCAATGGCAACACGTTGATAAAGTTTAATATACCGATCTGTATCACGGGTAAGGGCAACACGATAACGATTTGTGGCAAGCAATCTTTCCTTTAAAATTTTGGCAGCAGATAACGTAATATCTTTTTCACGAGAATTATTGCCTGCAATTGCACCAGGGTCTGCACCCCCATGACCGGCATCAATAACAATTAATGGACGACGAAGAGGGCTTATCATTGTTCCTGCATTATTATTTACAAAATCAGGTTTTTTATTGGGAATAATACCAATAGATTCTTTTAATTTATCAAAACCGCTAGATTCTTTATCTTTGATATTGCTTTGTTCGGCAATAATGCTATTTAAATCTTTTGTAGGAATTGATAAATTACCGATGATTTGTTTTTCAGATGTATCAAATTCATTTTGCGAAACGGTAACGCTGTCAATGACCAATCGGGTTGGCTTTCCTGCTGAAGCGGGAAGGATAAAAGCTTCCTTTATCAAAATAGGATTTTTGATATCAATTACAACACGCATTATATTCGGCGCTGCATCTCCTGTACGAACATTTAAAATACCCTTATTTTTTGGCAGATCAACCGTACCTGCATTCCAATTAAAAGAAGGAAGATCGGCCACAATTCGATACGGATTGTTTTTATCCCTTGGAAGTACAAAAACTTTATAGTCAGCATGTTGATTCAGTTCAATCACAGTACGAATTTTTTCTGGATGTATTCCAAATCGAACGTTATCAATAGATAAGGCAAACGCAGAATGTGAAAAAAACAAGATACTAAAAAGTAGCAATAAAAAGTTTATTTTTTTTAAATTTAAGAACATAGGCAAAAATTATTCATGATATTTGTAATATTCGATAATATAGCATGCAAAATATGACATGCCGAAGGCCTAATTACGACCATTTAAATTTTATTTATTTATAGATGATATTCTTACTTGTATGTTTACGATATTGGGAGTAAACTTTGGATTGCGACACATTGTGGCTTTAGCATAAATATTTGATTTACTTTACTTTTATACGGTTTCGCTAGCTTCAATGGAAAGAAATTTTTTTATATTTCAAATAATAAGAAAAAGTTTCCCGGCGCCAGATACCAAAGATTATAAGAAGGAAACATCCTTTTTAAATTTTTGAATAAATGGTGAATTGAACATTGTAAGGCGCGTGAATTTCATCACAAAACCAACTTGTTATACCGGATTTAAAAATAAATAAGGCGCATTGCCTTCTTCATTTTGATTGTCGTTTCAAAATGATGTTGATTTTGCATGCGCCAAAACAGTATCGCGGAGATAAAGTTATGACAAAAAAAATGTTAATAGACGCCACCCATAAAGAAGAAACAAGGGTTGCCGTTGTTGAAGGACACGATTTAATAGAATTTGATTATGAAAGTATTGTTAGAAAACAATTAAAAGGCAGTGTTTATCTAGCCAAAGTAACAAGGGTCGAACCATCATTACAGGCGGCTTTCGTAAATTATGGTGGCAATCGTCACGGGTTTTTACCTTTTTCAGAAATCCATCCTGATTATTTCCGTATTCCTGTCAGTGACCGAGAAGCGCTCTTGGCTGCACAACAAGAAGAACTTGCCAAATTAGATGCTGTTAATGGTTATAATGACGAAGATGATCTTGTTGATATTGATGATAGTGATTTAGAGGAAGAAGCTACTGTTGAAACATTAGATGACGAGGACGATGATGATGATATTGTCGAATTGGGTGGTGCAGATAAACCAGCCGATGATGAAGATACAGATCTAAAAAAAGAAGCCGCAAAGAAAAAAGCAAAAAAAGCATCAAAAAAGAAGCCTGCGGCTAAAAAATCAAAAAAAACCAATAGTAAAAAAGCAAAAAATGATGACGAGAATGCTGACGATAACAATGATGTACAGCCTCAGATTTTAAATAGTGATGAAGAATTATCAGATGAGGAATTAGATGCCATTGCATTAGAAAAAGCAAATGCCCTTGAAGATACAAGTGGTCAACAAAGCGAAGACAAAAATCAAAAATCGCGTAGTAAAAATAACCGTTATAGAGGCCGCAAACCTAAAAATGCCAATATGCGAAAACAAAAATCTGATGAAATTACAGAGGATAATGAAAGTGGTAAGCCATTTCGATTTAATTTGCGTCATAAATATAAAATTCAAGAAGTTGTAAAGCGCGGCCAAATTGTCCTTATCCAAGTATCGAAAGAGGAGCGCGGCAATAAAGGGGCAGCCGTAACATCCTATCTTTCCCTACCGGGTCGATATTGTGTTTTAATGCCGAATAGCCCGCGTGGCGGTGGCGTTAGCCGTAAAATTGGTAATTTTAAAGACCGCAAGCGGATGCGCGAAATTTTAAAAGAATTAGAAGTACCCGATGGTATGTCCGTTATATTAAGAACCGCTGGCGTTTCACGAACGAAAGCTGAGATTAAACGTGATTTGGATTATCTTATTCGTTTATGGAATACTATTCGTGAAGACACACTTAAATTCAACCGCGCCTTCTTGTATTTACGAAGAAGGCAATCTGATTAAACGATCCATTCGTGATCTTTATACGCGTGATATTGACGAAGTTTTGGTAAGTGGTGAAAAAGGACATAAAACGGCAAAGAGTTTTATGAAAATGCTTGTTCCATCGCATGCGAAAAAGGTTCAAGAATATAAAGATGAGCGTGTTCCTTTATTTCATCGTTACCATGTTGAAAAACAAATTAATGATATTGGGCAAATTTCCGTTACCTTGAAATCAGGTGGATATTTAGTGATCAATCCAACCGAAGCATTGGTCTCAATTGATGTGAACTCTGGTCGCGCAACAAAAGAACGCCATATTGAAGAAACGGCTTTAAAAACCAATCTAGAATCCGCAGATGAAGTTGCACGCCAGTTGCGCCTACGTGATTTGGGCGGTTTGGTTGTTATTGATTTTATTGATATGGAAGACCGCAGAAATAATCGAAAAGTTGAAAATAGATTACGCGATGCCTTATCTTCAGATCGTGCCAGAATACAAGTGGGACGAATCTCATCCTTTGGTTTGTTAGAGCTTTCCCGTCAACGTTTAAACCCAAGCTTAATGGAAGCTCAATTTCAAAAATGCGAACATTGTGAAGGGGTTGGAACGGTTAAAACGCTTGATTTTGCGGCTATTACTGCCATGCGTGCCTTGGAAGAAGAGGGGATTAAGAATAATGTGGCTGAACTTTCCTTAAATGTACCTAATAATGTTGCTGTTTATATTTTAAATAACAAGCGCAGTATGTTAGCCGATATTGAAAAACGGTATGATTTTCGTATTCATATTCGTACAGATGATGATTTAAAACCATCAGAATTTCGCCTTGATATTATAAAAGGGCGTGATGGAACACCATTAGTGACCCATGAAAAGCCACAGAAGAAAAAGCAAAACAATAACCAAAAGAACAACCAAAAGAACCAACATCATCATGGCAATGATGACCCTCAAAATGGTGACAAGTAATGGGGAGCCTAAGAAAAAATCACGCCGTCGTGGTCGTCGTGGTGGACGTAAAAATAATCGCAATCAACAAAATGAAAATAGCGATACTCAAAATAATACATCCGACACAACACCGTCTAATCAAACACAAAATGCGGCGAAGAAAAATACTCTTAGTGATAAAAAGGATGTATCAGATAAAAAACAAAATACAGGTAAACAGAAAAAATCTGATTCTGAAAAATCAAAAGATAGCGATACTGCGCCTCAAAAAAAGCCAGTATCAAAAAAATCAAAGTCTGATACTACAAAAATATCAAATGATGTTAAGCCTTCTATAGAAAAAGAGGCACCTAAATCATATGAAACAGTAAATAAAGAGCCTGCAAAAAAGAAAAAAGGCTGGTGGAACCGTCTGGTAGATTAAATTTTTGATAAGAAATTCAATCACAGTAAAGAATAGATAAAATTCAATCTATTCTTTAAATAGCGTTAATATTTATTATTTAACATAATGAGTATAGATTTGTTTTATTTGGTTCTACTGTCATATTTTACAAATTTTATTTTTGCGTATTAGATATTTATAACCCCTGATGCTTTTTAAAAATTAATTACAGTGCCCCGTAATATATTTTTTGTAGCATTTAATAAATTTTTATATGTAAAATATACTTTTTCGTCCCTTTGGCCGTCGGGTTTCTATCCGGCGGCTTTTTTTTGCCGTAAAAGCATGATAAGACTATGGTTAAAATAAATTAAGGACATTTTCTCATGCGTATTTTTATTACTCTTCTTTTATTCACATTATGTGTATTTGCTTATTCCATAAACGTTTTTGCCAAGGAAAAGCAAAATGATCAAACCCCCATTACAAAATGGATGGCGGCAGAAAATGCAATGATTGAAACCTTGCCTGAACAAAACCAAGAAGTCTTTTTTGTGATGCGCAATAAATACAATGTTATTCGCAGTGTTCGAATGGTTGAGCGTGACATCAAAAATGCTGTTCAATCATGTGCCAAAGAAAATAATGAAATTAAAACAGAAATAAATACACGCTTTAACGAATGGCAAAATGCAATAAACCCAATCTTAAAAGAGGCCAGTAATTTTCTAGATCAAGAATTAAAACAACAAGAAGCGTTTCATGTAAGTGATTTTAAAATGGTATCCAAATTAAATGATAAAGCCTTCGATTTTTCAGAAGATCAAATTAGAAAAAAACCTGTAAGCTCTTTAAAATCATGCCAATCTTTAATGAAAAGCATGAATAAAACTGAAAACCAACTGGTTGATTTGCTCCAAACAATTTTGATCCCTGAAGAGGTTGTGCGCAAAAGATTAGAGCGCAATAACTAACGCGATTAATAGATATATAAGATAATGAAAATTATTCAAATAATGGCTGGCGGCAAAACAGGCGGTGCTGAAACGGCGTTTGTTGATATGTGTATTGCCATGCATGAGGCTGGACATGATATTGAAGTAATTACACGAAAAAACATAAATCGTGTTCCACAATTATTAAAAGCAGGACTTGTTGTTCATACATTACCTTTTGGTGGATTTGCCGATATTTATACAAAAAAGGGAATTAAAAAAATTATTAAGAAGTTTGAACCTGATATTGTTCAAACATGGATGAGCCGCGCCGCCCATAAAACACCACATTGGCGCACGGTAAAAACATCAAAACGATTTTATACTGTTGCGCGGCTTGGGGGGTATTATGATTTGAAATATTTTAAAAATATGGATTATTTTGCTGCTGTAACTCCCGATATTAAAAACTATATTCTTGATAGTAATATTGAGAATGAAAAAGTTCGCCAACTTAATAATTTTGCAGAAACTGAAAAGGATGTGACACCCGTAAAACGTACCGATTTGGATACCCCTAAAGATGCAACTGTTTTAATTTCGCTTGCGCGTTTGCATGAAAGTAAGGCGTTAGACATTACTTTAAAATCATTGGTGGATTTACCCGATGTGTATTTATGGCTCGCAGGTGATGGACCATTAAAAGATGCACTTGAGAAACAAGCCGAAGATTTGAACATTAAAGATAGAGTTAAATTTTTAGGCTGGCGCAATGATCGTGCCGCATTATTACAAGCGGCTGATATATGTGTATTTACCTCTCGGTTTGAGCCATTTGGAACGGTTTTTGTTCAAAGTTGGGCGAATAAAACACCTGTTATTGTTTCAGATGCACAAGGGCCAAAACAATTTTGTACAAACAATGTCGATTGCTTAATGGTGGAACGTGATAATATAGATCAATTAAAAGAGGCGATCATAAAATTAAAAGACGATAATGTTTTGCAATTAAAATTAGTCAATAATGGATATCAAAAATATTTAGAAGAATTTACACGTGAAAAATCTGTTCAAAAATATATTGAATTTTATAATAATATATTATCACAAAATTCAACCTCGTCTTAATCGGTGCATATGATAAACCATTAAACCCACCAATATAAACGCCCCAAATTGATGGGTGGCCGCAATATGAATGTGAACTTGGGTAAGTAAGGTCGCAATTCCCAAACCAATTTGAATAAAAATCATAACAGCCAATGCAATGCTTTTTACCCGCCATGCAAAAGACAAAACGAAAAATGCAGCAATAATGGCGAGCCACCGATGGGTGAATTGAACCGCAACGGGATCAATAAATATACTTGTCAATGATGATAATTCTGGCGGAATCCAATGCATTCCCATCTTAGGCCACGTATTATAAACCAGCCCCGCATCTAATCCTGCAACATAAGCCCCCCAGATAATTGTAATGCCAAGCGATGCAAAGGCAATCCATCCATGACGTTTTTGACAAAATGTTCCTTGCGTTGCTTTAAAATTACGAATGCTAAAGGCAAGCCATAGAAGATAAGCATAGATAATAAAAGCCAATCCTAAATGAGAAGCCAGACGAAAATGGCTAACGCTGGGGCGATCAACAAGGCCACTTTTTACCATATACCATCCCATTATCCCTTGCAGCCCGCCAAGAATAAGGCCTAAAAATAATTTGAGTTTGAAACCTTTAGGTATTTTTTTGGTTATTAAAAAATAAACGTAGGGAAGGGCATAGGTTACACCGATTAGGCGCCCCCAAAAACGGTGAAACCACTCCCAAAAAAAGATTTGTTTAAATTCATCAAGCGTTAGCCCAAAATTCTTTTTTTGATATTCAGGGCTTTCTTGATAAAGGGCAAAAACACGCTGCCATTCCGCTTCGTTAAGGGGAGGGAACGCACCGATTAAAGGGCGCCATTCCACCATGCTTAAGCCACTTTCCGTAAGGCGCGTGATGGCACCAATAACAGCCATAGCCAAAACCAAAAAGGCCACAAAAAAGAGCCAGTTTGAAATAGATTTATGAGAAGTTTTTACTTGTGATATTGACATTGTTACTCCTTATCAGTTTTATACTCTTGCTATGAATGAAAAGACAGAAAAAAAATTTAAAACAGATGTTATTATTATTGGCGCGGGTCCCGTAGGATTATTCGCAGTGTTTGAGCTTGGGTTACTGGATATGAAGGCACATCTGGTTGATATTTTGGATAAGCCTGGTGGGCAATGTGCCGAACTTTATCCTGAAAAACCAATCTATGATATTCCTGCTTTCCCCGTTATTACAGGGCAAGAACTCACCGATAATTTAATGAAGCAGATCGCGCCCTTTGATCCTGTATTTCATCTAAACCAAATGGCGGTTGCGTTACAAAAATTAGAAAACGGTAATTGGGAATTAAAAACTGATGATGATGTAATATTGGAGGCCCCTGTCATTGTAATTGCCGCGGGCGGCGGGTCATTTATGCCCAAAAAACCAAATATTTCAAATTTGGAAGAATTTGAAGGCACATCTGTTTTTTACTCTGTTCGCCAAATGGATAAATTTAAGAATAAAAATCTACTTATTGCGGGTGGGGGGATTCTGCCCTTGATTGGACGGTCAATTTACAACCGATTGCCAATACAACCGCACTTATACATCGTCGTGCCGATTTTCGGGGCGCGCCCGATAGTGTTGGTAAAATGATGAAATTAGTTGAAGAACAAAAAATGATTTTTCATGTTGCTGATATTAAAGAAATTCATGGCATGAACGGGTATATGAATTCGGTCACGGTTCAACCCAAAGGGGCAGATGCGTATCTAATTGAATGTGATACATTGCTATGTTTTTATGGTCTTACGATGAAATTAGGGCCGATTGCCGATTTTGGATTAAATTTAGATGCCAATCTTATTCCCGTTGATACCGAAAAATTTGAAACCCAAACCGCAGGAATATTCTCCATTGGTGATATTAATAATTATCCTGGGAAATTAAAATTAATTTTATCAGGCTTTCATGAAAGCGCATTAATGGCACAGCAAGCCTTTCGCTATGTGTATCCGGACAAAAAATTACGCTTTCAATACACAACATCCTCTACCAGCTTGCAAGGAAAGCTTGGTGTTAATGGTAAAGCCGCTTAAAATATTCGATATGAAATATATTAAAGAAAGAATACCTTTATGCCGATAATTAAAATTGATTATGATGATTGTGTTATTCAAGAAGACACAATAAAATTATTATCTAAAGCGGTTCAAAAGATTGTCATAGATCATACAAATATTAATGAAGTAATGGTATATGCCAATACAGCGCAGATTAAAATAGATGTTGACCCAATTGAAATTTTTATCGAGATGTCTGCAAAAATCAACGATGCCCATCCAAATTTAACACATGCTATAAAAGCTGACATTATAAAATGGAAATCAGATAATAACTTTACCACGCCTATAAATTTGACCATTATTCCAATGCAGTGGCACATGGAAATTGGAATTTAAGTGGCTCAGAATATAACAAAATTTGATATTATTGAATGTGTTGGATACGCGTTTCAACGCACATGGGAGGAGCGCGCTTATCTTTTGCGCCTATCACTTTTTCCTATTGTTATAAAAATCCTATGTTATTACGCGGCTCTTTTATATGTGGAACCACGGGATATTTTGCGGCTTTCATTGTTTATGATCCCTGCCTATTTTGCGGAAGGGTGGCTTATGGCGCATTGGGCGCGTACGATTATGACCAATCATCGCTGGCCTTTTACGCCATCGGGTGATTTATCCAATGATCGCGCTGAAATCAAACAACGCAGTAACGGTATCATTAACGGAACTGTCGCCTTTGTAGGGGTAAATTTCCTTATGGCTGGATTTTTTGCCACTGTATTTGAAATATTACCACTTGATATAAACCCTGAAGATGCAGATCCTATGATTGGGCTTTTCGCTCTATTTGTTATTATTGCAATGTTTTTACTGTTTCGTTTTACGTGGATTTATATTCCCTTATCAGTGGGTGTTTCCTTTAAAAAATATCTTAAAATTTCCCATTCCATGCGGTTTAATTTTTCGCTTATCGCTTTATGGTTGGTTTGTTTTATTCCCCCCGTTATTTTAATGCAATTTTTAGGGGGACTTATTTTAACAGCTGGTGGGGAAGGGGATCCATCACCCGCCTTAGAAATTATTTTATCTCTCATTCGTGTGCTTTTTGATACGCTCAAAAATCTTTTGGTTACGGCAGGTATTGCCTACGCCTTATTGGAAATTTTTAAATGCAAAAAGACATAGAAGAAATTCTAAAAATCTATGTTACCGATCAAGATGGTGTTGAACATGAACTTGATGCGCTGGAAGGATGGCGAATCATGGAAATAATAAAAGATGCAGGTTTGCCATTAAAGGCCGAATGTGGCGGGGCGTGCTGTTGTGCCACCTGTCATGTTTATGTTGCCCCCGAATGGCAAAATAAGCTAGTTGAAAAAACCGATGAAGAAGAAGATATGTTGGATGAAGCCATAGATGTCGAAGAAAATTCTCGCTTATCCTGTCAAATCTTAATGAAACCAGAATTTGACGGCTTACGCGTTAAAATCGCACCAGGGACGGCGCTATAAGTAATATTTATTTGGTCTAATTTTCAAATATTTATGATTATTATCTTAATATTTTTTATTTAATCCAACAAAATATCACATTCAACAAATCTATTATTACTGGGCTTAATGAGTTCTTTTCGTGCAACATAAACGCTATGCAAGGCGCCATCAATTTTATCCTCCCAAAAATTTAGGAAACCAAATAATTTTGGAAATTTGGGTGCTAAATCATAATGTTGCCAAATAAATTCTTGTAGAACGCTGGGGTGATCAGGCAGGCGATAATATATTTGCGCTGTGGTTAATTTATATCCTTGGAGTTCTAATATAAAATCATTCATAATCTTAATATACCAAATTATGATTAAAATTTACTAAAAACAGTCTTTATAACGCTTCATGTTTGGATTTTCGCCCTGAAACGCGTTTTCGCCACATTCTAAAACTAGATGGTTTCATATGAGTACGCATAATTTTTATAACATCTTCCTCTGATTTACCTGTTTGAAATTCAATGACATCAAAGGTGGTTTCGTCACACCATGCCATTTCAATAATGTGGCTAATCTCTGGTGTTAGGGTCTTAACAGGAATTTTATCTTTCATGTCAATAATATCCACTAAAATAGTATTTTTTGCCACCTAGAAAATTATATATGCTGTGTCTGATAAATTATCAAACTAAGTAATATCAAATATCAAACTTATAAGGCCAAAGAACGTTTACGCACCTGAGGCCACCAAAAAACTTAGTGCGTTGACGCGCACCTGAGTTTAATAAAAAAATATCACAAATTTGCCTTTATTAAATCCTTGAAAATATAAAGATGGATGTGCTATATCTTTAGCACTCCTGAGAAAGGAGTGCTAATATGCTCATGGTGAGGTATTAGTTTATTGTTTTAAAACAATTACTTAAAAGGAAAAACACATGAAATTTAAACCTTTGCATGATCGCGTTTTATTGCGTCGTATAGAGCAAGAAGCGAAAACAGCTGGTGGAATTATTATTCCCGATACAGCCAAAGAAAAACCAATGGAAGGCGAAATTGTTGCCGTGGGTACAGGCCACGTGAACGATAATGGCGATATCCGCGCCTTAGCCGTTAAAGAAGGTGACCGCGTTATCTTTTCAAAATGGGCTGGTACAGAAGTACAAGTCGATGGTGAAGAATTAATGGTGATGCAAGAATCAGACATCATCGGAATTATCGCCGCTTAAATTTCGATTGTTCATTGCTGGCGTCGTTAAATTCGGCTTACGTATAAATTATACGCTTTGCCTCATTTGCCTAGCCACCAATAAACACTCTGCATTTAAGTATTTTATTAAATTTATTTATACCGCCCGTAGCGTGTTTACACGCCTGAGGGCTAACAAAATTCTATTAAAAGGAGAATTAAACTATGTCAGCTAAAGATGTAAGATTTCACGAAGATGCTCGTGATGAAATGATGAAAGGCGTTGATATTATTGCCAACGCTGTAAAAGTAACATTGGGACCAAAAGGTCGTAATGTGGTAATTGAAAAATCTTTTGGTGCACCGCGCACAACAAAAGATGGTGTTTCTGTTGCCAAAGAAATCGAATTAAAAAACAAACGTCAGAATATTGGCGCGCAACTTATTCGCGAAGTGGCTTCAAAAGCCAATGACCAAGCGGGTGACGGTACAACAACCGCAACTGTTTTGGCGCAAGCAATCGTTCGCGAAGGCATGAAAGCGGTTTCTGCAGGTCGTAACCCAATGGATTTAAAACGTGGTATTGATGCCGCAGTTTTAGCCGTTGTTGAAGATCTTAAGAAACGTGCAAAAGACGTTAAAACCAATGAAGAGATCAAACAAGTTGGTACTATTTCAGCCAATGGCGACAAAGAAATTGGTGAAATGCTTGCCGAAGCAATGGAAAAAGTGGGTAACGAAGGTGTTATCACTGTAGAAGAAGCAAAATCACTTCACAATGAATTAGAAGTTGTTGAAGGAATGCAGTTTGACCGTGGATACCTATCCCCATACTTCATCACAGACAGCGAAAAAATGACGTGTGAGCTTGAAAATCCATATATTCTTTTTGTTGAATCAAAGCTTTCTAATCTACAAGCCATGTTGCCTGTATTGGAAGCTGTTGTTCAATCAAGCCGTCCATTATTGATTGTTGCCGAAGATGTTGAAGGCGAAGCCCTTGCAACATTGGTGGTTAACAAACTACGTGGTGGATTAAAAGTTGCTGCTGTTAAGGCACCTGGCTTTGGTGATCGCCGTAAAGCGATGATCGAAGACATGGCAATTTTATGTCAAGGGCAGGTTATTTCCGAAGATCTTGGTATCAAAATGGAAAATGTGACCCTAGAAATGCTTGGAACTGCGAAAAAAGTTCAAATCACTAAGGATGAAACAACAATTATTGATGGTGCAGGCGATAAAAAAGAAATCGAAGCCCGCGTTTCACAAATCCGTGCGCAAGTAGAAAATACAGACTCCGACTATGATAAAGAGAAATTGCAAGAACGCCTTGCTAAATTATCTGGTGGTGTTGCTGTTCTACGTATCGGTGGTGCAACAGAAGTAGAAGTAAAAGAACGTAAAGACCGCGTTGACGATGCCATGCATGCAACCCGCGCCGCCGTTGAAGAAGGCATTATCGCTGGTGGCGGTACCGCACTTCTTTACGCTTCAAAGGCATTGGAAGGAATGAAAACAGACAATGATGACCAACAGGTCGGTATTGAGATTATCCGCCGTGCTTTACAAGCGCCAATTCGCCAAATTGCTGAAAATGCAGGGGGTGAAGGATCAATCGTAGTTGGTAAATTGCTTGAGCAAAAAGATAGCAATTATGGTTTTGATGCCCAAAACGATAATTTCGTTGATATGATCAAAGCAGGTATTATCGACCCTGTAAAAGTTGTGCGTATCGCTTTGCAAGATGCGGCTTCTGTTGCGGGACTAATGGTCACTACCGAAGCTGTTATTACCGACAGCGAAGATGATTCTGCTGGTGGTGGAATGTCAGATATGGGCGGTATGGGTGGAATGGGCGGTATGTCCGGCATGATGTAATTTATATCTGATTTTGTGCGCTCGTGGTGTGTATCGCGTTATCATCTATATAGGTTTTTATATATTTATTTTGTGATAACAATCTAGCCGAAGCACATAAATCTTTATAAATAATGCCAAAAATCATTTATATAAAATCTTTACGAAAAAGGTGGGAAAATTTTCCCACCTTTTTTTGGTTCAAGTCATTGTCTATGCATGATTTATTTTGGTATTTGTTTGTTATAGATACCTCGTTCAAGGTATAATGATATTAATGAGCGTTTCGCGTAAAAAAAACAAATCTATAGGTCGATTTTTAATCGCAAAAGAAAACCGTTTGGGCGTTGTTATTTTATGCATTGGTTTCTTCGCTTTAATTTGGGTGAGCTTTAAGGCTTATGATAGGTATTTTGCATTTGATAATCCCCCTCAAACCTTATATAGCGCGGCAAATGTCCCTACCCCACCACCTCAATTTGTTGAGCAAGTAAAAGTTAAAAAGCCAAAATACAAAAAACAATCGGAAATTACCCTCTCTGAAATAACAGGCGCATGGGATATAGTTAATGAACAAGGCCGTTCAATATTTCAACTATCATCTGATGGAAGCTATAAATTTGCCTATATCAGTCAAAATAGGGGTATTCCCAATCGGTATTCAATGGGAAATTTTATATTAAAAGATGGCCTATTAATTTTTACACCCCATATTAATAAAAAATTGGGACGAGAACAATTCCCAGGTTATTTAAATTTAACAAAGGCAAAATTTCCTATTGCCGTCGCACGAAGCGGACGAAAACTTATTTTATACAAACCAAATAGAAGTTTTGGTGTTTATGTTCCGCCAACGCACCCTTTTTTTACGCTTATGCCTGATGATATTGTTAAGTTTTCAACTTTAAGATAGCTTTCCAATCCCAAACATCATAAAAATACTTTATGCCAGAATTACCAGAAGTTGAAACCGTGCTACGGGGGCTTGAACCCTATTTACAAAACCAAACCATTCAAACGGTAATATTATATCGAAAAGATTTACGTATTCCTTTTCCTACAGGATATTAAAAAAACCATTGAAAATAAAAAAATCATATCCTTACAAAGACGGGCAAAATACATTTTAATTGCCTTGGAAGATGGCTATTTAATCTCAATTCATTTGGGTATGTCGGGCAGTA
Source organism: uncultured Alphaproteobacteria bacterium (assembly GCA_963799275.1). GTDB lineage: Bacteria > Pseudomonadota > Alphaproteobacteria > Micavibrionales > Micavibrionaceae. The sequence goes on from CAWCWJ010000002.1 coordinate 65,986, forward strand.
TAAAAATCGTTCAAAAGGCAGAAGTTTACACGCTTCAAAAACACGATCATTTTGAAATGATATTAAAAGATGCAACACGCATAATTTATAATGATCCGCGTCGTTTTGGAATGATCTTTACCTTACAACAAAATGAAATAACAACACACAAGGCGTTTGAGCATCTGGGACCCGAACCCTTGGGAAATGAATTTTCTGCAACAATCTTAAAACAACGTCTAAAAAATAAAACGGTAAGCATCAAGCAAGCCTTGCTTGATCAGCGTGTTGTTGTCGGGGTGGGTAATATTTATGCATGTGAAGCCTTATACATGTCCCGTATTAACCCTGAAGTAATTGCGGGGAAATTATCATTAAAAAAGTTAGAGATTTTAACGACATCAATACGTAATGTTTTAAATAAAGCTATAAAAGCAGGTGGCAGCACATTAAAAGATTTTAAAAACACAAAAAGTGAGCTTGGATATTTTCAACACCAATTTAAAGTCTATGATCGAGAAAATTTGCCATGTGGTAATTGTGATTGTAGGATTGAAAGCACAGGTGGTGTTCAAAGAATTGTGCAATCGGGGCGGTCAACTTTTTATTGTGCAACAAAACAAAAGAAAGCTTTATCGTGAGAAATGCTAAAAAATCACCTTTACGAGTTTTTTTAATCTTAACATTTATTTTAACGCTTAATAGCCAAGAGGTGCGCGCCAAAAATAGTTTTTTTGAAACATTATATGATGTTCCCGTTTTATTAGATTTAAAGGAAATACCAGAAGAATCGTTATCCTTTGATAAACCATCGGGACGTATCGCAAGCGCATCAGCCTATAGTGAGTTTTCTAGTGAGAGTGACATTTTAAGCCGCTATAATATTGCCCTGTTTGAAATGGGGTGGCAAAATCAAAAGCGCGGGGTATATATTCGTAAAAATGAGCTTCTTATAATTTCTTTTGAAAAATCAAATACTTCCCAAGGATACCCGCTAATAATACGCTTTCACTCTGAACCCTATCGAGGAATAAAGCGTTCAAATACTTGACATAGCCGCCCGTTATGCGTAAAACACTGCACAACCCTATATTTTAAGGGGTATACGCTATAAATTGAGCGAAAAAGAATTTAATATAAAGAAGAGAGTTTTTAAACAAATGGCTAATCATAAATCAGCAGAAAAACGTATCCGCCGTAATGCGCGCCGTGCCGAAATAAATGGCGCCCGCCGCAATCGTATCCGCACATTCATCAAGAAAATTGAAAGTGCAATTTCCGAAGGAAAAGCGGATGAAGCGCAAACAGCATTACAAAATGCTCAACCAGAAATCCAACGTGGCGTTTCAAAAGGTATCTTGCATAAAAATACAGCGGGTAGAAAAATTTCTCGCTTGTCTGCCAGAATAAAAGCGTTAAAAGCGTCATAAAAAGAAATTTTATTTCTTTTTTTAATAGGAATTAAAACACGGATTTTCTTCGTGTTTTTTTTGCTTTTTTTAATTGTTATTGTTTTTCAATACCCTGTTTAAAATGCTTGTGCATAAATTATTTTTGATAGCATGAGTCAAGTAAATTAAATTTTTTTTTTGCTCTTTTTTTTCGATTTTGCCATTGCAAGGAAAAAAAAATCTGTCTATGGTCACAAACATTGTTCACAACTTATTTATATTCCATTTAAAAAATTGTGAATAATTTTGGGGGGAATTATCCCGTTGGTATTATCTTTTTATTAGAAAATTTTTTTAAAAGATAATCATAAAAACACTGGTGTTTACTTAATCGAAAAGAATTAACGTTCTGACAATTTGAAAAAGCGCCTTATTAAAAATAATTATTATTAACTTAAATAAAATGCAAAAAATATGTTTTTTGTAGGCGGTATTTCTATGTCTTTATTTTAAGTTTTTGATAAAAAAAATTATAACAAAGTTAAACGTGGAGTGAAAATATAATATGTCTAAATCTGAAGTAAAATTGGCGAACGAAAACACATCAATCGATAAAGATTATAGTGCGGAAACATTAAAGCCAAGTAAGGAAATCATCGCCACTTGGAAACAAGTTCATAAAGCATTACGTGGCGAATTTGGGGAGGCAGTCTTTCGCAGTTGGCTAAAACCTCTAACACTTCAGGCTTTTTATCATGGAACAATGGAAGTGTCTGTTCCCACCCGTTTTATGAAAGATTGGATACAAACCCATTACGCCAAACGTATTTTGGAAATGGCATGTGAAAAATCAAATGAGATTAAACGCCTAGAAATCGTTGTCGTCCAAAATGCGATCCCTTTAGATGATGCCCCTCAAGAATTAGCGAAAAAATCGAACGAAAACAAAAAACCCGCTGTCGATCAATTTGAAATTGCTTCTCCATTAGATCAGCGTTTTACCTTTGATAGTTTTGTTGTTGGTAAACCCAATGCCTTGGCACATGCCGCTGCCCGCCGCGTGGTGGAAAGTGCAAGCGTACCGTTTAACCCTCTCTTTATTTATGGTGGTGTGGGTTTGGGTAAAACACATTTGATGCATTCTATTGCGTGGATGATCGGCGACCAAGCGCCTGAAAAACAAGTAATGTATCTATCGGCTGAAAAATTTATGTATCAGTTTGTTAAGGCATTACGTTCAAACGAAACCATGTCTTTCAAAGAATTTTTTCGTGGCGTTGATGTTTTGATGATTGACGATATACAATTTATTGCCGGCAAAGAATCCACCCAAGAGGAATTTTTTCATACCTTTAATGCGCTTGTGGATCAAAACAAACAAATTATCATTTCTGCCGATAAAGCCCCTAGTGATTTAACAGGAATTGAAGAACGCTTACGCTCGCGTTTGGCATGGGGATTGGTGGCTGATATTCAACCCAGCACATATGAGCTTCGCCTTGGTATTGTTCAGGCAAAACGTGATCAATTAGAGGCAAAAATCCCTGATTCTGTTCTTGAATTTTTGGCCTTGAAAGTCACTTCTAATATTCGTGAGCTTGAAGGGGCATTAAATCGTATCGTCGCCCATGCCGAAGTGGCCCGTAACGAGATTACACTTGAGTCTACACAAGAGGTTTTGCAAGACCTTCTTCGCTCCCATGATCGCCGCATTACGATTGATGAAATTCAACGTAAAGTTGCCGAACATTATAATATTCGCCTTTCTGACATGCATTCTGCGCGTCGTGCGCGCGCTGTGGCTCGTCCGCGTCAGGTGGCAATGTATTTGGCCAAACAATTAACAGCACGCTCCTTGCCTGAAATTGGCCGTAAATTCGGCGGGCGCGACCATACAACGGTGATGCATGCCGTACGCAAGATTGAAGAATTATCAGCAGAAGATCCAACATTCGCTCAAGATGTTGATGTTTTAAAACGCGCTTTAACGGGCTGAGGCTATTAAAAATAAAAGCGGGATTTTCCCGCTTTTTTAATGCCTATCACAATCTCAATATTAACGGGGGAAAACCCGTTATAAATGCGGTGAAAACGTTGTATTTCATATGGTGTTTCTATAGTTTAAAATTATATAACGTATAAATGACATGGAAAAATACTGGCATGAAATTCTCAATTGACCGCGCATCTCTTCTACGCTCACTCAACCACGTACAAAGTGCCGTGGAAAAACGCAATACTATTCCTATTTTATCGAATGTTATGATAAAGGCTGAAAATGGAACGTTAACCCTTTCTACCACAGATATGGACATGGAAATCCGCGAATCTGTTGCGGCAAAGGTTGACACTGATGGTGCGACAACCGCCCCTGCAGGAACGTTATTTGATATTGTGAAAAAATTACCTGATGATGCACAAGTTGAAATTGCCCTTGATGAAAGTGGCAATCAAATGAGTGTGAAGGCAGGGCGTTCAAACTTTAAACTTTCTTGCCTGCCTGTGGCTGATTTTCCTGCATTGGGGCAGGGTGAAATGGCGACCAGTTTTACACTTCCCGCCAATGATTTACGAGCCATTATTGATCGTACACGTTTCGCGATGAGCACCGAAGAAACGCGTTATTATTTAAATGGTATCTACTTGCATGCCGCTGATAAAGATGGTGTTCAAGTATTGCGCGCCGTGGCAACCGATGGTCATCGTCTTGCACGTTTTGAAATGCCACTTCCCGAAGGGGCAGCAGATATGCCAGGTATTATTCTTCCCCGCAAGGCTGTGGCTGAAATTCGAAAACTGGTGGAGGAAGCAGGCGATTCTATTAAAATCGAACTATCGGAAAGTAAAATTCGATTTAGCTTTGATCATATTGTTTTGACTTCAAAATTAATTGATGGAACATTCCCCGATTATCAACGCGTTATCCCCCAAGGGAATGATAAAATTGTGGAAGTAAACCCCAAGGCATTTTCCTCTGCGATTGATCGGGTTTCAACAATTTCTGATGGTAAATCCCGCGCGGTAAAGATCACGTTTGAAGGGAAAAACATGACCCTCTCCGCCAATTCACCCGAGAGCGGAAGTGCCACCGAAGATTTAGAAATAAATGGCAATGACAATATGGAGATTGGGTTTAACGCCCGCTACCTCATGGATATCACATCCCAAATTGAAGGGGACGGTTGCCGTTTAACATTAGCCGATTCCGCCAGCCCTACAATTATCGAAGATACGGCAGATGGCGCATCTTTATATGTAATAATGCCACTACGGGTTTAATGGATAATAATTGTATTTTATGTGAAATTTTAAAGAACAGTCAACTTGCATTTTTTATAAAAAAAGAAAATATAACTTCTCTAATATCTTTAAAAGGGGCACCCTATTATTCTAACAAATGGACATGTTCGAGATATTTTTGATTTAAAAGCCTCTATTGCCCATAAAATAATAGATGAAGCTATTTTGATAGCAAATATTTTAAAATAAAAACTAAACTATGATGGCGTTAATTTAGTTCAATCTAACGGTTATATTGCTGGACAAGATGTTTTTCATTTCCATCTGCACGTAAAGCCAAGACAAAATAATGACAGTGTTCTACTTGATTGGGATACTAATATTATTAATGATGAGTTGCGTTATAACCGCGCTGAAAAATTAAAAACTCCGTGACCTTTGTGACGTCAATGTTTACAATATACTTATGTCCACACTTACCAAACTTAGCTTACAAAATTACCGATGCTATGCGAATGTCGAATTGCTAGATTTACAATCTGGCTTGATTGTTTTATGTGGCCCCAATGGGGCAGGCAAAACAAATATATTAGAGGCGATATCGCTTCTGACCCCTGGACGCGGTATCCGTAATGCAAAGCCTCTTGATATTCAAAAATCAGATAGTCCTGTTGCGTGGGGGATTTCTGCTAAACTCGATATGGGAGATGTCGAAGTCACGCTTGGTACAGGGTTAAATCCAGATACAGATCGCCGCATGTCCCGCATTAATGGAGCGATAGCAAAAAGCCAGATCGCATTGGCCGATTATCTGGCGTGCCTATGGCTTACCCCACAAATGGATAGATTATTTTTAGAAGGATCATCGGGGCGACGAAGGTTTTTGGATCGAATGATTTTTGCCTTTGATCCGTCGCATTCGGGGCGGGTAACGCGATATGAAAATGCGCTTCGCCAACGCTCAAAACTTCTTTCAGAAAAACCAAATGAACAAAGCTGGATATCAGGCCTTGAAAAACAAATGGCTGAAACAGGTATTGCCATCACCGCCGCCCGTATTGATTTTTTAGACAGGCTCAAAGCTTCTTTTTTAAGCGAACAAGAATCACAAGGGCATTTTCCAAAGGCGGATTTATCCCTTATCGGAACACTTGAAGATTTGCTTGAACAATATCCCGCTCTAGAGGCAGAAAATAAATATATTGAATTGTTAATACACTCTCGCCCCTATGACTCTATTGCAGGGGGGGCAAAAACAGGGGCACATAAAACAGATTTAGACGTTGTTTATAGCGATAAAAAAACGGCTGCCAATCAATGTTCGACAGGTGAGCAAAAGGCACTTCTTATCAGTATTATTCTTGCCCATGGATGTTTGATGAATAAAGAGCGTGGCGCGCCCCCTGTTTTATTGCTTGATGAAATTGCCGCACATTTGGATAAGGATAGGCGCGAGGCACTATTCCACCAGCTTAATTTAATGGGCGGGCAGGTTTGGATGACAGGAACAGACCTCATTTTATTTGAATCAATTAAAAATACAGCGCAATTTTTCACCATAAAATCAGCAGACATAACGCCACACAAAAATCTATCTTAAATATGTTTATTCAATCAAAAATATATTATTTAAATTATTGATTTTGAATGATTTTTTGCTGTGTAAAAGGATGGGTTTATCCTGTTATTTTGTTCATCAAAATGCTATTAATTTAGAATTGAATTTAAACCAAAAAACGAATTTTTATTATGAGCGAAGCAGCCAAAAATATGTCCCCAAAAACGAACGAAGACAGTAAAAACTTATCTCTTGAAAATGCCGAATATGGCGCCGATTCCATTAAGGTGTTGCGTGGGCTTGAGGCGGTTCGTAAACGCCCTGGCATGTATATTGGTGATACCGATGATGGGACAGGCTTGCATCATATGGTTTACGAGGTTGTCGATAATGCCATTGATGAATCGCTGGCGGGGCATTGTGATCGTGTTGATGTTATTTTAAATGCTGACGGCTCATGTACTGTAAAGGATAATGGGCGCGGTATCCCTGTGGAAAATCATAAAGAAGAGGGGGTTTCTGCTGCGCAAGTGATTATGACCCAATTACATGCAGGGGGAAAGTTTGACCAAAATTCTTACAAAGTTTCGGGTGGATTGCACGGAGTTGGGGTATCGGTTGTTAATGCCCTTTCTGAATATCTTGACCTAACCATTCGTCGTGATGGCAAGGAATGGACAATGCGCTTTAAGCATGGGGATGCAGGGGAAGATTTGCGTCCTGTCCGTGATTTGGAAGAGGGGGAGCGTAATGGAACACATGTAACATTTCTTCCCTCTACCGATACCTTTACAATGGTTGAATTTGATTTTGAAACATTAGAAGGTCGCCTGCGCGAGCTTGCATTCCTAAATTCTGGTGTAAATATCTACCTTACCGATAATCGCGGGGAAGAACCACGGATTAGCCATCTTCATTATAAGGGCGGCATCAAAAGCTTTGTTGAGTATTTAAACCGTAATAAAAAGCCAATTATTAAAGATACAATTTCTATTGATGCGCAAGATGATGAAAATGGAATCACGGTTGAGGTGGCGATGGAATGGACAGACGCTTATCATGAAACCATGCTTTGCTTTACAAATAATATTCCCCAGCGCGATGGGGGGACGCACTTGGCGGGGTATCGTTCCGCGTTAACCCGTGTCATGACAAAATATGCCGATGAAAAAGGCTTGCTCAAAAAAGAGAAAATTAAAATGACGGGCGAAGATATGCGTGAGGGGCTGACTTGTGTTCTTTCCGTAAAGGTACCCGACCCCAAATTCTCCTCCCAAACAAAAGATAAATTGGTATCGTCCGAGGTACGCCCGGTGGTAGAGGCCGCAATTGCCGAATATTTTGGGACATGGCTTGAAGAAAATCCTGCCGAAGCCAAAATTATTATTGGCAAAATTGTGGAGGCTGCCTCCGCGCGTGAAGCCGCCCGCCGCGCCCGTGATTTAACCCGCCGTAAAGGGGTAATGGATATCTCGAACTTGCCGGGCAAGTTGGCCGATTGTCAATCCAAAGACCCTGCCGATTCCGAAATTTTTATTGTTGAGGGAGATTCGGCGGGTGGATCCGCGAAACAAGCACGTAGCCGTCGAACCCAAGCTATTCTTCCGCTTCGTGGTAAAATTTTAAACACCGAACGGGCGCGTTTTGATAAAATGTTGGGGTCTGAGCAAGTGGGAACATTAATCACTGCGCTAGGAACAGGTATCGGGCCTGAAGAATTTAATATTGATAAAATTCGTTATCATAAAATTGTTATCATGACCGATGCGGATGTTGATGGATCGCATATTCGAACATTATTATTAACATTTTTCTTTCGCTATACACCTGAAATTATTGAACGAGGATACTTATATATCGCTCAACCGCCTTTATATAAAGTAAAACGGGGCAATAGTGGGGAAACATATCTTAAAGATGATGCGGAAATGGAAGAATATCTTATTAATGCCGCGCTGGGTGATTTGAAACTTCGTGCTGGTGATGGCTCCGAACGGGCGGGTCAGGATTTATATCAAATGCTGATGGATGTTCGCCTTATTCGTGGGCGCATTGAATCTTTGGTGCGTAAAACAGGCAATAAAGATATTGTTGAACAGGCCGCTATTATCGGGGCATTTGATGAAATTGTTATGGATGATGAAAAAGAAGGGCAAAAACGTGCCGAACAATTAGCCTCTCGTATGAATGATTTATCCATGCGTAACGAACAAACATGGAAAGGCGAATTTTCTGCTGTTGCGGGCTATATGCTGGAACGTATGGTACGGGGCGTACGTGAAGAATTGCGTTTATCTCTGGATATGATCCGCTCCCCCGATGCTATAAAACTTAATAAAGACCGCGCATTACTTAAAGAAAACTTTATGAACCCTGCCGAGGTGATTTTGAATGAAAAATCTTATGCCACGGTTACGGGCCCCGTTGGTTTTTTCAAAAATGTGTTAGAGATTGGTAAAAAAGGTCTTCAAATGCAACGCTATAAGGGGCTTGGTGAAATGAATCCCGAACAACTATGGGAAACAACCCTAGACCCTGAAGCGCGTATTTTATTACAAGTAAACGTTAAAGATGCCGAAAAAGCATCCGAGCTTTTCTCAACCCTCATGGGCGATGTGGTCGAACCCAGACGCGAATTTATCCAAAATAATGCGCTGAAGGCGGATGTTGATATTTGATGAATATGTAGCTTTTGTTTTTTACTTTTTTTCTAAAAGGAACCATAAGCATTACTATGGCATTTGTTTATAAAATCATTTTGGACATATAGGAATACCAATGAAAAAAATATCTGTTGCTATTTTATCAACTTTAATACTTATGGGGTGTGCTGTGTCTGCAAGTGAAACTGAAACTGCGTCTTATCAAACGATAAAATCCGTTCCTGAACAGCAAATTGAAATTCGACGGTATGATCCTGTAATGTTAGTTGAAACAGCGATGGGGGAAGAGGGACGAAATAGTGCATTTCGTAAACTTTTTGCATATATATCTGGTGATAACAAATCTCAAGCTGAAATCCCCATGACCGCGCCAGTCCTTATGGATGATAAAAAGGAAAGCAATACAGGACAAAAAATACCAATGACTACTCCTGTTTTTATGGATGATAAAAATGGTGATGTGGCAATGATGTCATTTGTTCTACCATCAAAATATACGGCTAAAACCGCGCCTATCCCTACAAATGATACGGTTTCGTTAAGAATGCTAGATGATTATACTGTTGCCGCAATCACTTTTAGCGGCCTTTTAAGTGAAAGAAATGTTGAAGAGCATAAAAACATCCTAATGAAATGGCTTAATGAAAATAATTATACTATTACAGGTCAATATCAAAAAGCGGGGTATGATGCGCCCTTTACTCTTCCTTGGATGCGCCGTAATGAAGTGTTAATTCCTATCGACCTTAAAGAATAAATATTGTAAACCCTTAGGGTATGACATCATTAACACAAAAATTATCCGATATAGTTGGCGGCATATTTGAAAGCCACAATTTACCATTTGAATTAGGCGAAGTCCGTATTTCAGATCGTCCTGATCTGGCTCAATTTCAATGCAATGGTGCGATGGCAGCCGCAAAAATAGCCAAAACCAATCCGCTCGAGATTGCAGCCCAAATAGTTGAAAAATTATCTAAAAATCCTTTATTTGAAAAAATTGATATTGCAGGTCCCGGTTTTATTAATTTAAATATTACCGATATAGCCTTGCAAGATCATCTAGAAAAATTAGAGAATTTCGGTATTGATGTTATAGAGGATGACAGCACAATAATCCTCGATTATGGTGGTCCAAATATTGCCAAGTCAATGCATGTGGGGCATTTAAGGGCGGCTATTATTGGTGATTCTTTACGTCGGATCATGAATTTTGTGGGCTATAATACGCTTGGCGATGTGCATTTGGGTGATTGGGGAACCCATATGGGTATGCTTATCGGTGATTATATTCGTAAAGGCGAGCAAGAAATTGTTACCGATACCGATACATCAAATGCCGACCAAGTTCAAAACCTGATGGATGATATGTCCGTCCGCTATCCCGCCGCATCGGGCGCTGCAAAATCTGATGATGCTTTGATGCAAGAAGCACGTAATATAACCCTTAAATTGCAAAATAAAGAAGAAGAGTATTTTACCATTTGGCAAAAAATTCGTGCAGTTTCGGTTGAGGGAATGAAAGAGACCTATGGACAATTGGGTGTCCATTTTGATCTGTGGAAGGGTGAGGCCGATGTTCATGATTATATTGCCCCCATGGTTAAAAACTTAAAAGAAAAAGGTTATGCGATAGAAGATGATGGTGCAATTATTGTTCCTCTCGCTCAAAATGATGATAATAAAAAAATTCCCCCAATGATTTTATATAAACGTGATGGGGCGGTGATGTATGGAACAACTGATTGCGCTACAATTGTTGAACGCGTAAAACTTTATAATCCATCAAAAATTATTTATGTTGTTGACCAACGCCAATCATTACATTTTGAACAAGTTTTTAGAACGGTTCGAAAATCAGGTATTGTTAGTGATGATTTAGAATTGACGCATGCAGGATTTGGCACAATGAATGGCCAAGATGGGAAACCATTTAAAACCCGTGAAGGGGGTGTGCTTCGTCTTTCTGATCTTATTCAAATGGCAACCGATAAAGCAGCCACGCGTTTGGCAGATGCCAATCTTGCTGCCAATATGCCTGAAGATGAATATAAAGATGTAGCACATAAGGTGGCTATCGCTGCGCTTAAATTTGCCGATCTTACAAAATCCGCGTCAAACAGATTATGTATTTGATAGTGATAAGTTTATAAGTTTTGAGGGTAAAACAGGCCCTTATCTTTTATATCAAACGGTTCGGATAAAATCATTATTATCCAAGGCAGAAAATTTCAATGAGAATTCTAAACTTTATCTACAAAAACAAGATGAGGCACTTGCGCTTATTTTAACTGAATTTCCCGATGCAATAAATCTTACATTACGGCATTACGCGCCTCATTATCTATGCGATTATATCTCATCGTGTCGCTCAAGCCTATAGCTCGTTTTACAGCCAATGTCACATTCTATCCGAAGAAGATAAGGATGTTCGCCAAAGCCGATTAAAACTATCTAAAATGACAGTTGATATTTTGGAAAAAGGATTGGAAATTTTAGGAATTGAAACACCTAACCGAATGTAAAAATTTATGCGGCTTGCGCTGATTTGGATTTTCTTCCCCGTTTTTGTGGGCGAACAGTACCGTCCAATTTCTTTTTCAACCCTGTCTAAGAAAAAATCACTGCCACGGGGGCGTCCCGTTTGCAAATGGGTTTCAACCAATTTCATTTCGTTGATGTCCATAGGCCGATCCAAAAAATTTTCCCAATTTTGAATGGTATGAAAGTTTTTGAAATGATATAAGAAATCATCAGGCATATTTTTAACCCTAAATTTTGCACTGCTCCATAAATAATTTTGTGCTTTATCTGTTAAAATTCGCGTCACAGGAAACCGCTCAATATAACGCGCCGCACGAAGGGCAAAAAGCTCATCCACCGTGTATGAGAAAAAACGGCTGTAAAAAACGGATCCTGTTTTGTTATTTTTATTGTTAAAGTATTTTGTATATTGACGATTTGCTTCACCAATAATGGTCGCCAGATCACTTTTATTCTTAGGTACACAAAGAATTTGAATTTGGTTCGGGAAATAACAATAGCTATAGATATCTAAGTTTTTAAGGTTTGATTGAACGCGAATAATATCATCATATTTTTGAAAATCTTCCTTATCAAAAAAGATACGTGTTCCATCCGCACTTTTTTGTGAGATATGATGAAATTGTTCGGGTATTACAATGCGTGCCTGACGTGCCATGACAAATCCTTTAAAAATAATAATATGGTTGCATTTGAAATGATGAAGAAGCATCATATGCATTAGAATTTATATTAGAATCTGATTTGCGTTACCTGTCAAGTTATGGTGTCCCTTTTATATTATCGGGCAATTAATGTATGATATATTATATATTGATGGTCTGTTGAACCTGCATTGTCTTGTCCACATGCTGTATAAAACCCATCATGGGTTGGACCTTCTAATATATGTAATGCAAAATCAAAATCACCATTAAAACCGTTATTTGCAATTGTTACATTAAAATTTGATTGTGAGGGTTGAATAGATGCATCAATATTATTAACAGTATTGTTTATTTCTTGGCATAAAGGCAAACCAACATCAATTAGATAATATAGTAATTCTTTATCATTAGAGTCACAGCTGCTATTAACACCAATATTATGAACACAATTATTACCTTCTATGAAGGTTTGGCCATGCGTGAAATCTTGCCAAGCTAATCTGCCCCCTTCGGGTTCGAAGATATGGCACGAATTATCACTAGGGGCATTAGGGTTATTATACTTTCCGGGGGATAAAGTATTGAGAAAACTAATTTCATTTTCAGAACATCCATTTAGCCGAATACGGCTAACGGCTTGTTCAAGAAGGCGGGCATAATTTAGAATTTCTTGAACGGCAATCTTTCTTTCTTGGGCGGATAAATTTCCCGTACCACTTCGCGTGCTATTGGTAAAAGTGTAGAGCAAGGCAGCAAATAAAATAATACCAATTAAAATAATTATAAAAACATTACCAGATTGTGCCTTTAATTTTTTATTCTGCGGCATCAATTGGATCGTCTTTTTGTGAAGATTTGAATAATGATTTCTTCATCTCATTCCCCGCATTTGATAAAATATTTTTAACATCATTGTCCAAACTTATTTTTATTTTTTCAACTTCTGGGGATGATGGAACAATATTTTCAACAGGTTGTGATTGTTGTGTATCTTGAGATTGATTTAACTCGTGAAAACTTACAGGTTTTTGTTGTACCGCAGGGGCTGGCGTTGTGCTAGGCGGCGGCGTTGTTTGTTCTTGCGGTTGAGCTGGGGTTTGTTGCGTGCGGCTTGTTCTACTGGTGCGGTAGCTTTTGTTGTAAGGTTACGAATAGCCTCTTGTGCCTCCACAGGATATAATTTTGCATGATAGGAACAAAGCGCGGAAATACCATGATCTATTGAATCATCATAATGATCCTGACCAAGTTTAAATCCTTCTTTAATAGCAATAATTTCTTCGGGCGTTTCAATGGCAACATCGGCCTTCATTGCCGTCCAATCTTTTTTAATCAAAGCATCGCGTAATTTTGTAATTTTCGATGCATGTTTGATTAATGTTTCATCAGGCTCAGGCAGGGCGAGATAGCGCGTGACGCGCATAGCTTTGGCATGACCAGGATTTGAATAAAAGATATTAGCTTGAATAACATCCATGGCAAAAGACACGATCGCTTCGCCTTCTTTCATATCTTTCAAATCATCGTAATCAGCTCGACTTCCTGTTTCAATGCTGGCTTGATTGGTATCGGTGTACCCACCACTTGACATACCGCCACCACTTAATTGGAAACTTGATACCTTGGCGATATAATCTTTACCAATATGGTTTTCAAAAAACTCACGGGTTTGTGTAGGGTCTTGCAATTTACCAAATATTTTAATGTTACAGTTAGCGGTGATAGAGCGTGCCTCTTCTTTCACGCGTTTTTCCATGGCTTGCAAATCTTGTGCGGAGAATACAAGACAAAACCCAAGGGAACGCGCTTGCGCGGCCATAACAGCCATCCCTTGTGCGGTATAATACCCAACCTCATCAAAAACCACCATAAATGGTGTGGCTGAATTTGTAGGTCTGTTTTCAATAACGCTTGAGCTTTCCCCTTCCAAGGTTGCGCCCAAGGTTGATCCCATCATCCCCTTTAACGTGGCAGCAATAATCTTACCAAGGTTGGCCGTTTCATCCCCTGATTTTTCCAATGCAGGAATAAGTACAATCATAATCCGTCGGTTTAAAACAACATCAATCATATCCACATCGGCGGCTTGCGTATCAAAGATATAACCGTAATCATCCCCTAAAGATTGTAGCGCACGGGTAAACTGCATGGTCAAATACCCATGTTGTTGACGCACCGTAGTTGTATCAATCATTGGCTGATCGGGGCCTGCGGGTTTTTCTTTTCCTTCATCATCAAAGGCATCATCGACATATCCGGGTAAGGTATCCAAATATCCTTTTAACCCTTCACGAATTTTTTCGGGGATCATTTCATCCCGCGATAACATAATGATGTAATTCAAATTTAAATAATTTCGAATAGAATTAACCGACATCGGAAAATCTTGGTTATCCCGCTTATAGGTTAATGCAGGCATAAGCGAGCTTAATAAAGAAACCGCACGTTCTTTCCACATTGCGTTATCCCCTTCAGCCTCAGGCATAAGAGAAATTAACATTTGTGTAAGATAGGAGGCTGAACCACTTGAAAACGGGTTCATTGTATTGGAGGGCGCACGCGCGTCCGAGTTACCCGTCATATAATTCAAAACAAGTAAATCATCATCCCGCCCAAAGCGACGCACCAATGATGAAAGTGATGACCATAAATCTGTATCGGCCTTACCATCAATGTAAACAAAGCCAGACCCCCAAGACATTGCGCTGGTCACAAATGATTTTAACCCTTCGGTTTTACCCGAACCCGTTGTTCCAAGATATAGAATATGGGTTCGCGCATCCGAATTTGAATACCAAATTTGTTGTTTGGTTTTTTGCTCATTCCCGATAAATAAAATCCCTTCGGATTTTCCCGATCTTCCAGGATTCATATTGTTCGAGTCGTGATATTTTGATCCTAATGGTATTTTACCAGGTAATTTTCGATCTCGTTTTTTTAGCCACCAAAAAAACAAACAATATAAAATTACAACAATGTCACTATAGGTATTAACAGCGGGTACAATGAAAAAAGAGGCCGCCCCTAAAAAGAAAATAGTGGAGGAATAATGCGGTAATTGTAAAGCATCGCCCAACCGTACGTAAAGCGGACGAATGTCCCGAACAATCGCCTTTTTACCATATCCGTATTTTTTTCTATCGAGTGCCATTTATAGTTTACTTTAAACCCTATTTATTAAAATTTACATACCACTTAAAAAATCATCCGCTGAAACAGGAACGCCTGTTGAATCAGGTGTTACAGGCCCTTGACTGGTTGCCATTGTTTGAGTGTCGCCAATAACATTGGGTACAGGCATTGTATTCATCATATAAATATACAAACCAATAACGATAGCCGCAGCAATGGCCGCCAAAATCCATTTTTGTCCATTATTATCTGGGTTTTGTTGTCCCTTACTTTGCGCAGGAACAGTTGCGGGTGTAATGGTTGATGATATCGCGGTATTATGTGAGGTGCCTCGTCCATGAAATGCATTTGATGCCGCATTAAGCGCAGTCACAGCGTCATCCTTATTATCAAAAGAGGCTATAATTTCTGAAGATGCTTTGGTTTTTTTTAAAGTGAGGTTAAATGATTCTTTTCCTGCCGCTTTTTTTACTTCAAAAATGGCAGAACCGATTTTTTCCAATGATTTTCGCCATATGATGGGTTCAATGGCATTGGGAAGGGACAAAACCAAATGATCATCTGCAACGGTGGCTGTCACTGAATTATTCTGGTTTTGTTTTTTCTTTGCTAACATAATATTTCCTTTTGTCTTTATGCGGATTTAAGTTTTTTTATACCGCTTTTATTTTTTGATGCACTGTAATCTAACGCTGGTATGGGGCGTGCATCCAACCCACCCATATATTCAACAATTGATCTTACCGCTTCTTGTACTTTGGGACGGGGGATTGGGCGTTTTGCACGGCGCTCGATCCTGAAATGAGCCATCGCACCAATCGCCTCCATATGGGCAGATTGCCGCCCCAAATTATTAAGTGGGTACCACAATGTTCGATTATGACCACGAAGCCATACAAATTGTGCTGGTGCCATAACCCCCCCTTCAAGGCGGGCAACCAGTAAAGCGCGAAGCATCGCAGTCGTTTGCCATGCATGTTGCTTACATTGAGTTAATACATTATGAGAGATTTCTTTGTTCTTTAAAACAGATCGCGCATATTTTAATAGTTTTGGATCTTTACTTAATTGCAATCCTTTTTCTTTTGACCAACATAAAGCTAATCGTCCCATTACATCATCTGCTGCCTCCCGCTTTCGTGCGGATTTAAGGCAGAATCCTGCCAATAAAACCTGTTGATAGGGGGGTAATTTCATTGGCCCTTGCCAACGCGGCCCCAATTGTTTTGCAAAGGCTTGGAAACATACTTTTTCATCAATAACACCATCAGGAATAGGGATTTGGTTATAAGCAAGCCATTCTTCGGGCCCTAATGCTTCTGCAAATAAAGGGAGTTCGGCAGGAACGGGAGATCCCGGTGCACGGGGAGGTTGGTTAGAAGGGTTAAAGCTGATAAAGGGGGAGATAACTGGGAATGCTTTTGATTGAAATTTTAAAAAGCTATGCAGGTTAAAAATACTTACAAAATGTGTTCCTGGCCCTTTTGTATAGGCCCATAGTCCCATTAAACCCAAAAGACCTATAAAAAACCAACGATAAGGAATAAGAGCCACACTCGTCATGGCGCTTAATAGAGGTACATCTATATTTTCGGCAGGAACGCGGCGCGTAATATCCATAAATTCTTTAAGTGGGATTTTATCGCCAGCGGGAAGCTTAACCGAAAAGCTATCGGGGGTCACCAAAGATATAATCCACATCTCTGCAAATCGTATCCACCGAATAATATTATGTGTTTCAGGGACATTGGCACGATAAAAAATATAACAGCAAATCAAAAAGATAACAAAAATTACGCCCCATGCGAGCATTTTTTCCGTGCCTGCTTCTTGTTTACCGTCTGACATAAGACATCCTTTGATTGATATAAATATGAGAAATTAAATCTATATAGTATTTTAGCAAATAAACCCTTTAAAAACAAAAAGAAACCTATGCATTGCAAATAAAATCTTAATAGAGCGATATTTTTGTTAATTTTAATCGAAAGCGGATTGATTTTTAAATAATCTTTGCTTATAAGACATATCATTAATGTTGTGCCGCAATAGCTCAGTTGGTAGAGCAGTTGATTTGTAATTATATGCTCTGCGGCTTGAAAGATTTAGTCACCAAGGGTTTTAGATTTAACCCTGTCCTTTAATAAGGATATAATAAAATCGAGAAAATAGTGTACGCCGCAATAGCTCAGTTGGTAGAGCAGTTGATTTGTAATCATCAGGCCCCGGGTTCGAATCCTGGTTGCGGCACCATTTTTCACCATTCTCATAGATATTAAAGTGCATTATTAAAGAATTTTAATAATGGATTTTAGCCATAACGCAAGGCTGATTGTATAAGTACCTCTGTATTTAGATAATTAGGTCACGTTGGTAAAATTATTACTGATTGGTTAAAACATCATTTTATTTGGAATATTTTAACTGAAACATTTTTCTTTCGACCCAAAGCGGACATTACTCCAAAATAAAGCTTAATAGAAACCTTCTTTGATGCGTTTGATATATATAGCCAAAATATTGAAGAGCATCATGTATGGCATCAACTATCAATTACCTGATTTACAACCATCTTAAGGTTGTTCAGCGCTTTGGGGTGAAAGTAGCTTTTAAATCAGAAAGCTATTGACGTTTTTCATAATACCATATAAGTTTTTGTAGTTTTAAGGAGAAATACAATGCCACCGTTCGATATTAGACAGCTTTTAGACGCTGAAAGAGCACAACGTGACGAAGATAGACGTATGTTTATCGAACCTATAAGACGTAATTTCATAGAACCAGATAGATACGAACCAATCTTCAAAGATAAACTCTTTAAGAATGAGTTTAATAATAAAATCTTCAAGAGTGAGCTGAATAATAAAAACAACATCTTTCATAAACCGATTATTAATATGATTAATAACGATAGGTTAGATGACTTATATCGTGACCATTTTATAGACCAAAATATTAGACCTGCTTATAACTATGACCATCTGAGATATTATGATTTCGGTAATCTTGGTGGTGGTTTTCTTTCTGAACGTTTAGGTAAGATGTTCAGTCAAGCTGAACTAGAAGGGTTAGAGGTAGAACTTGTTGCTCTTACACCAGAAGAAGAAATGACCATCTTTGATGCTCATGTAAGGTTTGTTCATAAGACAGCTGATAGAATCGCAAAACAATACTATGAAAGAACGGGTCAAGATTTAACAGATGATGACCACGATGTTTTATCAAGTTATGTCAGCTTATCTATGAAGCATAGAAAAAAACTAGACATTAACGAAGCTGTAGAAGCTATAGAGAACGGAACACTGCATGATAAAGTGCAGTCTCTATTAAAAAAGGATTTCTTTACACCACAGCAGCTACAAGAAATAGAGAGAGCATCAAATGAAAGAGGGGAAATAACATCACATATGATGTTATTTGAGCAAGGTAATCAACGATACTTTAAAATTCAGGCAACAGGTGAAAGTAAAACTCAAGCAAAGGTTGAATCTGCATTGAATGCTTTGGGGTATACAATAACAGACTACCAAGCTGGTAAAGCGACTGAATTGGATGAAACAAGGCAAGGTAAACAACAATTTAAAGTAGGTAAGCTATTAAAAGACCATAGCAGTTTGCTTAAAGAATTTGGAGATGACCCTATTAGAGTTATCGGTAATCTAATGGTTGTGATGTCAAGAGACCCTATGGACATAGCGATGATGTCTACCAATAAAGGTTGGAGGTCATGTATGTCGAATGATGGTATAAATTTTGATTATGTATACGAAGACATAAGAAAAGGTACTGTTGTTTCTTATCTGACTTCAATGACAGACCCGCACGCATATGACCCACTTTCACGTGTATCGTTAAAACCGTTTACTAAGACATCTAGAGAATTTGCTTCTGCTTCTAGTCACGAAGATAATGATGTTATCTTCAGACCAGGACCCAATTACGGTATACCAAATGCAATTTTCTATCGAGCATTACAAAGATACGCAGAGACAACAATCAATGCTGGTAAAGAGGGCACATTTACGATGGTAGGTGGACTATATCAAGATGGCATGAAACGCTCGGTCAAAAGACACGTTCATGCGCAGATATAATTATAAATTTCTAAATGACCGCTTTTGGCCGATGTTGGACATTTTTTAAATCAACTATTCCACTATTGATCAAATTAGATAAATTGATAACAATTTATGCATTTAGGACAGAAATGTCGGCATTGCTTTGTTTTAGCTGATCTTTGACTTCTGATTTTAATTCTTCTAACCCAGCTTTGTCATTCGCTTCGCATCTTACGATAATTGCAGATTCTGTATTTGAGGCGCGGGCGAGCCACCATCCATTATCACTTAAAACCCTTACACCATCAATTAAATCAACTTTTGCCCCTTGTTTTTTAAGGCGTTCTTTAATCTCGTCAACAATATCAAATTTACGGTCTTCTGAGGTATGAATACGAATTTCAGGGGTATTAAAAACAACTGGTAATGCATTCATCGATTCTTCAAGTGTTTCATCATTATGTGCAACCCAATTTAGCAAACGAATGGCGGCATAAACCCCATCATCAAATCCAAAATAACGATCTGCGAAAAATATGTGGCCGCTCATTTCCCCTGCTAGAAGGGCGTTTTCTTCATGCATTTTTGATTTAATAAAAGAGTGTCCCGTTTTCCAAATAATTGGATTGCCACCATTTGCTGCAATATCTTTAAACAAGCTTTGGCTAGATTTTACATCGGCAATGATGGTTGCCCCTGGATTATTACTTAATATATCGCGTGAAAAAAATGTCATCATTTGATCGCCCCAAACAATTCGTCCCGTTGAATCCACCGCGGCAACACGATCCCCATCACCGTCAAAGGCAAATCCAAGATCGCAGTTCTGATTTTTGACAATATCAATTAACTGCTCAAGATTTTTTGGAACCGTTGGATCCGGATGATGGGCAGGAAAATTCCCGTCAATTTTTTCATTAATTAAAACATGTTCGCCTGGCAATTTTTTGATTAAAGCAGATGTTACATCTCCTGCTGCGCCGTTGCCCGGGTCCCAGGCTACCTTTAATTCTTTTGCGCCATCAAAGATATATCCCGATAGTAAAGCTTCAATATAATCATCAAAAATTGATATATGTTGCGTGCTCCCTTTTCCTTCAATTAATTTATCTTCGGAAAGTAAAGTTGAAAAATTTTTGATATCATCCCCATAAAATGATTTTTTACCAATCATCATTTTAAAGCCATTATAATTGGAAGGATTGTGAGAGCCTGTTAACATAATGCCAGCATCACGCTCAAACTTAAAAACTGAAAAATACATCATGGGGGAGGGACCACAACCATGATTATAAACTTCTGCGCCGCTATCCACCAAACCGCGCTCCAAAGCTTTGCTTAATTTGGGGGAGCTTAAACGTCCATCATATACCATTGATATAGAAGGATTTGATTTCCCCGTTTTTTGAATGATAGAGGTGGCAAAACAACGACCAATATAATAAGCATCATCTTCAAACAACATTTCATCAACAATTCCACGAATATCAGAAGCACGTAAAATTGTTTCATTAAAACTATGGTGAGGCATAAGTAAGACTTTCGTTAAATATAGATTTTATTAATGTCATAAACTTTACATATAATTATAAAAATAATCATTCAAACAAGTAAAAACAGGTTAAGCGTAAATTTATATAGAAAAACAAAGATTTTATCTAGATAAATTGTTACGAATTAGCTGTTGGTTTGGACTGGAATATTGGATCGCTATTTTTATATTATTATACTGATGATTTAAAGATGAATAATAAAATTATTGTTCTAGGTAATATGTTTAAATTAACTTATTTCTAATATTATCCTATGATAATATACAAAATGTTTTTTAAATACTTCATTATTACAATACTTTTATTTTTTGTAACAAATACGACGTTTGCACAAGAAAATATCCAAAACTTTAATTCTGAAATTCAGATTGAATATAACGGAGATATTACTGTATCCGAAACAATTACCGTGCGTGCAGAAGGTAAAAAAATTAAACGCGGAATTTATCGTGATTTACCTTTAACGCGTAAAAATTCGGATGGAAAACAAACAAAAATTCGATATAAAATGCTATCAATAAAAAGGGATGGGATTAAAGAGAATTATTTTAAAAAACGCGTTAATAATTATCAAAGATTTTATATTGGTGAAGAAGGATATTTTCTTCCAACAGGTAAATCTTATACCTATCAAATAAAATACAAGATACCAAAACAGATATTTTACTTTGAAAGTTATGACGAGCTATATTGGAATATAACGGGCAATGATTGGTCATTTAAGATTGATAAAGTTAGGGCCATTATCAAGCCACCATCAAATATTCCAATTGAAAATTATAAAGTTTTTATGGGTATATTGGGAAATACTTCTGCTGAAAATACAAACAGCTTTATTCGCAATAACAATTTATATATCAAAACAATGCAACCCCTTATGCCGCAACAAGGATTGAGTGTTGTTACAACATTTGCAAAAAATCAATTCGAATATCCTTCATTATTAAAACAATTTTTTATCAAATATTCGGGGTTACTTATTCTTTTAACAGGGATAGGCATTTGCGGAATTTATTATAATCAAGTTTGGAATAAATACGGTAAAGATCCACGCAGCCGTGGCGTTGCTCCTTTTTATGATGCTCCCAAAGGCATATCACCCGCTTGGGCGTATACAATTACAAAAATGGGAAGCATCGCCCCAAAAAAGCTTTTAACAATAATTATTATATCACTGGCATCAAAAGGGTATTTGATACTTGAAGAAAATTCAAAAGAAGATTTCATTATTCGAAAAACCAATAAAATAAATAACAAAAACGAATTATCAGAAGAAGAAAATGTAGTGTTGAACAATTTATCCCACTCAACAGATTTATCACCATCAAATACAAAGCTTATAAGTCTGGTTAGTTTTGTTGTTCAAGTAATAAAGGGAGAGCGTACAAAAGATTTTTACGCTCTTAATACTAAATATTGGGCAATAGGATTAATTCCATATTTTGCGACCTTTGGAATATTATTTTGGACAGGGCATATCTCGCCCGATGATTTGCGAAATCTAGCTGTCGTTATGGTAGGGACGTTCTTTATTCTAATAATAGGCAGTGTTATATATAAAGTAATATTTATGATAAAGCAGGCTAGCCTTCTTGGTAAAGTAATGCGTGTTTCTTTGGTGATTTTAATATGTTGCTTTGGGGCGTTTTCATTTTATAAAATTGTATTGGAAAATATGGATAATCTAATATTCTCTTTTTATACTTTTTTAAGCATTATGTTCATCGCATGGATGTATCATTTGCTAAAAGCGCCAACGGTGAAAGGGCAAGAAATTATAGATCATCTCAATGGTTTGAAACTTTATATGGAAAAGGTGGAGGAGCCTATTTTAAAGCGTTTTGATCCACCACAAATGTCACGCCAATTATTTGAAGAATATCTCCCTTATGCCGTGGCATTAGATGTAGAAGGGAAATGGGCTGAGGCGTTTGAAAAGCATGTTATCGCTTCTACCAGTACGCAATCTAAACAGACCTCCCCCTCTTGGTATCGTGGAAATTCGTCATCCAAACATGCAATTAATATACTATCAACAGCAGCCCTCATAAATCAGCTTGATTCTGCGGTAAGTTCGGCATCCACATCACGCTCAACATCATCAGGTGGTTCAGGCTATAGTGGTGGATCTTCTGGCGGTGGCGGCGGTGGTGGAGGTGGAGGCGGGTGGTAAGGCACTATGACCATTTATAAGCATAAATTTTATCAATAGATAGAAGCCGTCTATATTTCCTTATAATTTTAAAAATAATACTTGATTCCCCATGGCACTTATGGGACATTTCGCCACTATTATAGTCTGGTTTAAACGTCGTCGCACGTAATTCTAGATTAAATGTTGGGGTATGGCCAAGCGGTAAGGCATCGGTTTTTGGTATCGACATCCCAGGTTCGAATCCTGGTACCCCAGCCATTTTATTTCGTACCTGTCGCTATTCTATTCAAATCTTCAGAAGATTTTCCAATTTCACAATTATTACGCTGGTAATTATTTATTTAAAAATTGAGTATAGAGAGACGCAAATCTCTCCATTTAAGCATCTATTTAATTAATGACTTAAAAAGAAACAAAGAAAAACATTTACATTATGTAAATCAACAGGTCTTTTGTATAAAAATTAAGCAACCTGCAATCCCATTTCGGCAATCATATCTTTATCCGCGTTAGTATCATTATTGGCAGTTGTTAATAATTTTTCACCATAAAAAACTGAATTTGCACCTGCCATAAAGCATAGTATTTGTGTTTCTTTACTAAACTTCTCCCGCCCCGCAGATAGGCGAACGCGGGTTTTTGGCATGGTAATTCTGGCTGTTGCCATCATGCGTACCATATCAATTGGTTCAACGGGATTTAATCCTTCCATTGGTGTACCTTTGACAGAGACAAGGGCATTAATAGGAACGCTTTCTGGCTGTGGATCTAGGTTAGCAAGGATTTGTAACATTCGTGCGCGATCCCATTCGGTTTCGCCCATACCAATAATCCCACCACTACAAATGGTAATACCCGCTTTGCGAATACAATCCAATGTATCAAGCCGCTCTTGATAGGTGCGGGTTGTGATAATTTCAGTATAAAATTCGGGTGACGTATCCAGATTATGGTTATAGGCATTAAGACCCGCATCTTTTAAACGGTTTGCTTGATCTTCATTAACCATACCTAAGGTGACGCACGCTTCCATATCCAAGGCGCGGACGCCGCGTACCATAGATAATACGCGGTCAAATTCTTCGCCATCTTTTACATGCCGCCATGCCGCACCCATGCAAAATCTTGATGCACCTGCTTGTTTGGCGATTTTGGCTTTTTCTAAAACGCTATCAACATCCATTAAGGGGTCTTTTTTCATACCGGTTTTTTTGGCATGATGCGCGCTTTGCGGGCAGTATTTACAATCTTCGGGGCATGCACCTGTCTTAATGCTAAGCAAACTGGCGAGTTGTACTGTGTTATCTTCGTGATGTTCGCGGTGTATAGTCTGCGCACGATAAACCAAATCCAATAAAGGAGATTGAAGGATTTCCAATACTTCTTCTGTGGTCCAATCAGAACGAATTTTTGATGTCATTTTGCGCAACCTTATATCTTGAATGAGTTGATAAAGCATAGTATTACAAGATTATGGTCGATATCGAAAGCGCTTTTGAAGATTTTCTACATAAACGTAAAAGTCAAAACCTAAAAAGACAACTTCAGGTTGTTTCACGTGAAACATCTCGACATATTTCTGTATGGAATAAAAATTATATCAATTTTTCGGGGAATGATTATTTAGGGCTAACCTTTCATCCTGATATTATCCAAGCCATTCAAAACGGGGCTAAGAAATATGGGGCTGGGGCAAATGCATCGCGACTTATAACAGGCAATTTAGATATTTATGATGAGGTCGAAAATAAAATTGCGATTTTTAAACAAAAACAAGCTGCATTGATTATGGTATCAGGGTATCAAACTAATGTGAGTGTATTGCCTGCCCTTTTCGATAGTGAGGCACATGGTAAAACCCCTTTAGTTTTTGCCGATAAATTAATTCATGCCAGCATGCATATGGGATGTAAAGCTGCGGGCATATCGCAAATTCGTTTTCGACATAATGATATGACGCATCTGGAAAACTTACTGAACAAACATAAAAATAATAATGCGCCAAAATTTATTCTCACTGAAACAGTATTTAGTATGGATGGTGATTTGGCACCCATGGAAGAATTACGGCGACTGGGCGATCAATATAATGCGTTTTTGATTGCGGATGAAGCACACGCCACAGGTGTGTTTGGTTCGCAAGGCGTAGGATTAGGACAAAAAGCAGATTTAGTGATCGGCACCTTTGGAAAAGCGTTTGGTGTGTTTGGAGCCTATGTTGCTTGCTCAAAAATTGTTAGAGAATATTTAGTAAATAAATGTGGTGGTTTAATTTATGCCACAGCATTACCCCCCGCAATTGTATCAGGCATTAATGCGGCATTAGATATTATCCCATCCATGGCCAAAGAACGGGAGCATTTAAAAATTTTATCTTGTTTGCTTTCTCAAGGGTTACAAAAAATGGGGTATGATACAGGGCAATCAAAAAGCCAAATTGTACCCATGATTATAGGCGATATTAATGCGGCCTTGGCGATGTCCGATAAGTTAAAATCTAAAGGATTTTGGGTCGTAACAGTGCGACCCCCGACAGTTCCCATGGGACAATCACGGCTTCGTTTTGCAATAAATTCAACCCATAAAGAACAAGACATTCATCAAGTTTTAGAAATTATTGCGCAATATAAAATGGCGAAGGTTGCGTAAAAATTATGAGTGCGTTTAAAGAAAAAGTAATTGAAAATTTTGATAAAGGCGCATTTTGTTATGATGAGCATGCCGATATCCAAAAAAAAATTGCGATTGATTTAAGCGGTGAAATAAAAAATTCACCCCAAACAATTTTAGAAATTGGATGTGGTACAGGTTTTTTAACAAAAATTTTGAGAGATAAATTTCCTAAATCAAAAATAACAGCTGTAGATATTGCGCCCCAAATGGTTTTACAATGCCAACAAAAATTTATACAAGATAATAATATCTTTTTCAATGTTATGGATGGTGAAAATATTCAGAGCAATCAACATTTTGATTTAATTATAAGCAGTATGACATTTCAATGGTTTGAAGATTTTCCAAAAGCGATAAAATCTTTGCAAAAATTCCAATCCCCACAGGGCAAGTTTTACTATGCTTTGCCTAGTGCGCGTTCATTTCATCAGTGGCGCACAATTTTGTTAAATAACAAATTCCAATCAGGTTTGATTGACATGCCCAAGCAAAAAAAGATCATAGAAACCAAAACATATAATGTTAATTATGAAAGCGGATATGACTTTTTAAACCATATGAAAAAAATTGGCGCGCATACGACCATAAAAGGGTATCAAAAACTCTCTTACCATCAAATTAAAACCGCTTGTAAAGAATTTGATGAAGGCTCAAAAGAAATAAGTTGGGTCATAGATTTTTGTAGCGTGGAATAGTATTTTTCACAAATATGACGTGAGTTTTTAGTATCGATTTTCTTATATATAACTAAGAATAAATTACATTTATAAAATAGAATTATAATTTATTTATGTTTGTTAATTTTAATTGTAGCTATAAAAATTTTTCTATAGCTTTTAAAATTATATCATAGGTACATTGTAACTGTTGCTCAGTAATGCAATAAGGTGGCATAAGGTAGATAACATCACCAATGGGACGAATATTAAATCCTTCTTCTAAAAAGAAAAATCGCATTTTCTCACTAGTATCTGATTTATAACCGCCCCCTTGTTTTAAATTAAAAGCAAGGATTGTTCCTCTCACACGTACTTGATGAATGGTTGTAATAGTTTGGAGTTTATTAGCAAAAGTTTGATGTGAGTTTTCAATTGCTGTAATTTTATCAAAAGTATTTTCTTCGTCAAAAAGTTCAATCGCGCGAACTGCCAACGCGCAGGCAAGGGGGTTGCCCGTAAAGCTATTGCTATGGGCGAAGGCGCGATCATAATTTGCATCGTAAAATTCTTGAAAAATTTGCTCCGTTGTAATGGTAAGGGAAAGAGGCATTGTACCGCCCGTCAATCCCTTTGACAGGCAAATAATATCGGGGGTAACATCGCATTGTTGGTGGGCAAATAATGACCCTGTACGCCCAAACCCAACGGCAATTTCATCAAAAATAACACATATATTTTTATCTTGCGCATGGGTTGTAACGTCGCGAATAAAATCAGGCGTACAAAATCTTATCCCTCCCGCACCTTGCATAAGGGGTTCGATAATGACGCCAATAATTTCCTCATGATGATGTGTGAGATAGTCAGTGTAAACTTTGATAGCCTCAGCCGTTTTTGTAGATGCATCAATGTCATCATTCCATGTGGCGGGATACGGCATAAATTGAACGTCAAACATCA
Source organism: uncultured Alphaproteobacteria bacterium (assembly GCA_963799275.1). Classification (GTDB taxonomy): domain Bacteria; phylum Pseudomonadota; class Alphaproteobacteria; order Micavibrionales; family Micavibrionaceae. The sequence continues at coordinate 93,198 of CAWCWJ010000002.1, forward strand.
TTTCTTCATAAGGTTTAAAATAACCTGACTTCCTGCCCACTGCCATTGCCCCAAATGTTTCACCATGATAGCCACGATCAAAGGCAATGAGAGTTTTACGTTTTTTTTGTCCACGGTTTTGAGCAAGCTGAATTGCTATTTTTAAAGCGATTTCCACTGCCATAGACCCACTATCGGCAAAAAAGACACGTTTTAAATCATTATCTAACTTTTTTATAATGGTTTCTGCCAACTGAATCGCAGGGGTGTGTGTGAACCCCGAAAACATAACATGATCCAACGTTTCCATTTGGGCTTTTAAGGCCGATACCAATTGGGGGTGGCAATGTCCATGTGTGCATGTCCACCATGATGAAATACAATCAATAATCTCTCGGTTTTCCTTATCGAACAAACTGGCGCCTTTGGCATGGGTAATAACTGGTGACGGTGGTTCTGTACCATGTTGGGTAAAAGGGTGCCATATATATTGGTCATCTTTTTGTGACCAATTTTGAGGTGGGTTTTTAATTATTTTAGGGGCAAAATTCATAAGGTAATTTCAGGCTGGATCGCCATTAAAGATTGGGCGGTGATATTGGGCAAAAAATCAATTTCGGCAATGATAGGTACATCTATATATTCTTCTAATGCTTGACGATTATGGGGGGATTTCTCACCATTTATAATAATACCTTTAATCTTAATATCGCGCATTCGTAAGGCTTCCAATGTTAACAAGCTATGGTTAATGGTACCCAAGCCACTTCGGCAAACCACAATCGCTGGAATATCAAAATATTTAATAATATCTGAAACAAAATGCTTTTTATTAATGGGGACTTGAACGCCACCCGCCCCTTCAATAATAAGGGGGGCAATAAAAGAGGATCAACGTTTTTGGGAAGCGTAAAATCATTAAGAGAAATTTCAATATTATCGCGCTTGGCCGATTCATGGGGGGATAAAGGCTGGGTTAATTCAAAGGTTGAAGGGAAAAAACGAGTATCAGGCAAAGCTGTAATTTCTTTAACCTTATCTATATCTCTTTGTTCAAGGCCGCTTTGAATAGGTTTCCAATAATTTGCATGCATGTGAAGCATAAGCCACGCACAAGCAATGGTTTTACCAACATCCGTATCTGTTCCTGTTACAAAATAAGTCATGAATGAGTTGTAGCAAATATCTATAAAAATTCAAATTTTTCGATTATCATCAAAATAAAATTGACAAAAGATGTTTTAGTGTACTAAAACAGTAATACAACATTAGATATAAACATTATGAAACGTAAAACACCAAATTGTGACAATAGAAAGCAAGCTTTATATAAAGCTTTGTTATCATTACATAACATAGATGAAGTTGAGACTTTTTTAGATAATCTTTGTACGCCTTCGGAGTTAGAGGCGATGGCAGATCGGTGGCTGATTGTTGAAAAATTATCCAGTGGATTGCCTTACCGCGCCATTGCCGAACAAACAGGGGCGAGCGTTACAACTGTTACGCGTGTTGCCCGATGCCTTAATGAAGAAGAGAGTGGCTATCAATTAATTTATAATAGAATAAATAAAGAGTAAAAAATGAAAAAAATTGAAGAAGAACGCCTTAGAATTGCCATCCAAAAATCAGGTAGATTATTGGAAGATTCAACAGAGCTTCTAAAAAAATGTGGTATTAGATTGTTAAAAAGCAAGGATCAGCTTTTTTGTCGAGCGCAAGACTTCCCCCTCGATGTCTATTTTGTTCGCGATGATGATATTCCTGCTTTTGTATCCTCAAATACTTGTGATATTGGGATTGTCGGTCAAAATGTATTGGTAGAGGAGCAGTTGACCCGTAATGATGATGATATTAAATCCCTAAAACAAGTTTTAGAGCTAGGGTTTGGTCGGTGTCGATTGTCGCTCGCTGTTCCTTATAATTTTGATTATAGCGATATTAATGCCTTGGATAATAAATCTATCGCAACATCATATCCGGGAATTTTGAAAGATTATCTAAAACAAAAAAAGATTAATGCCAAAATTATTGAAATGTCTGGATCGGTTGAGATTGCCCCGCGTATCAATATGGCAACCGCAATTTGTGATTTGGTGTCAACGGGCGGTACATTGGCCACCAATGGATTGGAGGAGGTGGAAGTGATGATGAAAAGCCAAGCCGTTTTAATCCAAGGAGGTAAAACAAGTGTTGCAAAACAAGAAATTTTAACCCGCCTTCTCACCCGTATTAAAGGGGTAAACCAAGCACGCGCCAGCAAGTATATTATGCTACATGCCCCTAAAAATGCCATTGATGATATTAAGAATGTTTTACCAGGTGCGGAAAGTCCAACGATATTAGATATTCAAGGACGAGATGATATGGTCGCCATTCACGCGGTCTGCAATGAAGGTATATTTTGGGATACAATGGAAGAATTACAAACCAAAGGTGCAAGTTCGGTTTTGGTATTGCCAATTGAAAAGATGCTGGGCTAAAAGGAAAAACCCATGAAAACTTATATTTGGAATGCGTTATCACCCGAACAAAGAAGCAAATTTTTAAAAAGGCCGAGCAGTCAAAATGATGGAAATGTCGATATTATTGCAAAAGACATTATTGACGCGGTTCGAAAAAATGGCGATCAAGCCTTACGCATTTATACAAAAAAATTTGATAAATGCGACTTAGCTGAAATACAATTAACTGATTTAGAGAGTCAAAACGCTATTCAATCCCTTACTAAAGAGAATAAGAATGCGATTGATACAGCCTATAACACCATAAAAAAATTTCATGAAAAACAAGGGTATCAAAATTATAATTGCGAAACGATTAAAGGGGTTAATTGTGGTCGTCATGTCGTGGGGATTGAGAATGTTGGCCTTTATGTTCCAGGGGGAACCGCGCCATTGGTATCCACCGCATTAATGAATGGTATTCCATCACAAATTGCAGGATGTAAAAATCGAATTTTATGTACGCCTTGTAATTCAAAGGGGGATGTTGACGCCCATTTAGTTTATGCCGCCAAGTTATGTGGGATTACTAAAATTTATAAAATTGGGGGCGCGCAAGCCATCGCCGCCATGGCGTATGGAACACAAAGCGTCCCTAAAGTAGATAAAATTTTTGGCCCAGGTAATGCCTATGTTACGGCGGCAAAAAAAATAGTATCCATGAGCGCAGATGGCGCAGCATTAGATATGCCCGCAGGTCCTTCCGAGGTTTGTATTATTGCGGATGAGAGTTCCAATCCGCAATATGTAGCCGCAGATTTATTATCACAAGCCGAGCATGATGTAATGTCGCAAGTTGTTTTAATATCTACCACCCAAGAAATAGCGCAAAAAATTCAAGAACAAATAAAAATACAACTTGATAATTTAGACCGCAAAGATATTGCTGCTCAAGCTATTAAAAATTCGATATGTATTATTGTCGATAATATAGAGATGGCGATGGAGGTATCAAACCAATATGCGCCAGAGCATTTAATTTTAGCATTTGAAACAAAAGATGATATTTTAAATTCCGTACAAAATGCAGGCTCCGTTTTTATTGGGCAATGGACACCAGAATCTGCTGGAGATTATTGTAGCGGGACAAATCATGTTTTACCCACAAATGGCTATGCAAGAAACTATTCAGGATTAAATGTTGAAGCCTTTCAAAAGACAATTACTTTTCAAACTATAAATAAAGAGGGACTTCAAAATCTTTCTAATACAATTCAAACCTTGGCCAATTTAGAAGGATTGGATGCCCACGCTAAGGCCGTAGCCATTCGGATGAAAGATATATAATGAAGGAATTTAAAGAATTTATTCTTGATATCCTTATCCCAAAGGCAAATATGGTCTTGAACCAATATTATGGTGAATATTGCGCAGGAAAAGATATTGATATTCAATTTAAAAAAGATCAAAGCCCTGCCAGCCAAGCCGATAGGCAAGCAGAAAAAGAATTACGCATGCTTATTAACAAATATTTTCCTGACCATGGAATTTGGGGCGAAGAGTTTGGTGGTGAGAATTTAGAAGCCGAATTTGTTTGGGTTTTAGATCCTCTGGATGGAACAAAACAATTTTTGGCAAAACAAGATGGATGCTTTGTCGTTTTAATAGGCTTGTTCAAAAATAAAAAGCCATATTTAGGGGCGGCAAGCGACCCGCTATCGGGTGAGGTTTGGATGGACGATAAAAAAGTACAAGATAATGATCGATATAACATAGAAGATATGAGAATAGCCTCCACCGCGCCAGATGAAATGTTTAAAGGCAATCAATATGAAACCCCAATACAAAAATTGTTACAATCCACTCAATCTGTTATTAAGCATCGCAATGCAAAATCATTTTTAGATGTTATGGACGGCACAGCAGATATTGGAATAGAGGCAAGCCTATCCCTTCATGATATAGGCGCGCTCATCCCCATTATGAATGAAGCGGGATGTATCGCCACTGATTTTGAAGGCAATCTTTATTGTGATAAAACTTTTGAATTTGATACAAATAAATATGATTTTTTGGTGACTAGAAATATTGATACAACACGCAAGCTATTAAAAGAAATATATAAGAATTAATTTGGGAATTAAACTATGTCTGCTGCAAAAATTTTAGATAAAGTTAGAAAATCATTATTGGATATGGAAGGGTATAAATCTGCGCGTTCTATGGTACAAGATGATGAAGGGATAATCTATCTTGATGCAAATGAAATTCCGTATGAGCCATATATCGGTGCGAATGGTTTAAATCGTTATGTGGCGCAACAACCTGATAAAATGGTAAAAGATGTAGCGCGACTTTATGATATTTCGACGCGTAATTTAATTGTTTCACGTGGTGCGGATGAGGCGATTGATCTTTTAATCCGTACATTTTGCGAGCCTAAAAGGGATGAGATTATAATATGCCCGCCAACTTTTCCGATGTATGCACAATCGGCACGGGTTAATCTGGTTCATGTAAATGAAGTGCCGTTGAAAAAAGACTTTCAATTAGATGTAAAAAAAATATCAAAGAAGATTTCAAAAAAAACGAAAATTATCTTTATATGCTCCCCCAATAATCCAACGGCCAATATAATGAATCGGGAAGATATTTTAAAACTTTGTAAAAATCATTCTGATATTATTATCGCGGTAGACGAAACCTATAGCGAGTTTACCGACCAAGGCGGATTGGATGATTATTTATATGCGCATGAAAATCTAATATTGCTTCGCACCTTATCAAAATCATTTGCCAGTGCGGGGTTACGTTGTGGTTTTGCGATTGGCCATGCTGACTTAATTGATTTAATGAAAAAAGTTTTGGCACCTTATCCTATTCCTGCGCCTGTTGCTAAAGAGGTGAGGCAGATATTACAGGATAAAAATCAAGCACGCATGAAAGAAATTCGTGCTGAAATACTACAAACGCGGGATTGGTTTATTGGTGAGATTGAAAATTTATCTGATGTTATAAAAATCTATCCTACGGATGCTAATTTTATTTTAGTAAAAGTAAAAAATGCAACTGATTTTTATAATAAAGCTTTAAAAGGCGGTGTCATTATTCGGAACCAGTCTACACAAAAAAATTTGGAAAATGCCATCCGAATTTCAATAGGCACACGTAATGAAATGGAACATTTATTGAGTGTTCTACGCGGTGAAGAGATTAAAAAAACAAAAGATCGTATGGCCAAAATAATTCGTAACACAAACGAAACTAAAATTTCAGTTGCGGTTAATTTGGATAAAACGGCACCTATAAAAATTTCTACAGGTGTTGGTTTTTATGATCATATGATGGAACAAATTGCCAAGCATGGTGGGTTTTCGTTGATTTTGGAATGTGATGGTGATTTGGAAATTGACCCTCATCATACCATTGAAGATTGCGCCATCGCGTTGGGGCAAGCCCTTATTAAGGCATTAGGGGACAAGCGCGGCATTGGACGATATGGTTTTTCCCTTCCCATGGATGAAGCAAATGCAACAGCATTATTGGATTTAAGTGGTCGATATTTCCTAAAATTTGAAGGGGAGTTTCCTGCCAAAAATGTAGGGGACTTACCTTGCGACATGATTGAACATATTTTTCGCTCCTTCGCCGAAAATATGCAAATGAATTGTCACATTACTGTTGAAGGTGAAAATGCCCACCACATGGTTGAGGCATGCTTTAAAGCATTTGGTCGTGCATTGCGCCAAGCCATAAGTTTTGAAGGCGATAAAGACGCGCTCTCTTCAACCAAAGGAATGTTATAGCAATGAATTTAGCCGTTATAGATTATGGGGCAGCCAATTTGGCATCCGTTATGTTTGCGCTGGAGCGTTTAAACATTAACGCCAATTTAACGCGTAATCCTGATCAAATTACAAAAGCGGATCGTGTTTTATTTCCCGGTGTCGGGGCGGCGAAATCCTCGATGGAGAATATTCAAAAACTAGAATTAAATGATTGCATTTCTACCCTTAAACAACCTGTATTAGGGATTTGTATGGGAATGCAGTTGTTTTTCCAATCTTCCGAAGAAGGAAATGTTGATATGCTAGGGATATTGCCGCAAACCATTACGCATTTTGATAAAAACACACAATTTTCTGTCCCGCATATGGGGTGGAATAAGATTTCTAAAGAAAAAGAATGTCCGCTTTTAAATAATATAGATGAAGAAAGTCATTTTTATTTTGTGCATAGTTATTATGCACCGGTTGAGGATTATACTATGGCTTCTTGTCAATATGCGAATAATTTTTCGGCCATCATACAAAAAGATAATTTTTATGGTTGCCAATTCCACCCTGAAAAATCAGGTAAAAATGGAGCAATAATTTTACACAATTTTATGATAGGTGATCTATGATCTTATATCCTGCAATTGATTTAATGAAAGGGCAATGTGTTCGCCTTTATAAAGGTGATTTTGATCAAAAAACGACCTATGATGTGTCCCCATTTGAGGTGCTTAAAACCTACAAAAACCAAGGAGCCGAATGGGTTCATATCGTCGATTTAGATGGGGCAAAGAATACCGACAATCGCCAAAGCAAATTGATGCGCGAAATTGCCGAAAAAAGCGGTTTAAAAATTCAAACAGGCGGCGGTGTTCGTTCAAAAGAGGATGTAAAATCTTTATTAGATTTAGGGGTCGCGCGTGTTGTTATCGGCAGTATGGCGGTACAAAATATTGATGAAACGATTGAAATTATAAAAGAATTTGGTGCGGAAAAAATTTGTTTGGCTATGGATGTGCTACCAAAGGAGGATAAGTTTTATGTTGCTGTTCATGGCTGGCAAGAAGGTAGCAATATTTTATTGGAAGATTTAATAAAAAAATATAAAAGTGTTGGTTTAAAACATGTTTTATGTACGGATATTTCAAAAGATGGAACAATGACAGGATGCAATTTTGATTTATATAAAACGCTTCGTCAAAAATTTTATACTCTTGAATTTCAAGCATCGGGTGGGGTTCATTCCCTTGATGATTTAAAAAAATTAGATACCGCAGGTGTCATAATAGGGAAAGCTTTATACGAAAATATTTTCACTGTGAAGCAAGCTTTGCAAATTATCGAAAGCCGAGGAAATAAAGGTGAATAAATGCTGACAAAACGTATAATAGCATGCCTTGATGTGCGGGATGGACGCGTGGTAAAAGGCACACAATTTCGCAATCATAAAGACATGGGCGATATACTCGAACTTTCCAAACGCTATTGCGATGAAGGGGTGGACGAGTTGGTGTTTTATGATATTACCGCAAGCAGCGATGGGCGATGCGTAGATCGAAGTTGGATTAACGACATTGCGCGAGTTATTGATATACCATTTTGTGTTGCGGGGGGGATTCGATCTATCGAAGATGCGCGTATCATTCTTAATAATGGGGCGGATAAAATATCAGTCAATTCTCCTGCGCTGGAAAACCCAGAGTTTATTACAACGCTTGCCGATAGTTTTGGCACACAATGTATCGTGGTCGGAATTGATAGCCGTGAAGAAGATGGGCAATATAAAGTTTTTCAATATACTGGTGATGAATCAAAAACCATTCATACCAAACGTGATACATTTGAATGGGCAAAACATGTCGAACAATTGGGTGCAGGTGAAATTGTTTTAAATTGTATGAACCAAGATGGAATGCGTGAAGGATATGATATCACGCAACTAAAACAAATGAAGGAAACAGTGTCTATCCCCATTATTGCATCGGGTGGGGCAGGGACCAAAGAGCATTTTAAACATGTTTTCGAACAAAGTCATGTCGATGGCGCCTTAGCAGCATCAATTTTTCACAAAAAAATAATTGCGATAGAAGATTTAAAAAAATATCTTAGACATGAAAAAATAGAGGTAAGATTATGACTCTCCTTACACATGAAAATATATCAGAGGTTGATTGGAAAAAAGCGGAAGATGATCTTATCCCTGCAATTGTTCAACATGTTGAAACCGCACAGGTTTTAATGATGGGATATATGAACCAAGATGCATTGGCAAAAACTTTTGAAATTAAAAAGGTAACTTTTTTAAGTCGCAAGACACAATCCCTTTGGACAAAAGGTGAAACATCGGGAAATTTTTTAAAATTTATTTCTGCAGAATTGGATTGTGATAAAGATACAATTCTAATCCAAGCCAATCCAGTTGGCTCAACTTGTCATACTGGCGATTTTACGTGTTTTAATGATATTCAAGCAAAAGGTAATTTTTTAGATACATTACAACAAATTATCAAAACCCGTAAAAACGATGATTCTAACGAAAGTTATACCGCATCTTTATTTGCCGAAGGGTTGTCCCGCATGTGTCAAAAAGTGGGGGAAGAGGGGGTCGAGGTTGCCCTTGCAGCGATGAAAAAAGATAAAAATGAGCTTTTAAATGAATCTGCAGATTTAATTTTTCATCTAATGGTTCTTTTGGAAAAAAATAATCTTTGCATTCAAGATGTGGTTGATATTTTACAGAAACGTCATAAAAATTAATTTTTAAACATATAATACGATTATGGCAATAAATTTTCTTAAATTTATCGTTTATTCACAATGGTTTAGAAAATTTTACCTATATCTGTATTCTTAACGATTTTTCAATCATTCTATAGTATTCTATAGGTACGCTGGAGGGGTGTTGTGTTTGCATCATTTTATCCAGCGGTGAGGATAATAAAAAGGGCAAATTTAATAAATGGCAGGGACGTACACCTTAGAGTTGGAATTATTGGGATCGTATGTTGGTGCGATGCCTGTATTGGAGCTGTATGAAGATGGCGCATTATTCAACAGCTATTCCGTGTCTTCGGCTGGATCATCTTTTATTCTAAGTATTAATTACGGGGGGGCTTTGCCTTCCTCGCTCTCCTTTCGTTTTTTGAATGATGGGGCAGAAGCGGGCCGCACGATTGAGATCCATAGCGTCAAGATCAATGATCGCCACGTTAGCACGAATAATTTTCTATCCACCGATACCCTGACCAGTGGCGGGATCGCCACGGTCGATGTGGTAAACCCAACCTTTTTGTTTGAGCCCAATAGCCCTGCAAGCGCATTTTTTATGACAGGCGCCACGCAAAGTTTTGATGGTACGAATAATCGTTTTTCAGATACAAGCTCCACCACGGATGAAATTTTTACGATGCTTGATGGGCGTGATACCGCCTATCTAGGCGCAGGCAATGATCGGGTCAGCGGTGGCGCAGGGAATGATGTTCTACGCGGTGGCGGTGGTGATGACCTACTCTTTGGCGATGCGGGCGATGATCGTGTGTTTGGCGAAGATGGCAATGACACCCTTTATGGTGGGGGTGGGGATGATTATATTTTTGGTGGCACTGGCAACGATACCCTTTATGGCGGTAATGATAACGATAACCTCAGCGGCAATGCAGGGGACGATATCCTCATTGGCGGGTCTGGGGATGATCGCCTTGCGGGGGGCGCTGGAATTGATAGTTTATTTGGCGATGCAGGCAATGACAGCTTAAGCGGCGGGGCAGGGAATGATGCCTTGGATGGTGGGGCTGGTAATGATTTGATGTATGGTGGCAATGGGGATGATACCTTGTTTGGTGGCGATAATGATGATGTTCTGGTCGGCAATAACGGGAATGATATCCTCGATGGTGGCGATGGGAATGATACGCTTTATGGTCTCAATGATGATGATACGTTGCGCGGTGGGGCGGGTAATGACTTGCTCAACGGGCATGATGGCAATGATGATTTGGATGGCGGCGCAGGCGCAGACATACTGGTGGGTGGCAATGGCACCGACACCATCAATGGCGGCATAGGCAACGATATCCTACACGGCAACGGCCTAACCCCTCAACAAATTTATACTCTTCTCAGAGCAAACCCAAATGTTGTCTTTAGCGCGCAGAGCAATAGCTTCTATGAATTAGTAACTATCAATGAAACTGCAACTGCCGCACGTACAAATGCACTATCTACAAATTTAAACGGTATAGCAGGACATCTTGCGAATATTACATCTCAAGCTGAAAATGATTTTATCAGTGCAATTGTTGTAGGTAGAACATGGATAGGTGGATCTGATTCAATCGTAGAAGGTGAATGGCGTTGGATGGATGGTATAGAATCTGAACAACAAATCTGGCAAGGAACAGGCTCTGGAATTGCAACAAATAATGCTTATATAAATTGGAATTCAGGAGAGCCTAACAATACAGGTGGCGGAGAAGATTATATGGAGTATAGAAACGGCACCAATAATTGGAATGACGAAGCCTTTGCTGTTTCATCAGATTACCTGATTGAATGGGATGCAGGTCTTATGAATGATGATAACGCAATTGACACGCTTAATGGTGGTGATGGCAATGATACGCTTTACGGGTATGGTGGTGATGATGTTTTAGACGGCGGTGCGGATAATGACATTCTTTTTGGTGGTAACGGAAATGATACATTATTGGGTCAGTCAGGGAATGATTATCTAAACGGTGGAGCAGGCAATGATTTGCTTATCGGTGGTTCAGGCATTGATGTTATTGATGGTGGTGATGGGAATGATACAATTGTTGGACTTGAAAGTACGATAATTGATGCCACAACATTAACATCCTATGGAGGAGGTCAAGATGTAGGGGGAACGGTAACCTTTGAAGATAATGGTGTGACACTTGATGGTAATCTTTGGAAAAGATTTCAAGTCGATTATACTATTACGACCAATACAGTTTTAGAATTTGATTTTAGAAGTACATTAGAACCAGAGATTGCTGGAATTGGATTTGACAATGATAGTATTATAAATAATCCTGAGCGATATTTTCAAATTTATGGTGATCAAAATGGTTCAGGCTCTGGTATTAGAGATTTTGATACATATGATGGTTCTGGAGACTGGTTTCACTATAGAATTGATATCGGATCCTATTACACAGGATTTTTTCCGCACTTATTCTTAGCTAATGATGATGATGGTGGCGGCATTGATGGAAATAGCAGTTTTGCAAATATAACATTTTATGAATCAGATGGTGGTGATTTGTCCGCAGACATTGCAAGTGGAGGCGCAGGGGATGATGCCGTAAATGGTAATAATGGGGATAACATCCTTAGCGGTAATGATGGGTTAGATACCCTATATGGATTTGGTGGATCAGATATCTTTATTTTTGAAGTTGCAAATGCTTTTAACGATATAGATATCATCGGCGATTTTTCACTTGGCGATAATGATATTTTGGATTTAAGTGATTTGTTGTTCGGTTATAATTCAGGCACAGATAATATCACTAATTTTGTTCAAATTTCAGATAGTGGTGCAAATTCAACACTATCGGTTGATATTAATGGTTTAGCTAATTTCACCCCTGCAACCCAAATTGCAACATTATTAAGTGTTACGGGTTTAACTGATGAGGCGGCATTAGAAACAAATGGAAATATTATTGTTTAAAAATTGAACTCTTTTTGTTTTTAAAGCGTTAACTTGCTTATGATCTTAACGATAATAAGTATAATTTTTACACTATTAACACTGATCGGGTTTAGTCGAAAAATCTGGTGGTTTACTATATTTGATTTTTTTCGCCTACAATATGTAGCTATTCAGCTGATTTTATTCATCATTGCTCTTGTTACAATTAATATTCCTTCTCTTTTGCTCAATAGTATATCAATAGCTTTAAATTTATATCGAATAAAAAATTTCCTTCCTAAATATGTAAAAAAATCAACGACAACAAAGCGTGATATTTTATGCATCAATGTTTTCAAAGATAATGAAAAATTTGATCGCTTGCGAAAAGTTCTTAGGCATTATGACCCCGAAGTTCTATTAATAATGGAAGTGACAGATAAATTAGAAGATAATCTTGAAAAATTAATCGGTGATTATAAATATCGTTTACAAACCCCTGTTCGTGATGGTTTTAGTATTTGTTTATTAAGCAAACATAAAATGGAAAATCCAGATATAAGCTTTCATGGTCCAGGGAAAACGCCTTTATTACATGCAGAAATAAATCTTGATAATACGCTATATCATATATTTTCTGCGCATCCTAAACCCGCATTAAATAAAAATTGGTACCATGAGCGTCATGTTTATTTTCATGAAATAGTTGATATTATTCAGCATACAAAACTACCATCAATTGTTTTAGGAGACTTCAACTCCGTCCCGTGGGAGCGTCATTTTGTTGATTTTTGTCACAAAACAGGACTTAAAAGTACAGCCGAAGGGTACGGATATAAAATTACGTGGCCAACTTATTTCCTACCATTAGGAATCCCGATGGATCATATTTTATTGCCCATTGGTGAAAGCTATAAAGATTTAACCATTGGACCAAATGCAGGGTCTGACCATTACCCTATTGCAATAAATTTATAAAAATATAGGATATTTCAGGAACTTAATTAACTTATTATGGTTTGTTAAGAAATTGATAGAAAACGAGAAAGGATTATCAAATGAATAAAAAAGCAATATTGGCAGTGATTATTGCCGTGGCTTTGGCTTTAATTGCGATGTGGGCAATTGATGTTGATGTAGATGGCGGTATTGATTTACCAGAGATTAGTGCGGACATGAATGCAGAAGGTGGAAATATCCCTGATGTTGAAGTCACAGGTGATTTTGAATTACCATCTATTAACCCAGAAGTAGATGCAGAAGGCGGAAATTTACCAGAAGTTGATGTTAACGTTGTTGATGTTGATATGGGTACAAAAGAAGTTGAAGTTGGTGTTCCAGATGTTGATGTAGACATGGAAGAGAAAACTTTTGAAGTTCCAACATTCTCTATTGATGCACCTGAAGAAGATACAATCGCAAACGATACAAGTATTGATGACGATGCAATAACAACACAAGAATAAAATTAAGTAAAAAAATAGAGAAGGAGAAAAATATTATGGCTTTATTAGGAACAGGCGATAGCCTTTTGGGAGATATTGTAAAAATTATTGTTGCATTATTTCTACCCCCATTGGGCGTATTGTTAGAAGTAGGTTTAAGCTTACATTTCTGGCTTAATATCGTATTAACATTATTAGGATTTATTCCTGGTGTTATTCACGCAATTTACATTATTGCAACACGATAAAAATTTTGTAGCGTCTATAATGGATAAGGTTCATTCCCCATTAATCACACGCTATAACTTAGAATATGTATATGAAGAACCCCCGGGTATTCGCAGATTAAAGCGTGGCCGGGGGTTTTCTTATGTTGATGTGCATGAAAATTTAATAACGCAACCCGACTTGCGAAAAAGATTGCAATCAATTGCCGTACCACCATCTTATGAAAAGGTATGGTATTGCCCATTGGATAATGGTCACTTACAAGCAACTGGCTTTGATTCTACTCACAAAAAACAATATTTTTATCATTCATTATGGCGTCAAATTCAAGATGCTCAAAAATTTGATTCTCTTTATGAATTTGGTCAAAAACTCCCTTCATTTAGACGAAAGATAAATCAATTAATTGATTTAGAAAATATTAATAAACAAACTGTTTTAGCAACAATGGCAAGACTTTTGAATGAAACGGGAATGCGTATTGGCAATGATAATGCAACAAAAAATAATGCGACACACGGTCTTACGACGCTTGAAAAAAAGCATGTTAATGTTAAAGATAATGAGATTTTTTTAGATTATATCGGAAAAGGGGGGCAAGAAATTCAACGTTTTTTAAATGACCCTAAAATCTCGCATGTGATTAATAATTGTGCAGAAATTCCAGGGCAACGATTGTTCAAAATCATTAATGATGAGGGCAAAAAAGAATTCTTAAATTCTCAAGATCTAAATCAATTTTTAAAAACACTTATGGATGAAAGTTTTTCAGCCAAAGATTTTCGAACATGGCGGTTTAGCTGTTATTTTATAGAAAAATCATTATCAGCAAAAAATACAAAAAGCTCAACCACCCTTACTTCGATTTTAGATAAAGTATCGGAAAAAAGTGGCAATACCCCTTCAATTTTGAAAAGCAGTTATATTCACCCTGGATTGATTGAGCTTGTAAAAAATAAAGATTGGAAATTATTAGAAAAACCACAAAAGGTAAGAACGGGTTTAAAACAATCAGAAGAAATTTTCTTAAATTACTTAAAAACCAATCATGCCAAAGATATTCTTTTAAATGTTAAAAACGCTTAAAAATACATTAAAGTCATGGTGGATAGATGATCCTTTTACTGATAGTGCGGCAATTGCCTATTATGCGATTTTTTCTATTCCTGGATTGTTGGTTATTATATTGGGACTTACCTCAATCTTTTTTGAGGCGGATATGATGGAAGATCAAATCTTTAATAATATAAAACAGATATTAGGGAATGATGTTGCGGTGAACATCAAATCAATCGTAGAAGAAACATCACTTGATAACCGCAATATTTGGGCATTGGTTATTGGTGTTGTAACATTAATATTTGGGGCGACGGGGCTTTTTGTTCAACTGCAACGGTCTTTAAATCGGATATGGCAGGTTTATATACCTAAACGAAAAAGACATACCCCAAAATTTATAAAAGATCGCTTTATCTCTTTTAGTATGATTATTGTTATTGGTTTTTTACTGCTGATATCTTTAACAATAACTGCTTTTATTTCCGCATTGAATGAATGGTTTTCAAATCAGATTTCAACATCATTCATCTTTATTCTTCAAATTACAGATTTTATTTTTTCTATTAGTTTAATAACGCTCCTTTTTACAATTTTGTTCAAAATTCTACCTGATATGAAAGTAGAATGGCGTTACGCGGTAAAAGGTGGTATTCTTTCAGCATTATTATTTCATGTTGGTGAATATGCATTAAATATGTATTTTCAAATGGCTGAACCAGCATCAACATTCGGGGCAGCAGGCTCAATAATTTTAATAATGTTATGGGTTTATTATTCTGGCATGATTTTATTATTAGGCGCCGAATATACAAAACAAAATTATTTAAACAATCAATCGTCGCTATCTAAGGCAAAAAGAAAGAATATATTATGAGTGGTATTGCGTTATACGTAGAAACAGATGGCCAAGCCGATAGCCCAGAGCAAGCAATTGCGCAAGCGGCACTTATCCCCTGATACAATCCCATTTGAAGAAGGGGATGTGGTTGAGGTAAAAATTGATGCCACATGGACAACGCCAGATGGAAAACATCATGCAAGGGTCAGTTTGGTAAAACAAACCAAACCAGTATTGGATGAACAGCAATTAGGGAAAAGCGCAGATAATATAAATGCTCCACCTGTAGAAAATAAAAACGAAATTCCACCTGCATTACAAGAAAATCCAGATGTTGTGGTTGCACATGATGGACTAACAGATAATGATCCTAGTGAAGATTCTTCCGCATTAGAGTTAACCCCCGAAATGGAAAGGGCAGAACAAGAATTAGAAAATGATTTTGATGAATCCCGTGATCCTAATTCCCGCCGTAGCCAGGATTTAAAAGATGAACCTGCGCCTGAAGAAGGCTATAATAGTGAAGGGTTACGCCGCAAAGATGAGCCGTCTCCAGAAAAAAAGAAAAAACCGAAACCACAAGGTTCAGCTTAATAAGTACCAAACGCCTTCATGGCCTTGGCTACTTTTTTAAATCCACCAATATTGGCGCCTTTAATATAATTAATTTTGCCATCTTCATTTCCGTTTTCTTTACACGTGTTGAAAATATCAAGCATGATTTCTTTTAGTGCGGTGTCCACTTCTTCCTTGCTCCAATAACGGCGAATGGCATTTTGTGATTGTTCCAACCCAGATACCGCAACCCCTCCCGCATTTGCAGCCTTTGCAGGGGCAATGATGAGGCCTTCTTTAAGTAAATATTTTGTTGCCTTGCTGGTCAGGGGCATATTCGCACCTTCGCAAATATATTGTGCTCCACCTTTCTTGATTAATTTGGCTTCATTTTCATCAATTTCATTTTGGGTGGCGCATGGAAAAGCAACATCAAAATCGTAGTCCCAAGGCTCTGCCCCATCGGTATATTCAATACCATCAATGCTTAAGTCTTTTAATTTCTTATTTTGGTTTTCTTTTAAATCATAGATTTTATCAAGCTCATCAGATGTCAAACCATCTTCTTTATAAATACACCCTTTGCTATCAGATAGGGTAATAACCTTTGATCCCAATTCTATTAATTTCATGGCGGCATGTAGCGCAACATTTCCTGCCCCTGATATGGCGCAGCGCATGTCTTTTATATTTTTTTTATCTTCATGTAAAATATGGTTAAGGAAGTAAACGGCACCAAATCCAGTGGCTTCTGGGCGTAAAATGCTGCCGCCAAATGTTTGTCCTTTTCCCGTAAGAACACCATGAAATTGGGTGGTGAGTTGTTTATAGGCACCAAATAAATATCCAATTTCCCGCGCGCCAACATTGATATCACCAGCAGGAACATCAATATCAGGGCTGATGTATTTATAAAGCTCCATCATAAAGGCACTACAAAAACGATAAATATCCTCATCACTTCGGCCACTAGGGTCAAAATCGGAACCCCCTTTACCACCACCCATGGGAAGGCCAGTTAAAGCATTTTTAAAAGTTTGCTCAAACCCTAAAAATTTAAAAGTATCAAGCTTTACTGAAGGATGAAACCGCAACCCCCCTTTATAGGGCCCAATTGCGTTATTAAATTGCACACGCCAACCGTTATTGACAATTATATTGCCCCCGCCATCCATCCATGTGACCCGAAATTGAATAATGCGATCTGGCACGAGCATACGCTCAATCACATTATTTTTGTTATATTCTGGGTTATCCTCTAAAAACGGAATAATATCATGCATGACATCATCAACCGCCTGATGAAAATTATCTTCGCCCGCAGTATTTTGTTTAACGCGTTCAACTATTTTATTAAGGTCGGACATAAATGAAGATACCCTTTTTACAAATGATTAATTAACTTGCTTTACTCACTTCTGATTCAAGCTTTAGAACATTGTTAGCATCATCTGTATTGATGTAAAGGGCGGTATTATCATCATCCCCATCTCTTGTTATTTCATTACCATCAATTTTACGGGTCACTTTTTTGGTAAAGCGGCTTTGTACGGTTCCTGTACCTTTTCCATTGCCCCAGCTCCACTCAACTTTGTCACCTTCTTTATATTGAGCCATTATTAATCTCCTTTTTTATTTGTTCGGACACCATGTAAAAGTTTTTCACGATCAAAATCGCCCTGACCATGCAGAACGGAAACATCACCCGTTACTTCCATAACCACAACATGAACTTCATCGTAATTTAAGACATTTGCTTCGCGCAGTTTTGATATTAAATCATCCTTAGTCATATTTGCTTTTTTTAAATTTTCATCTAAAATTTTACTGCCTTCCATAATTAGCAAAGGCTCATTTTCAAAGTAAGTTTTTCCTGTATACATTCTAAATTTAGATAATATTGTTTGCAATATAAGCATAGAGCCAACAGCAATAGCAAAATTCAAAATAGGGGGATCTTTTGCAACAACTGTGGCAGCTAAAATTGACCCAATGGCAACAGTAATGGCAAAATCATGCCCCGACATTTTTGAAAAACTACGTAATCCATTTACTTTAATTAATGTGATTAAAACAGCATAAACCAATATGACAGATAAAATTATACCGCCAATTGTTTTCCAATCAGATAAAAACCATTCTATCATGCGGCACCAAATTTCTCATTTTCACCCATATTTGGTTTTTCGTCAGTGATACTTGCCTTCATCATTTTAAAAACTTGAACAATTTGAGAATTGTCATTGTCCCAATGTTCTCCAGAATGAATTTTTATTTCAATCATGGAAACATTATCGCTTTCTTTTCCTTCGGGAAACCACGCATCGACAAATGGGTTCCAGTATTTATCTATTAATGCCTGATCGTTGGTAATATTCGCCTGCCCACACATTGAAACATAAGTATCATCATCTGTATCAGCAAACACCAAATTAACATGCTTATCTTTTTTTAATTCACCAATTTTGTCGGATTTGTTATTGGTATAAAACCAAATTGTTCCATCATATTCATCTTGAACCAAATACATGGGGCGGGACCGTAAATGCTCTCCATCTTGTGTGGTTAACATTCCCACTTTTATTTCTTTAATTAAATTCCAAATTTTTTGTTTATGTTCGGGTGATGACATTTATTCTTCTTCTTTCTATTTATTGATAAATTAAGAGGAGGGGGCAACCCACTCCTCTAAAAAATTAATTATGCTGCATTTGCAGCTTGATTGTCATGCTTGCCTTCTGCAATTTCTTCAATCATTTTTGAACAAAATGCATCAAGGTCTTCTGGCTTACGGCTTGTGACAAGTGCTTCATCACACACACATTCTTCATCAACCCAATTGCCGCCTGCATTACGCACATCGGTTTGTAGGCTTGGCCAACTGGTCACTTTACGATTTTGAAGAACATCTGCTTCTACTAACAACCAAATACCATGGCAAATTGCGCTTACTGGTTTGCTTTGTTTAAAGAAGTCACGCACAAAACTAACGGCCTTTTCATTCATTCGCAAACTGTCGGGGTTGTGGACACCACCGGGCAGCATAAGTGCGTTAAAATCTTCGGCTTTTGCATTTTCGATGATCATATCAACATCAAATTTATCGTCTTTTTCAAAATGATTAAATCCTTGAATCTGACCTTCTTCCAATGAAACCAATGTGGGAATACCCCCCGCTTTTTTCACTGCTTCCCACGGTTGGGTTAATTCGACTTGTTCAAAACCGTCGGTCACTAAAAATGCTATTTTTTTACCTTGTATATTTTCTGACATAAATTTCGTCCTCATTTTAATGGGTTTGGTTTTACAACACATTAATGCGTTGAAAGTTCCTAAACTTAAATTAATTGAAAAAGAACAAATCATGAACTATAATAATGTTATGGCTGATAAAGTATTGAAAAAATTAGAAATCCTTGCGGATGCTGCGAAATATGATGCATCTTGCGCCTCAGGTACGGCAGGCAAACGCCAGGCAAAGAAAGGGGGCAATGAAATTGGCTCCCTTACTGGTGGGTCGGGCATTTGTCATAGTTTTACCCCTGATGGGCGCTGTATTTCTTTACTCAAAATTCTAATGACGAATTTTTGTATTTATGATTGTCACTATTGCATTAATCGCGTGTCATCAAATGTAAAACGGGCGCGCTTTACGGTGCAAGAAGTGGTTGATTTGACCCTGAATTTTTATAAGCGTAATTATATCGAAGGATTATTTTTAAGTTCAGGCATTATAAATACTCCTGATTATACGATGGAAAGCATGGTTCGCATTGCCAAAAGCTTGCGTGAAGAACATGGATTTAAAGGATACATTCATCTTAAAACCATTCCCAATGCCTCCCCCGAATTGCAAGAGCAGGCAGGGTTTTATGCAGATCGGTTAAGTATAAATGTTGAGCTTCCTACCCAAGAAGGTTTGACAAAATATGCCCCTGAAAAAGACTTGAAAGAAATTAATGGGGCGATGGATAATTTAAAAGATAAAATTACCGAAGCCAAAAAATCAAAATCATATAGTGGTAAACGCCCCCCACGTTTTGCCCCAGGGGGACAATCGACACAAATGATTGTGGGGGCCGATGGATCAAATGACAAAACAATTTTGGGAACAAGTGTGTCTTTGTATAATAAACAACGATTGCGCCGTGTTTATTATTCAGCATTCAGCCCCATTCCTGATGCTTCTAAAATGTTACCTTTAAAACCTGCACCACTAATTCGCGAGCATCGGTTGTATCAGGCAGATTGGTTATTGCGTTTTTATGGTTTCAAATTGGATGAGATTTTACAAGGAACAAAAGATAATATGCTGTCAATGGATCATGACCCAAAGGTGGCATGGGCATTACAAAACCGTGATTTATTTCCCGTTGATTTGAATAAGGCAGATAAAATTTTATTATTGCGTGTTCCAGGTATTGGGGTGCGCACCGTTCAAAAAATCTTATCTATTCGTCGTTTCACCAATTTATCATGGGAAGATTTGACCAAAATGCGTTTGCCGCTGGATAAAATTAAACCATTTGTCACCGTGACCAATTATAAACCTGCGGCACATTTATTGGATTCTAATAATTTGGGTCTGATGTTAAAACAACCCGTTCAGCAAGAATTATTTACGGCTGTGACCTGATATGAAAACGTATTATATTCATCATATACCCGGGTTTGAAGAATGGCGTGATTGTGCGCGTGAGGCAATAATGCTTGGCCTAAAACCCAGTGATGTTTTATGGCTGGCGGAACAAAGTAATATTCAAGATAATCTTTTTGCCGAAGATGAATATCAAGCAGAATTTGTTGAAGAAAAACCAATTTTCGTCCCTAAAGCGTTTTTAGAAATGGCGCAAGCCACTTGCTGCCATACAGATAGTAAACGTTTTGATTTGTTATACCGCATTTTATGGCGTCTTAATTTTGAGAATAAAAATCTGATGTCTTTCAAAACCGATAATGACATTATAGCAATGACCAAAATGGTTAAAAATGTACGTCGTGATGCTTATAAAATTACGGCCTTTCTAAGGTTCAGAGAAGTGGATTATGAAGGGGAAGAATATTTTATCGCTTGGTACGAGCCTGAATTTTATACCTTAGAACGATCCATGAATTTTTTCAAAACACGATTTAAAAATATGCGCTGGTCAATCCTTACACCCTATCGTGCGGCACATTGGGATAAAGAAAATCTAACTTTACAAGATAATCCAGACCCCGCCCTTTATCCCAAAGAAGATAAAATTGAGCAATATTGGCTGGGATATTATGCCAGTATTTTTAATCCTGCACGGCCAAAAAAGGAGGCAATGCTGTCTCAAATGCCTAAAAAATATTGGAAAAATATGCCAGAAACGGTTCTTATTCCAGATTTATTGCGTAATGCAGATGAAAGAGCGCGCGAAATGATTAAGAAACAATCGCAATAAAGTTATAATATTGTATGTAAATGGGGATGCCCCGCGTTTTTTCCTTGGTTTTATTTTACAAAATCTATATGTTTTTAATATACATAAGGTAGAAATTAGTAAAACAGGGGTTTCGATCATGCGGTCAAAACGAACACCAGATAGAGTTCACGTGGTAAAACCACCCGAACAACAAAACAAAAAGCCAGCCTCCTCCAATATTGAAAGTAGGGAAATCGCGCTTATGCTGGCGCAAATTAGTGATAAATTAAAACGTAGCGAAGCTGAACGCTATAAATTGCTCACCGAATTACGTGATTATCGTGAAACTTTGACCTCTTTAAAAGAGAAAGCCGACACGTCTGAACGTGCATTTCGAGAATTGGAAAGTCGTTTTTCAATAAAAGGCAGTGATGAAAGCGTTATTTCGGACCGTCAGGCTAAATTTGAAAAAACCTTAAAAGCCACAGAAGAAAAAATGGTAAAGGCTATTGCAGGGCAAGCCTTAATTGATAAGCGTCTTCAAGATACCGAAGAAAAGCAAATGATGATCCATCAACAAATTGAAAAATCAATGGATGATCAAAAGAAAATCGAGCATCAAATTGAAATGAATGTTCAAGACAAATCCCGTCTTCTACGTAAAATGGAACGTCTTGAAGAAATGATGACCGATACGCAAGATACATTGCGTGCCAAAGCAATGGTTTTACTGACCGATAAAAGTGCCTCGAGCAAGGCACAACTTCATGCCCCCGCATGGGGAAATGGCAGTCCACAAATTGAAGGGTCTGCTTTTACCAATGATACCCCTATGCCTTGGCAAAAATATATAAACTTACAATCAATTGGTATTGCCTCCATGATATTGGCGGCTTTGTTGGCGGGATGGGCCATTAGTCAAATCCAAAAAACCGTACCTGATGAACAATTCCAATCATTAGAAAAAGTTTCTGTAATTGATGAAATGGATGATTCACAATCTGGTGTAAGTGACGTCAATATAATTGAGGCACAAAAAACAACTGAGCGTATTATGGCGGAACAAGCAGCAGTAACAACGCCTATCCCCGATGACGTTACACAATTATCGGATGATCAATTAAATGCCGCATTTGATGCAGACCCCGATGCCTTGGCCGCGCAATTGAATAATATTGAACCTCAAGCATTAAGCCAAGAGCAAGATCAAAAAACATTAGAAGAAGCGCCATTAAATGTAGAAATACCACTTAATCAAGCCGAAGAAAAAGATCAGGGCGAACAAAGCGTTTTTTCAAATTTGGATATGACAGTTACCAGTCCAGTTAAAGATTTTGAAGATAAAGCGTTTCAACAAGATATGGATATTGCTAACGAGATTGATGAAATTATCAAAAGTGCGCCTTCGTTAGCCCAATTTCCAAAAGATAATAATCTTCCCCCACAGGTAAAAAAAATTGAAACGGCTGCTTTTGATGGAAAAGCCGAGGCTCAACATGATATGGGTGCAATATATACTGCGGGTCCGG
This sequence comes from uncultured Alphaproteobacteria bacterium, assembly GCA_963799275.1. Classification (GTDB taxonomy): domain Bacteria; phylum Pseudomonadota; class Alphaproteobacteria; order Micavibrionales; family Micavibrionaceae. The sequence goes on from CAWCWJ010000002.1 coordinate 116,100, forward strand.
GTGATATCACTCAAAATTTTGAAAAGGCAAATTTTTGGTTTTTACAAGCCGCACAAAAAGATGTGCCCAATGCCATATATAATCTGGGTGTTCTAAACCACCAAGGTTTAGGCGTTGAGCAAGATTTAAATAAGGCCCTTTATTGGTATCGTGAGGCTGCAAAATTAAACCATGCGGAGGCACAATATAATTTAGGAATATCACATATTGAAGGGATTGGTACAGATTATGACCCCAACCTTGCCGCAGGATTTTTTGAACGGGCAGCAAATAATGGAATTATCGAGGCCGCCTATAATTTGGGTCTTATCTATGAAAATGGGTTACTGGGCAGTATAAAATTAGAAGAAGCATTATTATGGTATAATATCTCTGCTAAGCAAGGAAATTTGGAAGCGCAAAAAGCAATGGAACAAATTGCAAAAAAACTTCAAATTGGTACGGATGATATTGATAAATTTGTTGAGCGTATGCAAGAAATTAATCAATCTGTGAAAGGCAAACGTGCCGGCCCTGATATGGATAAAACAGCGCAAAATACCTTACAATCAAATAAAGCGGTAATCGCTCAAATTCAAGAATATCTATCTCTTGCGAATAAATATGATGGCCCATCAGATGGAATTAATGGTACAAAAACCAAAGCCGCCATTCGTAGCTACCAAGCTGAGAATAATATGAACGTTACAGGGATGCCATCAAAAACGCTGCTTAATCATATGGTGAGCAGTACGCTCGCCAATGTTCAATAATCTATATGAGTGAATTTAAAATTACAGGTTTTACCCAATATTGCGGATTCTCCTTTGATAATTTTTCTGCCGCATCCTTTGAATCTTGTTGCGTTTTGAATAAACCAAAACAACATGAACCACTTCCCGTCATTCTTGAAAAAATGCATTTTTCTTGCGCTTCAAACTTATCTAAAATAATTTGAATATCGGGTATATTTTTGATTGCTGGTAGAGTTAAATCATTTTTTGTGTTTTTTAATTCGTTTAAAAAATTATCATTCCAGTTTTGTAAGTTTTGCTCTATCGGTTGCGAAAATTCATGATTATAAGCCTTAAATATACTTTCTGTTGAGCAATGCTTCTGCGGATAAATAAGAACAATATATAACTTATTTGGTATTTTTATAGGATAAATAATTTCCCCAACCCCAAAAACTAAGGCTGTTTTTTGTGCAAAACAAAGGGGAACATCGGCGCCTAACTCTAGCAATAAAGATTTTAAAACAGAAGGTGAAATATCAATATCCCAATATTTTATCAAGGCATGAAGGGTTGCCGCAGCATTGGATGATCCCCCCCCTAAACCCGCCCCAACAGGTATATTTTTTTCTACTGAAATAGATAGATCAAGCGTGTTGTTTGTAATATGCGCGAGGCGACGTGCGGCACGCTCAATAATATTATTTTCTTGAGGGGTAAGCGTGGCAAACGCCCCTGTAATTTGTAATGAAAATTCTTTGGCAGGGAGAGATTGTTATCCAATCACCAAAATCGGCAAAAGTGACAAGTGATTGTAATGAATGATAGCCATCATCCCTTTTACCTAAGATATGCAAAAACAAGTTTATTTTTGCGGGAGAGAATTCTTTTATCATTACTACAATTATAAATCAGACGAGGTATCTGAAATTTTTTGTGGCGACTGGCTGGGTTGAGGTGGTAGTTCTGAAAGTTCATTTTCATCCAAAGACAAACCATTCGCAATCTTATTATTTAAAGTTTGCGTTAATTCTATATCAACATCTTCTTGATTATTTAAAGCGCGACGCCATTGAAATTTTGCCTCCGTTTTACGACCATTTCGCCAATAGGCATCACCCAAATGATCATTGATAGTCGCATCATAAGGTAACAACTCAACAGCCCGCTCCAAATATTTAACGGCATCCTCAAAATTACCCAATTTGAAATATACCCACCCAAGGGAATCTGCAATATATCCATCATTGGGACGTAAATTATGGGCTTGTTTAATTAATTCTAATGATTGATCTAATTTCATATCTCGATCGGCCCAACTATACCCAAGATAGTTTAAAAGATAAGGCTCGTTGGGTTGAAATTCTAATGCTTTTAATAAATCTTCATCAGATTTTTTAAATTTGCCCAATCGCTCATAACTCATGCCACGTGCATATAATATATACCAATATTTGGGGGGAAGGGGAGAAAGCTTATTTAAAATTTTAGAATATGTTCTTACGGCCTTATCATATTCTTCTTGATAGCGATAAATATCGCCAATTTGATTTAACGCATCAATATCTTGCGTGTTATTATAAATAAGGTTCAGGGTTTTTATCGCTTGTTCGTCATTGCCCATCTGGGTGTAAAGATCTGCAATTTTACGCTGCGTTAATATAAAATCTGGTGAACTGGCAGGAATTTTTCTTAACTGATTAATGGCATCGTCAAACCGATCATTACGGGCATAAATATTACCAATAACCGTATGGGGCATCTCTAATTCAGGATTAAGATAAAATGCCATTTGTGCAAAAATATTGGCAACATCGTCACTCATCTTCCGAACAAGAATTTCGGCCATATCTGATAAAATTAGGGCTGCGCCTTCTTTGGGAGTATTAATTTTAGGGAGGGTGAATAAACCGACAAGATCTTTATCACCTTCTAAGGCAGCGATTTTTTTATCAATAATATCGCTTGAAAAATTACGCTCTTGTAAAATTTTTAATAATAATAAAGAAAGATCTTTTTGACCATAATGAAAAAGAATATCGGCAAATTTTTCTGCATCCCGCGCATCTAATTCATTAGAATTAAAGGCGCGAAGGGCGTATTCCTCAACCGCTTGTTTTTGATCTGTAAAAATGCCTGCTAATAAAGCGTGATAAGCATAAAGATTTGATTCAGGTAGGTTTTGAGTTGAAATATTTTCATTTATACTACCATCGCGATTAACCGTGTTCGTCCAAAGGGTAAGGATAGGCGTTATAAATGTAGCGATAGAGTTTTGATCAAGAGTGCTTAGAATTTTATCCGCCTCTATATATTGGGCATTACCTAAATACCCAATTGCAATAAATAATGCGGCAAAAATATTATTTTTATCCGCAGCATGAACATCTTTTGCCAAGCTAATTGCTTCTTTATAATTTCCAACACTCATCGCCAAAATCATGGCATGACTATATAAATCTTTGGATATTTCGTCTTTTTCTTCACCTTCTTGAGGAAGGGGGGGCAAAACTTTACCAATATATTTATTGGCAGAACGCCAATCTTTGTTATTTTGTGCAAACTTCCCTGCTAAATAATTCCCTGATTTTGTGTCACGAATATAATTACCATTCTGACGTAGCATTGCCATAAACTGATCCGCTTTATGACCATTATCTTCATGCATAAGATTATAAGAGGCCGCATTTTGATTAGGCTTAAAATACTTTGGGATAACCCATTCTGCTGCAAAATACCCACCAGCAAGCGCAATTAAACAAAGGGGGATTAATGTATGTTTGTTAATTCCAGTCATATTTATCCTTACATATTACCGTAATTGGGACCACCGCCCCCTTGGGGCACAGTCCAAACAATATTTTGTGATGGGTCTTTGATATCGCATGTTTTGCAATGAATACAATTTTGCGCGTTAATTTGAAATTTCTTTTCTCCTTTTTCTTCAATCACTTCATACACCGCCGCAGGGCAATAACGCTGCGCAGGTTCATCATATTTTGGTAGGTTAACTTCAATTGGAATAGAAGGATCTTTTAACTTCAAATGGCTTGGCTGATCTTCATCGTGGTTGGTATTGGTAAGTTGAACTGATGTCAGTTTATCAAAAGTTAAAACGCCATCAGGTTTGGGGTAATCAATCGGTGAGCAATTTTTTGCCTCCTTCAATTGTGCATGATCGGCATGGTTTTTTAAGGTATAAGGTAGCATCCATCCGCCAAGGGTTTGAAAAGCGGCATGCGCCATTCCTGCCCATAACCCCCAATGAAAACCAGGACGAATATTACGTACCTTATGTAATTCCTTATAGAGCCACGAAGCTTTTATATTATCGGTATAGCTTTCACATTCCCAACCATACCCCTCATTCTTTTTATCATTTAGGGATTGAAAAATTGATTCTGCCGCAATCATTCCTGATTTAATTGCCGTATGGTTGCCTTTAATTTTAGGTACATTTAAAAACCCTGCACTATCCCCTGTTAATAATGCTCCCGCTACGGTTAATTTCGGAAGGGATTGTACCCCCCCTTCGACCAAGGTTTTCGCCCCTGCGGATAAACGTTTTCCGTCTTTTAACAAGTCGGCAATTTTAGGATGGGTTTTAAATTTTTGCATTTCCCAATAAGGGGAGCGATAAGTATTTTCGTAATCCAAACCCGTGACATATCCGATAGAGATTTGATTATCATTTTGATGATAAATCCATGATCCGGCGTAGGTTAGGTTATCCATTGGCCACCCCACACTATGGGTGATTTTCCCCTGTTCGTGTTTGTCTGGAGAAATTTCCCAAACTTCCTTTACCCCAAGGGCATAAGTTTGAGGATCAGAATTTTCCCTTAAATTAAATTTATGGATAAGTTCTTTTGTTAATGATCCATGGCATCCTTCGGCAAATACGGATTGTCGGGCATGAATCTCAACGCCCGGTTCAAATAATTCGGTTTTCTCACCATCTTTACCAATACCCATATCGCCTGTGGCAACGCCAATAACTGCGTCATTTGAATTATAAAGAATTTCTGCAGCAGCAAATCCTGCAAAAATTTCTACGCCTAATTCTTCGGCCTGTCCTGCCATCCACCGTCCCAATTCACCCAAGCTAATAATATAATTGCCATGATTTTTCATTTGGGGAGGGGTGGGTAATTTGAATGCGCCTTTTTCGCTCATGAATAAAAATTCATCTTTGCCTGCTTCACATTTTAGGGGGGCGCCGCGCTCTTTCCAATTGGGTATAAGCTCAGTTAAGGATTTAGGGTCTAATACTGCGCCTGATAATAAATGGGCGCCAACTTCGGAGCCTTTTTCAAGGATACAAACAGAGATTTCCTGATCGGCATCATTGGCCAATTGTTTTAAACGAATGGCGGTGGATAAACCCGCAGGGCCCGCACCAATTATTACAACATCATATTCCATGGCTTCGCGGTCATTGCGTATGGGGTCTGGCATTAAAAATCCTTCAATCTCAATTGGTTTATATTCCTCGCTTTACCTTTTGAAGAAATTTTCGTTTAATACGAATATTATTTTAGTATAGAATGAGTATGAATATTGGTAAAGCATAACGTATAGGTAAAATATTGGGACAAAAACATAAAAATTTGAGCGCAGAAAAACATGCTGCTTTACATGCGCTTCAATGGCATGTTGATTATGATATTGCCGAATGTTTGGTTGAAGAACCCGTTGACCGCACCATTCCCCCTGATTTATCGCAAATTCAAGATAAGGTTGAGCAGGTAAAACCAAAAGTTGTGCCGCTAAAAGAAAATAAACCATTACCTATGATTGGTTCGGCTGAGGCGATTATTGAATCCAAAAAGATTGCAGCGCAATGTAAAAATTTGGAAGAATTGGAACAAGCGATTGCTGATTTTAACGGACTTTCAGTCAAAAAAACCGCTACCAATATGGTTTTTGCCGATGGCAATCCGAAGGCTAAAATTATGGTGATTGGTGAAGCACCAGGCGCAGATGAAGATGCACAAGGTAAACCTTTTGTCGGGGCTAGCGGTCAATTATTGGATAAAATACTGGCCTGTATAGATTTGGATCGTAAAAGCGAAGATTTAGACAAAGCAGTCTATATCTCTAATATTCTAAATTGGCGCCCGCCGGGCAATAGAACCCCCACCGCACAAGAGATTGAAATATCCTTACCTTTTATACAACGCCATATTGAGTTGATAAATCCGCAATATTTAATTCTATGTGGCGCTGTGCCTGGAAAGTCGCTTTTAAATCAAAAGACAAGTATTTCAAAACTACGTGGGAAATTTTATGATTATATGGGTGGGAATAGCCAAATGAACGCCATTCAATGTCTTGTAACCTATCATCCAGCCTATTTATTACGGACACCTGCCCAAAAACGTGCCGTTTGGCAAGATATGTTAATGCTTCAAACCCAGCTTAACACACTCAAATAATTACATAATTCTTTTTCTGCTGGACATATACAGTGTTTTTCGTTAGAAAACCCTTCATGTTTAAATTTGTGACACGTAAAGCACAGTTATTCCAAAATGGTTGTTTGGGAAAACAGATAGGTGTTTGCTTCTTGCTAACGGCGATATTAATCCCTGGATTGGTGTATGGTGTCATGTCATCACACACGCAAAAAAAAATGGCAATGGCCAAGCTTAATTTAAGCGGTGCGCCATACCAAATTTCTTCGATTATTCCTATACCTTTACAAAAGCCACAAATCGATATTACGCGTCAGCCTTTTGAAGTGGCAATGATATTGCCCATTGATACACCGCAACAAATCACTACCGCGCTTTCTTTTACCGAAGAAGATAAAAAGCAAACGGTACTAGCAGCACAAATTTTTGTATTGCAAAAGCAAGGTGATTTCACAAATGCCGATATAAAATTGAGGCATATAAAAAACAGTCAATTGCGTGGGCATATTTTGGCCGAACGTTATTTAAAATCAAAAGATTATGTGTCATCACCAATAGAATTAACCCAGTGGTTGAAATATTATAATGATTTTCCACAAGCGGATAAAATTCATAAATTAGCCTTACGCAAAGGGGCAGATGCTTCATCATTAAAGTCACCCATAAAACAAACGCCTATCATGGGGAATTTAGCAACACAGGATTATCATTCAAAACGCTATCAAAGTAAGAGAAATCGTAGTGAAGCGCAAACGCGTCAATATTTTGACTTGAAACATTCCGTAAGAATGATGGTACAGATTAGTGAGCCAACGAATGCGTTAAACCTAATTAATGATCCGACAATGGCATTATTGATGGATGATGTTGAGTATGATTTGCTCCGCGCTGATATTGCGGCAGGATATTTATATGCAAATCGTTTAAATCATGCGATACGGCTCGCCAATGCCTCTATAAAACGTTCGGGTAATAAAGCGCCCCAAGCGGCATGGGTTAAAGGGTTAGCAACATGGCAGAAAAAAGATTATCAATCCTCTTACAAGGCGTTTTTATTGGCTTCACAATCGCCTTATGCGAATGGTTGGTTAAAATCATCAGCATCATATTGGGCATCTCGTGCGGCTCTGCGGTCAGGCAATAAAAAACAAGTCCGTAAATTGGTACAGCAAGCAGCAGAATATCCACATAGTTTTTATGGCGTCATTGCGAATTATGCGCTGGGGGAGAAAGATCCATTTAATTGGGAAACACCTGCACTAAAATCTACGCATTTGGATTTAATTCGCAGTACAAAAATTGGTAGGCGTGCTTTATTATTGATTGAAGCGGGGCGTATTGATTTGGCCCAACAAGAATTGATCTATCTAGATGTTTATAAAAAGCCATATTTAAAAGAAGCATTAATTGCTCTTTCTCAAAAACATAATTTGGCAGATTTATCGTTGCGTCTTGGCAATGCTATTAAACCGACAAAGCATAATTTATATGATGCAGCATTATATCCTGAAGTATCATGGTCCCCACAAAACGGATATAAAGTTGATCGTGCATTAATTAATGCCATTATTAAACAAGAATCGCGGTTTCAAGCAGGGGCAAAAAACCCGAGCGGAGCGACTGGTTTAATGCAATTAATGCCTCGTACTGCCGATTATATACTCACAAAAACCAATCATGTGGATGCGAATGCGATTGATAAGTTGCATCATCCTGAAATTAATTTGGAATTTGGGCAAACATATTTGCATTATTTGCTTAATCATAAATCTGTGGGGCAAGATTTATTCTCTATGGCGATGGCCTATAATGCGGGACCGGGAAATTTATCCAAATGGAAACGCGAGCGCGAGCATATAACAGACCCACTTTTATTTATTGAAACCATTCCGTTTCATGAAACACGCGCCTTTGTTGACCGTGTTATGGCCAATTATTGGATTTATCGGATACGATATAATCAAAAAACGCCCTCACTTCATGATGTAGCCGAAGGACGCTGGGCAAGATATATCGCCCAAGATTCTGATATTGTTGAATTGGCATCACGCTAATAAAAATCTTGCGTTTTATGCTGGTTTTCGCATTATAGATGATTGATTTATAACAACATCTGGACTGGCTAATGAAAACCGTTAATGACATTCGTAATGAATTTACAGGCTTTTTTGAAAAAAACGGGCATCAACATGTTAGTTCATCTCCCCTGGTGCCACAAAATGATCCGACATTAATGTTCGTAAATTCTGGTATGGTGCAATTTAAAAATGTTTTTACAGGGGCAGAAAATCGTGACTATACCCGTGCCACAACCTCTCAAAAATGTGTACGGGCAGGGGGAAAACATAATGATTTGGATAATGTTGGCTACACTGCGCGGCATCATACTTTCTTTGAAATGTTGGGTAATTTCTCTTTTGGTGATTATTTTAAGGAGGAAGCCATTACATTTGCGTGGGAGCTGATTTCCAAAAATTTTCAGATGCCGCAAGATAAATTATTAATTACCGTACACTCCACTGATGAGGAAGCAGCAGGATTATGGAAGAAGATCGCTGGTTTTTCAGATGATCGTATTATTCGTATTCCCACAGATGATAATTTTTGGCAAATGGGGGATACTGGCCCTTGTGGACCATGCTCAGAAATATTTTACGACCAAGGGGAACAATTGCAAGGCGGCCCCCCAGGATCAGCGGATGAAGATGGGGATCGCTTCCTTGAGTTTTGGAATCTTGTTTTTATGCAGTATGAGCAAGAACCTGATGAAAATGGAAAACCAATCAGACGTCCCCTTCCCAAACCTTCTATTGATACAGGCATGGGATTGGAACGGATGGCTGCTTTAATGCAAGGCGAAACCAGTAATTATGGAATTGATTTGCTACGCTCCATCATAGATAACATTGCTGACCTTACCCATATATCCGCAGACAGTGACCATGCCGCAAGTCATCGTGTCATTGCAGACCATTTACGCTGCGCATCGTTTCTTATGGCAGATGGGGTTATGCCATCTAACGAAGGGCGGGGATATGTTCTTCGCCGCATAATGCGTCGCGGTATGCGCCATGCCCATTTATTAGGCGCGCAAGACCCCCTATTATATCGTTTACTGCCAACATTAATTTCAATGATGGGGGAGGCCTATCCTGAATTAAAACGTGCCGAATCTCTTATTTCAGAAACTTTGAAGAATGAAGAGGTACGATTTAAGCAAACATTGGATCGCGGCCTTAAGATTTTGGAAGAGGAATCATGTAATGTAACCAACAATACTCTATCGGGTGATGTAGCCTTCAAACTTTATGATACCTACGGTTTTCCTGTTGATTTGACGGCAGATGCGTTAAAAGAAAAGAACATTACCGTTGATATGGATGGTTTTGAAGTTGCCATGAACAATCAAAAGAAAATGGCACGTGCCGCATGGTCAGGGTCGGGTGATACAGGAACAGATAAGCTTTGGTTTGATTTATTGGATAAGAATGGGGCAACTGAATTCTTAGGGTATGATACTGAACAAGCCGAAGGCAAAATTTTAGCCTTGGTAAAAGATGGCAAATCTGTAGAAACACTTGATGAAGGGGATCAAGGATTTGTGATTACCAATCAAACACCATTTTATGGTGAATCGGGGGGGCAGGTTGGTGATAGTGGTATCTTAAAATCTGAGAAGGCGAAAGCTGATGTCACAGATACAAAAAAGCCTGTTCCATCATTCTTTGCCCATATGGTGACGGTGAAAAATGGCACATTGCATATTGATGATTCTGTTTCGCTGCAAGTTGACCATAAGCGTCGTACGGCCATTCGTTCAAACCATTCGGCGACGCATTTATTACATGAAGCATTGCGCGAAACACTAGGCGATCATGTAACGCAGAAAGGATCATTACAAGATGCGGAGCGTACCCGATTTGATATATCGCAACCCAATGCCGTTTCAAATGATGATTTGAAAAAGGTTGAAACGCTTGTGAATACTGAAATTCGTTTAAATAATGCAGTTAGCACGCGTACGATGCCAATCAAAGATGCCATGGAAAGTGGCGCAATGGCATTATTTGGTGAAAAATATGATGAAGAAGTGCGCGTTGTTTCTATGGGCTCTCAAAATGTGGGAGAAAATAAACCCTATTCGGTAGAGCTTTGTGGGGGAACCCATGTAAAGCGTACGGGTGATATTGGTTTATTTAAAATTGTAAGTGAAAGCGCGGTATCATCAGGCATTCGCCGTATTGAAGCCTTAACTGGGGCAAACGCACTTGCTTATTTAGAAGAGCAGGAGTCACGTTTATACGAGGCCGCTCGTATCTTGAAATCAAGCCCTGCCGAAGTTACGCAACGCGTTCAAGCCCTAGCCACAGAAAAAAAGAAATTGGAGCAAGAGGTTTCAAATTTACGTAAAGAAATTGCGATGGGTAGTGGCAGTGGTGATACACAAAGCTCATCAGCTGATGATATAAAAACCGTAAATAATATTCAGTATTTAGCCAAAATTTTTACAGATTTTCCAGCAAAAGATTTAAAATCTATGGCAGATAGTTTAAAGAAAAAAATTGGTTCAGGCGTTGTCGTGCTTATCTCAACTCAAGGTGGGAAAGCTTCCATTGTTGTAGGCGTAACGAATGATTTAACGGACAAGATTAATGCCGTTGACTTGGTACGCGTAGGCGCAGAAACATTAGGTGGAAAAGGTGGCGGTGGCCGCCCCGACATGGCCCAAGCAGGGGGACCTAATGGTGATTCAGCAAATGATGCAATTATCGCGGTTTCGGAGAAATTGGGTTAGGCAACACGTAAACCTAAATCCTTAATAGCGTTTCGTCTCAATTTTGATCCTCCTAAATCAGGACGCCTTAAATCAAAATATCCTAACTTTAATGCATCTGCAGTATAACGTTCGCGACTACTAGAGTCGTAAGACTTCAATTGCCTCTTGCTCGGCAAGTGTTAATTCACGATCTTCTACGTTTGCTGTTCGTTTTATTGCCTGTGCATTAGTATAATTACTGCGCGTAAAATCTTCAGTTTTAACCATATCTTTATCCATAACTTGTATTTCAAAAGGAATATAAACATTTCCAGAAATCTTAACACTTAGAGTAATATGCATTCCAATACGACCTGTTACTGATGGGACAAGATAAAAATCTTCAACTTCATTGATTGTTATTTCATTTGTGGGATTTCTATCTATAACAAAACCCACTCTTTTATCAGTATATGTTGGAAATTTTCCTAACAAAATCTCTCTTAATTTTTCAACATCCTTTGGACCAGTTACAAGAAGCCGCATGCGACCAATATCAGGTACATCTGAAACAATTTTATCATAATTTGCTATCGCTTTTGAAAAAATTCGTTTTAAAATTTTGGTTGAAGGGTCTGAAACGGCTGCACTTGTATTTAATCCAATAGACTTTGCTAATACTCTTGCATAAGTGTTAACTAATTTAGCAGCAACTTTTGATCCATGGGAAAGTTCTAAAGCATCTAAAATATCTTGCTCTGTAACAGTTATAGGTTGATTAAACTCATCTGATAATTCTTTTGAAAGTTTAGTACGCAAAGATTTAGTACTAATATCTTTTCTACCAAGTTGAAGTTTTTGTTTTCTACTCATAATTTATATTCATGCCTGTTATTTGAAAAAATCATATCAATTAAGATGTATTAATCAAGTTAATAATATCAATATACAGGAAATATACCATAAAATTATGTAAATATCAATTTATTTTTACTTGTTCTTCTATATAAGGCTGTTATAAAGCGAGCATTATAAAAATAAATAGAGGATATATTATGACAGAACAAACTTTTTCAATTTTAAAGCCTGATGCAACACGCCGTAATTTAACAGGAGCCATAAATCAAAAATTTGAAGAGAATGGTCTCCGCATTGTTGCGCAAAAACGTATTCATATGACCAAAGACCAAGCAGAAGGGTTTTATGCTGTTCATAAAGAACGCCCGTTTTTTGGTGAATTGGTAGAATTTATGATCTCTGAGCCTGTTGTCGTACAAGTTTTAGAAGGCGAAAATGCCGTTGTAAAAAATCGTGAGATTATGGGTGCAACAAATCCTGAAGAAGCAGATGCTGGCACTATTCGTAAAGAATATGCATTAAGCATCGGTGAAAATTCAGTTCATGGATCAGATTCAAACGAAAATGCTAAAACTGAAATTGCTTATTTCTTCAAACCTGAAGAAATTGTAGGTTAATTATTAATAAAACTAAAATACTCAGGCTAAAAATTATTTTTTAACCAGATTTGGAGAGCTCTTGTAGCTCTCTTTTCTTTTAGACCTAAATTTTCTAAATCTGTCTGCAGTGTCGTAATATCGTCGTTTTTAATATTACGTTCAATAACATGCGCAAACTGGCTAAGATCGGTAAGTCCAAAATTACCTGTCATACCCCGTAATTCATGACATCTATCAATAATTTTTTGAAAATCTTTATCATTAAAATGTTTATTAATAGTATGTATTATTTCATTTGATTTGATAATAACGTCATTCAACATATCTTCAATATCACTTTGTTTTAAATGCGATTTTAACATATCAAGAACTTCGGTATTAATATCAGAAGGATCTAATATCTCTTTTTTTTCTAAAGGTTTATTTTTTGCAGGCTCTATAATATCTTTTGTATAATCTTTGTTAACAAACAAGATCAGCTTTTCTGGATCAATTGGTTTTTCTAACACATCATTCATAAATGCTTTTTTATAACGCTCAATATCTTGTGGCATCAAATTACCAGTTAAAGCAACAATAGGTGTTTCTTTATTTAAACTTTCATCATCTTCACGAATTTTTATCGATGCTTCATCGCCCTTCATGTTTGGTAATTCAATATCCATCAATATCAGATCGAATTTACTTTCTTTAGAAATTTCTATCGCTTTTTCAGCGCTATCCGTTGATTTGATATTATGCGGTAATTTTGCGAGTAAACCATGAACAACATTTAAATTAATTTCGTTGTCATCAACAATTAAAATATTCTTTTTTGTAATATCATTAATATTGTTGTTTAGGTTTGGGATGTTTTTTGCAACTTTATTAGATTCTCCAACAGGCATTTTTAATATAAAGAAAAATGTACTGCCTTCACCTTCATTACTATTGATATTTATTTCACTACCCATGGCTTGAACCAGCCCTTTACTGATGGCTAGACCTAAACCTGTTCCCCCAAATTTTCGGGAAATGGTATTATTGGCTTGGGAAAATGGTCTAAATAAATTCTCTTGCACCTCTTTAGAAATTCCAATGCCACTATCAATAATACTAAAATATATCTCACAATGTTTGTTATCTTCTGAATTATTATCGTCAATTCTTTCTACTTTAATCGTTACATGGCCTTCTTGCGTAAACTTTACAGCATTTCCTGTTAAGTTGAGAAGAACCTGACGAAGACGTGTTGGATCTCCTTTTACAAATTGTGGCAAGCTATCCCCTAGTATAAGATGCATCTCAATATTTTTTTGAATAGCATGACCATTCATTAATGTTACAACGCCGTTTAACAAACGATGAAGATCAAATGTTATAGATTCAAAAGTCATTTTTCCTTGTTCGATTTTTTCGAAATCTAAAATGTCATTGAGTAAGGCGAGCATAGCATCACTTGAATCTTGTATTGTCTGCGCGTAGGTTTTTTGATCTTTTGATAAATTGCTTTCCATTAAAAGGCGAACCATACCCATAATACCCGTCATTGGCGTTCGAATTTCATGGGTAACAACCGCTAAGAATGCTGATTTCGCTTTATTCGCTTGGTCAGCAATATCTTTAGCTTTACGCATTTCATCGGTCTGTATTGCCTCGCTCTTTTTCAAATCTTCAAGAACTTTTCTTTCTTGTTCAATAACTTTTAATAATCTTTCATGTTCTTTATTTTCGCGTGATTCACGAAAGCGTGAAACAGAGTCTGTTTCGTTAATTTGCATATATTTAGATGAAATAATTTCCTGGCTTTGAAGTGATATTTTTTCTTTAATTGCAATAATGAAGAACAAGGCTTGGGGAAGAACAGCATACCAATATGCATTAAGAGCCGTTGATATAGGTTGTACAATATTAAGAAAAGGGAGTGTTGATATTATCACGCCAAATAAAATAATAAGCCAAGCATAGAGAAAAGAATTTTTTCTATCATCGGAGTTTTGTAAAAAATATACCGTTATAAGAATATTTGTTATTAAAACGATTAAAATTGGTAAATATATAAATATTGATTTTAAAAAGGAAAAGCTATCAACAACATATAAACCGTTTAAGATGCTCACAACACTAAAAAACACAACCATCTTAATGATTAATTTTATAAGTTTATGATCACTATTAATTGTCCAAAAAAACTTTGTAATGAGCAAAGTTGAAAAAATCATTAAAAAATATAAAAAGGCTAATGAATGGCCTGTAAAAATCTCATTAAAAAATAAAAATTTATTTTGCACGGATAAAATTAGACTTAATAAAAGAAAATATAAGCTAAATGATAAATATCCAAATTCAGATTGAACAAATGCCACTGCTGCAAAGAAAAAGACCAATCCTATTAAAATTAAAAGTAAGATTATTACAAAGGTATAATTATTATGTGTGCTTATATCTTCTATCGCCACTAATTTTAAAGGCACCATAATGGGAAGAGTATTATTTGTTTTTAACTTGATTAAAATATTTGCTTTTCCAAGAGTAGTAATATTAAGGGGGAAAACGCTGTTTGAAACAATTTCATCTGATTTTACGAATTGGTTTGAATTGCTTTGTTTTACAAAAACATCCAATTCATCAAATAATCCAAATCGACCATTTGTTGTTGTACCTAGATTAATGGCCCATTTTGTTTTTGTTGATTTATTTTGGACATCAAATCCCAACCAAGTTGTATTATCGCTAACGGGAAGCTTAATAACTTTATAAGGTGTTTCGTTTTTGGTAATAGATGACTTAGGTGCATAAATTATATTATTAATATCCGATTTTTCTTGCCCTTGATATTTATAAAGATAGGGGGATAAATAATGTTCACTATAATCATCGGTTAAAATTAGAAATCTTTTGTTGGGCGTATTTTGCGCTTGTGCATCAACGCTGCCTAAACCAATGGCAGGAACAAATAATGATATAATCGTAAAAACGAATAAGAGGGTTTTGATATTCATGGTGATAAAATCTTGAAATTGGTCTTAAACCGAATATGTATTATGCCATCTAATGATGTATAAACAAAGTGTCGATTGACTAAAAAGTATCACTCAATACTTAAAATTGGCTTAATTGACTAAAAACAATGCCATAAGTGCCAAAATAGCTATTGTAGCAATAATACCCCATTTAGAATAACTCAGGAATTTAGAATAAAGATTTTTAGCATTGTGAAGTTCTTCTTTACTATATTCTGGTTTTGTAGACTTTGCCATTACGACCATTCACTTTCTGTATTCTGAATATCAACTTTGTTTGGGTTATTTGATGTAATATACCCAATTTTTGAGATGTTTTCACCTTGTTTTGTTAATTCTTCTATTAGAGCGTCTGCGTCGTCCTTATCACAAATTAAAGTCATACCAATTCCACAATTCAACGTCAGCGCCATATCATGATCCGATAAGTTACCTGCTTTTTTAAGCCATTGAAATAATGGCGGCAATGTCCAATTTTTTGAATTAAGGGTTACACCTAAATTTTTGGGAACAATGCGTGGAATATTTTCTAACAATCCACCTCCTGTTATATTGGCGATTCCTTTGATGATAGGGGTATTTTTATCCTTATTATTAATAATGCGAAGTAAGGGTTTAACATATAATTTTGTTGGAACAAGAACAGCTTCACCCAATGTTTTATAATCACTATCAAAGGGGGGAGGGGTGTTGTAATCATAACCTTGCGTTGTTTCTATAATTTTACGAACCAACGAAAAACCATTCGAATGAAGGCCGCTAGAGGCAAGTGCCAAAACCGCATCGCCTTCTTGAATATTCTCACCTGTTATATTTTGATCCCGTTCTACCGCGCCCACGGCAAATCCCGCTAAATCATAATCCCCATCATCATACATGCCTGGCATTTCTGCAGTTTCGCCTCCAATTAAGGCACATCCTGTTTCTTCGCATCCTTTAGCAATGCCGGTTACGACAGCTTGGGCATGGTCAACGTCTAATTTTCCACATGCAAAATAATCTAAAAAGAAAAGGGGCTCAGCGCCTTGTACAATTAAATCATTAACACACATGGCAACCAAATCAATACCAACCGTATCATGTTTATTCATATCAATCGCAACTTTTAACTTTGTCCCTACGCCATCGGTTGCAGATACTAAAATAGGATCATCATACCCTGCTGCCTTTGGATCAAAAAGTGCGCCAAAACCACCTATATTGCTCATCATTCCGCTACGGTGGGTCTTTTTTATGGCGGGTTTTATACGCTCAACCAATGTATTTCCCGCTTCAATATCGACACCTGCATCTTTATAGGCATTATTGTTGGTATTATCTGGCATTGTAATTATTCCTTAAATTCTATATAAAAAAGTCACTTTTCAGCAATATAGTAAATTTTTAGGGGATACAAACCCCCCCATCAGATTAATATAGGAAAACACTATGATTATTCGTGACAGTAATTTTTATAAGCAGTTGATCCCGATCCGTACAGTCTTTTATGGCGTTGTTCTATCGTTATTTGTTTTAATATCGCTTAACATAACGCAAGTATGGGCGCAAAATACATCTTATACTGTTGATAATGTGCGTGTTGATGTCACAGCAGAAAACGCGGTTCAAGCGCGTGAGCAAGCTTTTGAAGCGGCACAGATAAAAGCATATGAAACATTATCCAAACGTTTATTAAGCGCACAAGAGCGCGAGGGATTTGAAACGCCTCCTTTATCCAAAATCTCAAGCCTTGTACAAAACTTTCAAGTTACAGATGAAAAATTATCCGCTACACGTTATAGCGGAACATATGAAATTTCATTTCGCCCCCATTCCATGGGGAGGAGTATAGAGAAAACCCAACAAGCAGCCCAACCATCACCACGCGATACTTCTAAAGTAATGGCGAACTCTAATGCTCAATCAAGAGCAAAAGTTTTGGTTATACCTGTCATTCAAAAAGATGGCCGTAACTATATTTGGGCAAATGGCCCTTACAGGGAGGCATGGAAAACTCTTGCCAGCCAAACTAATGTTATAATCCCAGTTGGTGACATACAAGACCGTAGCGCCATTCGTGATGATGAAGTATTATCTTATGACTATAATCGTTTTCGCACCCTTCTTCGTCGTTATGATGCAGATCAAACATTTATTGCTGTGACCAATCCACAATCCACTTCCAATGGCGCTCCTGCTGCCATAGTTAAACTATATGAGGCAAAACCTAGTGGGCCATTATTCCTTAGCGATATGACAATGCCAATTTATACTGGAGAGATGCCAGATGACTTATTTATGCGCGTGGCGAAACAATCAAAAGTGGCGATTGATTCAAATATAATTAAAAAGCCCAAACCAATACAAACCGCAACAAATCCTGTTTTAT
Source organism: uncultured Alphaproteobacteria bacterium (assembly GCA_963799275.1). GTDB lineage: Bacteria > Pseudomonadota > Alphaproteobacteria > Micavibrionales > Micavibrionaceae. Next base: position 133,813 of record CAWCWJ010000002.1, read on the forward strand.
CAGGAAACACGGAAAATTTGACTGCAGAATTAAGTTTTTCATCAATACGTGATTGGGTTGCCATAAAACGTAATATTGAAAAAACTAGAGGGATATCATCTTTAACAATAAAATCCATGACGGCACAAAGTGCGGTGGTTGATATTGTTTATCGTGGTGATTTACCTTTATTAGCACAAAATTTCCGCCAACAACAACTCATGTTGCAATCACCTATTCGGGGTGGGGGGCAATACGGATCACCCCTTTTATATCAGATTACACAAATTCGATAGGACATTTTAAAATGGCTGTTTCTGCAAGAACGTATTTTATTTTTTGGTGTGGTGCGATTGCTTTATTCTTAAGCTTTGTCTGGCTTTTTAATGATATTCTCACCCCCTTTGTCTTGGGGATTGTAATTGCCTATCTTCTTAATCCCCTCATCAAGCGATTTTCGAAAAAGGGAATAAAGCGAACAACGGGCGCGGCCATCGTAACTATTTTATTTTATAGCATTCTGATTGCAATAATCGTTGTTATTGCCCCCATCATCGCCAAAGAAAGTGCAGATTTAATTGATAAACTTCCCGAATATTTGGATCGTTTCTTTGTTTTGGTCGAACCCTATACAATATGGTTTCATGAGAATGTAGGGCCACAATATATGAGCGATGCCAAACAATTTGTAAAAGAAAACGCAGGAAAAATCTTGAGCGTTTCTGGCGGCCTTGCAGGGGGAATTGCCGCAGGGGGGCAAGCCGTTATTGGTATGGCAACTATTTTAATTTTAACGCCATTGGTATCGTTTTTTATGATGCGCGAATGGCCTACAATCACAGACTGGGTAGAGGACCTTATTCCAAGGCAACATGAAACGATGATACAAGATATAATAGAACAAATTGATGAAAAACTTTCCGGCTTTATCCGTGGGCAAATAACGGTGGCATTTCTGCTTGGTATAATTTATGCCGTTGCTCTCTCAATCGCAGGATTAAATTATGGATTTTTAATTGGAATTACCGCAGGGGTGTTATCTATTATTCCTCTTGTCGGCTCCACTGTCGGGTTATTGATTAGTGTTGCCGTGGCTTGGTTTCAAACAGGAGAGATTAGCTATGTTGGTATTATTGCAGCCATCTTTATTATAGGACAAATTGTTGAAGGGAATATTCTATCGCCTAAATTACTAGGAGATAGTGTAGGGCTTCACCCCCTTTGGATTTTATTCGCCCTTTTGGCAGGGGGGTCATTATTTGGAATTTTGGGTATGTTATTGGCCGTTCCAGTTGCCGCAGTCGTCGGAGTTATTGGTGGTTTTGCCATACAACAATATAAACGAACTTCCCTTTATCAACGTAATCAGGTGAACAATAAAATAATTACCAATGAAGAAAAACCCAAAGAAAACTCAATTGATGTATAATCTGTAGGCAGAAGGGGTGAAAATAGAAATGACATCCGCAATACACGAACAAATCCCCCTTGATTTAGGCCACCGTAATGCATTGGGTCGTGATGATTTCTTAATCACAGAAAGCAATCGCGATGCCGTAGCATGGGTTGATTTATGGCCTGAATGGCCTGCACCTTGCCTTGTGCTATATGGTCCAGTCGCCAGTGGTAAAACGCATTTGGGCGCGGTATGGGCGGAGCGATCATCGGCAGTTTGTATCAAAGCATCCTCGGTACAGTTTGAAACAGTGCGCGACATTGCCAATTTATCAAAAAATATAATTATTGAGGATTCTGATATGTTGTTTGGTCATCGTCAAACGGAAACAGGATTATTTCATTTATATAATATCTTTAAAGAAGAAAATAAAACTTTTCTTATTACAATGACCAACCCGCCCATTCGACAAAATTTTGAAGTAAAGGATTTAGCGTCTCGTCTTCGTGCATCCCCCAGTGTTGCGATACGTGAGCCAAATGAGGATTTGCTATCCGCGCTTTTGGTGAAAAGTTTTAATGACCGTCAAATCACATTGGGTGTAGACGTGCTCCATTATATTTTACCACGCATAGAACGCTCTTTTGAATCGGTGCGTACTTTGGTTGATTTGATTGATCAACAGGCGATGATTGAAAAGCGTAATATTACTATACCCTTTATTCGCGATATACTGAATCGTCAAAAAATAAATTAAAAAGCGGTTAGACCGTTATAAAATCAACCAGTTTATTTTTCTTTTTTTCAATTAATGCCCAATCATCAATAGGGCATTCAAATATTGATAAACTGCAAGGCGGATACAAAGATGAAACCATATCATGCTTGCTAGAATTTTGAGACTCCATCAAATCATACGCGGTAAGATGAATACCTGGATTATGGGCGACAATTAAAAGGCTTTGCGCGTTTATACGGCTTATCTCGTCAAAAATTGTTTGTGCCTCGGCATTATATAAATCGTGGGTGAATTTTATCTTATTGGGTGTTGTCCCATGTTCGATAATTGTCTCCAATGTTTCGCGTGTACGAACCGCGCTGGAGCTTAAGGCCATATCAATGGATGTAAAATATTTTGCGATTTCTTTCGCTTGATCATATCCATGTGTTGTTAAAGGGCGATCAAAATCTTTTTGATTAAATCCTGTATCAGATTGTGCGTGACGTAAAAGGTAGAGCGTTTTCATTGTTATATTTTACACTTTAAATTTATGAATCTTATTGTTTTTCAACCCTAATGAAATTTCACCATTTTTTAAGGCAAGCGCATCTGATCCAAAAACTTCAAACCGCCATCCTTTCATAGAATTTACAGCATCAAAATTATCCAAAGCAATATTTTCTAAATCTTGATTGCTGGCAACTAATTTAGAAGCAACGTTATTTTGTGAACAATTAATCTTAAGTAAAAGTTTCAACATTTCTAATTTAGGGCTTAGATCATTGGGAAAGGGTTTTCTTTTTTGTACCATGGGCCATTTATCTTTTGGCATATTTAATGCTTGCTGTATTAAATCGAAAATAACAGGCGCATGTTTTCCCTTTGTAATATTTGCGGGAACGCCACGAATGCGGCTCATCGCATCTTTTGTTTTTGGCATATAAAGCGCGATATTGGCCAAAACATCATCTTTTATAATATGACCACGAGGCAGATTTTTTGTCACAGCAAGCGTTTCGCGCCATTCAGCCAAATTTTTCAGCACAGCCAAAACTTGTGGTTTATCAGAGCGTATTTTTATCCGTTTCCATGCTTCACACGGACGCATGATATAAGTTTCAGGATTGGTTAAAATATCCATCTCTTGCTCTACCCAATGGATACGGTTTTGCTTTTTTAATCGGGCAGAAAGGGTTTCATAAACATCGCGCAAATGCGTTACATCGCCTAACGCATATGTAAGTTGTTTTTCAGATAAAGGGCGACGTGACCAATCCGTGAATTGTGCATTCTTGGCTATTTGCTCCCCCGTAATATCATTAACCAATCTAGCATAAGCAATAGAATCACCATATCCACAGACCATTGCGGCAACTTGCGTATCAAAAATAGGATTGGGAATTTTGTCGTTCTCTTGGAAAAAAATCTCTAAATCTTGACGGGCGGCATGAAAAACCTTTAGCACATTTTGATTTTGCATTAAATCATAGAAAGGTGACCAGTCTAAATCTGTTGCAATCGGATCAAGGGCAACAGGATCAACGCCTTTCGCAGCTAATTGAACCAAACAAAGCTTGGAAAAATAAGTTTTGTCGCGCAAAAATTCTGTATCAATTGTCAGATATTCTTTTTTCGAAAGCGCATCACAAATATTATTTAGTTGTTCTTGTGTTTGTATAATCATCAATATGTCATAGCCGAAAACATTCTTGACACATAGAAATTTATTATTTACATAAGTTAAATGTCTGTAATACGTTCTAAATATTTAAATCATCTTTATGCGACAGGATTTTGTGCAGTGGCTGGAATGGCTGTTTTTGCGTGGCAATCATCGAGTAGTGAGTTAGAAAGCGATATATTAATAGAAAAATATCCTTATATGCCAACTCAAACAACCGCAACTGTTCAATGTGCAATGGATGTGGTTGAAGATTATACTGGCGCAAAGTCTGTAATTCAAAGCGATGTTGATGGTATTGTTTCAGCGCAAAGATCAAAAACAAACCCACAAAACATAGTTGGTGGAATAGTTAACTTTGCCGTACCTGCCTCACAATTGGATACAAAAAGTGTAGAGCCATTACTTATTAAAGGCGTTTCTATTGTGCTTTCCGATGGTCAAACCCCTCAGCTTCTATCAAGGGTGTTTTGGGCAAATACTTATAGGGAAGAGAGCAGATTAAATGATACAGAATTTACTGCACATGCACTTATGGCTGAACTTCATGCAAATTGCACATCAAGAAAATCTTATTCATTATGGGATAATTTTACCTTTGGAAATTAAGCCTTTCCAATAAGGGGCAAAATCCGCTATAAATTCGCTATATTTTAAAGCATTTTAGAGAGATTTTATGACCCATCCATATCGTACCCATAATTGTTCCGAACTTCGTACCAATCATATTGGTCAAACTGTAAAACTTTCGGGATGGATACATCGTATTCGCGATCATGGAGGTGTTTTATTCATTGATTTGCGTGATACCTATGGTTTAACCCAATGTGTCATTGATGAAGGCTCCCCCTTATTGGCAGAAATTGAAAAGTACCGCGTTGAATCTGTTATAACAGTCACAGGCGAAGTGCGCGCACGCCCTGGTGAAACCCAAAATAAAAACATGCCAACAGGTGAGGTTGAGCTTTATATCTCCCAAGTCGAACTTCAAGGGGCTGCTGAGGTTATCCCTTTTCAAGTCGCTGAAGATGATGGGGCAGGTGAGGATTTACGTCTTAAATATCGCTACCTCGATTTACGGCGGGAGAAGATGCAAAAAAATATTCGCTTGCGCAATAAGGTAATTTTTTCATTACGCGAACGAATGCATGTCCAGAATTTCCAAGAATTTCAAACACCGATCCTAACCGCAAGTTCACCTGAAGGGGCACGGGATTATCTTGTGCCTTCACGCCTTCATCCAGGTAAATTTTATGCACTCCCCCAAGCGCCTCAACAATTTAAGCAGCTTTTGATGGTGTCGGGGTTTGATAAATATTTTCAAATCGCTCCGTGTTTTCGGGATGAAGATGGACGTGCAGACCGATTGGCCGAATTTTACCAATTGGATATGGAACTTTCATTTGTTACTCAAGAAGAGATTTTTACATTGGTAGAATCAGTTGTGGGTGGAATTTTCGAAGAATTTAACGATTTTACAGGAACAGCGCATAGCGTATCATCCGCGCCATTCCAGCATATAAAATACAAAGATTCGATGCTTAAATATGGCTCTGACAAGCCTGATTTGCGTAACCCATTGGAAATTGTTGATGTGACCGAAGTGTTTGCCCGTGATGATGTTGAATTTAAGGCCTTCAAAGGCACGATTGAGAAAGGCGGGGTTGTTCGCGCGATTAAAGCCCCTAGCGTTGCTGACCAACCACGAAGCTTTTTTGATAAGCTCAATAGCTGGGCACAAGGGGAAGGGCGCACCAGGTTTAGGATATGTGATGTTTAAAGAAGGCGCAGGCGCAGGACCTATTGCTAAATTTATTCCTGAATTGGCGCAAGATAAATTACGTGAATTATGCGATGCAAAAGATGGTGATGCTATATTCTTTATTTGTAACAAAGAAAAGCCAGCCGCGACATTTGCAGGGCGCGCGCGTGATGCTATTTGTTCCGCGCTTCCCGATGGGCACGATGCCGCCCGTGAGTCAGGTATATTCAAATTTTGTTGGATTGTGGATTATCCAATGTATGAGCGCGATGAAAATACAGGCGTTGTTGATTTTTCCCACAATCCTTTTTCGATGCCACAAGGGGGCATGGAAGATTTGGAAACCAAAGACCCTGAAGATATTTTGGCCTATCAATATGATTTGGTTTGTAATGGATTTGAATTGGCATCAGGCGCCATCCGAAATCATAAAGCCGAAATTATGGAGAAAGCGTTTAACATTGCGGGTTATGATAAATCTGTATTGGAAGAAAAATTTGGCGGTATGCTCAATGCTTTTCGTTTTGGCGCCCCGCCTCATGGTGGAATTGCACCAGGAATTGACCGTATGATTATGTTACTGGCGGACGAGCCAAATTTACGCGAAGTCTACGCCTTCGTTATGAACGGCCAATATGAAGACCAGATGATGTCCGCCCCAAGCGACATTACCGAAGATCAGCTAAAAGATTTGCATATAAAATTGGATATGCCAAAGGCGATGGTAAAGGTCGAAAACGCGGCTTAAATATGGATATTTTTCAAAATGAATCAGCTCTCAATATTTTAATGTTTTTTCTATCCTTACTTTTTGGGTGGATTACCATTTATGCTTTAGTAATCATAATTCCGAATAAGGAAAAGGCAAAATTTAAAGAAAAGGATTTTGATGAATTTATAAATAATCCTCTCATCCTTGATTTAAATAAAACGCCTGACGAAGATTTTTTGAATATGCATGGCTATACCAAAAATGGTAATTCAATAAAAAAATTATAATAATTTAAATCATACTTGCAAAGATGTTAAAAGCATGGAACAAATAGAGAACAAATTTGTTTTAGATTTAAGTGCTACTTTGCATTTAAATAATAATTCACAAATTATAAGAGTTGCTACGGAATCTTGGGCTAAAAAATTTATTTACTGCCCATCATGCGGGAGTAATTTAAATGAGTTTGAAAATAATAGGCCAGTTGCTGATTTTTATTGTGAATGTTGTCAAAACGAATTTGAGTTAAAAAGTAAAAATGGCGCATTCAAAACAAAAATAAATGATGGAGCTTATGAAACCATGATGAAAAGAGTTCAGGACAATAAAAGCCCTAATTTAATGCTTTTATCATATTCAAAAAGTGATTTAAAAAATAAAAGACTTTTCAGTTGTGCCAAATTTCTTTTTTACAAAACCAATGATTGAAAAAAGAAAGCCGCTTTCTTCAACAGCTAAAAGGGCAGGATGGATAGGCTGCAATATACTTCTTAAACATATTCCCCAATGTAGAAGAATATTTTACTTAAAAGATGGGCAGGAACAAAAGAAATTTGAAGTTGTCAAAAATTGGAAAAAAGTTCAGTTTCTTCAAGAAAAACTCAACTCTGAAATAAAGGGGTGGCTTTTAGATGTTATACTTTGTATTGAAAAATTAGAAAAGTTAGAATTTACATTAGAAGAAATATATCAATTCGAAAATTTTCTTAAAGAAAAACATCCTGAGAATAATAATGTAAAAGCAAAAATTAGACAGCAACTTCAATATTTAAGAGATAAAGGATATATTGAATTTATTTCTCGTGGGAAATATAAGGTCATTTTATAAGATGAAAAAAGATTATTATACTTTTACTGAATACAATTTTTCTTTAGGTGAATATTTTTATATTTTAAAAAATGGTAACGTATTAGCATCTACCTTAATACGCGAGGGTATTAATAAAATTGCTCTTTTATCCGATAACAAGGCTTTAGCCAAATATGATTTATCTAGAGAAAAATCATTAGATTGCAATACGATTAAAGAGCTTCCAGACTATGGTAACTATAATTTCACGCATACATTTATTGATAGTCCATTAGACTTAAATGAGCTTAAATCTTTAAGTATAGATGAATGGGCAGAAGATCCATTTTACAAAAATGGACTTTTAAGATTTTTTAATGAAAAAAGCTAAAAAAATTATTTCAACAATTCTAATCGCCTATTTCTGCATTATCGCAGGCCTATACCTTGCTCAACGTAATCTTATTTATTTTCCCGATCAAAGCATCGCGGATTTGCCAACACTAACTGATATTGACGTTGAAATTTTAAATGCGACCACCGAAGATAATCTTTCTTTGCGTGGATGGTATGTGAAGGCGTCAGGGAATAAACCAACCATCATTTTCTTTCACGGTAATGCATCAAACCATGAGGCAAGTTTGTTAAAAACACTTCCTTTTATTGAAAATCATGGATACGGGTTTTTATCCATTGGTTATCGCGGCTATGGTGGTAATCCTGATAAGCCAAGCGAGCAGGGGTTTTATAAAGATTCTCGTGCCTTTATAGATGCCCTAAAACTTAGCGGCGTGCAAGAATCAGACATTATTCTCTACGGTCAATCAATCGGGACTGGTGTTGTTGTTCAAATGGCAACAGAATATCCATTGGTAAAAGCTTTGATTTTAGAATCGCCTTATACGAGTTTAGTTGATATTGCGGCTGAAAAATATTTCTTTGTACCCGTTCGATTTTTGCTTAAAGATAAATTTGATAGCGTTTCAAAAATTTCTGATATTCAAATACCTTTGCTCATTATCCATGGTCAAAATGACCGCATTATTCCTTTTAAATTTGGGAAAAAATTATTTGAACAGGCCAATCCCCCTAAAGAATTAATTCGCTTTAGAAGACGTAGGCCATAACGATATCCCCCGTCAAACAAGCCATGATGAAGTAATAAAGTTTTTATCAAAACTTTAAATCACCCCTTTTTTACAAATTCCGTCCGTAAAACTAATCCTTTAATTTGTTTGGTCGAACATTCTATCTCTTCAGGATTATAGGGGTTCACGCGAATATTCTTTATTAAAGTCCCCCGTTTTAATGTCTGCCCTGCGCCTTTAACTTTTAAATCCTTAATTAACGTGACGCTGTCGCCATCAGCCAATTCATTGCCGTTGCAATCCAAAACCTTGTCGTCTTCAGCATCATCATCATTTGGCATTGTCATTTTTTTCCTTAGGTTGATTAAAATAATAAAGAACAAGTCAGGAATTACCAAATAAAATATACTATACTCATTTTACTGTCTGCGTTTTATAACTGCGGCACCGCCCTGCGAGAGACAACGCATTGGCAAAAATATCTCTAAAAAGACGAATGCATCAAGAATCTGAATATTTTTAAAAATACGTCAAGAGAATTATTTTCCGAAACAAAAATAAAATAGATGAATTTTTTGAAATTTAGGTGTAAATTTTCGCTCATTAACCCTTATTAATGGAGAGTGTCATGGCACAAGAGCCAACAATTACTACTAAAGAAAATCTTACTCGATCTTACCAAGCAACTGCCTCTGTCGTTGATAGAACAGTTTTACCTGAAGCAGGATCTACGGCGATGGATCAATTTCTACGTATTGCGCAGCGTGGTAGAGAAGAAGCACGTGCAATACGCCACGGCTTGTAATTTCTAAGATTATTAATTATTAAGGCACGAAATTTAACCCTTCGTGTCTTTTTTTTGTCCGCTCCCATGATCGATAAAACAAACTGATAAAAACGCTCTCTTCTCAAAGGGTTAGTTATTCATTTCCTCTAATACCCTCAAACAAACTGATAAAGATGAACCTTTATAGCCAGCTTGCGTTAAAAATGGTAAGAAACCTGATCTTTATTAATATTTAATTTAAAAAAAAAGGAAAATCATGCGTTTTTTTATCTTCACATTTGGCATGCTAGCAATTTTATCATCGCCAGTTTTGGCACAAAATGATCAAAATAATGTATCCATCAATACCGAAAATGTTAGCAACCTTATTGAAACATTGGAAAGTGAAACAGCGCGAACCGAATTTATTAATAATTTGAAAACAATGGTTGAAGCAAATGAAAAGCAAAGCGGGGACGATACTATCGCAGTTTCCGATGCTCTTGGTATTGATACACTTGCAGGTAATTTAACGCGTGCTTATGAAGATACCCTTGAAAAATATGGAATGGATAAATCGGTTTTAGGCAAGATTATTACAACCTTTATCATCATGCTTGTCGGGGTTATATTTTTGTTTATTGTGCAAAAATTAGGCTCGTTCTTACGCAAGAAAGTTTTAGATTTTAATAAAAATTGTAATGTTACGCATGATCGTTTTCGCCTATATTCCCGCTTGTTGCGCTATTTTGGGTATTTGGTTGTTGTTGGATTATTAGTCTACACGATAAATTCGATCTGGAATTTGGTTGATATTGAATTTTTAAATGATGAATTTTTTGCCAAATTTGTAGGACACATGGCCAGTTTAGGCCTCATCATTCTAATTGGAATTGCATTTTGGGAATTGATAAATTTTGGACTTGAAAAAGTTATGCATTCAATTGGGGAAGAAAATTCAGCACGAATGCAAACCGTCTTACCTATTTTACGTAATGTATTTTTAATCGCTTTTTCAATCTTGTTTCTATTGGTTGTTTTATCCGAATTTGGAATTGATATTATGCCACTTCTCGCGGGTGCAGGCGTATTAGGAATTGCGATTGGTTTTGGGGCGCAAACTATGGTTAAAGATTTCCTAACAGGTTTTATTATTATCTTGGAAGATTTAATCCAAGTTGGTGATGTGGCAAGTGTTGGCGGTAAAACAGGGTTTATCGAACGTATTACAATTCGTAAAGTGCAAATGCGTGCTCTTGATGGAACGGTGATGACTGTTCCATTTGGGGAAATTAATATTGTTGAAAACCTAACCAAAGATTTTAGTTATTATTTATTAGATGTTGGTGTTGCCTATCGTGAGAACACAGATGATGTTATCAAATATTTACGCGAGATTGATGAAGAAATGCGTAATGATGAAAACTTCAAAGATATTATTCTTGACCCAATTGAAGTGTTAGGTGTAGATCAATTTGCCGATAGTGCGGTGGTTATAAAGGCACGAATAAAAACAAAACCAATTCGTCAATGGGATGTGGGGCGTGAATTTAACCGCCGGATGAAATTTAAATTTGATGAACAAGGTGTTGAAATTCCATTCCCTCATCAAACAATTTATTTTGGCGAAGATAAAAAAGGCAATGCGCCTGCCGCGCCAATCCGCCTTGAAAATGAAACATTTAAAGAAGAATCAGAAAAGAAATCAAAGAAATCAAATAAAAAACAAGAATCCCCGCACGATACCAATGTCGATAAAGACAGCGGAAGCGGTGAATAATAATAATGAAAAAAACCCCAAAAATGCAGGGAAGCAATTTCGAGGTTTTTAAAACGTCTGCCTTAAGGGTTCACGGTAAGGGAGGGCGGCAGACGAAACAGTTTTAATAGAATTTAGCTAGCGATGACATCCATCCTTTTATTATTTTTATCTTGATACATTTGACGATCCGCTTGTTTGAAAATATCATCCAAAATATCCCCTTTTTTATATTCGACAAAACCCAAAGATGCGCGTACATGAATTTCTTTTTGATCTTTCAAAAAAGAAAGATTATTTAATTTGCGGATAAATTTTTCAGCGCGATTTAATGCTTTTTTTCCAGTCGTATCGGAAAACAAAATAACAAATTCGTCGCCACCCAAACGGCCCACAAAATCCATTGTACGAATATCACTTTGCAATGTATTGGCGACTAATTTTAAAGCAGAATCACCAATATCATGACCAAACCGATCATTCAGCAGTTTAAAATTATCAAGATCAATCATAATAAGAAGGCCGCCTTTTGAAAAATCACGATTGGTACGATCCAATTCTTTTTCCAATGCAGTCATAAACCCTCGACGATTTAAAATACCTGTAAGCTCATCTGTATTACAAAGCTTTTCAAGCTCCTTTATCCGTTTTTCAGATTGCACAATTAAATGACGCGCTTGTTTTAAAAGCGATAATGTAAAATGGCGCGATGACCACCATTTTTCCTTTCGGGTCAGTAATGGTTTTTCAGGCTGAAGATACGAAAAAACTTCATCGGCATTATTTAACCATTTGCCGCGCTGCTTGGTGTTTGTACCAAAATTTTGTTTTGATGACTGTATCTGCATTTTAACCCTATCATTGTGAACCGTTTATTCCTTAATCAATTCCTTTGCGAAAGATGTGCCAAAGTTTAATATTTATATATTACAACTATTTAGCAATATTAATAGAAATTAGGGATAGGGAAGAATTGCCTAATTAATATTAATATTACTCTAAACAATCGGCAAGGTTTTCCGTATACCTAAAACTTTTCGTTAATAATTTACCAAAATGAATTAATCACGTATGATAGAGGCTCAATTTAACGATATTGGTTTTATTTTATGGTTTTGCGTCTTTGTGTTCTTTGTCTCAGTATAATTTTATTTTTTAATAGCCCTGCAATTGCAGCGGGATTATTTGGAAAAAAAGAAATTTCATTTGAACAAGCAAAAGAAAAGCTACAACCGCATAAAGCAATCTATGATATTAATTTGGTTGCAACACGAAGTGGATCTCCCATTATTAATATCAGTGGTAAAATGTTTTATGAGTGGCGGCAAAGTTGCGCTGGATGGATTGCCGATCATCGATTTAACTTATTTTATGAATATGCCGATGGTCCGGCAATGCGTATTACTTCTGATTTTTCAACCTTTGAAACCTTAACCGGAAAAGATTTTAGTTTTTCTGCACAACGCAAAAGAGATGATACGCTTTACCAAGAATTTCGTGGAACAGCAATTATTGATAATAATAAGAATATAGCAAAATTTACAATCCCCGAAGACCTGAAACTTGAATTGTCCGAAGAAACAAATTTTCCTATGACACATACAATCAAAATGATTAAGCATATGATGAATAAGGATAAATTTTTCAATGCTATTGTTTTTGATGGGAGTGACGATGAAGGGGCAGTTGAAATTAACGCCTTTATTGGTAAAGAAGCAAAAATTGATGACGCATTACTCAAAGATAAAGCGATTGATAAGAATTTATTAAAGGCCCGCGCACAAAATATAAGGATGGCTGTATTTCCAATAGATTCGGAATTATCAACATCGGATTATGAAATGAGCATAGTTTTTCATGAAAATGGTGTAATTTCCGATATGCTTGTCGATTATGACGATTTTTCCATTACCCAAAAACTGGTCGCATTAGAGAAGATAGAGCCTGTTTCCTGCCAGTAATTTTAAATTTAGTATATTGAGTGTAATTTCTTTATTCATTTTTAATATTTAAGGTATAATCTTTAACGCTATGTCCGAAAAAGAAAACACAAAAAATTCGCCCAAAACTGTTTTAATCGTTGAAGATAACGAATTAAACATGAAGCTTTTCCGTGATTTGTTAGAAGCACATAACATCAATACCCTTGAAACCAATGATGGCAACAGTGTTTTAGATATTGCACGGGATAAAAAACCAGATCTTATTTTAATGGATATTCAATTGCCCGAAATTTCGGGATTGGACGTTACCAAGATGTTAAAAGAGGATGAAGAATTACAATCCATTCCTGTTATTGCCGTGACCGCATTCGCGATGAAGGGGGATGAAGAAAAAATACGGGAAGGGGGGTGTGAAGATTATCTTTCCAAACCTATTTCCATTACCGAATTTTTAAATGTTATTCAAAAATATTTGAACTAAAGAAAAGAGTACCAAGATGTCTGCACGTGTATTAGTGGTCGATGATATTTTACCGAATGTAAAATTACTAGAGGCAAAATTATCCAGTGAATATTACGATGTTCTTACCGCGACAAGCGGGGCGGAAGCATTAGAAAAAGTCAAAAATGATGCCCCTGACATTGTTCTTTTGGATGTGATGATGCCAGGTATGGATGGGTTTGAAGTATGCCATAAAATAAAATCAAATCCTGCTTATGCTCATATTCCTGTTGTGATGGTGACGGCACTTACCGATGCCACAGACCGTGTAAAGGGATTGGAAGCTGGGGCCGATGATTTTTTAAGTAAGCCTTTAAATGATACGGCGTTGATGGCGCGGGTTCGATCACTTGTAAGATTGAAAATGACAGTTGATGAATGGCGGGTTCGGGAAAATACAGCCTCCCAATTGGGCGTGACCGACGAAAATAAAAGCGCAATGGATGAATCCTACGAAGGCGCAAATATATTGATCGTTGAAGACCAATCTTATGATAGTGAAAAAATTGAACAAACGCTTATAAAAGATAATGATACAGTTACTATCGTTCAATCTGGGGCAGAAGCGATGCAACAAATCATGGCCAATAAATTTGATTTAATGATTGTAAGCCTTAACCTTGATGCTGAAGACGGGCTTCGCTTATGCTCACATTTACGCTCCACCGAACGTACCCGATCTATTCCCATTTTAATGGTTGCAGCAGAAGATGATATGTCACGCATTGCCCATGGTTTGGAAATTGGAGCGCATGATTATATTCTTCGTCCCATAGATGGAAATGAATTACTAGCACGCGTTCGCACTCAAGTGCGTCGTAAACGGTTTCAGGAACGATTAAAATCAAGTTATGAGATTAGCTTGTCTATGGCGCTGACCGATGCGTTAACAGGGCTTTATAATCGTCGTTATTTTGATGTTCACTTTCAAAAATTACTGCAAAAAAACGAAACCAGTCGTAAACCATTGGGCGTTTTGATGGTTGATATTGATAAATTTAAAATCGTAAATGACACTTATGGCCATGGTGTTGGTGATGAGATTTTAAAAGAATTCTCCCATCGTATCCAAGATAAATTGCGTGGCTTTGATATGGTTGCTCGTTTAGGTGGTGAGGAATTTGTTGTCTTACTTCCCGACGTAACCGAAGATATGGCGCATACCGTTGCCGAACGACTTCGTGCCGCCATTGCAGATGAGGCTTTTAAATGTAATGTGCCTGAAGGCCAGCTTTCAATTACAACATCAATTGGCGGTACTATCGTTAAGGAAGGCACTCATGCTCAGTCTGATGATGTTTTAAAACAAGCGGATGATGCCCTTTATGCAGCAAAAGATGATGGGCGCAATGCTTCATTTTTTCACGAAAAAGGGCGCTTGCAACCTGAAGAACACCAATCAGAGCCACGTATGTTTATCGAATAAAAAAAACGCTCTTGATTAAAGAGCGCTTTTTTAAAATTCTTTATAAACAAATAATTACTTTTTATGTGGCGGCATTTTCTTTTCTTCAAAAAGTACATGCACACCTTTGCGACCCGTATCTGGATTTACAGCCCACGGATCATATTTCATCATTTTTAGCTTTTCTGTCGCCGTCTTTGGATTTTTCTTTTTGTAATAGCGATATCCTGTTCCTGCGGAACTTTCCATACGTACTTTTACAGCATTTGCATTTTTAGCCATCGGTTATATCCTTAATTTCGAATTAGACCACGGAATATAGGGATTTTATAGGCAAAGTCAAGGGCGCGATGCTGGAAAAGGCTATTTTTTCTTAGGCTTACTTTTCCCAGCAAATTTCTTACCTTTTTTTGATTTATATCCCTTTTCATTACGATTTTTAGAATATTTTTTCTTTCCTTTGTCATATCCCATTTTAGTCTTTTTGAACGTTATGCCTTCAATATCCGCACTTTTATCATTCGCGGGTTCAAATATGGAGGAGCCGGTTAAGCCATCAGCCTCTTTTAATTTAACCTTCATAGAGGCACCAAGGCGATAAATACGTTTGTGTTTTCGCCCAACAAGCGCATGCTGCTTTTCATCGTGAATGTAATAATCATCTGGTAAAGAACGCATGGGAATGAGGCCATCCGCGCCATTTTCATCCAATGTTACAAAAATACCAAAACGGGTAACACCATTAATTTTACCTGTAAATTCTGCGCCAATCCGCTCGCTCATCCACGCGGCAGTGAAACGATCTACTGCGGATCTTTCGGCATCACTTGAAATACGTTCGGTTTTAGAAATATGATCGGCACGTTCTTCTAAACTTACCATTTCCTCATCTGTTAAACCGCCCTCGCCCAAATGATAGGCTTTGATAAGGGAGCGATGAACAAGTAAATCGGCATATCGACGGATAGGGGACGTAAAATGGGCATAACGCTCAAGCGCTAATCCAAAGTGACCAATATTTTCGGCTGAATAAATCGCTTGGGATTGAGTACGCAAAATAATGGTGGAAATTAGTTGCGAATATTCCATATCTGCCGCTTTAGTCAAAATCTGGTTGATTTGTGATGGTTTGGCAATCCCCCCTTGGGCAAGGGTAAGACCAAAGCTTTCCAAAAATTCGCGTGCGCTATCTAATTTTTCGGTAGAGGGTCGATCATGAATACGATAGACACAAGGCGCATTTTTTGCCTCTAATGCTTTAGCGGCGGCAACATTGGCTAAAATCATAAATTCTTCGATTAATTTATGGGCATCTAGACGATCGCGTTTTTCAACGCCAGTCATTTTGCCTTTTTCATCAATTACAATGCGCCGTTCAGGCAAATCTAAATCCAATGCCCCTCGTTTTTGACGCGCTTTATCTAATATTGCATAGGCATCATAAAGGGGATTTATCACATTATTCATCAAAGGTAATGTAACATCATCTGCCAGCCCATCTTTTGCGGCTTGAACTTGCTCATAAGTAAGGCGCGCATGAGATTTTATAAGAGCGCGAAAAACCTTAAAATTAATGAGTTTACCATTATGATCTATATTAAGATGAAACCCCATTGATGCCCGATCTTCATGCGGACGGAGGGAACATAAGTCATTGGAAAGTGCCTCAGGCAACATAGGCACAACACGATCAGGGAAATAGGTAGAATTGCCACGTCGATACGCCTCGTGATCTAAAGATGAGCCGTGTTTGACATAGTGCGCCACATCGGCAATTGCAACAATAAGGTGATAGCCTTCATTGGTTTTTTCTGCAAAAACAGCATCATCAAAATCACGAGCATCGGCACCATCAATCGTTACAAGAGGGATGTCGCGCAAATCTTCACGTTTGAACTTTTTTGTTTCAAGGGGCGGGACTTTTAAATCTTTTGTCTCAGCCAAGACTTTATCTAAAAATCCTTCATGTAGACCTGCTTCATGAAGGGCAATAATACTAATGGCATTTACATCATGTTTATTGCCGATAACTTTTGTTACTTTTGCTTTACGCTGTTTGACACCGCGGGAGGGAAGCACTTCCGCCACTGCTAAGTCACCCTTTTGTGCGCCATTAAGGTCGTTTTGATGGACTTCAAAATCATGTTTTGCACGTTTATCAATGGGTTTTAAAATATAACTACGTGCTGTTTGGGCAATTTCACCAATTATTGTTAATCGTTCTTGATCAATGCGCCGTATTACGCGCCCTTCATATAGTTTAGGGGTATATTTCTTGAGGCGGGCAAGGGCACGATCTCCCTCTTTCAAAGGTTGTTTGGAAAGAATTTCAATTCGTGGCGGTGGCCCTTGGGTATTTTCATTCCAATCCATCGGTTTGGCAAAAACATCACCGTCAATATCAATTTCGGTCACGATAATTGTGGTAATATGCTCTAGAGCGTCAGGTACGCTATATCCACCGCCACCACCTTTTACAATTCGGCCTGAGCTTTCTAAATCATGTAAAATTTCTTTAAACGCTTTGCGAATATCACCTTTGATATTGAACGCCTTTGATATTTCACGTTTGGTTTGCGGTTTATCACTCTCGGCAATAAATTTATAAATTTCATCAAAATGGGGAAGTGTCATAGTTTTTTAGCTGACTTTTTAGCCGATTTTTTTACTGCTTTTTTGTTTGTGGGTTTCTTCGCAGCTTTCTTAGCGGACTTCTTCGTGCTTTTCTTGGCACCACCTTTGGCAGCCTTCGCCGCATCGCGTTCCATTTTTTGAGCGATCAAATCAACGGCGCGATTCATGCCTATTGTCATCACATCTTCATCTTTTGGAATAGACGCATATTTACCATCATGTAGAACAAAGGGACCAAACCGACCAATACCCGCACGAATTGGTTTATCGGTTTCGGGGTGAACGCCAACATCACGCGGTAATGCCAATAACCCAAGCGCCACTTCAAGTGTTACATCATCAACAGTAACTTCTTTGGGTAACCCTTGGCGTTTTGGATTTTTCTTAGGACGTTTGGGTGGTTTGTGGACAGGAATATCTTTTTTCTTTTCCTTGGCTTTTTCCACGCGTTTTTTATAGCGTTCTTCATAGACGTCTAGCTTTTCTTGATAAGCCTTTAATTCTTCTGATGTTTCTGGTGGCGCATCAATTTGAACATAGGGGCCGTAAGGGCCGCGACGTAGCGATACGCTCCGACCAGTTTCAGGACATTTGCCTAATTCTTTGGGCTCGTTTGCCAAATCTGCCCCATTATTATTATCATCTTGAGAAATAAGGGGGCGGGTAAAACGACAATCTGGATAATTAGAACACCCTATAAAAGCACCAAATTTCCCAAGCTTTAGTGAAAGTTCACCCTTTTTACAAGCGGGGCATTCACGTCTATCTGCGCCATCTTCACGCTCAGGGAAAAAATGATCGCCTAACTCTTCGTTCAAATAATCTATAACTTCTGTAATTGTAAGAGGTTTGACATCTTCCACGTTTTTGGAGAAATCAATCCAAAATTGGCGCAACGCTTCTGTCCATGCCACTTGACCTGCAGCAATCGCATCAAGTTCTTCTTCCAGATTTGCTGTAAAATCATAATCCATATAACGGGCGAAGAATTTTTTGAGAAAACTGGTGACAAGACGCCCACGATCCTCAGGAACAAAGCGTTTGCGATCCATCACCACATAGTTACGATCCCGCAGAACCTGAAGAACAGAAGCATAAGTAGAAGGACGACCAATGCCAAGCTCCTCCATTTTCTTAACCAAAGTTGCTTCGCTATAACGGGGAGGGGGCTGTGTGAAATGTTGATTTTCGCGTACTTCCATTAATTTTATAGAATCCCCTTCGGCCAAAGGGGGTAAGATGCGGTTTTTATCATCAGCAGAGGATTCATCCTCTTCTTCAAGATTCTCTTCGATGTATAAGGTTAAAAAGCCATCAAAAGCAATGACCGAACCATTAGCACGTAAAACAACATCATCCGTGCCATCAGACATATCAACGGCAACCTGATCCATAACAGCATTTTCCATTTGCGAGGCCATGGTTCGTTTCCAAATAAGATCATAGAGACGTTTTTGGTCATAATCTACATTTAGCGTTTTATGCAATTTGCTTAAATCTGTGGGGCGAATGGCTTCGTGTGCCTCTTGGGCGTTTTTAGCTTTTGATTTATATAAACGTGGAGCATTGGGTAGGTATTTATCACCATACTCTTTTTGGATAATTTTGCGTGCTTGCTCCACCGCATCTTGGGATAAGGTTGTCCCATCTGTACGCATGTAAGTAATGAGCCCTTGCTCATATAATCCTTGGGCAAGGCGCATGGTTTGTGCCGCAGAAATACCCAATTTCCCCGATGCTTCCATTTGCAGAGAGGAGGTAATAAAAGGAGGGTAAGGGTTGCGACGTGTTTGTTTTTTTTCAATTTTGTGGATTTTTAAATTCTTGGCGCGTATCCGTGCAGCCGCCTTATTGCTCTGATCTTCGGAACCAATATCAAGCTTGCCCAACTTATTGCCAGATAGCATCGTTAGTCGAGCGGTAAAAGGCGCACCATCTTTGTTATGAAGAAGGGTTTCCAAGCTCCAATATTCTTGTGGGTTAAAAGCTTCTATTTCACTTTCACGTTCGCAGATAAGGCGAAGGGCAACAGATTGAACACGCCCTGCAGAACGACTACCGGGTAATTTTCGCCATAAAACAGGTGATATATTAAAACCAACAAGATAATCCAAAGCGCGACGCGCCATATAAGCATCAATTAAATCTTGATCCAAATCACGTGCTTGATCAAAAGCATGCTGTACAGCATTCTTTGTAACTTCATTAAACGCTACGCGACGAACCGTTTTTCCTTTCAAAAGATTAGCATCTTGAAGAATTTCTTGAATATGCCATGAGATAGCTTCGCCTTCCCTATCAGGGTCTGTTGCTAAATACACAACTTTAGAAGTTTTCACTAACTTTTTGATATCATTAACATTTTTCTTAGCGCGATCACCAAGTTCCCAGCGCATCTTAAAGTTTTCATCGGGTAAAACCGAGCCATCTTTATTGACCAAATCGCGGACATGGCCGTACGATGCAATAACAGCATAATCCGATCCTAGATATTTATTGATCGTTTTTGCTTTGGCTGGGGATTCAACTATTACAACGTTTGATGCACTCATATTTTTTTCTCAAAGAAAATTCTAGCGTGTTTCCCACGATAATTTTCTATTCTTCCTTTTTCAATAAATTCATATTTTAAATAAAATGCAGGTGCTTGATATTCGTAAGTATCAACCCAAATGTTTTTACAACCCTTATTTTTCGCATAGTTTTCGACCCGCCCAATTAATTCTTTTCCAATACACAATTTACGGTGCGATTGGGCAACAATAAATTCTTTTATAAACAAAGACTTATAAAAAATTGCCCCTTTTACAATGGCGATAATCTTATTATTTTGTTTTGTTTGTAATATAAATTTCTGTGTTTCAATTCCTGTTTTGTTAAAATGATCGCTCCTAAATTCGCAACTCATAAATTCCTTTGTTTCTTGCGAAACACAATCTACGAATTTATATTGAATAGTCATTTTTCATTATTCATCCAATAATACAACACGGTTACCAGGAAGGCGATTAATACGCCCCGCAAGTTCCAATTCCAGCATCGCCATTTGCAATACAGGGATTGACACATGACATGAACGCGCCAATTCGTCAATACCAACGGGTAATTGCGATATATTTTGTAAAATGGATTGTGTTACTTCTTCGTTTTGTTTCTCATCATAAAGCGCAGGGGCATGTAATTCATTTTGTCCTACAAAATTATTATCGTTGAGTGAGTTTCCACCAGAAAAATTAATAAGCTTATCCAAGATATCACGACTATTTTGTACTAAGATGGCACCATCTTGAATAAGTTTATTCGGCCCTTGTGCGCGCGGGTCAAGGGGATATCCGGGTACGGCATATACATCACGCCCTTGTTCGGCAGCTATGCGTGCGGTAATTAAAGAGCCAGACTTTATTGTAGCCTCCATCACAATTATCCCTGCGGATAGACCGCTTACAATTCGGTTTCGTTTTGGAAAATGACGTGCAATGGGCTGCATACCAAGCGGGCTTTCCGCTAATATCAAACCATGATCAATAATTTCTTCATATAATTTTTGGTTTTCACGCGGATAGACCACATCAATTCCACCTGCAACAACTGCAATTGTACCCGTTTTTAAAGATCCTTCATGAGCGGCAGTGTCAATTCCACGAGCCAAACCAGATACAATTATTTGTCCTGCCTCTCCCAATTCTCGCGCTAATTTTTGGGTGAATTTACGCCCATTCAAGGATGAATTTCGTGCCCCAACAATACCAAGGCAAGGAGGCTTAACCATATCAATATGACCTAGATAGCTTAAAACCGGTGGTGCATCATCGGTAGAGGTAAGGCAAAGTGGGTAGGCAGCCTCATTTGCACAAATTAAATCACCGCCAATTTTTTGCAATTTTGCATATTCTTGCTCTATCACTTTTAAAGAAGGGGCGGTAAGTGGCTTTTTTCGCCCCCCTTTTTTAGCAAGTTCGGGTAAAGCATCCAATGCTTGTGCAGCGGAACCATAACGGTCAATTAGTTTATAAAAAGTAATAGGGCCAACATTTTCAGTACGGCTCAAACGAAGCCAGTCAAGCTTTTCATGAATAGATGTATTAGGATTGGTTTTATCAAACAGGTTAAGCATTCTCTTCCTTATCCGATTTTATATTTATCTTATCATCTTTTTTCTTTGCCCCTATTTTAGGCTCGTCCCCATTAAAAAGACGTTTGATATTATCCCGATGCTTAATATAAACAAGAGCGGCAACAAAAGCGCAAAAGCCAGAAAGGTTAGAATTGTGATATAAAAAATGTGAAATTACTGGTGTCAATCCCACAGCAATAAGCGCAGATAGCGAAGAAATACGCATAATAAGTGCGGAAATAAACCAAATAATACAAGTAATACCTCCCAATAAAGGCTGAATAGCGATTAGTGTTCCAAGTGTTGTTGCAACCCCTTTACCCCCTTTAAATCTAAGCCAAATAGGAAAGCAATGACCCAAAAGGGCAAAAAATCCAGCAATAAGCGCGGCATTATAATTAACAAGTGCAAGAGCAATAATAACGGCGATTGCGCCTTTACCGCTATCCAATAGTAATGTCGCAAAAGCAAGCGGTTTGTTGCCAGTCCGAAGCACATTGGTTGCACCAATATTGCCAGAACCAATTTTACGGATATCGCCATATCCCGCTATACGTGATAACACCAGCCCAAAGGGGATGGAGCCAAGAAGATATCCTAATAATGCACACAAAAGATAAGCCATTATATTTTCCTATTTATCAATAAATCTAAAACAGCCATGCGGATAAATACGCCATTTTCAACTTGTTTTAATATTAATGAGGCATTTTTGTCATCTGCAACATCATCGGCAATCTCAACATTACGATTCATAGGGCCAGGGTGAAGAATGACGGCATTCTTATTGGCAAGCGCAAGACGATCTTTTGTAAGTCCATAATTTTCAAAAAAGTCTTTGTCCGATTTAATCAATCCTGCCACCATTCGTTCCTTTTGATTGCGTAGCATCATGATGGCATCGCAATTTTTTAGGCCTTCTTCCATTGAATCAAAAAGTTCGATATCTGAAATTGGAAATTTTTCCGGTAATAAATAAGCAGGAGCGATAATTATAATTTTTACCCCCATTTTATCGAGTAAAACCATATTTGATTGGGCGACACGCGAATGGGCAATATCCCCACAAATTGCAATTGTTAATCCCTTTAGCGCACCAAAATGTTGCTGTAGCGTAAAGGCATCCAATAATGCCTGGGTTGGATGATGGTTCCAGCTATCGCCTGCATTGATAACGGGATAATCTGTAATGGTGGAAATATAATAAGGAGCATTATATTCATAATGACGCACAATGATTGCATCGGGACGCATAGCATTAAGGGTTAAAACTGTATCTTGTAGCGTTTCCCCTTTATTGGTAGAGCTGGTACCAACATCCCATCGCACAAAATTGCCACCTAAATTATTTGTCGCCATTTCAAATGAAATACGGGTGCGTGTTGAATCTTCAAAAAATAAAGAAAGAATATTTTTACCCGAAAGGGACGAAGGGTATTGATCATTGCTTTTAAAATCGTGCGCTCTATCCAAAATAAGTTGAATATCATCAACCGAAAGGTCAACAGGAGAGATAAGATTTTTTTGTGATAGGCCGATCATGTCAAAGGCGACTATAACCACAGCTTAAGCAGGCTGGCAAGAAATTAAGCTAATATGGTGAAAAACGTGCGCTGGATAAAATCATGATATAACCAAATAAAGGCCAATATAATTCCAGCAATAAAACCTGGGCCTGCAGGAATTTTCAAACGGGTAATTGAAAAGGTAGTCTTGTTTTTTATAGATAAATATAAAGCATAAATTAAACCATGAATAAGACCAAAAAACGCCCCTACTGTCATCGCAATAAGGACACCCTCCAACCCTAGCCACAGACCAGAGGCGCCCAAAAGCTTAACATCACCCAACCCCAAAGAATCTTGGCCGTAATATTTATTGCCCAAAAAACGGATAGAATATAAAATTCCATAACCAACAACCCCGCCGATCAAAACTTCATTTAATCCCAGTAAATAAAAGTGGGTGAGATAATGAAAAGTGATGCCCAGAATGGCGAACGGAAAAACATAGATATTGGGAAGAAGATAAGATTTAAAATCAATAATAGTAAGGATGAGGAGTAAAACCAAAGCCGTCGATAGGCATAATAAAGATAAAATTTCGAACATTTTTTAATTCTACATCAATTTAAAAAAAACACTTAAAATGAAGTGTTTGCTAGAAAAATGATTGTGGATTATTCTATAAAGAACGAATCACCTATAATTTTTCAATTCTGGTTTCAATCATGACAAATAATTCCCCCATCTTAGTTGTAGAAGACAATGATTTTGTCCGCATGCAAATAATAAAATACCTTAATGATGGTGGCTATCAAACAATTGAAGCTTCAAATGGTGATGAGGCGATTAAAATGCTTAAATCATCAGAAATACTACTCGCCATAGTTGATGTTCGGATGGAGCCTGTGGACGGTTTTGACTTTATTCGCGCAATCCATGGTTATGATTTGAAAATTCCAGTAATTTTAGTGACAGGTGACAACAATCCTGATCTTTTGAATAAAGCAGGTGAATTAAAAGTAAGTGCAATGCTTACAAAACCAGTTGAAAAAGAACGGCTATTAAAGGCTGTTGAAAGAACACTTGCGATGAGAAACAAAAAATAATGTTTGGTTTGAAAAAGAAAATTAGCTTTGTTCTCCTGCCCCTATCATGTGCATTATTGTTGCAAGGATGTGCAGATGCAACCGTACCCCAACCCCGAAATGTTGAGATTCCACCGCCCCTATCTGCCAAGCAAAGACAGGATGCAATAAATGAGCGTCCCGATAGTGTGATGTATCTTCCCCTTGGAAAAGATGTGTTATTACCATCACGTATCGCAGGTGATAAAATGCCAACCGATAGAGTAGGGCCATTTGAATTACGCTCCGAAACGCTGGCTGGCGCGTTACAGTTAATTTTGGCAGATTATGATATTTCAATTGCTTTTGAATCAGAACAAGGGCTGACCCGCCGTGTTACTGTTGCCAATTTAAAAGGCCCCCTTGATAAAGTGGTTCAACGTGTTTGTTCGCTTGCGGATTTATATTGCTCTTATGAAGATGAAACGATTGTGGTCAAAGATACGCAAACTTTTGCCGTAACTTTGCCGCCCCTTGCTGATATGAAAGGCGGACAAGAATTTATTGACGATGTTATCCAAGGGTTAACTGCTGTAATAGGTGGAAGTGGTATTGCACCTGTATCTGACCCGACAACCCGAACAGTTATATATTCTGCCACCCAAAGAACGGCAAAATTAGCAGATGATTATTTTCAACGTCTTCGCGCCAATACGGCAATGATTGTTTTTGAAACTTATATTTGGGAAGTATCGTTGAATGCAGGTAATTCAACAGGGATTGATTGGGATAAAATCCAATCTTTCGGAAAATTTAATACTAGCATTGGTATCAATGGGTCCGTTGGTGCAGATTTCACCAATCCTATTAGTATTGGTTTACCAACAACCCAAGCGGTTGGCGCATCCCCATCTGATTTAATACAATTTTTATCACAATTTGGGGCGGTAAAAACAATATCGCAACCTCAAATTACTGTCCTATCGGGCGCTTCGGCTGAATTGCGTGTTGCAGATACCGAAAATTATGTATCCGAAGTATCTCAAACCATTAATGGTGACAATACAACCACATCTGTAGATACAGATTCAGTCGATAGTGGATTTACTCTTACAATTGGCAGTTCATGGGATAAATCAACCGTCTATGCCAATGTCAATGTCAACTTAACCAATGTAGATCAGATTGAAGATTTCACATTTTCTGACAGTGGGGCAACAGGGACGGATACAATTATCCAATTGCCACAAACATCAGAGCGCGAGTTAACCACTCAAATCCGCGTGCGTCCAGGCGATTCGGTATTAATTGCAGGGTTGGTTCGTGAAAATGACAATTATGACACCCGTGGCCCTGGATTTATGAAACCGATTATTCCTGATAGTCGAACAGTGCAAACCGATAATCTTGAACTTGTGATTTTATTGCGTCCCCGTGTTATTGTTTATACGAATCCAGAAGATGGTGAATTGGTCAAACCAGAAGTCACAAGCATACCTGTTTCACAACCTGTTGCTGTTCCTGCTGTAGAATTACCTAAACCAGTTGTTACGCCTGCCCAAACAGTTCAGCAAATTACGCCAACACCTAATCCAACACCTATTATTGTACAAACAACGCCCATAGAATCAGTAGAAATAATTTCTCCTGCGCCTGATGCGGTTTCGTCTGCACCAGTTCCCGTTTTTGTGGATACCGTACCTGTAACCCCTGTAATTGCACCACAACCACCCTCAGCAATACAACCAAGACCTACATTTGAAACACAAGATCAAGGCGTATATATTCCAAGAAATAGTGGTTATACTCCCCGTTACGTATCAAGAAATTCTGATATTCGTGAACAAAACACGGCTGCGCAACCAATGGTTTCCGCGCCTATTAACGTCCCCACTCAGCCATTTTTTGAACAATCAATTTCTTCAAGTGGGATTAATAGTGTCTTAACAAGTAATTTTGAACCTGTATCACCCCCAACTCCAACCCCGTCACAACCAATGAACACATCGCCTTTACCGCAAGATATTTACAACCAAGCGACTTCAATAAATGTTTATGATGCTTACGAGCGTAGTGTCAGTAGTCAATAGTTTTCAATAAGTATTCAATATTATAGTTTACATATTATCGTTACGAATTATTAGTGATTTCTATGCTAAACTATATTTGCAGATAAAAGGTTTCTCGTTCCAAAGATATCTATTTTCTAGAGGATCAAACTAAAGGGTAATAAATTTTGAATTATTTTATAATGCGTTTTATTATATTCGTTGCTGCATTTCTCCTTATCAATGGAAATGTAGCTAATGTGTTTGCCCAGTCGGCTTTTGAAGACCCGAATGCACGAAATGCGACGGGGCAAGGGGGCGATTTGGTTGCTGTGAGCAGTGATTTGGATGCAGGAAATATTACCCTAGGATCATCATCTCAAGCCGTCTTATTATTTAGGAACGATGGCAATAAGCCCATTATTATTCAAGATATAAGTCTTTACCCTTCATCAAACGTATCCGCGAATATTGGGGAGAATGAATGTTCTTCTGCTCCTTTACCGTCCAATGCGGTTTGTGCAATTTCAATGTCTGTCAAAGGGTTACAGCCAGGTAATTTTCGTATTCAAATGATTTTGCGTCATAATGGACGTGCCAAATTGATAACAGCAGTTGTCAAAGGGTTGGTCGAACGTTCGGCTGATACGACCTATGATGTAATAAATGACTTAGAAACAATTCCTTCCGAAGTTGAATTTGGAACATTAAACGAAAGTCGCCCTTTGACACGGTCTGTCGTATTGCGAAATGTTACTTCTAAGGCTGTTAAAATTGAAGATATCTTTATCGAATCAAACGAGCAAGCGGGCTATTCCTTACGTTCTGATTGTGAATCTTTATTATCAGGAGAGGCTTGTATTGCAACCGTTTCTTGGGCCCCTAGACAAAAAGGCCCCTCCACCGGTGTATTGGTAATTGAACATGATGGTCCAACAGGTGTTGTAAGCGTGGTTTTAGATGGGGAATATACCCCCAATGCCCCCTCACAGGTGGGCATTTTTCCCGATGCTATTCCGGGTAAGGGGTTGTTGACCTCATCACAAACTGAAATTGATTTTGGTAATGATATACAATCTACTTCGGCTATTACTGTATCCCTTGTTAACGTGGGGGATGAGCCGGTGACACTAAAAGATATTTTATTGGCAAACGCGGATAGTGGCTTGGAAATTTCACAAGTCGGTTGTCGTGAGGGGTTAGTCTTAAAACCAGTGGAGGCTTGCCCGCTTACAATAAAATGGGATCCCGTTCGAAAGGGAAATGTTTTAGATGATGTTAAAATTAAGCATGATGGTGCGCGCGGTATTCTAATTTTACCTATTCGCGGTGTTGCAACCAATACGGTAAACAAAGATAATCAGGCAATTGTTTTAAATAGTAATGATGCCCTTTCAAATGTGCCTCCCATATCGGTTCGTGATTTAGGATTGGA
Source organism: uncultured Alphaproteobacteria bacterium (assembly GCA_963799275.1). Taxonomy (GTDB): domain Bacteria; phylum Pseudomonadota; class Alphaproteobacteria; order Micavibrionales; family Micavibrionaceae. The sequence goes on from CAWCWJ010000002.1 coordinate 161,396, forward strand.
GAATGATTCTATTTCTAAGAAATCATCACGCAATAGCGTTTCTGCCAATTCAAAAAATGCATCATTAGAAGGATATCGTATTACTTCTTTGGGTGAAAAGCGTGCCATTATTTCTGGCCCAGGGGGGAGCCGCGTTGTTTCCAATGGGCAAGAGGCAGTTATTGGTGCAGCATTATGGCGCGTTAATATCCGTGAAAGTGCAGTTGAATTTACCGATAAAAATCAAAAGATATTATTGCTTTTTGATAAATCATTATCGCTTACCACATCATCACAATCATCACAATCATCAACAAATACTCAATCCAATACTGTTATCGAGGATATCAATTAATATGGATGAATTTGACCCTATTGTTGAACAAGATGGAATGGTTGCCGAACGTCGGGATGAAAAAAGAGAGAGACGTGCGGATAATATTGGTGCGCCTAATGGTTTAGAACGGCGTCATTGGCAAGACCGTCGTAAGCTTCGCTCCCAAGAGGGGCGAGAGCGTTATTTGGATATGGTCAAACGTGAACGGTCTCTTTTGGCGGATAAGGGCGTTTCGAAATCTACGGATCAACTGTTGGATATGGCTGGTGCTGTATCGCTTGACCAATCAGAAATTGATGCCGAAATTGAAGGCGTAAGAATGCGCGCCACAGGTGATCAACTGCGTTCAATCATTCCTGTTCAATCATGGTTACCGATGAATATTCATCTTGTAAACTTACAAGAAGGGGTTTTGAAAATTGCCCCGCTTGAAGATCTTAATGACAAGCAAAAAGAAAATCTTATCTCAACAGCAAAACGAAGTGGCCTTTTTGTTGAACGTGTTGAAACCGAATTACGTGATCGGGCAGAACTGATCAGAACCCTTCGTGCGGTAAATGATTTATCCGCAGATCGTACAGAAAAAACATTGGCGCAATGGATTAGCGATATTGATAATGGTATTTTATTAAACCGTTTTGAGCGTGATATGATGGCCGAAGCCTTACAAATGCGTGCATCCGATATTCATCTTGTTCATGAATCAACACCCGATGCCCCCAATTGGATTAAATATAGAATTGATGGTGATTTAATCCCTATCCATCTTTTACCCAGTGAAGCAATGGCGCGTTTAACAACATTATTAAAGCGAAATGCAGGATTAAATTTCGGAGATCGTGTGACACCCAAAGATGGACGTTTTGGATTTAATTGGCAAGGACGATCTGTTGATGTTCGTGTTGCCGCTGGCCCGCAGGGGCAAGAGGGTGAAAAAATCACAATGCGTCTTTTGGATCGTGCCGCCCTAAAGGGATTTGATGAGCTGTTTCGTCGCCATGAAGATGTGGGTGATTATCTTGCCAATTTATTATCGCCTGAAATTAAAGGGGGCGGGGGTTTAATCTTACTTTCCGGACCAACGGGATCGGGAAAAACCACAACGCTTTATGCATGTGTGCAACAAATTGACCGCCGAAGAAAACATGTTTTAACCATCGAAGATCCGATTGAGTATGAGTTGCGCTATGCCACACAATGGCAAGTGCGCGCCAATCAAAAAGGTGGAGAATTTGCAGATCTTATTCGTGCGTCCATGCGTCACGATCCTGATTATATTATTATTGGGGAGATGCGCGATATGGATACGGTAGAAACCGCGCTTCGTGCGGCTGAATCGGGGCATACTGTGATTTCAACGGTACATGCCGATACGGCTCTTCAAACATTTGAGCGGATGCGGTCTTTAATGCCGTCCGAACGGGAAAGATCATCGACCTATACCTTGGCACAACAAGTAAAAGCAATTTTGAACCAACGATTGGTTCGAACCATCTGCCAAGGTTGTGCCCATACTCAAAAAGCAAGCGAGGTTTTAGAAGAGGCAGATTTAAAACAATTTGATTTTGATGGCACTGAAAAAGTAAAAACTCATAATAGCGCAGGGTGCGAGCTTTGTAATCGTACAGGTATTTTGGGGCGTACTTTATTGCTTGATGCAATGTTATTAACCTCAGGTGCAGGACAACGAAATGCGGTTTATGAATGTTTGTTAAATAATCTTAATAAATTACCAGAGGAAGAAGGCATTGTAGTGCATACGCGGCGTGAAGGATTAATTGATTTGGTTATCACAGGAATGATTGACCCTATTGCCGCCATATCATATTTGGAAGGGTAGGAAATTATACCATGCAGCAATGGGTTGCACAGATAGCATATGAAAGTAGCGGGGGCGCAAAAAAAGTAACAGAATCCTTTTATTTGCCTACCGAAGAAGATGTGCGCTATGAGGTTGCCCGTAAAGGTGGTTATGCCTTGCTTATCCGTCCCCATAAACGCACTCCGATTGAACGACTATTGGCACGCTCGACTTGGTGGCAAGTACAATTGTTACGCGGTATTATGTTTCGCTCCACTTCTGTATCATCGCCCGGTGTTGCCTTATGGAAAATTATTGAAGCAGAAACGAACCCTCAACGACAAAATATCCTTGCCCCCGCACGTGAAGCTTTATCAAGAGGGTTGGGCGTTATTGATGCCTTAAAAGCGCTTAATATTTTCGACCATGGAACAATCGCTATTTTGGCGGGGAGTGAGAAAGCCAATAAACTTCAAGAAGGTATTCCACATGCCATTCAATCTATAACTCAAAAAAAGAAAAATAATCGTGCCATTATGGGAACGCTTGGTTGGTTAGGGTTTGATGTGATTACCATTGTCCAATCCTTATATTGGGGGAAGGACATGGTTCTAAAATGGTTTTTAGATAATGCCCCAACCGACCCTGACAAATTAGAAGAATACGAACGTGTCACATCCAATTTGGCTTTAACGTGGGATATTTTAATTTATACTGCCTTTGCCATTGGGCTATTTATGGTTTGGACAATTATTTCATTTTTTATGAATCGCGGAAAAAGTGATTGGCCAACAGCCCGCATTGTCCGTAAAATTCCATTAATTGGTGCTTATTTACGTGATCTAGGATTCTCAGACTCTATGATGGCAGCCTCACGAATGTTGAAAGGCTCCGTTCCTATTGATGAAACTTTGGTGCAAGCATCCGAAGCTACAACTGTTCCTGAAGTGTCAAAATATTGGTACGATGCCAACAAAAAACTAAATCGTGGTATGCCACTTGGAAATGCCTTGGACCATCCCCCTTTGAACCGAAGCGAAAGATTAGAACTTGCAAGCTTGGCAGATTTGGATCAGGTTGCTACAATCCTCGAATCAATTGCTGAAATGCGTACCTCTTCGGCAAAAACGAAACACTCATTAATTGTGTGGCTTGCCTTTGCATTGACGGGGGTCTTTTTAGTTATTGCATTTGGTAGTGCGATTTACGCCTTGACGGTTATGAATATGAGCATGGACAGCATGATGGGTGGTTTATTGGATGGTGGTCTTTAATGATGTTTAAGAAAAAAGATGATGTTAATGCCGTTGGGAATGAAAAATCTTCAATTCCAAATCGCCCTAAACCATCAACCGCCTCATATCTTGCAGGGGAAAATAAAAATTTTGTCGATAATCTTTTGCCTTATCTTCCCCATGAAATGGTGGGTGGATCAGTCCCCTATATTGCAGGAATGGAAGAAGAATCAGTTTGGAATGCGGCATCACAAGCTTGCGGTACAGAAAAAGTGCATTTCACTTATACTGTTGATGATAAATATTGTTGGTACTTAGCCTGCCCTTCTTCGGCTCTATCTTCAAATGTAGATAGCTGGTGTCCACTATCCGCAGCGTTGCCAGGGAATAGTGAATATTGGGATAAGGAAACGGTTTATATTTACGAACAAGAAGGATTAGCCTCCGCCCTAAGATGGGACCCTGAAACTGGTCGTATGCAAGTATTTTTAGGGGCGGGGCGTACGCTTCTTCCCCGTATCCAAAGCATGGATGCTAATTTTGTGACCATTGATGCCGAACGCGCTGATATTGTTCCATGGAACAATCGAATGTTAAAGACGGAGCAATTATCACGCGCATCATCACGTATTTTATTACTTAGTGGTATTTTGCTTAATTTTATTATTCTAACATTTTTAATTATGCAATTCTTTATAACCAATACAACGGTACGGGATTTGGATAAGGTAAAGCTTGATACACAGCGCACTTCACAAAGTCTTTTAATTGAAGCGTATAACGCCCTTCAAAGTGATTCAATAAAACATATGGTTCGAATACAAGAATTACTAGACGAGCTTCAAACTATTGATGGAACATTGGTCAAATATGAGGTTGATGGAGGACGCCGCAATTGGGAGGTTTTAATTCCTCCTGCCTATGGTCAAGGTGTAGGAACAATACGTGGGCAAGTACAACCTGGAATTGAGAATGATGGGCGTGTTCGATTAAAAGGAACAAATTAGATAAAATTTTATCTATATATAAGATGATTTTAAAACTTATTTGATATATTATAAGTAACAATAAAAAGGGTAATTGAAACAAACTGTTATGGATTTTAAATCGTTCAATTTTGCAAAGCTAAAAAAATATTTTGGATCACATTCGTCTGCTGACCTTAACCGTTTTTTAGAAAATTTGCCAAGCAATGCGGGTAAAACTGTCTTGATCGCGGCTGCAATTGCATGGGGAACGGCGGCAGCGGCAGGGTTATATGCAACGATCCAAGCCCAAAAATTAACTGAATTACGGGCAGAATTTAAAGAAACCGAAGCTTTAAAACCTTCTGTACCTACAATCTCAAATGTTGCAATTCCCCCGGCAGAGGTTCAAAAGTTTGTAGAACAAGCACAAAAATCATATCGTGACATTAATTTGAAGGCGAATAATTCAACAATTTTAATTACAGCGCAAAGCACAGCATTTTTTTCACAATTTCGCGAAGCGATCGGGCATATGCAAAATGGGGGAAGTGGTTGGCGCGTGACACTTGAAAAATTATGTGTAGGGCGTGAATGTGATAAACGAAGTATGCTTATGGCATCTTTAAAGGTAAACAAGGTATCTGTCGAAAATCCATCATTATAAGTTTTTTATAGATGGTATGGTCATTAATGAGGAGAAAATTATGATTAACAACAAAAAAGAGTATAATAAACAAAGCGGGAATGTTTTATTTCTGATTCTCATTGCTGTCGCTCTTTTCGCTGCACTATCTTATGCTGTAACACAATCCACCCGATCAGGTGGGGGAAGTGCGGATCGCGAAACCTCGTTATTAAATAGTGCGTCTTTAACACAATATCCAGCATCACTAAGAACATCTTTAATCCGAATGGTTCTAAACGGAATCGCTGTTGAATCAATGGAATTTAATCCTCCTGCTGATTTTGGTACTCTTACATCAGAAGGCGTTGGTGTCTTTCACCCCAATGGTGGGGGTGGTGTTTACCAACTGGCGCCAGCGGAGGTAATGGCTGGCGACGATTCTGGTATATGGTCTTTTAATGCGGAATGGACTATCGCTCAAATTGGTATTGATGTTGCAGGCGATGGTAATGATATTATAGCATTTCTTCCAGGTGTATCACGTGCAGTATGCGAAAGTATAAATGATAGAGTGAATATTATTACAACAAACTGTACAACTACAGTTGGTGATATTCCTGATTTGCTTACTTCTACAACTGAAAGCGATATTGACGTTCAAATGAATAATACTTATACATTTCCTACAGATGCAGAAACCTTAGCAGGGATAGGTGCGACGTGTGAAGCCTTTTGTGGGTCAACCTACAGGATGCTTTACCGATACAGATACATCAAATAGACATGTATTCTATTCTACACTTCTTGAACGATAAATTTTGATTTGTTGCAATATGCCATATAATTCTCAAAATGGTAGTGCATTTGTTTATATCTTAATTGCGATTGCATTATTGGCGGCATTAACGGCATCTTTTATGCGCCCCGCTAGTCAACAAACAACCGCGCAAAATTCTTTTCAATCGGTTTCTTCAATCAGCAGTCAGGTTGATTTTATACAATCGGCCATTCAAGAATGTATTTTAATTTATCCTGCGGGTGATAATTCGGATACAACAAATATTCCATCTAACGTTACAGAGCCTTATCCCTTCACCCCCACAGATTCATATTTTACATTAACCAGTGGGGCAGGCGCGGCAAGTGCCGTGAAACCAAACAACACTATGAAAAATATTGGTTGCCCAGGTAATCCTAGCGATTCTAAAGATCATGAAAATATTTTTGGCGGTAGTTCAGGAAAATTTATGCCTCCACCGCCCGAACTCTTTGATGACTGGGAATATTATAATGGTACAGACGGTGTATTCTTTTTCACATCAACAAGCAATACTGATTCGTTTTTACAATCTGCCTTAGAAAAACTTGATGAAAATTATTCTGAATGTCAGGCTGATGTTGTTGATGCCTCTGGCGGTGATATTGAATTAACCAGTACCGCAGGCGTTAGCGATCCCAAATGTCTTGATGATGAAACATGTTTTCGTGTTTGGCTTATCACAAATGCAACGGCAGTATATAACGGTGATACCGATGGTCAAGAAGCAGCATGCCCATAAAACTTAAGCTTTAAAGCGCACCAATCTCACTTTTAACCACTTCAAATTCATTGCGTATCTTTAAAATAAGGGAATCATCGCTTTGCCCACTTTCACATTTTATTTGAAGTTTATCGGCATAATTCCCCAGATTATTAGCGCATGCAGATCGGGCAGACCCTTTTAAGCTATGTGCTAATTCTAACAATTCATTTATATTTTTTTGCTGATGCGCGCTTTCGATATTTTCAATTAATGGCGCAGTCATTTCGACAAACATTTTAAGCATCTTAATAATGCTGTCATCAAAACTTCCCATTTGTCGAATAATGGCATTTTTATCAATTGAATTGAGACTCTTTTCAACAGTAGTGGATTGTTTTTTTGCTAAAGGTTGTGATTCGTTTAATAAACCCCATCTTACCAATAATCTTTTAAATTGCCCTAATGAAACAGGTTTCAACAAACATTCATCAAACCCATGTTTCATATAAACCTGACGATGATTCATTTGAACATCTGCGGTTAATGCAATTACAGGGAAATGACGATCAAGCATTTTATCATCATCACGAATTTGTTTTATAACTTCGTATCCATCCATTTCTGGCATATGTAAGTCGGTAAGTAAAATACCATATTCCCCACTACGAACAGCGGTTAATGCTTCATTTCCATTTTCAACAAAGGTTGCTTCAACCCCAATATTATTTAATTGGCGTTGTAAAATATCGCGAACACTTGCAGTATCTTCTGCAATTAATAATTTTGTATGGGCCTTCGATAGAAACTTTTGTAACTTTATTCGCAGATTCTTTAACTTCCTCACCCAATCCAATACGGCTGGCTGGTTTTGCCAAATATGTAACGCCCAAAGATTGCAATGTATGTTGCAGCCCTGCATCATCGCGCACTGTATACATTATCATTCCCGTAAAAGGGCGGATTTCAATAATCTCTCGAATTAAATCCAATCCCAATCCATCGGGCAATCCTTGATCAATAATTGCAACATCAAAGGGGCGACGAATGATCAACTCCATTGCCTCGGCATAGGTAGGGCAACTTTCAACATTGTGCGCCCATGGATTGTAGGGAGCGTTGAATTTCTTTTGCCCCTTGCGGGTGATCTTCAACAGATAAAATTGAAAGCCCTTCTAAATTGGGTAAATCAACTGTTTGATTGGTGGTATTAATCTCTTGTGTAGGAATTTCAAACCAGAAATTTGACCCCTTATTTTCGGATGAAATAATACCAATCTGACCCCCCATCATTTCTACCAATTTTTTACAAATAGAAAGCCCTAAACCCGTTCCCCCATATTTACGAGAGGTCGAATTGTCCGCTTGCGTAAATGGGTTGAAAAGTTTATCGGCAACGGCTTGTTCCATACCAATACCGCTATCAATAATTTCAAAACGAAGGCCGATTTGAGTGCTATCAAGCTCTAAATTTTGTGTATCGGTAGAAATTTTTGTTGTTACATGCCCTTCATGTGTGAATTTAATGGCATTGCCGGCCAAGTTCATCAAAATTTGTCGTAAACGTTTGGGGTCACCCAAAACAACAAATGGCACATCATTTGAAATATCGTCAATCAATTGAATAGGTTTGCCTTGTATCTTAACCTCTAACGCCTCGTTAATGCCGCGAACAAGTGTACGCAAAGGTACTTCGAAGGTATCAAGCTCCATCTGGTCGGCGTCCATTTTTGCAAAATCTAAAATATCATCTAAAATTTCAAGGAGGCCACTGGCTGAATCTCGCGCTGTATCGACCATATTCATAATGGTTGGGTCTGGTTTTTCTTGACCAATAAGCTCTAGCAATCCGTACACTGATTGCATGGGGGTGCGAATCTCGTGACTTATTGTTGCGAGAAAGTTTGATTTTTGCAAAGTCGCAGCATCGGCAATCGCAAGCTTTTCTTCAAGCTTTTTAATTTTATCATTTTGGGGTTGTGTGTCTTTATCTATCATTTATCATATTGAAAAGGTTGCAAGTTCGCGGTATGAAGAGCACATTATAAATATGTAGTGCTTATTATTGTACTGCGAAGAACAAAAATAAGAAAGCGGATAAAATGTCATATAAAGTAGCAGTTGTAGGTGCATCGGGAAATGTTGGGCGTGAAATGCTTGAAATTTTGCACGAACGGAATTTCCCTGTCGTCCGAAGTTGTGGCGTTGGCATCCTCTCGCTCCGCGGGTAATGAAGTTTCATTTGGTGAGAATGATTTAAAAATTCAAGATTTGGCAAAATATGATTTTAAAGGGACGGATTTTGTTTTCTCATCCCCTGGCGCAAAAATATCTGCACAATTTGCACCCAAAGCAGGTAAAGCGGGGGCGATTGTTATTGATAACACCAGTCATTTTCGTATGGACCCCGATGTCCCCTTGGTTGTGCCCGAGGTAAATCCAGAAGCATTAAAGGGTTATGGTAAGAAAAATATTATTGCCAATCCCAATTGTTCCACCATTCAAATGTTAGTCGCGCTTAAACCTCTCCATGATGCCGCAAAAATTAAGCGTATTGTTGTTTCTACCTATCAATCCGTTTCAGGTGCGGGTAAGGAGGCGATGGATGAGCTTTTTAATCAATCCCGTACATTTTTTATGAATAATGAGCCTAAACAAGAAATTTTCCCGAAACAAATTGCGTTTAATGTTATCCCACAAATTGACAGCTTTATGGATGATCATCAAACCAAAGAAGAATGGAAGATGGTTGTTGAAACCAAAAAGATTTTAGATCAAAAAATTAAAGTGTGCGCCAATTGTGTGCGCGTACCTGTATTTATAGGGCATGCAGAAATGGTCAATATTGAGTTGGAAAACCCCTTATCACGAAAAGAAGCCATGAAATTATGGCGTCAATCACCAGGAATTAGTATTATTGATCAAGAAAGCGAAATGGAATTTGTGACCCCAGCAGAAATTTCGGGTGAAGACGATGTTTTTATTTCCCGTGTTCGTGAAGATATCTCTGTTGAGAATGGTTTAAATTTCTGGTGTGTTTCCGATAATATGCGTAAAGGCGCGGCATTAAACTCAATCCAAATTGCTGAAACTTTAATTAAAGATTATTTATAAGTTTAATTGGCATATAAAGACTGACGTAGAGTTTTAAAAGCTGTTTCTTCAGAGTCAATATCATCAATATTCTCACGAATAAGAGGCTTAGCGCTGTATAAATTCAATGTTTCTATAATAAATCTGATGTCTTTATTGCTTATTTTATGTTTGTGAGCAAATTCATGTTTCTCATATTCGTAATAATAAGCATCACGAAATTTTTTAATAAATCCCAATCCTCTTTGGTGATTATCTTGAATGCTGAGCTCCTTATCAAAACCAAAAAGATCCATCAAAAAATAGCCAAACTCTAAATTAAATCTTCGCACTCTAGGAATGCGAAAACCATATAAATCACAGATATCATCAATATATTTTTTTTGTTTGTCCGATAATATTGCGAGCGGAGGTTTTGTTGTATCCATAAAGATAAATATAAAATAATCCATAAAATATACAAAGTTATACTTAATCTATATACACAGATATAAACATATTTATACGATATTTCCCCTTGGAATACGCATACGAAACCCTTATGATAGAAGCATAATTTGAGTAAGGATTTTTAATGTCTGACGAACCAAAAATAATAGAGCGGCCTTTATCGCCACATTTGCAAGTGTATCGCTTGCCCATGACTGCGAAGATGTCAATTTCGCATCGTATTACGGGTGTAATTTTAACGTTTGGTCTTATTTTAATTGCGGTGGCGGTTATTACAGCAGGGTTGGGCGAGAATACTTACAATCATGCCATGGCATTAATTCAGACACCTTTTACGCAATATTTCTTTTTTGCTTGGGCCTTTGTGCTTTTTTACCATATGGGTAATGGGTTTCGTCACCTGTTTTGGGATTTGGGTAAGGGGATTTCTGAAAAAGCGGCTTTTAAATCTGGTATTGCGGTTCTTATTTTTGCAACTTTGATGACCGCATTAATTTGGTTTTTTGCATCGACAAATAATAATATTACTGCAAATAATGGTGATGTAACACCCACGATAGAGGAGGTTGAATAATGGTTACAACAAATGACAAACTTGTATCCCCCCTTCGAAAAGCCAAAGGTTTAGGTTCTGCCCATTCGGGAACACATCATTGGATGATGCAGCGCATTACAGCGATCACCAATATTCCACTGATATTTTGGGCGGTTTACAGCATTTTTTCATTACAAAATGCAACATATGCTGAATTTACAATTTGGCTTTCAACGCCATGGAATACGGTGTTTGCAATTTTATTCGTGATTTCCACTTTCAAACATGCGGTTTTAGGCAATCAGGTGATTTTGGAAGATTATATCTCATGTTCTGTTTTGCGCCGAATTAAAATTTATGGATTAAAATTATTTATGCTCGCCCTTGGCGTTGCAACAATTGTCGCCATTTTAAAAATATCATTTGGTGTTTAAAAATCGCGCATAAAAGGATTTATTATTGTGACTGAAGATTATGAAATTATTGATCATGAATATGATGTGGTTGTTGTTGGCGCAGGAGGGGCAGGGCTTCGCGCTGGTTTTGGTTGTGCCGAAAAAGGCCTAAAAACAGCATTGATTTCAAAGGTATTTCCAACCCGCTCCCATACTGTTGCGGCCCAAGGGGGGATTTCTGCCGCATTGGGTAATATGGGTGAAGATGATTGGCGTTATCACATGTATGATACGATTAAAGGATCAGATTGGCTGGGTGATCAAGACGCGATTGAATATATGTGCCGCGAGGCTATCCCTGCAGTAATCGAACTTGAACATTATGGGGTACCATTCTCCCGTACCGCAGCAGGGAAGATTTATCAACGTGCCTTTGGCGGTATGACAACCCACTATGGTAAAGGGACTGCCCAACGCACCTGTGCAGCCGCAGACCGCACAGGTCATGCTATGCTTCATACCTTATACCAACAATCTTTAAAGCATAAAGCTGAGTTTTTTATTGAGTATTTTGCCCTTGATTTAATCATGAGTGATGAGGGTGAATGCCTTGGGGTTATATGTTTAAATATGGATGATGGGTCAATCCACCGTTTTCGTGGGCATCAAACAATACTCGCCACAGGGGGATATGGTCGTGCCTATTTCTCATGTACCTCTGCCCATACTTGCACAGGTGATGGTGGCGGCATGGTGGCGCGCGCTGGCCTACCGTTACAAGATATGGAATTTACGCAATTTCACCCGACAGGAATTTATGGTGCGGGGTGCCTTATTACCGAAGGGGTGCGTGGTGAAGGTGGTTATCTAACCAATAGCGAAGGCGAACGTTTTATGGAGCGTTATGCCCCAAGTGCGAAAGATTTAGCCTCTCGCGATGTGGTTAGCCGTTCTATGACGATTGAAATTCGTGAAGGACGTGGCGTTGGAGAAAAGAAAGACCATATCCACCTTAATCTAATGCATTTGGCACCTGAAGTTATTCATTCTCGCCTACCGGGGATTGCTGAAACGGCAAAAATATTCTCTGGCGTTGATGTAACGAAAGATCCTATTCCTGTTTTACCAACCGTTCATTATAATATGGGCGGTATTCCAACTAATTTTAGAACTGAAGTTTTAAACCCGAGCAAAGAAGATCCAAACCGTATCGTACCGGGGCTGATGGCGATTGGCGAATCCGCTTGTGTATCGGTGCATGGGGCAAATCGTTTGGGGTCAAACTCCTTACTTGATTTAGTCGTGTTTGGCCGTGCCGCCGCCATTCGTGCCGCAGAAACAATTCCAAAAGGAACACCCCATAAATCTTTAAAAGGGGACGATGGAACAAAAGCAATTCATCGCCTTGACAAAATTCGCAATGCAGCAGGAACAATTTCAACCTCAGAATTACGCAGTGAAATGCAAAATATTATGCAAGATCATGCGGCAGTTTTTCGTACCGGGGAAACATTACAAGAGGGACAAGATAAAATTGTCGCAACATTTAAAAAGCGTGAGGATCTAAAAATTACTGATCGTTCCCTCATTTTTAACACAGATTTAATTGAAGCTTTAGAATTAGACAATCTCCTCTATCAGTCCGTTGCAAGTATGGCTTCTGCCAATAATCGTAAAGAGTCCCGTGGCGCACATGCCCGTGAAGATTTCACTGAACGCAATGATGAAGAATGGATGAAACATACGACCATCACCGTTAATGATAAAGGTGAATTTGATATTGGATATCGCCCCGTTATCCTTCATACTCTAACTGACGAAGTTGAAGCCGTCCCGCCGAAGAAGAGGGTTTATTAATGGTAAGAGATTGGATCAGATTTGGTATTGGCATTTTTTTAATTACAACGGTTTATTTTGCACCAATGGGCATTGCCGTTATTCGTCGCCATAATAATTTAGTTTCATTGACCCTTGTTAACTTTCTATTAGGGTGGACTATTATATTCTGGGTCGTGGCAATTTTATGGTCGATGAGCAAGAATGTATCTGAAACACGCTCCCTCGGCGAAATACTTAATCTTAAATAAAACAGGTTTACTATGGCAGAGTTTACACTACCCCAAAATTCAAAAGTTAAAACAGGCAAGAAGTATAAGGCTTCCGATGATGCCAAAGATGTAAAGAATTTTAAGGTCTATCGTTGGGACCCTGAAAATACAGACAATCCACGCCTTGATGAATATGAGGTGGATTTAAACGATTGTGGCCCGATGGTTTTGGATGCCATTATTCATATTAAAGATGATATTGACAGCTCGCTTACCTTCCGTCGTTCGTGTCGTGAAGGAATTTGTGGGTCATGTGCGATGAATATTGATGGGCGTAATAAATTGGCCTGCCTTACCCCCATTGCAGATATTAGTGATGGTGCAAAAATTACACCGCTTCCCCATATGCCGGTGGTGAAAGACTTGGTGGCTGATTTAAACCATGCTTATGCGCAATTGGCATCAATCGAACCTTGGATGAAAACTGAAACCCCAGCACCCGCACGTGAGCGATTGCAAAGTCCTGAAGACGCGCAAATCTTGAATGGGGCAGATGGTAAAGGCCCTGCAGGTTGTATTTTGTGTTTTTGTTGTACAACTTCATGTCCCTCTTATTGGTGGAACCCTGAAAAATTTTTGGGCCCTGCGGTTTTGTTAAACGCGTGGCGATGGATTACAGATACGCGTGATGAAGCAACGGATGAGCGGCTGGATCAGCTAGAAGATCCTTTTAAACTTTATCGATGTCATACGATTATGAATTGTACAAATTCTTGTCCGAAAGATTTGAATCCTGCAAAATCTATTGCAGAGATTAAAAAATTAATGGTGGAGAAGCATAGTTAAATCAAAGGTAATAATGCGGTCTTTTATACGCGTTTGTTGATGGTACTGCCGTTTTATTATCTGCTATTGATTGATCAGAAACGCTTGTATCAATTGGCTCTAATTTTCCATTGTCGTTTTGAAATAATGCCATTATTTGGAAAACTTGATCAACAAGCATATTTCGCGATGTATTATCCAAAATTAACAGAACACTACCTATGGTAACCATAAAACCGATAACCAAAGGTGAGTTTACAGATTTTGTTATAAAAGGCATGGCTTTACCTAATAAAAGATATATATCATTTGAATAGGCAAAAATAAAATTTCCAGCAAATTTTTGAAGCGATATTTTTTATAGATAATTTTCTATGCAAGACTTCAAATGCATTTTTCTGTATCGACTTTTTACATTTATTTGCCAAATGTGTGATTTTTTGAACAGATAAAGTGCAATTTGGTGATGTTTTTAAATCTAAAAAATCTGGATCAATGAAAAATCGGTTTGCAATTCCAACAAGTCGCAAAGAAACATTAATATATACAACATATAAATTTGCTAATGTATTTTATTCTACCCTATATATACGCATATGCAAAAGCTACAAAACTAAAGATAACTGCAAAGGTTAATTTTATTAACTATTTAGCTTTCACTATCTAATCCGATATCAAAAACTTTTACTGAATGCGTCAGAGCGCCGATAGAGATATAATCCACACCGCTTTCCGCGATATCGACAACTGTATCCATATCAACGCCGCCCGAGGCTTCGGAGAGGATTTTGCCTTGAATAATTATAAGCGCATCTTTTAATGTTGATGGGGACATATTATCGAGCAGAACAAAATCAACTTTTGCGGGATGGTTAACAACATCTCGAAGCTGTTCCAAATTATCCACTTCAATCTCTATTTTGACATCGGGGTTGGTGGCATTTACTTTATCCAATGCTTGGCTAATGCCACCTGCGGCAGCAATATGATTATCTTTTATCAAAATCATATCATATAACCCCATACGATGATTATGCCCACCGCCCATTTTTACTGCATGTTTTTGCAATAACCGATAGCCGGGAAGGGTTTTACGCGTATCTAAAATTTTCGCATTCGTGTGAGAGACTGTTTTAACATATTTTGATGTTTCGGTGGCAATGCCCGATAAATGCGTAACAAAATTTAGGGCAATGCGCTCTGCCTGTAAAATGCTTTGTGCTTTGCCAGAAATTGTAACAAGCCTATCCCCTTTTACGATTTTATCACCATCATTTTTACAAATGGTAACTTCCAAACTAGGATCAATTTTGTGAAAAATATACTCTGTTAAAAATACACCTGCCAAAATACCATTTTCACGTGATACCATATACGTGGATATGGTGGTTTTAGGATTAATGGTTGATTTTGTTGTGATATCACCTTGATCGTTTAAATCTTCACGAAATGCAATATCAATAAGCAATTTAATATCATCTGTAATTTTCATTAACTTGCATCTAGCATTTTTTGAATAGGGATAAGGGATCGTGCTGCGATTTCTTTGCTCAAAACCACTTCGGGTGTTTCATCTTGTAAACAAGTAAGAATTTTTGGCAATGTAATGCGTTTCATATGCGGACACATTTGACAGGGTCTAACCAATTCCATATCGGGGTTTGCGGCTGCGATATTATCACTCATCGAACATTCGGTAATCAGAACAACGCGGTTGGGGCGCTCCCCTTCAACATAATCAATCATTTGTTGCGTTGACCCTGTATAGTCCGCTTCTGCTAAAACTTCTGGTGGGCATTCTGGGTGCGCTAAAACAGTAACACCATCATATTTTTCACGAAAATTTTTGATATCTTGCGGGGTAAAACGCTCATGCACCATGCAGCTTCCTTCCCATGTCAAAACTTCCTTATCGGTGTGTCCTTGAACATATTGGGCAAGATATTTATCGGGTATACAAAGCACGCGATCACTATCGAGCGAGTTTACAATTTTTACAACATTGCCTGAAGTACAACAAATATCACTTTCCGCTTTAACCTCAGCTGAAGTATTCACATACGTTACAATTGGAACGCCAGGATATTTTTCCCGCAATAAACGAACATCTGCGGCTGTAATACTTTCGGATAAAGAGCACCCCGCACGCGTATCAGGAATAAGTACTTTTTTATCCATACATAAAGCTTTTGATGTTTCGGCCATAAAGTGAACACCACATTGAACGATAATATCGGCATCCACATTTGCCGCTTGTCGTGCAAGGGCGAGGGAATCGCCAACAATATCGGCAATGCCATGAAAAATATCAGGCGTCATATAATTATGCGCTAAGATAACGGCATTCTTCTCTTTCTTAAGTTTATTAATTTCATAAATATAAGGGGCAAGGGATTGCCAGTACTTCTCATTATACTGATCTTGAAGAACGGCATAAATTGGCGCGGTGGCTTGCGCAACATCATCTGTGTAAGCAAATCTTTCAGTCATAGCGTTTTTTACCGTAATTCTTTAGCGGGATAAAGCTTTTTTCTTCTGTTTCATCAAAACCCGAATATGGGGACGCCCCGTTTCTTCTTCATATTTCTCATAAAATTGTTGATGATACGCCTCCGCAGGCCAGAATTTTTGTAAAGGCTCTAACGTAGTTACAATGGGGTCTTTCCAAATATTATCGGCCTCCACAGCAGCAATAGCATCTTCGGCAGTCTTTTTCTGCGCCTCATCATGATAGAATATCGCAGATCGATATTGCGTTCCTACATCGACGCCTTGGCGATTAAGTTGGGTTGGATCATGTGCCTTGGTCAGGAAAAAATCTGTTAATTCGCGATATGTGATAATTTTTGGGTCATAATATATATCTGTAACCTCGGCATGTCCTGTTTTACCAGTTGTAATATCACGATAAGTTGGGTTTTCCAGTTCCCCACCAGAATAGCCCGAAATCGTAAAGACAACACCATTTAAGGCGCGAAACTCACTCTCCACGCACCAAAAACATCCCCCGGCAAAGGTTGCAATAGGGTAATTATCAGGTTTTTCAGTTTTAATTGTTTCAGCCACTTCCATTCCTTTCGTAAATGCAGGGGTTATATAAAAGGCAAATATGCCAATAAAAATAAGAGTTATAGGAATAATATATTTCATAAGATTCTATTCGATTAAAAAATGAGTATAGTTACGCGATAGTTCACTATAGTATTTATTTTATGAGCAATGAAATTCAAAAAGATATGAAATCAATCGCGGCATGGTGCTTTTATGATTGGGCAAATACAGCCTTTAGCACGGTCATTATTACTTTTATCTTTGGTGTCTATTTCACCCGCGAAATTGCAATTGATGAAACGCTGGGCAGCGCACAATGGAGCTTTACAATTGCTGCCTCTGGTTTAATCATAGCGATATTTGCGCCATTATTCGGGGCAATGGCAGACCAAGGTGGGTCAAAGAAACGCTGGATTTTGTTGTTTTCCATGATGTGCATTATCGCTACATCGCTCCTTTGGTTTGCCACACCGAACAATGAGTTTTCACATATTATATTTGTGTTGGTTTTGGTCGCCATTGGTAATATTGGATTAGAATTATCACAAGTTTTTTATAATGCGTTATTACCACAAATTGCGCCTAAAAAAATGATTGGGCGGTTATCAGGATGGGCATGGGGACTGGGATATTTAGGGGGTCTGACCGCATTAGGAATAATGTTGTTTTTGTTTATCGGGCTGGGGCATAATGCCCCGTTACTTCACCTGCCGCGTGATGAATTTGAGCATATAAGAATTGCAGGACCATTTATCGCCTTATGGTTTTTTATTTTTATGCTGCCCCTTTTAATTTTTACAAAAGAAGTAAAAGTTAAAACAATGAACACAAGAAATGCGTTTAAAAACGGCATAAGAGAACTTATTCAAAATTTTAAAAATCTTAGACAATATAAAAATATCATTCGATTTTTAATCGCAAGTGCCCTGTACCGTGATGGCCTTGTCACTTTATTTGCCATTGGTGGTGTTTTTGCCGCAGATCAATATGGTATGGATTTTACCGAAATTTTAATTTTCGCAATTGGGCTTAATATATCGGCAGGAATAGGCGCTATTGGATTTTCATTTATGGATGATTATGTAGGGTCAAAACAAACAATCATTGTCTCTTTATTAGGATTAATAGGTTTAGGCGTTCTAATATTTTTTATCCAAGATAAGAATAGTTTTATTTTATTGGCCTTGGGTTTAGGAATTTTTATTGGCCCTGTTCAGGCGGCAAGCCGTACAATGATAACAAAAATCGCTGCGAAAGATATGATCGCACAAAGTTATGGTTTTTATGCCTTAACGGGTAAATCTATCTCTTTCTTAGGGCCTTTACTTTATGGGTTGGCAACAAGTATTTTTGATACTCAACTGGCGGGAATGGGATCAATCATTTTATTTTGGATCGTGGGTTTGATATTATTGCTAAAAGTAAAAGAAACAGCGAAATGAATATTATACAAAAACCATCGCCAAATTTTAATGATCGCAAGGGTCAAGAGATTACCCATATAATTTTACATTATACAGGAATGAAAACAGCGCAAGATGCGCTTGAAAAACTTTGCGATAAAACCTCAGAAGTAAGCGCGCATTATACCATTGATGAAGCGGGAAAAATTTATCAACATGTTGATGAAAAAAATCGGGCGTGGCACGCGGGTGATGCCTATTGGCATGGCAAACGTGATATTAATAGCCGTTCTATCGGGATTGAAATTGTTAATCGGGGACATAAACACGGCTATCATGAATTTCCCAATACTCAAATTCAATCGGTTATAAATTTATGTCTACAAATACAAGAACGACATAGGATTGAACATGTATTGGCGCATTCTGATATCGCGCCCATGCGAAAGGAAGACCCGGGCGAGCTGTTTCCATGGAAAAAATTGGCGGAGAATGATATAGGTATCTGGCCATCAGTAGCAGATGAGGATTTTGTCAAATCATCAAGCATGGATTTGATGAAGGCATTACAGGATTTTGGATATAAAGCAGAAGATAGTGAAAAAATGATCCTTGCCTTTCAACGTCATTTTGTTCCAGAAGTATTTGAGTTGGGTCGAGAAGGCAAACCTACATCTTTAACAAAAGCGCGCCTCTATGCTTTATTAGCGAACCATTTGATTTCATAAATTGGATAGGATATAACATTGTCATGGAAAATCGGGTAACCGCGCTTATTTTTATACGAGTGAGGAAAGTCCGGGCTTCAGGAAAATACGATGCCGGGTAACACCCGGGTGGGGAAACCCAACGGAAAGTGCAACAGAGAGAAGGTTTCTTTTTAAGTGCCGTCATGCGCGCAAGCGCGAGGACGCTTTTTAACAAAATCATTTTATATGATGACGTTTTAGCCTCCTTCGGTTTACCGATTGAGGGTTTTTAAAAAGTAAAAGTGAAAGGGTGTGGTAAGAGCGCACCGCGTTTTTGGTAACAAAAATGGCAAGGTAAACCCCATCGGAAGCAAGACCAAATAGGAATGGCATATGGAGCATTTTCCCTCCGTCATTCGGGTAGGTTGCATGAGTGTTTTGGTAACAAAACACCTAGATGAATGGTTACCTTTTTAAGTGTCGTTATGTGCGCAAGTACAAAACGTAGTGCTTAGAGAACAGAACCCGGCTTATAGATTATCCATTATTTATTTTATTCCCAATAGTTTGATATCAAGCTATTGGGATTTTTTTATAAATTTAAATTTATTATATAAATTAAAACGCTCCACGAAGATTTAACTTCGTGAAGCGTCATTTCTCCCCATTCAAAGAAATTCTTTTATATATCGTCAGATTTCATTGCCGTATAAGCAATTGTACCAATGTACAAACCACCATTTACAGATAATGTCATAATCAAAAATGTTGTAAGCATGATAATTTTTCCCCTTTATCGTTCCCACAGTTTTATTTAGATATGTGTTTTATACATATCTGTTTTCATAATGTCAACAACTATTTAATAAAATCAATACGTTAGAGATTTTAATCATTCTAAAGGATAAAATTAACTTTAATTACGTAAATATTGTTTTTGTTCATTATCATGTGAATGAATCGGCTTGAATTATGAAACATAATTGATTTATCAGTAAAAACCATGCTATTCCATAGATATCCATAAATTTCCATGGATAGGTTCATTTTTAAATTTTTCTAGGTTTGGCATATTTCAATGGCGTTATTTCTTTCGTCACATATAAATAAAGTTGATAAAAAGGGACGGGTCTCTGTTCCTTCCTCATTTCGTGCAGAATTGGCCAAGGAAGCGTTTCAAGGTGTTGTCCTTTTTAAATCCAATACGCATGAATGCCTTGAAGGATTCACTTGGTCATATATGGATGAGATCAGCAACCGCCTTGATGATTTTAATTTATTTTCAAGTGATCAAGATGATTTAGCAACTTCAATTTTTGGAAATGCGGTGCAATTGGCAGTTGATGGTGATGGGCGTATTGTTCTTCCGAGCGATTTAATCAATTACGCTAATTTAGAAGATCAGGCCTCTTTCGTTGGTATGGGAACAAAATTTCAAATTTGGTGTCCAAAGGGTTTTGCTCAACGTCAAAAAAATGCACGCCAAGCCGTACAGGATAAATCATTAACCATTCCAAAACATAATGACAACAAAGCGGGGAAGTGATGACTGATCATTTTCCCGTAATGCTGCCCGAAGTTATAGCGTCAATAAATCCCCAAGACGGGGATATTATTGTTGATGGAACATTTGGAGCGGGTGGTTATAGTTCCGCTTTTTTAGATCATGCAGATTGCATTGTTATTGCAATAGACCAAGATCCTGCGGCAATAAGCCGCGCTGAAGTTCTTCAAGAAAAATATGGTAGTCGCTTTATATTTGTGCGAGGGCGTTTTAGCGATGCGGTGGAGTTGGTGCATCAATCTGGATTTAAAAATATTAATGGCTTTGTCTTAGATGTTGGTGTGTCCTCCATGCAAATTGATCAGGCGGAACGTGGATTTTCTTTTCAGCAAAATGGTCCGCTGGATATGCGGATGGATACAAGGGATAACGATGTCACCGCACAAAAATTAATTATGGAGCTGCCAGAAGAAGAGCTTGCAAATATTATCTATCAATATGGGGGGGAGCGTAAATCACGCCATATTGCCCACCGTATTTGTAAAATTCGTGAAGAAGAAAATATCACAACAACAAAACAGTTGAGCGATATTATAAATGCGGTTATTCCACGAGGACCAAAAGATAAAATTAACCCTGCAACGCGCACCTTCCAAGCTCTTCGTATCGCTGTAAATGATGAGTTGGGGGAGCTAAGAAAAGGGTTAGATGCCGCACAAACTCTTTTAAAAGAAGAAGGGCGATTGGTTGTGGTGTCATTTCATTCATTGGAGGACACTATTGTTAAAAGTTTCTTTGATGAAAGATCGGGGCGCCAAGTCAACCAATCACGGCATCTGCCGACAATGCAACATGATGATATCCCCCCGTCTTTTCGTATTATAAAACGCAAAGCGATAGAGGCTTCGAATGATGAGGTTGATATAAATGCACGTTCACGCTCCGCCAAGTTACGCATGGCGGTACGTATTAATAAAAAGGATGTCGCATGATAAAAATTTCCCATTGTATCGTTTGTGTTATGGCCATTTGGACAGCAGTTTTATTATTTTGGACAAGTCAGTCTGTCCAAAAAACAGAACGCGAGCTTAAAAAACTAAAACAATCAAATTATAGTGAATTTGAAATGGTACGGGTTTTATCGTCCGAGTGGGATTATCTCAACCGCCCTAATCGATTAGAAAAATTGGCTGATGAATTTTTATCCGTTGATCGGGTTAAATCAAGCGACAAAAATTTCCTTACTTCGACAGAATTAATTGAAAATACAATTGTTCCTGCTGTTCCTATTGTACCTCAATCAAAGCCTCAAAAAATATTAACTTTGGTTTCGAACAAAAAGAAAATTGCTGAATCAAAAAATGTCGAACAATCAAATAATATTATCCGTAAGCCCGAGCAGAAAAAATTTACATCCATGATTGAAGATCTTACAGAAGGTCAGCAATAGATGGTATCCAATAGAATTTTTATAAAAAACAAAAAACAATCTTCTCTTGATAAAACAAGGGGTCGTTTAATGTTGTTAAGCGTTTGTTTTTTTGTGCTCTATAGCCTTGTTGCAGCACGTATTTTTGATTTGGCTGTATTGCAAGGTGGCTTTATGGAAGAACCCGCCAACAGCTACGAAATCACACAAAATAAAGAAGATATAATACGTGGAGATATTATTGATCGAAATGGTGTTTTATTGGCACGATCTTTAAAAATGCCGTCCTTATATGCCGATCCAAAATTGGTAATGGAGCATAAGAATGTTGCCAAAGAGTTGGTTGAAATTTTCCCTGAATTGTCTTATGGAAGCGTACTCAAAAAGCTTCAAGAAAATAATCGTTTTACATGGATAAAAAGAAATATTGAACCCAATGAACAAGCATTGGTAAATGAATTAGGGCGCCCTGGTTTATCATTTAAAAATGAAACAAAACGCATATATCCTCAAGAAAATCTCACCGTTCATATGGTTGGTGTGTCTGGCGTAGATGGGCAAGGATTATCTGGTATTGAAAGTGGGTTTAACACCTTATTAGCAAGCGAGAATAAACCCCTTCAAATGACGTTAGATGTTCGGGTACAACATATTTTAAAACGTGAGATCAATAAAACCATTAATCTACATCAGGCCGTCGGTGGGGCAGGGGTTGTTATGGATGTGAATACGGGGGAGGTAATTGCCATCGCATCCTTGCCTGATTATGACCCTTATTTATATAGTGAACAAAAAAATAATTACCTCTTTAATAAATCCACCTTGGGTGTTTATGAAATGGGGTCAACATTTAAAATATTCTCTATCGCGGCATTAATTGAAAAAGACAAAAGTAACTTTACAAAAACATTTGATGCACGCACTCCTATAAAAATTGGCCGGTTTAGAATTCGTGATTTTCACCCTGAAAAACGAAAATTGACTCTGCCAGAAGTTTTTGTTCATTCCTCCAATATCGGTACGGCATTAATGGCGCAAGATATGGGGACTGATTATCTTAAATCTTTTTATAAAAATATTGGATTATTTGATAAACCTAATTTTGAAATTAGTGAAATAGGGCAACCTATGATTCCATCCCCATGGGGGGATGTTCATACGATGACTGCATCATATGGTCATGGTATTGCCGTCTCACCTTTGCAATTGGTGAAAGCTGCCGCGCCTATTGTAAATGGGGGGTATAAGATTGAACCAACACTAATTAAAGGGGCACAAAAACAAAAAATACGGGAGCAAATAATATCACCCGAAACATCACATAGAATGCGTCAGCTTTTAAGATTGAATGTATCACACGGTACAGGGTCAAAAGCAGATGTAAACGGTTATCTGGTTGGTGGAAAAACAGGAACGGCGGAAAAGCCGGGTAAAGGTGGATATAATCGTAAAAAACTTATTTCTTCATTTTTAGGATTTTTTCCGATGGATGAGCCTCAATATGTTGTATTTGTCATGATTGATGAGCCTAAAGGAATTGAAGAAACCTATGGCTATGCCACAGGGGGCTGGGTTGGTGCGCCAACAATATCACGGATTATTGCATCCATGACAAAAGTATTAGGCATGGCACCTAAAGATAAGAACCAAGATTTTGGCGATAATTTACTACGCTACGTTAAAACCGAAGAACAAATTAAAAAGGAGCGTCAAATTGCAGCTCACTAATTTTTTAGAAATACTCGATACACTTCCCATCAATGGTATTACATCAGATAGCCGCGCGGTACGAAAAGGGTATTTATTTGCAGCCCTGCCTGGAAGTAAATCTAACGGAGCGGAATTTATTGAAGATGCAATTTTAAATGGTTGTAATTATATCTTATCGCCAGATGATTATACTTTGCCAAATGAACTTAAAGATAAAGCAACTGTTATTTTGTCAAAAAACACGCGTCAAGACTTTGCAAAAATAGCTTCAAAATTTTACAAATTACAGCCAAAAAATATTGTTGCGATAACAGGCACAAGTGGCAAGACATCAACGGCATCTTTCGTGCAACAATTATGGCATTTGGTGGGTTTTGAAAATTGTGCATTACTAGGAACCCTTGGTATTCGGGGCCCTAAAATGCGTATCGCAGGAAAATTAACAACACCAGATACACAATCGCTCCACGCGGCATTGGCGGATTTATGTGCCGCTGGAATAGATTATTTGGCAATGGAAGCATCTAGCCATGGATTGGATCAATACCGCCTTGATGGGGTAAACATTCAGGCCGCAGCATTCACCAATTTATCGCGCGATCATTTGGATTACCATTCTGATATGCAATCTTATTTTGAAGCAAAAGCCAGATTATTTACAGATGTTTTACAACAAAACGGACGCGCCGTCTTAAATGCAGATGATACATATTTTGATCAATTACAAAAAATCTGTTTAGAGCATGGACATCATGTTTTTTCGTTCGGATATAAAGGCGCAGATTTAAAAATAATTAATCGTACAGCCAAACCAACAGGGCAAGAATTAGAATTTATGTTGGAGGGGACCACCTATAATATTACCTTACCCCTTGTTGGTGATTTCCAAGTGATGAATGCCCTTTGTGCGTTCGCGTTAGTTATGCGCTATGTCGATGATGTAAATATACTTGTCCAAAGCTTGACAAAATTGCGTGGCGTTCCTGGCCGCTTGCAATTAATTGAAGGCAGCAAAAAGGGTGCAATTTATATTGATTATGCCCATAAACCTGATGCCCTTGAAACAATCTTAAAAACAGTGCGAGAGCATACAAAAAATAACTTGGTTTGTGTATTTGGATGTGGGGGAAATCGTGACAAAGGCAAACGCGCCATTATGGGTGAAATTGCAAATCGTTTAGCCGATAAAGTCATTGTTACCGATGATAACCCCCGTGAAGAAGAGCCAAAAAAGATTCGCCAAGAGATTATGGATGCAGCACCCGACGCTATTGAGATTGCGGATAGAAAATTAGCGATTGAAACCGCAATTCATGATTTAAAACAAGGGGATGTTCTTGTTATTGCCGGTAAAGGGCATGAAGAAGGCCAAATTATTGGTGATACAATTTATCCCTTCAATGATGCAAAAGTTGTACAAAATGCTATAAAAGGAACAAAATAAAGTGATTCAATCAAACATAATTTGGACAGCAACCGAAGCATCAAAAGCGCTAGGTATACAAAACCTATCCGATTGGCGTGCAACAGGGGTCTCCATAGATAGCCGAACTTTAGAAAAAGGGGATTTATTTATCGCCCTTATTGGGGATGCAGGCGATGGGCATGAATATGTTGCACAGGCGTTTGAGAATGGTGCGGTTGCGGCAATCGTATCGCACCCTATTGATGGGGTTGATGACAACAAATTACTTATGGTTAAAGATACTTTGCACGCGTTACAATCCCTTGCCCGTGCCGCCAGAAAACGGACAAGCGCAAAGATTTTTGCCATTACAGGAAGTGTTGGCAAAACAGGTACAAAAGAATTATTACAAGCGGCATTGTCACCCTACGGTCAAACCCATAGCAGTGTTAAAAGTTATAACAATCATTGGGGAGTCCCTTTAAGTTTGGCACGAATGCACGCAGGAACAGATTTTGGCATTTTTGAAATTGGTATGAATCACAAAGGAGAAATTACCCCGTTAAGCAAAATGGTTCAGCCTGATATATCAATTATCACAACCATTGCTGCCGTTCATATCGAAAATTTTGAAGATGGTATTGAAGGTATCGCTCATGCAAAATCAGAAATTTTTGATGGAATGCAAAGTGGATCAATTGCCATTTTAAATAACGACCATGATTATTTTGATATTTTGAAAGCGAATGCCGATAAATGTGGTTTAAAAATTTGCAGTTATGGCGATAATAAGAATGCCGATACGCAAATGTTAAAAATATTGGAAGCTGCAAACGGATCACGCGTTGATGCCAATATTATTGGCGAAGATGTTAAATACTCCCTTCAAATTGCAGGAAAGCATATTGCATTAAATTGCCTATCCGTTTTAAGTGCGCTTAAAATTTCAGGGTTACAATTAAAAAAGGCAATAAATGCGCTATCCAAACAAGAGCCTGTATCGGGGCGGGGTAAACGCGAGTTTTTGGATATTGGATTGCCTGAAAACCCTGTTACTTTAATTGATGAAAGCTATAATGCTTCACCCACGGCTATGAAGGCGGCATTTAAAGTATTGGCACTTATTGACCCCGGTCGGGGGGGAAGGCGTATTGCCGTACTGGGTGATATGTTGGAATTGGGCAAAGATAGCGATAATATGCATGTTGATTTGGCATTACCGCTAAAAGCTGCAAATGTTGATTTGGTTTACACCTGTGGTAAAAAGATGCGTAAACTGTATGATACTTTACCAGCCAACCAACGTGGCGCGCACAAAGATAACAGTCAAGAATTGGCAAAAATTGTTCCTGATGTTTTAATTCCAGGCGATGTTGTCATGGTAAAAGGATCATTGGGCAGTAAGATGAGTTTGGTGGTTGAGGCATTACGTGCCTTGCCCTTTAAATTCAAACAAGCCACAGAAGGACAAATTTAAACTATGTTATATCATTTACTTTACCCGCTTGCCGATACATTTAGCGTTTTTAATTTGTTCCAATATATTACTTTTCGTACAGGCGCGGCAATTATGACCGCTCTTATTATCAGTTTTTCGATTGGGCCATTTTTTATCCGTTGGCTAAAGAAAAAACAAAAAGAGGGGCAACCCATTCGCGAAGATGGCCCCGAAACCCATTTTAAAAAAGCAGGCACCCCAACCATGGGCGGTATTATGATTTTAATATCAGCAGGTATTTCAATTTTATTATGGTCTGATTTAACCAACCCGTATGTTTGGATTGTTACAGGAGTCATGACTTTTTTCGGAATTGTAGGATTAGCGGATGACTATGCAAAACTGACGACGAAATCGCATCGCGGTATACCGGGAAAATTGCGATTGCTCCTCGAATTTTTTTGCGCCTTTATCGCCGTTGCCGCCTATCTCAATTTTATGGAGATTGACTACGCAACAGGATTATATATTCCATTTTTTAAAGAATTAATTCTTCCCCTTGGTATCTTTTTTATTCCATTCGCCATGTTGGTCATTGTTGGTGCATCAAACGCGGTAAATTTAACCGATGGTTTGGATGGCCTTGCCATTGTTCCCATTATGATTGCGGCGGCCTGTTTCGGACTTATCGCATATTTGGCAGGAAATGCAATTTTTTCAGATTATTTGGGTATTCAATTTGTACCTGGGACGGGGGAACTCGCTATTTTATGTGGGGCATTAATTGGTGCGGGTTTAGGGTTTTTATGGTTTAACGCCCCCCCGGCAAAAGTATTTATGGGCGATACAGGATCTCTATCTATGGGGGCAGCATTGGGTACAATTGCAGTATTGGTAAAACACGAATTGGTGCTGGTCATTATTGGTGGTTTATTTGTTTTTGAAACATTATCAGTGATTATCCAAGTTGCCTCTTATAAATTAACGGGCAAGCGTGTGTTTAAAATGGCACCCATTCATCATCATTTTGAAAAAAAGGGATGGTCTGAACCCACCGTTGTTATTCGGTTTTGGATTATTGCATTTATCCTTGCCTTGGTTGGTTTATCAACATTAAAGTTACGATAAATGTTAAATTGGGAATTATTTAAAGAGAATCTAGAGCATAAACATATTGCTATTTTTGGTTTGGGAAAATCGGGTTTATCAACGGCAAAAGCATGCCTTGATAATGATGTAAAAGTCACGGCATGGGATGATAATGAAAAAAGCCGCGAAAAAGCCAAAGCATTTGGTGCGACCATATCCGATCTTACCCAAGATGATTTAACAAATTTTGATTATCTAGTTTTGGCACCGGGGATCCCTTATACGTTTGAGCCGCACGATATTGTTCTTCAATCCCAAAAATATAATCTCAAAATTATTGGTGATGTGGAATTGCTTCATCAAATTGGAATGCCTTGCCAAACAATTGGTATTACAGGGACAAATGGCAAATCAACAACCACTGCCCTAATGACTCATATTTTGAATGAGAATGGAAAATCTGGAATTATGGCAGGCAATATCGGTATTCCTGTTTTTGATGTTGATTTTACCCAAGATTATGATTTCTTGGTTTTGGAATTATCATCCTTTCAATTGGATTTATGTCCTAGTTTTAGACCTAATTTTTCAATCTTGCTTAATATATCCTCCGATCATTTAGATCGCCATGGCAGTATGGAAGAATATATTAAAAGCAAATCTGTCATATTGGAAGGTGAGGGGGTTGCGGTCGTTGATATAGATGATGATTTTAACCAAGTCCTTTTTGATAAAAATTTTTTAATGGGTAAAAGAAAATATATTCCTGTATCGGTGCATTACGAAATTCCAGAAGGATTTTTTGTTAAAAATGATAATCTCTACCAAAATCATCAGGGTGAAAATAATTTATTAGGATCGCTTGAAAATCTTCCAACATTGCGTGGGGTTCATAATCAACAAAATATTTTATGCTGCAATGTTATTGCCAATGAAATTGGGTTAGATCATCAAAGTTTTTTTAGTAGTTTAAAAAGCTTTTCTGGCTTGCCTCATCGTCAATATTTGGTCACACAAAAGAACAATATTTCATTTGTTAATGATAGTAAGGCCACCAATGCCGAGGCGGCTTCAAAGGCGCTTTCATCGTATGATGATATTTTTTGGATCATTGGTGGGCGTGCAAAAAAAGATGGATTACAAGGGTTAGAAATTTTCAAAGATAAAATCGTTAAAACTTATGTTATTGGGGAGGCAGCGGAACGTTTTTCTCAATGGTTAGACATACAAAATTTTACCTATGAAATATGTGATACTGTACAAAAGGCAACAAAAAAGGCATATCAGGACGCCAATCAATTTGATCAAGATGCTGTGATTTTGTTATCCCCTGCATGTGCCTCATGGGATCAATTCCCCTCATTTGAAGAACGGGGTAATGTGTTTGAACAAACGGTGAAAGAAATTACATCATAAAATGAGTTTTCTTTCGCGTGCAGATACATCTTTATTATCACAATGGTGGTGGACGATTGATCGTAAGTTATTATTGCTTATTTTAATTACTATGATGGTTGGAATTATGCTGGTCACAACGGCCAGCCCCCCTGTTGCCACGCGCATTGGTTTGAATGAATATCATTTTATTTTGCGTCATTTATTATTGTTAATCCCTTCACTCTTTATCTTATTCAGCGTTTCATTTTTGAATGCGCGTCAAATCTGGCGTTTATCCAGTATTGTTTTATTAATCAGTTTCGGCCTGCTTGTTTATGTTCTAATTTTTGGTATGGAAATTAAAGGCGCGCAACGATGGGTGCATCTACCCGGCTTTTCATTACAACCAAGCGAATTTGCCAAACCTGCGATTATTGTTGTTACCGCATGGTTTGCACATTTAAAGATGGAGCGTGAGAATTTCCCCGGTGTAAAAATAGTTTTGGGACTTTATGCAATTTTGGCTATTCTTTTATTGTCCCAACCTGATTTGGGAATGACCATCGTTATTACGGCTTGCTTATTAAGTATTTTATTTTTGGCGGGATTTCCTCTTCGTTATGTTGCCATCATAATTGGTATTGGTTTGGGGGCAATGATTATGGCCTATCTCAGCTTTTCCCATGTGCAAAGTCGGGTGGATCGGTTTTTAAACCCAGAAATTGGTGATACCTATCAAATGGATCAATCGCTTAATGCGTTTCGTGAAGGTGGAGTGATGGGGGTTGGACCAGGACAAGGTACAGTCAAGCTTTCCCTTCCCGATGCCCATGCAGATTTTGTATTTTCGGTTGCGGGGGAGGAGCTTGGGCTTATCTTAACCCTAGTAATCGTATTACTTTATGTTTTGATATTATATCGTGGATTTAATAATTTATATGAGAATAAAAACCTATTTACTGTATTGGCAACAGGGGGACTATTAACAATGTTTGGGCTGCAAGCCTTTATTCATATGGCTTCTAGTCTACAATTAATACCAACAAAGGGAATGACGCTGCCTTTTTTAAGCTATGGGGGGTCTTCTTTATTGTCGATTAGCTTCGCAATGGGTATGGTATTGGGATTAACCCGACGACAAACGCAAACAGGCGTGCTAAAACGGTAATAAATATGCATTTTAAAAGGTAACGATAAGATGGTAAAAACAAAACAAATTGTCATTAGTGCAGGGGGAACAGGGGGACACATGTTTCCTGCCGAGGCATTGGCACTTGATTTAATAAATCGTGGATATCATGTCACATTAATTACTGATAAACGGGGGGCTCAATATAAAAATTTTGCAAATGGTATTCCCGTTCATGTTATTTCATCTGCTGGCTTATATGCAGGATTATTTAGCAAAGCAAAAAGCAGCTTTTCCCTTGGCGTTGGATATTTACAAGCCGCCAAATTGTTAAAAAAAATCAAACCAGATGTTGTTATTGGTTTTGGAGGATATCCTGCTTTCCCTACTGTGTATGCCGCAACTAAGAAAAAAATCCCAACAGTTATTCATGAACAAAATGCAGTTTTAGGGAAGGCAAACGCCTATCTTGCGCCAAAGGTTGATCGTATCGCCATTGCATGGCCGCAAGTCGAAGGGGTTGATACAACGGATTCTATGCGGTGCATTGTTACAGGAAACCCTGTGCGTCCCGATATTGCCGCCCTTTACGCAAAACCTTATCCAACCTTGGAACAAGATGGCGTTTTAAAGATTTTGGTTATGGGGGGGTCACTAGGCGCACATGTCTTTAGTAAAATTTTACCCGAAGCTATAAAAATGCTGCCCCCCGCGCAACAGTCTAGATTATCAATTGTACAACAATGTCGTGAAGAAGATATTGAGGAAGTACGAAAAGCCTATAACGAAACAAATATTAATTTTGACCTTAAAACATTTTTTGATGATGTCCCAAGTCAGCTTGAACAATGTCATTTGTTTATTGGTCGTTCTGGCGCAAGTACAGTATCAGAAGTAGCAACCGCAGGTCGTCCTGCAATTTTTGTTCCCTATCCCCACCATGCCGATCAACAACAAAAACGCAATGCAAACGCCGTATTTGATGTGGGCGGTGCATGGGTTATGCCTGAGGAAGGATTTACAGCAAATGCATTACTAACGCGTATTGAAACATTTTTACAAAATCCTGAAGCGTTATTCAATGCCGCTGAAAATGCGCGTATCTGTGGTAAGCCTGATGCAGCGCGTCGATTGGGCAATTTGGTCACAGCCCTAGCTAGCGGGTGGAATAAGAATAAAGATAGCTCATTATTATAAAGTTTTAAACTTGGAGAAGGATATATCATGCGCGCAATGCCATTAGATATTGGAAAATTACATTTTGTTGGTATTGGCGGCATCGGGATGAGTGGCATTGCCGAAGTGCTTCATGCCTTAGGCTACCAGGTGCAAGGATCTGATTTATCGAAAAGCGCGAATGTATCGCGCCTTCAAGAAAAAGGTATAAAAGTCTTTATTGGGCAACAGGCTAAAAATATAGAAGATGCCTCAATCGTTATTATATCTTCGGCTATTAAAGATAATAATCCAGAATTAATTGCCGCACGTGAAGCACGTAAACCGATTGTTCGCCGTGCTGAAATGTTGGCGGAAATTATGCGGTTAAAATGGTCTATCGCCATTGCAGGCACCCATGGGAAAACCACAACCACCACAATGGTTGGTACGATGTTGGAAGAGGCGGGGCATGACCCAACAGTCATTAATGGCGGTATTGTTAACCGATATGGTACAAACACACGCATCGGTGAAAGTGATTGGATTGTAGCCGAGGCAGATGAGAGTGATGGAACATTTACAAAACTTCCCGCAACTATTGCCGTTGTTACCAACATAGATCCTGAGCATCTGGATCATTATGGGACGTATGATAATATCAAGGCGGCTTTCAGTCGCTTTATTGATAATCTTCCTTTTTACGGCTTTGCCGTTTTATGTTCCGACCATCCAGCGGTGCAGGCGTTAATTCCGAATATTGTGGATCGCCGAATTATTACCTATGGTTTTAATAAACAATCAGATGTTCGTGTATCAAACGTACGGCCTTCTTCAAGTGGAAATACATTTGATGTGACATTCGCCCCATGGCTTCATAATAATCATGATGAATTAATTGTTCGTGATATCTTTCTTCCAATGTTGGGGGAACATAATGTTTTAAACTCGCTCGCCTCCCTCGCTATTGCTCAAGAAATGGGTGTTCCTGTTGCCACTATGAAAACCGCTATGAAAAATTTTAGCGGGGTAAAAAGACGTTTTACCAACACAGGGCAAAGCAATGGAATTACAATTATTGATGATTATGCCCACCATCCTGTTGAGATTAAGGCCGTTTTAAAAGCCGCACGTGAAGCGGTTAATGATACAGGAAATAAAGTTATTGCCGTGATGCAACCGCATCGTTATTCACGATTAAAAGATTTTATAGATGATTTTAGTGGCAGTTTTAATGATGCCGATAGTGTGATTATCGCGGATGTTTATACTGCAGGAGAAGACCCAATTGATGGCGTAGACAAAGAAACCTTGGTTAGCGGCATAAAAAAGTTGGGGCATAAAGATGCTGTTGCGCTAAATGATTTAGAAAGCTTACCAACCTTGGTATCCGAACGTGCGGTTAGTGGAGATTACGTGATCTGTTTGGGCGCGGGTAGTATTAGTGCATGGGCGTATGCTTTGCCTAAACAACTTGATGCCCTGAATACCCCTTCCGCAAAAGGCGCGGCATGAGTGCCTTGCAAAAAATAACACCCGATATACTACCCCCAGTGCAAGGCCGTTATAGCGAGAATGCACCGCTTGGATTGAAAAGCTGGTTTGCTTGTGGCGGCAATGCAGAAATTCTTTTTAAACCAAAAGATAAAGAAGATTTACAAATTTTTTTACAAAACTGTCCTGAGCATATTCCCATCTCAATATTTGGGGCAATGTCGAATGTGATTATTCGCGATGGCGGTATAAAAGGCGTGGTTATTCGTTTGGGACGCGAATTTTCATCTATTAAGATTGAAGATGATATTGTTAATGCGGGTGCACTTGCCCTTGATGCCAATGTTGCCATTAAAACGGCAGAGGCAGGACTTGGTGGGCTGGAATTTTTCAGCGGCATTCCAGGCTCAATCGGTGGGGCATTAAAAATGAATGCGGGATGCTATGGTGTCGAAACAAAAGATGTTTTGGTTGAATGCGAGGCGATAGATGGCAAAGGAAATTCTCATATATTGATGCCTGAAAATATGAATATGACCTATCGCCATACTCAAATTCCCGACGATTATATTTTCTTATCTGCAAAATTTAAAGGCGTAAAAGAAACGCCAGATATTGTTCAAAACCGTATTACAGAAATTAAAAACAAGCGTGAAGATGCACAACCCATAAGGGAGAAGACAGGCGGGTCAACCTTTGCCAATCCATCAGCAAATGATCTTGAGGGGGCCGAATTAGCAACCGATACAAAGGTTTGGCAACTCATTGATAAAATAGGCGGGCGCGGGTTGACAATAGGGGGCGCACAAATGAGCGAAAAACATTGTAATTTCATGCTCAATACAGGTGATGCAAGCGCAAGTGATCTTGAAAATCTAGGTGAAGAAATTAAAAACCGTGTTTTGGAAAGATTTGGAATCACGCTACGCTGGGAAATTAAACGTGTTGGGGAATATAGATCAAAGGAAAGCGCGAATGGTTAAAACAGTGGCATTACTAGTTGGGGGTTGGTCTGCTGAAAGGGAAGTTTCTTTAACAAAAGGAATATCTATCAAAAAGGCGTTAACCGAAGGTGGATATAATGTGACAGTTGTTGATGTCACATCTGACATTCCAAAACTAATTAATGATTTAACACCAAAACCCGATGTCGCCTTTAACAATCTTTACGGTCAAGGCGGTGAAGATGGCGTCATGCAAGGAATATTGGAAGCTTTGCAAATTCCCTATACCCATTCAAATGTTACCGCCTCCGCCGTGGGTATGGATAAAATGCTAACGAAGAAAATAGCGCAAAGCGTTGGGGTAAAAGGCGCAATAGGAAAAGTTGCGAATAAAGAAGATGTCATTAATGAAAACGTCATGCCACGTCCTTATGTTGTGAAGCCTATTAATGAAGGGTCAAGTGTTGGGGTAACAATTATTTTAGAGGGTGAAAATCAAAAACCACTGGATGCACAAAATTGGCAATTTGGAGATAAAGTTCTTGTTGAGAAATTTATCGAAGGCCGTGAAATTCACGTTGCCATTTTGGATGGTGTTGCACAAAGCGTGACAGAAATTAAATTTCCCGGACGCTTTTTTGATTACGAGGCTAAATACCATGACCAAAGTACGCAATTGGTAACACCCGCAGATATACCCGAAGATATAGCCGCCATTACCATGCAAAATGCGGAAAAGGTTTTTAAAGCTTTAAATTGTTCTGGGTTGGCGCGTGCCGATTTTCGATATGATGTTTCGCAAAATGGCAAAGATGCGATATACTTTTTAGAGATTAATACAATTCCGGGGCTTGCCCCTGGTTCCGTTGCCCTGCTTCAGCCTGAGTATAACGGTATGTCTTTCGTTCAACTTTGTTCTCATCTGGTGGAAACCGCAAAATGTCATGGTTCAATAAATCATCAAGAAAAAGAAAATCTAAAAGACGCGTCATAAAAAAACGCAGCTTTATTAATCCTGAATATCTAATTTTTTTATTTAAAAAAATTGGGATTTGGGTGGCGTTGGTTATCGCAATTTTTTGGTTTGGGTCATGGTTCTTTTTATCCGATGCCTCAAACCAAACATATCAATGGTCACAAAATAAAATTTATAATATCAGCCAATCATCAGGATACAGATTGTATAACATCTTAGTAACAGGGCGAAACTATACCCCTGCATCCACTATAAAGTCTGCCATAAATTTACAAAAGGGTGATCCACTTTTATCTTTTAATCCCAAACAAACACAAAATATTTTATTACAAGAAAATTGGATTGAAGATGTCATGGTAAAACGGATTTTTCCCGATACAATTTCGGTTAATATTATTGAACGTATACCAATGGCCTTATGGCAAAAAGATAAAAAATTATCGTTGATTGATAATAACGGAAATATAATCACCGACAAAAATTTAGATAGTTTTAGAGATCTTATTATTTTAACGGGTCAAGATGCGCCACAATCGGCGCCCCTTTTATTATCTTATTTTCAGGCGGTTCCTGATATCTTTTATAAAATAGAAACAGCACATTTTATTTCAAAACGGCGTTGGGATGTTGTTTTGAAAAACGGTACAACCATCAAATTACCTGAAAATAATATTCCCCTTGCCTTAAGCAGTTTAGAAAAACTCAACAGTAAAGATAAAATTTTGGAATCAAATCTTGATTTTATAGATGTACGCGATTTAAAAAGAATAACCATTAAAACAAAACCTAGTACCGTTCAAAAATTTGATACCGGATATTCCGATTACTTAAAAGACGGAGATAGAATTTAAAATCATGCAAAGAAAATTTCATCCCAAAGGTACTATTATTGCCACACTTGATGTGGGGTCACATAAAAATGCATGTTTAATCGGGCGTATTATTGATGACCAAGGCAGTGTTGAAATTTTGGGTGTGGGGTATCAAAGCTCCAAAGGGATAAAAAACGGGGATGTAACCAATATTGATGCCGCAGATAATGCCATTCGTCAAACTGTTCATGCGGCTGAAACGATGGCTGCCAGTGCGATAAAGGGGTTTCCGCTTCGTGATGTTGTTGTCAATGTATCGGGTGCGCAATCAAAATCCGATATTGTTAATATCACGCTTGATTTGGCTGATGATGTGGTCGAAGAACAAGATATTCAAAAAGCGTTATTAAAAGCGCAAAACCAAATTACATCTCCCAATATTGAAATGATTCATACTATTCCATTTGGGTATGGCTTGGATGGGAAAACAAATATTCAAAACCCAATTGGTATGATGGGCGAAAGGTTGGAGATAGATGTTCATCTTGTTTCAAGTGATACAAAATCAATTAAAAACACAGTTTTATGTATTGAAAAAAGCCATTTGGATGTCGTCAGCCTTTGTAATGCTTCTTATGCCTCTGGCCTTTCATGCTTGGTTGAGGATGAGATAGATTTGGGATGCGTGCTTATTGATATGGGCGCGGGCAATACTACATTTTCAGTGTTTCAAAATGGAACAATGATTTTTAGTGGCTCAATCCCTATTGGGGGGTGGCATGTATCGAATGATATTACAAAGGGACTCACTTGTTCTTTCAAAGATGCGGAGCGTATAAAAACCCTATATGGATGCGCGATGATGATGAGCAATGATGATAAAGAATTGATTGATGTGCCCCAAATTGGCGATATAGACAAAAAAGAAACAAGTCATATTCCACGCTCTTTACTTATTGGCATTATCCAACCACGTGTTGAGGAAATTTTTGAAATGATCCGCGATCAATTGGATGAATTTGGAGGGGGATATCAAATTGGTAAACGTGTCGTCTTAACGGGGGGGGCAAGCCAATTGCCAAATATTCGCGATCTGGCACAAATTATTTTAGATAAACAAATTCGTTTGGGACGTCCTATTCATTTTAATAATTTACCCGACGCTGCATCCGGTCCTGCCTTTTCCACAGTAACAGGACTTTTAACATATTTTGCTACAAAACAGCATGAAGTACCCGCAGAAATTGTTGCAAATGTCGACGCGCAAAGTGTGTGGAGCAAGCTTAAATTCTGGTGGAAAGAAAATTGGTAAAATAATTCCGTTTTGATACACAACTTATCCACAGACAAATTCTTATATTTTATTGGCGTAACGCACGGTGTATGACACACTTAAAAAATGATTCATTTAAAGTCGGTTAGCACTGATTCATCATTCTTTTTCTGAAAGGAAAAGCCCTATAAATATAAGAAAAAAATAAGTTTTTTTGTCTCAACGGAAAATTCACAATTCCGTTTCAAAAGAACTTCCCATAGAATCAATTATCAAGCGAATCAAGTTCAACGCATTTGCGCACGGAGGTTTCAAACAACATGTTAAATATTCGAATTCAAACACCAGAGGTACAAAAATTGTCTCCCAAAATTACAGTAGTCGGCGTCGGCGGTGCCGGTGGAAATGCCGTCAATAATATGATTTCTTCTGGAATGGAAGGATGCGAATTTCTTGTATGCAACACAGATGCGCAAGCCTTGGAAGGGTCACTTTGTGATGATGACCATTCAATTGGGCGCTCATGTAACGGGTGGCTTGGGTGCGGGTGCCAAACCAGAAGTTGGTGAAAAAGCGGCGCACGAATCCCTTGATGAGGTCATGCAATATCTTGATGGGTCAAACATGGCCTTTATTACCGCAGGTATGGGTGGTGGAACAGGTACAGGTGCCGCGCCAGTTATTGCAAAGGCGTGTCGTGATAATGGTATTTTAACCGTAGGTGTAGTGACCAAGCCATTTCATTTCGAAGGCACACATCGTATGCGTCAGGCCGAAGCCGGTATTGAAGAAATGCAAGATTATGTTGATACATTGATTGTTATTCCAAACCAAAATTTATTCCGTATTGCCAATGAAAAAACCACTTTTGCTGAAGCCTTTAAAATGGCAGATAGCGTTCTTCGCGCTGGCGTAGAAGGGGTTACTGATTTAATGGTGAAACCGGGTCTTATTAATCTTGATTTTGCTGATATTCGTTCTGCCATGATTGAAATGGGTAAGGCGATGATGGGAACAGGCGAAGGCGAAGGGGAGCGACGCGCAACCGAAGCTGCGGAAGCCGCAATTAATAATCCATTGTTAGATGATGTTTCAATGAAAGGGGCGCGTGGTGTTATTATCAATGTAACAGGCGGCCCTGATATGACACTTTATGAAGTCGATGAAGCTTGTAACCGTATCCGCGATGAAGTTGATCCCAATGCCAATATTATTTTTGGTTCAACCTTTGATGAAAAATTAGAAGGATCAATGCGTGTTTCTGTTGTTGCAACAGGTATTGATATGGCTGAATCCGCACGCACGACAGATACGCGTACGAATGGGGTGAAGGTTACAAATTTGCAAACCACTAAAACAGCGGCAATTCCTACGCCAACAGAAGAAAAAAAAATTAT
Organism: uncultured Alphaproteobacteria bacterium; assembly: GCA_963799275.1. Lineage (GTDB taxonomy): Bacteria > Pseudomonadota > Alphaproteobacteria > Micavibrionales > Micavibrionaceae. Next base: position 199,482 of record CAWCWJ010000002.1, read on the forward strand.
TCCACAAACTGAGGTTGCCCGCGCCATGACTATGCAAGCGCGTCAGGAATCGTATCAACCAAAATCGGTACCAATGCGTAACCAACAATTGGATGATCCTGAAAAAGATATGTTTGAACAACAAGAATTTCGTAGTTTAAGCCCTTCTGCAACATCATCTACAAAAACTGATTATGTGGCGCAACAAAAAGCAACGATTCATCAAGGAAGTTTTATACCACCAACGCCTGTCGTTCCTGAAAAATCTGAAGAATCGTATGTGTCCGCATCAATTGGGGCAAAACTAAATTACGAACCTCAAACGATTGAACCACAGCAGGTCGCAACACCAATTGCACAGACTGTTGCACAACAATCATCTGCACCACAAGTGGCACAACAAAACCGCGTTCAATCAACGCAAGGTTTAGTGCTTCGGCCTCCCGTTCCTGGTGCGACGGCAACAGAACGAAAAAGAACCCCATCTTTGTTTGAGCGTATTACAAGTGTTTATAAAGGTTTTGATGAGCATTATGGGCAAGAAAAAAAGGGTGAATTTCAATCTACTGGAACACAATCCACACAAGAAACCCAAAGAACACGTGGATCTTTCCATGGTGATTCAAAAGTCACATCTTCTCCCGCCCAAGGTAAGTTAAGCATTGATTCACCTGTTGCACAGCGCGTTGATAATCAAGATGATTTGGACATTCCTGCTTTTTTAAGACGTCAGGCTAACTAATTTAATTTTATCTAACTTTATCTGGTGTCCTCCGGATAAGTACACTTTAGAAGCTCTTCGGAGCTTCTTTTTTTTGTAACATATAGATACAAAGAGTGAATTTTGTTGCGCTTTGTCTTCATGTACCTTGAGAATAGGAAAAATAGATATGCAGCATACATTAAAAAATTCAATTACAATTAAGGGCATCGGCCTCCATAGCGGTAAATCTGCGACTTTAAATTTGCATCCTGCGGCAATTGGTCATGGCATTGTCTTTGAACGAACCGATATAACGGATAAAGATAATATGATTGAGGCGTTATGGCATAATGTTGTCGATACACGTCTTTGTACTTTAATCGGCAATAAATCTAACGTTACAGTGGGCACTATTGAACATTTAATGGCCGCCCTTCGTGCTTGTGGTATTGATAATGTGCTTGTTCAAATTGATGGACCAGAAGTCCCCATTTTAGATGGAAGTTCAAAAGAATTTATAGCGGCCTTTGATATTGTAGGAACGGTTGAACAATCTGCACCGCGTCGTGCCATTCGTGTTTTAAAAACCGTAAGTTATGAAGAAAATGGAAAATTTGTCTCGCTTTCCCCTTCTTTAACGCCAAAATACACAGGTCAAATTCAATATAACCACCCATCTATTGGCACACAACGATTTGAAATGATGTTGGTAAACGGTAATTTTAAACATGATGTTTCAGATTGTCGCACATTCTGCCTTTTAACAGATGTTAAAAAAATGCAGCAAAATGGCCTTGCCCTTGGGGGATCACTTGATAATGCTATTGTTGTTGATGATACGGGCGTTATGAATAAAAATGGTTTGCGATGCCATAATGAATTTGTTCGTCATAAAATTTTGGATGCAGTTGGGGATATTGCCTTGGCTGGGGGCTTGGTTTTAGGCGCTTATGAAGGCAATAAAATTGGCCATGATATGAATAACAAACTTCTTCATGCTTTGTTTGATGATGATACCGCATGGGAATATATGGATTTATACATAAACCCAGAATCCTCTGATGAGGCTTTATACGCTCCTTCTATGCCTGTTATCACAGCTGCTTGCTAAGGATAAGCTTTACATTATTGTTATTGAATTGTGATTTTGTCTTTTATTTAAAGGCTTTTCACGCTAAATATACTTCTATGAAAAAATATTATTTCCTTCTTCTTCCATGCTTGATAATTATCGCGGGATGCTCTGGTAATGACAAAGATGTGGATGTGTCCGAACAAAGTGCCGCATCTCAGGGGAAATCTGCCGAAGCTTTGTATGAAGAGGCGCAAACGGCCTTGGATAATGGGGAATATAGAACAGCAATTCCATTGTTTGAACAAGTGGAACGTGAATATCCTTACTCAAAATTTGCAACTAAATCACAATTAATGGCTTCAAAAGCGGCCTTTGATGATGATCAATATGATCAGGCCATTTTATCCCTTGACCGCTTTATCGAACTGCATCCGGGGAATGAAGAAATTGATTATGCTTATTATTTAAAAGCATTGGCTTATTATGAACAAATATCTGATGTTGCCCGCGACCAAGCCATCACACAACAATCTTTGGAAGCTTTTGATACCTTAATTAAACGTTTTCCAGACAGCGAATATGCACGAGATGCACGGTTAAAACGTGATTTAACATTGGATCATTTAGCAGGGAAAGAAATGCAAATTGGGCGTTACTATCTTAAACGTAACCAAATCAATGCGGCTATTAACCGTTTTCAAACCGTGGTTAAAAATTATGAAACAACCACCCATATTGCAGAAGCATTGCACCGCCTTGTCGAATCCTACCTCATCTTAGGATTACGGAGCGAGGCCGTGAAAGTAGCATCAGTTTTAGGATATAACTATCCAGGATCAAAATGGTATCAAGATACCTATAGTATTTTAGATAAAGAATCCCGCAAACAAATTTTGGAAGAGCGATCATTTTGGAATAAAACCGTTGATTCTCTCTTTGACAGGCAATAGGAAGAGGCGACATTATGCTCGCCAGTTTAACAATTAAAAATATTGTTTTAATCGAACAATTACAAATTGATTTTAAAAACGGACTCTGCGCCCTGACAGGTGAAACAGGGGCGGGTAAATCTATTTTACTGGATTCTCTAGGACTTACCCTTGGGGCACGCTCTAACACCGCGCTCATCCGTAAAAATTCCGAAAAAGCGATGGTACAAAGTGTTTTTGAGTTGACCCTGGATCATCCTGTTATGACATTTTTGACTGATAATGACATTGAAGTCGAATCTATTTTAATTTTTAAAAGAACGCTCACCCGTGATGGCGTTTCAAAAGCATTTATTAACGATCAAATTATATCTTTGGCCCTTATGAAATCTGCGGCAGATATGATTGCCGAAGTGCATGGGCAATTTGACAATCAAAAATTATTTAATTCCGCAGAACATATAAATTATTTGGACGAGTATGGAGCGTATAATAATAAAACAGCAGTCGTTACAAAAAGTTGGAAGTCCTTAAAATCGGCACGCCAAAAAATGTTGGAGATGAAAGAGAAATCTTTAGTCATTCATGATGAAGAAGAATATTTAAGACAATCCATCCATGATTTAGACGCTCTCGCCCCGCAAGCAGGAGAAGAAGAAAAGCTTACGCAATTAAAAACAACTTTAAAAGATTCAGTAAATATTGTTCAAAGCGCCCAAGAAGCATCTTTAAAATTAGAAGAAATGCAAACAACCGCATTGGATGTTTGGCGCGCCTTGCAAAAAATTGAGCATAGCGCACAAAACGTAATAGAGGGGTTTGAGCGTGCCAATACTGAAATTGAAGAGGTGATTAATAATCTAACAGATTTAGTTTGTGATGTTGATAACAACGATCAATCATTGGAAGAAATAGATGATCGTCTTTTTGCGCTTAAAACACAATCACGCAAGCATCAGTGTGAAATTGATGATTTAGCACAAAAAAGAGATGAGCTTGCCAATGCGTTAGATGAAATTGATAATATGGAAGAATTATACGCGCACTCTATAAAACAATATGAACAAGAAAAAATTAATTATTTGAAAGAGGCGCAAATACTTTCTAATAAACGAAAAGCGGCGGCAAAAAAACTTCAAGAAAATATTATGAAGGAATTACCTGCGCTAAAACTAGAAAAAGCACGGTTTGAAATATCTGTAACACAACATGAAGAAGAAAAATGGAGTAAAAACGGTATTGATAAAGTTGAATTTTTAGTTGCGACTAACCCCAATTCAGATGCAGGAGCGTTAAATAAAATTGCATCGGGGGGTGAATTGGCGCGATTAACATTGGCGTTAAAGGCGGTCTTTGCCGATACGGGAAATGTCCAAACCCTTATCTTTGACGAAGTGGATAGCGGCATAGGCGGCGCAACAGCCGCAGCAGTGGGGGAGCGCCTTTCAAAATTATCGCAATTTAAACAAATATTGGTCGTCACACATTCCCCTCAAGTGGCAGCAAAGGCGGATAATCAATGGATTGTTAGCAAATCGGGTACAAAAGATATTATAACAACGATCGCCCCTTTAAAAACAAATGCGGAACGCCAAGAAGAGATTGCACGTATGATATCGGGCGAGGAAATCACCCCAGAAGCCCGCGCAGCAGCCATGAAATTATTAGAGAAAAAAGCGGCATAACCATGCCAAACGCCAACATTTTAAAGCGCTATAATTATTTATCCTTAATAATTGACCAGCATAACAAAAAATATCATGAAGATGACGCACCTGAAATTTCTGACGCACAATATGATGCGCTGTTTCAAGAGCTTTTAAAAATTGAAACGGATTACCCTGATTTAATTAATGACAATAGTCCAAGTCAAAAAGTTGGGGCAACGCCGTCCAAAAAATTTGAAAAGATAAAACATAATGTATCTATGTTATCGCTTGGAAATGTTTTTAATGAAGAAGAATTACAAAGTTTCCTAACGCGCATATCTCGGTTTTTAAATTTGGATGAAGGTACAAAGCTTGACATTGTAGCGGAGCCAAAAATTGATGGATTATCATGCTCCATCCGTTACGAAAATGGTGTATTAATATATGCGGCAACACGCGGTGATGGATATGAAGGGGAGGATATCACTCAAAACATCAAAACCATTGATGATATTCCCCATCAATTAAATGGCAATTTCCCTGATATTATCGAAGTTAGGGGTGAAGTTTATATGTCGCGCAAAGATTTTATCGCTTTAAATAAAATTCAAAAAGAACAAAACAAACCCGAATTCGCCAATCCACGCAATGCCGCAGCAGGCAGTTTACGCCAATTGGATTCAAAAATTACCAAAAGCCGCCCTCTAAAATTCTTTGGTTACGCTTTGGGTGAAATCAGTAATCCAATTGGTAAAACGCAATGGCAAGTGCGTGAAAGCTTAGCATCCATGGGATTTAAGGAGGCTAACCCTTCCGCGCTTTGTCATTCTATTGACGAGATAATCCAATTTTATAATCAGATTGAAACAAGCCGTCCCAAGCTTGACTATGAAATAGATGGGGTGGTTTATAAAGTGAACGATTTAGATTTACAAGATCGTTTGGGTTTTGTTTCCCGCGCCCCACGATGGGCCACCGCGCATAAATTTCCCGCCGAAAAAGCGATTACAAAAATTAATGATATTGAAATTCAAGTTGGCCGAACGGGAGTATTAACGCCCGTTGCACGATTAGAACCTATTGGTGTGGGGGGGGTGATTGTATCCAATGCAACATTGCATAATGAAGATGAAATTATGCGTAAAGATGTGCGTATCAATGATATTGTTATCATACAACGCGCGGGCGACGTTATCCCTCAAGTTGTAGAAGTGATTTTGGATAAAAGATGCGCCAATTCAAAAAAATTTATATTTCCAAAAACTTGTCCTATTTGTAAATCACACGTTATTCGTGAGGAGGGGGAGGTTGCAAACCGATGTACCGGTGGGTTGATATGTGGAGCGCAAGCCAAGGAAAGATTAAAACATTTTGTCAGCCGATTGGCATTTGATATTGATGGGCTTGGCAATAAAATTATCGAACAATTTTGGGATGATAAAATTATACGTTTTCCTCAAGATATTTTTACCCTTGAACAACGCGAAAAAGACAAAGAAATTTCTTTAAAAGAAAAAGAGGGATGGGGTGAACAATCCATTCAAAATCTCTTTGATTCAATTAATCAAAGTCGAGAAATTATTTTTAACCGCTTTATCTATGCATTAGGTATTCGTCAAATTGGTGAGGCAACGGCAAAAAAACTGGCACTTTATTATAAAGATATTGATAATTTGCAATCAACAATGATGGCAGCACAAAATACTGAAAGTGAAGCATATCAATCCTTAATTAATATCGAAGATATAGGCGCATCTGTAGCCGATGATTTAATTGGTTTTTTTAACGAGCCACATAACCAAGAAGTTTTAAACAATCTTAAATCACGCATCACAATTCTACCTTATAAAATTAATGTAGCAGGGGATAGTAAAGTGGCAGGTAAAATTGTTGTTTTTACAGGGACCTTAACCCAAATGGGACGATCAGAAGCAAAGGCCACAGCAGAAAAAATGGGGGTTAAAGTATCGGGGTCAATCTCCTCTAAAACCGATTATTTGATTGCAGGGGAACAAGCAGGTTCAAAATTAAAAAAAGCCAAGGACTTAGGCATTAAGATTTTAAGTGAACAAGAATGGTTAGATTTAATTGTTTGAAATATTTTGATTAAATAACGTTAATGTTTCATCTAGAAAAACGTTACGAATATCATCAGTTTCCATCAGGATTTCATGTTTCGAGTTTTTTAAAATTTTTAATGTTGCATGGGGTATAAGTTCTACCGCCTTTGTAATCTCCTCATTACAAACAAGCCGCTCATCCGATCCTATCGCGATAAAGACAGGTATAGAAATATTTTGATATTTTTTTTCCAATATAAAAACTGATTTTAAAGTTTCATTCACCCATTTTAATGTAGGGTTTCCCAATTGTAATTCGGGGATATATTTACTCCATTGATTATGAAGTTTTTTACGAATGGGGTCCGAACTAAAGATATCTTTATTCACTAAATTTTGGTTTCGCTCACTCCAATCTTTTCCACCAGGAACATATCGTTCAAGTAAGAATGGCAGGGTCGATAAAATGCGCTGATATAATCGTTCTGCCACACTTAAAGATTTTATTTTTAACATGGGTGCAGAAAAAGAAGCTGCTTTAATTTTATGGTCAAATTCCGCTAAATATCGCATTGAAATATGCGCCCCCATTGAATGCGCCAATAAAAATAAATCTTTATCGGGATCTATAAAATGAGTAATGAGATAATCCACATCTGATAAATCCTGATCATATCCATCCGAATGACGTTTATGGGGGTTGTTTAAATGGCGTGTTGACCGTCCTTGATATGCCCAATCCATAATATAAATATCAAACCCTTTATCAAAAAAATATTGCGCTGTTTCGACATATTTCTCACTAAACTCGCTCAACCCCGTAAGGATAAGAACTGTTTTGTCATGGCTAGGCTCAATCATTGTGCTTATTGAAATAATATGAGCTGAAGTCGGGTTTTCAAAAGAGAATTGTTTCCAAATATCGGGAGGGATAAACCGTTCTTCTAAAATGCTATGGGGAAATGTATCGGGCATGATTATTATTTTATTTTATAAAATGTTATATTGAATAAAATTTCCAAACAATCAAATTATATTTTATTATATGAATTTTGTGCAAATACTTGACAATGAAGGGGCATGGCGACTATATTCACCATTCAATTGACATTTAGATAGTAAAGATACGACCATGAAAGTAGTTAACTCATTGAAAACATTAAAAAAACGTGACCGTAATTGTCGCGTTATTCGTCGTAAAGGTCGCGTTTACGTGATTAATAAAATGAATAAACGTTTTAAAGCGCGCCAAGGATAGAGGCGAGCATCGTATATTTATTATCAAAATCCGCATTTTAGCGGATTTTTTTGTGTTTAAATATAAAAGAATGTAATGCGTTTTATGCATAAGTTTGGTATAAACTCACACATTCAAAATTTAATGATCTGGGGAAAGCATGTTTTCAAAACTTTTTGGCTTTATGTCTGCCGATATGGCAATTGACTTAGGTACAGCCAATACACTTGTTTACGTAAAAGATCAGGGTATTGTTTTGAACGAGCCTTCGGTTGTTGCCATTTCTATGGTAAATGGTAAAAAACATGTCTTAGCCGTTGGAAACGAGGCAAAACAAATGTTAGGCCGCACCCCAGGCAATATTGTTGCTACACGCCCGTTACGCGATGGTGTTATTGCCGATTTTGAAGTGACCGAAGCCATGATTAAGCATTTTATTCGTAAGGTACATAATCGCCGTTCCTTCATTTCTCCGCGAATGATGATTTGTGTGCCTTCAGGTTCTACCGCTGTAGAACAGCGTGCTATCCAAGAATCAGCCGAGAGTGCAGGCGCAAGACAAGTCCAACTTATTGAAGAACCTATGGCAGCCGCCATTGGCGCAGGATTACCGGTGACAGAGCCTTCGGGCTCTATGGTGGTTGATATTGGCGGGGGTACAACCGAAGTGGCCGTTATATCATTGGGTGGTATCGTTTATGCGCGTTCTGTGCGTGTGGGTGGTGATAAAATGGATGAGGCGGTAATCGCCTATATTCGCCGTGTACATAATTTGCTCATTGGGGAAAGTACCGCAGAACGAATTAAAAAAGAGATTGGCTCCGCTTGTCCACCCGCCGATGGGGAAGGGCGACAATTGCATATTAAAGGGCGTGATTTAATGAATGGCGTGCCTAAAGAAATTGTTATCACCGAACGTCAAGTTGCCGAAAGCTTGTCTGAGCCTGTAGGGCAAATTGTTGAAGGGGTGAAAGTCGCCTTGGAACATACCGCGCCCGAACTGGCGGCTGATATTGTCGATAAGGGTATTGTATTAACGGGGGGAGGTGCGCTTCTCTCTAACTTAGATTTTGTGTTGCGTCATGCCACGGGATTACCCGTTACTATTGCAGATGATCCGCTTTCATGTGTGGTGTTGGGTACGGGGCACGCCTTGGAAGAAATGAACAGCTTAAAAAATGTTCTTATTGGATCTTATAACTATTAAAATAATGAAATCGAATTGCGCCCTTGTTGATTGGGACTTTTTCCTTGCTATAATACGTTTATAACAAACTTTGCACGTTTATCATGAAAAAATATAATTCAAAGAAAAAATCATCTATCTCTGGAGTGGCTAGCCCTTATGCATTGAGTAGCGGTGCGGCCTATATGGTTCTTTTAATTTTATCGGTATTTTTATTGTTGAGTAGCATTTTCAACCCTTCACAACTCTCTTCTTTACGGTCAACAACAACAGATTTTATTACCCCTGTTATTTCATTTGTGGGAAAACCATTTCAACTGGCAGCATATAATATAAGCTCAATCTCTGGCTTTGCGTCCATACGAGCAGAAAATACAAGTTTGAAATCTGAGAACGCCAGATTAAAAGAATGGTATCAAACAGCATTAATGTTGCAGGCGGAAAACCAATCTTTACAAAAATTGTTGAATGTAAAAACGCAAACCCACCAAAATTTTATAACAACACGTATTGTCTCTGATATGGCGAGTAATTTTATTAAGACAATTATTGTATCGTCAGGCGCAAATGATGGTGTAAAGAAAAACCAAGCTGTCCTTTCGGGTGAGGGGATGATTGGCCGTGTGATTGAAGCGGGCGAAAATTCAGCGCGTGTTTTATTGCTTACTGATATTAACTCACGCCTTCCTGTTTTAATTGAAGGAACAAATCAAAAAGCAATTTTAACAGGTACAAATAACGATATCCCCCTTCTAAAACACTTACCAAAAGATACAGGCATGGTTGAAGGGGCGCGTATTGTAACATCGGGTGATGGTGGAATTTTTCCATCTAGCTTACCCATTGGTCGCGTTGTAAAAACCAATGGTGATTATGGTGTAAAACTTTATGGTGAAATTGATAAAATTTCATTTGTACGTGTTGTCGATACAACATCACCAATCAATTTAATTCGTGGTGATTTTAGTCAGAATTAGAATATGAATTCTTTTTTCTCAATCGAAAATATGGGCTGGCTATGGCGCGCCTTTTTAATTCAAATAATAACGGTTTTTTTCTTTATTATTTCCTTTGTTCATTTTTCTTTTCCCCTTGATATAAAACCATATTTTATTTTAATTGTTATTTTTTATTGGTCGATTAACCGCCCCAGTATCATCCCACCACTGCTTATTTTTGCCATTGGGATATTACAAGATTTAATTTCTGAATATCCAATTGGTTTACATTCTATACTTTATCTTTTGGTATATTTTTTAATTACGCGCCAACGCCTATATCTGTTGGGGCAGACCTATTTTATTTTATGGATATTTTTTGCCTTGACCACATTTGGTTTTGCTTTTTGCCAATGGCTTTTCTTTTCCATACGATATATGACATTTTTTGAATATGGCACATTGGTTGGATCATGCATGGTAACAATATTTTTATATCCTATTATAAACTATCTTTTGATGATGTTACATCGAATGATTAATGCCGTTTCACCATTGGAACATTAAATATGGATTTTGATAATAAACGTCAGCAAATTTTTGGTCGTCGTGCCTTTATACTGGGTGCATTACAAGGGGTCGCCCTCTCGGTTTTGGCGGCGCGTCTTGCGTGGTTACAGGTGTTCCAAGGCGGAAAATATGAAACCCTTGCCGAAAGAAACCGTATCAATGCCAAACTTCTTGTGCCAAAACGTGGGGAAATTATTGATCGTTTTGGTGTACCACTTGCCGTTAACAATCAAAATTTTCGTCTGCTTATTGTGCCAGAACAAATTGATGATATTGATAAAGCCTTGCAAGATTTAAAGAATGTGATTGATATTGAAGAATGGCGTATCGACGATGTATTAGAAAAATCAAAAAAGCTTGCTTCTTTCCTGCCCATTGAAGTGCGCGATAAATTGACATGGGAAGAAGTATCAAAATTAGAAGTAAATATTTCCGACCTACCCGGTATGTTTATTGAAGAAGGGGAAATTAGAAACTACCCCCACAGCTATATCACCAGCCATGTTGTTGGATATTTAGGGGCAGTAAGCAAAGGGGACATGACCGATGATCCATTATTAAAAGCGCCGGGTTTTAAAATTGGAAAAACAGGGTTGGAAAAAGATTATGATCTAATCTTACGGGGGCAAGCAGGCAATTCAAATTTAGAAGTAAATGTACGTGGACGCGCCATACGCGAGATTGATCAGATTAGCAGTGTGCAAGGAAAATCAATTACATTATCTATTGATTCTGAATTACAACGCTATGTTCAAGATAGATTGTCACAACATAAAAGTGCCTCTGCCATTATCATGGATGCACATACAGGGGCAATTTATGCCATGTCATCCCACCCTAGCTTTGATCCAAATCTTTTTACAGGCGGGATCAGTACAAGCCAGTGGCAGGAAATTTTAAACAATCCCGCCTTTCCATTAAACAACAAAACCCTTACGGGACAATATCCACCAGGATCAACTTTTAAGATGATAACTGCCCTTGCGGCATTAGAAGGAAACTACGCAACGAAAACAAAAAATGTTCGCTGTACGGGTACGTATGTAATGGGGCGTGATAAATTTCGATGTTGGAAATTAAGCGGCCATGGCAATGTCGATGTAGAAGAGGCATTAATGAAATCATGTGATACGTGGTTTTATGAATTATCGACAGAAATCGGGATTGATAATATTGCCGCAATGGCACGCAAATTTGGGTTAGGGCAATCTTATGGCTTTGATATTTCTGATGAGCGTAAAGGTTTAATTCCAACAAAAAAATGGAAGATGGAGCGTATGAAACAACAATGGCGTCCAGGGGAAACCATTGTTTCTAGTATTGGTCAGGGATATATTTTAACAACACCCTTACAATTGGCGGTTATGACGGCGCGTCTTGTCAATGGTGGAATGGCGATAAAACCATGGCTTGTCGATACAATTAATGGCGTTCGGCAGCAAAGTTTACAATGGCCAAAAATTCAAATTGAACAGCATAATCTAGAAATCATAAAAAATGGTATGGATAAAGTTGTAACGCATAAAGATGGTACGGCCCATGCAACCCGCTATAAAGGAGAAGATGAAGCGTTCTCTTTTGGTGGAAAAACAGGAACAGCGCAAGTAAAACGGATTGACCGTAAACAACGCGCTCAAGGTATTATGAATGAAGATTTAGTATGGAAATTTCGCCATCATGCTTTGTTCGTTGGCTATGCCCCTTTAATTAATCCGCGTTTTGTGTGTTCGGTAGTTGTCGAACATGGGGGTGGCGGATCCGCCGTGGCCGCGCCAATTGCCAGTGATATTTTACTTGAAACTCAAAAACGTAACCCATTTATGCGCCGTGCATAAAATTTATATAGCGCATGATAAGTAAGAAAGTTATTGAAATATGTTTGATACAATAAAATTAGATAATAATTTGACCTTGCTTCAAAAAATTAGCCATATGGGCTGGGGTCTAATTTTTCTAATTTGTATATTGGCAACTATTGGTTTTATGTCCCTTTATTCTGCTGCGGGGGGGGATATTGATCCATGGGCGTCAAAACAATTTATGCGTTTTTGTGTGGGTATGGTTGGCCTTGTTATCATTGCATTAATTGATGTGAAATGGTGGTTTCATCTTGCTTATCCCATTTATATTATTGGTTTTATCTCCCTCATTTTTGTTGAGATAATGGGGCATACGGGCATGGGGGCGCAACGCTGGATCAATTTGGGATTTATCCAAATCCAACCATCTGAATTTATGAAGATTGCGGTTGTCTTGGCGTTGGCAAAATATTTTCATGCGGCATCAATTGAAGATATGCGAAATATTCGATTTTTAGGGATTGGCAGTACTTTGATCGCGCTTCCCGTAGGGCTTGTTTTGTTACAACCTGATTTGGGAACATCATTAATGATTATTATGGCGGGAATTGCTATGTTTTTTATGGCGGGTCTACCTTTTTGGATTTTTATTGTGGGGGGGATAGGCGTGTTGGCATCGCTACCAATTATATGGTCTTTTATGCATGATTATCAAAAAGCACGCGTTATGACTTTTTTAGATCCAGAATCTGACCCTTTGGGTAGTGGGTATCACATTACACAGTCCAAAATCGCATTAGGGTCAGGGGGAATTAATGGAAAAGGATTTCTAGAAGGAACGCAAAGCCGACTAAATTTTCTTCCTGAAAAACAAACTGATTTTATCTTTACCCTTTGGGCTGAAGAATGGGGATTAATGGGGGGGTTATTCTTATTGGTGGTTATCTTGTTTATTCTGATTTATGGATTTGTAATCGCGTTTAAATGTCGCCATGCCTTTGGCAGATTATTAGCTGTTGGATTAACAACCAATTTCTTTTTATATGCATGTATTAATATCGCCATGGTCATGGGGCTTATCCCCGTGGTAGGCGCGCCATTGCCGCTTGTCTCCTATGGGGGGACATCTATGTTGGCGGCACTGGTTGCCTTTGGATTAATGCTGTCTTGTAATATTCATAAAGACAGTAAATTATTGAGAATGTAATCATTAAGATTTTAGCGTATAGCAAATAATTTACGCTGCTTTAGTATGAGGGATTTGTTTATCATCAAATAATTGTGCAAGCTCCCCTGCTTCGTACATTTCACGGACAATATCGCACCCGCCAATAAATTCACCCTTAACATATAGCTGGGGAATTGTAGGCCATTCGCTAAATTCTTTGATATTTTCACGTAAAACATTATCTTCTAAAATATTGATATCTTTAAAAGACACACCGCTTTGTGCCAAAATTTGAACCACTGCAGCGGAAAAACCACATTGTGGAAATGTTGATGTTCCTTTTAAATAAAGAACAACATCATTATTATTAATCTCTTTTCTAATTTGATCGAAATGAATATTTTCCATTTTAAATTCCCTTATTTATTTTTTACAAAGTTTAATCTACGCATTATTTATTTTTACTCAACAGATGTATGAATAGCAAGAGCATGAAGCTCATTACCCATTTTACCTTTAAGCGCTTTATATACCATTTGGTGTTGCTGAATTTTTGATTTTCCTTCAAAGGCAGGGGATGTGATATGCGCGGCATAATGATCGCCATCTCCACGCAAATCAGAAATTGTTACTTTTGATTGTGGAATACCTTCCAAAATTAATTCCTTAATCACATTACTTTCCATCGCCATAATATTAATATTTTCCCTTTATACTTCGTTTTTGATTTGTTCTTGAGCAAGAATATAAAATCCTTCAATTTTGGCTAAAATCTCATCACGCGCCATATCAAAATCGCTTTTTTCGATATCGGGCGTTACATGCCGTACAACATCGTCAAAACCTGGCTCCTCAAGATTGGCACCAATAACATCAGTGGCATAACTGTTGGCGGCATCACCATCAAGGCCAATTTTCTCGGCTAGCCATAATCCAAAAAGCTTACAAGCGCGTGCTTCCGCTTTAAATAAATTCGCCTCATCAAGGGCAAATTTGTTCTCAAAAGCATTCTTTCTATCGTCTAAACCACTCATTTTCTTAAAAATCCTTATATAACTATGTTCTACCACTAACCTATCATTTGAATTGTACGAAATCCATGCTTATATATAAAATAAATTTATCTAAAATAGGAAATATTATGAGCAAACGTAAAGCGTTATATGAAGGCAAAGCAAAGACCATCTATGAAGGGCCAGAACCAGGTACGCTTATCCAATATTTTAAAGATGATGCAACCGCATTTAACGCCAAAAAGCATGCCATTATTGCTGGTAAAGGGGTATTAAACAATCGTATCTCCGCCCATATTATGACAAAATTAGAAGATTTGGGAATCCCAACCCATTTTATCCGCTGTTTGAATATGCGTGAACAATTGGTGCGTCAGGTTGATATTGTGCCTCTTGAATTGGTTATTCGTAATGTTGCAACGGGATCAATTGTTCCCCGTTTGGGTGTGGATGAAGGGACAATATTTCATCAACCGCTAGTCGAATTTTATTATAAAAAAGATGAATTAAATGATCCTATTGTAAGCGAGCAACATATTTTGGCTTTTGGTTGGGCTGATCCGTATGAGTTGGAAGAAATGGTTCATCTGGCTTTGCGTGTTAATGATTTTTTAACAGGGTTATTTTCTGCCATTGAATTACGTCTTATTGATTTTAAGTTAGAATTTGGTCGTTTATGGGGTGAAGATGATGAGCTTTATATTATTTTAGCCGATGAAGTATCGCCCGATAATTGCCGTCTTTGGGATTCAAAAACTGGGGAGCGTATGGATAAAGATCGCTTTAGACAAGATTTAGGGGATCTGGTTGAAGGATATCAGGAAATTGCTAAACGTCTTGGGCTTATCCCCCAATCGGGTATTATCGAAGGCGGCAGTGTCAATGAAGAGATTGCAAATCAGCTTGAAGAAATTGAAAATGAGAAAGCCAAAGAGCGTAAATTTCGTTCTGTTAAAAAAACAAAACCATCACGTAAAGGGTAGCTTTTTTTTAGCAAGTCAAAAATTGTTCTTTTAAAATTCGTTCGCCTAAATTGTGATCTGGATCAAATAAAAGTGTTTTTGAAAATTTGTCTGACTGACTAATTTTAACGGATTTTACATCACGAAATTCTTTTGAATCCGCAGTGGCGCTAACGGGTCGTTTTTGGGGATGATGCACATGAATTTCAACGCAACTTTCCGATGGCAATAATGCGCCGCGCCATCGACGAGGGCGAAATGCGCTTATCGGTGTCAGGGCTAATAAATTGGCAGATATAGGCAAAATCGGACCATTGGCTGATAAATTATAAGCTGTACTTCCCGCGGGAGTGGCCAGTAAAATTCCATCACAAACCAATTCTTCAATACGGATAACATCATTAACAATAATTTTGAGTTTTGCCGCTTGCCGCGTTTCTCGCAAAAGGGAAATTTCATTAAAGGCAATAACATCTTTTGCATTACCATCCTCCGCAACACAAGAAAGTTTTAGAGGATAAATATTAATTGTTTTTGCATGGGAAATTTTATTCATCAAATCTTCTGAGGAATAGGGGTTTAATAAAAACCCAACTGACCCGCAATTTAATCCATAAACAGGAATATCACAATTTGAATTATGCAATTTATGCAATGTTTCAAGCATGGTGCCATCCCCCCCCAATACAATGGCAATATCCGCATCTTCAATTTCATGAGGGGTGTATTTTTGTGTCAGCTTTTTTAATGCCGATTGCCCTTCATCTGTATCTGAGGCAAAAAAACAAAGCTTGGGGGAAGGGGGCAATGTCATTTACCCAGCTGCCTGTTTTAAAAAATTTTTCGACCAATCATCAGGGGCATTTAAAAATGATCGTACAGATTGAATTGTTTCATCATCAAAAATTGCTTCTTCTTTGGCAACATTTAAAATATCATCCCAAGTACAAAGGGCATGCAAGTTAACGCCCATTTCCTTCATACGCTCTTCACTTTGCGGGAATGTACCATAATGAAATACTACAAAACTTTCAGTTACGGTTGCGCCAGCCTCCCGCAAGGCATTAATGAAGGGAACTTTACTACCCCCATCACGCTGTAAATCTTCAACCAACATGATGTTAGGCTTTTTTGTTTCATCAAAATATCCTTCAATTTGTGCCATGCGACCAAACCCTTTGGGTTTTTTACGAATATATAACATAGGCTTACCCATTTCTTCGGATAAAAACGCACCATAGGGTATGCCTGCGGTTTCACCCCCCGCTACATAATCCACATCTAAATCTTTCAACATTTCTGCGCCCATTTTCATTAATTGTCTACGCTCATCAACAAATGATATCAAGCGGCGACAATCTACGTAAACTGGCCCTTTTGCCCCCGAAGTATAAGTAAACGGATCTTTGGTATTAACCAATACAGATTGGGTACTCAATAAAATTTTAGCAGATTGTTTTGCGATTTCTTCTTTGTTCATTTTTCTCTCTTATCATTATAATTATTGACTAACCCAAATAATACGCGCCATCCAACTTATCTCTTGCATAGGGATTTTTCTATTCTCGTGATCGGGATTTAAGGATAAAAGTTCAACCCTTGACGCATTTTGTTTGACCAATTCTTTTGCCATCACTTCACCATTTGTCGTTTTAACGATAATACGATCCCCATTGCGTAATGAAGATTTTGGACTGACGACCAAAACATCATTTTTACGATATAGCGGCTCCATTGAATCGCCATTGATTTTTAAGGCATAGGTTACTTCATCACCAGAATCAAATTCGGGAAATTCTACCTCATCCCAACTATCCCCTTCGGGGTATCCTTGCTCATCAAAAAATCCTTGGCTGCCGGCTTGGGCAAAACCAATAACAGGAATGGATTTACGTTTTGTAATATCTGAATTTTCATCAACCAAAGACATAAATTCCGACATTTGCGCGCCTGTCGCATTGAGGATACGCGATATACTTTCCGTGGAAGGCCAGCGCGGTTTTCCATCAGGGCCAAATCTTTTACTTTTATTAAATGATGTGGCGTCTAATCCAGCCTGCTTTGCCAAGCCAGACGCGCTAAACCCGAAAGTGGCGGCAAGACGATCAACAGCATTCCAAATTTGTTCATGTGTCAGCATAAAATAACTCCTTAGGATTAAACTCCCATTTATAAGCTAAAAAGTAAATAGGAAAAAATTCACAATAAATCTTGACATTAGGTATATTATCCTATTTTATAGCTTTTAGCCATAAAAATAAACTTAAAAGGAGTAAGAGCAGGAAATGAAAAGACAACAAAAAAACAAAATACCCAACACTGTTCCTTTTAATGATGCAGTCGAAGCATGGTTTTGGTTTATAAAGGCGCAAGAAGCACGCAATGATGGCGCGCGTTATGTTTCGGGTTTATCATTATTACCCCGCCCGTGCGAGCCTTCGGATTTTTTAAAGATTCTAGATCGGCTATATCGAAACCGTATTTTACTGCGCGATCATTTATTGGTGTTGCGCCATTACGGTCGGCGTCAACTGCCCCCCGATACCAAACGCGTTAAAGAAGCCATTGCATATAAATTATGGGTCGAAGCATTTGAAAAAATTGAACCTATTTTGATGGAAAAGAAAATAATTCGAAATCAAAGCCTTTCCGTTTTTCATGCCATAGAGCGTGATAACATCTCAAAATTTGAGCATAAGGTACAACGATGACCTTAACAAACAGATATACAGAAAACCAAGATAGAAAAAACCAAGATAGAAAAGTTTGGATCGTATTTACCGGTAAAAATTCCTTATGGTATTTGCGGTTTTTAAAATCAAATTTTCGTCATTGTTTTATCTTAATAGAAGATAAAAATCATTGGATAACAGTTGATCCCCTATCTTCGCATACAGAAATTGAAATTATTGCCAAAACCACAACGCAAAGCTTAACCGCATTTTTTGAAAAATCGGGGTTTCAGGTTGTGCAAGCAAAATTTTATAACCACCATTCAAAATCTGCGCCCCTTGCCTTTGTAAATTGTGTTGAGGTGGCAAAACGTATTTTAGGTATTCATAAAATAAAAATAATTACACCCTACCAACTTTATAAATTTTTAAACATTAGAAAGGATATTTAAATGGGAAGTATATTCAGTAGTCCTAAACAACCAAAAATGCGCCCTATCATAGTAGAGCGCCCGATAATAAAGCCGCCTACACCACAAAAACCAACCCAAAGCGAGATTGCACGACAAACCCGTGAAGAAAATCTTCTTAGACGTAATCGTGGTTCACTCAGCACGATTTTAACGGGTTTTGATGGGTTTTTAGATGACGATAAAAATCAACAACCACAAAAAACATTATTGGGAGAATAAAGTGAAACAAGAACACATATATAACGACACAGAAAAAGTTGATCTTTCCCCCCTTATCGAACGATATGAGCGTGCAAAATCAACCCGCAAGCCATGGGAAAATTTAATTCATGAATGTTATGATTATACCTATCCGCAAAAGCCTGCATTCTCAAGCTTTAGCAATTCGGGAAGTATAAAAACCGATCTTTATGATGCAACGGCAACCGATGCGGTTGACCAACTTGCCGCTAGTTTATTGGGTAATTTAACACCTGCATGGTCACAATGGTTTGGGTTTAAACCAGGGCCAGAATTAAGCGAGCAAGAAGCACAAACAATTACACCCTTACTCGAAGATATGGCACATAAAATTCAATCGCATTTGGATCGATCAAATTTTAGTGTTGAGATGCATCAATGCTTTTTAGATTTGGCCATAGCCGGTACGGCAACTTTATATATTGAAGAAACGGCACCGGGGGCGTTATCTGCGCTTAAATTTACATCTATTCCAATACAAGAAATTTATTTAGAAGAAGGCGATCATGGGTTTTTGAAAGGATCATATCGACAAATTGCTTTAACCCTCGCTCAAATAAAATCACGGTATCCTGATGCACAAATTCCAGCCAATATCTCGCGTGCAAACAAAAGTGACAGGGTAGAAAAGTTTACAATTCTTGAAACAATATTACCCAAAAATAATATTTATGAGTTTTACGCTATTTTAATGGATGGGAATAATCATAGTATTTTATCAACGGGATATTTCGATCAATCACCAGCCATATCATTTCGTTGGATGAAATCACCGGGCGAAGTTTATGGACGATCCCCTGTTATGAAGGCATTACCCGATATTAAAACGGCAAATAAAGTGGTCGAGCTTATCTTAAAAAATGCTTCCATTGCCGTAACGGGTATTTGGCAAGCCGATGATGATGGGGTATTAAATCCTTCTAATATTGAACTGGTGCCAGGGGCGATTATTCCAAAGGCCGTTGGCTCCCAAGGATTAAAACCCTTAGAAATGCCAGGACGTTTTGATGTATCAGAATTGGTTTTAAAGGATTTGCGTCACCGCATTCGCAATGCGTTATTATCAGACAAGCTTGGCCCTGTCTTAGATAAAAAGATGACCGCAACAGAGGTTATCGAAAGATCAGCGCAAATGGGTTTATTGTTGGGGGCAACTTATGGTCGCTTACAATCCGAACTTTTAACGCCTTTGATACAACGTGTTTTTTCAATTTTAAAACGCCGCGGGGAGATTCCCGATATTGAATTGGATGGACGTACTGTAATGTTGGATTACCGTTCCCCATTGGCAAAGGCGCAATCACAAAAAAAAATTTTCAAAATATTTTAATGTGGCTTGAAACCTTGTCTGCTATGGGGCCTCAAGCTGCTGGCGCTATTAATATTGATAAAACCGTAAAACATTTGGCCGATGCCTTAGCTGTACCAAATGAATTGATACAACAATCTGTTTTACCGCTTGATAATATTATTCCAGAAGATTTAACCGCGGCATTATCCGCACCCTTAGGAGGTCAAAATAATGTTTAAGTTTTTATCTAAACTGAAATTGGTTCAAACAGATGATGTATTGAGGAACAAATTTTACATTACCTATTTTTCAAAAATTGATAAGGCCGAATCTGAAAAGATATTAAAGCGCGTTTTTAATACTGCTGAAGGGGAAAAGGCGCTTGCTTATCTTCAATTTATTACCCTCCAAAAAGCACATAGCTATCTTGCTACTAAAGAGCAGCTCTACTTTATCGAAGGGCAGCGCGCTTTAATTACCAATATTCTACGTATTACTTCTACTAAATAACCAATCATTTCATAAAGGAGAAAAAAAATGAATGATACATTACTTGACGATGATATCCCCGCAAAATTTAAAAATAAACAAACGGGTGAAGTGAACATTCCCGCTATGGCAAAGTCATATAAAGAGCTTGAGAAAAAAATGTCACAATCTGTAAGCCTGCCCAATACGCATAATGATTATTGTATTGATTGTGAGCATGGATTATTTGAAGAAGATGAAGAACTAAACAAAAAATTCTTTGAAAAAGGATTTACCAAAGATCAAGTTCAATTTATCTATGATATTGCAGCCGAAAGAATTGTACCTTTAGCCATTGAGCTTGCAGGTGATTTTCAAGCAGATCGAGAGATTGAAAAATTGATCGAACATTTTGGTGGTGTTGAACAATGGAAAGAAATATCCAAACAGCTTTTGATGTATGGACAAAAAAATCTTTCCGCAGATGTGTTGGATTCTTTATCTAGCTCTTATGATGGTGTTATCGCCCTTTATAATATGATGAAAGGGACGGAGCCAACCATAAGCGTTTCTGAGAATAATACAACTGTAGGGTCTGAAAATGAAATTCAATCTATGATGCGTAACCCAAAATATTGGCGCGATAAAGATCCATCATTTGTTGCGGAAGTAACCCAGAAATTTCAAACTTTATATGGTGGTAAATAAATTCTACCTCATCCTAAAACTTAAAGGCCCTTATTTAAGGGCCTTTTCTTTATCAATGGTTGTATATTTATTTATGCTTGAGATTTGGCAAACTCTTGTGCCATGTGATCATCCAAAACATGCTGAAATTGTTTATCAACCTGTTGTGTAAGGGGGGAGAACTGCAAAGCAAATTTACCGTTACCTTTACGTAAGATACGTCCCATATGGGTTACGTTCATGATTTTATCCGCAACTTTAAATTTTATAGTAATTTCCTTAACCTCATTAACCCCAAAAGTACGGTCATCACCATGAAGTAAAATTCCGCCTTGGCTCCAATTCTCCACTGGATATGACATGCCATCTAAAATGGCGATACAACTATCCATTTCGCGGCGTTGGTGTGAACGGCGTGAATCAAAATCATCATTGCTGGCAGAGATTTTTAAACCTTCTAAAATATCAGTAATCATACTTCTCCCTTATATTTAATTGTAACTTAACTTTAGCTCAATTTATTTTCTTTTATTCTATAGTCATAAAACAAAATAAAAAAGTAAAATAATAAATTATACACTTGACATGATAAGAATTTATTCCTATAGTTCTTCTATCAACGCCATAATTGCGACTTTTATACTTATTCGTGCGTTGTTGCCCATTGTTACAATCAGAAAACATTTATCGCCTGATTTATTGCCGCAAAGATCGCTTAACAAAGTTTTTGCGAAAACTTTGCCATCTCTGGGATTTATTTTAATCAACCAAATAATAGGAGAATAAATAATGCCAACTATTGATCAGGCTTTTATTAAACAATTTGAACGCGAAGTTCATGAATCATTTCAACGTCAAGGTTCCAAATTAAGAAACACTGTAAGAACAATTAACAATGTAAAAGGTTCTTCTGCCGTTTTCCAAAAAGTAGGAAAAGGTACAGCATCAACCAAAGCACAACATGGCATGGTGCCAATCATGAATTTGGATCACTCCAATGTTGAATGTGTATTACAAGATTATTATGCAGGCGATTGGATTGACCATCTTGACGAATTAAAGACCAATATTGATGAACGTCAAGTCATTGCCAATGCGGGTGCTAATGCTTTGGGTCGTAAAAGTGATGAGATGATTATCACCGCCCTTGAAGGTGCAAGTGCCAATGTGATTAGCGATGGTAATGTCGGCCTTACCAAAGATAAAGTTTTGGAGGCATTTGAAACATTCGGTAGTACAGATGTTCCCGATGATGGCCAACGTTTTGGTGTTGTAGGATGGAAACAATGGAGTGACCTATTACAAATCGAAGAATTTATCAATTCGGATTATATTGGCAACACAGACCTTCCCTATAGCGGTATTACACAAGCTAAAATGTGGCTTGGGACGGTTTGGGTTCCCCATTCTGGTTTGCCGATTGATGGTAATGATGTTCGGTCATGTTATTTTTATCATAAAACAGCCATCGGTCATGCCGTAGGAAGCGATATTGAAACAGATATTAGCTGGCATGGTGATCGCGCCGCCCATTTTGTGAATAATATGATGAGCCAAGGCTCCGCATTAATTGACGAGGCAGGAATTATCAAAATCGGTTGTGATGAAACACCCGATTAATATTGATAAGACCAATTCAAACTAAAATCTAAAAAATTTGAGGAAATAATATGACGTTACGATTGCAAAATTTAAGTGTGCTTGCCTATGCTAATAATTTTACCCTTTGGCATTATAAAACCACATCTCAATCCATTATGGCCTCAAACTATTTTAATCCGGCCGCCAATATCATGAATACGGGCGACCTGATTATTGCGAATGTAAATATAGACGGGCATGCTGTTACACGGTTTTATATCGTGGCAGATATTTCCGATGATGTCGTTACAATCTGCGCCTATACCTAGCGCACTATGATTGTAATTTTGATAAAGCTTGAGCCTGAATTTTTATAATTCTTTTGCTCGCTTTATGTCTTCCTTCGCCCCTATTCTTAAGGGGTTTTGACATCAAAGCCTTTGTCTATATTGCATCCCTGATGGCTCCTCTTTTTGTATCAAACTAGCTTTGAAATTAAAGCGTTTGTACGAAGGAGGGGCCATTATTTTTCAAAATTTATTAAAAGAAAGAATATCAATGGCACTTACAAATATTGAGATATGTTCCCGCGCCTTAATTCGGTTGGGGGCAAACCCTATTGCGGCATTTAATGATGGGTCTGCGGAATCTGAAGTTGCATATGCACTTTATAGTTCAACAAAAAATGCACTACTCTCCAGCTATCCTTGGAGTTTTTCGACACAGCAAACCGCATTGGTTTTATCAAATAATTCGCCTATCGCTGATTATAAATATGCTTATGATTTGCCTGTAAATATTTTACGCGCAATTTCATGTGGGTCAGGAAATCGAGAACGCGGGGTAGAGTTTAAAATTCTAAATGGTGTTTTGCACACAAATTATAGTGATGTAATTTTAACCTATATTGCAGAAATTGATGAGATTGATTTCCCTGCATTTTTTACGGCAGCATTAATCACAAGATTGGCAGCGGAGTTTAGTATTCCCGTTACTGAAAGCACATCACGTACAGAAATGCTCTATAATCTTGCAGAAAAAGAAATTGAAAAAGCACGCCTTGTTGATGCCCAACAAGACACCCCAAACCGCATTGAAAATTTTAACCTTATTGATGTAAGGGGGTAGATATGCGTAATAAGAAAAGATGTCAGGAATTATCAATTAAAATTCAAAACCAAGAAAAAGAAAGATTTTTAAAAAATTTAAGACGCTATTATAATTCTATAGGGTGCTAGGATAGATATGAATATAGCTATCATTTAATTTTTTTCGTATATCATTAAAAATGAAATGAGATTTTTTAAAAATATTATCTTTATCATTTGTTTCTTCATCGTTCGTTTCTTCAAAGCCAATAGAATTGATATAAACAGCGTAGGAAAGATAATGGTTTTTTAATATATCGCTATTCAGTTTCGCATTTTCGTAGCCTATATTTCTTGATACATATTTTTTAAAGTCATCGAACAATAAGTTTGAATAGATTTCTCGACCTTTTTAAAGATTTTAGGATTATATAGTGTAACCATATTTTTATTATACTTAGCGGTGTATTTTATAATATTTGAAACATCATGTTTACAATATTCTATATCATTTCGTGTAAAATCGACTATCGATAACAAATTAAGCTCGAACAATTTTTGCGCGTAGCTAGGATTATAATAAACACTCAGCATATCAGAATATTTTATGCCTTGTTCCAATGCCATGTTCGAAACATCAAAAGAATCTTCTTCTTTTAAATCAATTTTTTCAAAATCGCTTTTGGATGGTTTTGATATGTTTTGCTGACCGTAAATTAGCAAGGCAAAAATTAAGACAACTAAAAACAACAAAATTTTTTTCATAAATTAAAGGTAATATAATGACCAGAATCAGACAAGTAGAAAGTAATTTTACCGCAGGTGAAGTATCGGGCGATCTTATGGGGCGCGGCGATTTGGTGGCCTATAATAATGGCGCACAAAAAATTCGTAATATGTTTATCTACCCAACAGGGGGGCTAACCCGTCGTGCAGGATTACAATATATTGATACTATTGCAGGCAAAGGGCGATTAATTCCCTTCGCCTTTAATGCCGATCAAACATATTTGCTTGTCGTTACGGATGGTCAAATTGATATATATTCTAATGACAATAAAATTTCAACCCTAGCTGCACCATGGGGCGAGGTTTCCATTAAGCAATTATTATGGACGCAAAGTGCGGATACACTTTTACTGGTGCATCCTGATTACCCACCTAAAAAACTTATACGCAATGATGGTAATGTTTTCGTGTTAGAAGATTGGATATTTCATGAAGAAAAATTTACTATTTTTCAACCCAATTATAAATTTGCGAAAAGTGATGTAACCGTCACCCCAGATGATTTAAAGGGAACACTAACCTTGACAGCTTCCGCGCCTGTGTTTGTTCCTGCCCATGTGGGGGTGCGCCTACAAATTAGTGGGGAGCAAGGGGATATCGTAGCGTATTTATCACCCACACAAATTCGTTTAAAAATGGTGCGCGATCTACCATCACTCGATACAACAATTGATTGGCAAGAACAAGCCTTCTCAGCATTGAGAGGGTATCCAACAACTGTTGCTTTTCATCAAGATAGATTGGTAATTGGCGGAAGCCGTGATTTGCCAAACCGTTTGTGGTTATCAAAATCAGGGGATTTGTTTAATTTTGATTTGGGAATAGGTTTGGATGATGAGGCGATTGAATTTGCCATTTTATCGGATCAAGTGAATGCCATACGCGGCATGTTTTCGGGACGCCATCTACAAATTTTTACCAGTGGTGCGGAATGGATGGTTACAGGATCACCCCTTACCCCCGGTACGGTACAACTTAACCGTCAAACAAGGGTCGGATCAGTGATTGATCGCTATATCCCCCCCGTAACGGTAGATGGGGCAACGGTATTTATCGGGCGCGATGGTCAGGAAATAAGGGAATTTTTATATACCGATATTGAACAAGCCTACACCGCCGTTGATTTGGCGTTGGCATCACGGCACATTCCAAAAGGCGTCATTGACCAAGATTACGATCCGCGCCGACGATTGGTTTTTGTGGTGCGGGATGATGGAAAATTCGCCACCATGACATTCTATCGTGCCGAAGCAGTGCGCGCATGGACATTACATGATACCAAAGGCTTTGTTCATGCTGTTACAGTTGTCGGACAGAATGTATTTTTATTGGTAGAGCGTGGAAATAATTTTCTTATTGAAAAGTTTAATGAGGATGTCGGGCTAGACTCTACTTTATCCTTTACAGATACATTTCCAAAAATCGTTTGGACAGGGTTGGATCATTTGGAAGGACAAAATATTTGTGTTGTTGCCGATGATATCGCCTTGCTACAATCTTATCGTGTTACAAATGGACAAATTACATTGGATGACCCTGCCCAAAAAATTAATGTAGGGTTAAAATATACCAACGAAATTATCCCTCTGCCACCCCCCTTAAACGAGCGTTTTGCAAATCGTAAAATCCGATTAATTGAAGGCTTATTCCGATTGAAAGATTCACAAATATTGGAATTAGATGTGGGGCAGGGACTTCGCAGTATATCTCTCAAACAATGCGGACAAGTCACTACGTCCGTTCCTTTTGAAAAAGTTTCTGGCGATGTCAAAATACGCGCGTTGGGTTGGAGAGATAAATGTAATCAACCCTTATGGCGGATAGAGCAAGATGATCCATATCATTTCACCTTACTTGCCGTCAGCCTCGAACTTAAAATTAACGATTAATTATAGGAGTAACCAAAACCATGGGAAGTATTGTACCCGTCGCCTTTCAGGCCGTAAAAGCATTTCAAACAATTTCATCTGTCGCACAAGTTTTTAATGGCGATGATAACAACCTCGCCTTAAGACAATTGCAAAATCAACAGGCATTACAACAACAAAATGCATCACAAAACGCACAAGCCAATCGTGATGAAATAGCAGCAAAAGCCAGAAATGCAGAAGATGCGAGAAGGGCAGCATTAAAACGTTCTGTCGCAAAACGCCGCGCTGAATTTGGCGCGCAAGGGGTTGGGACAGGCGCGGGATCATCGGAAGCTGTACTTTTAGGATTGTTTCAAGAATCTGAAGAAGAAAAAGAACGCAGACTTCGCCTTGAAAAAATAAAGTTAAATAGTTTGGATCAAGGATTGGCACAAAAAAGTGAAACCAATACATTAATGCGTACGCAATTAAATGCCCGTCAAAAACTGAATCGTACTTCTAATATGCTAAGCGCAACTGAAGATTTATTGAGCATTTTTTAAATGATGTTGATTAATCATCAACCGATTTAAACAAGCCACGAAGAACATTTTCGGATGATTTACTCTTACCAGATGATTTATTCTTACCATAAGGGGACATATTATTGTTTAATTCAATAGTCGTATGATCGTCCGAATAGGTTTTAATTTTATCCTCACTTGGGATAGGGGCAACAGCAAAAGGATCTTCCTTTTTTTTACGCTCATACCATTCCTGATCTTCTTGCTCAAGCGTGTCGCGCATTTTTTGCAAGTCGCGTGCAAACTCGTCATAAGCTTCATCGGCGGTCGCGGTATAGGGGAAACTGGTCAGAACAAATAAGGCTATTAATAAATATTTCATATCTTGAACTAAATACAAAAAGGCGCGGTGTGTCAATTGGGATTTCTATGAACTTGTCCAATATAAAACTAATTCGGCAGGGAAAATATCTTTGTATGTAAACCACAGTGCCATTCATAAAAAATTAAGAAAAGTAGAGAAAAATCTTGGAAAAATATAATTTTAAGGAATTTTTGGATCAATGGAACACGTATCAAAATTATACCACCCCATTAATTCATATAAAAATCGCCAACTGGCTGCAACATTGTTACGAAACTGGGCAGACGCGTCTGTTGTTAATGGCGTTTCGCGCCTGCGGAAAGTCAACACTGATCGGGCTGTTCTCGGCGTGGCTCTTATATCGTCAGCCGGATACCCGCATCCTGGTCTTAGCTGCCGAATCCAGCCTTGCATCGAAAATGGCTCGCAATATTCGCATGATTATAGAACATCATCCTTTAACATCGCATCTGGTGCCGCTTAAAAAAGATCAATGGGCCTCAGACCGTTTTACTATTAATCGAAACCGTGAATTGCGTGACCCTTCGGTGCTGGCCTTTGGTATTACCGCCAATATAACAGGCAGTCGTGCCGACATTATTATTTACGATGATGTCGAGGTTCCCAATACATCCAATTCGGTTGATAAACGTGAAAATCTTCGTGATCGTTTGCGCGAAAGTAATTTTATTTTAGTCCCTGGTGGATTGCAACTTTATGTAGGAACACCGCATAGTTATTTTTCAATCTATGCCGCGAAAGCACGTCGTGAAATTGGGGAGGAAGAAATTTTCTTAAGCGGTTTCAAACGGTATAAACAACCCATCTTGGATAAAAATAAGCAAAGTGTTTGGCCAGAGCAATTCTCAAATGAGATTATTGCCCGCGTTCGTAAACAAGCAGGGCCCAATAAATTTGCCGCACAAATGATGTTAAAACCCATGAATATTTTAAATGGTCGGTTGAATACTGAACTTTTGCGATATTACAAAAGTGATTTGGAATATACGGAATCCCAAAAACGAATTTATTTAACGATTGGGCATAAAAAATTAGTATCTTGTAGCGCATGGTGGGACCCTGCTTTTGGTTGTTTAGAACGGGGCGATAGCAGTGTTGTTGCCGTGGTCTTTACCGATGAAGAAGGGCATCATTATATTCATCATCTCTCATACATAAGGATAAAACCAAAAAATGGAGAGGACGAAGCAACTTTACAATGTGAGCATGTTGCAGAGTTAGCAAAGCAATTTTTTATCCCTTCAATCGCGATTGAAACAAATGGTCTAGGTAAATTTTTACCTGCTATTTTAAAGCGTGTTTTATCTGAAAAAAATATTCCTTGTGCCGTTATTGACCAGGTGAGCACCCAAGCAAAAAGTGATCGCATTATCGGAGCGTTTGATGCCCCTATGGCTGCGCTTGCATTGAATGTGCATGATAGTTTTAAGGACACGCCTTTTATCATGGAGATGACAGAATGGCAGCCCAACAAAAAGTATATGCGTGACGATGGATTAGATGCCGTGGCAGGCGCCTTATCGTTAGAGCCTATTCGTATTCAACGATCTGTCGTTACGGCACAACGTAAATGGTTTTCGGGTGGAAGATCATTTAAAGCCGGCACAGATTTTAAAGTCTAGCTTTTAAAAAAAGCTCAGGCGTGTAAACACGCTACGCTGACAAAAACTACAAACTTATCTAACTAGTATAAGCCGTAGCGCGTTTACGCGCCTGAGGCATTGCAAAAAAAGAAAGGAAAATTACATGGATACAATCCTTGATAGCGGAATGATATGGTGGATTACAGTCATTGAAATTCCTGCTATATCGACTTTATTTTTTCTCGTGATGAAAGCGCGTAATAGTAATGAGCAATCTATTACTGAATTACGTGGACTTTTAGAATTACGCAGCAACCAACTTAAAGAATATCTTTCCGCATTTAAACTGGAAACGGCGCGTACCTATGCCCATATCAATGATGTCAAGGATGTGGAATTGCGTATCGTAAAACATCTTCTACGGATTGAGGAAAAACTTGATAAAACGGCCATGAAGGCCGAAGTCCTCGAAGCAACAAATCATAATAAACATCATTATAACAACCGATCATCTGAAACTTA
Organism: uncultured Alphaproteobacteria bacterium; assembly: GCA_963799275.1. Lineage (GTDB taxonomy): Bacteria > Pseudomonadota > Alphaproteobacteria > Micavibrionales > Micavibrionaceae. The sequence continues at coordinate 228,903 of CAWCWJ010000002.1, forward strand.
AACGAAAGGGAATACGCCATGCTTCATTTTTTATTTGGAAAAAACGATAAGATAAAATGTAAAAATTCAAAATCAATATCCAAACTTGATGAACAAAAAGAATATTACAAACAACTAGAAATTGATGTGCTTGCCCGCACTATTTTTGGGGAAGCGCGGGGGGAACCCTTTGAAGGGCAAGAGGCTGTTGCATCTGTAATTCTTAACCGCGTAAAAATTGCGCAGAAGAAAGGGCGTTATTGGTGGGGAAATAATATTATTGGTGTGTGCCAAAAACCTTATCAATTTTCTTGTTGGAATAAAAACGACCCTAGCTATAAACGCCTTACATCTGTAACAGATAAAGACAAAAATTTTCAAATCGCAATACGTATTGCCACCGATGCGGTGAATGAAAAATTATGGGATTGCACCAATGGGGCAACGCATTATCACGCTGATTATGTAACTCCATTTTGGATAAAAGGCGAAAAGCCAATCAATAAAATTGGCCGCCACATCTTTTATAAATTGGTGGAGGGATAAATGCTGACCACTATTTTAAGTAAGATAGGTCTGCCGATTTTGATCGAATTTGTTGCGCAAGCATTGGGGCGGGTGGATCACCCCGTTGCCCGCAATGCCAAGGAAGCGTTGGAGCAAGTGGAGGGTACATTAGCGGGCGGGCTTATCACGCCCGATCAAATGGCCGAAGCCAACCGCCATGCCGAACAAATGGCGAAAATTAATATGCAGCAATACGAGCATAGTTTATCCGAAATCAATCAATCATTGAGAGCGGAGATCGCATCAAATGATAAATATGTTCGCCGCATGCGCCCCACCTTTGGCTATTTAATGGAATTAACTTGGGCGGCACAAATGTTCGGGCTTGCCTATGTCATTATTTTTAAAACCGCGCAGGCGGCAATTGTAATGCAAGGAATGGCAGCCTTAAGCACAATTTGGGCGGTGGGGTTATCGGTGCTTGGTATCTATGTTTATAAACGCAGCGAGGACAAAAAGATCTTCTCCCTCCCTTCGGTCAAATCTATTGCATCAGAAATTAGCGCGGATGAGGTTGTTTCAAAGACAATTCCAAAGATACTCGAAAAATCCAAAATCCCCCGCGCGCAAAAAATTAATTCTCAAGAATATAATTTAAACGATTAACCAAGAAAGAAAATATCATGTCATTTATGGAAGCGATTAAATCCGTTGGTCGTTTTATCAAAAACTCTGTCGGTAATAATCTGGATAATGGAAGAAGATGTCCGCATTGTCCGTGAGAAGTTAAAGGAGGCTGATGATCAAGATGATTTTGATCTGGAGCGTGAGGAAGATGGCAAACCCCTCGGGCTTATCACCCGCGCCCTCGATACCCAAATTAAAGATTTTCAAACAAAAATGATTTAAGGGTTGATAGGCTTATTCACCCCGGTGGTGAGACGGAAACCGCTTTACAAAATAAATTAATGGCGAAGAAAAAAGAAGAAAAGCCAAAGCCAGATACTGTTCTTACAATTCATGAAAAAGATAAGCCCAAAGATAATGAGACAGCGCGCGTTGCAGATTTATTTAAACGGGTCAAAGATAAAGAAGAAATATACAAGCCCCTTACCGAAGAGATTATTGGGAAGAAGAAGAGGAAAGAAAGAGTGATGAAGATAAAGACTATGAGGCAGTCAAAAAAGAGATAGGCTTTTTTAGACAGCATGATATGAAGTTATCTGAAAATTTTTTAAAACATTACATAGATGGCAGTGGGAAAAAATTAACGATCACTGAAGAGGAAATTAATAATAGCCCACGATTATTAACAGCGATAAAAGACAATAAAAAAAGATTTTTAGAAAGTATGCTTTTAGGTAAAATTGATAATGGAAAAATTAAAAGTAATTTTAAAGAGAAAATTTTAGCATTAAAAGATGGGGAGACAATCTTTCTCACTCCCAAACCTTCGAAAAAAATAATGGGTCTGTTATTGAGTATTGGGATAGGGATTTAAAGCCAGTTCCGCTACCGAAATTTCTATATTCTAAAAATTTTGATAAAGACGGGGATCAGAAATATTCTACAGGATCTGTGAAAATTAGGTCATTTGGTTCTTTTAAAGCATCTAGACAAGATAATAAAATATATATTAATGGTAAAATTTCTCATACTCTAGTAGACAAATATAATTTTAATGATGATACTGTTATAGATAAAATATTCTTAGATAAATACAGAGACATAGAAAAAAGTACCAAAGCGAAATCATTTTTTATTACGGGTGCAACACAAGAAAGTTTAGATGGAATCTTGGAAATTAATGAAAATAATCAATTTAAAAGACATAAATTTCAATGGAATAGATTGGATAAAGAAGAATAGAAATTTAATATTTTTCTTTATGCCAGTGTTTCTATTTTTATCGTTATTGGGTTCTTTTAATTTATTTTTTTGGTCTTATGTTATAGATCAAAATTTAAGCACAAATTTTTATACTGTAATAAAAGAAAATTTTCTATATGTAATCGATAGAACTACAGGAATTTCTTTTTTTAAAAGAATTGTGATTGAAATATTACGTTTTTTGATGTTTTATTATTTTTTTGCATTTTTCGTATGTCTGTTTTTAAAAAAAATTCAAAAAATCTATAGTGTTTCTTTTGTTAATTCTTATTAGTTTTGTTCTTTTTATTACAACATATACAATTTTTTATACATATAAATAAGGTTATAAAAAATGAACAATCTTGGAACAATTAAGAAAGTAAATTGGGGCGTTTTTTTTATTGGTTTCTTTTTTGCGCTTTTCAAAGCAGTATATTACTTAAATATTGAAGTTAATTCACAATGCCAATGAATATTCTAATGGTTATTTATATCAATTTTTTGTGTTTTTTGATTCTTTTATCTATAACTTTTTACCATTTATTATAATATTTTTTATTGTTTTATTGGTAATAAAATGGAAAAATTAAAACTCATAGCTTTGAATGAAATGATTTACTTAAATCAAAATAGAATTCTTATATTCTATCTTATAATTTTTACTTCTATCTGTAGATAATTATTTGCAAAAAAATCAACGCGCAGTTTTAATACGGTTTAGTTGTCGTTCGCGTGTAATCATATAAAGGCCGGCAGCGATAACAATGACCAACCCTATCGCCGTTGCCGTTGTTGGGATTTCATCAAAAATAAAATAACCAATTAAAACACCCCATACCACTTGGATATAGACAAATGGTGCGACGCTTGCCGTACTTTTTGCATGGGCAATGGCGTATGTGACGGCAAATTGTGATGCAAATACAAAAATATTATTGGCAAAAAACCATCCTAAATCCATGATCGCAATTGGTTCAATATGAGGAAGGGACAAGGGTATGTTTACCGCCAAAATACCGATATAGGGATATAGAATAAAAAGAGGCAGATATTCATTTTTGCCAATTTTACGAATAACAATCGTCCCTACCGCAATGGATAACATCGCGGCAATGGCGAAGGCGATACCAATATTAAACGTATCAAATTGCGGCCCTAATAGTATCAACACACCGACAAATCCAGCAATAACCGAAATCCATCGGTGCAGTCCCACTTCCTCCCGCAAGAAAAATATAGCCATGATCACAGCAATAAATGGCGCAGAAAAAGTGATACCATAAAGATCGGCAAGGGGAATATGCGCCACCGCATTTACAACACCCGTAGCCGTCACCGCAATGCAAGCCCCACGAAAAAGTAGCCATTTCCAATTAGGACTTAAAAAACCGCGCCAACCCCGTTGCAAAAATATCCAACAAGATAAAATAACCGCACCAAAAATTCCACTGACTAATAAAATAAGGGAAGGATCATACTCTGCCGATAGATATTTGCTGGTCGCATCGGCAAGGGCAAATCCTGTCCATCCTAATATAATGATGGTTATAATCTTAAAACTTTCACCGCTAAGCTGGGGCATATTTTCTTCTCGACTGATTTTTATTTCCGCGTATAGTTTATAGGCGCTTATTTTTAACTCTGTAAAGGAATAATACATGTCACAAGCAACACCCATTACAATTGCCCGTGGGGATGGTATTGGCCCGTCCATCATGGATGCCACTTTAAAGATTTTAAAAGCCGCAGGCGCAAAGCTTGATATTGAAGAAATTGAAATTGGTAAAGCGGTTTATGAGCGTGGTGTTGCGGGCGGTATTGATGATGATGCATGGGCATCCCTTCGCCGTACAAAAATTTTTTTAAAAGCGCCTATTACAACCCCTCAAGGGGGTGGGTATAAAAGTTTGAATGTAACGGTACGCAAAACATTAGGGCTTTTTGCGAATGTACGCCCCTGTGTTGCTTATCATCCCTTTGTAAAAACCAATCACGAAAATATGGATTTAGTCATTATTCGTGAAAATGAAGAAGATCTTTACGGCGGGATTGAATATCGCCAATCTCAACAAGTCATGGCCTCATTAAAGCTAATCTCTCGCCCAGGGACGGAGCGTATTGTTCGTTATGCATTTGAATATGCACGCGCAAACGGGCGCAAAAAAGTAACTTGCATGACCAAGGATAACATCATGAAAATGTCCGATGGATTGTTTCATAAGGTGTTCGATGAAATTGGGGAAGAATACAAAGATATTGAACAAGACCATATGATAATTGATATTGGCACGGCAAAGGTTGCGGCACATCCGGGTATGTTTGATGTTATCGTGTTGCCTAATCTTTATGGTGATATTGTATCCGATGTCGCAGCAGAAGTCACAGGGTCAGTGGGACTTGGTGGCTCCTCCAATATTGGAACGGACTTTGGAATGTTTGAGGCGGTGCATGGATCCGCCCCCGATATTGCGGGGCAGGGGATTGCCAATCCATCGGGATTGTTGCTGGGCGCAGTCATGATGCTGGTTCATATCGGTCAAACCGAAGTGGCAGAAAAAATTCATAATGCGTGGAAAAAAACCATTGAAGATGGTATTCACACAGGCGATATTTATCGCGAGAACCACAGTAAAACCAAGGCAGGCACAGATGAATTTACCGATGCTGTAATCGAGCGTTTGGGACAAAAACCCGCTACGCTAACAGAAGTAGAATATGACAAAGAAAGCAAAGGCATCATTCTTGCCCCGCTTAAAAAAATAAAAGAGGAGGATAAAAAACGTGTTGGCGTTGATATCGGACTTAATTATGAAGGGTCAGCAGATGATTTGGCCAATATGGTTAAGCCGTGCATCACCGAGAATTTAAACCTCTCTCTTATCTCAAATCGTGGGGTTAAAGTATGGCCCGATGGTGCATCCGAAACATTTTGTACCGATAATTGGCGATTACGATTTGAAAGCAAGAATAGCGAGAATGTCAAAACTTCTGAAGTCGTAAAACTTATTGCCAATCTGAACCAATCCGATATGAATTTTGTCAGTGCGCTGATGCTGCATGAATTTGATGGGGTGAAGGGATACACCAAGGCGCAAGGCGAGTAAAATTGGCTCATCTGTCATGGAAGAATACTGATAGTCGTTATGGCAAAATTGCGATGTTTTTTCATTGGTCTGTGGCAATTTTGTTTTTATTGGCCTATGTAAGTGTATATTATCGACAGTGGTTTACCCAACCTTCAACAGATATAAATATGACTGCGTTATATTTACATTTATCTATAGGTATAACGATTGCTGTATTTGTACTGTTAAGAATACTCTATAAATTTATTGATAAAACACCAAAAGACCCGCCAGGTTCTAAATTTGAGCATATGGCGGCAAAGGGGGCGCATATTTTGCTCTATGCTGTTATGATTATCATGCCGCTTACTGGATATTTTGGAACAGGATTGGATACTGATTTTTTCTTTTTATTTGAAATTCCCCGTTTTCAAGATACGGCAATTTACAATACAATCATTGTCGATTTATTAGGGTTAACATGGGAACAGTTTGAGCCACCCATTGATTTTATTCACAAACAAGGGGGCGCAACTATTGTATGGATGCTAATTACTGTTCATATTGCTGCCGCACTCTACCACCACTTTATCCGTAAAGATAATGTACTAAGAAGAATGCTACCGCTTAAAAATAAATAGTTTAGTTTGCTTTGGCCGCGCGCACCGTATTTGCCAAAAGATAAGTGATTGTCATGGGGCCTACACCACCCGGAACAGGGGTAATGGCGCTGGCTTTATTTTTTACATCGTCAAAATCAACATCACCGCAAAGCTTGCCATTTTCCATTCGGTTAATCCCCACATCAATGACAATCGCACCATCTTTAACCCAATCGGCTTTAACCATTTTCTCCCGCCCTACGGCGGCGACCAAAATATCGGCATTGGCGCAAACTTTATCCAAATCCTTGGTTCGGCTATGGGCCATAGTCACGGTGCAATTCTCGTTCAGCAATAATTGAGCCATCGGTTTGCCAAACAAATTGGATCTTCCAATGACAACAGCATTCAATCCATTTAAATTTTCTTTTGCTTCTTTAATAAGATGGAGGGAGCCTTGGGGGGTGCAAGGGATGTGTCCTGTATCAAGGCCTAAAAATAATTTTCCTGCGTTGATAATTGTCAACCCATCAACATCTTTTTGTGGGGCAATCATTTGCACCAAATCCTCTTGGTCATTTTTAAGATGATGGGGCAAAGGAAGCTGTAATAAAATGCCATGAATGGAGTCATCGTCATTTAAGGCATTAATAACATTTTCGATTTCTTTTTTTGTTGCGTGATCCCCAAGATTTTTTTCGGTACTTGTCATACCAACTTCTTCACATGCTTTAATCTTGTTGCGAACATAAACATGGGAGGCGGGGTTATCGCCCACCAAAATCACGGCAAGGCCAACGGTTATTCCATCATTTGATAATGATTCAACATCTTTTGTAATTTGGATGCGCGCTGTTTTCGAAACGTCTTTTCCGCTGATAATTTGTGCTGACATTTTAAATAAGGCCTTTAATACATTAAATTGGTTGCAATAATATTTTTCAATATCGAAATAGCAAAAATAATAATAATCGGTGAAATATCAATCCCCCCAATGGTAGGAATAATTTTTCGAAGGGGTTTATAAACTGGATCAGTGATTTTTTGAATAATTGTTATTACTTTATACGCATTTGGGTTTTGTATGTTCATCACACCAAACGCGATCAGCCAGCTCATCACCACCTGCGCGACGATAATCCAAAAGAAGATATCCAGCAGTAAGATAAGAATTTGTCCTATTGTAAAAGCCATTATTTTTTCCCTTTTATAATTTTACGCTCATGCGGTCTATGCAATTAATTTAACAACTTTTTAAACGAGTTGATGTATAATGAAAAGCATTGATATAAAAAATATGATTTTGTGAGGGTAAGCAGTGTTTGGATTAGACTTAATAATGGCGGGTTGGCTTGCCACGCAACATAAACCGATGATCGAGCCTGTAAGGCAAGCCATCAGTTGCCAAACCAGAAATGCCCCTAGAATTAATGTTCTGCCTTCAAAAAGCCGAGTGCGTTATGATTTTTCAAAGCGCAAAGCGCAATTAAATGCTGTCGATGTCGATACAATCTCCCCCTACGGCCCACATCATAAAACCGAAGTCAGCGGCTTGATGAGTGGGTCAATCCAAGTAAAACATGAGATGCGGTTTGAACATCAAAAATATATGTCGCTTGATTTAGGGTGTTTATATATACGATCTGTCGATGTTAGTGTTCATATAGAGCCAACAGTATTTGTAGCGGCAGAGTATGCCAAAGGAACATGTATGCATAACGCAATTTTAGCGCACGAGCATAAGCATGTCCGTGAGGATCAATTGATTGTCAATAAATATACAAAAATCATTGGCCGCGCCATGCAACAAGCGGTCAATAGCCAAGGTGCATCTTTTGGCCCTTACGAGTTGGATCGTATTTCATTGGTACAACAAAACATCCAAAACGCACTCAATGGTGTTTTAAAGAAATATAATGACCGTATGAATTTAGAACGACGTGATCGCCAACAAGCCATTGATAGTTTTGAAGAATATGAATCAATTGGCAAACGCTGCCCCAAAGAAAGACGGTAAAAAGTAGTATCAAAGACAAAACCGCTTCCTGACGAAGGGAAACGGCTTTGTAAAATTGAGAGACGAGAATTAAATTTTTATAAAAGATACTAAATATTCTTATTACTCTTTAATCTTGACGCAAGAATATGGCAAAATTAGGTCATATTTCATAATAATTTTAAAAATCTTAAGAATTTATTATATATCAATACGTTATGTTGCTTATATTGGTGTAAAAACCATGATATTATAATAATCGAATTTTCATTTTTACTATTCAAAGGATAAATTATGACACGCACTGGCCAAGATACGCTTAAGACTCGCAAAAATTTGGATATTGATGGGAAAAGCTATGCTTATTATAGTTTGAAAGAGGCGGAAAAGCATATCGGTGATATTTCAAAATTGCCCTTTTCGTTGAAAGTGCTCCTTGAAAACTTATTGCGTCATGAAGATTGCCGTTCTGTTAAAACAGAAGATATACAAGCCATTGCAGATTGGCTTAAAAACAAATCTTCAAAAAAGGAAATTGCGTTTCGTCCCGCACGCGTTTTGATGCAAGATTTCACAGGCGTGCCAGCCGTCGTTGATTTGGCCGCCATGCGTGAGGCAATGAAAAAACTAGGCGGGGATGTTGAAAAAATCAATCCGCTATCCGCTGTGGATTTGGTGATTGACCATTCGGTGATGGTGGATGCATTTGGACATGATATGGCATTTGAAACCAATGTTGAGCGCGAGTTTGAACGTAATGGAGAACGGTATGAATTTCTGCGCTGGGGTCAAGATGCATTTGATAATTTCCGCGTTGTTCCTCCGGGTACAGGTATTTGCCACCAAGTAAATTTGGAATATTTAGGGCAAACTGTCTGGACAGGCGAGGAAGAAGATAGCGGAATGACTGTTGCCTATCCTGATACGCTTGTTGGAACGGATTCCCACACCACAATGATTAACGGATTGGGAATTTTAGGCTGGGGCGTTGGTGGGATTGAGGCCGAAGCCGCCATGTTGGGGCAACCAATCTCTATGTTAATCCCTGAAGTGGTTGGATTTAAATTGGAAGGCGCATTAAAAGAGGGCGCCACCGCAACAGATTTGGTTTTAACCGTGACCCAGATGCTTCGTAAGAAAGGTGTGGTGGGGAAATTTGTTGAATTTTATGGCGATGGCTTGGCCACAATGTCTTTGGCAGATCGTGCCACTATTTCGAATATGGCGCCTGAATATGGGGCGACTTGCGGTTTTTTCCCGATTGATGATGAAACGATCCGCTACCTTAATTTCACAGGGCGTGATCCACACCGCGTTAAATTGGTCGAAGCGTATGCAAAGGAGCAGGGACTATGGCGTATAGACGGGCAATATCCTGAATTTACAAGTACATTAAGTTTAGATATGCAAGATGTTGTTCCATCCATTGCAGGGCCAAAACGCCCTCAAGACCGTATTGCGCTAACCGATGCCGCCAAAGAATTTCATAGCATTATCGGCAGTGATCTTGAAATTCATCCTATTGGTGAAGAAGGCAAATTGCTTGATGAAGCAGGACAAATCCCTGCCCATAAACGTATTGAATTGGCCGAAGCCATGAATAATGATGCACCCGAAGGGCAGGCCTACCCCCTTGATGAAGGGGATGTTGTTCTTGCCGCGATCACCAGCTGTACCAACACATCTAATCCTGATGTTATGGTTGCGGCAGGATTATTGGCGCGAAATGCATTGTCAAAAGGATTAAAAGTAAAACCATGGGTGAAAACCTCACTCGCCCCTGGCTCTCAAGTTGTCACGGAATATCTTGAGAAAGCGAATTTGCAAGATGATTTGGATGCGCTTGGGTTTAATTTAGTCGGCTATGGTTGTACCACTTGTATTGGAAATTCTGGCCCATTGCCCGATCCTATTCGTATTGCCATAGAAAAAAATGATATGACCGTTTGTGGTGTTTTATCTGGAAACCGTAATTTTGAAGGCCGTATTTCCCCCCATGTAAAAGCGAACTATCTTGCTTCCCCACCTTTGGTGGTGGCCTATGCTTTGGCAGGGTCGATGAAAATTGATTTGTATAATGAGCCTTTGGGGCAAGATACGGATGGCAATGATGTTTTCATGAAAGATATATGGCCGACAAACGCAGAAATTCGTAAAACTGTTGAAGAATGTTTAAATAAAGAAATGTTCAAAGAACGCTATGCCGATGTATTTAAAGGAACAAAAGAATGGCAAAATATTAAATTGGGTGATTGTGGTAAGACCTATGATTGGCAAGAAAATTCTACTTATGTGAAACATCCAACGTTTTTCGATGGAATGACAATGGATTTAGATAAAACAGGGAATATTGAAAATGCACGCGCCCTTGCCCTTTTAGGGGATAGTGTCACGACAGATCATATCTCACCCGCAGGGGCGATAAAACGCGATGGCCCTGCTGGCGAATATTTAAAATCTAAAGGGGTTGAGGTAAAAGATTTTAATTCTTTTGGTTCGCGCCGCGGTAATCATGAGGTAATGATGCGCGGTACATTTGCCAATGTACGGATTAAAAATCTTATGCTTGATGATGTCGAAGGGGGTTATACCAAACACATCCCATCGGGTGAGCAGATGAGCATTTATGATGCCGCCATGAAATACGCGCAAGAGGGAACACCATTAGTTGTCATTGCAGGTAAAGAATATGGAACAGGATCATCGCGCGATTGGGCGGCAAAAGGAACCAATCTTTTAGGGGTAAAGGCCGTTATTACAGAAAGTTTTGAGCGTATCCACCGATCCAACCTTATTGGTATGGGTGTGTTACCGCTTGTTTTTGATGGTGGGGTGACGCGGGAAAGCTTGAATTTAGAGGGGACAGAAACATTTGATTTAACCGAGCTTGATGGAGATTTATCCCCCAATCAAAAAGTGATGATGAAAATTACCCGTGCCAATGGCGATACCCAAGAGGTAACTTTAAAATCACGTATTGATACGTTAGATGAAATTGATTATTACAAAAATGGTGGAATTTTACACTATGTCTTACGTGATTTAGCGGCATCATAATACTTTAAATTAAAACATCAGGAATAGATGAAATTTTTGTTGATGCTCGTTTTAGATTAAGTTCACCATCTTGATTAACCAAACCTGTTGCTTCTAAAAAACTGCGGGTTGATGTCGGTGGTGATGGCATTATTTGTGCGTCCGCTACAATTCCTCTATCGAATAATGAAGTGGTTTCTATAACACTATCAAAATCGGCTTGTTGTTCTATTAAAGCTATAACTTTATCTATATTAGGTTTTTGCGTAGCCTTAGCAGAATTTAAAATAATTTGTGCACAAAGATTAAAGTAATCTGCTGCATAGATTTCATTTGGATCAATTTGAGCATGAGCCTTCTCATCAATTAGCATGTGATGTAATTTTTCTAAACTTAAATTTTTCTTTTCTTGAAGATGAAAATTTATGCGGTGCCATGATACACCCATCGGACTATCAAGCATTTCATCTTTTGGTGTGGGTGGACGACCATGTTTTTCAGTAAAACTTAAAACTTGCTTTTTTATAGTAGGAAGACGAGGGAATCTTTTAAAAGATTTTGGAACATTTTTAAGTGGGCTTTTTTGCATAAAAAATTTATTAGCAATAATAATTATTTATGTCAATATTAAAAAACCCATCCTTTGGGGTCAATTTCGCCCGCGGCTATTTTTTCTTCGACAAGGGGTTGTAGCATTTTTGTTGATGCTTCCATTGCCATAAGTTTCATTTTGTTAAAATCGGGACGTTCGGGACGATATGTTACATCAAACTTGTTTTCATAGTTTATGATGGCGCGGTTTAAATTTCCTAATCGGGTGACGCTTCGGTGCAGTTTTTTATCTTCTTCGGAGTATTTATCAATCAGCTTGAATTCTTTTTTTTGTGTCATAAACCCAACCTGGAACGCCAATTGTATTGCTTCCAAAAATGCCGCAGCAACGGTGAGGGAGGTATAGGGATGTAATTTTTGTGTCGTGTTACTTAAAGGTTTTGTTGTGTAATTAAAGGTGGTTGTCCCTGTGGCGGCACGCGCAATAATTCCTGCTTTGGCTAAATCAGGGGTGATATGACTGACCAATGCAATGTTTGAATCATATTCAATGGTTATATTCTTCCCTGCTTGGGCAAAAATATCTTCCGCAATTTTGATAGATTGGGCGTAGCTATTAAGATTAGAGGCATCACATTGTTCAATAATATCTAAGAAAGGATGATGCTCACCTTCTTGGTAAATGATACGCCCTTTATGATAGATACAAACCCAGATATTGGGGTTCCAAATACGCTCGAACCCTTTGATACAATCATCCCATAATAATTTCCAGGGAACATCACGGGCGCGATTGGCCAATGTTCCTTTTTCTGTAAATTCTTTGACAATAACCGCGGCAATACGCGCGCAGCTATGCATGTTTTGAGTACGAATGATGAAGGTTTCATTATCAATTTTATCAGGACTAACAAGGGGAATAGAAAGCCGATTGCTCAACGCAATGATGGGTTCTTCCCCTTTATTTTCGGGGGTTAGTGTAAATTTTTCACGTAAAAGAGAGGCTTTTAAATCATCCATAACACTTGATTCTAACATAAGCTAATTATATGACCTATAGTCAAAATATTAAAAAGAACATTGTGTTTTTAGACATGATTTCTATACTGTTCCTAATTCTAACTAGAAAGTTCAAAAATGAAAAAAATTATAGTGATAAGCGCGGTTGTTTTCCTTACCCTTATTGGTATTGGATTATTGGTTAATTTGGGACCAAAGGATCAAAAAACCTTAATTGTTGAAATGAAAAATAATTCGGATGAAGTGGTTGGCACCGTCACACTAACGGAAACAAAGGCAGGTGTTTTATTATATCTAGAGGTCGAAGGATTAACGCCAGAATCTCAACATGCGTTTCACATTCATGAAACAGCCGATTGTACGCCCATCGAAACTTTTTCCAATGCAGGCGGGCATTATAATTTATTTGATAAGGCGCATGGTATGAAACACCCCGAAGGACAGCATGTTGGCGATATGCCTAATTTAAGCCCTGATAAAGATGGCAAAATCGCAACGAGTGTTTTGAATGTTCACGTAACTTTAGATAATGAAATTAGTGATTTGGGGCGTGCGCCATTATTTGATGAAGACGGATCATCCATCATAATCCACGCAGGCGCAGATGATCATATGAGTCAGCCAAGCGGCGCGGCAGGCGCACGAATTGCCTGTGGCGAGATTTTAGCGTCTTTAGACTAAAACTAAAGACAAAGAGAACAAGAAAAAAAAGCCGCCTTCAACACAGTGGCTTTTTTATTAATACTAAAATCTAAACAGATGTAGCCTAAACAGATGCAGCGTAGGTCGCTTGCGACCCTGAGCTTCTAAAAAATGCTCGCTTGCGACCCTGAGCTTCTAAAAAATGCTCGCTTGCGACTCTGAGCTTTTAAAAAAGTTATGGCTTTATAATAACGCGTCCATTGACGGTTACACTAATCGTATCTTCGCCCGCTTCGGCAACAGGTTTTGCCATTTGTACGGAATCCGATGCCATCATCATTTCGTTGCGCGCATAATTTCTTTGTTGTGGGAAATATCCTTGATTTTGTGCGTTTAACTCACGAATTTCTGCGGATGATTTACCCAATGCTTTGGCGACACGGTTGGCGCGGTTTGATAGTTCGATCACCGCATCTTCCATCAAATTATCCTGAATTTTTACAGCAGTTTTAGGGTCAAGGATATAATTTAAATTGACCATTTTAAGATTTAATTCTTGTAAATCACCAACTAATTTTAAAAGTTTTTCGGAATCTTTCGATTTTATCGTAATAGATTGTTGCCCAAACCATTTACGTTCCTTGGTGCGATTATCGGTACGCTCATACACATTATAAGAGCCTGTATTGGTTTTAATTATCTCTTTGTCTTCTTCTTTGGTGCGTTTGACCGCTTTTTGCATGGCTTCATTAATTTCGTTTTGAAGGACGGTCGCATCCGTATTTTCGGCAGAATAACGTAGCGTAGCGACAAGCAAATCCTGCTCCACTTCCTCGCGTACCGTCGCACTAATATTCAAAATCACCTGCCCATCGGGAAGGGTCAAAATCGGATCCTCCATCTGTGCCTTTACCGACATCGAAGAAAAGGGAACAATAACGGCAACCGCCAATGTTGAAAGAATAAGAGAGCGCATGATGGGTATCCTTATTTTAATTATAAAAATTATATTATGCGAATGATTAGGGCGATTTTGTGGTAGTAAAAATAATATATATTATTAAATAAATAATAATTCTAGCATGATTGTTATTCTCCATCATATTTTTCAAAAACTGAGATAAAAGCTAGTGTTGTTGCTATATCATGATTGCTAGTATTTTGTTCTTCGGGATAAATGATATTTGCATGATATGGTTTCAATCCTTTTAAATCATCTTGTAATATTATACAGTTTTGTTCATAACAAATAGAGGCATTTATTTGAGCAAAACCATAATATTTTAATTCGGGTTGTTTTTCATTTTTATGCTCTAAGCCTAAATAATGAGAATTTTCTAGATCAAGTGTCGTGATTTTATTGACAGATATTTCAGATGGGTTTCTATCATCTAAAAAAACACTTACTTGTACATTCCAGTTATCATTATCAGCATCATAAATAATTTTTTTTTGATATTTTTTTTGTTTTCTGCTTGCACATATAATTCTAGCAAGTTTCTCGTTCTTTAAAATTTCTTTTTGTAGCATTAAAACATCTTTAAAAAGTCTATAAATTCATCTGGAGTGTCTTCAGGTTTTAAAAATTTAGATTTCATAGTATAATTAGTGCTATTACCTACTTTTATAGCAAAAAAATTAATATTAGATTTTTTATCAAATAATATGCTTACTATACCTATATTTTTATTTTGCCATGTAAATATTATTTCATTGTTGGGACTTTCGTCCAAATCAGGATTAATAATATTATTTTTTACCATTAATTCATAATAATCTTTTGATTTTTGTATAGAAATACTGTCTAGATCTAAATTTGAAAAAAACTTTTCAATTGTTTCATTTCTTTTTTTTATTCTATGTTTTTCAATTTTTTCATATTTTATAGGTTCTAAATGCTTTTCTTTTAATTGACTTTTAAATGAACGTTCGTATGAAAATTCATATTCATTGGCCGTATATCTCATAGTCCATATCTCCTAAAAATTTTCTTAGAGTTTTATCTTTTTTTATAGCTCGATTTATTGACTTCTGCAATTTTCTTAAATCTTCTACATCAAGAGAAGCATAAACTTCTTTGTCTTTTCCATTATTTGTTAAAGATAATTTTAGAGTATGATTAACCACCATATCTGATGGAATTTCACTTGGGTCTGAAGAAAAAACAGGTCTTATATCACTAATAATTCGTGAATTACTGAATAAGCTTTCATTATCATAGTGAAGTCTATGTGCTTTTACTAATATCCTAATATTGTCATTATTCAAAACAGTTAAAAATTTATCTTTGAACGTTTCGTCATAATCCTCATTTAATTCATATGCCAAATCTTCAATTAACTTTTCAGTTTCAACACCTGAATATTCTCTAATAAAATATAAGCCTTGAAAAGCACTTATAATTTTCTGAAGGTTTTTTTTATTAAGATTAGGCTGAGAAAAAGAAAAATTTTTACTTTCTAGTTCTGAAATATCTTGAAATTTTTCTTTCCTTATTTCAGATAAAAATACCTCAAGATCTTTTATAGCTAGATCATTTAGAGCTCTAATTTCATTTAATCTTTTTTCTGGTATGTTTAATTGCATAGTCATTCCTTATATTATCACAAAAAAGTTAAAAGTCTATTATATGCATAATCACCGATCATCACCCATTTTCAACGCATTAATAAACGCGCTCTGCGGAATTTCGACATTCCCATACTGGCGCATCTTTTTCTTTCCCTTTTTTTGTTTGTCGAGCAATTTGCGTTTACGAGAAACATCGCCGCCATAACATTTGGCGGTCACATCTTTTCTTAACGCGCTGATATGTTCTGCGGCAATGATTTTTCCGCCCAAGGCAGCCTGCACAGCTATTTTAAACATTTGGCGGGGGATAAGCTCTTTTAGGCGTTCGCATAATTGCCGCCCGCGGCTTTCCGCAACATCACGATGCACAATCATTGCCAATGCATCCACAGATTCTTGATTAACGCGAATTTCAAGCTTTACCAAGTTATTGGGCGCATAACCATCAAGGGAATAATCAAACGAAGCATAGCCGCGAGAGATTGATTTTAACCGATCATAAAAATCAAAGACCACTTCATTAAGGGGAATGCGGTAAATGAGCATAGCACGATTTCCCGCATAATTTAATTCCACCTGTTCACCGCGGCGTTCTTCACAAAGTTGTAATAGACCACCTAGATATTCATCGGGGACTAAAATAGTGGCTTTAATCCATGGTTCTTCAATGCTTTCAATCTTCTGCACTTCGGGCATATCGGCAGGATTATAAAGCTCAATCTGTGTGCCATCGGTCAGGTTGATTTTATAAACCACACTGGGGGCCGTGGGGATAAGATCCAAATCAAATTCCCGCTCAAGCCGTTCTTGGATGATTTCCATATGAAGCAAGCCCAAAAAGCCACAACGAAACCCTAATCCCAAGGCTTGGGATGTTTCTGTTTCATAGTGAAGGGAGCTGTCATTTAATGCCAATTTGCCTAAGCTATCGCGTAACTTTTCATAATCCCCTGCGTCCGCGGGGAAGAGGGAGCAAAAAACCATCGGCACACTCGGCTTAAACCCAGGTAATTTTTCAGTACATTGCTTTTTCTCGTCCGTGATTGTATCACCCACTTGGGTTTCACTGATATCTTTGATAGATGCGGTGATAAACCCCATCTCACCAGGCCCCAATTGGTCGAGGATCACGTGTTTGGGAGTGAACATACCAACACGGTCAATCTCTCGTGTCGCTTTTGTCGCCATAAATCTAACCTTCTGGCCTTTTTTAAGATAGCCATCAATAACGCGTACCAAAATAACCACGCCAAGGTAGGTGTCATACCAACTATCAACCAAGAGGGCTTTGGTGGGTTTTTCGGGATCACCTTCGTGGGGAGGGGGCAGTTTGGTGACAATCGCCTCAAGCAAATCAATAATATTCTCCCCTGTTTTGCCCGATACAGGGATGGCATCATCGGCAGGTAAGCCTATGACATTTTCAACTTGCTCTTTTGCCTTTTCAATATCCGCAGCGGGCAGGTCAATTTTATTGATAACGGGAACAATTTCGTGATTATTGTCAATGGCCTGATATACATTGGCAAGTGTTTGAGCCTCCACCCCTTGGGTAGAATCAACAACCAAAAGGGAACCTTCACAAGACGCGAGGGAGCGGGACACTTCATACGCAAAATCCACATGTCCGGGCGTATCCATAAGGTTGAGTTGGTATTCAATCCCATCTTTGGCCGTATAGGCAAGGCGCACCGTTTGTGCCTTGATTGTGATACCACGCTCGCGCTCGATATCCATATTGTCAAGGACTTGCTCGCTCATCTCGCGCTCCTCCAACCCCCCACAAGTTTGGATTAGGCGGTCGGCCAGCGTGCTTTTCCCATGATCAATATGGGCAATAATCGCAAAATTACGAATATGGGCAAGGGGCTGTGTTTCAGAGTTTTTTGACATGCATATTATCTACACAAAAATGGGATAGGAAACAATAAAATTCCCCCTTTAAGTTTTAAGATAAAGGGGGAGGGGGTAATGTTATAGAATTTTAAATATCAAAAGCGACAGGTTGTCTAGTAACAGCAACTTGTGTAATAGTAGAGGCATCCTCTATCATACTTTCTGCAGTTGCAGCAGGATTGAAAGAAACTCTTGTTTCTACAGGTGGTTGTCCTGTTCTTAGAGCCTCCGCTTGTGCTGCACCAGGCTCATTCATACTCGCGGATGATGCATCTAACTCAGCCTGTGAAGCGCCATGTCTTTCACTCATCTCAGCCCCATATGTAGCTGCTGCATTAGCAATTCGCCCTGGGGTTTCCATACCAATATCATATTTATTAACATAATCTGCATAAGGACTTAGAGCTGCGGCAGTTGGTATTCCAATAGAGGCTCCAACACCTTTGATCATATTTGCCATTTCTGGATCGATTGTTCCTGCATCTACTAAATCATTTACAAGGTTATTAATCGCTCTTTCAGGGTTTTCAAAAAAATCTGATATAAATTGCATAAAATCAATTTGAGCCGCAGGATTAATACTCATATCACTTAATGAAGCTTGCAAAGCTGCGTCTCTTTTAGCAGGATCCTCAATTCTTTGAGCATCCATAAGACGTTCTAAATGACTAAAGTTAATATCATCTCCACCTAAATCTTTACTATCATCACCAATTTTGGTTAAAACTTCCGTTAAAATACCACTTTGAAAATCATTAACCAGAGCAGTATTAAGTGCAACTAAATCTGCACTGGCACCATCCGCTCCTAAAACTTCTTGCATACCAGATAACATTGTTTCGTCATTTGCAATAGCATCGCGAAGAGCAATTGCCATTTCTGGATTTTCTTTTATTAATTCAATTGTTTTTTGAGCTTCTGGATTATCCGTTGTTTTTGCCATGGCATCAAGAAATTGATTTGGCTCCATTTTTCCAATAACTTCTCTAACTTCTGTTTTTCCTAGTTTACTATCATCAGTCCATGAAAGTGGATTCCACCAAGATTTTGTTTCAATACCTAACGCTTCTGAAAAACTTAAAGTAGCCTGACCAGCAGTGCTAGGATCAGCCGCCATTTCAGGGGCATTTGCAACAGTAGCCGCACGAGTAGCTTCAGCTTCTGCTGCAATACGCTCTCTACTTTCCACTCTTACTGATGAACCGGCCATTTTTTAAATCCTTAAATTACTGTTATTGTTTATTATCTTATAATAGGTAAAAACTATATTATTTACAAAAAAAACATAAATTATCTTTAATAATCAATAAGTTATATAAAACTAGACCTGTGGTATTTCTTCCGCAGGTCTAGTTAGTTATATTACGGTTGTCCTACTGTTGGGACTGTTGCAAATGCAACTCCAGGAGCAGCTATTCCACCTGTAAATCCAGCTACACCTTGTGCTCTTGTACCCGCACCTGCTGCTGCAAACGTTTTGGATAATGCAGAGGCTCCTACATTTGCAAGTTTAGCTCCACCAAATGCAATTGGTCCAACAAACCAAGAGGCTACGCCGCCTGTAGTGTGCATTGCTTGTGCAAATCCACTAGATAAATCAGGAGCACCCAATGTACTATCTGCAAGACCTTGAGCACTGTCAGCCCAATTTTGTGAAAGATTTCTATCTTCAAAACCAGTATCTGCACCAAAGACAGAAGCTACCTTACCAAATGCCCAGTCACCCGCGTCTGCAACATGACCTGCAAGTCCTGCACCTGTGGTGGAGATTTCTTCAACAAATCCATGAGCAAAGGCATGTGCGCCATTTGTTGCATTCTCAATTAATGAAGGATTAGCAGATGCTGCTTCTTCATTTGAAACGCTTAGGTCACCAGTTGATGCTTCTGCTCCGCCAGACATTGCAACAGTTGTGCCTGCTGCAAGCGTACCAATGGTTGCAATTTTACCAAAACGCCCAAATCCTTTTAAACTTGAACCAATACGACTTAATAAACCACCAGCACTACCGCCAGCTTTTAAAGCAGGTGCAGATACAGATCCTGCTTCAGCAGCTGCTGATCCGCTAAAAAATCCTTTTGCACGATTTAGAATACCTCCGCCTAGTTTATATGCGGCAACCCCTCCTACAGTAGTCATACCTGCTGTTAAACTATCCATTCCAGTTAGACCACTTAAGGGTTGTCCAACTGTTCTAGCTGTTTTTTCTAAAATTCCAGCCTGACCATCTTGAGTAATATCTGTTTTAATATCTGTAAAAGTACTATTTTTTTTGCCGTGCGTTTCGAGTTTACCATCTAAATATTCCCACTCTACACCAATCATGTATAAAAATTCTTGTAAATTTTTCAATAATGAATGCCAGCCTCCAATAGCGTTTTGCTCAGCTTCAATTTTACCTACTTCAGTCCAAGCGGTGTTCAACGCTCCGCCAACAATACCATCAGTGCCATTTACAGCAAATTCTCCTACAGCACCTATGCCACCCCATTTCAAAACTTTTCCAAAGAAACCACTGCTCTTACCAAGTTCATCCAGTGCTTCATCAGGTGTCATTCTACCTGTTCTAACAGCTTCTTTCATAGTTGAAGTCTTATTAGTAAAAAAGCTTAAGCCACTTTTAAAAGTGCTTAAAGCTGTACTACTTAAAAATCTTCCCATCTTATTCTCCTACTTCTGTCCCTCTATGGACTATTTCTTATTTACCCTAATATACTGAAAATCTTGTTTAAATTGCAATTTATGCTTAATTATTATTTTAAATCAGTATGTTAAGTTGTTTTAACTTTTTGTTCTATTTTGCGAGAATCTTATTGTTTCTTATAAATATATTCGTAAACAAATATCTTTTGGTTACATAATTCTTGTGTCTTGCCCCTATTATATGGAAACAAAGTTAACGGGATATTAAGATCATATAAAATTTTAGGGAATAAATGCAAATTTGGCTTGTTTATTTTGCTCAAGGTCACAGGCGACCTACGCTGCATCTGGTCGAATACTACAATATTAAATTAATGTGGCCGTAGCGTGTTTGCACGCCTGAGGCTTTTTATAAGAGTTGTCATACGCGTAAATATTAGGACGCTCTAAAAATAACAGTGTCGGCCGAGTCGCGTTTACGCGACGGAGGCTCTTTAAAAAAGCTTTTCAGCTTTTTTTGCTATTTTAGTGGCGGAAGTGCCGCATTCCAGTGAAAATCATGGCGAGGCCGCGTTCATCGGCGGCTTTGATGATTTCCTCATCTCGAATCGAGCCTCCGGGTTGAATAATAGCAGTCACACCCGCTTCGGCGGCGGCAATCAGTCCATCGGCGAAGGGGAAGAACGCATCACTAGCGACCACTGACCCTTTGGTCAATAAAGTCTCTAATCCTGCCATTTCGGTGGCATCTTGCGCCTTTCTCGCGGCAATACGGCTGGAATCAAGACGGCTCATCTGGCCTGCACCCACGCCAACGGTTGCACCATCTTTGGCATAAACAATAGCATTTGATTTCACATGTTTAGCCACTTTAAAAGCGAAAAGCATATCATCTAGCTCCTCTTCAGTCGGTTCGCGCTCCGATACAACTTTTAAATCATCACGCGAAATGACGCCAAAATCATTATCCTGCACCAATAATCCCCCTGCAACGCGGGTCACCATTTTGCGTTGCTCATGAATATCAGGCATTCCACCCGTTGTTAAAACGCGAATATTGCTTTTTGCTTTTAAAATTTCAAGCGCGGCAGCCTCCACATCGGGGGCGATAATCACTTCACTAAACGTTTCGATAATGCGTTTTGCCGCCTTTGCCGTTAAAGTACGGTTTAAGGCAATAATCCCACCAAACGCACTTACTGGGTCACATCGAAGCGCAGCTTCATAAGCCTCTAATATATTGTCCGCACGCGCCACCCCACATGGATTGGCATGCTTGATGATTGCAACAGTTGGTTGCGTCAAATTCTGCGACCAATTCAAATGCGGCATCTGTATCGTTAATATTGTTATAGGAAAGCTCTTTACCTTGTACTTGAGTGGCAAGTGCTGCGCCCATGCGATCATGACCATCAACCAGATAAAGCGCAGCTTTTTGATGAGGATTTTCACCATATCTAAGGTTTTGCTTTAACGTGCCTGAAAAGCTTATGCGGCGTGGAAAATCTTTTTCTTCCAATGTCTTAGCAAACCAAGTTGAGATATTGCTGTCATAGGTAGCTGTCAATGCAAATGCATTTGCCGCCAATTTTTGACGCAATTTAAAAGTGGTTGATCCACCGTTGGTCGCCATATCTTCTAACACATCATTATAATCTTGGGGGTCAGTAATAATAGTGACAAACTCATGATTTTTAGCGGCAGATCGAATCATCGAAGGCCCACCAATATCGATATTTTCGATACAAGTATCATAATCCGCGCCTTTTGCAACGGTCTCAGAAAAAGGGTAGAGGTTGACCACAACCAAATCAATATCACCAATATCATGGTCATTTTGTGCCTTAACATGGGTTTCGTTATCGCGGCGAGATAAAATACCACCATGAACCTTTGGATGGAGAGTTTTTACACGGCCATCCATCATTTCGGGGAATCCTGTATGCTCTGCCACATCTTTTACATCAATACCTGCCTCCTTAATGGACTTTGCCGTACCGCCAGTGGAAAGAATTTCTATACCAAAACCATTCAGTTTTTGAGCAAATTCAACAAGCCCTTTTTTGTCAGATACAGATAAAAGTGCGCGTTTAATTTTCACAGCTTTTGGATCTTTAATCATGGCGGGGGAGGGTTGTTTTAATGCGGCATCAGACATTATATATCCATTATTTATTGTTAAAAAGAATGATGGATTTATACCGCATGATTGAGGAAAGGCAAGGTTTAAGTGTAATTTATGCTTAAATTGCCATTCATATTTTATTGTTTATAATGTTTCAGGCTCTTTTTGTTCCCCTTCAGCCACGGGACAATCAATCAACCATTCAATGCGCCCTTCAGCTTGGGATTTGAGGGAGATTTTAAAATCATAAGAATCGGCAATTACGCTTAAAGCGTATGGATGTACCAATCGTGGATCAAGGTCATCGGGCGATAACTCTAATTTTAAAGCGGCTTCAACATTTTCGCGGATTACGGCTCCTTCTCCTTCAGCAATGATTAGGGTCGCATTATCACCATGGGGACGCACAGAAATATACCCCCCTTTTGGTAGTGACTCCATAGCCAACATCATTGCCCCCATTAAGATTTTACAAAAGCCGGGGGGAAGGGGGTCGGGCCCTAATTTTCCAAAAGGGTCCCAAGCTTGGGAAATTTTGCCTTCGGCGCGCACCAATTCACCAAATATTTTTTGCACATTTTCAGGTTTAATATGCGGGTCACGCCCCCCTGCACCATAAGCCAGACGAAAAGCGGAAAGCTTCGCCGCTGATTGCTCCGCGCTATATCCCACCAATTCAAGCCCATCTTCAATACCATCGGGGCCAAGTTCTTGCATCAGCTCAATACCATTATTAATGGCACCCACTGGACTGATGATATCGTGGCAGATTCGAGAAGCGAGAAGTTCGAGAACAGCGGCGGTATGCTTGTTGTTATTATTATTCATATTCATGAGAAAGGTTTCATCCTTGTTGGTATGTGTTTAAAATTTCTTGTAAAGGCTTGGCGATATCTAAATCATCCAAGCCATAGGCAATATTGGCAGCAACAAAACCCAAACGCCCACCACAATCAAACATTTGACCTTCATAGCACACACCATGGAAAGGTTGAGTTGGTATAAGTTTGGTCATTGCATCAGTTAATTGAATCTCATTGCCAGCGCCGCGCTCAAACCGTTCAAGATGCTCAAAGATTTCGGGCTGTAAAATATAGCGTCCTGCCACTGACAGGTTTGATGGCGCATCTTTAGCGTTTGGCTTTTCAATAACATCTTTTATTTCAACAGCATGACCATGGGTTTCACCCGTTTTGACTATCCCATATTTATGAATATCTTTTTCAGGTGTTTCTTTTAATGAAATGATATTACCGCCATGGTCGTTATACACTTCGACCATTTGTTTAAGGCATCCCGTTTGCCCCTTCATTAAAACATCAGGCAATAATACCGCAAAAGGCTCGTCCCCAATAAGTTTTTTAGCGCACCATACGGCATGGCCAAGCCCCAACGGTTTGGCTTGTCGGGTTAGAAAAAAGCTTCCTTCGGGCATGACAGAATCGCGCACTTGCTCCAATGTATCTTCTTTACCGCGTAGTTTCAGGGTTTCTATCAATTCGGGTTGATAATCAAAATGCTCCTCCAGCATATTTTTATGGCGTCCTGTGACAAAAATAAATTCTTCTATCCCTGCCTCTTTGGCTTCTTCGACCACGTGTTGGATAAGCGGACGATCGCCAATTGGTAACATTTCTTTTGGCATTACCTTGGTCGCGGGAAGGAAACGCGTTCCCAAACCTGCAACAGGGAACACAGCTTTGCGAATGGGTTTAAATGATGGGTTAGACATAAAGATTTAATCTGGTTGCATGAAAATTATCTTATCTTTATCTTAAAAGGACGAAATGCGAACGTCAATTTATTCATTTTAATAACAAATAATTTGAACGAGGATAAAGAGAACCGAATATGACCGATCTAACCCCATCTGAAAAACTGGCTCAATTGCGTATTGAAATGACCATAAGTGGTGTGGATGCGTTTCTTGTTCCTCAGACAGATGAATATTTGGGGGAGTATGTCGCTTGTAATGCTCAACGGTTAAAATGGCTGACAGGGTTTACAGGGTCAGCGGGAATGGCAATCGTGTTATCAGATGATGCCTGCGTTATAAGTGATGGGCGATATACCATTCAAATGCAACAGCAAATAGACACAAAAATTTTTGAAGCCGTTAACTCCCAAAAAATAACCCCGCAAGAATGGTTATCAAGTAAGGCTGATAAGGATATTATTATTGGATATTATTCAAAATTACATACCCCTGATTTTATTGAAAACTTAGAAAATGAAGGATGGATATTAAAAGCCATTTATCCCAATTTAATTGATAATATCTGGCATGATCAACCCGCCCCGCCAAAAGGAGAGGTCTTTTTATTTGATGAAAAATTTGCAGGGCAAAGTGGTTTGGATAAAATCGCGTTGTTCCAAGAATTTTTAACGCATGAAAAATGCAATAATATTTTATTTACCCAAAATGATTCAATTGCATGGTTGCTTAATATTCGGGGGGCCGATTTACCATTTATTCCCGTTGCCATATCAACTTTAATTCTACCCCAACAAGGCAAAGCGCAATGGTTCATTGATCCTATAAAAATCACAGATAAAATAAAATTGGCATTATCTAAGATTGTTAATTTTAAAAACCCTGCAAAAATTGAAGATTATATTGGCAGCTTAAAAGGGCAAACAATTTGGTATGACCCTAAACGATCGAGCATCTATTTTAAAAATGCATTTGATAAACATGGCGTGGATATTATAGAAGGGGATGATCCTGTTATTCACCCCCGCGCCTGCAAAAATCTAGCTGAACAAACGGCCATGAAAAATGCCCATATTCGGGATGGTGTTGCGATGGTAAGATTTTTAAAATGGTTTGATAGCCACAAAGAAAGTGAAACTTTAACCGAACTTATGGTTGAGGAAAAGCTAGAGGATTTTCGGCAATTATCACCAAAATATAAAGAGCCAAGTTTTAGCACCATCGCAGGGTTCGGATCAAATGGTGCGATTGTTCATTATCGCGCTGATAAAAATTCAAACAAACAAATTATAAAAGGCAATCTTTTGCTTCTTGATAGTGGCGCGCAATATGAAGATGGGACAACGGATATCACGCGCACCATTGCCATTGGTCAGCCAAATAATGAAATGATAAAATGCAACACGCTGGTTTTAAAAGGGCATATTGCTGTGGCATCTGCCAAGTTTAATGCTGATACATTGGGCAAACATATTGATGCGCTAGCACGCGCACCTTTAATTAAACAGGGTTTAAATTACGCCCACGGAACAGGGCATGGTGTTGGATGTTATTTATCAGTCCACGAGGAAGCATCATCCTTAAGTCCAAAAGGCGAAAAGCCATTCGCCGAAGGAATGATACTGTCGAACGAGCCTGGTTATTACAAAGAAGGGGCATTTGGAATACGTATTGAAAACCTAATCCTTACAAAAAGAAATGAAGATAAGTTATTTTTTGAAACCATTACGCTTGCGCCCATTGATAAAAACTTAATTGATAAAAAGTTATTAAATCAAAATGAAATTAGCTGGTTTAACCAATATCATAAAAATGTTTTGGAAATATTATCTCCATTGTTAGACGAAGATGAGAATATCTGGCTGAAAAATGCGACGATGCCTCTATAAAAAAACCGCCTTAATAAAAAGCGGTTTTAGAAATAATTATTAGCGTAATGAATTTTTAGTAGTCACCCTTTTTACGGGCTGCTTTACGAGAGCGGCGGATATTTTCCTGCTTTTCACGTTTACGTTTTTCACAAGGTTTTTCAAAATCACGACGTTCTTTCATTTCACGAAAGATTCCTTCACGCTGCATCTTCTTCTTTAAGACACGCAAGGCCTGATCGACATTGTTATCCCGTACTGAAACACTTACCAAACTAAATTCACCGCCTTCCACGTATTTGTAAAACTTTATCATTCATACCAAAAATGGTATAACTTCAGCGTCTTTGGTACAGGGAAGTACCAATTAACGCAAGAAAAAAGATAAGATTATGCAGTATAGCACAAAAACCATAAATTTTCTCATTTTTGTTATACCCATGCTGGTTATGCTTTTTATATCACCTGCCTTAGCGCAAGATAGACCACTTGCCCCTGAAAGGGGGGGAGTGATGCAACAAACTAATTTTGCAGTCGGATCGAAGATTATGGCAGTGACCGCACATCCCGATGCAACCAAAGCCGCCTATGATATTTTAAATAAGGGCGGAACAGCCGCTGATGCGGGTATTGCCGCTCAAGCCGTATTGGGTTTGGTTGAACCACAATCTAGTGGCTTAGGAGGGGGTGGTTTCGCCCTTTATTATAATGCAGCAGACCAGATATTGCATAGTTATGATGGGCGTGAAACGGCACCTGACACAGCGGGGCGTTATTTATTTCAAAAAGAGGGTAAAGCCATGGGCTTTTTTGAAGCCGCCATTGGTGGGCGTGCCATTGGTGTGCCGGGCATCCCTAAATTAATGGAAACGCTTTATACAAATTATGGCCGGTTGGAATGGGAAAATCTTTTTACCCCTGCCATAGATTTGGCAGAACAAGGGTTTATCGTCACTGATAGAATGCATAAAATGCTTGTTGAGGAACGCCCAAGATTTCAAAAAGACACCAAAACATTTTTGCATTTTTATCCTGATGGTCAGAACGTCATTGCCGCTGGCCGTAAAATGAATAATCCTGCATATGCAATAACGTTAAAAGATTTAAGCAATAATAAATCTAATAATTTTTATAACGGCGATATCGCCCAAAATATTGTCGCAAAGGCACGATTATATAAAAGCCTTTTAAGCATTGAAGATTTTTCAAACTATAAAGTGAAAAAGCGTGTTCCTGTGTGTGGATTTTATCGTGACTATACAATCTGTTCTATGGGGCAACCTTCAAGTGGGGGATTAACCCTTCTTAATACGCTAATGATATTAGAAAATTTTGATTTAAAATCTTTGGGTAAAGACAACCCAAAATCATATCATCTGATAGCTGAGGCTAGCCGTCTGGCCTTTAGCGATAAAAACCAATATATGGCGGATTCTGATTTTGTTCAAACGCCTGATATATTATTGCTTCAAGAAAATTATATTGCCAAACGTGCCGCACTTATCAATCCTGACAAAGCATTAATGGAAATAAATCATGGCGTGCCTATGGGATGGAATGACCAAAAACAAATTCCTGATGGTACGGTTAAGGATAGTGGTACAAGCCATATATCAATAATAGATCAATATGGTAATATTCTTTCAATGACATCTTCTATTGAATATGCATTCGGGTCGCATATTATGGTGGACGGATTTTTGCTAAATAACCAGCTTACCGATTTTTCTTTTGATGCATCCAATGGGGAAGGAATGCTGATTGTCAATCGGGTGGAAGGTGGCAAACGTCCCCTATCTTCTATGACGCCTGTTATTGTTTTTGACCCAAAAGGAAACCCTTATATGACTGTAGGATCGGCAGGGGGGAGTAGGATTATTGGGTATGTTTTACAACGAATTATTGCCGCTATTGATTGGGACATGGATATTCAAGATAGCATTACCATGCCCCATATTTTACATCGCGGTAAAAAACTGGAGGTAGAGATGAAAGGGATTAACCTTGCCAAACCATTAAAAGATTTTGGCCATCCCGTATTGGTGGGTGAAATGAATAGTGGTTTGACTGCAATTCAAATAATTGGAGATTTAAAAATTGGCGCTGCCGATCCCCGCCGTGATGGCAATGCAAGGGGTGATTAGCCTATAAGCAATGCACATTCGGGGGGTGGCCTTGAATAATGGATATATCCACTACTGAACAAATCTTGCAAATGATCTTCGGCAATTGCAACAAAACTGTCACGAAGCAGATTTTGTCCACCGCTATAATTTGGCAGAGGCTTTAAATCTTTAGGGATTGTAAATGGATCACCAAATATAATAGAAGCCGTACCATCATATTCGCGCGTTTGGTGATTATAAATAAATGCGCGCGTTGTAATCTGCATTTCTTGACCGTTATAATCCAAGCTTTGATGAAAATTATTCACAGTATCTTCAATAGGATGCTCACAATTAAATGTAAAAAAATCTATTGGTCCTTCTTTACCATCAACAGTAATTTTGATTTGTACCCCTAAAACGCTCCGTAAATTTTCTTCTAATTCAGAATCAGAAAGATTATCTACAGGGATAGGTGTTGATATATCATTTTGCGCAACTGCGGATGATGCATAAATTGAAGTAAGGGCAACAGCAATAATTTTCAAATTTGGAAAAACAAACATAAAAAAACTTATATCCCAAAAAATAGTATTATGTCTATTAAATTATGAAGCTTTTGCTTTTAAATTTAAAGCGGCCTGTAATAACTTTTGAGTATATGGCTGTTGAGGGTTGGAGAAAATTTGAGCAGCATTGCCGCTTTCAACAATTTTACCTTCTTTCATGACAATCAAATCATGTGCCATGGCGCGGACAACGCGTAGGTCATGGCTAATAAATAAATAGGCTAAATTATGTTTTTGCTGTAATTCGCGTAACAGATTAATTATTTCAATCTGAACAGATACATCCAATGCGGATGTTGGCTCATCCAAAACAACAAATTTGGGATGCAAAACCATAGCGCGGGCAATAGCCACACGTTGACGTTGACCACCCGAAAATTCATGCGGATAACGATGACGCGTTTGGGGGTCGAGGTGGACATCTTTTAAAATCTCTACAATGCGATCATCGCGCTCCTTGGCGGATAAATTGGATTGATGCACTTTTAATCCTTCACCAATAATATCGGCAATCGACATGCGGGGGGACAAGGCGCTAAATGGATCTTGGAAGACCACTTGCAAATCTTCACGCAAGGGGGTCATTTCTTTACGGTTTAAATTTGAAATCTCAATATCATTAAATTTTATCTCGCCCGTTGACGAAAGAAGTCGCAATAAGGCAAATCCTAAAGTGGATTTTCCAGACCCACTCTCCCCAACTATACCCAATGTGTGGCCTGCTTTTACTTCGACATCTATACCATCAACAGCTTTCACCCATTGGGATGTTTTCCCCCAGAATGTTTTTTTTGATGGAAAATGCACTTTAACTGTATTGCCAGAAATAATGACAGGCGCATTTTTATTTCCTTCCAAAACCACACCTTTTGGCATGGCGCCTAACAGCATTTTCGAATAGCCATCTTGCGGTGTCGCAAAAAGTTTTTTCGTGCTTTCTTGTTCAACAATCTTACCATGGCGCATCACACAAACATGGTCTGAGAATTTTTCAACAATGCTTAAATCATGGGTAATCATTAACATCGCCATGTTTAATTTACTTTGTAAATCTTCAAGCAATTCCAAAATTTCGGCTTGGACAGTAACGTCAAGCGCGGTTGTCGGTTCATCTGCGATAAGTAATTCTGGATTATTGGCAAGCGCCATGGCAATCATAACCCGTTGGCGTTGGCCACCCGATAATTCGTGAGGATAGGCAGATAGACGATCTTTCATTTTTGGCAATTGCACCATATCAAGTAATTCTTTAACCCTGACGCGTGCCTTACTCTCGCTCATATTTTGGTGAAGGCGTAAAATCTCGCCAATTTGTCGCTCAATCGAATGCAGGGGGTTGAGTGCGGTCATCGGTTCTTGAAAAATCATTCCAATTTGTGAACCGCGAATATGGCGCATAAACCCATCATTCTTATCAATAAGTTCTTCGCCATTAAATTTTATACTTGAATTTGGGGAATGCCGTGCCAGAGGGTAGGGAAGCAATTGCATAATGGAGAGGGCAGTAACAGATTTACCAGATCCACTCTCTCCCACTAATGAAACAGTTTGCCCCTCATTCACATCAAATGAAACATTTTTTACAGCGTGAAAATCACGCTCCGATGTTTTGAAATGAACATCAAGATTTTTAACGCTGAGCAGTTTTTTCATGAAACAAAGCTTATCCGAATATTATAAAAAGAAAAAGCCCTTATAAAAGGGCTTTTAATAAAATTATGTATAAGAGTTTTACTCTTATTCTGGCATTGCAACCGCATCAATAGCGTGAATAACACCATTTGATGTTTTTACGTCAGGCATTACAACAGTTGCACCATCGACAGTGATTTTATCTGCGGTACGAATAATTTCAATTTCTGTTCCTTGTAATGTTGAAACGCGTGTTGTTCCCATTGCAATGTCTTTTGCTTTAATCTTGCTTGGCACAACGTGGAATTTTAATAGATTTTGTAGATCCGCACGGTTTTCATCTTTTAATAGATTAGCCAATGTATCTTCATCTACGGCTTCAAATGCCTCATCAGTTGGGGCAAATACGGTAAAATTACCATCAGCAGAAAGTGCATCCACAAGCTCAGCTTGTTTTACTGCGGCTACAAGAGTATCAAAATTATCATTTGCGCTTGCTGTTTCAACGATATTTAATTTTGATTTTGCGTATTTATCGCCACCTGCGCTGGTTTCGATGTCTGCCATGTTATTATCATGACCATGTGATTTACCATAGTCGCCCGCATGTGCAGATACAGAACCCATTGCCAATACAGAAACGGCAGTCAGTGCTAGAAATTTGTTAAACATTTTTTTTCCTTTTTTAAAATGATTGAATGTTTAACAAATGGTTGAAATGATGTTTTGTTCCATTAAATAAACAAATGTCACTAAAAGGTCATTTTTGTCTATTTTGAACAATATTTCGTATATCTAAAGCCTTTATAAGATCAGTAGTTATTCTAGGCTCAATTTTTTGCATATTATCTAATGATAATTCATCAAGGCGGCAATTCTGATCTTCGGCTATTTTAACAATTTGCCCTGTAATATGATGCGCATCACGAAAAGGCATATTAAGCGTGCGCACCAACCAATCGGCAATCTCTGTCGCGTTTGAAAATCCACTTTGTGCGGCTTCAAACATTTGATCTTTATGAATTGTCATGGTGTCCACCATTCCGTTACATGCACGCAGGCAAAGGATAAGAGTATCAAAACTTTCAAAAACTGCCGCTTTATCTTCTTGTAAATCCTTATTATATGACATGGGGAGCGCTTTTAGAACGGTCATTAGTTGTAGTAAATTTCCATTCAAACGCCCTGTTTTTGCACGAACCAATTCTGCCGCATCCGGATTTTTCTTTTGTGGCATGATTGAGCTTCCAGTACTCCATTCATCACTCAAGGTGATAAATCCAAATTGTGGGGTGTTCCAAATTATAATCTCTTCAGCCAAGCGTGAAAGATTTAATCCCGTTTGTGCGCAAACAAATAAAAATTCTGTTGCGAAATCGCGGCTTGCCACTGCATCCATTGTGTTTTCGGCAATATTATCGAACCCTAATGCGTTTGCCGTGGCTTGGCGATCAATAGGAAATCCTGTTCCTGCCATTGCCGCCGCGCCAAGGGGGGACGTATTATGACGGTTTCGGCAATCTTTAATGCGGGATTTATCACGATCCATCATGGCATGATATGCCATCATATGGGTTGAAAATAATATAGGCTGCGCCACTTGCAAATGGGTAAAGCCGGGCATAATAACGTCGGCATTATTCTCAACAATGTGAGTGAGTGTTTTTTGAAATGTTTCAATTTCTTGGGCGATAATATCGCATGCCTCGCGGACCCATAATTTAAAATCAGTAGCCACTTGGTCATTGCGGGAACGCGCGGTATGAAGTTTTCCCGCCACATCGCCAATAATTTCTTTAAGACGGCTTTCAACATTCATGTGAATGTCCTCAAGCGCAATAGAAAACTCAAATTCTTTAGATTCTATTTCGGTTAAAATTTGATCTAGACCTGTTTGAATTTTTTGATTGTCTTCATCACCAATAATATTTTGTTTCGCCAACATATCGGCATGCGCCTTTGAGGCCATAATATCATGATTATATAAACGTTTATCAATATCAATCGACGCATTAATTTGTGCCATAATATCAGAAGGGGCAGAATCAAACCGCCCACCCCACATTTTATTTGAATCGTTTTTGCTCATATTAAATTAAGCGACTTTCTTTTTATTTTTGCAGTTTTCACCATGAACTTTAGTATTATTCATTAAACGAACGGCATTGATTTTAATAAAACCATCGGCATCTTTTTGATCATATCCGCCTTCTTCATCCATCGAAGATTGCAAAGGATCATAAAGTGCATTAGGCGATGTACGAGCAAGGGGATAGGCCATGCCTTTAAACAATTGAATTGTGACAATTCCATTTATAACCTCTTGTGCTTTATCCATTGTATGCATCAGCAAGTCAAATTCAGGCGCGAACCAAAATCCATTATAAATCATATGCGCCACATCAATGGAAAGTTTATCACGAATTTTCATGACTTCACGATCCATTACTAACCCTTCCAAATCACGGTGCGCTTTATATAAAATATCACCACCTGGGGTTTCATAAACGCCACGTGATTTTATACCTACGAAACGGTTTTCAACCATATCAAGTCGTCCGATACCATGTTCGGTTCCAAGGTCATTAAGATATTCAAAAATTTTAAGCGCGCCTTTAATTTTACTGCCATCATCTTTATTATGAACGGATATAGGTAGGCCTTGTTTAAATTCAATTTCTAAAATCGTTGGCGTATCGGGAGTGTTTTTAATACTATTCGAGCGAGAATAAACATCCTCGGCGCAGGGCGCATTCGGGTCTTCCAAAATGCCTGCTTCATGCGAAATATGGAGCAGATTATCATCTTCAGAATAGGGTTTAGAGCGTGATGCCTTGACAGGAATACCATGTTGATCGGCATAATTAAGCATATCGGTACGGCCCGCAAATCGGGTGAGGAAATTTTCCATTTTCCATGGCGCAAGAACTTTTATTTCTGGGTTCAAGGCATAGTAAGAAAGCTCAAAACGCACTTGATCATTTCCTTTACCTGTTGCGCCATGGGATACATATTGAGCGTTCTCTTTTGCCGCGATTTCGATTTGGCGTTTGGCAATAATGGGGCGGGCAACAGATGTGCCTAATAAATAGCGTCCTTCATAAATCGCTTGGGATTTTATGGCAGGAAAAATGTAATCCGAAACAAATTCATCTTTTAAGTCTTCAACATAAACCGCGCATGCACCAATATCCTTTGCCTTTTGACGGGCGGCATCAAAATCTTCAACCTGCCCCACATCGGCAATATAGGCGACAACATCGTATCCTTCTTCAATAAACCATTTTAAAATAACAGATGTATCTAACCCACCAGAATACGCCAGTACGATTTTACCTTTAGACATTATTTTATTCCTTTTTTCTTTCGACATTGTTGTTACTTTTTTTAAGGTATATTAAAACTTTTTGTCGTTTACACATTGTCGAAGAAAAAGTGAAACGTTAAATAACTTATTACAAAATTTAAACTGTCACACCTGTTTCTTCGAAACAATAGGCTAGGATAGCTTTTTGTGCATGTAACCTATTTTCTGCCTCATCATAGATAACGGATGCGGGGGATTTTGCAACGTCTTCGGTGACTTCCTCCCATTCATGAATAGGAAGGCAATGCATAAAAATAGCATCATTATTTGCGCGTGCCATTAATTCTTTTGTTACTTGATAAGGCTTAAATTTATCAATCGCTTTTCCATCTTGCCCTAGTGATACCCATGTATCAGTGACCAAAGCATCAGCATCCTTTGCAGCATCTTCAGCTGATATATCGTTAAATGGTGTCGCCATAATAAAGTCAAATCCAAAAATTTCCGCGGCTTGTTCAAATGTTTTGCTTACATTATTATCATCTCCGAACCAAGCAATTTTTTTATCTTTAACAGTTCCTAATTTTTCTTGTATCGTCATCATATCTGCCATAATTTGACAAGGATGCGATTGGTCAGTCATGGCGTTAATGACAGGGATAGATGAATATTTGGCCAATTCTTCCAAAGCATTATGGTCACTGATACGGATCATAATAGCATCAACATAACGAGACATAACCTTGGCGGTACTTTCAATAGATTCCGCCCCACCCAATTGCATATCATTTTGATTCATTACAATGGAATGGCCACCCAATTGTTTCATTGCTACCTCGAATGACATACGGGTGCGGGTGGATAATTTATCAAACATCATCGCAAGAGAAAGACCACTAAATATTTGTGGCGGATTAAATTTTTCCGCTTTTAAAACATGTGCTTGTTCTAAGATACCTAATAAAGTTTTTTCATCAAAATCAGATAAATTTAAAAAGTGTTTTATGGTACTCATGCCAACTCTGCCTTTTTAATAACATAGCCAATTTTCTCAATCGCTTCATCAACATGATCTTTATTAAAAATCAATGGTGGGGTAAGGCGTAGTGATTTTGCGCCCGCTTGTGTGGCAATTAAACCATTATCCAAAAGTGAGCCTAGAATTTCTTTTATATCAAAAACCGTATCCAACCCAATCATTAATCCAATCCCACGAATATCTTCGATTGAATTGGTATCCCGTTTTAATTGATTAAGTTGTTCCAACAAATACGCGCCTGTGTCCACTACATTTTGTAAAAATTCGGGTTCTCGAATTTGTTTTACCGTCTCATAAACAAGACGTGTCCCAAGGGGGTTGCCGCCATAGGTTGTTCCATGATCACCAGCATCAAAGGCAGAGGTAAATTTTTTCTTTCCTAAAAAGGCACCGATGGGAAAACCACCCCCCATGCCTTTTGCAATCGTGCAAAGATCCACCTCAATATCATAATAATCATGGGCAAATACCGTACCCAAACGCCCCATTCCAGCCTGAATTTCATCGGAGATTAAAACAATTTCATGCTGATCACATAAATCACGAAGCCCTTGCATAAACTCATGCGTTGCAGGGCGAATACCGCCTTCACCTTGGACAGGTTCAACAATAATGGCACAGATATTATTATTGATAAGGTTTTTTACGCTTTCTAAATTATTAAATTCGGCAAAATGAATCCCCGGTAAATAAGGGCCAAACTCAGGCTGTTTGGTTGATTTATAAGTGCAACTGACCGCACCATAAGTACGCCCATGAAAGGAGCAATCAAAAGCAATAATATCTTTACAATTTTCCCCCTTATTTATATGTGCCCATTTACGCGCAAGTTTTAAAGAGCCTTCTACAGCTTCAGCGCCACTATTACAAAAGAAAATTTGTTCGGCGCAGCATTCGGATAGCAATAATTCTGCCGCATTAATTTTTGGCAGTGTTGGAAATGACCCGACGCACATAATAAATTTATTTAATTGGTCAATCGCGGCATCGTTATATGCTTTATTATTATGTCCCAATGCGCTAACCGCGATACCTGCCGCACAATCCAAATATTGTTTGCCTGTATCATCATAAAGGTAAACACCATCCCCCCGTTCTAGTGTCACACCCTTTGGGGGGTAGAGAGGCATAATAGCATTTTCGGTGCGTTCTTTGATAGATTTTTGGGTCATGATAAATTTCCTTCAAGTTCTTTTTGCAGATATTTTTCTTTTTCTTCGGCACAAACAATCATCGTACCCACCCCTTTATTACTATAAACTTCATCCCGCAAGGCATTAGGAGAAAAACCATTAAGGATATGGACGCGTTTCACGCCATTTCGTACAGCAAAAATACAATTTTCTAATTTAACCTGCATTCCATCGGTTGCAATTTTATTTTCAATCAAACTTTTACATTCCCTCGCACTTAAAACCGATTGTACTGTACCATCTATTTTTACCCCATCAATATCACTTATTAAAATAAGTTTGTCTGCTTTGGTTTTTGTGGCAAGGGCGATTGCCATATTATCGGCATTTATATTTAATGTAGTCCCATCATTTGTTAAGGCAAGACAAGGGAAAGCACAAATATTCGTACTCAAAAAGCTTGTCCGAATGGCGTTGCTATCCATATCCTCGAGCGATCCATCATAGCGAATGGTATTGTTATGGGGTGCGCGCTGCGATGCATAAGACCAATGAGGGGGAAGGGCGTTAAGAACATTGGCGGGAAGTTTAAATTTAACAAAACTTTCTAAAAGCTTAAAACCCAAATCACCAACAAGTGTTTTTTTAATAATTCTTATATCTTCGGCACGGGTAATACGCCGCCCGTCAATTTTTAAACTTTTAATTTCTTCTTGTAAAAGTGCGGCATCAATGGCATCCCCGCCCCCATAAATAAGCAAGATGTTAATATCATCTGCGATAAATTCAGCAATATTTTTGACTAAATTTTCACGTGCAATTTTGTTCGTAATAATTTTACCACTCACTTTTATAATAAAAAGTTTCTCGGCAAAAAATTTACGATAATATTTTTTAAATGTATCAATCATATTTTATGGATAGAAAGGTGTATTAAAATCCAACCCTTTTCCTTCTTCTAGCCCAAACATAATATTCATATTTTGTACGGCTGTGCCCGATGCCCCGCGCAATAAATTATCAAGCGCACCTTGGGCAATAATTTTCCCATCATGCCCTTGAGTATAATTAATATCGCAAAAATTAGTACTCACTACATTTGTTAATTCAACTTTATCGACCATTCGTGTAAAAGGCTCACAATTATAAATATTTTCTTTTGGTAGGGTATCGCAATTAATAAAGGCGGTGGCAAAAATACCTCTTAAAAAAGGGCCAACGGTAG
Organism: uncultured Alphaproteobacteria bacterium; assembly: GCA_963799275.1. GTDB lineage: Bacteria > Pseudomonadota > Alphaproteobacteria > Micavibrionales > Micavibrionaceae. The sequence goes on from CAWCWJ010000002.1 coordinate 266,001, forward strand.
GGGCAAAATTAAATTTTTTTTCATCCAAACCACTGGTGGCTAAAATTTCAGGGGTATGTCGATGTGCATTTATAAGATAACTACGCATATTTTGTGCACAGTAAGGATGATCAACAGGATCACGCGCGCTTCGGCCACCGCCCGATGTCCCTGAAATAGCGATGACATCTGCGCTTTTCATCTTATTTTTTAAAGGGTAAAGCATAAGCTGTACAAGCAAAGCAAAACAGCCGGGATTCGCGACCGCATCTGCCATTGCAATATCTTCACGGTAAATTTCTGGTAAGCCATAAACGAATTGACCGTTTAACAAATCTTCATGCTGATGAGGGATATCATAAAAGCGCTCATAAGTTGCTTTATCTTTCAAACGAAAATCAGCGGAAAAATCAATAATTTTTGTTTTGCCCAAAAAATTTGGAGCAACTTCTTGGGCGGCCTTATGGGGAAGGCACAAAAAGACAATATCACTTTCATTGGCAACCGTATCATGATCGGTATTTGTAATATGTAATCCATCAATATGAGTAAGGCGCGAGAAAAGTGTCTTTAATTCTGTCCCCTCATGTTGGCGCGATACCAAATATTTAAATTCAACCTCGGAATGTTGCAACAAACAACGCAGCAATTCCATTCCTGTGAACCCTGTAACGCCGATAATGGAAACTTTGATTTTTGACATCCTAAATTTTAAACCTTTTTATATGATATGAAAGGCCGGAAGAAAATTAGATATCTATGATAGGATAAGAACAGGCAAACGTTCCACCGGCAATATTGTTAATTGCTGCGTCGTCGTGGGTTATTCTGAGCGATTGCTATATTCATAAATACTAATAAGCCTGTTTTATAATGTTCTGTCAATTGTAAATTTATCTTATAGATTAGTTTTATAGGTTTGTCTTTCTAGGGTCAAAGGCATCGCGTACGGCTTCCCCAATAAAGGTCAAAAGCGATAACATAATAGCAAGCGATAAAAAAGCAGTAATTCCAAGCCATGGCGCTTGTAAATTATTTTTCCCTTGCGCCAATAATTCACCTAAGGAGGCAGAACCAGGGGGCAACCCAAGCCCTAAAAAATCAAGCGAAGTAAGCGCGGTAATTGACCCCGTTAATATAAATGGCATTAAGGTTAATGTTGCCACCATGGCATTGGGTAGAACGTGGCGGCGCATAATTGTCAGGTTTGAAACCCCTAAGGCATTTGCCGCCTTCACATAGTCGAAATTACGGGTACGAAGAAATTCAGCACGCACCACATCAACAAGGCTAACCCATGAAAATAACAGAAGGATAAACAACAATGTGCAAAACCCAGGGATAAACATAGCTGAAAAAATAATAAGAATATAAAGTGAGGGGAGCGACGCCCATACTTCGATAAAGCGTTGCATGATAAGATCAAGCTTGCCTCCATAATATCCTTGAAATGCGCCTGCGGTAATCCCGATGATTGAACTTATAATCGTCAGAGCAAGCCCGAATAAAACTGAAATTCGAAATCCATAAATCACCCGCGCGGCAACATCGCGCCCTTGATCGTCTGTGCCAATAATATTTTCCATTGTGGGCGGGGAGGGCGCGGGGCTGGGCAAATTATAATTAATGGTATCGTATGAAAAACGAATGAGTGGCCAAACCATCCATCCATTGGCTTCGATTAATTCGGCAACATAGGGGTCACGATAATCAGCTTCGGTTTCAAAATCACCACCAAATTCAGTTTCAGGATAATTTTGAAAGACAGGGGTATAAAGTGCGCCATTATATTTAAGTAAAAGCGGTTTATCATTGGCAATAAATTCTGCCCCGATACATAAAATTAGCAAAACCAAAAATATCCAAAACGACCAATAGCCACGCTTATTCGCTTTAAATTGCGATAAACGACGTTTGGTGATGGGGGATAATGAAATCATAAGATATAACGTATCGAAAATAATTCGCTATATCAAAACATTTAATGGATAAGGTGGCTGCCTGTCCCTGTTTTTTCAACTAGGCTTAAACGAAAACTTTGATCGCTACTGAGTGATTGATTATCATTATGAACAATAATGTTGTCAAAGTCAGGCATAGCCATAACGGCATTTTTCTTTTTTGATTTTTCTTGTGCGATTTTAATGGTTTCAGCAACCAATAATTTTAGCTCGGTCTTATTATCTTCTGTTAATTTACCATTATCACCAACGTGATCACGAATTTCAGCTAATTTTTGTGTTACTTTTTTTAAATTCATGGGTATGTACCTTTGGTGATATTATGTTTTTAAAAAATACGCGGCAGTAACCATAATGTCAATTTAAAACATTAGGGAAAATAAAAAGTTCCACAGTAAATTATGACATACCATCGTTTGATAGTGGCTTCATTGTTTTCTTAAGCTGTTCACCAATAATTCGTGCTGTTTCAGGAGAGATTTTAGTTTCTGGGCCCGCACCCAAAACAGCACGAACAGCAGATGGATCTCCACTCGCTGCGGGTTCATATAACGGACATATTGATTCAGGTGTAATAGGCATTAAAAATCCTCCAAAATTAAATATTACGTAAACTATACTGTTCTGGCGTCAAAGTCAATCCTTGGATCAACAATTACATAAACAACATCTCTTATTAACGTCGTTATTAAACCAAATAAAGCAAATATATACAAAGTTCCCAATACTACAGGGTAATCGCGGTTAATTACACTTTCATATCCCAGCAACCCTAACCCATCTAAGGAGAAGATCACTTCTATTAATAATGATCCTGTAAAAAATATGGCTAGAAACGCGCTGGGGAATCCTGCGATGACAATCAACATCGCATTGCGAAACACATGCCCATAAAGCACCTGTTTTTCCGCTAATCCTTTGGCACGTGCGGTTAAAACATATTGCTTGTTAATCTCATCAAGAAAAGAGTTTTTAGTCAGCATGGTCAACCCTGCAAACCCACTAATCACCATGGCAGCTACGGGTAGAACCATATGATGCAGATAATCTAAGGTAATCTTCCACCATGGCCAATCTTGCCACCCATCAGAGATTAGTCCCCTTAGGGGAAATAAATCTAGATATCGCCCGCCTGCAAACACAATAATCAGTAAAATGGCAAACATAAAAGAAGGAATAGCGTATCCTGTAAAAACAGCAGCCGATGTCCATATATCAAATTTTTGACCATCTTTTACGGCTTTTTTAATCCCAAGTGGTATGGATATGATATAAATAATTAATGTTGACCACAGCCCTAATGATATGGACACAGGTAGTTTTTCCAAAACTAAATCTATAACAGACACATCCCGATAATAACTTTCCCCTAAATCAAAAGTGGCATAATTTTTAACCATTTCAAAAAAACGGATATAGGCGGGTTTGTCAAAACCATACATCGCCTCTAATTCAGCTACAAATTCGGGGTCTAATCCTTGGGAACCACGATATTGACTGGATTGTCCAGTAGATTGACTGGCGGCTCCTGCGCTTGCATCTGCGCCACCACTGCCGCCGCCAAATCGTGCTGTGGCTTCTACGCCATGGCCTTGTAATTGTGAAATCATACGCTCCACAGGGCCACCAGGAACAAATTGAACAATGATAAAGCTTACCAACATAATCCCAAGCAAGGTTGGTATCATTAATAGTAAACGTTTAAAAAGATAATTTGCCATGGTTTAAGGTTTAACATTCCATGCCACAACATGCCATTGATTATCTTCATATTTTAATAAACCAACCGCCCCTGTTGATAATTTCATTGAATGTGCCTTTTTAAAACCTTCAAAATCATTGGTAAGATGCGGCGCAAATCGTGCAATACCATTTGATGTGACAACTAAAATCGTATCTTGATCCTCCGCCAAAATATGCGCGGCAAAGTTTTGCCAATTTTCAATGCATTGCGCGGCATCAAAATTCCATCCATCGGGCACTATTGCATCTTTATCCCATTGTTCAATAGCGTTCGCGCCAATGCGTTCAATCACTATATCTTCAGTTTGATTTTCATCTGGGCCATAATCAACTTCATTAAAAATTTCCAAAGGGAATACAGGTTGGGGGTGGTCGCAATGCTCAATAGCAATCTTCGCCATCTCTTTGGTTCGTTTTAAGTTTGAAGAATAAGTGACCTGGGGAAGAAAATTATTTTCTTTTAACCATAACCCTAATTTTTTTGCTTGCGCGCGTCCTTTTTCAACAAGGGGTAAATCAGTCCGACCCCCGACACGTGTTGGGGTTTCGTTCGGCTCAAACGTATTACCATGTCGAGCGATAATAAGAATTGTCATTATGTATCCCCATAAATAGTTTTTGCGATCAGAACAAAACTTAAAATTAAAAAATTTCCTCTTTGCTTGTTCAAATTATAAGCTTCATCATAAGTCATTATAATTGCCTAAAATTTTTTCTGCACGCGCAACATCTTCGGGCGAATCTATACCCGCTTGCGCTAAACCAGCTTCTACATTAAGAGTAACAGTGTGAATAGGAATGTCATTTTCTAATAATCGAAGCTGTTCCAATCCTTCTAATTTCTCATATTTCCCTTGGGGGAAGGAAACAAACTTTTCCAAAGTTTCCACTTTAAATCCATAAAGGCCAAGATGTTGGTGAACAGGCGAATAGTCACTTTGAATGTAACGTTGTTCATTTCGTATTGCGGGAATAATGTTTTTAGAAAACCACAAAGCTTTGCCTTCATGGTTTATAATTGCTGTCGTCCCACTAAAAGGTGTTTGTTTTTTGTTTTGCCTTAATGATTCCAATTCAGACCAACGCAAATTGATAACAGGCGTTATAACTTGAATATCAGAATTCTTTTTAACTTCATCAATCATCATTGAAATTGCATCAACAGGGGTAAAGGGGGCATCCCCTTGCAACCCAAAAACAAAATCACAATTTGGGTTGGTTTTTAAAACCGCTTCCAAAACCCGATCAGACCCCGTGGCACAATCTTCGGATGTCATCACGGCAGCAACACCAATTTCTTTGGCATGATTTAATATACGCTCATCTTCTGTCGCTACAGTAATAGAGATTTTATTATGACCAGCAGCAGATTTTTTTGCAATATCAACAACACGGCTCAACATAGATTGCCCTGCAATTTCGACAAGCGGCTTACCAGGAAACCGCGTCGAACCATATCGGGCAGGAATGATAATAGAAATATTCATAAAATTTATTGCGACTTTTTATTTATTATGTTAAGTAGTAAGCGTAATTATTTTAAGGAGTTTTATTATGTCACAAAAACCACCATTTGAAAGTGTTGAAAACCTTACAGATCGACTTTTCGCAACTGCAGCGCAAAAAGAAACTCAAATTAAAACAATACCTGCTCGTGTTATTAAAAAATGGGGTACATTTTTAGGTGTTCAAAGACAACCTTAATTATTAACCCACCAAGTTCCAGCGATAGCAGGGGTTAAATTGGAGAGTGTTTCGGGGCGTCCCAGCTTTTTCCAATAGGCGACCCGCCAATAATCAATATACCAATGTGGTATGACATAGTGACCCGCTAATAATATACGATCCAATGCGCGGGTGAGGGCTACAAGCTCTTCACGGTTTGGTGCTTTTATAATTTTTTCGATTAAATCATCAATTACGGGGTTTTTAATACCCATATAATTACGTGATCCTGGAATATCTGCCTTGAAGGAAGCCCAAAAATCGCGTTGCTCATTCCCAGGCGAATCAGATTGACCAATTGACATCACAGTCATATCAAAATCGAAATCATTGATACGGTTTTGATATTGTGCAGGGTCAAGGGTACGAAAATTCGCATCTACTCCAATACGTTTAAAATTTGCAATCATGGGTAAGACCCACCGTTCAAAAAGGGGATTTGAATCAATTATTTCAAAAGAGAGACGTTTCCCCGTTTCTTCATGAACGCGGATACCGTCCTCTGCCAATTTATATCCTGCCTCATCCAATAAATTCATGGCGATACGAAGATTTTTGCGCAAATTACCAGACCCATCTGTTTTGGGTGGTTGATATCGAGTAGTAAAAATCTCATTCGGAATTTTATCGCGATATTCTTCTAATATCTCTAAAACGCGGCCCGACGGTGCCCCATCTTTGGAGGCTAATTCTGAATTGTTAAAATAACTATTGGAGCGTTTATAACCATTATAAGCGAATTGTTTGTTAGACCATTCAAAATCGAACGCTTGTTCCAATGCTTTACGCACACGAATATCTTCGAAAATTGGTTTGCGAAGGTTAAAAATAAAAGCTTGCATTCCTTGGGGGCGTTGATGGGGAATTTCTTCTTTTATAATATCACCATTACGTACCGCTGGCGCAGTATATGCTGTTTCCCAAAGCTTGGCAGTATTCTCAATTCGGTAATCATATTCGTTGGCAAAAAATGCTTCAAGGGCCACATTACTGTCTTTATAATAATCAAATTCTATACGATCAAAATTAAATTTACCTTTGTTAATGGGTATATCTTTACCCCAATAATTCGGAACACGTTTATATGTAATCGAACGTCCCGCATCAATTTTTTCAATTTTGTAAGGACCACTACCTAATGGAGGGGTTAACGTTGTTTTAGTAAAATCATTTTCATCACGAATCCAATAATGTTTGGGCAGGATTGAAATTTGAGATAAAATTAGAGGCAGTTCGGCATTCCCATCATCTTTAAAGGTGAATTTAACGCGACTGTCCGATGTGGCTTCTGCCTTGGTAACATCCCCGTAATAGGCTTTAAAAAAGGGGGATCCATGTTCCATAAATATATTAAAGCTCCAAACAACATCTTGGGCTGTGACGGCTTTTCCATCATGCCATTTTGCATTTGGATTTAAATTGAACGCAACCCATGTTCGATCTTGGGTATCATATTCTATGGTTTGTGCCAATAATCCATACATTGAAAATGGCTCATCATAGCTTTGCTCCATCAATGAATCGTAAATCATGCTTTGCCCTAGGAATGTCATTCCTGCTACAGGCGTTCCTTTAATAATAAACGGGTTTAACGAATCAAAAGTACCAATGGCGGAGTTTTTGAGAATGCCCCCTTTTGGGGCGTCTGGATTAACATAGTCTAAATGATTAAAGTTATTTTCATATTTTGCCTGACCATGCATGGTAATAGATGATTTTTTCACAATTTCCGCTTGTGCATTAAAAGGCATTAAATTAAAAGGCATTAAGATGAAAAGACTAAGCAGCAAGAAACGCATAATTATATTCCTTTTTAAATTTTATTTTTTGATCCAACAGCTTTAGATATAGATGAAAAGCCATCATTGGAAAGTAATTCTAAGATCCCTTTATTGATAGATGGGATTAGGTCAGGCCCTTGAAAAATAAGGGCAGAATAAATTTGAATACAAGATGCGCCCGCACAAATTTTATCATAGGCATCTTGGGCATTTGAAATTCCACCGACACCAATAATAGGAAGTTGGCCTTTGGTATAGCGGTAGAAATCTTCAATAATTTTTGTCGATTTTTGTGTCAGGGGCGCACCGCTCAACCCGCCTGCTTGACCTTTAAAATCATGATCAAGAAATTCGGGGCGATCCAATGTTGTGTTGGATAAAATGACCCCATCTATGTGCGCTTCAATTAAAGTTTCTGCAATTTCTTCACGCTCATCATCTTTTAAATCAGGCGCTAATTTTATAAAAAGAGGAGGTTTCTTATCACTATCTAATTTATTTTGGCTCGCTTTAATCTGTTCAATTAGGGGCAGTAAATTATCACGTTGTTGCAAGTTTCTAAGGCCAGGCGTATTGGGTGAAGAGATATTGATCGTAAAATAATCAGCGTAGCGATTAAGCGCGCTTATCAAATTACAATAATCATCACCAGGATTGGTTTGATCTTTGTTCATCCCAATATTAAGGCCAAGAATAGCTTTATTTATATCATTCGAATTTAAATAATCTTCAATATTTTCTTTAAAAACACGCAAACCTTGATTGGGAAAACCCATACGGTTAATGACGGCATTATTTTTTTTATCTCGAAAAACGCGAGGGCTTGGGTTTCCCTCTTGCGCATTGGGTGTAACGGTTCCCACTTCTACTGCGCCAAACCCTAATTCAAATAATCCCTTAATGGCTTCGGCATTTTTATCAAAGCCAGCAGCCAAACCAATAGGGTTTTTCAATGCCAACCCGCAAAGATTAATATTTAATCGAGGGTCATCAATAATATCTTGACGTGGCGTTAACCCAAATCTTAAAGCCTTAATTGTGACCATATGCGCCATTTCAGGTGACATTGAATGCAATGCAGGACGTAATTTTGCAAAATTCATTTTAAATGGAAGGCTCATACCAAATAAGAAACAATATCAAGGCGGCAAAATCAAGGCAAATAAGCGTTTTAGAGATTTTATTTGCCAGATTTAGTTGGGAAAATGTCTAAATCCTGCTTTTAAATAACTCCATCCTGTTATCACAGTTAAAATTGCAGAAATCGTCAACCCCCACTGACCAATTTCAAGGGTGTAAGGCAAAACAGAATCGCCATAATTACCCATAACCAAAAACCCAAGGGCAATCATTTGAATGGTCGTTTTCCATTTTGCCAAATTCGATACAGGAAGCTGAACATTCATGGGACCTAAAAATTCGCGCATCCCCGACACTAAAAACTCACGCATAAGAATGATGATTACGGGAATCATCCAAATACCGTCGGCACGGTCAAACCCCACCAATGCAACCAATAGTGAGGCAATAAAAATTTTATCCGATATGGGATCAAGGAATTTTCCTACGGCGCTCTCTACCTGCCATTTACGTGCTAGATACCCATCCAAAAAATCTGTAATACTGGCAATCGTGTAAAAGAATAACGCCATCCATGCCGCCCAAGCTGCATCAATATACAAAAAGCCAATCACAACAGGAATTAGAATAATACGAAGATAGGTAAGATAATTAGGAATATTTTTCATGCTTTTACACTATCAGGCAGTATTATCTAACGCTAGATATTTATAAATGTTAGGCCGTCGCTTTTTCTTCCACTGAATCACGCATGACATATCCGCGTCCCCATACGGTTTCAATATGGCTTTCCCCATCATTTATATTTTCAATTTTTTTGCGTAACTTACAAATGAAGACATCAATAATTTTTACTTCGGGTTCATCCATACCGCCATAAAGATGGTTTAGGAACATTTCCTTCGTTAATGTACTCCCCTTACGAAGGGCAAGCAATTCAACAATACCATATTCTTTACCTGTTAAATGAAGGGGTTTTCCTGCAACATCTACCGTACGGCTATCAAGATTAACAGTGATATTTCCTGTTACAATCGTGCTTTGAGAATGCCCTTGTGAACGGCGGACAATGGCTTGGATTCTGGCCATTAATTCACGTTTATCAAATGGCTTGGTTAAATAATCATCTGCACCAAACCCTAATCCTTTAATTTTATTATCCAATTCGGTTAATCCAGAAAGAATAAGAATAGGCGTATCAACTTTAGAAGCGCGGAATGTTTTTAAAACATCATATCCATCCATATCAGGCAACATTAGGTCTAATATAATTATATCGTAATCATATAATTTACCAATTTCTAACCCATCTTCACCTAAATCGGTACTGTCAATAACATACCCTTCGGATTTAAGCATAAGCTCAATTGATTTTGCTGTGGAACTGTCATCTTCGACTAATAAAACGCGCATTTCTTGCCTCTTTATTTATGAAAAAATTAACTATTGTTAATAAAGGTTAACATACTTTAAAATAGTTAACAAAGTTATTTATAAATTAAAGCTGAAATCATAGTATTTAAACTTTAAAGCCATCTCTATCGTTAATATATGGGCTATAGCGAAAAATTTCTTTTCGCGGTAATATTAATCTATGGATAGACTTGCCGATAAAGCGATTGCCGCTATTTCCCCCCTTGTTGATAACGAAGTGTTTGGACGTGTTACAAAAATTTTGGGTCTATTGGTCGAGATTGCAGGCTTTGGAGAGGCTCTAACGGTAGGCGCCCGCGTTCATTTGCACCCAAAAAACGGTCAAATCATCCCTTGTGAGGTTATTGGATTTAAGGATAATCGCGCCCTTTTGATGCCTTTTGGTAATTTGGAAGGGGTAGGTTTGGGGTGCCAAGCCATTATTCAACAAACACCTCCTTCTATAAAACCCGATCAACGGTGGCTAGGGCGGGTGATTAATGCATTGGGTGAACCTATTGATAATAAGGGGCCGCTTATTCAGGGGAGTGATTCTATCCCCCTTCGAAATTCACCCCCGCCACCCCATTCCCGCCAACGTATTGGGGAAAAGCTTGATTTGGGGGTGCGGGCGGTAAATACATTCTTATCAACATGTAATGGTCAACGTATGGGTATTTTCTCAGGCTCTGGTGTAGGGAAGTCGGTTGTTCTGTCCATGATGGCACGCTATACCGAGGCGGATATTTCCGTTATCGGATTGGTGGGGGAGCGGGGACGTGAGGTGCAGGAATTTCTTGAAGATGATCTGGGTGAGCTTGGGTTGGCACGATCTGTTGTCGTTGTGGCAACGGGGGATGAGCCTGCTTTAATGCGGCGGCAGGCGGCATATGTAACGATGGCAACGGCGGAATATTTTCGTAAACAAGGTAAAAATGTTTTATGCTTGATGGATTCCGTCACCCGATTTGCCATGGCACAACGCGAGATTGGATTATCCGCAGGCGAACCCCCCACTTCAAAAGGGTATCCCCCAACAACCTTTGGCGAATTACCCCGATTATTGGAGCGCGCTGGGCCAGGCGCACCAGGGGAAGGGTTCATCACAGGAATCTTCACCGTATTGGTTGAAGGGGACGATCATAATGAACCCATATCCGATGCGGTGCGCGGTATTATTGATGGTCATATCGTTATGGAACGCAAAATCGCCGATCGGGGGCGTTATCCTGCGATTAACTTGTTAAAATCCGTATCGCGAATGATGCCGGGATGCCTCACGGAGGAGCAACATAAAATTGTCAAAAAAGCAAAGCGTTTGATAAGCCGATATGAAGATATGGAAGAGCTTATAAAACTTGGCGCTTATCGCCGTGGCAGTGATTCTGAAGTGGACGAAGCCATTCTGCGCTATCCTCAGCTTGAAGAATTTTTGGCGCAAGATAAAGAACAATCCAATACAATCGAGGAAAGCTTTGCTATGCTTGCCAATGCTGTTGGGTTAGTTTACGAGCCGAGTGATATTGTTATGCGCAATCAGGATAAGAAATAGATGGCTGATTTAGAATCACTTATCCGCTTGCGCCGTCATAACGTTGATGAAAAACAAAAAATTCTGGCTGATATATATCGTGAAGTTGAAATTTATGAAGGGCAAAAAGAAGAACTTCGTGAACGCCTTCAACGTGAACGCAATGCATTGGATGAAAATCTTGATTTGGAAACGCGTGAATTTTACGGGCGTTTTGAAGGGGTTATTCGCGAGAAAATTGATAAAATAAATGTTAAATTGGCAACCTTACAAACCCGTTTAAATCTGGCGCAGGAGGAAGTGCGTGCCGCATTCGCCGATATGAAGCGCGTAGAAATTGTGAATGAACGACGGATTGATGAACAAAGACGCAATCGCGATGCAAAAGATGCCGCACAAATGGATGATATCGGTATCGAAGGATTTAGAAGAAAGGAAGAGATTTAAGCTTAGGCATCTGTGCCAAAGTTTTTTTCGTTTTCAATGACTTGTACCCGATTGTCAATGTTGCCTTGAAAGTTTAATTCACCAGATAAAGTTGTTTGATCAAGTGCAGCTGAGTAGGCTTGCCGCATGGTTTGTTGCATGGGTTGGCTGAATGCATTTTGAGTGCGGATAACCAAATCTAAACGCTGATCTTTTAAAAATCCATCAAGTTGAACTTTACCCATTCTGGTTAAATCTAAATTAAATACGAAACGGGTTGATCCGTTTTTATCATTTTGATTATTGTCATTCTCACCATAGTTTTCGTGACGCGTGTATAAAGTAATACGTTGAATTTCTCCTTCCCAAAACATAGGCAAGGGAACCGCACGCCATTCTGAAGAAGTGGCGGCATCGGGGGCCGCACGGGCGCCACCGTCCGATTGAACAAGGCGTGATAGTATATTATCGCGTCCCGAACGTTGTAATAAATCAATATTCTTATCCCCTAAAAACCCGCTTATATCGCCTGTTTTAACAGCTGTAATAAACATCATTGCAGCCGCCCCCATTTGCGATGGATTGGATGCCGATGGCAGCGAACGTGAAAGCGAGCTTGCTGCCTGCGGACTAATTTGAAGTAAACTATTGTAAAGCTCATCCAATGCAGGCCATTGAAATCCTTGTAATAAAGGGTTTAATGGCTGCGGTGTGATGGAAAGTGGCGTTAAAATTGGGGCTGATTTGGGTGAGAGTTGAATTTGTGATCCTAATGCTAAGTTATTGCTTTTAAATTGTAAGATAAAGCTTTGAGGTAGGGTCGCATTAGGAAATTTAGCGGTAATTAAAGGCAATCCTTGTGGCGTAAAGCCTGTTACCTTGGCCATAATCGCAGTGGCAGATGCATTACCAATCAATTGTGGTGCAAATTGTGTTGCCGCAGGAACAACCGAAATTGGGGCTGATTGAGCCGCGCCTTGTAAAGCGTTGGGTGGAGATACAAATTGTGCCGAAGGCGGCAAAACTTTTAATATCTGCACATCCAATTGAGGCGTATTTTTTACCGTTACAATGTTTGAGTTTTGAGGATCAAATAAAATAGGTTGCAACGATGCGGCAAGATTTTGCGATGTAGTAGAGCTTGAAATTTGTGAAGATGAAACAGCGGCAGTACCCGATTGATTGATTGTTTGTAACAAAACATTGGATTGCACATTGTTTAAAGTCTGCGATGAAGTAAAGCGATTGAGTTACTGAAACCCCAAGCGGTAATGTCGTTTGCGCTATATTGTTATTCCCCAAAGCGAATGATGCTGAATTATTACTCAATGCAGGTTGATTAAGTAATGATGTATTTGTGTTTGCTATAGTATTGGATATTTGCAATGCAGGCGTATTATTATTTTTTTCTGCGCCTAGAACAAAAAGAGATTTGTTCACGGAAGTGATATATTGACCAAAATTCGTCATATTTTGAACAGTTTGAGTCGCAATAGATTGCGCTAAATTCGGGGGCGCACTTAAAATACGAACGACATCATTGGGCTTTAAAGGTTGGGGTGTATCAGGAATGTTTTTGACAGCTTGAGCGGCAATTTGCTGTGCAATTTTTTGTGTCTGATTGGCTAAATTCTGATCTGTACCCCCACGCACAATGGCTTGGTTTTGTTGTCCATCAATTTGCCCTGTCGAATTTTGAGGGGAGGAAGACGCACCAGATATTCTTTGAGAGATTTTTTGAATGACTTTTTGAGTTAAGGATGGTTGCGTTTCAGTTTGTGCGGGGGGCGTACGAATTGTAATATTATCGCCACGCGGGTTTGAATTGCGAGGTGTATTATTTTCTGGTGGTTTAACAATGGCTTCGGGGGCAATGCGTGCCTGACGTGGTGGGCGTCCAACGGGTATGTCAATTTGAAGGCGTTGCCCTTGCTCTAACCCTCTGGCTTGCACTTTCACATCAACATCCCCTTGAGGTGTTTGAATACGCGCCGTATTGGAATTATTATTTAATTGAGTGATTTGCCCTTCAAGCCTTTGCGCTTTTGGATTATTTGTAAGGTTTTGCGGCAATTTAATGATTTGAACAATTTGTCCTGACCCATTACCACCTTTTGATGATAGGGGATTTAACCCAACTTTAAATCCTCCGCTCATCTTCTTACCTATGTTCTGACATAAGGATATTATCGCACAAAATAATTGGTATGGGGAGTGAAAATTATAAAATTATAGATTGTCGAAAGCCATAAGTTTAAAATCTGAACCAAAAATATAAAAAAGGAAGTATTCAATCCTTATGATTATATAGTGGTGGTGAATATTAAGTAATATATTATATTGTAATTTTTTTTACGCTTAAAATTTACGTTGTAATTGAAATGTTGATAAAAGCCATCAACCCTATGTTTCTTCGCGTTGAATAGTTTAAATTTCATTGGCTATTCGCTGACGCAGCTTTGCGTTTACGCTCCGCGAGGTCACGAATGACAACTTTGGCAATTTGTTCAACATCTTCGGCTGCGCTACTGTTAGGGGAGCGCGTAAGAATGGGAGATTGATGGCGAATAGTTTCGCGCACCTTTTTATCATAATGCACCATGCCGATAAGAGGCGGTTTTAATCGCAAAAAATTCTCACACGCTTTGAGCAGCGTTTTATAGGTTTTTTGTCCCTCGGCACTATTTGTAGCTTGATTAATAACAATGCCTACATTTTTGGACATGCCTACCGCGCTCCCTAGTTTTATAAAGGCATAAGCATCGGTCAATGAGGTAGGCTCGTCCGTTGTTACCAACAAAGTCCGCGTGGCAGAAGCAGAAAGCATTCTCACTGTACGGTCTACACCAGCTCCTAAATCAAGCAAGACAACATCATATTGATCGGCAACATCCAAAAGTTGATCCCGCAACATGGTCAATCGTTGGGAGGGAAGGGCGGAGAGCGATGCTTGCCCCGAACGTCCTGCAATAATATCAAATCCCCCCTCTTCAAAAGGTTGGATAACCTTATCAAGGCTAAGGCGGCCACGGATAACATCATTTAAATCGCGTTTTGGCATTAAGCCCAATTGAACATCAATATTGGCCAAACCCAAATCACCATCGAATAAAAGAACCTTTTTACCTGCCTTGGCAAGTGCATGGGAAAGTGTGATAGAGAACCACGTTTTACCAACACCACCTTTACCACTGGCAACCGCAATAACATTTTTTGCACGACGAACGGGAGGGAGGCCGTTTTTAACAGCGTTACTCTTTTGTTGATTTGATAAATTAGTGGCGGCTTCTGACATATCTACCCTGCGTTTTTCGATTTAAGCATATTCGCCGTATTTGCACGCGGCATCAAGAGCTGAGTTAGTCTTTTTGATGTTAAGGGGGATAACCCGTCAGCAACCTTTGGCGTTGCGCTAACCTCGGCAAAAGAAAGACCACCATTATAGGCCGCGCAAAGAAGACTGCCGAGGCGTCGTGCGACATCAACGCGGGTCGTAATAAGCTTTTGCGCGCCGATTGTTGCAAATATCTGTGCCATTTCACCTGCCTCGTTAGCCTGCATACCTGCGGGAAGAACAAGGGTAGGACATATTTCTGCCGCACCAATAAGTCGAGCAAGGGATTTAACACTATTGGTATCGAACGGATTTGTCCCTGCAGTATCAATAATAATCTGGTCAGAATCACTTACCTTTAATAAAGCCTCTTTTAAAGCAGTGGTATGTTTTGCGATTTGAAGGTCAATATCCATCATTGTCGTAAACGCTTCAAGTTGTTCACGCCCCCCTGCACGTTCCATATCGGTAGTGATAACTGCAACTTTTAAACCATTCATGGAAGAACGCGCGGCCAACTTTGCAGCAGCAAGTGTTTTCCCACTTCCCGGTGGGCCAATCATCATTAGTGGAATTTTTGAAGGGCGGGAAGGAAGGGGATCAAATTTAAAAATAGATTCCATCGCGGATAAAATGGCGGAACGGGAATCTTCCATATCCATCACAGCAGCGTAGGACACGACTTGATCCAAAATCTCATCGGGAACACCATGTTGAAGCATGGTTTCGGTAATTTCCTCAACCATCACTGACTCATTATCATCATCTTCATACATCCAATCGGCAGAAGCCTGATCGGTAGATTCATCTTTACCAAATGCATCTTCGTCGATGGCGGCAGTAAGATGCACCATCAAACCACCAACAGCGTTTTTTTCCTCACGCGTGGCAATTATAATTGCATCTTCACCTAAAGTGTCACGAACCATTTGCATGGCTTCTGTCATTGTTTTTGCTGTAAAGGATTTTAACCTCATACTGTTCCAGTCAATTCATACACATTACTATACACCGCATCAAATAATGGCGATAGAGCATTATCGCGCATTTTGATGCAGCTTGTCCAACATTGGGGATAAGTTTGCGTTTATAAAATGGTTAATAGTTATTCACTGCAACAAGTACAGCCGCAATCGCAATTGCATGTCGGTTGGCAAGAACATTCGGCACAACATTTATCGTCTGACATTTTTTATTCCTTTTTTTAAAATAATTTATACTTTTAATTATAGCTGATTTTAAAACATTTCTCAATTAAACTTGACCTAATGTTTTAATTTTCGCCTTAGGGTGAATTTCATTTTGGCTCATCACCATGGTTTGGGGGCGAAAACGTTCAATAACCGAACGAACATAAGGTCGAATTTGTGGACTGGTCAGCAAAACAGGGGTTTCGCCTTCCTTACCAAATTCATCATAAATTTTTCGAACCGCAGTAATAAAATCTTGTAATTGTGTTGGTGCCATTGCCAGCTGTTTTTCTTCCCCATCCATACCAATCAAAGAATCGTTAAAGGCGGCTTCCCATTCGGGAGATAAGGTTATTAAAGGGACAAAACCATTTACATTTGTGTTTTGGTCACAAATTTGTCGTGCAAGGCGGGAACGGACATGTTCGGTAATAAAGGCGATGTTTTTGGTATAGGCGGAAGCCTCGGCAATCCCTTCCAATATCGTTGGCAAATCACGAACAGAAACACGCTCGGACACTAAATTTTGTAAAAGGCGTTGCAATCCACCAACGGAAATTTGTGCAGGAATAACATCACCCACCAATTTTTGATATTCGGGCGGTAATTCATCCAATAATTTTTGCGTTTCAGCATAAGAGAGCAAGTCAGACATATTATCTTTTACGATTTCGGTAATATGCGTTGTAATAACTGTAGGGGCATCAACAACCGTATAGCCTTTAAAATGTGCCTCCTCACGATGTTGTTCATCAATCCACATTGCGGGAAGGCCAAAGGTGGGTTCAGTCGTGCTTTCCCCTGGCAGTGTAATGGCCGCGCCTGTGGGATCCATACACATGAGCATACCAGGGCGGACTTCACCGCGTCCGGCTTCAATTTCCTTAATTCGAACAGTATAGGTATTAGCGGGCAGTTGAAGATTATCTTGGATACGCACCGCAGGAAGAACATATCCCATATCTTCAGCTAGCTGGCGGCGAAGGCCTTTAATTTGATCAGTGACTTTATTGCTATTATCCCCTTGAACAAGCGGTAAAAGACCATATCCCAATTCAAGGCGTATCGTATCCATGGCGAGTGCCTTTGAAATAGGCTCCTCCGCAATGGGGGCATTTGCGCCACCTGCTACACTGCCATCGGCGACAGCCGTTTTAAGACGCAGAACTTCTTCAGCGTTTTCTTTTTTACGATAGGCCCAAAATGTTAATCCTGCCAATCCTATACCTAAAAAAGCAAAAGGACCAAAAGGTACACCCGGTATAAGGGCAAGCATAATCATCAATACCGAAGTCAATGCCATTGCCTTTGGATTTTTTGTAAATTGGAATAATAATGCCTTATCCGCAGACCCTTCAACCCCAGCTTTTGACACCAATAGACCCGCACCGATTGAAATGATAAGGGCGGGAATTTGACTAACCAATCCATCACCAATCGTTAATATTGTATAAGTTTCAGCGGCTTCAGACATGCTCATCCCTTGTTGCGCTGTACCGATAATGATACCGCCAACAATGTTAATAAACACAATTAAAAGCCCAGCAATCGCATCACCACGAACAAATTTTGCTGCACCATCCATCGCCCCAAAAAAATTACTTTCTTGTTCAAGCTCTTTTCGTTTTGCCTTTGCTTCTTCTTCGGAAAGCAAGCCAGAGGATAGATCGGAATCAATAGCCATTTGTTTCCCTGGCATGGCATCAAGGGTAAAGCGTGCCGCGACCTCAGCAATTCGACCTGATCCCTTTGTAATAACCACAAAATTTACAATGACCAAGATGGCAAAAACAATACCACCCACAACATAACTGCCTTGAATAATTAATCCGCCAAAGGCCTCGATCACTGCGCCAGCTGAATCCTTACCTTCATGCCCTTCACCTAAAATAAGGCGGGTGGAAGCAACGTTAAGTCCAAGCCGCAAAGAGGTTGTAATTAAAAGAACAGTAGGGAAAGTTGAAAATTCGAGCGGTTTTTGTATGGACAAAACCAACATTAAAATAAAGACTGATAGCAATATAGAAACCGATAGACCCATATCCAACAACCAAGTGGGAATAGGAATTAACATAAAAACAAGAATAGCCACAATACCCATGGCCAAAACGACATCACCGCGCAAAATACCGCCCAGGGTCGAACGGGCCCCTGCCATACCCGCATCACGAGCATTTGACATTCGGGTGGCACCCGTGGTGGTTAAATTTTTATTATTAGCCATATTTTATTAATTTTTACCGAAATGGGTACTGTAACAATCGAGATTTTTGGTCATGATGCGATTGCCCCCATATCCAAAACAAATTATAATATCAATATAGTACCATAAATTGGAGAAAATAATGAATGCTTATCTATCATTAACTTTTGGATTAATCACTTTATTATTTTTAAGTGGTTGTGATCATTATTCAACCCATATTGATGATGAGGGAACCCCTGATTTAACATTTAATCAATCTACCTTCAATCAACCTGAAACGTTTAAAGATTATTTGATTATAGAATATTATAATTTGGCGCGATATGAACAAAACCAAATGTATGATTATAGAGCCGCAAACCATTATCTTAAAAAAGCACAAAAATTAGCAACGGGGAAAATGGTTTCTCCTGACAAAATAGAAGGGGCAAAAATTCCCAAGGTGTATAAACCACAATTAAAAGCCGCCCGAGCAAATTTAATAGCCGCGTTAAAAGAATATGCAATCCCTCAGAACCGCATTGCCTTGGCAATAGCGCAAACAAGATTTGATTGTTGGGTTGACCAAGCCAAAGAATGGCCCACTAACCCAGAAAAGTTAACATGTAAATCTCAATTTGAAAGAAATATGGAGAAGCTTACATTAACGCAAATTGAAATTATTCAAGATTATAATTTTGATGGCGTTTAGAACTTTATGGCACTCTTTGCATGGCTTCTTTATGTGAAGCAGCTCTTTTTATATCGCTATCAATAATTTGTTCATCTGAAAGAGCGCGGCTTAAACCATGTAAAGCTTTTTTATACACATCACTAAGGGGTTTACCTTCCAATGCAGTAATATGTGCTTGTAATCTATCAAAACAAAAATCCGCTCGTTATTTGTATCTGGGTGAATGATAGCGCACAATTCGCCCATACGTTTTTCAATTTCAAATGCCATAATGGCATCAATAGCACGTTGAGAAATATGAATATCTTCACCCTCAATATCAAAAATTTCAAGACGTTGCGTTAGCTCTTTTAAAGTAAATCTATGATTAGAATGACCGTGTTGTTGATGGCGTTTTAATTCAAGAATTGCATAGATTTCACCACTATCTTCAACATGAACAGAAAACCCTGTATAAGCATTATCTGGAAAAGCATCAATTTTTGGTGGTTTTGTTGTAAGTATATTATGCATTATATTCTCTATTTTCTATAATTTTAATGCGTTATAGAAAATAAAATTTTATATGTCAAGAATGTTATGCAGCAAGATCGAATTTATCTTCTACTCTCTTTGTCAAAATAGCTAGAGCGTTAACATGTCGTTGATCTCCTTTATTTTGATCAACAATATTCCCAAACATCACTAAGGGGTAAAAGCTTGCCATCTATTGTCACAACATCGACGCCTAGTATAACACTAAATTTAATTTCATCAGAATTGGACATATATATACTCCTTTTTATGTGTTTACATAAACAATAGTAATTTTTATATGAATGTCAAATCTTTTTAATTGTCTTCATCATCGCTATATTGATTTAGCTTGTTACGCAATGTCCGGATAGAAATACCAAGTATTTTTGCGGCATGGGTTCGATTTCCTAAGGTATGTTCCAACGTATTAATAATCATATCGCGTTCAACTTCGGATATTGTTTTCCCGATGAGGTTTTCTACCCCGCCCACATTCTCAATTGTTGATGGTGATAATTCTTTATCATCAGGGGAAAGTGTTGGCGCATTGACAGGGGCAACACTATCGTTTGATCCGCTGTTAAAACTACTTTCTTGAAGATGAATAGCATCGGCCTCAATCTCAGTTTCCATCGACATTAAAATGGCACGATGCATTGTATTTTCAAGCTCACGAATGTTGCCGCGCCAATGGTAGGATTCTAATTTTTTAAGGGCTTCTTTTGAAATATCCTTTTTAGGCACACCATTATCATCGGCAAATTTATCGCTAAAAAATTTTGCAAGGGGGAGAATATCTGCAGGGCGCTCCCGTAAAGCGGGAAGTTTAATATTTACCACATTTAGACGAAAATATAGATCCTCACGAAATTCACCTTTTTGAACAGATTTTTCCAAATCACGATTAGAGGTGGCAACAATTCGGCTGTTAACCTTAACGGCATCGTTGCTACCAATACGGGTGATTTCTTTTTCTTGAATGGCACGAAGAAGCTTGGCTTGTAATAACGGATGCATTTCAGAAACTTCATCCAGCAAGATTGTTCCGCCATTGGCTTCCTCAAATTTACCAATGCGTCGCCCTGTTGCGCCAGTAAAGGACCCTTTTTCATGACCAAAAAGTTCGGATTCCAAAAGATTCTCAGGAATAGCGGCACAGTTAACGGCAATAAATGGGCCATCTTTACGCTTGGACTTACGATGGATAAAGCTGGACATCACTTCTTTTCCTGTTCCTGATTCACCTGTTACCATGATTGTGGCATCTGATGGTGCAATTTTTTCTGCCAATTGCAAAACATTTTGCATGGCTGGATCATTGGCAATCATCGTATTATTTTCTTGAGTCACAGCCTCCAACACAGCGGCAATTAAATCTGCATCGGGGGGAAGGGGAATATATTCTTTCGCACCTTGTTCAATGGCGCGTACCGCTGCGCGGCTATCCGTTCCAATACCGCATGCAACCACGGGAATAACAATGCGTTCAATTTCAAGGTTTTGGATAAACTCACCAATTTTTTGTTTAATATCGCACATCACAACATCCGCACCTTTTCCCGTACGAAGCGCGCCTAATGCTTCAAATGTGTCTTCACAATGGATAACTTTTGCGCCCCGTTGTAAGGCAATTTTACCGGCCGCACCAATATGCCCTTCCAATTGTCCAACCAGCATTAGTCTCATTATTATTACTTTCTTTTTTAATGTGATATTTCGTTTGTTTAAATATAAATTACTTTAAAATCGCACTTAATTTATTTTAATCAAAATATTTAATTTGTTCATTGGGGGGAAGCTCACTATTGAGTAAAATTTCCAACCGGCGCGGATTATCTTGGCGTGAAATCGAACTCATCGCCACCAACGTAATGGCGCGTATCATTGCCTCATCATTTGAATTGCGTTCTAGTTTTGCCGCCATAGGGGAAAGAACAGCCGTTCCCAAAATCGCCCCATAAAAGGTTGTTAATAGAGCAACAGCCATGGCAGGCCCAATTGTTTCAGGATCTTGTAAATTGGCCAGCATTTGAACCAAACCAATAAGCGTACCAATAAGCCCCATTGCAGGGGCGATTTCTGCCCCGCGACGCAAAATATTTGCACTGCGGCGGTGGCGTTCGACAAGGGCATCTAATTCTTGTGCCAAAATAACTTCAACCTCTTCGGGTTTATACCCATCGGTAACAATTTGAATCGACTTATAAAGATGCTCGTCTTTTTTTAGTTCGGATTCTATGGCACCTAAGGTAAGAAGCCCTTTATTTTTTGCTAAAACAGCAATATCCATCAATTGATTGGCGTAATCCTTCGCGCTAAGCCTTGTTCTAAACAGGGAATTTCCAATGACCTTTCCCGCATTTAGCAATTCTTCACCAGAAAACGAAATTGCGGTCACACTCATCGTACCTAAAACAACGATAAGAAAAGAGGGAATATTAAAAAAATTTGCGTCACTTTTACCAATTGCAATTGCCGTAGCAATAAGGGCGAATGTTAAAACGATACCAAAAACGGTAGTGAAATCCAAAGTCACTTTCGATTTAATAATACGTATATCTTGCGGTGTATTAATGGGGGAGGCCATTTTATATCAGTCTTAATTTCGTTCTGATTTTACAATTTCTGTCATGGTGACGCCTAACTTATCATCAACCACCACCACTTCACCTCGTGCTACAAGACGATTATTTACATAGATGTCAATTGCTTCACCTACTTTTCTATCCAATTCAACAACCGCGCCACGCCCCAATTTCAAAAGCTGGCTCACTTGCATGGATGATCGCCCTAAAACAGCAGAAATTTGCACAGGAATATCATAGATAGCTGTCACATCATTTGCCATGGCTTCGCCCACTTCCCAATCTTGATCATCATCGGCATTGGATTGCCTCGTATCACTAATTTCATCGAAAGAAAGACTTTTTGCAGAATTTTCTTCTTCTTCCATTTGTTTTTTTAGTGTTTCTTTATCTAAATCTTTGTTTTCTTCTTCGCTCATTCTTGCTCTCCCTTTTTGGTGGGGTCGTTATGGATTGGATTGGTATTAGATGTAGACACATCTTTTTTATCCGATTCCTTTATAGCATTATTTTCTCTGTTCGTACTAGATTTGCGCGGAATATCTGTCTTACCCCCATCGTTTTCTTGAGGCGCGCTATTATTGGAAACCGCATTTGGCGATGATACATCAATATTATCAAGTAAAGTTTCAAGGGAAGATTTTATTTTTGTCGCCAGTTCAGAAGGGCTACGTACCATGCCCCCATCTTTCCAAGACATATTGCATCCCCCCAATTCTATTTGTGAATTAGCAACCACTTTACATCGTGGCGCACTGTCATTATCTGTCCAAATATTTTCAATAAATTGATCAATGTCATTTGCATAATCAGGGTGAACTTCAATCCGTATTTCAGATTGTTTGGCTTGGGTTTCCAAAGTTTCTTTAATTAATTGCTTTAACGATTCTTGACCATATTGATCAACCAAGGTTGGGGCTAGTTGTTCCAAAATTTGCAAGGCAAGCCGAATAAATTCTTCTTCATATTGTTTTTCACGGTAAAGCTCTGCCGCGAAAAGCGTTTCAAAATTCTCGGCGATATTTTTTAAATTATCAGCAAGATATTGTTCACGCTTGGCATGTTCATCTCGCTGTCCCTCGGCTTTGCCTTGGTTATGGGCAATTGCTTTTGCGGCCTCCAAATCATCTTCGGTAAAAACGGGAGGAGGGGGTTCTATGAATATTTCTTCTTCGGCAATTGCTTCTTCTTCAGGTTCATCCACATCAAATTTATTGAGGTCGAATAAAAATTTATGGCTTGAATTATCGTTATTACTCAAT
The DNA here is from genome assembly GCA_963799275.1 of uncultured Alphaproteobacteria bacterium. Classification (GTDB taxonomy): domain Bacteria; phylum Pseudomonadota; class Alphaproteobacteria; order Micavibrionales; family Micavibrionaceae. The sequence goes on from CAWCWJ010000002.1 coordinate 289,406, forward strand.
GTGTTCTATCGGTTTCTTTAAAGTATTTTTATATTTAAGTTTAGTAAATTAATTCGTCTTCTTCTGCGCCAGATGCAATTGTAATCTCACCACGCGCTTCTAAATCTTTGGCAACGCCAACAATATATTGTTGCGAATCTTCAACATCTTTTAATCGAACAGGACCCATGGCGGCCATGTCTTCTTTCATAATTTTTGCGGCACGTTCGGACATGTTTGAGAAGAACAAATCACGTAAAGATTCGGTTGCCCCTTTTAACGCGGTAGGCAATTTATCCTTGTCACAAGCACGGATAAGAGTTTGTACCGAACCAGGGTCAAGATGCTGCAAATCTTCAAAAGTAAACATAAGCGAGCGAATTTTTTCTGCTGATTCAGGAACTGTTTTTTCTAACATCTCCATAAAACTTTGCTCTGCGGTGCGGTCAAAATTATTAAAAATATTGGCCATAACCTCATGACTATCTTGTCTGGCTGTACGGGCAAGGTTAGACATAAATTCTGTACGTAATGTTCGTTCAACATCATCTAGGACATCACGTTGAACCGCTTCCATCCGCAACATACGATGGATCACTTCAAGGGCAAAATTATCGGGTAACATAGCCAAAACACGCGCAGCATGGTCGGTTGAAATTTTGGACATCACAACGGCAACCGTTTGCGGATATTCTTTTTGAAGGAAATTGGCCAAAATTTCCTCATTCACATTGGTCAGTTTTTCCCACATAGTACGACCCGCAGGGCCGCGAATTTCTTCCATAATGGTTTCAATTTTTTCCGCACTCATTCCCGCCTTAGCAAGTAAGCGTTCAGTACTTTCTTGGGAACCGATAAGCGCATTCGCGCCACTCATCTGTTCGGCAAAATCAATAAAAAGGCGTTCGATAACATTGGCATCAACCTTACCCAAGCTTGACATTGTTTGGGAAATTTCTAGTATTTCCTCATCATCCATATGTTCGAAAATACGCGCTGTATATTCCTCCCCCAAGGCAAGCATAAATATAGCTGCTTTTTCAGGGCCAGTGAGTGTTCTATAATCTTCTCTTACGCGCATAAATTTAAAATACCTTGTTCGTGATGTTTATACAATCACTAGAAATTTTATGTTTTAATTTTTGACCATTAATCTTCGGCCATCCAACTACGGATAACTGTCACTGTTTCGGCAGGATAATTCTCAACAATATCTTCAATCTTTTTAACCGAAGATGCTTTAACTTTTCCTTGTACGGATTCAACATCAATCATGCCTTCATTTGTATTATTTTCTAACATGGCGATATCCTCCTCCGTCATATTGGATGTATCAATAGGGGCAGCAAGGGCGGGTTTTAATTCCCCTGTCAAAAGATCAAGTTCGGGTTTGCCGTCTGCATCTTCATCATCTTTGCCTTCCACGGCTAAAACACGTCCCACCATGGGTTGAACAACCAAAAGTAAAACCAAAATTATCATGATGGCAAAGGTAAGAATTTCTGCAATATCAAGCAGCTTGTTTTTATCAAATCCGAAAAGTGAGTTATCATACGGCGTATCAGACACTTCGATATCTGCAAATTGCATGTTTACAACCTCAAGACTATCGCCACGATTTACTTCAAACCCAACGGCAGATTGAACAAGGGCAGCGATCTTATCAAGTTGTGCATCTGTGCGTGGAACGTAAACTTCAACCCCTTCGGCATTGGTGGTATAGGTTCCATCCACCAAAACAGCAACAGATAAGCGACGGACTTCACCAGCCTCGCGCACAACATTACGGATTGTTTTACTAATTTCAAAATTTGTTGTTTCTTCAACTCGGCTTGACTCCAAGCTTGGGGCATCATCGAAAAATAAATCATTTCCAACGGCGGGAAGATTATTTTCAACAGAAACATTTTGCTCATTCGCATCACGCTCAATATTATTTTCTTCAATTGCTTGGGTGGAGCGTGCAATCTGACTTTCTGGATCATAAAGTTCTTCATTGGTACTGACGCGGTCATAATTTAAATCGGCGCTTACTGTGGCACGAACATTACCATACCCAACGATGCGCCCTACCAAATCTTCAATGGCGCGTTGAACGCGTTGTTCATATTTAATGCGTTGTTCTTCGGCCTTCATAGTGGCGGAATTACCAAATTCTTCATCCCCACGGGCAAGTAAATTTCCCGCTTGGTCAATCAACGAAACTTTTTCTGGTTTCAGGTCAGGAACCGCAGAAGCAACAAGCGATTGTACTGCCATAATCTGATCATTATTTAAAGAAGCACCGGGACGCAAACCCAAAGCAACACTGGCACTTGCGGTTCTGCTTTTACGGCTAAATAACTCACGTTCTGGTAGTACAAGATGAACACGCGCACTTCGCACAGGATCAAGCGAGCTGATGGTTCTTGAAAGCTCGCCTTCCAATGCACGAACTTTATTCAAATTTACAATATCATTTGTTGTACCAAAGCCAGAAGAATTGTCGAAAATCTCATATCCCAAAGACCCTCCATTGGGTAAACCTGCCTCTGCCAATAGCATACGAGCGCGGCCCACTTCGGTATCGGGAACGGTAACGCGTGATCCATCTTCGGAGATTTGATATTTGATTTGTGCTTCTTCTAATTGTGCGGCAATCGCGCTTGAATCAGCTGAAGATAAATCATTGTATAGCAAGCTTAAATCTGGCGTGGAAACACGCATAGATATGAAAATAAAGAAAATGAGTAAGGCAAATAAAATCCCACCCATGATACCAAGGCGCGTAGGACCTAATTGTTTTAAAGTTTCCAAAAAGCTGTTCATTGGGCGCAAAGTACCTTTTTTAATTTGTCTTAAATACTGTACCAGCCTTAAATTATAGAATGTTACAAAATAAATTTGTGACAAGGTGGTAAGCGATATGAAAATGATTTATAGACGCACAAATCACTTATACCTTTTATTATACCTTTTTTTGATAGAAAAGCCTATATCCTTCATAAATTTAATTTCTAAACAAAAATTAAGTGTTAACAAAGGGTTAATATATAAAATCCAAACCAAAACTATACCTTTGAACTTGACATATATTATATTATTCTGCTATTATAATAATAGGGTTACGTGTAGATATATTATAAATTTAAAACATATACGTTACTAGGGAAAAATTATGATTGAAGCAGTAAATTCAGTATTATCAAATGCTTCTGCCTCCAGACAAATTGTGGAGCAGCAAAGTACAGCACGCTCCAATGCCGCTAATCCTACCAAGGTTCAAGAAGCGGCTACAACCACACCTTATGTTAGCCCTTATATCTCATTAGATCGCAGCTCGAACAGAGCCGTTCTACAAATCAGAGATTCTGATACAGGTGACGTTTTAAGACAATATCCTACAAAAACGCAGCTTCGTGCTTATCAAAATGCGCAAGAATACTCACAACGATTGGAACGTGCGGAAACTGCTGGTCCAACAGAAGCCCAAGGCGCGCAATTAACTTCTCAAGCTGTACGTTCAGAAGCACCACAAATAAGTGAAACTACTCAACTGCAACAACAGTCAGTTGAAACGCAAGCGTAATTTAGCTTCTTTAAAATACTTTATCTAAGCATCTTTATAGATGCTTTTTTTATGCTGATTGATTTGTAGGGTTTGAAGATTTTTCTAATTGTTCAGCGTCAGTATCGTTGTTTTGTGATTCTTGCTGTGCTTTTTCTGCTTGTTCACGCGCCATTAATCCTGCGGCAATATCACGATTAATACTTATTAAAATATCAAGTTTACTTTTTTCAGGCTTGCTCATGATATCAATCTCACGTTTGAAAATAAAATTTGCTAAATTAATAATATTGGAGCGTAGATCATTGGGACGATCCTCTTCTGGGTTTTCAAGTGCGGTATCATAAAACATCATCCAAATTTGACGGTTATATTTTAATGTTTCTTCCAAGATATCGGGGGTTGTATCTTCCCAGTTGCTTTGAATATCGTGCAAAAATTTTGCAGATTTAAGTAAAACATGCGCTTCTAATTCTCGCTGGTCGGGTGTATTTTTTTGAATGTTTGATCCATACGCCCCTGCGGCGGCAGCGTAGGGGTTGTTGTTATCCGCTGGTGACATTATCAATCAGATCCTTTTCAAGTTGGATGAGTTCGCGCCCTAATTTCATGGCTTTGTAATATGAACCTTCAATAATTTTTTCGTTCATATCCAAAAAGAAAAAGGAGAGTTTGGGGGCTGCATTTTGAATTTCTTGGATCGTATCAAAATATTTTTTATGATACATCGCTGGATTGCGCGCCATATACATACATTGAATAAGAAAATAGGCTTTCTTACATGGTGTATCGGCATCACCTTCTTTCATTACATCTTTTTCACGCAAGATAGGGGTGTCCCCATCAATGTGAAGACGGGTCCGTTGTGAATCATTGGTAATGACAGCATCACCAATAAGTATTTTTTCACCTGGTTTGAGATCAATAACGAGAGCCATTTTTGGAATCCTTCCTATGGTTTTTAAAGTGAGTTCTTCACGAATAGTATAAGTATAATACAAGATTATTGATAAGAAGTTAACGCTTTTATTTTAATGTGTTCAGACATACATACGCATTATGAATACTTTTATAAAAGTAACAATGTGTAAATAAAAAAACCAGCGAGGATATCGCTGGTTTTTTTATTATTATTATTAAGGCGTGCCGCCCTCCCATATTCTAAAATAAAGATATCCGAACCGTGGCCGGATATCTTATAATAATTAGAATAATCTTAGAACAGACTGTTGTGACTGCGCTGCCAAGGATAGGGATGTTGTTCCCAAAGCTTGACGTGTTTGCAAGGCTAACAAGTTTGCACCTTCTTCATTTTGATCGGCAACCACAAGGTCATCTGCACCAGCTTGAAGGGTGTTAATCGTTTGCTCGGTAAAGTCACGACGGAATTGAACGATAGAGAGGTCATTGGCAATGGACTTGACCAAAGTTTCTGACATCTAAAGTCGATTCGCGGATCTGATCAATAGACTGCTGAACATTTGCGGCATTGGTGAAGTCACCTTCGGTAATACCCAAACCAGTTGCAGTGAAGTCAACACCTTCAGTTTCAAGTGAGTTAGAGCGATCCTCGTTAAAGAATGTTTCTAAGTTATCACCAGAAAGAAGATTAACACCACGATAGTTTGAATCTTCAACCAACTGGTTGATTTGTTCGCGAATGTTATTATAGTCTTCTTCATATTGATCAACATCTGGGTTCACACCATCAAAGGTGAAGAATTCAGATGAGATTGCTGCTGCACCTAATGTTGCGTCGGCTGCACCACTACCAAAACCAAAGTCAGTTTCAGAGGCACCTGTTCCAGTAAACTGAAGCTCAACCTGACCAACAGTTTCATCAAATTTAATTTCAATTTGACCTGTTGTTGTGTTGAATGATGCTTCAACATCTGTACGACCAGAGTTGTTTACAGCGTCAATAACAGTTTGAATTGTGTCAGTGTCACTAAAGTTACCAAGGTCAAGGTTTTCACCATCGACATTAAGTTGAAGGTTAACATCATCACCACCACCATCAAGGAAACCTGCACCGCCGGCACCGACGTTTGCAACGCTACCCAATTGTTGGCTTGCTTCATATTGACCAGAGGCTGCTGTACTTTCAGCGATACCAGAAATCAATGTGTTACCAGCAACCGCTGTACCACCTGGACGGAAACCACCAGCACCATTATCTTCGGTACCAACAATTGTGTCCAAACCTAATGCAGTAAATGCGGCTGTAGATAGTTCACCTGCACCACCACCAGAACCGATAGTGATAGAAGCATTTTCATTAAGGGATGAAAATTCAAGTTGACCTGCATTCGTAACACGGGCACGAATAACTTCACCAATGTCTGAACCAGAACCAGAACCATTTGTTTCTGTATTAATTGCAGAAACAATATCATCAACATTTTCACCTGCACCAATAGCAACATTTAATGTTGTTTGTGTACCATCTTGTTGTGTAACAGTAATATCAAATGTATCACCAGCAGTAATAACACCGCCACCACCAATTGTTGTTAAATCAGCAATATTTGATAAATCTTCGTTACCGCGGGCTCTTGCGAAACCTTCGGATGCACGAATTTCTGATTGTGCTTCAAGTGCAATAGAATCTGCTTGGTCAAGTAAGTTTGATAAACTTTCAACACCAGTATTTGCTTGTTCAATTGTACGGATAGATTGTGAAATCCCATCTAACAAACGTGTTAAATCACTCGCACGGTTATTCAAAGCTTTCGCTGTGAAGAAGTTTTGTGGATTATCTAACGCAGAATTAACTTTAAGGCCGGTTGCAAGGCGCAACTGAGCCGTATCGATATTTCTTTGTGTGTTTTGAAGGGATAGTAGATTGTTCCTCAACGCTGAGGATAGAACGATATCTCCTGACATCTTATTTCTCCTTTACTAGGGTTATATTTTGCATACTGCAATTCATTCTTCCTGAACGAATACCATTAATAATATATCATAATGTCTTAACACGAGGTTAATATACGAGTGTATTTCAAAAATATTTGAACAAAAAAAACTTAAGAAAAACCACGATTGCGGCTTATAAAATAATAATACCGCGATTTGTTAAATGTGGCAATGTTAAACCTATTAAATATAAAACTTACATCTAAAATTTTTGCATAGAAATACATAATTAAACGCTTTGACGAGCCACCAGGGCTCGCCAAAGACTTGTTTTTGCCAAGAGCGTCTAATCTGCGATATTCTATCGCAATCTTAGCAAATCTTCTGTCATCTGATCGACGGTGTTAATTACCTTTGTGTTCGCGCTGTACGCACGTTGGGTCACAATAAGCTTGGTAAACTCGTCTGCCAGATCTACATTCGATTGTTCGATAGAGGAGCTTTCAAGAAATCCCGCTTGAGAAACGCCAGCTTCTTGTAATAAAGGCTCACCCGAATCTGCGCTTTCTACATAAGATGTCGTTGAAATCTCTTGCAATTTATTAGCCGCAGGGAAGGTGACGATAGGAAGCTTAAACAATCTTGAAAGTGTCCCGTTTGAGAAACGCGCATTTACAAATCCTTCACGGTCAATTTCAACACCTGTTTTAAGACCCAGTTCCGATCCATCTTGTGAGGCAAAACTCACATTATAAAGACCTGCAAATTGTGTAAGACCATCAATATTAATATTAATATCTTGCGTTTCAGAACCATTACCCCAATCAATAGAGCGTAGCTCGATATCTTTATTGCCTTGCAAATCACTTTGGGCGTTCAATGTACCATCACTATTGAAGTTAATAAGACCTTGCGTTAAGGGTGCGGCAATATTGGGGCCAACAACATTTACTTGCCACCAACCACGACCATTATAAGCAGCCTGTGGAGGTTCGTTCTGAATTTGTGGGAATATTGAATCTTCTTCAGGGGGAACAATTGTGTTATCCGTCGGCAAGCCCAAAACGGTAACCAAACCATCTGCAATTCCTAATGGCGCTAATACACCACCATCGGTCAGGTTAATTGAATCACCTGCTGTAATAGATGTTCCTGTAATTACAATACTACCTTCAGCATTAATATACGCTTCGGCAACACCGCCACCGGCATAGTTATTAACAAATTCAAGCATATCATTAATTGAATTTACACCTGTTAAAGTATCAACAGTGAATGTTTCGGCTGGATTACCACCTGCCTCCAATGTGAAGGTTGATCCATCTGCAACATTATAAGGCGGGCCAGTTAAATCTTCATCCGTGCTTGCATCTTGAACGGCGGAAGTTACGGCGGCTTGTGGGCCATTAATTTTGATATATTCAAAGGTTACATCTTGCGCGGCACCCAATGAATCATAAACACGAAGGGTTCGTGTAAAATCAATATCCGATGTTGGATAGGCAACCAGACCATCTGTTGTATAATCAACATTACGTCCCACTTCATCTGCATCAAGATTTAGACCTAATGTTCCTTCGGTTGTTAATCGTGATTGACCTGCGGCTAAACTTACATCAACGGGGACTAGCGCGCTAACATCTGCATTATAAACTGTGACATCTTGTGTTGTATTGGGATCACTATCTAAAGGATCAACCGCCCAACCATATAAAAACATACCAGCAGAATTTTGCAAAATACCATTTTCATTCTCACTAAATTGTCCATTACGGGTGAATTTATAATCCCCTTGTACATCCAAACTAGATTCGGAGCGTACGGTGAAGAAACCATCGCCTGCAATGGCGACATCAAGAGATGAGCCTGTTTGTTGAATTTGACCTTGCTGATCCACCTGTTGTAGGCGGTTAACCTTAACCGCGCCTGGTGAATATTTTGCAGATGCCGATTCAACGGTAACAAGCGCGGCAAAGGCCGCCTCTGACCGTTTAAATCCTGTTGTGTTCACATTCGCAATATTATTTGAAATAATACTGGTTGCTTGTGATTGGGCGTTCAAGCCCGATACTGCTGTATATAAAGATCCGAATAAGCTCATAATTACCTCCTGATATAAATCTTAAAAATTTGTTGTTTTGTTTTAATTGTTATTTGTTTGTCTTTTTGTTGTTCTTGTTTTGATAAATCATCTTCATCTGGTGGGGCGGTATGAAATTGCCGTTTTTCCACCGCGCATTGGACGCGCTTCTTATTATATTGTCGCTTCATTAGACCCCCCATTATTCATGGTTTCAGAATCATCTGGTTCAACGGCATTTAATATTTGGGTAATAGGCACGGCGCGTTCCCCCACAAGGGCGAAGACGATACCATCTTGTTGTTCAACACCTTTAACGCGGCTGGTTACAACGGTAGTTGTTTCAACCACATTTTCTTGTAAATCTAATGAATCAATGGAAACAACATACGTTCCAGATGGCAATTGATTGCCGACAAAATCTGTCCCATTCCAGTTAAATTCATGCACCCCTGCAGATTTTTGAGCATCAGCAGAATAAACAAGATTGCCTTCTTCATTAAAAATATTAATTTTTGATGTTGCAGCCGCACTTTCCAAATTATATTGAATGGTGGAAGTATCACCCTGCTCATAGGCAATTTCTGCACTAATATAAGATACATCTAACCCAACATACCCAAGAGACGACGTAATGGCATTATTTAATTGTAAGGCCACCAAATCATCTAATTTTGTATTGGCGTTTATTTGCTGCTCAACTTGGGAGAATTGCACCAATTGATTGGTAAACTCGTTTGAATCCATTGGTGATAAAGGGTCTTGGTTTTGTAACTGAGTTGTCAAAAGCTGTAAAAATTGCGAGAAATCATCTGCCAAAGTGACCGATTGATTTTCTGTTCGTTGTGCATTTGCAAGCTGCCCTGTTACTGTTACATCTGATACCATTTTATATTCTCCTAATGTCTATAATAAACATTGCAAGTGGTGTGCCAGTTTAGGCATAACCCACTATGCCAAAATGTTGTAATGCACATGACCTGTTTCGGGATCAACATCCCATGTCATGTTGGTTGTAATTAATTCTAATTCTTCGTTATCATTTGATGAATCCGATCCGTTTCCTGTTCCGCCATTTCGGCTATCGCCTTCGCGGTCAGAATTAAAGGCATGACCATCTTCAGCCATAGAAAAATCAAGTGATCCACTATCGGTTTCTAATCCTGCATTTTGCAAGGCACGTTCAAGGGCATTGGCATCACGTTGTAGCATTAATAATGTTTCTGGTTTTTCAACAATAATATTGGCTTTTACCATGCGTTCATCACCAAATTCTAATCGTATTTCAACGCGCCCCAATTCTGGTGGATCAAGTTGTAGGGTCATCTGTCTTGTTTCACCATTTGCCGCAGATTTTGTAATTTGTGCAGCAACCAGCTGCGTGGCGGGATGTGTTTGACCCGCTTGGGCGTTGGCGCTTACCATCGTGGCGGCCTGCATAGAAGTGTTAAAAGGCGCACCTGTTTGAATATCAAATCCCAAAGTTTCCCCAATAGTCATTGCCGAGGCTAAACTGTCCGAAAAACTAAATGTCAGTAAGGATGGAACGGCTTGAGTTGTAGCAGCATTATTTGATAGAAGGGGAGGCAGTGCTCAAATCTATTTTTGCTAATGAGGCATTGATTTTATTTGATGCGCCAAATAATGCTTTATAATCACCATTGCTCAACCGTGTGGCAATTTCTTGCGTGATAGTGTTCAAATTTGAAGCTGTCGTACCGTTTTGCGGCAATGATGTCTGACTATCTGAAAGGGGATTAATACCATTTCCTAAACCAACGTCTAAATCATTTGTTTTTGAAATTTGTTTTTCAATATCTTGCGCTAATTGTTTTTCAAGCTCTAATTTCTGACTTTCATTATTTTTTTGTGATTGAGTTATCAAAATTGATAAGGCATCAGTTACAGCAAATTCATTGTCTTTATTATTAGATGCGGGAATAATATTTCCAACGCCTGCAATCAAATCCTCAACGGTTAATTCGCGCCCAAGTTTATTTTCAACTTCTTGAATACGTTCGGTTATTTTTGTTAATTGCGCAGGATTCAATCCTGTGGCGATTAAGGCTTTAAAAGGGGCTTCACCATTTTCAAACTCACCCATACGAAGGGTGTCAAGATTGGCTTCTAATTTTGCCAAACGCTTTTCAAGGCGATTAACGAGATTTTCAATTGTTCCATTTTGAACAGATTGGTCAGGCAATCCGCTGGTTAAATGTTCAATCATTTTTGTAAGTTGGATAATACGATTTTCTTTGGTATTAGCCAATTGTTCAATTTTTAATTCGCCTAACTTTTCTTCTAAGGATTTATCTGCATCTTGTCCCAATAGGGCCAATTGTAGTAACGCTAAATCCGCTTTTTCATTTTTTAAGCTTGTTGATGTGTTTGCATTATTATTTGCATTTTTTTCATTTTTTACTTCACCTTCGGTGGATTCCAAATTCCCTAAAAGCGCACTTAAAAAATCCAACCCCCCATTTTGAGTAATCCCGAATAAAGCATTTCCCCCTAATGTATTATTTCCCAATGCGGCTTTACCATTGGCGTTTAGAGCAGTTATTTGTGTGGCGAATATATTGTTATCAATCATTTTTACTTCCTGTGTTCTAATAAAATTCTTTTATGCAGACTCGTTAACACCCATTGTAGTTTTCATGCCCGATTGCATTTGACCATTACCGCCATAAATAATTTGACGTTGTTTGCGTGATGCTTCGCGTGCCGTTTCCATGATACGTTCCCCAAGGCGTTTCATACCATTTTTCATACGCTCCAACGCGGCATGGTTTTCGTGGGCTGTATCTGAAAATTCACCCCGCATGATCTCTAATTTATCAAGCAAGGCAGGGTTTGCCTTTTTCAAATCATCTTTTCGGGATAAAAGTTGGCTCATACCTTCTAAATATTCGTGAGCGACAGTTAATTTTTGATCTTGTAAAGATAAAAATGTTTTCGTATCTGCCATACGCAACGCCGCGGTTTCTTCATCCAACGCAAGACGAAGGCGCTCAATCACTGTCATCATCTCTTGTATTGCACGGTTTGGATCATTGGGAAGGCGACGACGAGGGCGATCCGTATTTACATCACTATTGTTATTTTTTGCCGCTTTGTTTTGTTTTGTTACACTGTTCATTTATTTTCCTCGGTTAAATTTTATATATTTACTTTTATTTTTGCGCTTCTTCTTGCATGCGGATCATCTCGCCCTTGATCATATCGGCAATACCCAACTGGCCTGTATCGGCAATCATTCTTCCATATTCTTCAAGCATAAAACCTTTAAATATTTCTTCCCCTTTACCACCACCAAACATCTTATTGGTTTTTATACCTTCAAACATGGGCTGTAACATTTGAGTCATAAACATGGCTTCAAAATCTTTTGCTGCGGCATCTATTTGTTTTTCATTTTTTGACTGAGTAGCCAATTTTGTTTTGGTTAGATTGTCTTGCACATTAGGTTGCGTTGCATTCATTAAGGCCAGTGATGTATTTGTATCTAAATTCATTTTATATCTTTTGTTTAAAGTGTTTCGATATCGGCCTGTAAGGCCCCTGCGGCTTTTATTCCTTGAAGGATTGAAATAATATCGCGGGGGCTAACGCCCAAACTATTCAATCCCGTCACTAAATCTTGTAAAGTAACCCCTGTTTCAACTACGGCTAGGTTTGTATCACCAGTATTCACCTCAATATTGGTGCGTGGTACAATGGTGGTTTCCCCTTGGCCAAAGGCATTGGGTTGGGACACTTGTGGGGTTTCGGTAATTGTGACAGTTAAGTTTTCTTGGGCAATCGCAACGGTTGAGATTTTTACATCCGATCCCATCACAATCACACCCGAACTTTCATCAATAACCACGCGAGCAATTTGATCGGGTTGTATAGGAAGGCGTTCAATATCGGTAATCAAATCAACTATGTTGCCGTTGTAACTTGAAGGGCGTTGTAAAATAACGCTTGCTGAATTTTCTGCACGCGCAAGCGTTCCGTTTGTAAAACCATTAATCGCTTGAGAGATACGGCGCGCAGTCGTGAAGTCTGGATTACGAAGAGCAAGACGAATTTCTTGTAAATCTTCGAGCTGAAAATCAATTTCTTTTTCGACAATCGCTCCACCAGGAACACGCCCTGTTGTAGGAATATTTTGCGTAATAGAACCTGCATCACCTTCAACAGTAAATCCATTAATAATAACAGGGCCTTGCGCAACGGCGTAAACTTCACTATCAGCGGCCAAAAGCGGGGTGACTAATAATGTACCACCTTGTAAACTTTCAGAATCGCCCAATGCCGAAACTTGAACATCAATATCGGATCCTTGATTGGCGAAGGGGGGGAGGGTTGCCGTAACCATAACAGCAGCAACATTTTGTGTGTTTAAATTCTGACCCCGAATACTCACCCCAAGACGTTCTAACATGGCGATTAAGCTTTGCTCGGTAAAGGGGGAGTTATTAAGGCTATCACCTGTTCCATCTAATCCAACAACCAAACCATATCCAACCAATTGGTTTTCCCGCACCCCTTCAAAATCAACAATATCTTTAATCCGCGTTGTTTTTGCATCTACGGGTGTGATAATAAAACTTGATATAAGAAGCGTTAGGGTAATTATCAGATGTTTTTTCATTATAATATACTCTCAATTGTCAAAAGACGGTTTAATTCATCTATTCACTATGCGAATGCCGTGCCATCCGAGAGCTTTAAAAATATCTTTATATTTCAATACGTTATAAAGATTATTGCTAGTTTTTTTGACTGTAAATACTATGTAAAGCGCAAAATTAAGGTATTTTATGAAATGTCTAGGAAAAATCTGCCTATGCGTAAAACGTGGCACTTTTTATAAAATATTGTGTTATAATAAATATGAATTAAGCATAAAAAATATTTGCGTTTTATAAAATTAGGAATATCTAAACCATGAAAATTCAAGGTCCTTCAAAATCCGAAGGCGCAGGAAAATCTGACAAAGCCAAGAAAAAAGGGAAAACCGATAATACTTTTGGCAATATGGTCGCGGGTGCTTCTCAAGGGACAAGCCAAACAGGGGCAACCCAATCTATTGCCAAGGTCGATGCTCTTTTATCTATTCAATCTGTTGAAAACTCAACTGAAAGATCAACCAAACGACGGATGAAAGAACGGGGTAATAAAGTTTTACGGCAATTAGATCATTTACGTTTGGGGATTTTGACAGGTAATATGACATTGGGACAAGTCGTGGATGTGGCAGACGTTGTTGCATCCCATCGGGAGAATATAGATGATCCTGAATTGACCGCCATTTTAGATGAAATTGATTTACGCGCCCAAATTGAAATTGCCAAATCTAAGAAAGCGATGGAGAATAGAGCTTAATATTATGATTTTACTTGCTTAAAAACGCGGGTGAGATTATATTTTTCGCGTTTTTACATGATTATGGGACACCCATTAACAGGCATCGAAATATACAAAAAGTTAACATTTGAATGAAAGATTTATGAATGGCACCGACTAAAAAAGCTCCCGCTAAAAAAGCATCTAAAAAAGAAGTGAGCCTTCCTGCAAATTATGACCCAATGAATGATAAAAAGGGGTACATGAACCCCACAATGATTGAATTTTTTCGTCAGCGTTTGATTGAATGGCGTCAGGATTTGATTAAGGAATCATCAGAAACGCAAGCTATTTTAAAGGAAACGGAGCTTCAAAAGCCTGATTTGGCAGATCGTGCCTCTGCCGAAACTGATCACGCGCTAGAGCTTAGAACCCGTGACCGTGAACGTAAATTGATTAATAAAATCACCTCAACAATTAATAAGATTAATGATGGGGAGTATGGGTATTGTAGTGAAACAGGTGATGAAATTGGCGTATCGCGCATGCTCGCCCGCCCCGTTGCCACCATGACCCTAGAAGCGCAAGAAATGCACGAACGAAATGAAAAAGTGCATCGCGAAGATTAATTTTAATTTCACTTAAATAGGTTGAATTTTAAATATTAAGATATGTTTCAATGATGGATGAAGAAAAACCAAATATTGTTGCTGAATCTTTATCCTCTGCTTACTCACGTGGAAATGCAAAAGCATCTGAACCTCAACAATTTTCAAAGCAAAGATCTATTGCTGAAACACCACAATTTCTTCGTGATACAACTGTTTCTGGGCGATATTCACGCCATGGATTAAGCCCTAGTCAGCAAAAACCCATATAAATAATAAATAAACCCCGCATTTCGTACTTGAAACACGGGGCTTTTGGTTTAAGACAGATTGATCCTGAATCTGTTTGTTTACTCTCACCCGCTCTATAAGGGTTTAGGGATTGGGAGGATTAGAACGGGAAGAGAATATCGTAAGCTTGTTGCCCATATCGTGGTTGTTGCATATCGGTAATCTGCCCCTTACCACCATAGGAAATGCGGGCTTCAGCAATTTTGTCATAGGAAATTGTATTATCGGTCATAATATCTTCAGGGCGGATAACGCCCGCAAGCTCCAACACACGTTTTTCAAAATTAACGCGCACTTCTTGACGACCTTGGATAACCATATTTCCATTAGGGAGGATTTGAGTGACCGTGGCAGCAAGGGTCATCCGAACCTCTTCCTCACGCTCTGTACTTCCTTGACCGCGGGAGCGTGATGTTGTGCCAAAATCAATCAAATCTGCGCCCGTTACGGCTTCGGGTAAAACTTTACCCAACTGCGTTTCAATACCAAGCAAATTATTTAAATTCACATCTTCATCAGAAGAACGTGAACGCTCACTCTCATTCTCTAACTCCGCCTCATCATCAATATCAATCATAACGGTTAAGATATCGCCAATGGTGGAGGCACGTTGATCTTTAAAGAAAGTCTGCTTATTGCCACCCCAAAGGGAATTATTTTCCCGCATTGTTGTATTTTGCGGCGGCATTGGCATGGATACACGCTGGTAGTTTTGTGCATTTAAAGGGTTTTCAATAGGGGATACTTCGGGCACCTTACCAATATTGGCCAAACGATCAGTCGCACCACAAGCCGTGAGCAAGAATATTGTGCAAAAATATAATGTTAGACTAATCAAAATTTTTGAAACTGTATTATTTAGACGCATAGTAATACTCCCTTTTTATAATAAATTATCGTACGATGACTTTTTTTGAGCCATGAACTGTTGCGCTAATTGTTTTTGAACTTTGTGCGTTTGTCACACGAACAACATCCCCAATAGCGCCAGATTGTAAAGCTTTCCCCTTTGCCGTTAATTTCAAAGGGCCTTCATAGAACTCAATTGTAATCATATCTCCACGCTCCACCAGCTGTGGCTTTTCTAACGTTCCGCGCTGGATAAACTTGCCTGCATGGGCGATACGGCGCGGGGTCATCCCAATCATATCCTCAGATTTTAAAACAGCATTATTTTGAACATCTTTGGACGAAATTTGAATATATTGAATATCATTTTCCCCAATAACATCACCATTTTGTAAGGTGGTTCTAAGGACAGGGATGTTAGCCTGACGATCAACCAATCCATTAATGTTGATTTTACGAATAGGGTTTTGAATAGAGGGCGCAACTAGGGTTGCACTAAAATAATCTTTTTGATGATTATAATTTAAAGTACTAACCTCAACGCTTAATGGAACATCATTAGGTAGAATTAAATTTGGTTTTCCTGATGTGATTTCAATATTAAAATCTGAGTCTAAACCTTTGTTTTTAATTTCTTTTCTAATTTCGCTCTGGATTGTATCGAATGGTATTATATTCGCATCACGACGTATCGTAATACTATCTGCCGAAGTGGCAGGGCGCCATTCAATATCCATCGCACTGGCAATTCGATAAAGAGTTCGTGCATTAAGGGTCATATCTTTACCCGGCTGGGGTGCTGCGCCCAAAACATAATCTTGATTGCGAGAGATATTATCAAAAATATCACCAAGGCGAAGAACATCATCGCTAACCACGCTAATTTGTTTTAAAGAAGCTGCCATGGCCATTTTTGACCCCACAACCGCACCAGCCATAAGCAATAGAATGGATACAAGCAAAGTTACGGCCTGAAAGGAAAGAGATTTTTCTTTAAAAAATTGCGTTATCATAATTTGTTAACTCCTTGATTAGTCATCTATTATCGAAGTTGTGTAATAGTTTGAAGCATTTCATCACTGGTTGTAATGACATTTGAATTCATCTCGTATGCCCGTTGTGCAGCAATAAGATTTGTAATCTCCTCCACAATATTAACGTTTGAATTTTCAATGGCCCCTTGACGGATAGAACCAAATATATCTTCACCAGGATTACCTGTTTGAACATCGCCTGAGGCATCGGATTCCAAGAACATGGTATCGCCAATCGCCTCTAATCCAGCGGGATTAATAAAGGTAGCCAATTCTATCTGACCCAGATTTTCTAATTCAACCTGATCGGCAATCTTCGCCATTACTTCACCGGCTGTATTAATTACGATATCAAGCGTATCTTCAGGAACGGTAAGGCCAGGTTGAAGCAAGAATCCTTGGGGCGTTACAATTTGCCCTTCATCATTAACTTGATACACACTTTGGCGGGTATAGGCCGTTTCACCATCGGGCAATTCAATTTGGAAGAACCCTTCACCATTAATCGCCAAATCAAGGTTATTTTCGGTCAGTTGTAATGTGCCTTGTTCATGCAATCGTTGGATTGAGCCAAGGCTAACCCCCAAACCAAATTGCAATCCACTAGGAACGGTTGTTCCCGCATCGGCAACGGTTGCGCCAGGGCGAACCTTGTTTTGATAAATCAAATCATGAAAATCGGCACGCTGGCGTTTAAATCCAGTGGTTGTCATATTGGCAATGTTATTTGAAATAACATCAACATTTTGCTGTTGTGCCAACATTCCTGTTGCGCCGATATCGAGTGATCTTGTTACCATGGTTTTTGCTCCTACTTAAATTTTATTCATGCGCCACACCGCGCGGGATTATTAACAATAAATTTTTATGCTTGTGTTCTGGCCAATCGTTGGTTGGCACCTTTCATGCGTTCATGCTCGCTTTGCATGATATTTTGTACGGCTTGATATTCACGTAGAACATCAATCATTCGGGTCATTTCAACCACCGCTTGAACGTTTGACCCTTCTAAATATCCTTGATTAACAGCCGTATTTTCGGATGGTATGGCAATGGCATCTGTTTCATATAAACCGTTCCCTGCAGGGTCTAATTCTTGGGTATTGGCAAATTCTACAATCATAAGGCTAGCAAGCTGGCCTTCTTCGGTTGAAATTACACCTTTTTTATCAATATAAATGTCTTTCGCATTTTGAGGGATATTAATTTCACCCCCGCCATCATCAACAACGGTCATGCCACGCGCATTAACCAGTTTCCCGTCCTGATCAAGCGTCAGATTTCCTGCACGGGTATATTGAATCTCACCACCAGGGGTTTGAATACCCAAAAATCCCTGACCAACCAACGCAATATCTAAGGAATTTCCTGTTTCTTTCATACTCCCCGGATCGGTCATTTGATATTGTCCGTAATCTAGAACCAAGGACATATCTTCCTCCATATGGCGCGGGTCTGAAACATATTCACTAAACACCATATTTTGGGCGCGATAGCCCGGTGTGTTCACATTCGCAACATTTTGCGCGATAATGTCCATGTTCTCTCTCAAGACAACTTGTTTTGATAAACCAATATAGAGTGAATTTTCCATAGTATTAATTTTCCTATCTATTACTTCGGAAATAAACATTGCACATGGCATGCCAAGCCATAAAACTATTAATAATCAATAGCTTAGGTTAAAATAGGAGAATATTTTTGTTTAAGGTAGATAGGTTTTAAACGATAAAATTTACCTGTAAGGCAAGATTTTCCCATAAGCAATTAAGAATAATAGGTGAGAAATTTTATAACATCTTTTGTGGGCGAAAGATTACTTGGGCTATGCATTAAAGGTAAAATTTCCTTATAATATAAAGCGTTTAATAAGATTCGTTAAAATTTATAGTAATATAGTGGAGTATTAAAATATGGCTGATGATGGTGGTGTAAACGCATCTTTAGATGATGAAGAAGATTTCGACGGTGGTGAAGATAAAGGTCTAAATTTAAAAAAAATTTTATTAATCCTAATTCCTCTATTGCTAATTGGTGGTGCGGCTGCAGCCTATTTTACGGGGATTATTAGTTTTGGCGATGATACAGAAATCGTAGCAGAGGATGGCCATGACGAAAAAGGCGATGGACATGGTAGCTCAGCAAGTGCAGCATTCTTGAAAATTCCCGATATGATCGTAAATCTCAGCAGTGATGAGGCACAGCCCCGATATCTTCGCTTGAGTGTTCAGCTTGAATTGGCGAATGAAACAGATAAAGCAACGATTGAGGCCGTCATGCCCCGTGTTATAGATCAGTTCCAAACCTATCTTCGTGAATTGCGGGTGAAAGACTTACGCGGTTCAGCTGGAATTTATCGCCTTCAAATGGAGTTATTGTCACGCGTTAATGCTGCCGCATACCCTGTGGAGGTTGACGATGTTCTCTTTCAAGAGATTTTGATACAGTAATATATAAGGCCTTTTATGCTATACTTGTTAAAAACGGCATAAGACTTGCTACAATAATTTAAGTATTCAAGAATATAAGCAAATATAATGAGCGAAACAGACACACAAGAGATAGAAAACACCGAAGAGGAATTGGAAAATGCGTCAAATGAAGATTTAGCGCAATCGAATGACGTGTCAAAAAATGATTCTGAGGAAGATGATTCGCGCATTTTAAACCAAGATGAAATTGATTCTCTCTTAGGATTTGATGAAACAAATGGCGCGGACGATGATAATTCGGGTGTGATGGCGCTGATCAATTCGGCAATGGTCAATTACGAACGTCTGCCAATGCTCGATATTGTGTTTGACCGTCTTGTAAGACTTATGTCCACTTCTTTACGAAATTTAACTTCCGATAATGTCGAGGTATCTTTGGATCAGGTATCAACCGTTCGTTTTGGTGATTATATGAATTCCATTCCTCTACCTGCGATGCTATCTGTATTTAAGGCCGAAGAATGGGACAATCATGGCTTAATGGTCACAGATTCCGCGCTGATATATTCTATTGTTGATGTCTTATTGGGCGGGCGAAAGGGGACACCTGCCATTCGTATTGAAGGTCGCCCTTATACCACCATTGAAACCAAATTGGTGGAGCGTATGGTACAAGTGGTTTTGAGTGATTTATCATCTGCTTTTGATCCGCTATCACCCGTTAGTTTTACCTTGGATCGTATCGAAACAAACCCGCGATTTGCCACAATTTCCCAAGCAGGGAATGCATGTGTTTTGGCACGGCTGCGTGTGGATATGGGGGATCGTGGCGGACGTGTTGAAGTGGTTATTCCTTATGCAACACTTGAGCCTATACGTGAACTTTTATTACAGATGTTTATGGGGGAAAAATTTGGGCGTGATTCTATTTGGGAAAATCACCTCACCCAAGAATTACACCAGACCGATATTCAACTTCAGGCTATTTTGGGTGAAAAAGTCATGTCCTTGAACGAGATGTTGAATTGGAAAGTAGGGACTCAAATTTTATTTAATACATTTGTTAATGATGAGCTTGAATTACGATGCGGGAATGTGCCAATGTTCCGCGGGCCTGTAGGGCAAAAATCGGATAATATTGCAGTGCAAATTGACAAATATATACAAACAAAAGGGGACGAAGATTTATGAGTGCACAAATAGCTCTTCTTCTTGATGGTTTAATCCTTATTTTTTTATGCGTTACAATTTTTTATGCCGCGCGATTGTCTATGTTTTTAAAAACATTTCGCGAAGGGCGTGCAGGCATGCAAATTCTTATCCGCGATTTGACCACGACCATTGCGAAAGCAGAAGTTTCTATTACCACCACCAAGCGGCAGATGAGTGAAGCTGAGCAAGAGCTTCGCACTGTCATTAATGAAGCAAAATTCTTATCCGATGAATTACGATATATGAATGAAGGCGGGGATAATCTTGCTAACAAATTGGAAAAATTAGCAGATAGAAATCGTGAATTGATTGATCTAATGGAAAAATCGGGCGGTATTGGTACGCAAACCATTCAATCTTATGATCCTGCCCCTATACAATCAAAAACATCTGAACGCACCAAAACGCCAAATCCTTCTAGACTACAGGCGATGTCGCGTGCGCTCGAACAAAAAGTCTTAGCGGAGAAAAATCTATCTCCTACCCCTCGTAGCGAAAATGACCACGATATTTTTAATATTAATGATTTTGATATTGAAGAGGGACTAGACGATGATGATGAATTAGATTTCCAAGCCTTGGAGGATGGAGCATACCGCGAAGAAATGGCAGCCTTAAATAAAGCATTATTATCGCAAGATTTGGAAGAAGGTAATGATGAGAATGATTTTGATAGTGATTTAAAAGATTTTGGTTTTGATGAAGAAGATGATGATTCCGAGGTTGATGTTTATGATGCTCAATCTCATAAATCGCGTGTGGATACAAAGGCAGCGAGTAAAGTAAGAAGTTTTGCCATTTTTGACCGTGAAATTGAAGAAATGGACTTAAAAGAAAAAATTCAAGAAAAAGTGGAAAGCCAAATTGGCCAAGATATTGATGATCATTCATCAGAATTTTATAGTAAGGCCGAACAAGATTTGTATGAGGCACTACAGCGCCGTAAGAAAATGAAAGAGCAATCATGAAATGGATGAATCGTTTACGCATCATGCCATTATTGGTTGTGGTTGCCGCCCTTTCATTTGGGGTGCGGTTTGGTGAATTTGTATCAGGGGTCAATGATCAACCTGGTGTAGCTATCGCACAATCAGACGCCCCACAAGAATTAGAGGCCGCACAAACCGATCCGCCTTCAATAGATCAGCTTGAGAATGGTAAACCTTTGGTTGATGATACAACGCCTCCTTCGGAAGCCTTGAATGGTATCGTTGATACTACCGCAAATAACGAAAATCTAGCGACTGTTCCTGCCCCTGTTGATATTACGGCGAGTGAACCTGTTTATAACTGGCGCGATGCAGGCGACACCGATTTTGAATCCTCAACGATGCGGATGGAATTATTTGAAGAATTAAAAGCCCGTCGCCAAACTTTGGATGAAAAAGCCCGCGCCCTTTCGGTTCGTGAAGCGTTATTAAAAGCAGCAGAACAAGAAATTGAACAAAAATATGAGGAGCTTTTATCCCTTCGTGGTGAAATTCAAGAATTATTGGTAGAACAAGATGAAGAGGAAAAAGCGCGCGTTGCCTCCTTGGTGAAAATTTATGAAGGAATGAAACCCAAAGATGCTGCAAATATTTTTAATTCGCTTGATTTAGATGTGCTTTTAAATGTGGTATCTAAAATGTCAGAACGAAAATCTGCTCCCATTATTGCCTCGATGAACCCTGAACGGGCGCGTACTTTGACCATTATGTTGATGGAACAAAAGGCACTACCAACCTTTAATGATGATGGATTTAATCCTTAAATTATGGCTTTTCGAAAAAGACGCAGACGCAATCAAAATGTAAACAACACAAGCGGATCAAATTCGGGACAAATGATGAATTTGTCTTTATTTATTATGCTCCTCGCATTTTTTATTGTGTTGAACAGCCTGTCAACTTATGAAGAATTAAAATCGGAAAAAGTACGCCGTAGCCTCAATATTACTTTTAATAATGATGCCCAAGAAAGCCTATCTTCAACCCGCGAGAGTATCTCACAATCATTAAGTGAAGGACATACATTTGATCGGATAGAAGGATTATTTCAATCGCAAATTACCAGTTTTAAATCAGAAAAAAGTAAATCCTCAGGACAAATGAAGGTAGATGTCGATTATGATCGTTTTATCAAGGCAATGACTCAAAAAGACCAAATAGATATTTTTAAATATCCCACCCGTCGCGAAACGCGAGATAATTTTTTCCTCCCCACTTTGGTATCTTTGATGAAGGCCAATATTAATAATGCGCCTACACGCCTAGAAATTATTTTTCATACGGATAAAGACCCTTCATATCTACAAAACCAAACACCACAAATAATGCGCGAAAAAATAAATAATATTGGGGAAATATCCCGTATTTTAGAGGCACAAGCTATGCCCGAAAAATTAATTTTAATTGGTTTAGAAAAAGGCGACCCAGAAATAGTGAGCTTAAATTTCACGAAATATTATCCTTTCTCTCCTGTATTTTCCAATGATGATGGGGTGCGGTAATGGTTGATGAAAACGATGCTAATGCCAAGGAGAATAAAAATAATAGTGAAGACGCAAAACCAAAAATGCGTCGTTTCTCAAGGCGTTTAGGTGACCAAGCAAATAATACAACCAGTATGTGGCTTATCTCATTCACAGATGTTATGGCATTAATGCTGACATTTTTTGTACTGCTTTTTGCGATGTCCAATCCAGATGAGGAAAAGTTTGAACAATTCCAAGAAAATATTCAGCAAAATTTTAATAAATTTGAAGGCGAAGCGCTCAACCGTGGAACAGAAGATTCAATCAATATTGCACGCGTTGATTATAATCAGGCACTTGATTTAAAATATCTTCAAGTCCTCATTAAAAATTTGGTCGAACAAAACCCTGCGCTAGGGCAGATTACAATTTTAGAGAATGCAGGAACGCTTATACTGTCCCTACCTGAAGAAATGCTTTTTGAAAGTGGCGGCGCAACACTTAAGTCCGAAGCGGCGCAAACGTTAAATGCGCTGGTTAATACGTTACGCCGCATCAAAAATTCAATTGAAGTTGTCGGACATACAGACCCGCGGCCAACACAATCATCCCAATTCCCATCAAATTGGGAATTGTCATTAACCCGTGCTGCAAACGTGGCTGGGGTTTTGGGAAATATTGGCTATGATAAACCTATTGTGATTAAAGGATATTCAAGCGGACGTTATAACGATTTATCAGATGATTTTTCCCAAGAATTGCGGATGAGTTTATCGCGCCGCGTTGATATTGTTATTCGTCAAGATGATGGAAAACGTGCCAGATTATTTGATATTGGTTTGCCTTAAAACAGATTAAATCAGGGGGTGATTTTTCAGACGACCTTGTTCTAACCACCGCTTTATGGCACGGTTTAAAGATGATTTTATCTAAGTCAGTTGGCCTGTTAAACATAATTATTTTTTGCTGCGTTATCATGTTTAACGTAACCATTTCTTATGCCCAAGATAATAAAGATAATCAAGATAATGTGGAAGTGCGCGGAAGTGATCATGATGGATATTCCCGTCTTGTTATTGAATGGCCAAATTCTGTATCGTTTAATACCCAAAAAATTAGTAATCAAATTGTTATTAATTTTGAAAAACCTGCAACAATAAATTTAGACGATATAAATCAAAAAACTTTGCGTAATATTGGCAGCATAAGCGCAAGTGATAATGAAAATTTAACTTTAAATATTAATATCGCTGATAATGCAAAATATCGTGATTTTAAAATTGGTAAGCGCATCATGGTTGATGTTTATGATAGTGAAGGACAACCCGACCAAACATCAAAGCCTATCACAACATCAGCAAAAAACACTCCATCCGCAATAAAGACAACCACACAACCCCCATCTAACGAAGATTTAGAAACAGCGACCTCAACAAATGCGCAATCGAATAATGAGCCACAAATTACAGGTCAACAGCCGCATTTAATAACGATCAGCAGTACACAATCTATCGGTATGGCAGCGTTCGAGCGGGCGGGTTTTTTATGGCTGGTTCTGGATCGGGGTGATTTAAAAACCGCACCTTTACTGTCGGGGCCTAATAAAGAAGATTTTTCTACATTGGAAAAAATTGACATCGGCAATAATGGTGTGGCTTATCGTATGGCGAAACCGCAAGGATATTATTTTTATGGGGAAGGGGGCGGTATTTTATGGCGGTTGGTTATGTCACCAAACCCGCGTAATTCAAAATCTATCCTCCCGATTGTGACACCACAATCCAATATTCTATGGCCAATAACAAACGCGGCCAAACTCATTGAATTTGAAGACCCAATTGTGGGCGATATGATTACCGTTGCAACGGTTACACAATCTTCAGATTTTGCAGGGGCGGCACGACAATATGTTGAATTTGAAACGTTTCAATCCCCCATTGGTCTGGCATTTGCTCCGCGCGCTGATAATATTACCGCGCAAAAAAACAGGGAGGGGATTTTAATTTCAAAACCAAATGGTTTGGCCGTATCCCCTATGCGTGACACAGCAGGCGCAACCATAAAAGATGATATTGCACGTGAAGAAGAAGTTTTTGATGCGCAAGATAACCCAAACTTAATAAACACAATTTATGATTTTGATCGTTGGAAAATGGGCGGTATCACCGCGCTTGATAATAACAGACGGGTTTTAATGTCTGACTTAGGCGACAAAAAAGGGGCGGCCAAGGCAGAAGATTTAATCACCCTTGCCAAACTTAATATTGCCAATGATCGTGGACCCGAAGCTTTAGGGTTATTACGCGTTGCTGCGAATGAGTTACCTGGCATTGATGAAAGCCCAGAGTTTATTTCCTTGCGCGCGGCGGCATCCACCTTGTCCGCACGGTATGAGGAAGCATTGGAAGATTTTCAAACGCCATCCTTAACAAAGTATGATGAAACAAATTATTGGAAAGCTTACGCGCTTGCAGGATTGGAAGATTGGGTACAGGCCGATAAAATTATGCCCGATGATTTTCGATCTTTACAATCTTATCCCAATCTTATTCGGGAACCCTTGACATTACAACTGGCTGAAATTGCTCTTCGTGCAGGTAAGGTTAATACCGCGCAAGATTTGTTGGAAAGTCTTGAACCCGATTTCCCTAAAATGTCGATGGCAAGACAATCAGCATGGAAATATCTAAATGGGGAACTTGAACGCCAAAAAGAAAATTTTGATGCAGCCTTAGACAATTGGACACCCCTGTTAACGGGAGATGATGATTATTATCGCGCCAAAGCAGGGTTATCGGTTACAAGAATGCAATTAGAGCGTCAGAAAATCACCCCTGAAAAAGCGATTGATCGCCTTGAAAGTCTACGCTATGCATGGCGTGGTGATGAGCTTGAAAGCCTTATTAATTATCGCCTTGGTGAGGTTTATATTGCCAATAATGATTATTTAAAGGGGTTGTCCGTTTTGCGAAATGCCGTATCCATTTCACCCAATGCAAAAGTGACCGAAGAAATTACCAATTATATGACCAGCACTTTTCGGCAAATTTTTACCGCTGGCGAATTGGAAAAAGTTTCCCCTATTGATGCGGTTAGCATCTATGAAGAATTTAAAGAATTAACCCCGATTGGCGCGGAAGGCGATTTATTTGTTCAAAATCTAGCTGAGCGTTTGGTAGATATGGATTTATTATCGCGCGCCGCATCTTTATTGGATCATCAAGTCACCCATAGATTAAAGGGAGAAGACCGTGCCAAGGTAGCCATTCGTTTAGCCGCCATTCGCTTGCTGAATAATCAACATGATGGTGCGCTTGCCGCGCTGGATACAGCGCAAAATGCTTTACGTACGGCGGGCGGCACCCCCGATACCTTTAAAGTTAGGGAGATTAAATTATTGAGGGCGCGTGCATTGTCAAAATTAAACCGATCTAACGAGGCACTTGCCGTTTTAAACAGCATGGCAGAAGACAAAGATGTCATAAAATTAAAAGCTGACGTTGCATGGGCATCGGGGCAATGGGATATTGCCGCAGATGCGTTTGAAAAATTGATGTTGTCTGAAAATATATCCAATTCTACCGCACCAGATGAATATGCAAGCGGCTTGATTATTAACCGCGCCATTGCATTGAATTTAGCGGGGGAGCGTTCTGCGTTGGATAATTTGGCGCGTGAGTATGGCGATATTATGCAACAAAGCAATAGCTTACAAATATTCGACCTTGTTACCCGCCCAAGATCATTAGGCATGTTAGATAACCGCGATTCTATCTCCTCGCTTATATCCGAAGTTGATTTATTTGGTGAATTTTTGGAGAATTATAAAAGTATAAATTAAATTTGCTGTAATGATTTTACAAACATTAGAATTAGCAGATGTTCTTTTTCCGTCATTATTAAGGGGTGAAAAAAACAATACGCTACGTTGGAATGAAGGAGATATTAAAGAAAGTTTTCTAATTTTCTATACAACGACAAACCCACAATATAAAGCCTTGGTATGGGTTACAAATGTTCAATACTACTTGATGCCAAATATCGCCCCTTACTATAAGATTAGTGCGGAAGAACTCCATATCTCCATGTTAAAACATTATCCAGATATTAAAATAGATAGTGAAGTTGCACATATTACATATCTATCACCACGAGAAACAAATTTAAAATATGGTCAGCCAGAAGGGCTCAACGCAGAATTTATAATCGAATAATTTTTAAAATGAATTGAAGAGATTATTAGAAATTTTAACCCGCGCCTGTTGCCGCACTTAATGTTTGCCCTGTTGGACCATATGATTGAATGAGGGAGCCTGATACCAAATACCATCCATCGACCAGCACAAAAAAGATAATTTTAAATGGTAAGGATATCATCACAGGCGGCAACATCATCATCCCCATCGACATTAAGATAGAGGCCGTCACCATATCAATAATAAGAAACGGCAGGAACAACATAAACCCAATCTCAAATGCCCGCCTCAATTCTGAAATCATGAAGGAGGGGACAAGAACTTGTAAGGGAACATCCATTGGCTCGGCAAAAGGGCCAGTTTCACTTAAACCTGTAAAAAGCTCCAAATCCGCTTCGCGTACATGTAAGAGCATAAATTCCTTGAACGGTTCAACGGTGCGCTCAAACGCAGTCACTTCATCAATGCTTTCTTCCATCAATGGTTGAAGGCCATTTTCATAGGCACTTTTAAAAGTGGGCGCCATGATGAAGAAGGTTAGAAAAAGCGCAAGCGATACCATTACCGTATTGGGCGGTGTTTGTTGTATTCCCATCGCGGTACGCAAAAACGATAACACAACAATAATGCGCGTAAATGAAGTCATCATGATAAGAATAGAAGGGGCAAGGGATAAAACCGTTAAAATTGCGACCAGTTGAATAACCCGTCCCGTAACCGTACCGCCATCCCCACCGCCCGTATCAATTGTAATGGATTGGGCGAGGGCGGGTGATTGACTTAAAAAAAACAAACCCAATCCACATGTAACCGTAAATAAAAGATTGAATATCACAAATCGTTTCATATTTTTTGAAAAGAACGACTGTTTGTCTTTTATGGTTTTGGTTGTCATATTACTTTTTCTCACTCAACAATGGTGGGGTGATATTTGATTCTATTATAGTATTCCCTTGCGCATTTAAAAGCATAAGATGTTGTTTATCATCACATTGTATTAATGCGGCTTTGTGCTTGGCATCAATATTCATAACCTCGATAATTTTTAGGCGGCGTTTACCATTGGTTAAACTACCCCCACGATCCAGCCCCAATTTTTTAAGGATAAATGCCAATCCCCCCATCATGGCGAGAACAAATATAAGGGCAGCAAAAAATTTGAGGTAGTCGGTAATATCCATGCTTGTTTTTTTTAGCCTTAAAGGCAGGTGAACCTGCTACGGCATCCTTGTCGTTATTTTTATAAAAAATGCATTAATCAATGTCATAATGATTTTTTAAATGAGTTTGAAAATCTTTGAGGGCAATGCCCAGTTGTTCAAGTTTATTAATCATTATTGCCATCGGTTCTTGTATTTTTGCGGCTTCGGCAGGGGGCAATTCTATGGCTTGGCCACAAAGGCTATCCACTTCATCATCCAAATGCGATAAATTAATCACTTCCCCTTTTTCAAGGCGTGCCAATGCATCATTAATAAAACTCGTAAGGTCATGAAGTTGTTGTGTAATGGTGGCTGTGTTTGTCATTTCTATTTATCTATATCATCATTAAGGATGGCATCAAAGGGATTAGGCTGTCCATTGGCGCGATAAACATAGGATAAAATTTCTGTTACAGCTAAAAATGCTTCAGATGGGATGGGGCTTTCTAACTCAATTTTTGCAAGAATTTCGGCCAAATCCGCATCTGTGCGCACTTTTATTCCATTTTCATAGGCAATCTGCAAAATCTGCTCGGCAAGTTTTCCCCGTCCTGCGGCTGTAATAAGGGGTAGAGCTTCGTCATTCTCCCCACCTTTAAGGGCAATAGCGGTCTGTCGGTCTGATTTTTCCTTTATATTTAAAGGCTTTAGCAGGTTATCACTGTTTTTATCTAGGCCATCTTTAAAATCATCACTCATTTGGCATGGTTCCTGCAATTATCATTACCGTAGGGTTAAAGTTTACATGAAAATAGGGTTTTTAAAATGGATTTAAACAATATGGCATTATTTCAGGCGATGGGGGCGAAGATGAATTATCTAAGCAACCGTCAAGGCGTTATCGCACAAAATATTGCCAATGCAGATACACCGGAATACCGCCCCCGCGATTTAACAGAAGTGGATTTTGGCGCGGTTTTAACCGAAATTACCAATTCAAAGAAAATCCGACTTGAAAAATCCCAAGCGGGACATATGCGCCCCGGTGGTGATATTGATGATGCGCGAAACCGTAAATCACGTTTCACATACGAAGTTGCCCCTGCCGATAACGCAGTAATTATTGAGGAACAAATGGTTAAAGCCTCCGAAACCTCGATGGATTATAACTTGATGACAAATTTAATGCGTAAAAATGTGGGTATGATTCAAACCGCAATCGGTAAAGGCCGATAAGATAAAAGGAGTATAATTATGGCTGATATGTTTGATGCAATGACAATTTCCGCATATGGAATGCGCGCCCAAGGGGAACGTACGCGTATTATCTCCGAAAATATTGCAAATGCCAGTACTGCCGCATTGACCCCCGAAAGTGAGCCTTATGCCCGCAAAGTTATAACTTTTAAAAATGAGATGGATCGTGAACGCGGTCATAAATTGGTCAATGTGGAAGATATTGCCGAAGATCGCCGCAGTGAATTTCCTCTAAAATTTATGCCCGATCATCCAGGGGCAGATGTAAATGGTTACGTTAAAATGCCAAATGTTAGTACGCTTATTGAATTGAATGATATGCGCGAAGCCCAACGAAGTTATGAAGCCAATTTGGGCATGATCGAAAATTCACGTACAATGATGACAAGGACAATTGATTTGTTGAGATAGTGTTTGCTTTTTATTTAGCTTAGGGCCGTAAACCGCCTACGCTGAATTTAGTAGATTTTGAAGCAGCATAAGGTTAAAATTTATGAGGCCGTAGCGCGTTTACACGCCTGAGGCTTTTAAAGAGTGTAAATTCTTTTAAGATATGATATAATTAAAACTTAATAATAGGAAAAATTCATGGTTGATAAAATTGTAAATCCTGCCGCTGCTGCGAACGCTTATGCCAATATGGGTAAGGGGATTGGTGCCGTTGCAGGACAAAAAGAAGATGGTAATTCTTTTGGTGATATCATGAAAACTATAGCACAAAAAACAATCGGTACCATTCGCTCTGGTGAGGAAGCATCTGCAAGTGCTATTGCTGGGGAAGCATCATTACCTGAAGTGGTACAAGCCATCACAGCCTCCGAAGTAACCCTTCAAACCGTTATGGCGGTTCGCGATAAAATGGTCGGTGCGTATCAAGAAATTCTACGGATGCCTGTTTAGTAGCCGAGTTTTTAATTCTCTTTATGTGCGTTAAGCGTCTCATTTACATTATTTTAGCGCAAACTTTAGAATTTTTTCTTAATAGATTTTCTAGATTCTTTTTAATAAATCTTTTTCTAAAATAATATTTATATCAAGGTATTTAAAACTTTGGTTTTTCTAAATTCTCTACTATAGAGAGGTGAACTAATTTTGCTTGTTGGGTTGAGTGTGGGCCATTATCTTCACCGGTGGTGCCAACTTTTAAATATTTCTCTGCTTTATTTTTAAAATAGAATAAGCAATTTATAAAAACTAACTTACGGTTTCATTATTAAAGTCTAAAATTCAGTGTGAAAAATTATTTCCAAAATACAAATACCAAAAATTGATCCGATAAACCCACCCGTTAGAATACCAGATTTAATATTTAAATTTTTTCTTTTATAATAAAAATATCCAATAATCATACCGATTAAACTAAAAAATAAACATGAAAGTGGCAGCATTAGAAACATTGCTTCAAAGAACATTATTTATTTTTTTCTTTTAGATCGTTTTCTAATGCATCATATTCTTCGTTATTAAAAGAAAATTCTGCGATTTTTTCTTGATACTCTTCATCAGAACTATTTTGATATATTTTCTTTAAATCTTTGTAATATCCATTAAGAATAATCGTTTCGTGAATATGATCAATCAAATGTTTTTCTATACGAGGTATGATATTGTTGATTTTATTTAAACTAGGATTTTGTTGTATTAAATATTTTTCTAACTCTTCATAACTAAAACGGCAACGTTCAGAGTATTTTTCAACCGTTTCTTTGTTCAATGTATTTTGTGTTTCATTAACAATTAAATGATGTAACAGACAAATATAAGAAATCGAATATCGTTCATGACCCGACGACCTTTCATATATTCTTTTTTGTGCATAATTTTCGATTAGAAATGTGAATGAAATATAGATAAAAATGGCCAAAAAAATCCATTTTGAATAGAAAGAGATGCTTTTAATTTTTTTATTTTTAGCTAACTTCATTTAATATTTAACTTTCTTTGATAATAATTTTTAAACAGTATATTTGCAGGAAAAGCAAATGTAAGAAAAGATGCAAAAAATTGCCAAATCAACGGAAAGTAAAAATAGTGAATACCCCATTTTTTTTGAATAAAGAAAAAGCCAAAAGCCAAAAAATTTAATAAATAAAAAAATGTGGCAGCATATAACTTCCATAAAAAATAATATGACCGATAGCGGTATAAAATGTTCTTTGTTTTGCAAAATCAGCGTCAATCAAATAAATAGAAAAAATAATAGACTGCACCAGCAAAAAAATAAAATATCGGAAATGTTAAAACAAAATATAAGCCGATAACAAATTGTTTGAAATAAAGTGGAAGAAGCGGATTATTTATTAGCCCTAAAAAATTTTTCTTTGTACAATTTTCCATTATAAATCGTAATAACTGCACTTAATGTTTCCTTTTCAACGCTATTGATTATAAATATCTATCATTATACTGTTTATTAATGAAATATTTTCTCCTTTTCTTAATTTTATTCCCCTCTTTATCGTATGCCGCATCAGATGATATGGCGGAAGAGGGTAAATATGAAGCGATGGCACAAAAGGCGATTGATGATTGCTGGGCCATTTCACAAGCAGACCGCGACAGCGGCAATACCCAGCGAATGCGCGCAGGAAATTTGGATACCGCGCTGTGTATGGAAGAGCATATTGTTCATCTTTCAGAAAAATATTTTTCACCAGATCGCCTCAATTAGTAGAAGAGACAAAAGAAAGATTAGAAATGCTAAGACATGGTTATGGGCGGCTTTATTGGAATTTATTTAATTCCCATGACAAATGTGAAACCATGTTAGGGTGCGGAACAATGTATCATTTATTTCATAATAATTACTATGCAGATATGCTAGAAGATATCGCCAAAGATTATTATAATCAAATTGAAAAATATAATTTAATGGAATGATTAATATTCTTCAAATTTCTTAACACGTTCTTCCCAATCATCTTTGTTCGCGGGATAATGAGATAAAGTTCTAAGGTACTCAATTATCATTTTTGAAAACAAAAACGTTTATTGATATTGAAGCTTATTAATTTTTCAAGTTATTATCTAGATTAAAGTTTGATAAAAATATAGGGTAATAAAATGAAATTTTTTCTTCTTATAACTTTTATTCTTATTTTTATTCCGCTTAATATAATCAAAGCGGATGTTATTAATAAAAAAGAATTTTTACAAAATAACTTAGATAAAAATCAAACCTTACCAAAGGAATTTTTGGGTGAATATAGCGACAAGGTTCCAAAAAGATATATGCAGATAAATCAAAACAATACGATACACTATTTTATTAGAAAGTTTGACGATAATGAGAAACAGAGCGATAAAGTTTTTCAAAAATCTAAGTTTAAAATCTTACAAATTATCAATAAATATAATATTATCATTCTAGAATATGACATACAGCATTCTGATTTGGGAGAAAGCTCTGCAATAATAAGCAGGCTAGTTTTATCTCCACAAAATAAAACAAAAAAACCTAATAGATTATTTTTTGTGTCAGGAATAGAAATCGAAAACATTTCTAATCATAATAAGATAAAACAAAGTTTAGATCATATTTTAGAAAAAAATAATTATTATCAAAATAAAATAAATCCTATATGGAAGGATCAAGTCTTAATCTCTATGTGGCCATATTCTAAAGAAAATTAGTCCAAGGGGCTCATTAATATTAGATTTTTTGTATTTTGATTTCTATTCCCTATTATATCTTTTCTATTTGATTCGATTGCCATTTTTTCATAGTCTTTATTTAAATAGGCAGCATAAAAATTTTCCCACGTTTCTGTTTACATACTTCCTGTGTTAAAGGCGATATCTAACATAGCCTTTTTAAGACCTGAAGGTGCTTGATCAAATTCAGGCCAGTTTTCTCTTAAGCCATCAACTTTTTCAATCAGATCTTTTCTCAAAAATTCATTTATATCTTTTTTTTTATGACCAATATTAGGAATTTTATTCTTAGTACTAGGTTTAAACTTTGTTGCTGGTATATTTTGACCGTAATCAATTTTATTTATATATTTATAAGCTCGCGTAATCTCTTCATCAGTTGCCAGTCTTACAGGCTCATTATTTTTGTATAAATATAAAGGAAGTTTTTTTGCTATTTTTAAATTGGGAATTAAATGACCTACGCCTATCGTAACATTACCTTTTGTATCTCTATACATATAAGGAATATTGCCTTCTTCTTCTTTCGTAAAATTAATTATCTCTTTATCATCAACATTTTTTAATATTGTTTGTTTTTCTCTTTTTTTATTAGTTTTATCTAAAACCTCTTCTTCTATGCCTTCAATTACTTCTCCATCTTCCTGCATAATAGAATTGATTACTTTCTCCTCTTTTTTTGTTTTGATAATATCTTGGGTGAGGGGGGTGTAGAGTTCTTCTTTTTCTTTGACGCGCTTGAAAAGGGAGGCATAAAAATCATTGTCTTTATTGGTTGCGGAGGCACTATCCGGTTTCTTTTTTGATAAAGGCGGTGTTTTCTTTTCTGCCGTCTTTTGCAAAAGGGCGGCTTCGGTCTCCCCGCCAGGGTTGATGAGACCGTCAACACGTAAATCATTGTCTTTTTGAAAATCTTTAATTTTTGTATCAAGGGCGCGGGTGATAATTCCAAGCGGCTTACCATCCTCTTCGGTTTCTGGATTGGGATCAGGTTCGTTCGCAACATCATCCAGTGTTTCGCGGATAACGCGGACATCGTCTTCCTCATTCTCCAAATTATTGCCGACGGATTTGCGGATAAGGTTGGTAATTTTTTCAAAAATTGACATGGGATTGTTTCCTTTTCTTTTAAAAAAAAACCCGCCTTTAATCGAATAAAAGCGGGTGGGGAGGGATTTTAAATACAAATGTGGTGTAATAGTATTTAAGAATATAATCCTATGCAGGGTTTTTGTCAATAAGATTTGAATTATTCTTACGCGGTGCTTGTCGGTTTATGTTGGGCGCGGTAAAGTAAACCTTATGAACCAAAATGAAATTATTGATATTTCGCGTGAGGCGATCATGCTGGTCATCCAAATTGGATTGCCCGTCATGGGGGTGGGTTTAATTGTAGGGGTGGCAATTGCGTTGGTGCAGGCGCTCACCCAAATTCAAGAAATTACCTTGGTTTTTGTTCCAAAGATTATTGCAATTTTCTTGGCGATTTTTGTTTTTCTTCCTGGATTTGCGGCTGTTATGATTTCATTTATGGATAAAATTGCAGACCGTATTATCGGTCTTGGGTAGTGGTAGATTGGGAAATATAAAATGGAATCCCTACAAGAATTTTTAACAACGGGCATCTTTGCTTTCCTTTTAATTTTCACCCGTTTAGGCACCGCGTTTATGCTGATGCCTGGTATTGGAGATAGTTTTGTTCCTGTACGTATCAGGCTTTTGATGGTGTTGGGCATGACATTTGTTTTGGCACCAGTGATAATGCCGTATATGCCTGCCTCTATTCCTCCCTTTTCAATGCTGCTCACTTTAATGATTATTGAATTTGTAATTGGCGTTTTTATTGGGGCAATTGTACGTATTTTTACTGCCGCGCTTGATGTTGCTGGAATGCTTATTGCAACCACATCGGGGCTTGCCAATGCGCAAGTTTTTAATCCTGCGCTGGCCTCCCAAGGGTCAATTACAGGCGCCTTTTTATCAATGGTGGGATTGTTATTGCTATTTGTCACCAATTTGCATCACATGCTGATCTATGGGTTGGTGGGCAGTTATACTGCCTTTCCCGTTGGCGGATTCCCCGATGTCGGGTCAATGGCCGATTTGGTAGCGCGTGCGGTATCATCTTCTTTTATGATTGGTTTTCAAATCGCGGTGCCATTTATTGTGGTGGCGATGCTTCTCTATATTGGAATGGGTGTTCTATCACGACTAATGCCGCAGGTGCAGGTGTTTATCTTGGCATTGCCCATACAAATCATGTTGTCAATGTTAACGCTCGCGATTGTCTTATCGTCTGCCATGCTTTTCTGGCTAACCGAATTTGAAAGTGCGATGCAGTTTTTTATGGGTGGTATAGCGCAGTAAATTAATTGACATAATAAAGTATTTGCTTTAGATTATATTTATGGTTTTGGAAAAGACAAGAATGCTTTTACGATATGATAATCGTATTGGCGAAGAAGAGCGTTTAAAATTATTACGAGAATTTTTAGACACCGTAAAACAAAGTGTCGTTTCCGTTGATCCTTTCTCTGTTGATATTATAACATTAAGACGGGCTGAAATAATAAAAACAATTGCCTTGCTCTGTCAGCCCATAGTTGTTGGTTCTTTTGGTTCAGATCAATTAAGTAAACCAATACTTTTTGTTATTATAGGAAAACCAGGCGGTGGAAAATCTCTTATCGCTGATGTGATTTACGATACTTTGTCAGGACGCGTAAATCCATATTTGAACTTATCTTTAAATGAAGACGGCAGTAAAAAAAATAAAATGAGCTTGGAAGATCATCCGACGCAAGCAGCATTTCAAACTGTTTCAGGTGCATTAATAGATGCAAGAAATCTTTATTTTAATGCATCGGGCAATCCCGGTTTAGTTGAAGTTTTTCAAAACTTCCCAGATATAAATAGGACTGATGTTTTTATTATTTCAGAAGATACAAGATATCAAACACATGAACGTATCCATGATTTTTTTAATGTTATTGAAATTAATATGGCTGAATCATCATTTTCAACCAGTTCAACTTTAGATGCAACAAAGAAATCTGGAGTAACAATAAGTATCAAAGTTGTTGGTGAAGAGTTAAAAACAACCGATGTTACTAATATGATGGCACATCTGAACGAAGTCAGGCAAAATAGAATAGCGCATGCTACTAGGGTGCTTTCTAGAACAACACCTAGTTAATTGAGTTATTAATGCTATACTGATTTTATGGCCGAAGGACAACAAGAAGACGATTCCCAAAAAACCGAGGATCCGACCCCCAAAAAGATTGAAGAATCGCGAAAGAAGGGGCAGGTCGCGTTAAGTCGTGAAATTAACAATTGGGTTATGTTATTAACAGGTACAATTGTGGTTCTGGCTATTGGTCCTTATACCATGAGCAGTCTTAAGAATTTTATGAAAATCTATATTGAAAAGGCGCATTTAATTCCCTCTATCCCTGGTGGATTTGGATTAATTTTAGGCAATGCATTTTGGGAAATTTTAGGTATTCTTATTCTACCCCTTTTAATTTTGATGGTTGCAGCATTTGCAGCGCCCTTTGTTCAGATTGGCCCGTTATTCGCCCCCCAAACAATTAAACCAGATTTTAGTAAAGTATCCCCAATGGCCGGCTTTAAAAGGCTTTTTTCCATACGTTCGGTGATGGAGTTTGTGAAGGGGATTTTAAAAATTGGCATTATCGGGGTCGTGGGGGCAATTTTACTTTACCCCTTTTATGGATCGGTAGAGCATTTTATCGGCTTGCCTGTCCCCACAATGATGGATGAATTACATGGCTTGGTATTGCGTTTAATGATGGGTATATTATTCGTTCTTCTTATTATTGCCGTCATAGATTTGGTTTATCAGCGATATGAACATCATAAAAAAATGCGTATGACCAAACAAGAATTAAAAGATGAATATAAACAAACAGAAGGGGACCCCCATATTCGTGCAAAATTACGCCAATTGCGCCAAGAAAAAGCACGTGCGCGGATGATGCAGGCGGTTCCTGAGGCAGATGTTATTATTACAAACCCAACACATTACTCGCTCGCCCTTAAATATGATCCTGAAGAAATGGATGCGCCCGTACTCATTGCTAAGGGAATGGATGAGGTCGCCATGCGTATTCGGGAGGTGGCAAAAGAAAATGATATTCCGTTATTTGAAAATAAACCGCTAGCCCGCGCTTTGTTTGATACGGTTGAAATTGACCAAACAATACCAGAAGAACATTATAAGGCAGTTGCAGAAGTTATCTCCTATATCTTTCAACTTAAAAATAAGTTTTCTTAAGCTTTTAATCATTAAAAATCATATGAGGATGGCTTACTCTTTGGTCTGGTAAAATATGTTGAAATTCGGCAGAATTGTTAAATTATGATGCCATTAGACCATTCAGAATTTATTCAACGCCAATCGCGCCCCGAAAATAATCGGCCCAACGCTATTACAAAGCGTAAATTACGCGATATTGCCCTGTCATTTGTTTTACTTATCTTCTATATCTCGGGATGTATCACGCTTGCGATAATTTTGGATGTGAATAAAACCACTGCCGTGCTCAGCGGTCTAATTTTTATTGTAACTGGGATCCTTGCTTATTGGGGGCAACGGTATTTTCAAAATTTACAAAACAAAGAAAAGGAGCGCCTGCTTATCCGTGAGGTGGTCGAAGGGTCACGTGGCGCACGATTAATTACAGATAGCGCAGATAACACTGTTTATTACAATGATCGCTTAGCCCAAATTTGTAAAAATGAAGAAGGGGAGGTTCCATCTCTCACCCAACTTTCTGCGTTGTTTTTAGAAAATATTGATATTTATAATCTATTCCAAAAACTTTCCGATCAGGCACGATTGGGTTTGACCGAAAGCATGACTTTACAATCGGGGGAGGGCAGTAAGGAAAGATGGTATCATATCACCGCGCAACCCGTATCGGGATGGGCAGGATATGTGCATTGGCGATTTGATGATATCACAGCGCAACGCGATATTGATCGTTCGGTCAGGCAAGAACGTGAAAAACTTATTGATTTTACCGATAATGCGCCCGTTGGTTTTTTTAGTGTGAATGAAGATGGACGCTTTATTTTTGTGAATGCCACGCTTGCCCGATGGTTAGGGACTGGAATTGATTCTTTGCTTGAAAAAGGGACACTTCATACTTACTTAGAAAAACCACCAATAGATGCCGCTCCTTATGATGTGCAAGAAGGGGGAGGGGCACGTCAAGTTATTGAAATCAAAATGAAGGGTCCTGGTGGTTCCACATTTTTGGCAAATATTAACCAAGCCGTTGTCCGCGAAAGTGCGGGTGAAGTGCGAACCCGTGGTGTCGTCCATGATTTAACAAATGAGCGTGAAATGCGCCAAGCCCTTCAAGCATCCGAAGATAAATTCCAACGTTTCTTTGAGGAAGCCCCCCTTGGCATTGCCATGATTGATTTGGATGGCATTATCAAAGATACAAATACCGCATTTATGATGTTGGTTGCCCCCGATAATAAAAATATTGATGGTCATGAAATAAAAGATTTTGTTATCCCAGAAAATCGCAATGATTTTAGCCGCGCTTTAAATAATATTGAACCAGGGCGACGGATGAATATACCGATTGAGCTTTCACTTTTGACCAGTACCAACAATGAAATCAAAGTACAAATGCATGCGAGGCGGTTCAAGCAAAGTGACAGCATTGTGTTGCATTTTATTGATTTAACAGAACAAAAAAATCTGGAGGCGCAATTTACCCAATCCCAAAAAATGCAAGCGGTAGGGCAATTGGCAGGTGGGGTGGCCCATGATTTCAATAATCTTTTGACAGCCATTATTGGTTTTTGTGATCTCCTCTTGCTTCGCCATAAGCCGGGGGACCCATCCTTTGGTGATATTATGCAGATTAAACAAAACTCAAACCGTGCGGCCAATTTGGTGCGACAATTATTAGCCTTTTCAAGGCAACAAACATTGCGTCCCAAAATTCATGATATGGCCGAAATTCTTACTGAAGTATCACATCTTTTACGTCGTTTGATTGGCTCAAACATTGAATTAAACCTTATTCATGGCGATGATTTAGGATTGGTCAAAATTGATTTAGGACAAATGGAACAAGTGTTGATTAATTTGGCTGTTAACGCTCGTGATGCTATGGAAACGGGTGGAAATCTTACGATTGAAACTAAAAATTATGAGAATGAAAAATCTATAATTTGTGGTGACGATGAAATGCCAATGGGCGAATGGGTTAATATTTCTGTCACGGATACGGGACATGGTATTTCAAAAGAAAATATTACCCGAATCCTTGAACCCTTTTTTACCACTAAGGATGTTGGGCAAGGGACGGGGTTAGGCCTTGCTACAGTTTATGGCATTATTCGTCAAACAGGGGGATTTCTTTGTATTGATAGTGTGGAAAATGAAGGCACAACATTTAATATTTACCTCCCTCGGTTAAGTGATGATGAAATTGAAAATTCGCAAGAAGAAACTGTTGAATTAAAAGAAGAAAAAACAGGTGACTTAACAGGGTCGGCTTGCATATTGTTGGTTGAAGATGAAGATGCCGTACGCACATTTAGCACGCGCGCTTTAATGAATAAAGGCTATGAAGTTATTGGTGCAGAAAACGGACAAGCGGCATTAAATTTATTAGAAGAACAAAACCATAGTGATATTGATTTAATGATTACCGATGTTATGATGCCCGATATGGATGGCCCAACCTTAGCCAAGCATATGCGCGAATTAAATTCACAATTGAAAATTATATTTATTTCTGGCTATACCGAAGACCGATTAAAAGATCATATGGGGGAAAATATTTATTTTCTACCCAAACCATTCACGCTCAAACAACTGGCGCAAAAGGTAAAAGAAGCGCTGGAAGATTAATAATTTTCTTTATTATCAACATAAATGTTCTTTTTTTGTTCTTTTTGTTTGACAATGAGAACATAGGGTGTACATTAGAAACATAATCAGTTGTGAACAATCACAATATATTCGG
Source organism: uncultured Alphaproteobacteria bacterium (assembly GCA_963799275.1). Lineage (GTDB taxonomy): Bacteria > Pseudomonadota > Alphaproteobacteria > Micavibrionales > Micavibrionaceae. The sequence goes on from CAWCWJ010000002.1 coordinate 329,354, forward strand.
CAAAGCCAATTGAAGACTGGTGATGCTTTGTGCAAAATAGGAAAAGGACGTAACTAAAAATGGCTGTAACATCAATGAAAAAAGAATCTATGACTGCCCCTAAAAATAACAGTGAAAAGGATAAAGCTTTAGAAGCGGCTTTATCACAAATTGAACGAGCCTTTGGTAAAGGCTCTGTCATGAAATTAAATGGTGATACCAACCCGATGAATGTTGAATCGGTATCAACAGGCTCTCTTGGTCTTGATATTGGTTTGGGTATTGGTGGTGTGCCACGGGGGCGTATAGTTGAAATTTATGGCCCTGAAAGTTCGGGTAAAACGACTTTGGCACTTCATATTATTGCCGAAGCACAAAAAACAGGGGGCACTTGTGCCATTGTTGATGCTGAACATGCGCTTGACCCTGCTTATGCCCGTAAATTGGGCTGTAATGTTGACGAGCTTTTAATTTCCCAGCCCGATGCGGGGGAACAAGCATTAGAAATAACTGATACGCTTGTTCGTTCTGGTGCATTGGATGTTGTTGTTGTTGATTCTGTTGCTGCACTTGTACCGCGCGCAGAATTGGAAGGGGAAATGGGCGACCATCATGTTGGTTTGCAAGCACGTCTAATGTCACAAGCGTTGCGTAAATTAACAGGGTCAATCTCACGCTCACGCACTGTTGTTATTTTTATTAACCAAATTCGTATGAAAATTGGGGTTATGTTTGGCTCACCCGAAACCACAACAGGGGGGAATGCCTTAAAATTCTATTCTTCTGTTCGTTTGGATATTCGCCGTATTGGCCAAATCAAAGACCGTGATGAAGTGGTCGGAAACCAAACCCGCGTTAAAGTGGTAAAAAATAAAATGGCTGCGCCATTTCGCCAAATTGAATTTGATATCATGTATGGAAAAGGAATTTCAAAAACAGGTGAAATTTTGGATCTAGGGGTGCAAGGCGGTTTTGTTGAAAAAGCAGGATCATGGTTCTCTGCCGAAGGGGAGCGTATTGGACAAGGGCGTGAAAATGCCAAACAATATTTGCTCGATCATCCTGAAATGATGAACACGTTAGAACGTAAGATCAAAGAAAACGCAGGTATAGTATCCGAAGCCATGTTGATTGGATCGGACGAGGATGATAAACCCCCTGATTTAGAAGTGGTTGAGGCAGAAAAGCCAAAAGCGAAAAAATAATACTATTTAAGAATATTTTTGAAAAAGTATAAAACGTCGATTATTTTATAATCGGCGTTTTTTTTACGTACTAAACCTTACTGTTTAGGCTCATTTATTGTATATAATCTTACAACTAACCACGGTCACGAAGAATACGATTTTTTTGTCTGTTCCAATCGCGTTGTTTTATTGTTTCGCGTTTGTCGCGGGTTTGTTTTCCTTTTGCAAGGGCAATTTGTAATTTAGCCAACCCTTTTTTATCAAAAAAGATCTTAAGGGGAACAATCGTATATCCCTCACGACTAACAGCACCTGCCAATTTATCAATTTCTCGTTTTTTAAGGAGGAGTTTTCTAGGGCGACGCGGTTCATGTTGTAACAATTGGCTTGCTTGTTGATATTCAGGGATATGGGCATTGAGCAAATAAAGCTCACCATTTTTTGGGCCGATATGACTTTCCGCAATCATACATTGTCCATGGCGTAAGGTTTTAACTTCTGTTCCGACCAACATTATGCCCGCTTCAAAAATATCTTCTAATTGATAATCAAATCGGGCGCGCTTATTCTCCGCCACCATTTTGTTGGTAGAAATAAGTCCCCCTGATTTTTTTTTATCTTTAGCCATTTTAAATTTTTATACTAAATCTGCAAATTTCAACGCATTATCAACTATTTTTTGGCAAGATGCCGTTGCTTTTACCAAAGGAAGACGAACATTATCCGTTGATTTGCCTAAACATTGTGCAGCATATTTTACAGGCGCGGGTGAGCTTTCGACAAATAAAGCTTTGTGTAAGGGCGCCAATTTATCGCGGTATTGCTCCATTTTTTTAAGATCACCATCTTGCCATGCCTGGTGCATATCGGCACATAATTTTGGTGCAACATTTGAGGTAACAGAAATACATCCATGTCCCCCTTGGGCCAAAAATGCAGTGGCCGTTGCATCTTCCCCTGACAATTGACAAAAATCATTACCCAAATGGTGATGTAAATTAAGGGGACGCGCCAAATCTGCTGTGGCATCTTTTAGACCGACTATATTTGAAACCTTAGATAACTCTATCAATGTTTCATCGCTTATATCCACCACACTACGCCCTGGAATGTTATAAATAATAATTGGAATATTCACTGTTTCAGCAATTTTTTTATAATGTGCTATTAACCCATCTTGGGTAGGCTTATTATAATAAGGTGTAACAACAAGCGCAGCATCTGCACCATCTTCTTTTGCTTCGATTGTAAAATCCAATGCTTCGGTTGTGTTGTTTGACCCTGTTCCTGCAATTACTGGAACACGTCTATTGGCAATTTCGACACATCTTTTAACAATCATTTTATGTTCATCGTGGGTCAAGGTTGGCGATTCACCCGTTGTTCCAACAGGAACCAAACCATTTGACCCCTGTTCAATCTGCCATTCAACAAAGTTGTCAAATGCCTTTATATCCACATCTCCGTTTGGTGTGAAAGGCGTAATAAGCGCGGTAATTGATCCTTTAAACATTTTATTTATTCTCTGCTATTGTTTGTTTAATGCGGCATAGAGTATAGTTTTGATTGCATTCATGCAAGGGAAAGGCGCGGTCACAAATAAAGATCGCTTTATAGGAGAAAAATGAAAAAGAATTTGGCCATTATTATCGTATTTAATTTATTTATGTCTTTGGCTTTATGGCCTATCACCGCGCAGGCGGATTTAAATAATGCATTAAAATCAATAAACAAAAATCAATGGGACAACGCCTATCAACAGGCAGCAAACATCCGAAGCCCGTTGGAACGTGATATTTTTAACTGGTATGCTTTTGTTAAAAACGATAGCCGTGCATCATTTTCATCTATTTATGATTTTTTAAACCGTCGAAATGACTGGCCCTCTAGAAATAAAATTCAAGTTTTGGCTGAAAGAAAAATTTCTTCTGCAACACCTGCCGATCAAATAATTACGTTATTCACAGATAATGACCCTATCACTGAAAATGGGGTTCATGCCTATGCCCGTGCCCTATTATCATCAGGGCAAACTCAAAAATTAAAATCATTCTTGAATAACTGGTGGGGTGATGCCTCTCTCTCGCGTGATGAACAGCGTGAAGTCTATAACCGATATCGCGGACACTTTACGCGTGATGCTCATTTACAAAGAATGAATAAATTGATTTTAAAAGGTCAATATTCAAACGCGCAAGGCATCGCAAGCGTATTGGGTACGGGTTATCCTGCCTTAATAGAGGCGCGAGCCGCCTTGCGTAGCGGGAAATCAAATGCAGAAAATATTGTGGGTGGCGTTTCCCAAAATTTGCAAAATGACGAAGGGTTATTGTTAGATCGACTAACATGGCATCGCAAAAAGAAGAACAATAATACGGCCATTCAAATCCTTAATATTTCCCCCTCTGCAAGTCAAATGACCGAACCAAAATTGTGGTGGAAAGAACGTCATATTATTGTTCGCCGCCTGATTGAACAAAAACGATATGCCCAAGCCTATCAATTGGCATCGGATCACGTTCAAAAAGAAAACTTCCCCCAAACCCAAGCTGAATGGGTATCAGGGTGGCTTGCCTTAAGGTTTTTAAATAAACCTGATGCCGCGTTTCATCATTTTGAAAAACTTTATAATGTTGTTGAAACACCGATTAGTAAATCACGCGGGTCCTATTGGGCTGGGCTGGCTAGTCAAACAATGGGAAGTAACGATATTGCATCACAATGGTATCAGGTGGCCGCCCGATACCCCCAAACCTACTATGGTCAAATGGCGGCTCGTTCCATTGGGCAACAACCCAATATTAACAGCATTAATAATGTTTCTACCGTTGCGAATGCAAATGTTGGAAATGATGATATGGCGCGCGCGGCAAAAATATTTGCCAATGCTGGTCTTTATTCTCAATCAAAATCATTTATCAATCAACTTTATCTAAGTACAGATAACGCCAACAAATTAATGGGCGCTGCAAAGTTTGCATCACAAATGAGATATGATGAAATTGGGATACGCGCTGCATCAAAATTACAAAATAAGCATGGGATTAATGCAATACGCTATCTCTATCCCGTTGTAAAAGGGGCAGACAAACCCATGAATGGGATTAGTGCGGCAAAAATTCATGCCATTATTCGTCAAGAAAGTCGTTTTGATAAAAATGCGGTCAGCCATGCAGGGGCAAGAGGATTAATGCAATTAATGCCTGCTACGGCAAGTGAAACAGCACGAAAATTAGGAATTTCACATCAAGAAAGTTGGCTCACATCACGCCCAACCCATAATATTCAGCTAGGATCAAAATATCTAAAGCAAATGCTAGATCGATATAATGGTAATTTGGGCATGGCGGCTGCGGCCTATAATGGGGGGCCAGGACGTGTTGATCGGTGGATTAAAGAATTGGGCGATCCGCGAACGGGTCAAATTCAAATGTTAGATTGGGCAGAACTTATCCCGATTTATGAAACCAGAAATTATGCCCAACGCGTTATCGAAGCTGAGGAAGTTTATAAACAACTTATTCGATAAATGATATTCTTGCCTGTTCAAACCATCAATTTTCCTGCTTGGATAAAACAAGAGGCCATTGATATTCTAAATCTTTTAGGCGGTAATTTAGAAACGCCCAAAGCTTTTTTTGTAGGGGGATGTGTTCGTAACTCTCTATTAAATGAAATCCCTACCGATGTTGATATCGCAACTTTATATACGCCTGATGAAGTGATTAAAATATTAAGTCGGGAGAAAATTAAAACAATTCCAACGGGCATTAAACATGGAACAATTACAGCAATTAAGAGCAATATTAATGTTGAAATAACAACCTATCGTAATGATGTTATAACAGATGGGCGCCATGCAAAAATTCAATTTTCGAAAAATATTTTAGATGATGCGAAAAGACGAGATTTTACACTAAATGCTTTATATATGGATGGTTTGGGTCAAATATATGATCCTCTCGACCAAGGAATAAAAGATTTAGAGAAACGTAGAATTCGTTTTGTTGGTCAGGCCAGCTACCGCATTAAAGAAGATTATTTAAGAATTTTACGCTTTTTTAGATTTGAAGCACAATATGGAATAGGCAATATTGAGGCTGAAACAATTCAAGCTTGTAAAGATCATAAACATGGTATTGATCAATTATCGCGGGAGCGAATAAGCCAAGAGTTTTTGAAAATTCTAAATACAAGTAAAGCACCAGAGGTTTTAGAGATAATGTTTGGTGCGGGTATTTTAAATAAATTAGAAGCTGTTAAGTATAAGAAAAGCGATTTAGTACAGCTTATTCAATTACAAAATCAATATAACATTAAGGATGAAAAAAATTTAAATGTAATGGCTCGATATTTAATTTTATCGGGTGGACGGGCCGTTTTTCACGATAAAATTTTAAACTTTAGCAATGCACAAATAAAATTTCTTATTACTTTAGAGGTCATTTCAAATAAAGAGTTTTATAAAAGCAGCAAATCAGTAAAAAAATTAATGATACAATATACTCGTGAGCTTACCCTTCATGGATATTTAAATTTATTGGCACAAAAAAAATTAGTTTTTAGCGATCAGATTTATTCCATTATTACTCAATGGGATATTCCGACATTCCCCGTAACAGGGGAAGATTTATTAAAAGAGGGCTACCAAACAGGCCCCGAATTAGGGCAGGAATTACAACGTCGTAAAGAAGAATGGCTTGATGATATTTTATAACATTTGCGCCATTGTAGCGGCTATTACTATTCTTTCGTTTCTATCACCAGGAATATAATCAATACTGTGAGCAATAAATCTTTCTATAGAATCATGCAGCCTAGCATCCCAACCATAATCTTTTGGTTCTAATTTACTTAAAATTAAATCAGCTTCAGCACTAGCCCTAAACGTGCTATGAATTTTATCTAGCAAATCTAAAGCTTTTTTTTCATTGTCATGTTGGTGATTATGTCTACTGTCTGTACTAAATTCGTGTGTATGATAAGCCATTTTTAAAAACTTTCTATTTTGAATAATATAAATTAAATAAAGAATTTTTTATCTTATGTCAAACAAAATTATGGCCATTTTACCTCAGGGGGGAGGGACATTAAAATAGCTTCGGTATTTCCGCCTGTTTTTAAGCCAAACTGCGTCCCACGATCATAAAGCAAATTATATTCAACATACCGCCCGCGTTTAAGTAGTTGGGTTTCACGGTCATCATCTGTCCATTCGTCATTTATGGTACGGCGTACAATTTGAGGGTAAGTAGATAAAAAAGTTTTGCCTACATCTTTGGTAAAATTAAAATCCGCCTGCCAATTATTATCAAAATAATCGTAGAATATACCACCATCACCGCGCGGTTCATCCCGATGGGGTAGGTAGAAATAGCGATCACACCATTCTTTTAATGTTTGATAATCGGCACAATCATGCCGAGCGCAACATTCTTTGAGCGCACTATGAAAGATTTCTTTATTTTCAAGATTGGGGAGCATTGGTGTTAAATCCATCCCACCGCCAAACCATCCTTTTGAGGTAACAATCATGCGGGTATTCATATGAACCGCAGGGACGAGGGGGGATTGCATATGAGCCACCAAAGAGATTCCAGCCGCCCAAAATTCACCTTCACTTTCTATGGCTCCTGGGATTTGCGCCCGAAAATCAGGGGCAAAATTACCATAAACAGTTGAGATATTCACCCCAACCTTTTCAAAAACGCGCCCGCGCATGAGCGAGATTTCACCGCCCCCTTTTAAGATTGACCCGCTTACATTCGGCTCATTCGTATTGGCGCGATCCCACGCTTTACGCTCAAATTTACCCGCAGCTTTGTTTTTATATTTAGTAGCGGAAAGCTCCGATTCTATCGCCTCAAATTCATTGCATATTTGATTCCGTAGGTTAGAAAACCATTGCGTTGCTATATCTTTTTTATCATTCCAGTCTGGATTATCGGTCATTTAAAATCCTGTTTGTCTAAGGGCTTCACCAGTTATCATTGCGGTGGCATTAATAATGTTGAGCGAACGTGCTTGCCCTGTCATTGGGATAAGAAGGCGATGATGGACATGATCATGAACATGGATTGGTACGCCCGCACTTTCGCGGCCTGCGATTAAGATATCGTCATTACTAAATGTAAAATCCACGTAAGGCTTAGATGACTTTGTTGTCATTAAAATCAAACGCTTATCATTATTTATTGATGTAAAGCTTTCCCAAGAGTTATGCCTTATTAAGTCTACTTGAGAAATATAATCCATGCCCGATTGTTTAATTTTTTTATCGTTGATCGGAAAACCGCAAGGTTCGATAATATGCAATCGTATCCCCAAACAAGCACAAAGCCGAATAGCGGCCCCCATATTTTGAGGGATATCGGGTTGATATAAAGCAATTTCAATCATGGTTTTGTACATTAAATTTGTTTTTGAAAAAAATCTACAATTCTTACTTGTTTTTCGCTAAACTTCCGTGATATTTCCTTTGCACTATTATATGTCACGTATATTATGTGTTAGTTATTAAATAAATTAGGTGTGAAACGAGTTTTTATCATGAGCGTAGATCATACGACAGACCAAACAACCACAATAGAAACAAATCCTAAAAAAGAAGGGGATGGCGAAACCCGCCGCGATTTTCTTTATCTGACTGCTGCGGCATTTGGCGCAGTAGGCGCGGGGTCTGTTGCCTGGCCGTTTATTGATCAAATGAATCCTGCGGCAGATACGTTGGCCTTGGCATCAACAGAAGTTGATTTATCCCCTATTGAAGAAGGCCAAGCCATCACTGTTATGTGGCGTGGTAAGCCTGTTTTTATCCGTCACCGTACGGCTAAGGAGATTGAAGAAGCACGCGAAGTTGACGTATCCGAACTACGTGATCCTGAGGAAGACAGTGACCGTATTAAAGCAGGACAGGAAAAATGGCTGGTGATGGTTGGGATTTGTACGCATCTTGGTTGTGTTCCTTTGGGTCAAAAAGATACCGATGTAAAAGGGGAGTATGATGGATGGTTCTGTCCTTGCCATGGGTCGCATTATGATAATTCGGGACGTATCCGCAAAGGTCCTGCGCCTTCAAATCTAGCAATTCCTGAATATGAATTTACAACTGAAACAACAATAAAAATTGGATAATAACCATGGGTAGTGGAAATAGACAAAAATTTGATAACAAAGCCATAGAATGGGTAGATTCGCGTCTGCCAATCTTTACTATGATGCAAAAAGAATATGGTGTTTTTCCAACACCAAAAAACTTTAACTATTTTTGGAATTTTGGCGCCATTGCCATGGTTATGCTTGTCATTATGATTATTACAGGTATCACATTGGGTATGCATTACACCGCCCATGCCGATTACGCCTTTCAAAGTGTTGAGCGTATTATGCGTGATGTAAATTTTGGATGGCTGCTTCGGTATATGCATTCCAATGGCGCATCATTTTTCTTTATTGCAGTATATATTCATATGTTTCGCGGTATGTATTACGGCTCTTACAAGCAACCGCGTGAATTGCTATGGATGCTTGGGGTGACAATCTTCCTTCTTATGATGGCAACGGCCTTTATGGGATATGTGCTGCCATGGGGACAGATGAGCTTTTGGGGTGCGACAGTTATTACAAACTTATTCTCTGCCATACCATTAGTGGGGGATAGTATTGTAACCCTTTTATGGGGTGGTTTCTCAGTCGATAATCCAACATTAAATCGTTTTTACGCACTTCATTATCTAATGCCGTTTGTGATTTGTGCGGTAATTTTTCTTCATGTATGGGCATTACATGTAACTGGATCAAATAACCCCTTGGGGATCGAGCCTAAAGGCAAGCAAGATACCATTCCATTCCATCCCTATTATACTATGAAGGATAGTGTTGGAATTTTGGTATTTCTTGTTGTTTTTGCAATATTTGTATTTTTTATGCCTAATGCTTTGGGCCATCCCGATAATTATATTCCTGCCAATCCATTAGTAACGCCATCCCATATTGTGCCTGAATGGTATTTCCTACCGTTTTATGCCATTTTGCGCGCGGTGACGTTTGATATTAATTCGTTCCTAGTTGGGTTGGGAATGCTTGCCTTTGGCCCTGCGCTGGTCTTTGCGGGTAAGAAATTGATGACTGAAAAATCATTTGAAATTACAATGGCCGCATTGGGCATCGCATTTCTTGGTTTGGTCTTGGTTGTTTTACATTTCTTGGGTACAAGCTTTATTTTTATTCCTGCCAAATTAGGCGGCGTTTTGGCTATGTTTGGATCAATCGCAATTTTATTTGTTCTTCCCTTTTTGGATAAGCATCCCATACGAAGTTCGGTCTTTCGTCCGTGGTATCGTATTGCGTTTTTAATATTTGCGGCGAATATCTTTGTTTTGGGCGTTTGTGGTGGAAAGCCAGCCGAAGGATTTTGGGTTCCTTTATCACAAATTAGCACTTTATATTATTTCGCGTTCTTTTTGGTTGTTATTCCCTTTTTAAATGTAAAAGAACCCGTAGCAAATTTACCACCCAGCATTAATGATGCAGTGTTAATGAAAAACATAAAAGCAACGGGTATGAGTAAGAAAGTTTAAATTATGAGAAAATTTATTATTGCATCCTTTGCATTTTGTTTATTCATACCTGCTGCTTATGCGGCAGAATCGGGACATAAATATCCATTACCCGAAGTTGATTTTAGCTTTGAAGGGCCATTTGGTACTTATGATCGTGCCTCGCTACAGCGTGGTTTCCAAGTGTATCAACAAGTATGTAAAGCATGTCATGGCTTAGACCTTATCGCATACCGAAATTTAACAGATTTGGGATATAATGAAGACGAAGTTAAAGCGATTGCCAGCCAATACACAATTATGGATGGTCCCGATGATGAGGGGGAAATGTTTGAGCGTAATCGTCTGCCTAAAGATCGGTTTGCAAATCCATTTCCCAATGAAAATGCTGCCCGTTTTGCTAATAATGGGGCTTACCCGCCCGATATGTCTTTATTAGCAAAGGCACGTAAAGATGGTCCTACCTATATTTATGGTATTCTTATGGGATATGAAGAACCACCCGAAGGTGTGACATTAAGTGCAGGCCAATATTATAATAAATATATGGAAGGTAATAAAATTGCTATGGCTCCCCCTTTGTTTGACGGAATGGTGGCCTATGAAGATGATGCCCCCCAAACCATGTCACAATATTCAAAAGACGTTTCGACCTTTTTAATGTGGACGGCAGAGCCCACTATGGAAGATCGAAAACGTATGGGTTTCAAAGTGGTATTTTTCCTTATCGCATTTGCAGGCGTGATGTATGCCGTGAAAAAGAAAATCTGGAAAGATCTAAAATTACCGCATTAAGTGCACATTGATAAAGATTGCTTTGCCCCTGATTCTAAAGTTTGTTAGACTCGGATTATGAAAGATTATCAAAAACTTATACTCGATTTTTGGTTTGAGGAAACCCAACCTAAACAATGGTTTCAGGTCAACCCTGATTTTGATCAAGAAATTTTAGAAAAATTTGAAGAGCCGTATAATATGGCTGCTAGCGGCGATTTTGCCGATTGGAAAAATAGCGCAGATGGAATTTTAGCTTATTGTATCTTATTGGATCAGATGCCACGCAATATGTTTCGCGGCACGCCCAGGGCATTCATGACAGATGGGAAAGCCTTAATTGCATCAAAATATGCCCTATCAAAGGGATTGGATCAAATCTTATCCCCGCAAAAGCGACGTTTTGTCTATTTGCCCTTTGAACATAGCGAGAATATGAGCGACCAAAGACGAAGTGTAGAATTATTTGAAAAAATGAAAGAGGACGACCCGCTGGGTTATGATTATGCCCTTCGTCATCGTGATGTTATTGACAAATATGGACGGTTTCCGCATCGCAATAAAATTTTAGGGCGTACCAACACCCCTGAAGAAGAAGAATATCTTGCACAGCCTAATGCAGGATTTTAATTTCTATCCGCATACATCTCATTGCTTTAACTTTTAAAGGAGAGCGTTATTTTACCATCCCTTGTTTTACTTAATATTATTGCAGGTGTCTGTCTATTATTATGGGGGGTGGGATTGCTTCGCCTTGGCATGACCTATGGTTTTGGGGCCGAATTGCGCCGATTTTTGGCCGCAGGGACAAGCAATCGTGTTAAATCCTTTTTTGCAGGTATGGGCATAACCGCATTGTTACAAAGCTCAACCGCGACCATATTAATTGTATCCTCCTTTGCAGCACAAGGAATGGTAAAGGCAGGCGCGGGGCTTGCCATGGTATTAGGCGCAGATGTAGGAACAACGATTGTTGCACAAGTGTTCTCGTTTGATCTTAGCTTTTTGATGCCAGTGCTTTTGATTATTGGCTATATTCTTTTTTCAATTAAAAAGTCAGGAAAGCTTAAAAACATAGGGCGTATTTTTATCGGGGCGGCATTAATGCTTATGGCGCTTTTTCTTATTCGGGAAGGGGCAGAGCCACTCAAAAACTCCGAATTATTGCCATTGATTTTACAAGCTTTGGAAAAAGACCCTATTTTTGCAGTATTGGTTGCCGCACTTATGACATGGCTTGCCCATTCATCACTGGCGGTTATTTTGCTGCTTATGACATTTGTATCCAGTGGTGTACTGCCTATCTTATTAGGGCTTTATATGGTTTTAGGAGCAAATATTGGCGGAACAATTCCCCCAATCTTAGCGACATTAAGGGATAATCCTGTTGCATTGCGTATTCCTGTTGGGAATTTGATTATTCGAATTACGGGTGTAACGGTTGTTTTTATGTTTATTCCTTATTGTTTGGAATTATTAAATAGATTTGATCCTTATGTTGATCGTCATCTGGTGGATTTTCATACTGCCTTTAATATTGTGCTTGCCATTGTGTTTCTTCCGCTAACAGGGGTTGTTTTAAAATTATGTGAGAAAATCATTCCTGATCGGATTGAAAAAGATGATGAAGGGGTGGCACGATATCTTGATAAAAAAGATTTAAAAATTCCAAGCGTCGCATTGGCTTGTGCAACGCGGGAAACATTGCGTATGGCAGATTTGGTTCAACAGATGTTGGAAGATACAATTACTGTATTTAAAACAAATGATAGAAAATTACTTGAAAAAGTACGTGCAGAAGATGATATAATTGATCGCCTTTATGAACAAATAAAAATTTACATGGCTCAATTATCGCAAAATTTTATGGATGAAAAAGAAGCTCAACGCTATGTGCAAGTTTTAACTTTTTCTACCAATTTGGAACATGCGGGCGATGTTGTTGATAAAAATCTGATGCCTTTGGCTTTGAAAAAAATAAAGCGGCAAATTCATTTTTCCGAAGAAGGGTTTAGGGAAATTAAACATATTCATAATTTGGTGATGGAATCGGTACAATTGGCGCAATCTATTTTTGTTTCGAACGATAAAGAAATGGCAACAAAATTATTGCGGGGCAAAAAAACAATCCGCGAGGCCGAAGTATTAGGTATGTCCACCCATATTGAGCGATTAAGCGATTCAGTCCCAGAAACAATTGCAACCAGCAGTTTACACGTTGATATTATTCGTGATTATCGCCGTATCAACAGCTATATGTGTACGGTGGCGTATCCATTGTTACAAACCCGCAAAGATGAAAATGATAAAGAAATAAGGGAAGAAGCGCATGACCAATAATATTAAAGATGACTATATCAAAATTCTAAATCAATGTGGGCTTGATAATTTGAATATAGGGGATTTGAATAAAGGGGATTTGGATATTTATACCCCGATTGATGGATCAAAAATTGCAAGCCTTCAAATGAATAAAACCAATGATGTTACGCAAATTATTGATGATTCCAAACAAGCCTTTATTAAATGGCGCAAAACGCCTGCACCGGTTCGGGGTGAATTGGTACGCTTATTGGGTGAGGAACTGCGTGCCGCAAAAAATGATTTAGGCACACTTGTCACCCTTGAATGCGGGAAAATTAAATCCGAAGGGTTAGGCGAAGTACAGGAAATGATTGATATCTGTGATTTTGCCGTAGGGCAATCACGCCAACTATACGGATTAACAATCGCGTCCGAACGTCCCGAGCATCATATGCGTGAAATGTGGCAACCGCTTGGGCCTGTTGCAATTATAACAGCATTTAATTTCCCCGTGGCGGTTTGGGCATGGAATGCGGCTTTGGCTTTGGTTTGTGGAAATAGTGTGGTGTGGAAACCTTCTGAAAAAACTCCGCTTACTGCCCTTGCAACACAAAAAATATTTGAAAAGGCAGTTGAGAGATTTAAAGCTGCGGGCAATATATGCCCTAATAACCTGAGCCAAATCCTTATTGGTAAAACCAATATTGGTGAAGAATTAGTAAATCACAAAGATATAGCCTTGGTGAGTGCAACGGGAAGTACAAAAATGGGTCGTGCCGTGGGGGAGGCGGTTGCAAAACGTATGGGGCGCAGCTTGCTTGAACTAGGGGGCAATAATGCCATGGTTGTTACACCCAGTGCGGAAATAGATTTGGCCATTCGCGCCATCGTGTTTAGCGCAGTGGGAACAGCAGGACAAAGATGCACGACATTGCGTCGTTTAATTGTTCATAATGATATCATGGATGATTTAATACAAAAACTCAAATCAGCTTATGAAAGCCTACCCATCGGAAACCCGCTTAAGTATAAAAGCTTGATAGGCCCCCTTATTGATAGCCAATCTTTTGATGCCATGCAAAGCGCATTAAAAAATGCGAAGGCACAAGGAGGAGAGATTATCACGGGTGGCGAACGGTATGATGAAACGCAAAATAATGGGGGATATTATACCACCCCCGCCCTTGTCCACATGCCCAAACAATCTGAAATTGTGCGTCACGAAACATTTGCACCTATATTATATGTAATGGGGTATGATGATTTTGAGCAAGCCATAGTAATGAACAATGATGTACCACAAGGGTTATCATCATGTGTTTTCACCACAAATATAAAGGAGGCCGAACTTTTTTTAAGCGCAGTAGGCAGTGATTGTGGTATCGCCAATGTCAATATTGGCCCCAGTGGTGCAGAAATTGGGGGCGCATTTGGCGGTGAAAAAGAAACCGGAGGCGGGCGTGAAAGCGGGTCAGATTCTTGGAAAGCATATATGCGTCGTCAAACACAAACAATCAATTACTCCGATGAATTACCGCTTGCCCAAGGGGTGAAGTTTGATTTTTAAAAATAAAATATGCTTCGTATTAATTACCATATAAAATTTAAATAAAATCAAACGAAACAATGTTTCTTTTTTTTCGATTTTTCTAACGTGATGATAATATTTTTTGATACACTTATATTATCAACAAACATTTATTTAAGGGAGTTTATATATGCCATTTAATGCATCTAACGCTTCATCGCCTTCGCGGATTGAAGCCTTAAAAGTAAGACACCACAAATTATCTAAAATAATAGAAACAGAACAAAATAGTTTTGTTATGAATGATCAAGAAATTGCGCGGTTAAAACGCGAAAAGCTTTATTTAAAAGAAAAAATAGAAGGCATTCGAAAGGTTTCATAAATATTATAATTCAACAATAACCATACCCAATAAAAAGGCCGCATTTTTAATATTGCGGCCTTAAATTTATTTTAGTCAAAGATGGATTAGCTATTACCACTATTGCTGCTATTGTTTCCTGTTCCAGAAGATAAGAAGTTTGAAAAGTCAAAACCACCTTCTTTTTTATTTTCTGACCCTGCTGCAGTTTCGCTGTTTGAATTTTCTTCAAGACTTTGTAAACGTTGCGCTTTAATTGCTTCGGGGTCTTTTCCTTGTGCTTTTAATCCTTTATCGGATGCGGCTTCCAATTCTTTATAGGTACATAAACCTATTTCGACAGGATGACGCGGACGAATAGTTGACGAATTGGCATGGGTACGGTCACGCACGGCTGAAATTGTTGTTTTTGTTGTTCCAATTAATTTCACAATTTGTGCGTCCGAAATTTCAGGATTATTTTTCAATATCCATGAAATAGCATCGGGCTTGTCTCCCCGTTTGGACACAGGCGTATAACGTGGCCCTTTTGAACGCGTCTTAACGCTTGGTAAATCATTGCGCGATAATTTCATAACATAGCTATCATCTGCGATGGCTTTATCCAACTCATCTTGAGTGGTTTCACCATTTTTAACAGGGTCGCGTCCGACAATGCCATATCCCACTTCTTCATCTGCGATGGCTTGGACTTCAATTTTGTGAAGACCTGTAAAATCTGCAACCTGATCAAATGTTAGGGTTGTATTATCAATAAGCCACACCGCGCTCGCCTTTGGCATCAGTAATTCTGGGGCTTCTTCTGGTTTCGCCATAATAGACTTTCCTTTTTCTTATATATTATTCAATGACGACAAATCCTAAAAATAAGGAAAATTGCCGCTGATTTGTCCCGAAAATCAACAGTTTTTGACGTTTTAAATGTCTGGGAATAGACACAATATAATCAAAATTCATAAAAATGCAATCTTTTCTATTTGATAATTTTAAGGTATTTTGATGCAATATATAACGATAAGGTCAATAGAATGATGTTCGATGAAGAAGATAAACCAATAAAACAGAATTTTGTTAATTTAGAACCGTTATCATTAAATGAACTTGAAAAATACATTGTCGAATTAAACCAAGAAATTGATCGTACCCAAGATGAAATTAAACGCAAAAAAAGCCATATGGATGCCGCATCATCAATATTCAAATCATAATAATTTATTAAACGCGTAAAGCTTGCACTCAATTATATGAAACGATAAGCTAACCTTTCAATTATAAACGAAATGAGAAAAATAAAATGTCTGACGTTCAAGATAGATTAAAAAAAGCATCTGAAACTTGTATCAAATCGCATGAGAATTGGGATGAGAATAAACAAGATACAGATGCGCGTGAGAATTTGCAGGAATCTATTCATGAATTGCGTAAAGTTATCTCACGCCTTGAAATTGATATCGCTGTAAGTGAACGTGATAACTCAAAAGGAAAACCATTGCCTATTCCATCTCATCGTTCACAAAGTAAGAAAGAGGGCGGCAATGAATCTATCCTACCTGATGGGGGGCATACTGAAAATAATAATGGCAAATCTGGTGGTCGCTCTGGTGGATTAAAACGTCCCCAACGTACCCGCCGTCCTGCCCCTAAAAAAGCAGAAAGTTAAAATTTATTGCGGGCATTGCGTAAGGATTTAAATGTTTCTAAATCCTTTGCTTGCATAAATAAATTGGTTTCACGTTCTAATTTCATTGTGGTTGGAATGGTTGGAATATTTTTTTCGCGCTTTGATTTTATATCGACCATACGTTTTAAGATAGTATTATTTTTTGGCTCTACAAATAGTGAGAATTCAGCGTTTGTTTGGGTGTATTCATGCCCACAATAAATAAGAGTTTCATCATGTAAAAAAGATAGCTTTTGAAAACTTTTAAACAAATCTTCCGCACTGCCTTCAATAGGCCTGCCGCACCCTAGTCCAAATATCATATCACCAGAAAATAGAATTTTTTCATTCTCAAACCAAAAACATAAATGCCCTTGAGTATGTCCTTTGGTTTCGATAGCTTTAAAAGATGTATCTCCAAATTTAAAAATGCTTCCATCTTTTAACCCCATATCTATAGAAGCGATTTTTTGTTTTTCAGATAAAGGGGCAATGATTTTTAAGCTATATTTTTGCGCTAACTCTTCATTACCATCGGTATGATCCCAATGATGGTGCGTATTGAAAATATAATGAGGCGTAAGATTATTTTTTTCGCAATAATCAATAATCGGTTGCGCTTGTCCTGGATCGACAATGGCGATTTCATTCTCACTTTTCAAAATATATGCGTAATTATCATCCAAAATAGGGATAAGTTTTACTGATAAAGTCATAGCTTTTCTTCCACTACATGAAGGTGATCGGCAAGGCGGTGTTTAGCACTACCAGGCTTTAAGGGCTTTTGCTGTGTATCATGTGATTTCCAACCAATTAGAAAAATTATCTCGAATGTTGCAATAAATTTATTATCTGTGCCATATTTTTCAAGATAAATTTCCTCAACACGGTTCCAAAATTTTTTACTCACTGCATGCTTGTTTCGTTCGATTAAAAAATTACTTTCACCACTATATCGTAAATCGTACATAAGAGTTTGAAAGTTAGAATATTCAACAACCACTTTTTCACTATCAATAACAGGTAAGGCAAATTGAGCGCGTTGCATTAATCCTCCCAATGTTTTTATATCGGCAAACGGGGCAATGCGCGGGGATAATCCACCATAAATTTCAATTTCAGCTTGCTGTAAAACATCACGAAGCTCGAACAAGGTTTCACCGCCCAATAATGTTCCCATAAAAACACCATCGGGTTGTAAAGCGTAATTAATTTGTAACAATGCCCCTAATAAATCATTACAATGATGAAGGGATAAATTGGATATAAACAAATCAATTTGATTGTGACCAAGAGGTAGAAATTCATCATCAGCTATAAAATCAGGATTAAATTTTTGAGATAAAAATAAATGTTTTAGATGGTTTATTTGTTCCAAATTTTTAAAACTATCCGCACAATGACCATAATAAATCCCCCTCTCAAATTCTTTTTTGATGAGGGCAATGCGGGCGGCAATATTATTGTCTGACCATTTTTGTAGAAAATTATGAGATTTAAAGTGGGGTGCTGCGCGATGCAGTTTTATCTGTAATAATTCTCTATCAAAAATATGAATAGGATGAGTCATTATTTAATAATCATTATCCAGATTTGGAGTTGAAACAGGATATGAAATCTCCGTAGCGCCCATACCGACAAAGGATTCTTTTCTTTTAGAATGTGAATCACCAAATGAAAATTCAACCCCCATCGCACTATCTTGTCCCAAACATGATTGATAAGTCTGAGCAACCAATTTTAAAAAGCTGTCATGATTATCCAAATACATTAACCGGTATAAATTATAAAGCGGGGTGACTGATGTAACACCATGGCCACGGCCAGCCTTTTTCCACCCTGATATTCCTTTGGGTGTGACAACATATGGGTAAATACGTTGCGGCGTCACCCCAATATGGGAGAAAAACCCTTCCCCCATGCGGGCAACACATTCCATGGGCACTTCAAATTTATCTGCAATGTAACGTTGCACCATATCTAAATTTTTTATTTCGGGCGGTAACGGCACACTGGGACAAGTAATAATATATCCGTTGCCTTTGTATCGTTGCGGCACAGGAAGATAGGTTTCGACCACTCCTGCCATGACTTCCCCACTAATACTTTTGGCGAGGGGAAGAACAATGGCCGTATTCATTGAACCTTCTTCATTTAAAATAAAATCCATATCGCGGGAAGCTAGCCCCTTAATACTGCCTGAATTGAGACCTTCATCAACAAATATAGATTGCATTGTTTTAATCAAACCTGCATTTCCGTTGGAGGGTTTAAATCGCATGTCATCTTCGGCAAGTTTGGCCACATATTCTTCAACACGGGTTAATTTTTCAACATCAACCATATCTAAAGTAAGCGGGGATGATGCCCAAGATTGATAAGATATTCCAAGCAATTCATACAGCCCTAAAAGTTGAACTTCCAATCGACTGTTGGGAAGTAAACCAACACTTAATGCATTCAATAACTGTTGCGCATCATATTCTCGAATTATTCCTTTTGTTGAAAATCCATTCGCTTCATCAATAATATAATGCGGTTCCGTGGTACGGGTGGGCTTGGTTACATTAAGGTATTTTGTCTTTACACGCTCATCAATACAATCGGGCGCAGGGTAGAATCCTGGACCATCTTGAAAAAAGCTATTCATTACAGGTTTTAAATTAAAATATTTTTTTGTGAAATCAACAACATCACGGAAACGATCCTTTTGCTGTTCCAATAAAATCTCTTCAGGAACGGCTAAGGCCTCAATCATATGACCGGACCATGTTTTACCATCAAGATTAACATTTTGGCGCGGAACCGTGTTTATCAAACTGCGTGGTAAATCAGCATGTACGAAAACATGTAATTTATCATCATGGGTAATACGATAGGGTAGAATTTCATTTAATCGTACATCGCGTGATACGAGGTCATAAATTTTACCATCATATTCATTACGCATGGCGGTGATACGAATCTGACTTTCTGCATTACGGCTGGGGCGACGTTCTTGTAGAGTAAGGGATATTTCGGGTGCTTGTTTTTGTGCCAAAATAATAGTGCTGGTTTCGGGCGCACCTAATGGATTGCTCGCATCATCAAACAAGCGTATTTTATTATTATAGCGTTTGCGAATTATATTTTGATCCCAATGGGGGGCAGTATAAAAAATACGAGCCCCATAGGATCTTAATGTTCGGGTGAAATCATGTAAGGTAAAAAAGCTATATTCTTTATAAAGCTCGGCCTGCCAATCTTTACGGTTATCTTTTCGTAATATAAATTCACGCGCCCATTTTGCAGGAAGGCGGAACAATCGGGTGCGCGGAAACCGTGCGGGAAGCTCTTCTAGATAAAAACCACGATATTGGTCTTCCTCACGCGGGCGCGCCTGCTCAGAAAACAAAAGAAGCAATTCAACATCAGACAATTGATCAATCGGTTTTTCAGGAACGCCATCACTACGAATTTCCTCAGGGATTTCAAGTAATAAATAATCATGATCGGTAGGCAACATATGGTCTTGAATAAAAAGCGCCCCATTTTTTTTAAGCAAGTTAAATTGACGTTCAAGCGAGTCTTCAATTGATTTTACACTTGCTTGATTTTCAGAATATATTTCATGAAGGGAATATGAATTTATTATTCCATCTAAACTGTTAAGTGGTACAAAATTTTCTTGGATATCACCTGCAATAAACTGTAAATTAGGCAAAGTATATTTGCTTTTTGCAAATTCAATCTCTTTGACATTGCTATCAATTCCAATAAATGAAATTTCGGGGTTTAATGCGGCCATGGCAAATGTTTTTATACCTGTAGCGCATTTTACATCTAAAACCTTTGCCCCTTTTTCTAATATAAGATGCGCCATGGTGAACCATGCACCACGAATAATATAATTTGGTATATCTTTTAATCTGTCATCTTCAATTGGTTTAGGGGCGAGGGGGTCCACGATAAATGGTTTATTGTCTCCATTCATTTCAATGGGGGAGGCAAAATCATTTTTTGCCCCGACATTATTATTTATTAAATTATCATCACCCATAATGGCGGACTGTATCCTATATCGTTATTTTTATGCAACAAATTCACGTCATATCTGTTAAAAATAATATATGATGCAATTATCAAAATTTATAGATTTCATATTGCCCCCGCGTTGCATTGTAACGGGCGAAGTTGTCGATCAGCAAGGCATGGTATCGGGGCAAGTATGGGGAACGCTAAACTTCATCACTGCACCATATTGTCAATGTTGTGGTTTTCCTTTTGACTTTGATATAGATGGGGCGAATGAAGGCAATCTTTGTGCATCATGTATTAAATATCCCCCGCTTTATGATTATGCAAGATCGGCATTAGTATATGATGATGCATCACGCGATATTATTTTAGGGTATAAGCATGGTGATCAAACCCATGCCGTACCGACATTCTTGCCATGGTTAGAACGGGCAGGGAATGATATATTTGATGGGGTTGATTTTATCATGCCTGTCCCGCTTCATCGCCTTCGGCTGTTAAGACGTCGATTTAACCAAGCGGGATTAATGGCACAATATTTAGCCAAATCAATTCGAAAACAATGTCTGGTTGATGGATTAAAACGCATTCGCGCCACCCCAACTCAAGGATATCTTGAAAAATCGGAGCGTAAGAAAAATGTACGCAATGCCTTTCGTATTAACGATAAGTATAAATCCCAAATAGAAGGTAGAATAATTTTATTCATTGACGATGTTTTAACAACAGGGGCAACCATTAATGAATGTACAAAAGAATTGCAACGCCACGGCGTTAAAGAGGTTCGCGTTTTAACCCTTGCTAGGGTTGTTAAACCTTTAAGAATTTAAACAGCAGGTTTTAACCCAATTTTCATTGCCAATTGTTTAAAAGCAGGAATTGTTTTTAATATATTTAAGCCCCCCCGCCGAAGGGAACGTACAAATTCAATATTATTGCTGACAATTTTATTATATTGATCCACCCCATAAAAACGCGTTTTTAAATCAAGCGTACGGGCGCTAACATAGCGTTCCAATATTGCATCGCAGCCAATATCTTCACCCAATTGTGCAGCGTTTAGAAGAATATCGCCTAAAATATCGACATCACGAAGGGAAAGATTTAAGCCTTGCGCGCCAATCGGGCTCATCGCATGTGCCGCTTCGGCTATTAATGCGGTGCGCGATGCGATTAAATTATGGGCAAGCAATGCCTTTAATGGCCAGCTTTCAAGATCGCTTTCTAATAATACATTGCCTAGTGCATGGCGGGTTTTATCAGTTAAAGTCTGCTCCATCAAAGATTTATCAAGATGTAAATATTTTTGCGCTTCGTCTGTTTTTTCAACCCATACAACGCTTGAAAAATGTTTGCCATTTTTATCTGGCATAGGAACGGTTGTAAACGGGCCCCCTTTTCGGTGATGTTCGGTTGAAATATAACCATGTGGTTTTGAGTGCGAAATTAAACATGTAATAGCAATTTGATCATAATCTGTTTCGCTTGTACCTATACCTGCACTATCCCGAACTTTTGAAAAGCGTCCATCAGCACCAATAATAATATCAGCCTGAATTTCTTGTCCATCATCAAGAATGGCAAGAATATGATTATCCTGTATTGCGAAAGATTGCAGTGTATGGGGGACAAACATTTTAATATTATTATCTTTAATCGCCCGATCAAACAGTAATTTGCGTAAATAACAATTAGGGACATTATGGCCAAAATTTTCTTGGCCGATTTCGCTGGCGTCAAAGTTAACTTCGATGGGGTCAAGCGCAGGATTACCATCATCAATAATCCGCATAATCTCTAATGGGGCAGTGTCATCCTCAATTTGTTTCCAAATCTCTATGGATTTTAGCAAATCTATAGATTGCCCCATAATCGCGGCTGTACGCCCCCCATGACGTATTATGTCGTATGATTGCGGCTTCTTAGGGTCGATAACCGCGCATGTTAATCCATTATTTCCTAGTTTAACGGCAAGAGCCAACCCTGCAATACCGCCACCAACGATTAATACTTTTGTTTTCATACAGATGTTTTATAGTGTTTACGCATAGAGTTAAAGAATTTAAAAAAGGAAATATAATGTCCCCATTTGATGGAAATACCCAAGCCAAGGTTGAGATTTATTATTGGACAACTTGTCCCTATTGTATAAAGGCGCGTGCCTTATTGGATTCAAAGAATATTGAGTATATTGGCTATGATATCACTGGTGATGATGCAGCCCGTCAGAAAATGATTGATCGTACGGGCGGGCCAAAATCTGTTCCGCAAATTTTTATCAATGATCGTCATGTTGGTGGATGTGATGATCTTCATAGCCTTGATAAACAAGGCAAACTTGATGATATGCTAAAAGGATAAATCAATATGGTTGATGATGTAAAAGTTGCTTGTGTTCAAATGAACAGTGGGCCTGATATTGAAGAAAATCTTTTACAAGCAGGCAAATTAATCGAGCAAGCAGCCCGTGAAGAATGCGGATTTGTTTTAACACCTGAAAATACTGATTTTATGCGCCATGATGCACAGGCTACATTAAAGACAGCATTAGATGATGATACCCATCCAGGGATTCCATTTTTTTCTGAAATTGCCCGTAAGAATAAAATTTGGCTATTAATCGGCTCTATGAAAATAAAAATATCGGAAACCCATGTTGTAAACCGTAGCTTTTTGTTCCGTCCCACGGGACAACTTATGGCTTCATACGATAAAATTCATCTATTTGATGTTTCTTTACAAAATGGTGAACAATACAAAGAAAGCGATACCGTTCAACCGGGAACGCGTGCGGTTGTCGCCAATACGCCATGGCGAAACCTTGGCATGACGATTTGTTATGATGTTCGTTTTCCCTCTCTATACAGAACTATGGCACAAAAGGGGGCGGAGATGATTGCCGTTCCTGCCGCCTTTACCGAATTTACTGGTAAGGTGCATTGGGAAACATTGCTTCGTGCTCGCGCTATTGAAACGGGCAGTTATATCCTTGCCCCTGCACAAGGGGGAAAACATGAGGGGGGACGCAAAACCTATGGTCATTCTATGATTATAGATCCATGGGGGCGCGTTATGGCCGTGAAAGAAGATGATACGCCTGGCATTGTCACATGGAAATTAGATTTCTTAAACGTAACAAAATCACGCTTTTCTTTGCCATCGCTTACGCATGATCGTACTTATGATTTTTATCAAGGTAAAAATCTTTAATATCTTTTCAATATATTTTGCAATGAGAAAGAATTATCAAAATGTCGGACATTAATATTGAAATTTCAATTTATATCGGGTCAGAAACCGATAACCCAGATCATAATCTATATTTTGATTTAAAATGGGCAAACCGTCATGGTTTAATCGCAGGGGCAACGGGCACTGGTAAAACCGTAACTTTGCAAAATTTGGCTGAAGGGTTTTCTGACCATGGTGTTCCTGTTTTTATGGCTGATGTAAAAGGGGATTTATCTGGATTGTGCCAGCCTTCGGAAATGCAAGATTTTTTAGTCAAGCGTGCCGAAATTATTGGCTTAAAAGAATATAAACCACGCACTTATCCTACCGTATTTTGGGATGTATTCGGGGAAAAGGGGCATGGCGTTCGCACCACTATATCCGAAATTGGCCCGATTTTATTAGCCAGAATGCTGGAATTAAACGATACCCAAGAAGGGGTATTGAACATCGCCTACCGTCATGCGGATGAAGAGGGCTTGCTTTTGCTTGATTTAAAAGATTTGCGGGCGCTTTTGGTTTCCATGGCTGAGCAATCCTCAGAAATTTCAAAAGAATATGGAATGGTGAGTAAGCAATCTATCGCAGCCATTCAACGCTCCCTCCTTCGATTGGAAGATCAGGGGGGCGATAAATTCTTTGGCGAACCTGCCTTGGAGCTTAAAGATTTTATGCGTACCGATATGGATGGCAAAGGGATGGTTAATATATTGGCGGCAGATAAATTAATGCATAATCCGCGTCTATATGCGACATTTTTACTTTGGATGCTATCCGAATTGTTCGAAGAATTACCCGAGGCCGGGGATGCGGATAAGCCAAAGCTTGTTTTCTTTTTTGATGAAGCGCATTTGCTTTTTGATGATGCACCGAAAGCATTATTGGAAAAGGTTGAACAAGTGGTTCGTCTTATACGATCCAAAGGGGTGGGGATTTTCTTTATCACTCAAAACCCTGCGGATATTCCAGATAATGTTTTGGGGCAATTGGGCAATCGGGTGCAACATGCGTTACGATCCTTTACCCCCAAACAACAAAAGGCAATTCGTGCGGCATCGCAAACCTATCGCGAGAATCCAAAATTTAACGTCGAAGATGTCATTACCAATTTAGGCGTAGGGGAGGCATTGGTCTCTACCCTTGAAGGGAAAGGCAGCCCTTCTATGGTGGAACGGACAATGGTGCGTCCCCCCATGTCACGCCTTGGCCCTGCCAGTGCGGATGCAAAAAGAATGGCCATGATGGCCGATGGTGTGGGGGCGAAATATGATATGGTTCAAGACCGCGAAAGTGCATATGAAATATTGAAAAAACGTGGTGAACAGCTTGCAAAACAGCAAGAAGAAGCGAGCAAAGAAAAACCAAAGAAGAAAAAATCGAACCGCCAATCTGTCGGTGAAGCCGCCATAAAATCTGTCGTAAGATCTTTAAGCTCAACCATAGGTCGCACAATCGCCAAAGAAATTATGCGCGGCGTCATGGGCGGATTAAAGCGTTAAGTGTAATAAATTTATTTGATCAAACTGTTTTATATTTTAAATGACAAAACCGCTTGATTATAAATATACGATATAAAAAGAATTTACAGTATAGTTTTGGATTGTATAAATCGGACGATCTCGGACTATCTTATTTAAAATCTAATATGGTTAGAAGAATGCTTGAAAAATTTTAAGCCAAAACTTCCAGTGATACATTAAGTGCGCCTGCGATTGATTTTAGGGCGCGGATGGAGCCGTCTTTTTTACCTGTTTCAATTTCGGTAAGATACGGACGGGAGATACCCGCATCATTGGCCAAATCCCCTTGAGTCATGCCACGATATTTGCGTAGCACTTTTATCGGGCTTTCTTTACCTAAAGCAAGCATTTCCAAAACCTCTTGCGGCAAATTTGCACCGCCACCGGCATTTTTAAGGGCGGTAAAATCATGGATGGGGACTAGGACATGCGGCTTTCCCGCAATATGGATGATATCGTAATTCATACTAATTTAAACTCTATCAGATTCGTATCTATAGGCGAATAATAGAATATATTAAAATCGGGTAGATAAATTTATAGATCCGAAAAGTGATCCATCATCTTGCCCATCAAATTCGACTGTACGGTAATTTAAGGTATAGGAAATTCTATAGTCATCATAGGTTAGTGCCAATCCTGCATTGGCATCTGCGACTAAAAATTTCTTATCAACACTATGGGAATCGGTAAATGTATTTCCATCAAGAAAGATATTACGCGCAATGGCACGACCGTCAAGACCACCAAACAAAAACCAGCTAAACTGGTTATCATCTGTATCAAAAAATCCAGTTCCCGCCATAGAAGGGCGCACCCGCGTTGGTGTGTCTTGTAAACGACTGCTATAGGGGCCAAGGGTAAAGGTTGTTCCTGTTCCTGCATAAGTATAAATATTGCCTAAAGATAAATTCACATCAGGCTCAATCCTAAATCGCAAGGGACCTAAATTTTTGGTGTACCATGTGGGCCAACGACGGCGAGCAGAAATAATTGCGCCAACTTCATTCTTTAATTGATTGCTCCATCCTTTAGGGGTGGGGGAGTCTGTAATGTGGGTATGCACCAATTTTTGGGTTTGCTCTCCCAATGCCGCTGGACCAACGATACCTAAGGTAAATTCTAACTCATCCATATGGTTTTTGGTAATAGTTGTCAGACCCACAGCGCCATATGCCCATGCGGCATAGGGGCGATCGTTTTTTTGTAATGTGGCAATTTTAATATCTTCGGGTGTATAAAGATTATGACCAATTGTATAATAAGTACTGGTGGTTTCATTAATATCAAAGGTTGGGATAGCATCCGCCAGTTTATCAATAATAGGGGGCATTGGGGTTTCGACATCAAAATATGTTACACGCACCCCATTGGTATAATTGGCATCTGTACCACCGCCACCAAATAAATCATTTTCAATCGCAAAGCTTAAAAAATTATTATCGCTGGAATTTTTAATACGCTCTTTGACGACACTTTCCATTGTTCGGAAGTCGTCAATTTCCTTTTCATTCATTTGCGCGAAAGCAGGGTAACATAGCAGCATCGCAGCAAGCATAGGGATTATAGTTTTAAGCATGCTTATTAAATAGACTATCCTATGTTAAAGTTCCATTTAAAAAGCCCGCATAATTGCAGGCTTTTCATTGATATAATGGCGTTCTTATTGTGCAGCGGTAAGGTTATCTTTTTCACCAAAAAGCTTATCTTTGATATATCCAATCGTTAACCAAGCGCATGGTACGATAAGCAAGCCATAGATTGTAAGCTGACCAAACCAGCTTTTCGAGCTTATCCATGGTTTCATTGCCTGATGTAAAGATTCATTATAGAAGATCGTATTTTCAACTTCGGTTAATTCATATATTCCATATAAAAATAAGTGAATAGCAAATAAGAATAGAAAAATTCCTGTGACTTGCATGAACAAGCGAAGGTTAATTTTCTCGCTTTGTGATGCCCATAGATAAGCAATAACAGCCGTAAGAGCCACACCTAAAACAGCCCCAAGCATCATATGTGAAGCATCAGTTTTTGTGGCTATAGCACTGATCATTAAGGCAGTTTCCAGTCCTTCACGTGTGATCATAATAACTGTAAATAAAAATATACCAATAATCGCGCCCCATCCTGCCTTTGCGGCATGTTTCTCGATTTTTTCACCAATATGATTTTTAATTTTATGTGCGGTTGTCATCATATAATAAGTAAGGGAAGCAACCAAAATACCAGCAACAATAGCAACACCACCTTCCATAAGAGGGGTGTAATTCATGCCTGTAACGTATAAAGATACGCCAATCGCGATACTTAAAATAATAGAGACAATAATCCCTGCATAAACAGGTCTTTTTAAACGTATACGCCCTGTTTTGGTCAAGTATGCCAAAGTGATTGCGACAATTAAAAAGGCTTCCAACCCTTCGCGAAATGTAATAAGCATTGTTTCTAACATTTTTTTATCCTTATAAGAAAAAGCTTTTGCTTTGATAATGATTATCATTAACTAAAGATTTTTTACATTAAATCAAGAACTATTAAATATTTAAAGCATTATATACATATGAAACAAAATAGACTTTCCATTTTTGTATTTTTGGCCATTTTCCTTGTTGCTTTGAGTGCAAGCCAATCATCTTATGCTGTATCCAAACGGGTCAGCTCCCCCAATGTAACAAAAGGGGAGCTAGCGCTGGATTTGCGGGGGTCTATTGAAACGGGGGAGGATGCTCCCGATGCTTTGCGGCATAATACTCAAATAACTTATGGTTTAACCCAAAGATTGCGTATTTCCACCGATACAGATTTTCGCAAAACTGCAGGCCAAGATGCGGAGTTTGATAATACTGATATTGAGTTTCGGTATAATTTTTTCCGCACCGAAGATGTTCGTGCCGCATTTGGTGGCGGGTATGAATTTAATCATACAGGCGATAATGATGCCATCGGATTGTCTTTTCAAGGAGAGTATAGATCAAATCAATGGAAGCATCAGGCCAATTTGGGATTTGAACGCGAAGTTGGCGGGGGCGCCGATAAAGGTGTAGATTTTGCCCTACGGTCTGGGCATTATTATGATTTTGGTACGGTTGAGCCCGGTGTGGAGTATTTCTTTGATTACGGCAATCTAACCGATAATAATGGGTTTGAAGAACAAGAACACCATATTGGCCCTGTTATAAATTTTGATATTAATATTGGTCAAGCACAGATTGGCAGTACATTAGGATATTTAGCAGGATTATCGCATGGATCAACCGATCATGTTTTTAAATATGAATTTGAATATGAGTTTTAGGTAGTTATGAGTGTTCAAGCCCTTAATGATTTTCAGTTAGAGCCTCAATCTGGCAATACCCCAAAATCAGTAATCGT
Source organism: uncultured Alphaproteobacteria bacterium (assembly GCA_963799275.1). Lineage (GTDB taxonomy): Bacteria > Pseudomonadota > Alphaproteobacteria > Micavibrionales > Micavibrionaceae. Next base: position 357,848 of record CAWCWJ010000002.1, read on the forward strand.
TCTACTGCATGGCTATGGCGATAGTGGGCAGGGTTTGATTTCGCTTGCGCCTCTTTTACAAAATGCTTTGCCCGATACAATCTTTTTTGCGCCCAATGCGCCACAACCATGTGAAATTGCGCCCAGCGGATTCCAATGGTTTTCTTTAAAAGAGTATAATCCCCAAATGCTATTGAAAGGCGCGCAAGATGCACATCCTATTTTAAATCATTATCTGGATAATATTTTAAGTGAAACAGGATTAAGCGAAGATAGGTTAGCGTTGGTTGGTTTTTCACAAGGTACGATGATGAGCTTATTTACAGGCCCTCGACGATCCCATCAAATTGCGGGAATATTAGGATATTCTGGCGCATTAGTGGGGGGGGGCGGTTTAAAATCTGCAACAACGCTACCCATTCATCTTATTCACGGTGATGCTGATTCGGTTGTTCCCATTGCGGCATATCACCATGCGCGTGAAATTTTACAAAAAAACAATTTCACTGTTACGGGTCATAGTACGCCAAATCTTGAACATACTATTGATGAAAATGGTATTCAAAGCGGTAAAAATTTTTTAATAAATATACTGAATTAAATCAAAACGTTATTAACGTTTCTTTAACTATTGTAATATTGTTTTATAATGTAAAATTACTTTGAAATATTATTTAATGAATTAAATAATAATACTTAGATATGTCATAATTACATGGAGACTATGCTTTTTTGCATAGATCAAATTATTTTCATGATATAATAGTATTATAAGCGAGTGAGGAAAAAATAATGACGGTAAGTCTTAAATCATCTGATCTGATAAATTTAGAAGTTCCACCATTGATTGGTAACGATACAATTGGTGAAGGTTTAAGCCATCATAATACGAAAAGTGAGCGTGCTTTAGAAAATTGTCCGGCTTTATTATTAAATGCAGATTATAGACCTTTAAGCACGTACCCTTTATCATTATGGCCATGGCAGGAGGCTGTGAAGGCAATTTTTAGAGATTCTGTTACAATCATTGCTGAATATGATCGCACTATTCATTCACCCAATGTCGAATTTAAATTACCGAGTGTTCTGGCATTAAAAGAATATATACCTGTTAAAACCACGCCTGCTTTTACCCGATTTAATGTCTTTTTACGTGATGCATGGCATTGCCAATATTGCAATACGTCGCATAAAACACATCAATTAACATTTGACCATGTGATCCCTCGGTCACGTGGTGGACAAACATCCTGGAACAATATTGTTTCGGCATGCAAACCTTGTAACACAAGGAAGGGAAGTAAATTGCCAAAGGATTGTGATATGCATCCTATGACAAACCCGCGCCAGCCAACAATATTTGAATTACAGGAAACAGGACGAAGGTTCTACCCGCATTACACACATGAAAGTTGGGGGGATTTTCTGGGTTAGGTTTTTGTAATAAAAGGGGAAAACCCCACCAAAGGCTTAGCTTTACTTTAACGCAAACATAGGAGGTTGCACATGTTAGATAAAATATTAGATGTAGGTCATACAAGATCCACGATGGGAGCATTTTGGTTCTACGTATTATCGTTGGTTTTATTGGTTGGAATTTCATCCACGACAATTCATTTCTTAGGAATGATTGGATTGGTAGATAGCGCGGATAGCAGCTTTTTCGCGGGTGGTGAAATGCATACCATTATTGGATCATTGTTTGTATTATTGGTATCGGGTATTATCCTAACCGCACGAAAAATGACAGGCGATATTTTTGCCGTTCTTTTGGTGGCCGTAGGATTATATCTAGCTTATACATCAAGTATTATGCTGGGTCTTATACCCGTGGCGATTTTAACGATGCTTAAGAAGTAGGTCGTTTTTAAAGAATATAAAATCAAATGAGCCCCGTTATATACGGGGCTTTTTATCGTGAAGGAATAATATCGAGAGTGCGAAGGATGAGTTTTTCGCGCTGCTTTTTTAAGATTGTACGGTCGAAGTCTTGTAATGCTTTGGTTTCAGTTTCGGCAACTTGAACATAAAATGAAGCATCAAAGGCACGATTGGTAGCCTCCCGAAAACTAACGGGTTTTTGTTTGGGGTTTAAATCAAGCATTGCTTGGGGGTCGCCGTCTTTTTTTCGCTCACTTGCCTTAAAATATCCGCCACCCGTTTCTGCAATACGTTCCAACCGCCCAAAATTAACCGCCTGATAGAAATAAATATCAAGAAGATAAGTTTTAATATCCTGCCAGACAGCGTTATTTTCTATCAAATTTAAATTATCAACTTCTGGTAACAAATCATCGTAAAGATCACTATATTTTGCAGGAAGGTGACAAAAACTGAATGCTTCACTATTAATATCATCAACATCTTCAACGCGAATAACTTGGGCGATAGCTTTCCACATTCCTTTATCAAAAATAAGATTAGCAAGAATAATATGAATGGCTTGAGCGTTCTTTTTATTATCCTTAATCGCTTGACGTAACAATTGAACCGATGCTTCCACCGTCGTCTTATAGGGTTTGCTTATGATGGTTTGTGATTTCATGTCGTCTCATCATAATTTAAGTCAGAGTAGATAGACAGTTTTATTATAGCATAAGAACTAACGGAATCCTTGACTTACAGACAATTTTTCATTAAAAGAATATTCATAATAATTTTAAATTGAGGGGAAATGATTATGTTTGATGATCTATTTAATTTTGGTAAGAAACGAAATGCTAAACAAGCGACAGGATTCATTTTATTCTATTTTCTTATTTTTATGGGCATTACTGGTTTTATGACAATGCTGGGCTTGTGAAAAATGAATGATAATAAAAATATTGGATATGGTGTCGCAGCAGGTCTATGCTTTTTTACTGCAGTGTTTACACATGATATGACATCTGACAGATTTAATATGGTTGATCATTTTAAAACCAGTACCAAAACGGCTTATCAAATACTGTTTTTATCTAGCGCAATAGTTGGCGGCATTAGTGGTGGCGGGTTAGGCGCAGTTTCCAAACATGTTGCAAATAAGCGCACGCGCCAAACAAATCCTTCAGGCCAAGCTTTAATACTATAAAGTTGACAAATAAAACAAAACTCTATATGTTTACATAATGCTTAGAAAAATTAGTGATATTTTGTTTTCAAGGGAAAATTCTACGCCACCGCGTATTGCTTTATTAGAAGACCATACTGGTATGCGCCTTAGAACGGGAAAGATTATTAATCTTACCGATGAAGCCAAAGCGGCAGGTATAGATCAAGAAACAATACGAAAACATCAAAGAGAACGCTTTCAGCACGGGCTTACTTCTTATGCGGTTGAATTTGAGGAGCCTGTAGTGGAGGAAGGTGGTCGTGTATCGTCAATTGCATCTATTGCCGTTGACTTTGGTAATACTAGTTTATCAAGCGCGGCAAAAGAAAATTTAGGGAAAAATGCTGACGTAGCAACAGCAATTAATCCAGCCACAGGCAAGCGTGTAGTTATTGCGATGCATGTTTAATTGGGGATTTTAAGATTTTATAAGCGCAATAAAATGCAATAAGCCCTAAGCCTAAACAAAAAATAACATTGTAATTTGCCATTGATAGACCAAAAATTGGGTCAGCCCATGGAATTTCATCGCAACGTACGGCTTCAGTTATACTTTGAATTCTGGCAAGAATTTCCTCCGCACTTCCTTCCATTTTGGGAACATTGCATCCTTCAAGAAATGATTTCCACCATTTCCGCTCCACTCCCGAGTGATAAAAGGCAATAATACTGTTGCTTAAAAAGGTAATTCCAATAAGCAGCATAGCCCCAATTGCAATTTTATTATTATTTGATAAGAAAAATCCTATCAACCCTAAAACAATAATAATAACAAAAGGCCATCGTTGAATAACGCAAAGATTACATGGCTGTAGATTAAAGCCATATTGTGCAATAAACGCAGTTATCAAAGATAAAGCAGAGAGCAACACCATCAATAAAAACATCATTCTTTTATTCAAGATAAATTTGTTAACGGCGTAAATCATGTTTATTATCAATCTCTTATACAATATCTTTAATAAATTCTTTAAAGATATCAATACCTTCAAATCCAACAAAAAGAATAACACCAAATAAAAGAGTTATCCAAATTATACCAATAAAAATACCACTCATTATGGCCAAACCATCGCGCATCATCAAACCAATGCCGATTAAGGCGAGCCCCATACTTGGTACTGTATTCGTTAGGGGCAAGGGAATGGATACCGAAACAGCCATTAGAAAGGCACAAATTCCTACTAAATTAGACAAAATAGGCTGCGTTAAAAATCCCAATCTGGGGCGAATAATATATTCAAACTTGCTAATGATTGGAATTGCTTTGTCTAAAAAACTTTGAATTTTCGAGGAGCGCATTTTTTTATTTTTAAAGTTTTGCGGCATCCATACGGTTTTACGCCCTATTACCATTTGAAATGTCAAAAATAAAAGGGGGAGGGCGATAATGGTATTGATCCCCAACCCAGGAAGGGGAATAGCAGCAGGCAAGGCAAATAAAAATAAGAAAAAACCAATACCGCGTTCATGAAACGCAACCAAAATTGTGTTTAGACTAACCCATTCCTCATGAAGATGGGTTTGTAAATCGGAAAGTAGATCTGATAATGCTCGAATATCCATAGATTACAACTTACCTGTATTTTATATCAAAGACTATATCTCAGGTGAAAATTGCTTGAACTATTAAGAAAAAATAGATACTAATCATGCGGCTACCAATAATAAAAAATCATCGCTTCTTTTATAATGTGCGGGTGTGGTGGAATTGGTAGACGCGCTGGATTCAAAATCCAGTTCCTTCGGGAGTGCCGGTTCGATTCCGGCCACCCGCACCATCTACCAAAGATACAGACCGAGCATTAGCACTCAAAACCTTTTCTACTATAAAAGAGCGCTGCAAAATGAAGGTTGTAGACTGTTATTTATAGCGCTTGTTATCCTCAGCCTTAAAATTAAGCATAAAGAAAATAATAAACAAATTGCTTTGTTAATCAAAAAGCATATTACAATAAGTAAAATTCCACCAAACTATAAAAACGATTAAGATTTATGTTTTAAACAACATCTAAATATACTGTTTCTTTGTGTTCTATGTGTACATTTTTTGGATAGGAGAAACAAATCTTACATCCATCCTCAAAACTATGATCAATCCAGATCTTCCCACCAAAAGAAGCAACAATTTTCTTACACAACACTAAACCTAGACCGTCAATATTTGATGATGAATTGTCTTTTGCCTCTACAAACGGGTCGTTTTTAATTTTAATGCCAATGCCATTATCTTCAATTTCAAAAACATATTCATCAACCTCTTCAATAAACTTGATCATTATAAGAGGTGATTTTTCTGATTTGTACCGAATGCTATTTTCAATTAGATTTTGAAATAGCTGCCGTGTTAGATCTGCTTGAATATTTAATTTTGGTATATCAGAAGCCAGAATTTTAACATTATTACTCTCAATTTCAGTCGAGAGGTTATATTTCACTTGCGCAATAACTTGATTTAAATCTGTAACTTCAGAAAAACCCTTCTTATTTTTAAACAAATCAACCAATGTGCTTATTTGCCCCATCATTAAGACTGTAGACTTATACATGTCCGCTAGATTCTTATTCGCAGTATCTGATAAGGTTGTTTCTTTATCTAATTTAATAAGATCCATATATGATAAAATTGTATTTAAAGGCGAGCGTAAATCATATGCTGCCATAGTAGTGAATTTCTCTAAGTGACTATTTGCTTCAACCAGCTTTTCTTCTTGAGATTTTAATTGTGTGACATCTGAACAAATCCCTAACATAAGCGGTGCCCCTTCTTTTGAAACAAAACCAATTTTCCTTGTTAAATATGATTTTGTAACACCTTTATAATTGGTTACCTCTTCTATAATTTCAGTTGTTTCACCTTCTAAGGCTCTACGGTCTTCTTTGATAAAACCTTCAATCTCTTCAGGGGGGAACTCTTCAAAAGTTGTTGTTCCTATTATGTTATCTCTTTTCTCAGGCGGGTATAAACCCAAAAATGCGCGATTGGCATATACAATCTTAAAATCTTTGTCTTTAACAAAAACTAAAACACCAGCTTCATCCAATGCCATTTTCAAAAAATCAGGTTCTAAATTATTATCCATAAAAAAAATACTTTCTATTGTACAATGTACATTAAAACACACTTGGTTAAGAAATAGGAAATTTCCATACTTTAGACCTATGAAATTATAGTTATGTGAATGTATTCAGCTGCCCGCATCATTTTATCAAAAATTGTATTAATATTTATTGGAACGGCTATTTATCCATAGATGTTGTAAATAACAGTGTTTAATTTTTGCTATCGCTCTAAATTTCTTTATTGTGTTGTAACAATATATTTAATTAAGGTTTTTCATGTCACTTTTAATATTTTATCTTATGCTTGCTCTTGTAGTTTCTTTCTTCTGCTCAATTGCGGAAGCGGTAATTTTATCTGTGCGCAGCTCATATATCGCATCGCTGGATCAGGAAAAAGCATCGACAAAAACTTTGGATAAATTACATAAAAACTTAGATCGCCCTTTAGCGGCCATACTTACCGCCAATACAATTGCCCATACCGTTGGTGCAGCGGGTGTGGGCGCGCAATCCGCAGTCGTTTTTGGTAGCCAATATTTGGGTATTACGTCCGCTATATTAACACTGCTGGTTTTATTATTTAGTGAAATTATACCCAAAACCTTAGGCGCGGTATATTGGAAGCAGTTAGGGCCTTTATTTGGAATTTTGATCAATTGGCTAACAATTTTGTTAATGCCTATTGTGTGGTGTTCTGAAAAACTAACAAAATTACTCTCAAAATCGAACAAGAGCGCTTTTACTTTTAGTCGGGATGAAGTGGAAGCCATGGTAGAAATTGGCAAACATGAAGGTGTTTTAGACACGAATGAGCATATGATCGTAAAAAATCTTATGTCTTTAAAAAGCTTGCCCGTGCGTGATATTATGACCCCTAGAACGGTTATTTTTTCAGTCAGTAAAGAAATGACAGTTCAGAATTTCTTTCATAAGCATTCTGAAACTCCATTCTCTCGTATTCCTATCTTTAGCAATAAGACAAATAATATTGAGGGTTATATTCTAAAAACAGATTTACTCATCGCCCAAGCCAAAGATGAGTTTGATCGAACATTATCAGAATTTAAGCGCGAGTTTGATCTTATCAATCATTCCATGAATGCTTCCCAAGTTTATGAACAGCTAATCAAAAGCAAAACCCATATTGCATTGATTGTTGATGAATATGGAACGGTTCAAGGGCTTGTTACTCAAGAGGATGTTGTTGAAACCCTGATCGGGTTAGAAATAACGGATGAGCTGGATACGGTTGAAGATATGCAAAAATACGCTCATAAACGCTGGCGAGAGCGTATGATAGCCATAGGGATAAACCCTGATAATCTATCCGAAGATAAAAACAATAATGCTTGAGAAAGTTTGATATTTATTAATATTTGCCACACAAATATATAAAATGATGGTAAACTAAGCATTAAAATTTCTTAGGTTTTTTAATGACACAAAAACATGATCAAACAAATATACGGGATAGATTTATTGCTTTCTCTTTTGCATCCAGTGATTTTTTATTGGAAGTGACAAGGGGTGGCGCGATTGTCTTTTCTGCGGGTCAGGTTAAAACTCTTACAGGCGTTGACTCAGAACATCTTTCAACTATTCCATGGGTTAGTCTTTTTTCAAAAAGTTGTCAGGGCGATTTAAATGCCTTAATAAAAGGCGTTCAAAAAGCAGGGCGCGTTGGCCCTTTAATGGTTGAAATACTCAATCAAAAAACCGAAAAACTTAAAAAAGCAATCGTGATGGGGATGACTTTACCCGATAGTGACCATATATATCTGGCCTTTAATGCCACACAATCATTTTTTGATTTTTTGGCCGTAGGGGATTTTCAAGATAGCCGTCTACTTAATGAAAAACAATTTGAAGCAGCTGCATTAAAGGCATTTCAATCGGCAAAGTCTGAAGGAAAAAAATTAGACATTACATTTTTTGATACAGATAAAATTGAAGAATATAAAAAAGGGCTGAGTTTTGAAGAAGCCAATAATTTTAGCGAGAATTTCCATAGCATTTTAAAAGAGCAATCTTTTGAAGGAAAAACCGCCAGTCAGGTGGATGAAAATAAATTTGCCCTTATCCATGATGACACAATCTCTCCCGATTTTATTGAGCAAAAAATTAATGATCTTGTTAAACGAACCGCCCCCGATGCCAAAGATGTTGGTATAAAACGCAAAACCGTTGAAGCGGATATGGTTGCGCTGAACGAACGTGAGGCGAGGCGTGCCATGATCTATACAATCAATCAAATGGAAGAAAAAGGTATAGATGCCATTAATGGCAATTTAGGGAAAGGGTTTGAAGAGTACTTGGAAGAAAATGCAGCAAAAATCAGCCGTCTTAAAACTTTGATTGGAAAGCAAGCTTTTCGTTTAAATTTTCAACCTATTGTTCATTTACCTGATGAAAATATTTGTCATTATGAAGCGCTTGTTCGGTTTACAACAGATGAATCCCCTTATGAATTAATTGTATTTGGGGAGGATATTGGTATTGCATCCGACGTTGATATGGCAATTTTAAAGCAAGCGATCGGATATATTGAAAAAAATAAAGCCACTTATCCTGAATTGCGTATTGCGGTTAATATCTCTGGTCAATCTATTCAGGATAAAAACTTTTTTGAAAAAGTCTTAATTGCAATCAAAGAAGCACAAACCAGTCCTGATAATCTTTTATTCGAAATCACTGAAAGTACGGCAATCGGAAATCTAGAGGAAGTGAATGGATATTTACAATCATTAAGAAAATTAGGGTTTGAAGTTTGCCTTGATGATTTTGGGGCAGGGGCGGCATCATTCCAATATCTTAATGGTTTAGATATTGATTGTGTTAAAATTGATGGAAAATATATCCGCGATGCCTTGCAATCCAGCCGTGATGAGGCCATGGTTCGTAACCTTGTACGCATGTGTAAAGATTTGGGTGTTACCACAATTGCAGAAATGGTCGAGAATGAAGAACAACGCAAATACTTAATTGATATAGGCGTCGATAAAGCGCAAGGCTGGCTTTTCGGCAAGCCGCAAAAGAAAGCGGAATATCAAAAAAGAAAAGTTTAAGTTGTAAAAACAATATTATTATGTAATGTAATGGCTTAATTTATAAGGTTTCAAAATGAGAATTACATCTTCAGGTGGCTCAAATAATAATAGACAACAATCACATCATAGAAACGATGGTTTTGCTGATGATACTCCTAATTTAAGTGAAGCTGCAAAGCAAGCCTTAAACGGATCAGTAGATAAAAAAATTGCGCAAAGAGGTTTCCGAATATTAGCAAAATCTTTGGGAATGCCAAAACAAGAACGCTAAGCCGCTTTTGATTTCTTCTTTTTTATTGTTTTTTTATTTGCTGTTACTGGTTGTGCTTTATTTTTTTCTAAAAGCTCTTTTAGGTAATGCCCTGTGAAGCTTTCTTCACATTTTGCGACTTTTTCAGGCGTGCCACTGACCAATATTTTGCCGCCTTTATGGCCACCTTCGGGGCCAATATCAATAATATAATCAGCGGTTTTTATCACTTCCAAATTATGTTCGATCACCACAACACTGTTGCCTTGATCGACAAGGGCATGAAGCACCTCTAACAATTTTCGGACATCTTCAAAATGCAATCCTGTTGTTGGCTCATCCAAAATATACAAGGTTTTACCTGTAGAACGCTTTGAAAGCTCTTTGGACAGCTTAACCCGTTGTGCCTCCCCACCAGAAAGGGTTGTGGCAGGTTGTCCTAATTTAATATAATCAAGCCCAACTTGCTTTAGCGTTTCCATTTTATCACGGATACTAGGGACGGCCTTAAAAAATTCGGCTGCATCCTCGATCGTTAAATCAAGAATATCAGCAATAGATTTACCTTTAAACTTAACTTCTAATGTTTCGCGATTATATCGTTTCCCTTTGCAAGTTTCACACTCCACAAAAACATCAGGTAAAAAATGCATTTCGATTTTAATTACACCATCGCCTGAACACGCCTCACATCGTCCGCCTTTTACATTAAATGAAAAACGACCAGGGCCATAGCCGCGTGCCTTTGCTTCATTTAATCCAGCAAACCATTCGCGAATTGGCGTAAACGCTCCCGTATAGGTCGCAGGGTTAGACCGAGGGGTTCTACCAATAGGGGATTGGTTAATATCAATCACTTTATCCAAAAATTCTAACCCTTGAATTTCTTTATGGGCAAGTGGATATTCCCGACTTTTCATCAAAGTTTGAGAGGCCGCACGATACAATGTATCAATCGTAAAAGTTGATTTTCCAGACCCAGACACGCCTGTTACACATGTAAAAGTACCAAGGGGGATGGTCCCCGTAACATCATGTAAATTATTCCCCGATGCCTTTGATAACTTTAAGATTTTGACCTTTTTTACCTGTACGACGTTTTGTAGGAATACTGACCTCTTTACGTCCCGTCAAATAATCTGCCGTAATTGAATTTTTTGCCTTCATCACCTGTTTAGGCGTACCACTTGCAATAACATGACCGCCATGAACCCCCGCACCAGGGCCAATATCAATAAGATGATCTGCGGCCAAAATTGCATCTTCATCATGCTCCACCACCAAAACCGTATTGCCTAAATCACGCAGACGGCGCAAGGTATCAAGCAGGCGATTATTATCGCGTTGATGCAATCCAATCGATGGCTCATCCAAAACATAAAGTACGCCTGTTAAGCCAGACCCAATTTGTGAGGCAAGGCGTATCCGCTGACTTTCCCCCCCTGATAGGGTGGCTGACGATCTAGAAAGGGATAAATAATCCAACCCAACATTCATTAAAAATGTAAGGCGTTCATTTATTTCTTTCAAAATTTTATCAGCAATCTCTGCACGCTGTTTGGTAAGTTTTTTTGCCACTTCTTTAAACCATTCATCAGCTTCTTCAATCGACAATTGAGAAATTTCAGAGATATGTTTGCCATTAATTTTGACGGCTAAGGCTTCGGGTTTTAAACGATATCCTTTACACGCATCACAAGGCGTTGAGGTTTGGTAGCGGGTTAAATCTTCGCGCACGCTATTGCTATCGGTTTCAACCAAACGACGGGCAAGGGACGGGATCACCCCTTCAAATGGTTTCTTACTGTTCCACGTGCTTTTATTTTTGGATGTATATTGAATGGGAATAATTTTTGATCCTGTACCAAATAAAATCTTTTCTTGGTTTTCACGGCTTAATTTATTCCATGGTGTCGAGGTTTTAAATTTATACTCTCTTGCCACGGCTTTCATCGCCTGCATGTAATAAGGGGCGAAATTCTTACTCCATGGTTCAACCGCGCCACTATCAATGGATTTGGTGATGTCGGGTATAATAAAATTTTCATCCATGGTCATTTTATTCCCTAACCCATCACATGTTGGGCAAGCCCCATGGGGGGAATTGAATGAGAACAAACGTGGCTCAATCTCGGCAATCGTAAAACCAGAAACGGGGCAGGCGAATTTCTCACTAAAAATTTGGGAGTCGCCAGTTGTGGCATCTTCAATAGTACAAAGACCATCAGCAAGTTTTAATGATTGCTCGACCGAATCCGCTAACCGGGTTTTGATATCATCACGCAAAACCAGACGGTCAACAATTACATCAACATCATGTTTTAATTTTTTATCAAGGGTGGGCAAATCCGTAATATCATATATCGTGCCATCAATACGCAGACGTTGAAAACCCTTAGCTTGAAGCTCACGAAACTCCCGCTTATATTCCCCTTTTCGTCCCCGTACGATAGGCGCCATGATATAAAGCTTTGTTCCATCATCCATGCCCATAATGCGGTCAACAATCTCACTCACTTGTTGGCTTTCAATTGGTTTGCCTGTTGCGGGGGAATAGGGAATACCAACCCGCGCCCATAAAAGACGCATATAATCATTAATCTCGGTTACGGTTCCAACGGTGGAGCGGGGGTTCTTTGATGTTGTTTTTTGTTCAATGGAAATGGCGGGTGATAACCCTTCGATACTGTCCACATCGGGTTTTTGCATCATCTCAAGGAATTGCCGCGCATAGGCAGATAGACTTTCAACATAACGTCGTTGCCCTTCGGCATAAATGGTATCAAAGGCAAGCGACGATTTACCCGAACCAGATAAACCTGTGACCACGATCAATTTATCGCGGGGCATATCGACATTGATGTCTTTTAAATTATGTTCGCGTGCGCCTCTGACGCTTATATGTGTAAGCATATTATTTCTTACTAGATAATTGGTTTTATTGTAAAGAATTCATTCTTAACATACGGTTGGTTACATTTTTTGTTCAAATATAAATTTAAAAAACCCCGCTAAATAAATAGCGGGGTTCTCTAGATACTTAATCTTGAAGCAGTGGGCCGGTTGTTAAAGCCCGCTTCTTTTATTTGTGCCATCAATTGGAAAACCAAAGAATGTAAATCTTAAATCATAAGAACACTTAATAATAACGTTCGGACTAGAACTTACCTCCGTGTAACGGAAGTCCGGCCTTCATCTGTTCTTGATCAATCATTGGACCACCTCCTTTTGTTTGTTTAAAAAATCTATAATTATAATATCGCAAAATTATAGATTGCGTCAAATAATTTGAGTTAAGTTTTACAATTTTATTTTTTGAACTGATCTGTAACCAAAGTGTTATTTTAACGAATGCCAATTGCGAACAATATTTAAGAAAGATAAAATTATGAAACTTTACTATTATCCTGCCGCCTGTTCACTAGCGGTTCATGCCGTATTAAATGAACTTGGAATTAAGCATGAAGCAGAAATGATTGATATTAAAACAGGTGAAAATCGTAAACCAGAATATTTAAAACTGAACCCACGCGGACAAGTCGCAACATTGGTAACTGATGACGGCCCCATCACTGAAAATGCTGCAATAATAATTTACCTTGATGATATGCATGGCAATAAAGTTTTACCAAAAGAAGGATATGCGCGTGCTATTGCGCTACAATGGTTGATATTCGCAAATTCTTCGTTGCATGGTGCGTACACAAAATACATGTTTTTAGCTAAAAATTCATGCCCTGATGAAAAAGTGAAAGAGGCGGCATATAATAATATTCAACTTCAATGGGATGAAATTGAACGTCAACTTAATGATGCTGACACAGATTTCTTAGCGGGAGATACCATCACTGCGGCTGATATTTACACAGCCGTTGTTGCACATTGGGATTTTATACCAAAGAAACCAAATTTTGGCGAAAAAACAAAAGCGTTGATTGAAAAGGTTGTATCCATGCCATCTTATCAAAAAGCATTAGAGCATGAAGGTGTGGACTATAACGCGGCTGCATAAAACCGTGCTTGTGAAAGGGTAAACTGCTTGCTATGACTATTTCATCATTTAATTTTTTAGATAGACGAGGACATCATGGCAGGCAGTGTAAATAAAGTAATTTTAATTGGTAATTTAGGCGCTGACCCAGAAATTAAAACCATGCAAAGTGGCGATAAAATTGTTAATTTATCTCTCGCCACGTCTGAAAGTTGGAAAGATAAAGCAACAGGCGAACGCCGTGAAAAGTCCGAATGGCACCGTATTGTTATTTTTAATCAAGGTCTTGTGAACGTTTGTGAAAACTATGTAAAAAAAGGCGCAAAGCTTTATATTGAAGGGCAAATGGAAACACGGTCTTGGGAACAAGATGGGCAAAAGAAATATACAACAGAAGTTGTTTTGCGTCCTTATCGTGGGGAACTTACAATGTTAGATTCACGCAATTCTGGTGGTGGAGCATCTGCAGGGGTTGGTTTTAGTGATAATCAATCTTCATATCAACAACAGTCATCGCAGACAAATAATAATCCTGCTCCAATTGATGAATTGGAAGATGAAATTCCATTTTAATATTTTAAGTTTGCAATTTCTAGGGCAAATTATATGTCACGATTTTTAATTTTTGGATAAAACAGGTATAATAAGAAATGATCAAATTTTTATCTTTAATTGTTATACCCATTTTAATGTTTCCAGTTGCGGTATACGCACAAGAAAAAGCAGAAGATTTTCTAAATGATTCACAAGAAGAATCTCAAACTCTAGAACCTCAAGCCGATATAGATGACCCACTCGTTGAGAACGAAGTTGCTGTTCAAGAGCCTAAAGCAGAGATTAAACCTCTTCCCGCAGATGATGACAATTACGAAGAACGCTTAAAACTTTCCCGCAATATGCATGAAATTTGGCCGATACGCCCTAAGATCGAAAATGCACTTGAAGTTATTTCTAAGCAAATCGAACCCACAAAACGCCTGGAATTTAAATCCGGTATGCGTAACGCTTTAGAATATGATGCATTAGAAGAGGCTTCTGTTGATGTCATGGCAGATATTTTCTCTGTAGCGGAGCTTCAAGCGATGATTGATTTTTATGGCTCGAAAGAGGGACGCTCCGTTTCTTTTAAAACAACGGATTATGAGCAGGCACTCATTCCCATCATGACCAAAATGGTTGATAAAGCTCTGCTTGATTCCAAGCTTGGTCAATAAGGTTTAAACGTTTAGAAAATAGACGTTTTTGCCGCTTTTATATTTATCCCAAATATCACGTATAAACGATATAAATCCTTGTGTTTGGCTTGTTAAAATAGGGTTTAATTGCTACAAATAGGAATCATTATTTACCCTATTTAAGGAATGCTTTATGAGCGATATAGATAACACCGAAACCCTACCACCTGAACCACCGCAAGATGTTCCTTCAATTACAATTGAAGAAGAAATGAAGCAATCCTATCTGGATTATGCGATGAGCGTGATTGTCAGCCGTGCATTGCCCGATGCACGTGATGGATTGAAACCAGTGCATCGCCGTATTTTCTATGCCATGCGTGAAGGGGGTTATACGTCCGATAAGCCGTATCGTAAATCTGCGCGTGTTGTCGGGGATGTGATGGGTAAATATCACCCCCATGGGGATCAGGCAATTTATGATTCGCTGGTTCGTATGGCACAAGATTTCTCCCTTCGTTTGCCACTAATTGACGGGCAGGGAAATTTTGGCTCGATGGATGGCGATCCGCCAGCCGCAATGCGATATACCGAATCCCGATTAAACAAGGCGGCGGAGGCACTTCTTGTTGATATTGAAAAAGATACGGTTAATTATCGCCCGAACTATGATGATTCAACGTTCGAACCTGAGGTTTTACCTGCACGTATTCCAAACTTGCTTGTGAATGGTGCGGGTGGAATTGCCGTAGGGATGGCAACAAACATTCCTCCCCACAACCTAAATGAAGTGATTGATGGATGTCTGGCATATGTTGATAATCCTGATGTTTCTACTGAAGAATTAATGGAAATTATTCCTGGGCCAGACTTCCCAACAGGGGCGCAAATTTTGGGCAAAATGGGCATAAAATCAGCCTATCGTACAGGTCACGGGTCAGTTATGATGCGTGCCAAAACTTCTTTTGAAGATATCTCAAGCGGGCGTCAATCCATTGTCGTGCATGAGGTTCCGTATCAAGTGAACAAAGGAAAATTACTCGAACGTCTTGGTGAAGTTGCACGGGAAAAAATTGTTGAAGACATCGCAGAAGTTCGTGATGAATCCGATCGTGATGGGGTGCGTGTTGTAGTTGATTTGAAAAAAGGAGCAGTGGGGGAGGTGGTTTTAAACCAACTGTTTAAATTTACAGCCCTTCAAACATCATTCGGCTGTAATATGGTCGCGCTTGATCATGGTCGTCCGCGTATCTTTATTTTGAAAGATTTTGTAGAAGCCTTCGTCAAATTTCGTGAGGAAGTTATTACGCGCCGCACCATTTTTGAATTGGGAAAGGCGCGGGATCGCGCACATATTTTGGCGGGTTTGGCCGTGGCTGTTGCGAATATTGATGAAATTATTGTTCTTATCCGTGGTGCCGCAAATCCACAAGAGGCACGCGAAGGATTGCTTGCCAAACGTTGGCCTGTGCATGATGTGAAACCTCTTATCGAATTAATTGACGATCCTGAACATCAGGTGGAAGAGGGCAATACGTATCAAATGTCCGAAACCCAAGCCAAGGCAATCTTGGATTTACGCCTGCACCGTTTAACAGGGTTGGAACGTGATAAAATTGGTGATGAGCTGAATGTTATTACCGATGCCATTGCTGAATATCTTGCGATTTTGGCAAGCCGTGAAAAAATGCTCGAGGTTTTACGTGAGGAATTGAATGAGGTTAAAAGCAAATTTGGAACGCCACGCCGTACCGAATTATGCGATGCCGAATTTGAATCTGATATTGAAGATTTAATTCAGCGCGAAGATATGGTTGTGACCATTACCCATGGCGGGTATGTCAAACGTGTACCGCTTGACACCTATCGCGCACAAAAACGGGGTGGTAAAGGGCGGTCTGGTACAGCCTTAAAAGATGAAGATTTTGTATCCGACATGTTTGTTGCCTCTACCCATACACCCATAATTTTCTTTACCAGCCGTGGTATTGCCCATACGCTTAAAGTATGGCAATTGCCACTTGCCTCCCCGCAAAGTCGGGGTAAGGCGATGGTTAATCTTTTGCCGCTTGAGGCAGAAGAAAATGTTTCTGTTTATCTTCGTGTTCCTGAAAATGAAGATATTTGGGATAAGCTGGATATTATGTTCACCACTTCTCACGGCACAATTCGCCGTAACAAATTGACCGATTTTCAAAATATTCGCTCAAACGGTTTAATCGCTATGAAGTTGGATGAGGGCGAAAAATTAGTTGCCGTTAAAATCGCCAGTGAAGATGAAGATGTATTTTTGGCATCACGAAAAGGGAAAGCCATTCGTTTCCCTGTTGATGCCATTCGCGTGTTTGCAGGTCGTACTTCCAAAGGGGTGCGTGGCATGAAATTGGGCAAGGGGGACGAGGTTATGACCATGTCCATCCTCAAACGCGGCTCCGATAATGAAGGCGAAGAAGGCGCAGATAAAGGACAGGCTTTGCTGACCGTGTCCGAACGTGGGTTTGGTAAACGTACCTATGCGTCCGAATATCGTACCATTGGTCGTGGGGGACAAGGCGTTGTGAATATGAAAGTTACCGATAAAACAGGTGAGATTGTTTCAACATTTCCTGTAACAGACGATCATCAAGTCATGCTAATATCTGATGCGGGTCAAATGATTAGAATGCCTGTCCATAATGTCCGCTTTACTGGACGTTCCGCGCAAGGGGTAACTTTATTCAAAGTATCGGGTGATGAAAAAGTTGTATCCGTTGCTTGGCTTGTTGAAGATGATGAAGATGACATCGAAGAAATTATCGACGCCAAAGACGTCGCCATCGAACCCGACACCAAAGCTGAAGAAATCATTGAAGCTGCGGAAAATGATAGTGATGATATAGAAGAATAAAGCGATAAATGGGAGGTTTTAACAAAGTTATTTCAACCAATTACTTTACACCTGCCATTTCTTTAAATTTACTACTTATATCGAGTTTATTAAAAATCCCGATATTCTTATTTAAGTGTTGTTCGTAATAGATTTAAATATGGACTTATACTCTTAATCAACAGTTGCCGGTTGTAACCAAACACCGCGGCCTTCATCATATTGTTTTTTACTTTTAACAGCATAATCAATAATTGCGCCTGCAACATCTACGCCTGTGACGCTTTCAATACCTTGCTCCCCGCAAAAATCGGGGGAAACATTGACCTCAATAATCAATAATCCTCTATTGGATTGAATCAGATCAACACCTGCAATGTTTAAATCAATCGCATTTGCGGCATCAATGGCAACTTGTTCTTCCTCTTTGGTTAATGTTACTGATTCTGAGTGACCACCAAGCGATACATTGGCACGGAAATCATCATCTTGCGCCTCACGCTTCATGGTAGCGACAACTTTTCCACCCACAACGAAGCAACGTAAATCTGTTCCTTTTGATTCTGCAATAAATTCTTGTACCAAAACAGGCGTATCAAATTGTTTACAAGTTGCTTTTATATTTTCGGCCTGTTTAACATCATCAACTAAGAATACGCCTGTGCCTTCGGTTCCTTCAAGTAATTTTAAAACAAGAGGCGCGCCGCCAATTGTTTCACAAATATTTTCAAAATCATCTTTAGAATCAGCAAATCCCGTTTTGGGAAAGGGAACGTCATGGCGTAAAAGATATTGCAAACATCTTAATTTATCACGTCCCAACTCAATGGAATAGGCCGTATCGGTAACATAAACATTCATTGCCTGAAACTGACGTAAAATTGCAAGACCATACCCAGTATGATTAATATTGAGACGTGGAATGATGATATCGTATTTCTGGCTAATATCCTTACCATCAAAATAAATGGCGGCATTTTCAGAAGACACCCGTACCGAACATTTTTTTAATTCAACACGATCAATTTGATGTCCACGATCTGTCGCGGCCTCAATTAATCTGTTATCTTCATTAATTTGATTGGTTGTTAAGATACCTATTTTCATATTACACACTACCCTTTTATTTTCATGTAAAATACGAAATTAAGGATATTTTATCAAACATGGGGAATATATAAGGCATAATTAAGAAAACTTAAATTTTGTAATAATCGGAATGCTCGCTTGTGATTTATACGAAAACACTTATATTTGCTATAAATAATACAAATTAATAAAGGAAAGCGTTAACAATGTCTGCCGTTGAAAAGCCAGTTGAAAATGATGACTCTTTTGATATGAAGGATATTGTCGCATTATGTAAGCGCCGTGGTTTTATCTATCCTGCCTCTGACATCTATGGCGGTATTAACGGATTTTGGGATTATGGCCCATTGGGGGTTGAACTTAAAAACAACTTGCGTGATTTTTGGTGGAAATCAATGGTCACTACACCGCCCATCGGCCCTGATGGTCATCCGATACAAATTGTCGGATTGGATAGCGCCATTATACAAAACCCAAATGTTTGGGTCGCTTCGGGTCATGTAGGTGGATTTTCTGATCCCATGGTTGATTGTAAAGAAACACAAAAACGCTATCGCGCAGATCATTTAATTGTGCTTATACCAAATGATGACACATCTTGGATTGCAGTTATTGAAGATGACGAAGATTTCCTCAATGCGCGTCTGAAAAAAGTTGGTAAAGGAAAATCTATAAATGATTTTACACAGAAAAATTTAACCGATATTGATTTGGCAGATTTTGCAAAAGTTCTCGCCCCCCACGCAAAAGAGGTCGGCACATTAACCGAACCAAAAGAGTTTAATCTTCTTTTCGAAACGGGTATCGGTGCCTCACAAGAGGATCGTACCACCGCCTATCTTCGTGGGGAAACGGCGCAAGGAATTTTTATCAATTTTAAAAATGTTATGGATTCTTCGCGTGTAAAAATGCCATTTGGAATTGCACAAATTGGTAAGGCATTTCGCAATGAAGTTACACCACGCAATTATATTTTCCGCAGCCGTGAATTTGAACAAATGGAAATGGAATGGTTTTGCCATCCTGATGAAGCGCAAAAATGGTTTGAGTTTTGGTGTGAAGAACGTAAAAAATTCTGGCAATCTGTTGGGCTTGATTCTGATAATATTTTAATGCGCGAACATGATGCGGACGAGCTTGTATTTTATTCCCAAGGAACGACTGATATTGAATATAAATATCCTTTTACCGCGCCCGATTATGGTGAGTTAGAAGGTATTGCCAACCGTGGAAATTACGATTTAACCCAACATCAAGAGCATTCCAAACAAAAGTTAGAATATCTTGATCCTGAACGCGATAATGAGAAATATATTCCACATGTTATTGAACCT
Source organism: uncultured Alphaproteobacteria bacterium (assembly GCA_963799275.1). GTDB lineage: Bacteria > Pseudomonadota > Alphaproteobacteria > Micavibrionales > Micavibrionaceae. The sequence goes on from CAWCWJ010000002.1 coordinate 377,733, forward strand.
GCATCTGGTCTAACACGCGGTGTACTTGCCCTGATATGTGAGGCTTATACGCCTGACCCCAACCGCCCCAGTGGGGTTTACCTTAATTTTAAACCTAAAATGGCGCCTAAAAAAGCAGCAATCCTTCCTCTTATTGCAAAGGGGGAACAGCCAGAAATTGCAGAAAAACTTTACATGGAATTGCGTGAAAATTTTGCAGTTGATTTAGATATTAAACAAAATATTGGTAAACGTTACGCCCGCCAAGATGAAATTGGTACGCCTTATTGTTTTACAATTGATAATGACACCATTAGCGATAATACAGTGACGGTGCGTGAAAGAAATACAATGGCGCAAGAACGTATTGCCCTTGATCAAGTGAATGATTACTTGTCATCAAAAATGAAAGAAAACTAAATCATGGCAGATAAAAAACTACCGCATGATATCGAAGATGCAATCGTTGACGATAAAACTGAAACTACAAAAAAAACATTTATGAGCAAGCTTCGTAATTATTTTTTGGCAGGTATTTTGGTTACTGCTCCTATCGCAATAACAATTTATATTGTGTGGTCTTTTTTAAGTTTTTTAGATGCAAAAATAACGCCCCTTATACCGTATTCTTATAATCCAAATACATATTTGCCATTTGATATTCCCGGTCTTGGGCTTATTATAACGATTATCTTTTTCATTTTTATTGGTTGGTCCACACGCAATTTTTTAGGGCGCTTGATGGTTCGCTATTCAGAATATATTGTTGAACGCGTACCTGTTATCAACAAAATCTACGTAGCAATTAAAAGTGTTTTTGAAACTGTTATGTCGTCAAAATCAGACGCGTTTAAAGAAGTGGTTATGTTTGAATATCCAAAAGCAGACATGTGGGTCATGGGGTTTGTTACAGGAATATCAAAAGGCGAGGTACAAGAAAAAACCGCCAATGAAACGGTTAATATTTTTGTTCCAACAACACCAAACCCAACCTCTGGTTTTTTATTATTCGTTCCAAAAAAGAATCTAATCTATATGGATATGAGCGTAGAAGAGGGCATAAAATTAATCGTTTCAGGCGGTATTATTACGCCTTAAGAGAGACAATAAATTTATGCCGATGGATTAGAAGGTCCTGTGGCCTCTACTTTAGAAGGAGCAGGTAAAGCAAGAACTGTTTGAATAGCGTTTGATGATGTTCTTGTCGCTCTTTCAAAATCTGTACGTGTTACTTTGGCTGCATTATTTTGTTCAGACGATAAATGATCTTTATTGCTAAATGCCATTTCACGTTGTACCTGTTTAGCAGAAGTCCATTCGACAACTTCTGCATCCAAAATTACCTCATCGGGTTTGCTCGCTTCTTTAAAAGGTTTTGATTCACCTGTTTTAAGTCTTTCTGAAACTTCTTCTGCTGAAAATTCTTCTATAATAACGGCATCTTCAATAGGCACATCTTTAGGTTTAGATGCTTTTTGTTCTTGCTTTTCAGATGTGTTTTCACTTTCAGGTGTAATATCTTTCATTTTTTCAGAACCAGCATCAGATTTATTAGACTGAGCAGTATCGTTAAATGGCTTTTTATAGCCTGAACTTCTTTTATTTGAACGAGTATTATGGCGATTTTCTTTTTTGTTAGCAGTTTTATCGTTCGCTTTATTTTCTTCGCTTGCGGCCTCTTTTACATCTGGCTGATCTGATGAATCGCTAGATCCGGATGTATCTTCTGTAGAGGATGATTTTTCATTTTCAGGTGTAACCGTTGGTTTTACTTTTAATGTATAACCGTGACGTTGTTCTTCAACCTGAATAAAATCTTCTTTTGATAGGCGCTTGCGTGCATCTACGATACCTTCTTTCATGTTGCTTGCATTTACACCATTGCGCGCTAATAAATCATAAATTACAGATTTTGATGCCTTACCTGCCTCAAGCACATCTTTTTTAACAGCGTCATATTGTTCATCCGATAAAGAAAAAACTGGCTCATCTGCTATATCATTATTTTCGCCACCTTTATTAATAGACGCCTCTCTATTTTGATCAAGATTCTTACTTGTTTGATGCGCTTGAAAATCAGTAATCGCTTTCGCATATAGCGTTTGATCACTTGCTTCTAATTTAGAAGCATCAATTTTATTATGAATTATTAAGTTTGGATTATGATGTTCGATTGATAATTGTAGCAATGCTTTTTGAAAACATCACTACCATCAAGAGAAATACCTTTTTTAATCATATCCTTATCATGCACGGCCATAAATGCCATTGTATCAGCGGCGGCGGCATTAAATTCTTGCCCCTTAAATTCAACACGATTTTGATTGGCATAAATATAGCCTTGTGGCGTTTCAAAAACACTTAAATTACGTTCTTTATCAGTATAACCAACTAATTTTAAATTCTGGGCAAAACTGTAACATCTGCTTTATACTCAATACTTACAGATTGAGGATACGTAAAATCCGTTCCCAAAACTTGCATAAGAGAACGGTATAAAGTATCAGTTTCTTGCGTCCACAAAGAATCAAAATGCTTTTGAAGATCACTAATGTGGTCATCAATTTGGCTTTGGTCTAAACCAACATGTTTTTTCTTAAATAGATTGGTAATTGATACCATTCTTTAACCCCAAATTTTATTTTATCTTATTATATGAATGTTAAATTAACATAAAGTTAATGGTATGGCAATAAAAACAAGTATTATTTATATAAATCAACCTCTTACCTACCCCGCCCTTAACCGTGCAATGGCTTGGTCTTGTTCGAATAGGTATAATAAAGTTTTAAGGGCTTGTCCGCGTTCGCTTTCTAAATTTTCATCTTTATGCAGAATTAATTTTGTATCATCGCGTGCGGCAATCAATAAATCACCATGTGCGGTTAAATCGGCAAGTTTAAAAGTAGGAAGGCCGCTTTGACGTGTGCCCAAAATTTCTCCGCCACCGCGTAATTCCAAATCTTTTTCAGCAATGATAAACCCATCTTCAGTTTCGCGCATAATCCGCATACGCTCCTTAGCAGTTTCACTTAGTTTTTGAGCATAAACAAGAAAGCAAAATGATTGTGCCGCCCCACGACCCACACGCCCCCGTAATTGATGAAGTTGCGATAATCCAAAACGTTCCGCCTGTTCTATCACCATAATAGTCGCATTGGGCACATTAACACCCACTTCAATCACCGTAGTAGCAACCAAAATTTTAATTTCATTACGGGCAAATTTTTGCATCACTTCATCTTTTTCGGATGGTTTCATTCGTCCATGCACCAGCCCAACTTTATCACCATAAAGCGCATGTAAAATATCAAATCGGGATTCTGCGGCTTGTAAATCTAGCACTTCGCTCTCTTCAACCAAGGGGCATATCCAATAGATTTGTGCATTCGTACCATTTTTATTATTAATTTTCTTACCTGCCGCCTCAATCAATTCATCAATTTTCTCTATAGGAAATAACCGTGTATCGACTGGTTTGCGCCCTGGTGGTTTTTCATCAATACGGCTTACTTCCATATCGCCATAGGCGGTAAGGGTGAGGGTACGCGGGATAGGCGTTGCGGTCATAACCAAAACATCTACCCCTTTATTCTTTTGTGATAAATTAAGCCGTTGATGCACCCCAAAACGATGTTGCTCATCAATGACTGCTAATCCCAAATTGTGAAACACAACATTTTGTTGAAACAAAGCATGCGTGCCAATAATAACTTGCGCGCGACCATCTTTTATTCTTTCTAAAATCTCGCGCCGCTCTTTGCCTTTGTTGCGCCCGGTTAGGGTAACATATGATACACCTACCTTATCCAGCCATTCACCAAAACTTTGCTCATGCTGCCGTGCTAGAATTTCGGTGGGTGCCATAATGGCGGCTTGCGCGTGTCCATCAATTACATTCATCATGGCAAGGGCAGCAACAATTGTTTTACCACTGCCGACATCTCCTTGAATAAGGCGTAACATGCGAAGGGGCTGCGCCATATCCATATCAATATCATTAAGTGCACGTTTTTGCGCGTCTGTTAAATCAAATGGTAAATGCTCTAATATTTTGGAACGATAAGTATTTTTAACATTCCATACCCGTCCATTTTGTTTACGCTGATGAAGGCGTACAAGCGCGAGTGATAATTGATTTGCCAATAACTCATCATAGGCAAGGCGAACCCGCGCAGGATGTGAAGGTAACAAGGCGCTTTCATCTTTAAAATCATGAAGGGTTTGTATCGCATCATGCCAATCAGGAAGATTATTTTTCGCTTTATATGCGGGATCTAGCCATTCGGATAAATTAGGGGCCAGTTTCAGCGCCCCTTGCGTTGCTTTAAGCATTATTTTCTTGGTAATACCTGCTGTGAGCGGATAAATAGGCTCAATTGTTTCTATTGATACGCGATCATCTGTTTTGACAATGGCATCGGGATGAACCATTTGGATTTGTCCTTGATAATGTTCAACCTTACCACTGACAATTCGCGTTTCACCAAGGGGCAATTGTTGTATTATCCATTCTTTATTGGCATTAAAATAGACCAAATCAATTTGCCCTGTATCATCGGATGCTTTAATTCTGCTGGGTACGCCACGGCGAGGGGCAAAATTATACTTTTCAATACGAATTTCCAATGTGCAAATTTTACCATCGGGTGCGTCTTTTAATTTGGGGGAAAAGCGTCGATCTACAAAATCAATAGGCTTATGAAACAGCACATCTAAAACCATTCCACCCGTTAATTTTTCAAATAAAGGCGCACTTTTTGGGCCAATACCAGGCAAAACCGTTATGGGTTTAAAAAGAGTATCAAGTTCGAATGGACGGGACATGGTTTCCTGTGCTATTTGCTATGCCATGACTTTAGAAACCATAGACAAAAAACGCAAGAGGTTGATTTTTCGCTCGTGGCATCGTGGCACGCGGGAGATGGATATTATCATGGGTAGTTTTGCGGATAATCATATCGCAAAATTTTCTGAACAGCAGCTTGATACCTATAATGAAATTTTATCTGTTCCAGATCCCGATATTTATAACTGGATATGTGAAAGGGAACAACCGCCTGCCAATATGCGTTCGGATGTTTTAACTATGCTATTGAATTATGACACCGCTAAACGCTAAGCCATTAGAAAAACAAGAAGATAACGCTTTAGAAGGGGCGCAAAATAATAATATGGTTCAAACCTATTATGGCGCACCCGAAGGGCAAGATGCACGCATATTGGCCGAACGCGCGCGCGAGGCTGCAAAAAACCAAGATATTATATGTCATATAGCATTAGATGATGGCCGTTTGGAAATCTTGAAAGACTTGCTATCATTCTTTGCCCCTGACGTGCAGGTGATTGATTTTCCCGCATGGGATTGTCTGCCTTATGATCGTGTATCCCCTAGCAATGATATTGTTGCAAAACGGGTTAGTGCGCTGACCGATTTAATGGCATGGCAAACGGATGATCGTTATTTTCCGCGGGTTTTTATTACAACAGTTAATGCGACATTACAGCGTGTTACACCTCAATCCGCCCTTCAAAATGCAAGTTTTATCGCGAATAAGGGTGGGACGCTAGATATCGATAAGCTTCAAAACTTTTTTACCCATAATGGATATTGTCGTACCGAAACGGTGAGGGAGGCAGGGGAATATGCCATTCGTGGCGGTATCATTGATGTGTACCCCCCATCACACGAGAATCCAATACGAATTGATCTGTTCGGTGATGAGATTGAAACCATTAAAGATTTTGATAGCGACACGCAACGCACACTTAAGGCACGCGATGATTTTGTTCTAAAACCTGTTACTGAGTTTTTTTTAGATAATGAAGCAATCTCACGCTTTAAGAAAAATTACCGCGAAAATTTTGGCGTTATCCGCGATGATGATCCTCTTTACAATGCTATTTCCGAAGGTCGTCGTTATAACGGAATGGATCAGTGGCTGCCTTTTTTCTTTGATGATAAATTACAAACGATATTCGATTACATTCCTACACGCCAAATTTATATGGATGCAAATGTCGTAAATTCCGCAACAGAACGCATAAATCAGATTGCAGACTTTTATTCCGCCCGATTAACATTGCAAAAAGCGGCGAAGGAGCGGAAGAAAAAATCAGATGTTAGTATTACCAATGTTATTTATAATCCAATGCCAGCCCCAAAATTATATGTAGGGGAAGATGAGTTTTTTGCAATCATACAAAATAGCGTTCAATTCTCATCATTCAAAGCACCCAACGATACCGCACTGGATGGAGGTGCAAAACGCGCCCGTGATTTTGCGCAAGCGAGAGCCCAAAATGATACAAATGTTATTGATGAGGTTCGTCGTTATTTAGTCACCGAACAAGAAGCCAATAAAAAAACCCTTATAGCAACCTACAGTGAAGGGTCACGTGAGCGTTTAAAATTAATGCTTAAAGAATCAGGCATTGCGCGTATTAAAAATTGTTATAACCGCGAAGATTTAATGAAGGTCAAAAAGAACGAGCTTGGTATCGCCATTCTTATTCTTGAAAATGGATTTACAACAGATGATCTGACAGTATTGAGTGAGCAAGATATTTTAGGGGACAGGCTTGCCCGCAAAACAAAAAAACGCAAAAAAGCAGATAATTTTTTAACCGAAGTTTCCTCATTAGATGCGGGTGATTTGGTTGTTCATGTTGATCATGGTATTGGCCGATTTGAAGGATTAGAAACCTTGACCGCATTAGGTGTAGCACATGATTGTTTAAAAATTGTCTATGCAGATGAAGATAAGCTTTTTGTTCCTGTTGAAAATATCGAAGTATTATCGCGTTTTGGCTCGGATGAGGGGACAACCCGCCTCGACAAATTGGGGGGAGCCAATTGGCAAGCGCGAAAGGCGCGGGTCAAAAAAGATTTGATGAAAATGGCAGATCAGCTGATGAAAATTGCTGCGGCCAGAATTTTGCGTAATTCAGAAAAACTTTCTGTCGATCCCGATCAGTATAACAAATTCGCCTCTAAATTCCCGTATCAAGAAACAGAAGATCAGTTACGCTCCATTAATGATGTAATAAAGGATTTGGCAAGCGACCATCCTATGGATCGTCTTGTATGTGGGGACGTTGGATTTGGTAAAACCGAAGTTGCCATGCGTGCCGCTTATGTTGCCGCCATGTCAGGGGTTCAGGTTGCGGTTGTGGTTCCCACTACTTTATTGGCGCGTCAACATTACGCTGGATTTATAGAACGATTTCAAAATACAGGCCTACGCATTGGTCAATTATCCCGTATGGCAACTGCCAAGGAAATAAAAGAAACCAAAGAAGGTATGGCCAATGGCGAGGTAAATATTGTTGTTGGAACCCACGCGATTTTTGCCAAAGATATAAAATTTGCGCATTTAGGTTTGGTTATTGTTGATGAAGAACAACGATTTGGGGTGAAACAAAAAGAACGTATGAAAGAATTACGTCAAGATGTTCATATGCTAACGCTTTCCGCAACGCCTATTCCAAGAACATTACAAATGAGCTTAAGCGGCGTGAAAGAGATGAGCTTGATTACAACGCCACCTGTTGACCGTTTGGCGATACGTACATTTGTGCTCCCCTTCGATCCATTGGTAATACGCGAAGCGTTAATGCGTGAACATTATCGGGGCGGGCAAAGTTTTTATGTTTGCCCACGCGTTAAAAATTTAAAAGAGGTAAAAGAAAGCTTAGCAGAAATTGTGCCTGAATTAAAAACCGTCAGCGCACATGGTCAAATGACAGCTACCGAATTGGAAGACAAAATGGCAGCCTTTTATGATGGTCAATATGATGTCTTACTCGCAACAAATATTATTGAAAGCGGTATTGATATTCCGCGTGCCAATACGATGATTGTGCATCGTGCCGATATGTTTGGTCTGGCCCAGCTTTACCAAATACGGGGGCGAATTGGGCGTTCTAAGGTACGTGCTTATGCATACTTAACCCATGATCCAAAAAAGAAACTCACCCAACAAGGGCAAAAGCGTTTGGAAGTGATTGAAACGCTTGATACTTTGGGAGCAGGTTTTCAATTGGCATCGCACGATATGGATATTCGGGGCGCGGGTAATTTATTGGGTGAGGAACAATCAGGGCATATTCGTGAAATTGGGGTTGAGCTGTACCAACAAATGCTTGAAGAAGCAGTGGCCGCAGCCAAAGCAGGGGTTGATTTAACCGATGAAGATTTTGAGGATAATCGCTGGTCGCCTAATATAAATATTGGTACATCGGTGCTTATCCCTGAGGATTATGTCCCAGACTTGAGCGTCCGGATGAGTTTATATCGCCGCCTATCCGAATTGGAAGGCACAGATTCTATTCAAGGGTTTGCAGCCGAACTCATTGACCGTTTTGGCGAAATTCCCAAAGAGGTTGAAAATCTTTTGGATATAATGGCAATAAAACAGCTTTGTCGTGCCGCAAATGTGGATCGCGTTGATGCAGGGCCAAAAGGCGCGGTTATTGGTTTTCACAAAGACACACCAAAAAATCCTCAAAAAATCATGCATTGGATTGATAGCAAACGCGGATCGGTTAAATTACGCCCCCACGATCAAAAAATTGTGATCACAAGGCCGTGGGAAACTGCGGCAGATCGTGTGAAGGGCGTACGTAGTTTGATAACAGAGATTTCAAGACTTTAAGACAGATTATTCCCCTTGTGAATTATTGCATTTTTATAAGGAAAATAGAGCTCAAATTTGGTATAATATGGATTATAAACTAAATGAGGTTACATCATGACTTGGGATTATGCTGAAAAGAAAATACGCGAAGCGATGCATTTACATCGTGGTAATGCAACACGTATCAGGCAACAAGTCACCGCTTGGGCAATGGATGACCCTAAACTTCTTCGGGCACTGGTTAAGCCGCATATGGTTGGGATTACCGCCCATGCCGTTGGTCGGGTCATAAGTGGCAAAACAAAACCCGAGCCTGTGGCGCAAACATCATCTATATCGGATAATGAATTGCGTGCCACACGTTCTCAATCAACGAATGGTGATTTGAACAATGCAAGTACAGGGTATAATGCCACAGGGCGCACCCCCCAAAAGCCAGCATCATCCCAAACAAAACAGCAAGATAGCAATAAAAAAGAATCATTTGGCATGGATATTCTTCGTACAATTGCAGGTGGAGATACAGCACAATTTGGTCAAGAAAATTATAATCCACCGCGGCGCAAGCAAGGGGTGTCGCAACGCCATATTGATGCCATTCATGCAATGACAAAAAAATCATCAACCGATTAAGTTGACTGAATTATTTTTATGAGCGCAAAGCCGCAACCCATAAATACTTTTACTCTCAGACTCATTTTTACAAAAAGCGGGTTGGGATAATGCCACTTACGACCCTTTAGATGCAGATATGGGGTTGCGTCGTTATTATTTGGTAAAACGTAAAAATGATACGGCGCTCTTAATGGATATGAGCCGCGCAGGAATTTTAGAAACAGGTCTATCCGAGTTTATCAAAATGGATAAATTTTTAAGGCAAATTAATATTAATGCCCCGCAAATTTTTTATACTGATGAGTATAGCGGTTTAGCACTTATAGAATATTTAGGGGATACTAGTTTTGGTGATGCCTTAAAAAATGGAATAGACAAAACGCAAATCTATACCAAAGCAACGCAAATTCTGATTCAAATAAATCAAGCCGCCATACAAAATAATTTAGACTTACCTTTATATAAAAATACATTGATTTGGGAACGTATGTCTCAATTTGTTGATTATTATATGCCTACCGCATCAGGCAAAGTGATCAATCAACAAATCCATGATGAATATCAATCTGTATGGTATGAAATTGAAAATACATTACCACCATGCTCCATGACCGTATGTTTAGGGGATTATCATTTAGAAAATCTAATGTGGTGCGAAGGACGAAGCCATGATTATGGCGTGATAGATTTTCAAGATGCATTTTGGGGTGGCGCACCTTATGATTTACTTAATCTATTAGAAGACGCACGGGTAAGCGTCCCAACCCATCTTAAACAAAAAATGAAAGATTTATATTGCGCCAATATGAGCAAGGACGAATGTAAAACCTTTTACGATTGGTATGGTGTCATGAGCGCACAATTTCATTGCCGTGTGATAGGTTTGTTTATAAAGTTTGCGCAAGATGGACGCGGAAAACAATTTTTACCGCATATTCCACGTCTTCAAAATTATTTAAAAAACGAAATTCAAAATCCTATTCTTGCCCCCTTGAAAGACTTTATCGAAAATCATAAGATATCACTTGATTATAAGCCGTAATTAAAAAGGAAACCAAATGTCTATTATTGCCAATCGTCTAAAACGTATTAAGCCTTCTGCAACATTGGCAGTCACGGCCAAGGCAAAAGAATTAAAGGCCGCTGGAAAAGACATTATTGGTTTAGGTGCGGGGGAGCCAGATTTTGACACGCCAGATTTTATTAAAGATGCCGCGAAAAATGCGATGGATAATGGGCAGACCAAATATACGAATGTTGATGGAACACCTGAATTAAAAGATGCCATTAGTGCCAAATTTAAAAGAGATAATGGTTTGGAGTACAGCCGCGAAGAAATCTCAGTTGGTACAGGGGGCAAGCAAATTCTTTATAACGCTTTAATGGCAACTTTAAATGCGGGGGATGAGGTGATTATTCCCGCGCCTTACTGGGTGTCGTATCCTGATATGACCTTATTGGCCGAAGGAGAACCTGTTATTGTAGATTGCCCACAAGATACAAATTTTAAAATGACAGGCGCACAGTTAGAAGCCGCAATTACCGATAAAACCAAATGGGTTATTTTAAACTCCCCTTCAAACCCAACAGGCGCGGGATATACTTATGATGATATGAAAGATTTAACTGATGTGTTGGTAAAACACCCGCATGTGTGGGTGATGACGGATGATATGTACGAGCATCTTGTCTATGGCGATTTTAAATTTGTGACACCCGCACAGGTGGAGCCAAAATTAATAGACCGTACATTAACTGTAAACGGGGTATCAAAATCATATTCGATGACAGGATGGCGTATTGGATATGCGGGCGGTCCTAAAGAATTAATCAAAGCTATGGCAAAAATTCAGGGGCAAAGCACATCAAACCCATGCTCTATTTCCCAAGCGGCAGCAACCGAAGCATTAAATGGCGATCAATCATTTATGGTTGAATGGATAGAAGCATTTAAACAACGCCGCGATATTGTGGTAAAATTATTAAATGAATGTAAGGGCATTGAATGTCCCATGCCAGAGGGGGCATTTTATGTCTACCCATCTTGTGCAGAACTAATAGGAAAAACAACGCCGAATGGAAAAACTTTAAATACAGATGAAGATTTTGTTCAATATCTACTTGAGTCCGAAGGGGTCGCAACGGTACATGGCGAAGCCTTTGGATTAAGCCCCCATTTTCGAATTTCTTATGCGACAAGTGAAGAGGCATTGCAAAATGCATGTGAGAGAATAAAAAAGGCGTGTGAGAAATTACAATAAAGATTAAATTTATTTTGGTATAAATTATTTATCGAATTTTACGGGATACTAGACCATACACTGCCGCACATTCCATCAACGGATTATGTCTTGCATTGGGTATAGTTTTTACAGTTATACCATCAACATGATCGCCATAAAATTCTGCAACTTTCGTGCTTGTGCAAGGTTCTTGTGCGCCCATAAAAATTGTACGGCGTAGTGCAAAAAATTGAGGATTTGTATCACGTAAAGAAGGATCTTGGATTGCTTTTACATCGGCAATACCGCTTAGTTTTAGTTTCCTTGCTTGCCCATGAAAGGCATTGCGCGTAGTAAATTCAGTATAGCTTGGGTCAAACCGTTCACTATTATCTTGCACCCAGACACGATCAATATGTGTAGTGCCTAATTGTTGTGTTCTCACGTTAGGATGACCACTAAACAATAAGTATGCAGCAGATTTTATAGGATTATAAGTTTGTGAGGACGCAACAGTATCCAACATAATACCAGTATGAATAATAGAATCATCACCGTAAAATTCATGCGCGAATTGCGCCCGTTCAGGAGATTTTCGAATAACAGCTTCAAATGATTTAGCCCCCGCAGAATGGGTAAGTAAAGTAATTTTATGACCTTTTGGTATGGCCTTTAATATTGGCGATTGTGGGTCGAGAAGCGCAGCTTCAATAAAATCTTCAAATCCTTGATCCAAAGTTTTACCATTGGGCATATATCCTTCTTTATCAGGATGCGGTAATTCGATTATAATAATATTGGGGGAGCGAGATTTTGAAATACGATCAATAAAAGGAACATTATATTCCGCCTCTGTATTAAGACCTAACAACTGAATAACTGTATTTTGTGAGTCTTCATTTTCAATATACGCAACAACAGAAGTTTGCCCAGCCAAAGTTACATTTTCTTTTTTCCAATGCGAGGGTGTTGGATTGACAGTATAGGGAACCGAATTTTCGGGTAAAAAAGGTTCAGAATAAAGTGTTTTGTATAAAGCAGATGTATATAAATGCGCTTTATTTATAGCATTCAAAGCGCCTTGAATCCTAGATAAAGCTTTATCTCTTTCAGAATGTGAAAATAGATTAGCTTTTGCAGTGAAATCACGTGTTAATGCGTGAACCAATCGAGGTATTTGCATTGATGTCAGAATAAATTGTTTATCCTGCCCCTGTTTATTATACTTATTAACTTTTTAATAAGTATGCCTTTAAACGTGGAATTTGTCATTTTTTTTTATGATAAATAATTTTAATTGTGGAAAAATATTTATATAAACTGTTATAAATAATTCTAATCTCCAGAAAAGAAAGAAAAAATACCTTTTCTTTCTTTTTCTTTTTCACTTTTTTTAGTGATTTTTTTTGATCTGTTTTGAACCAACAACTCGCAAACGTCATCAAATTGAGAGGCATACTCCTCCATGATACTTTCGGAAAAATTACGAAGTTTCTTAAAATTTTCAGGGGAGCTATCATCAATTTGAATATTAGGGGTCGAAGGATCACCATCTAAAATACTGCGGTTAAACATATATAAATCATCACCTAATTCATGCAATAAGCTATGTGATAAAGCTGTTTCTGAAGCATGAAAGAAAATGTTGATGAGCGGTAAATCATTCACAGGGTCAACAACCCCTAATGAGCCATATTTATCCCATTGCTCATGCTTGATAGATCGGTTTGTATGACCCGTACCCAACCCAATCATGACCAACTTTTGATGGGGATCAAGTTGTTTTTGTAACGATCCATAATAAGATACGGCAGGGTTATCAAATATATTGCCATCAATCCCTGCATAGGTTTTTGTACCACGATCATCTTGCCAGCCAACATCAAATTTATGACAGGGAAAATACGTGGGCGCGGCGCAACTGGCCATAACGGAATCATACATGGATACTTGCGGCTTGCTGTTGATATGGTGTTGCCCGTTATGCAATTGCATATGACGCAACCATACGGCATGTCCCCCTTCACGGGCATAATGTTGCATTCCACGCGTAGGCATAAGCGGGTTATATCCATCAGGCGTGTTGCTTCCATTAATACTATAAAATGGAATGACTAGGCTTTTTAGGCTATCGGAAACTTTTGTATGGCCATAAAGTTTGCGTAAACTACGCCCTAAATTTTTTGGATCATAATGTCCATGTTTAAACATGCTTTCAATACGGCCAATTTTTGTCAGTCGATTGTTAAAATCATGCAATAACCCGCGTAGTTCACGATACCGATCATTGGGGAAAATATTTGCACCCTCACGCTCGTAAAACATAACCATGTGACGGGCGCGATATTTGGCGCGGGTTGGATGCTCGTCATGGGGAACATTCAAAGCAGCATTTAAAATGGCACCTGTGGAAGGGCCGCAAAAAATATCAACCATTTCAGACATACGATAGCCTGTCTTTTTTTCGATGCGCGCCATAATATGTGCAGGGATAAGACCGCGCAATCCACCACCATAATTAAAAAGCGCAATAACAGGCTCTTTATCTTCGCGGGGAATTAAGTTGTTATCGGTGGGGGACATAAATAATGAATATAGTTAGATATTTAAAAAAGAATAACAATTCACTATATCGCGATTTGTTCAAAATACCTAAAAAAATCAATTTGTTATGGGGAGAAAGCTTTCTTTACCCAAAAAAAACCGGGCGATCTTCAATAAAGAAGATAAGCCCGGCATTCAAGTTGAACAGGGAGGTTTCACATCTTGGACAACTTTAAAAAAGTTGAGATGTAGGATAATTATTATTGCTAAATCATATCCTCCTATTCCTATGCTCACGCATAAGATTGTGGGGTTATACGATGGGTACGGAAGCATGTAAACAAAAAAATCATTGAAAAGGATGTTTTTCACATTTATTTTATAACATGCTGATATTAAATAATAATTTATATAATAATATTACAAAAAATTATCTATAATTTGCTGTTTTTTGCTTTTTCAAAAAGAAATTCTTGAAGTAACTTAATTCGATTTGAACTATCGCGTTCTTCGGCATAAACAAAATACATATTCACACAAGGGCGTTCAATATCTGTTAAGCAAGATTGAATATTGTCGTCTGTTGCGGCAAGGTAATCGGGCAGTACAGCAAGACCACAATCATTTCGAACGGCTTCATAAATGCCATATAGAGAATTAATTTTTATTAATTTTGCATTGTTATTCAATGTTGTGTCTGCTTGTCTAAACAACCAATTAGGGTCTTCAAACGGGGCAGGGGTTCCATCTGGATATCCTAATAGAATATGATCTTTTAATTCTTTGGTTAATTTTGGTGTTCCATATTTGCTAAAATAATTTTTTGATCCAAAAATATGAAACTTAATCTCACCAATTTTTTTGTATAATAAATCAGGCTGGTCTGGTTTATACAAGCGTATGGCAGCATCTGCCTCACGCATATTTAAGTTATAAATTCGATCATCAAATAAAAGTGAAAGTTGAAGCTCAGGATATTTTGAATGAAGCTCGGATAAACGTGGGACAAGCCAAGTTGATCCTAAAAACCCTGGAGCTGTAATACGCAATGTTCCCGAAGGTTGTGATTTATCATCTAAAAGTCTTGCCTGAACCATTGATAATTTACCAAAAATTTCTTTGGCAGTATTGCTTAAAAGCTCCCCTTGTTCTGTCAGAACCAGACCGCGTGCATGGCGGTGGAATAATTTTATATCTAGACTTTCCTCTAATCCGCTAATTTGCCTTGAAACAGCGGATTGGCTGAGGTTTAAGGCATTACCCGCATGGGTAAAACTGCCTGCTTCGGCAACAATATGAAAGGTACGTAACTTATCCCAATCCATTTAATTTTCCTAATTTTGTCATATGATTTTAAATATAAAGCTATAGAAGCTCATGAATTTTGAAAAAACTTCTAAGCGGCTTCTTTATGGTCTTTTGCTTCAAGATCTGCAAGGTATTTCTCTGCCTCAAGCGCGGCCATACATCCCATACCCGCGGCGGTAACGGCCTGACGATATATTTTATCTTTTACATCGCCAGCGGCATATATACCATCAACATTTGTTGCGGTTGAATCAGGCGCGGTGATTAAATATCCTTCATCATCCATTTCTAATTTGCCTTTAAATAACTCAGTTGCAGGGTCGTGACCAATGGCAATAAAAACGCCTTCCAATACTGTATCGGTTATTTCACCTGTTTTAACATTTTTAGTACGCAATCCTGTAACGCCTGGATTTTCTCCTTGGCCTTGTTCGACACCCAAAACTTCTTCAACAACATTGTCCCAAAGCACTTCGATTTTTGGGTTGTCAAACACGCGTTGTTGCATAATTTTTTCTGCACGAAATTCATCACGACGATGAATAATTGTAACTTTTTCACAAAGATTAGATAAAAATAATGCTTCCTCGACCGCCGAATTACCGCCCCCCACGACAGCTACGTTCTTGCCCCGAAAAAAGAAACCATCACAGGTTGCACATGCGCTGACCCCCATATTACGAAATTTTTGTTCAGATGGGATATTCAGCCATCGCGCTTTTGCGCCTGTGCAAATAACAACGGTATCGGCAGTATAAGTTACGCCTGAATCTGTCATAGCGGTATAAGGGTGATTTTCAAAATCGACATCAGTAACCATGTCATAAATTGTTTTTGTTCCTACATTTTCGGCCTGTTCTTTCATCTGTTCCATCAACCAAGGGCCTTGGACAGGATCGGCAAAGCCTGGGTAATTTTCAACTTCGGTTGTGATCGTTAATTGACCCCCAGGCTCCATCCCCAAAATTTGAATGGGGTTTAAATTTGCGCGCGCTGCATATACCGCAGCCGTATATCCCGCAGGGCCAGAGCCGATAATTAACATTTTTGTATGAATGGTGTCAGACATCAAAATTTCCTTTTATTATAATATTGTATATTTAGTTATTCGTTGGGTTTTGAGCAAGAAAAAGTTAGGTTTTATCCCATTCGTTTGCGAACCTCATCCGCAACTTTTTGTGCATCTGATAAGGGCTCGTACTGCCACTGTTCCAAATCACCTTCAATGTTTTGCGGCAGCGGGCGAATAATACCCAGATTCAAAAAGTGGCTATATAACCGGTCAAACCGTTTTGATCCCCCATCCAGATTTATTGTATAAACTGGTTTACCTGTTGTTCCTGCATCGGATAACATCGAAACGCTATCATTTGTTGCAATAATAACATCAGCATGGGCGAGCATTCCAAAGTAAGGATTTTCGCCTTTCCCATCATAGAAATAAACATTATCACCATTTAATTTGGATTTTAAAATTTCAATATTTTTGTCTCCCGTTCGGCGAGAGGCTGTAATCATCAATCCAGAATCAATTTTAGAAAGGGTATTCGCAATTTCAATTGTTTTTTCTTGGGTAAGGGTATGGGTTTTACTGTTGCCACCAATCAAGACAGCAATTTTTTTATTTGGTAGAGATTTAAATAAAGACGAAAATTCTTTTTTAGCGTCTGCTAAAAGATCCGCTGTAATTTTATTGGGCGCACCATCCGTTACAATTATATTATCGCCCTGAATATTATCATGATAAGGGGCAGCAATTAAATCGAAAGCAGAGGATTTTATCTTAGGGTTTTGAATATAAAGTGAAAAAGTCTTCTTGCCATTATGTTTTTTTATATAGCGCGATGCCGCAATAGATTTTCGTCCCGATGTAATAAGCAAATCTGGAAAAGGATCTTGTAAACGGGGGGTAAAAGTAAATGATTGTTCAAAACCAAACCAAGGTGTTAGCGTTCTCCAAGGTTGGCTTAAACCAATTTGAGTAATTTTAGGATCAAGATGAAGTGCGTTTGATACACCAACACATTGGTTTTGTGTCCCGATCATCCCTTCTGTAATAATATGACAATACATTTATCTTAACTTATGTTATGATTAATTCTTATTAACACTTGTCTAAAGTGTTTTCACATCTTATACCTTATATTAAGTATGTTGAGTAATAAGATTTTTTAAATTTTAATAGGAAATATTATGACCCGACGCGTTAAACTTGATAAAATAGATCGTAAAATCCTTCGTGATCTACAAGCAAATGGGCGTATTACCAATATAGATCTTTCAAAAAATGCAGGTATATCTGCACCGCCATGTCTTCGCCGCGTGCGTGCCTTGGAAGAAAGTGGCTTTATCAAGGGATATTATGCGCGGCTAGAACCAACTAGTTTGGGGTATGGGTTAACTGTTTTTGCCCTAATAAAATTAATTTCCCAATCCGAAACAGATTTAAAGAATTTTGAAAATAAATGTCATGAATTTCGCATGGTTCGCGAATGTCACATGTTATCAGGGGAGGTTGATTATCTTCTTCGCATCGTCGCAAAAGATTGGGATTCATATCAAAAGTTTTTAACTGAAGAATTAACGGCCTTATCAAATGTAACGTCAGTAAAAACAATGCCAATGGTACGTACGGCAAAGGAAAAGCCAGGTATTCCCATTCATATTGATTAGATCATTCTTTGTAATAAATCATATTTATATTAAGAATAATGCACTTCTAAAATTTCATAATCAACTTTCCCACCTGGCGTTACAACCTTAACGCTTTCTCCTACAGATTTACCTATAAGAGCGCGGGCAATGGGGGAGGTAATTGAAATAAATCCTTTATCTGCATTCGATTCATATTCACCTACAATGGTGAGGGTACGTTCTTCATCAGTTTCTTCGTCAACAATAAGAACTTTCGCCCCAAATTTTATTTGATCACCAGAAAATTGAGTAGGGTCAATGATTTGAGCCGCACCTATCGCACCTTCCAATTCTTTGATACGACCTTCGTTAAAGCTTTGCTGTTCTTTTGCCGCGTGATACTCAGCGTTTTCCTTTAGATCCCCATGCTCACGCGCCGTTGCAATTGATTCAACAATTTCGGGGCGGGTGATGTTTTTACGTTCTTTTAATTCGGCTTCAATAACTTTGAAACCTGCGGGGGTAATGGGGACTTGGTTGTTCATTTTTATCTCTTTTTAAATTACAAAATCCGCAAAAATTTGCGGATAGTAACTTAAAGCTTACAAATTAGTCTGTTTAAGGTCAAGCATAAGAAAACCCAGCCTTAATAAGGGCTGGGTTTTTAAGAAACTAAATACTTTTAGTTATAGTTATAATTAGTGTTTGTTCCACCTTCATATGTGATGTTTGCATTAACAGTACCTGGTGTTCTGACGTCACCTCTATAATCAATACCTTGATTTACATTTGGCTCTGTATCAACACCGTCATAATCAATACCCGCTTCTACATTTGTTGTCGTTGCATCGCGTTGATCTACATATGTTGTTGAAGATACAGTGTATTCTTCGGGTGTGTAATATTTTTCGCGTAAGCTACCCCAGTTATTGTTTGAGTTTTGCTTTGTTCTGTTTGCAGTTTTGTTAGTTAAACGTGCATTACCATATCGTGAATTCTTTTCAAATTCTTCTGGTGTGATATAACCACTTTGATCGGAATCAAATAATGAGAAAATCTCTGCTTCGTTATCTAGCATTGATCCATTTTGAAACTCTCTCATGGATACTGTACCGTTTTTGTTTGCATCAAGGCGTGCAAATTGTTGATCCGCTTCAATTGTGTAACCAACAACATCGCTACCTGGTGCAGGGTTGCTTGTTACTTTATACGTTACTGTTTCGCCTACTTGTGTTCTTACAGTTGATTCGGCAAGCGCTGGAGCAGATAAAATTGCTACTGCTGCTGTCATACCTAAAATTTTTGTTGAAGTTTTCATTTTTAAAATTCTCCTATTAATGTTTGCTCTTATCGCAATTATGCTTTCGATATGCCTTGCTAACCGATAAACAAAAATTTCGTTCCAAATTATTTTATTGACATAATAATATTGTGGTATTATTATTTTTATGCTTAATAAGGTATTTGCTTTTGCGGTGGTGGGGGTTATAACGGCATATTCGGCTACATGGTCGCCCAAGCCAATGGTCAGACCACGCCACCCACCTGTTTTCAAAGTGATGCAACATTCTCCGGATCGCATTACATTACCTGAGAGTGAACCGATTAGGAATCATCTGAGAGTAGGGGAGAGGTATTATACTTATGGGTAAATATTTGTTGACATAATCATGAAAAGTAAATAAAAAGTCTTTATGAATGACCAAAACTTATTAAATATATCCGATAATATGGCAACGAGGTTGTGCAATACGGCTGCTTTTTTAACAAGTGCCGGTTCTTATGCCGCCAATACTTTTATGTACCCTACAATTTCAGAAAATTATAATTTTGTATTTGAGGCGTTGAGTACTATTTCTTTTACAGGAATACCTTCAATTGTAGCTGGTTTTGCTGCATCAACTATCATTGAAAAAGCCGTTACAGGTAAGGAGTTTACTTTAGACATTGATCCTTTTGCTAGTATAGGTGGTCCGCCCATAGCGGCTGCCGCACTTGCTGGATTTTTTGCTTTAAGCGCAACTGAAGTAATAGATTTCGCAGAAAAATCTGCTGATCATGCTCCCGAAACTTCAACATCTCCGCTAATGAGATTAGAAACAGTCTAAGCCGCTTCGCTATCATCCAAATCGTCTTCCGCAAAATAATCTTGTAAGGGTTTGACTTCCATCGTACGGTTTTTAAGGGCGCGGATAGCTTGTATTCCTGCTTTTGCAGAGGTTAAAAGTGTGAAATAAGGAATCTTATGCATCACCGCTTCACGACGAATAGACATAGAATCGGACAAGGCTTGTGGGCCTTTGGTGGTATTAATCAAAAAATCAATCTCGCCATTAATAATGGAGTCCACGACATGCGGGTGACCTTCCATCACTTTGTTAATGCGTTTTACCTTTAAACCTGCATTCTCAAGTTTTGTACATGTACCACCCGTAGCCACAAGCTCAAAGCCAATCTCAAATAAATCTTTAGCAATTGGGATTAATGCTTCCTTATCGCTATCTTTCACCGACAGAAAAACGGTTCCTTTGGTGGGTAGAACATTTCCTGCTGCAATCTGGCTTTTGGCAAAGGCTTGAGCGAAATCGGTGTCTAGTCCCATCACTTCACCTGTCGATTTCATTTCGGGACCCAATATAACATCAGTTCCGGGGAACCGATTAAAAGGGAAAACAGGCGCTTTTACAGCCGTATGGTTGGCAGACATTCCGATTAACTGATCTTGAAAATTATTCAGACTCTCACCCGCCATAATACGCGCGGCAATTTTTGCAACGGGGACATTGGTTGCCTTTGCCACAAAAGGTACAGTGCGTGAGGCACGAGGGTTCACCTCCAAAATATAGATATCATACTCACTGGTCTCTTTATTCATTTTAACCGCAAATTGAACATTCATCAGTCCCATAACCTTCAATGCCTTTGCCAGTTTTACGGTTTGGCGTTCAAGCTCGCGAATTGTTTTATAGGGTAAAGAATGGGGCGGTAGGACAGAGGCAGAATCGCCAGAATGAATACCTGCCTCCTCTACATGTTCCATAATACCTGCAATGTAAACATCTTTACCATCACATAAAGCATCAACATCAATTTCAATGGCTCCTTTTAAATAACGGTCAAGCAATACAGGGCTTTTCCCTGATACGTTAATGGCGCGCGCCATATAACGCTCAACCTCTTCAATCGAACCGACAATTTCCATACCTTGCCCGCCCAATACATAAGAGGGACGAATAACAAGCGGAAAACCAACTTCTGTTGCCAACTCTAATGCTTCTTCTTTAGAAAAGGCGAGGGCATTATTAGGTTGGCGCAATTTAAGTTTTTTGATTAATTTTTGGAAACGCTCCCGATCTTCGGCCAAATCAATGGCATCGGGATCTGTCCCAAGAATTTTAATGCCAGCATCTTCCAAATCTTGACATAGTTTAAGTGGTGTTTGACCACCAAGCTGCACAATCACACCTTCGACTGAACCATTCGCACTTTCAGCATTTATAATTTCAATCACATTTTCGGCTGTTAATGGCTCAAAATATAAACGATCAGCGGTATCGTAATCGGTAGAAACAGTTTCAGGATTACAATTAATCATAATGGTTTCAAATCCAGCCTCTTGCAATGCATAGCACGCATGAACGCAACAATAATCAAATTCAATCCCCTGACCAATGCGGTTCGGCCCGCCACCCAAAATAACAATTTTCTTATTTTTTGTAGGGTTACACTCACTTTCAGCTTTGGTAAGGCCATTCCCTTCATAGGTGGAATACATATAAGGCGTTTCAGATGGGATTTCTGCGGCACAACTATCCACCCGTTTAAAAACGGGATGAATATCATGTTTAAGACGCGCTTTGGTTACTGCGCTTTCTGTTACACCAACAATATTGGCAAGGCGGGCATCAGCAAAACCAAGTTTTTTAACTTTCATCCATGCTTGAGGATTATTGGGTAAGCCATTCTTTTGTATAGATTTTTCAGCGTTAATGATATTTTCAATTCGGCCTAAAAACCATTTATCAATTTTACAGATATCATAAATATCATTCACACTCATCCCGTGGCGCATGGCTTGAGCCACGTATAAAAGACGACGCGGGGTAGGTTTTGATATCGCGGCACGTAACTGATCTTTATCAGGGTTCTGCCCATCGCCGATTTTCATTTCATCAAATCCTGTTAACCCTTCCTCCATGGAGCGAAGCGCTTTTTGTAAAGATTCTTCCATATTACGGCCAAAAGACATTACTTCACCCACCGATTTCATTGCTGTGGTCAGGTTGTTATCTGCCCCTTTGAATTTTTCAAAGTTAAAGCGCGGAATTTTTGTGACAACATAATCAATTGTAGGCTCAAACGATGCAGGGGTACGACCTTCGGTAATATCATTATCCAATTCGTCAAGGGTATAACCCACCGCCAATTTTGCGGCGATCTTGGCAATCGGGAAACCCGTTGCCTTTGAGGCAAGGGCAGAGGAGCGTGACACACGCGGGTTCATTTCAATAACAATCAACCGCCCTGTATCGGGATGTACGGCAAATTGAACGTTAGAACCCCCCGTTTCAACACCAATCCCCCGCAACACTTTAAGTGAAGCATTACGCATGATCTGATATTCTTTATCAGTAAGGGTCATGGCAGGGGCAACAGTAATAGAATCACCCGTGTGTACACCCATTGGGTCAATATTTTCGATGGAGCATATAATGATACAGTTATCATTTTTATCGCGGACAACCTCCATCTCATATTCTTTCCATCCCAACAATGATTCCTCAACCAAAATTTGGTTAATGGGGGAAGCATCAATCCCTTCGGCGGTGATTTCGTCATATTGCGCTTTATTATACGCAATACCGCCCCCTGTACCCCCCATGGTAAAAGCAGGGCGAATAATGGCAGGAAGGCCAATTTCATCTAAGGCCGTTTTAGCTTCCTCACGATTATGCGCCAAAACGGAGCGTGCGGATTCTAAGCCAAGCTCATCCATGCATTTTTTAAAAAGGTCGCGATCTTCTGCTTTTGCAATCGCCTCT
Organism: uncultured Alphaproteobacteria bacterium; assembly: GCA_963799275.1. Classification (GTDB taxonomy): domain Bacteria; phylum Pseudomonadota; class Alphaproteobacteria; order Micavibrionales; family Micavibrionaceae. The sequence continues at coordinate 400,716 of CAWCWJ010000002.1, forward strand.
CGATTGGCACCAATCAGCTCAATCCCCAAACGGTCAAGCGTTCCATCTTCGGCCAAGGCAAGGGCAGTGTTTAATCCTGTTTGCCCGCCCATGGTTGGTAAGACCGCATCGGGCTTTTCTTTTTCTAAAATCTTTGCAACAATGGCAGGGGTAATAGGCTCGATATAGGTTGCATCTGCCAAATGCGGGTCGGTCATGATGGTTGCAGGGTTGGAATTGACCAATATGACGCGATAGCCTTCTTCTTTTAATGCTTTACATGCTTGTGTTCCCGAATAATCAAACTCACACGCCTGGCCAATGATAATAGGCCCCGCACCAATGATGAGGATGGATTTTATGTCGGTTCTTTTGGGCATTTTTTCGGCTTTTCTATCTCAAATTATTTTGGGCTACCGAAGATGATTTAATAAACAATAAAACCAAGCATTGCAATAGGTTTAGCGCGATTTTTTTGTTTCTCTCACAAGATATATAGTCTTGCCATTCTGGAAAGGGCTGTCATAATTACATTCTATTTTAAAAGGTTAAAACTATGATTCATAAAGCCAAAAAAGTTGTTATTATCACTGAAAAAATCATTACGGAGCAAGTGGCAAATCTTGTAGAAGAATGTGGAGCAACAGGTTACACCTTATCATCAACAGGGGGAAAAGGGAGTCGCGGCATAAGATCGTCTGAGCGTGGGGGCGTGAATGATAGTTATGCCAACGTAAAATTTGAAATTATTACTGCGAATGAGCAGGTTTCAACCAAGATTGCCAAAGAAGTCGCCGATAAGTTTTTTAATAATTATTCAGGCATAACATATGTCGAGAATGTAGAAATTGTCCGCCCTCAAAAATTTTAATTTAAAATAAATATTTCACCATGAATGAGCATATATAGGTTTGAACAATATATTATTTTTCATTCATATTTGTTTATGATTTTTAATAATTTTAGCTATTGCATTTTTATTTATTAAAAGACCCAATCTGCCAAGGCGATGAATAGCGGAATACATACCGCAATCGCAATGGGTGTTCCCACACTGGTGGAGGAGCCGATATAGCATGATGGATTTGCCGAAGGGATAGCCGCGCGTAATGTTGGGGGGCCTGAAACATCGGAGCTTGAGGCAGCTAAAACCGCTAATATAACCACGCCACCTGGGCTAAACCCTGTTGTGATATGGGCAATATACCCTAGTCCGAAGGCGATTAAACCATGGATAACGGGCGCAAGCACCGCATAAATAATAAACCAATGGGCTACATTTTTCATTTCTTTTAACCGTGAATAAGCCTCCATCCCCATTGTAAGCATTAAAATTGATAATAACCCTCTAAAAAGGGGGTCATAAAAACTATCAAAAACTTTACCAACATCGGCGAATAATCCTAAAGCCATTCCCAATAAAAGGGCGGAGAGGGCAGAGCCGCGCAAGCTTTCCTTGATAATTTTGCGTATAGAAGTTTCAGGAGAATCAGATTTTTTTGTTTTTGCAAAATACATGTTGGCCAAAACAATGGCTAGAACCAATGCAGGAATATCCATAAAGGGGTAAAGTGCGGGCGCCCATGCCTCATATTTTATATCGCTTTCTTCCATAATAGACATAGCAGCAGCAAGGGTAGAGGCAGAGACCGCCCCAAATAATCCTGCGGTAGCAATCCCATCTTCTTTTTTCACATTCGGCATTAGTGAAAGAACAAAAGACCCACCCCAAACAATAATCACACCAATAATCATCGTTAGGATTACAGGTAAAATCATATCAACCAGTTCAGCCTCCTTAATCTCCATCCCGCCATTGATTCCAATACGGAGAAGAAGCATAAAAACACAAAATTGGTAAATCGCACTGGGAATTTCAAGCTTGCTTTTAAAGGCGGCTAAAACCATCCCACCAATTAAAAAGGCCAAAGCAGGGGATTGAAATTGCGTTATAAACCGCATTAAAAAATCAATAACAGTATCCATTTATTTATTTTGTCCGTCTTTACAGAACAATCCCTTCTTATTGGCATGATCGGCTAATCTTTTATAGTTATCCCATAAAATAGATGATCCTTCATTGATATGTTTATTTTTATCCAACGCTTTATCTCTATCAATTTTATAACGAGCGGATAAAGCATTTATCAACTGCCTCTTTTTCAATCAAATTTTTGCTATAATTAAAAAGTGAAAGATATTTTGTAACTTCTCTTCACTAGAAAATAATATAACGCTTTTAAAATTAGATTTATTATTAATTTAGAACGTTTTCAAATGTGTCTGTTGTCGTATCATAGACATGAACATCACCAGTATGAATGTCATATTGCCATGCCTGAACGGAGATACGGTTTTCAATAAGGGCGGTTTTGATAGAAGGATACCCTTTTAAATTATTAACACTATTTAAAACGATTTCACGTTCGGCATCGCCTAAATCATGGTGTTCGGCACGTTTGAGTGATTGCTTTGCTTCATGGATAAATCCTTGAATTTCAACATCATCCAGATTTTCAACCATCGCCTTAATCGCGCCACATCCCGTATGCCCAAGAACTATAACATTTTCTACTTTATTATAATTAATGGCAAATTGTAGTGCGGCGGCAAGGGCTGTACCTTTTTTATAGGGTCGAACAATGGCACCCATGGCCTTGTGAGAGAAAAAACTTCCCGGAGGGGCTTTAAAAATCACACCCGGATTACAGCGACTATCGATACAAGAGATAATAAAATTTTTTGGATTTTGTCCTTTCTGCAGCAAGTTCAGGCAAAACACCATCTTTAGAAGAGAACTGCTCTGCTTTAAATTCCCGCGCCCCTTTGATCAATTTGTCAGGCATTAAGTATCCTTTCACTCACGCGAAGGTCATAAAGAAGTGCAAAGCTTAAAAGAATGTTATAAATCATTTGCTTGTTCGTTCTTAGCGGTTTTTTCTGTTCTATGCATAAACGTCATATGGTTTTACTTACTCTCTTCAATCATTTGATAGAAACGCTCGAAAAGATAGTGGCTGTCTTGGGGGCCGGGGGAGGATTCGGGATGGTATTGCACGCTGAATGCTGGTTTTGTTTTGTGGCGTAAGCCTTCGTTTGTTTTATCAAAAAGACTGATATGCGTTACTTCCACATCGTCGGGGATGCTATCTTCTTCAACAACAAATCCATGATTTTGTGACGTTATTTCAACCTTGTTCGTCATTAAATCTTTAACGGGGTGATTTGCCCCCCTATGACCAAGGCTCATCTTGACAGTTTTTGCACCCAAAGCCAAAGCAAGAAGTTGATGACCCAAACATATCCCAAAAACAGGCACGTCTTTTTAATCAAGCTCTTGAATTACAGGAACGGCATATTCCCCCGTAGCGGCAGGATCGCCTGGACCATTGGTTAAAAACACCCCATCAGGATTATGTTTTAAAATATCTTCGGCGGAGCTATCGCCGCGCACAACCGTTACTTTAAACCCTTGATTAGCTAGGCATCGTAAAATATTGAGTTTACATCCAAAATCAACGGCAACAACATGGCGTGTTGGAGCGTTTTGTTCGCCATATCCTTCACCCAATTTCCATACGCTTTCATTCCAGTTATAAGTTTGAGTACAGCTCACTTCTTTAGCCAGATCCATACCTTCTAACCCCGCCCAATCCTTGGCTTGCTTTTTTAAAGCATCCAAATCAAATTCTCCATTTCTACAATGACAAATGACAGCATTAGGCGCGCCATGATCACGAATATGACGCGTTAAGGCACGGGTATCAATTCCACAAATTCCGGGTATATCATGTGATTTTAGCCACGCATTAAAGGGTTGAAGAGATCGCCAGTTTGAAGGTTCGGTTATATCTTCGCGGAAAATTGCACCACGGGCATAGGGGGTTAAATGTTCGATATCTTCATTATTTGTTCCAATGTTTCCAATATGCGGGAAGGTAAAGGTGATAATCTCACCAGCATAGGATGGATCGGTAAGAATTTCTTGGTATCCCGTAATAGAGGTATTAAAGCAAACCTCACCCACCTTAGATGTTTCTGCCCCGATACCTTGACCATAAAAAACTGTTCCATCAGCCAATACAATGACAGCACTTGCATTATCGGGCATTTCGGATGTAGATTGTATGTTGTTTTTTAGGGGGGATTTAAGGGTGATTTCAGTCACTATTGTTTTCTCCAGTTTTAAGGCTCTACTGGAAGACATTGTAATAGATTAAAATATAGGATAATGAAAGCATAAAATGAGTATTCGTGATGAGTTAAACACAGTTTTAAAAGAATCTTTAAAGGCCAAAGATCAAGTCTCTATGTCCACCATCCGCCTTATTAATGCGGCGGTAAAGGATCGGGATATTGCAGAACGGGGTACAGGCAATAGCGAAGGTATCTCTGATACGATGATTTTATCTTTGATGCAATCCATGGTAAAACAACGTCAGGAAAGCGCAAAAACCTATGCTGAGAATGACCGTCCCGAACTGGCGGAGCGTGAACAAGCCGAAATTATTGTTATCGAACGTTTTCTTACCCCAACAGATGAGCGAACAAGAAATGAACGCCGCTATTGATCAGATTATCGCTGATACGGGCGCACAAGATATCAAAGATATGGGTAAAGTTATGGGACAACTTAAATCTGCAATATGCCGGACAGCTTGATATGGCAAAAGCCGGCGGCGCGGTGAAGGCGAGATTGGCGGGTTAATCTTGACTCTATTGCGATTTTATGTAATTAAAAATTATGATTTCTTTAAAAGAAAATTATAAAAAGGCTTCCGAGTGGTTAAATAAATACGTTGGAGAAGACCTTCCAATAAAAAGAAAAACTTTATTAGGAGCTACTTTTATTTGTGCGGCTATGGGATTGGGAGTAACAGTTGCTATTAGCTCTAATTTAAAACACTATGTACATCAAAACTTTATGGTGCCGATATCACAGGTTTTTGATTTAAACTAGATTGAATTTTTTCTTCGTCATTTCTAATGATTGCATCAATTTCATCGTTATTATTTACTAAAGTTGTTCCAGCATAGATTACAGCAGAAACCATTGCGGATCGAATAATAAAAGCTAGTGTCAAAAAAACTCTTTCTTTAAAAGAAATCGATTGGGCTTTTAATTGATCTTCATAGTTGGGCAATTCATCATCAAAATCATTATCTTCTTTAGAAACTTTTTGAAATTGATTTGAAGCATATCTAGCAAGTTTATTATAGATTGCTTTGTTGCGCATATGAAAATACAAGCCAGCAAAGGAAGATGTAGCCGCTGTAAAAATCATTATATTTTGAGTAATGTTACTAACGTCATTCGCCGCAACGACAGCAGCGCCTATTCCTGCACCACCGAAAATAATTGTTAAAGTATTTCTTAACTCTTCACTTTCATTTTTTGCATCATCTTTAGCTGTTTTGGAAATTTCTTTCCACTCATCGGCAATGCGTTTTCTTTTACGTCTAAATCAATCATGAAAAGGAATATATTATGTAAATATTAAAAATATATTAATTGGCTAGTTTTTTTTGTGTTACATATTAATTCATGACCATTACCCCGCGTTTTATGGATGAATTACGAACCCGTCTAACCTTATCTGAGGTTATCGGGCGTAAGGTGCGTTTGACGCGGGCAGGGCGGGAGTTTAAAGGATGTTGTCCATTTCACACGGAAAAAACACCCTCATTTTATGTCAATGATGACAAACAATTTTATCATTGTTTTGGGTGTGGGGCGCATGGGGATGTCATCGGCTTTGCGATGCAGCATGATAATCAATCATTTATCGAAGCCGTTGAAACACTTGCAACCGAAGCAGGGATGGAAGTACCAAAAGCAACGCCACTCGAGGTTGAAAAAGCCAAGAAACAAAAAAGCTTTTATTCTTTATTAGAAGATGCCACCAAATGGATGGAAAAACAGCTTCGCGCTCCTGAAAATGCCGAAGCTTATCGTTATATGATTGAACGTGGAAATACCGAAGAACAGCTTAATAACTTTCGTGTCGGATATGCCCCAACCGACCCTCAATCTATACGAAAGGCGATGCAAACCCTTGATTATAATGACAAAGACATGATTGAGGCGGGTATTTTACGTGAAAGTAAAAACGCGAAAGAACCTTATGCATTTTTCCGTGATCGCATCATGTTTCCCGTAACGGACAGGCGTGGGCGTGTGGTGGCATTTGGTGGACGCATACTACCCGATCATTTAAGACCTCCTGATAGGGGCGATTACGTTCCTGCAAAATATATGAACTCTTCTGACACGCCTTTATTTCACAAAGGCGAAATGCTTTACGGGGAGCCGCGAGCGCGTCAAGCGGCTATTGATGGTCAAGATATTATCGTTGTTGAAGGATACGTTGATGTTATGGCTTGTGTCAAAGCAGGATATGAAGGTGCAGTTGCACCGCTGGGTACGGCATTGACTGAGGACCAAATTATGGTTTTGTGGAAAATGATACCCAAACAACATAAAATCCCCACTTTATGTTTTGATGGTGATAATGCAGGACGACGCGCAGCAGCACGGGCAGTTGAGCGGATATTGCCATTATTAAAAGCGGATCATAGTGCTAAAATTGCATTTTTACCCGATGGGCAGGACCCTGATAGCTTAATTAATGGCGCGGGAAAGAAAGCATTTCAAACTGTCATACAATCGGCTTTATCTTTGGTTGATTTTATTTGGATGTATAATACACAAACGCAAGATTTTACCACGCCTGAATCTCGCGCAGGATTAAGCAAAACGCTTCAAAACTTTGCTTTACAAATTTCTGACCGTGATGTGCAACATTACTACCGCCAAGATTTTCGGGAGAAGATTAATAAAGCATTTAGTAAAAATTATGGTGGATCATACCAAGGTCAGAATAAGAAACCGTTTCAAAATTGGCATAATAAAAATAAAGCACAAAACCAAGGGATGGTATCTATAAAACGTCCGCAATTTACAGGGGGGCAAAATAAATTATTAGCGGCCTTCCTTAATCACCCTTCTTTAATGGATTATTATGAGGAGGAGGTTGGATTGCTTGAGATAAACCAACCCCGATTGGATAGTCTAAGGCAAAATATGATAGATATTTTGTTAGAGAATCCACAAACGATTCAACAAGAATTACACCAAAAGCTAAATGAACAAGGATTTGAGAGCGAATTACGCGGGCTTTTAAATCATAATCTATACGCGCTGGCGCGGTTTGCGCGGCCTTCCGCTACGATTGAAGAGGCCGTTGAAGGGTGGAAAATTATGTATGATAGCCTTTTTAAAACCTCAAGCGATGTGGATGGTATAAAAAATCAATAAAAATAGCGCTTTAGGGGTTTCTTTTCATGAACCATTTGATATATAAAGCGGTTAGATAAAGAGATTATGATTGTAGACCCGAATCATATATAACCATGTGATGATAAAATATCGTTGGTTTCTTTAATAAATAATTGGCAAATAGGCAGGCGATAAGTTTGGCAGACAAGAAAAAATCTTCTAAAAAAGTAGCGAGCAAAACAACTGCTAAAACAGCGGTTAAAAAACCATCGCCTAAATCAGCCAAAAAAACAGAAACAAAAGTTAAAAAGAGTGTGAGTAAAAACCCCGTGACCCAAGCCGCTAAAAAAACAGTAAAAAAAGACACTGCATCTGTTAAAAAAACAGCTGCTAAGAAATCTCCTAAATCAGCACCAAAGAAGACTGTTGCAAAAAAAACAGCTGCGAATAAAAGCGCTAAGGATGATGATCAAGAAGAAGATAATGATCGCGAAACCACACAAAAACGCACTGTAAAAGGTACGCTGGCACAAATAGTTAAAAAGCTGGTTAAAGATGGTAAGGAAAAAGGTTATATTACTTACGACCAACTGAATAAAGCGTTACCTGCAGAAGAATTTTCCTCCGAACAAATCGAAGATGCTATGTCTACCTTATCCGATGTCGGTATACAAATGACCGAAGGCGAAGATGAGGAGGAGGAAGGCGAAGAGTACGATTCAGGCGGGAATATTTCTTCTGATGATTCGGGACGTACCGATGATCCGGTGCGTATGTATCTTCGCGAAATGGGAACGGTTGAGTTGCTATCCCGCGAGGGTGAAATTGCGATTGCAAAACGTATTGAAGCGGGTCGCGAAATGATGATTGGCGGTATTTGCGAAAGTCCGCTAGCCATTGAATCCCTTATCGCATGGTACGAAGCCTTACAAAAGGGCGACATCTTATTACGCGAGGTGATTGACCTTGATGCGACCTATAATAATGGTCCTGACGAAGATAATAATCGTCCCAAACCAAAAACAAAAGCGGATGATGAGAAAAAAGCCGCAGAAGCCAAAAAGAAAAAAGAAGCAGGCGAAGACCCTGCTGCGGATGAAAATACTGATGATGAGCCTGATGAAGAAAATGTTTCTTTAGCCGCCATGGAAGAGGAGCTAAAACCAAAAGTATTCGAAGTTTTTGGCCAGATTAAAAAAACCTATAAGAAAATCTCAACCGTTCAAAAAGTGCGTATTGAAGCCATACAGCATGGTGATGAACCCGATTCAGCGACCAATAAAAAATATCTGAAGTTAAAAGACGAAATGGTCAAATTAATGGATGACGTTATGTTACATAACGCCCGTATTGAACAGCTTGTCGGTGCGCTTTATAAAATTAATCGCGAACTTGTGACTTTGGAAGGTAAGCTTTTACGTATGGCTGTTGATGCCAAAGTTAAACGCGAGAATTTTTTAGATGAATATTATGGGAATGAGCTTGACCCAGAATGGCTTGCCCGCGTGCGTAAAATTGATGCAAAATGGGAAAAATTTGCTGATAAGAATGAGAAAAAAATCAATGATATTCGTGAAAATATTGCGCTTGTTACCGAAGATTCTGCATTGCCCATTAAAGAATTTCGCCGTATAGTTTCTACCGTTCAACGCGGTGAAAAAGAGGCCGCACGTGCGAAAAAAGAAATGGTTGAGGCTAATTTACGTCTTGTTATTTCTATTGCTAAAAAATACACAAACCGTGGTTTGCAATTCCTTGATCTAATCCAAGAGGGGAATATTGGTTTAATGAAGGCGGTTGATAAATTCGAATATCGCCGTGGTTATAAATTCTCCACCTATGCCACATGGTGGATTAGGCAGGCCATTACCCGTTCCATCGCGGATCAGGCGCGCACCATTCGTATTCCGGTGCATATGATTGAAACGATCAACAAGCTTGTGCGTACCAGTCGTCAAATGATGCATGAGATCGGGCGGGAACCTACACCAGAGGAATTGGCAGAACGTCTTCACATGCCCCTTGATAAGGTGCGTAAAGTTTTAAAAATCGCCAAAGAGCCTGTATCATTGGAAACCCCCATTGGTGATGAAGAAGATTCATCATTGGGTGATTTTATTGAAGATAAAAACGCAATTTTACCTGTAGAAAGTGCCATCCATTCTAATTTGCGTGAAACGACAACGCGTGTTTTGGCATCTTTAACCCCGCGTGAAGAACGTGTTTTACGTATGCGTTTTGGTATTGGTATGAATACAGACCATACATTGGAAGAGGTTGGGCAACAATTCAACGTTACACGTGAGCGTATCCGCCAAATTGAAGCCAAAGCGTTGCGCAAGCTAAAACACCCAAGCCGCAGCCGAAAATTACGCAGTTTCTTGGATACATAGATTTTCAGTTGTATAATGGAGCAGATTTCTAATTTAAAAAGATATAATGCAATGATCATATTCTTTTTAATGATTGCATTGCCAATTTTAGCTTTAGAAACCACACGATTTATAACCTATTTGCCATTATTAACCTTTATTTTTGCAATACCATTTATACAAATAAAAAAAAATTTATTTTTTCAAAATAATAAAAAATTCTTACTTTTTCTTGGTTTATTTTTTATTTATTTAATTGCCCACAGTTACTTTTTATCAATTTCAACAGATGATATTGATAGGCTGGCAAAGGTCATCCCATTACTTATATCGGGTATATTATTCCTGAGTGTCATAGAATATTTTCCGACATTAGATATAGAAAAACTGTTGCGGTATAATATTATTTTATGCTCTTTTGCCGCGTTATTTTTAACTGCAGAAATTATTCTTGAAGGCCCAATTTATAAATTAATTCGTGGAATAACCGATAATAATGAGATGCCTCTTTCTGTTTATAATTTAGGCGCTGTAATCATCACACTCTATTATTTATTTTGTTTTTTTACATATAATTCGTTTAGAAAATGGTGGCTTTATTTAACAATTCTACCATTTCTAATTTTATTATTCACAACCTTAAGCCAAAGCATGCAATTAGGGTTTTTCTTTTTTATATTATTTTACCTTTTATTTCCGGTGCGTTTAAAGTCAGCATGGATATTCGCTTTTTTGTTATTTGCCGTTCATGCAATCTTGTTGCCTTTTATTTATCCGTATATATATCAAAATATACCAGCTTTGGATGCGATATCATTTTTTCAACAATCTTATTCGGGTAACAGATTAGAAATATGGGATATTAATAGCGATGCCATACGTGAAAACCCACTTATAGGCTATGGTTTAGAATATGGACAACAGGTTAGCACCAATTGGAGTAAGCGCTTATTTTATAAAGAAAATACTTTTGCACATCCGCATAATGTTGTTCTACAAACATGGTTGGAGTTTGGTGTTATTGGGATTTTATTTAAAATAGCTTTGATTGGTTTTCTAATGAAAAAGATTTATATTCTTGATCTACCCCTTCAAAAAGCAGCTATTTCATTTTTATTTACAATATTGCTTGTCAATTCCTTCTCCTATGATACATGGCAGGGAACGTGGATTGGATTTATTTTTGTTGTTGTTGGAATTATTTCTCTTGTTTCAAAACAATCTAATACGTATAAAGAACAAATTAAGGGCCTGTAGCTCAGTTGGTTAGAGCAGTCCGCTCATAACGGATTGGTCGGCGGTTCAAATCCGCCCGGGCCCACCAATCTTATTATATAAATCATATGAAGAACTCTATTTTTTTACTGCTGTTTGTTATTTTTATCATTAGTGGATGTAGCAATAATTATGCCCCCGTTCGGCAAGGCAAAACCCCTATAAATGAAAATCAAGACAGCATTCCACCTAAAAAGTTACATGTTCCAAAAGAAGATTTTTATGCGATACCCAAACAAATTCAATGTGTTCCCCATGCGCGTGAATTATCAGGTATTCAAATACGCGGTAACGCCCACACATGGTGGTATCAAGCCAATGAAAAAGGATATAAGCGAGGTAAAAAACCAAAGGTTGGCTCAGTCTTTGTACTCTCAAAAACCAATCGTTTGCGCCATGGCCATTTATCAGTTGTGAAACGTATTATTGATAATCGCACAATTGAAGTCGAACACGTAAATTGGGGCGGCACTATTGCTGATAGATGTATTGTATATCGTTATATGCCTGTTCAAGATTTATCAAAAAATAATGATTGGTCATTGGTCAGATTTTGGAATTATCCTTCAAAATCTTATGGGAGTTTGTATAAAGGGTCAGGGTTTGTTTATCCCAAAAAGAGAAAAACTTTGCTTTAGTAACAATCATACCTCTTTTTACGAACAATAAGATGTAAAAAGAGATTTATATGATAAAAATTCATGAACGAGATTTAAGAGGAAAATCAAAAGGCGGTTGGCTTGATAGCGCTCATACTTACTCATTTGGTGGCTTTCATGATCCAAATCGTATGGGCTTTAAATCACTCCGTGTTTTTAATGATGATCGTGTTATAGGCGGTGCAGGATTTCCACCCCATCATCATGATAATATGGAGATTATTAGTTATGTCATACAAGGCGCTTTAGAACATAAAGACAGTACCGGTACAGGGGCGGTCATTCGCCCTGGTGATATTCAACGTATGAGTGCGGGCAAAGGGATTGAGCATTCTGAATTTAATCATTCAAAAGACAAAAATGTCCATTTTCTACAAATTTGGATTTTACCTGATACACAAAATATCCATCCATCTTACGAACAAAAATCATTTGCAGAGGCAGAGTATAAAGATGGCTTTAAACTTGTAGGCGATTCAAAAGGAACAAATGGTGGAATTACAATTCATCAAGATATTAAAATGTTTGTCGCAAAATCAGATGATGGCGATATAATAACATATCAAATAGATAAAGGGCGTGGCGCATTTTTACATGTTGTAAGAGGTTTAATCACGATCAATAATCAAGAATTAAGAGAAGGTGATGCCATTGAAATTACGGAAATATCAACTATAGAAATTTTGGCAAAAGCACAAAGCGAACTTATTTTGCTTGATATGGAATAGTCAGCCATGCAAAAAACATATAGCTTACCTGTGAAAAACTAATCAATATTTATTGACATATATAATTTAATTATTAATCTTATTAACATAACCTAAAAAAGATTAATATTATGTATCAATTCATCAAAACCCCTTTTGTTTGTGTTCCAGCTATATTTTTATCTGCTGCTATTGCGCACGCTCAACAAGAAGAAACGCAAACAGAACTTGGTTATAGTTGTGATAATACTGCACAAGCAGAAGAACGCTCCATAACAGATATGCTATCAGCAACTGTAATGTTAATGCCTGTTTATGAAGCTACAAATCCTGTAAATACGACAGGTAAAAAATCTTTAGGTATTGGCGCTGGCATAGTTCTTGATACAGATAGAGGTACAATAGTCACCAATCATCACGTTATCGAACATAGTGATGCTATTTATTTCAAGTTTTTTAATCCTAATGGCGTTAATCATGAAAGTAATGGAATAATTTCTGCTGATATTATCGGATTTGATGAAGAAACGGATATAGCTGTTCTGCACGCACAACTGCCAAATATGGTTGGGTGTATTGGTACACAAGATGCAATAGAAGATGTAGAATATCTGGATGATGTTTACGCTATTGGGCATCCAATGAAATCTAAGTTTTACTGTTAAAGCTGGAATTGTAGCACATCCACAAAGAACTGGTATTTATCCCTTTTTATGTTCATCAAATTGATTTAGCAAGTCAAACAGGTAATTCTGGTGGAATGCTAGTTTCCGAAGATATAAGGTTTGTTGGTATGGTGACTTCACATGCTAAAAGTTCCAATTTTAGTAGCACCAATACATTTGTAATTCCACATGATATAGTTTTTGAAATTGCTGCTGAAATTGTTGAAAAAGGAAAAGTTGAAAGAGGGAGCCTGGGTGTCGAATTTACCACTATGAGTTATACTCAAAAAATAGAGAATAATACAGGTTATGGTGCCATTGTTGATGATGTAGGGGGATATCAAGAGGGGCAAAGACCTATATTCACAACTGGAGATATTATACAAAGATTTAATGGGGCAAGTGTTAGAAATGCTGATGATTTAAATAGTTTTTTAGTGTTGAGTGATCCTGAAGATGAAGTACGTATCGGTTTCTTACGAGAAGGAAGACAATATAGTACAGATATTCGCCTTCAGTAAATTATTTCTGGCCAAAAACGCGTTTTAACAGGTCTGTCGTTTGTCTTACAGGATCTTGGCGAATGGCGGTTTCTTGTTCGGCAAGATAATAGAAAATTCCATCAATTCCACGATCTACAACATAATTTGTTAAATCTGCCTTCACATCAGGCATAAAAGGGATTGCCGCATATTGCGTCATTACATTGTTATAAGCCTGAACAACACCCGCTTGTGTAATAGCGCGATTTACGATTGGGGTTATACGCTCTGATAATGGCGCAGACATTGTGCGTTTAAAATATCGGGTTGCGCTATCGTTCGGTCCTTTATAAATATCGACAACATCATTAAAAGTCATTTGTTGGATTGAATTTATAAATAATGCTTTGGCTTCGGGTGTGGCAATTTCGGCGGCGCAATTCAACCGCAATTCCAAATCATCCATAAGGCTTGATAAACCTACAGTATTTAGAGCGGTTTGAACACGCTTTAAATTATCTGGCAGGGGAATACGCACTTTTGGATCTAAATTAAAGCCATTTTTAACACCCAATTGGCTGACAACTTCGTTAGTCCCTATGGTTAATGCTTGTTTAAAAGCAGCCGTTAACTCTTGATTGTTAAACCCTGAAGCGGCAGCGACATTTGTATTCCCAAAAATACTATTCCCAAGGGTTGCAATATCATTTGAAATTGTTTGTGTACTTGTTTGACATGATACAACCATAATAGATGAGAAAAGCAGAAAAGTTTTGGAAATTATTTTATACATATGGTGAACCTTTTTACCTTTTAAGCGTATAATGATTGAATAGTTTTATCATAACCAATAGGAGCATTAAAATGAAGTTTATTCTTGGTCTGTTAATGGCATTTGCCATTTTACCATCTACCGCTCATGCACACGACATTACAAAAGAAGATGTTATCGAAGCACAAAAAGAATGGGCAGATGGTATTGAAAATATTAGTAAGGTATTTATGGAAGATGGTGATTATAAACAAGCTGCAAAAGACCATATTAATACTCTATATGCTTATGATTTAGGGGATGTTTTATTTAAACCTACATTGGCAGCAGATGACCAATTCCGTGAAACATTTGACGAGGCTTTATCATATTTTGTAGGTGGTAAAATTGATGAAGATAGCGGATTTGCAATCAAACCATGGACAAAGGCACGTTTTGGAGAAGATCCCCATATTGCAGTTTATGGAGATTATGCCGTATCAATGGGTAATTATTTTTTCACCCCAAAAGGAAGTGATGAAGAACAAAAAGTAGAATTCACTTTTGGGTATATCAAAGATAAAGAAGGTGATTTACGGATTAATCTACATCATTCTTCCTTGCCTTTTTCACCTGAAAAAACATCTAAAGATAAAGATCATCACAAATCAGATGAAGATAAAAGCTAATAATTTATCAAAATTAAGTTTTAAGTAGATGAAGTCCCGCTAATTTTTAAAGAAATTGGCGGGACTTTTTGTAATGCTTGACTTAAAGAGTAAAAATCCTTATAAATCTGCTATTCCTACGAAGGGGGGAAACCCTCGTTGAAACATATTTGCTTTTCATATGCCTATATATGCTTCAATCCAATGTTGGAGAGTAGGACAATTAAAACAGCATCAAATGATGCTTAATAAAAGCAAACTTCTTTGCCTTAATGCATTGAGAGCTTTTTAAAAATACAGAAGGAACTGTAAGTATGAGTGAAAAAAGACCTAAGTCTAAATATAAAATTGACCGCCGTTTGGGTGTAAACCTTTGGGGTCGTCCAAAATCTCCTATTAATGTACGTCAAACTGCACCTGGTATGCATGGTGCGCGTCGTGCAAAACCAACAGATTATGGTATTCAGTTATTTGCAAAGCAAAAATTAAAAGGGTTCTATGGTAATATTGGGGAGCGTAAATTCCGTCGTTATTATCAAACTGCAAACCGTATGAAGGGTGACACAGGACAAAACCTTGTTGGCTTGCTAGAGCGTCGTTTAGATGCGGTCATCTATCGTGCGATGTTTGTACCCACCGTATTTGCCGCCCGTCAGTTCGTCAGTCATCAACACGTAACTGTAAATGGTAAAAAGGTAAATGTTCCGTCTTATCAAGTTAAAGAAGGTGATGTTATCGAAGTGAAAAAATCTTCACTATCCATGCCAATGGTTATCCAAGCAATTGAATCAGTTGAGCGTGAAGTGGCAGAATATATTGACGTCGATCATAAAGCAGGTAAAGCAACATTCCTTCGCGTACCGAATTTGGAAGATATTCCATATGCAACACAGATGGAACCACATCTGATTGTTGAATTCTATTCAAGATAGTCTTCGTCTTTTTAAATTTGGGGGCGTTGTCTTCTTGCTCATGTATTTTAAAATATATTTCGCATTTGACGCCTTCCCAAATATTGAAAATACTATCACTATTTAAATTTAGATTATAAAATTTTTTGAAAAGGCCGCTAGGAATAGCGGCTTTTTATTGCTTCTATCCTATCAGCTAATTTTATTCCTAATAAGCGCGGATAAAATCCCCTGAAAGGTTTTAACTTCTTGATCGGTTAAATCATTTCTAGAAATCATTGATTTTATATTACGAACCATGGTGGCACGCATATCTTGATTGCGGAAAAATTTCTTTTTCTCTAACTCATTTTCCAATCGATCAAAAAATTCATTTAGCTCTTTTTGAGTGGCAATATTTGATTTTCCTATCGGAATGAATGGGTCAATATTCTCACCCTTTTGTCGATGATATTCATATGATAAAAGAAGCACACTTTGCGCTAAATTAAGGGAAGAGAAATCAGGATTGGTCGGAAAGGTAATAATATTTTGCGCCATTGCTACATCATCGTTATCTAATCCCGCACGCTCCCCACCAAATAAGATGGCTATATTTTGATGTGTTGATTGCTGATGAATAATATTGGCAACGGCATTACTGGGCGTAAATACTTTTTTACGCATATCTCTGGGGCGTGCCGTTGTCGCATAAACATTTTGATAGGGGGCAATGGCGTCTTTAACAGTATCAAAAATTTCTACATTGACAATTTGATCCAATGCCCCTGCGGCATTTGCATTTGCGCTACTGCTTGGCCATCCATCACGCGGGGCGACAAGCTTGAGATTTGTTAAGCCAAAATTGGCCATTGCGCGTGCCGCAGCACCGATATTTTCACCTAATTGAGGTTTGACAAGAATAATATCTGGCATTATGCCTTAAGACGCTCTTTGGTTTTATCAGGGCCAAGGAGGGGGAGCAATACAGGTAACTCAGGCCCATGATCCATTCCTGTTAACGCTTGGCGCAATGGCATAAATAAAGTTTTGCCTTTGCGATCTGTGCTTTCTTTTACCTTTGATATCCAATGATTAAATGTATTTTCATCCCACGGAGCCGGGGGTAGTAATTCTGCCGCGTTTGCGGTGTACTCTTTATCATTTTCATCCAGACTAGAGTCTATAGGATTATTAACGACAAGCGCCCATGTTTTAACGTCTTCTAATTTTTCGATATTCGTACGGACGCTGTTCCAAAAACTTTCATCAATTGTATCAAGACCAATTTCATTTAATCTATCTTTAATATTTGCATATGATGTGTTTTGCAAAATACGGGCATTTAAACGTAGCAACTCATCCGTATCAAATTTAGGAGGGTTGCGAGAGAATTTTGAAAAATCAAAACTATCAATTAAAGGCTGCATTTCGGTAAAGGCTTCAATAGGGTCAGATGTACCAAGGCGAGCCATAAGAGAAATTATCGCCATTGGCTCTAATCCTTCTTGCTCTTGAATATCTTTTACACTTAATGAGCCTAGGCGTTTTGAAAGCTTACCTCCTTCAGCATCAGCGATGAGCGATAAATGTGCAAATTCAGGCGCTTTCCCACAGATGGCTTCAAACATTTGAACATGGGTTGCGGTATTCGATACATGATCCTCACCACGCACCACATGGGTGATTTCAAAATCAACATCATCAATTACAGAACAAAGGTGGTAAAGCGGGCTGCCATCTTCACGCAAAACAACGGGATCGGATAAGTCAGATCCATTAAAATTTACGTCACCACGAATATGGTCATTCCATGTAATCGGGTCATGTAATAATTTAAACCGCCAATGTGGTTTACGCCCTTCACTTTTATATTTATTCATTTGCTCGTCAGTAAGGGAGAGGCCTGCGCGATCATATGTAGGAGGAACCCCGCGTGATAATTGTGTTTTACGCTTTAGCCCCAATTCCTCTGGTGTTTCGTAACAGGCATAAATTCGGTTATCAGATTTAAGTTTTTCAATAACCTCAGCATAGCGATCCATTCGATTTTTTTGGTTTTCTTTATGATCCCAATCAAGCTTTAACCATTTAAGTCCTTGCTCAATCGCTTTTTCATATTCGATTTTTGAACGCTCGGTATCCGTATCATCAATGCGAAGTAAAAAATGGCCATTCATTTTTCGCGCAAAAAGCCATGTGATAATGGCGGTACGCGCATTTCCAATATGAAGAAATCCAGTGGGGGATGGGGCAAAGCGAACTTTTACATTCATAATAAAAATATCCTATTGACATAACGGTTTAAAATGCTTTTTATATAGCATTAATTTAAAATACAAAATGACTGTAAACAATGCGTATTTCTATGTCTAATAATAAGTTCAAGGTATAATTTTATGAGTGATGTTCTAGAAAAGCCGATACAATTTGAAAAATTGGTACCCCGTGTAGCAAAAAAACCACAAAGACCTCCGCTCCATCGTATTTCTCTAATTTGGATGGGGCCTGGAACTTACTTAGATGGTAAAATAAAAGTTGATGAAGCCTATGCAGAAGCGTTAAGCAAATATTTTCAACGCTCATTCGATAAGGCATGTATGACTATCCGCAAATGCCATGTAAGAGGAGTGCAGGAATTGATGATTGCAACCCCCGAAATTGCAGAAGCCCGTGTGACATTGGCAAAAGAATATGTTCATAATAATTTAAGATCACCATTTCTTCCTGCAATGCATTTCACACATGAAAGAATATAGTTATTAAAACTAGAATTAGATTTTATTTTTCAGAATTAAAATATCCATTTGTAATGGGATAACGTCTATCGCGCCCAAATGCTTTTGCGGTGATTTTTGTACCAGGGGCAGATTGGCGGCGCTTATATTCAGCACGATCTAATAATTTCCAGATATCGTAAACTATTTGGGTTGGGTGCATGATGTCTTCGGGCGCCATGTTTTTCTCAATCAGACATTTCAAAATATCATCTAAAATTTCATAAGGCGGAAGGCTATCTTGGTCAGTTTGATCAGGGCGAAGCTCCGCACTTGGTTTTTTTGTAATAATTCTTTGTGGGATAGCGGGGGAGGTTTGGTTTCGCCAGTCTCGAAAGGGCATAAACATCGGTTTTATAAACATCTTTTAACGCATTAAAACCGCCACACATATCCCCATAAAGGGTGGCATACCCCACTGCCATTTCCGATTTATTGCCCGTGGTCAGTAGCATATTTCCCGTAGCATTGGAGAGCGCCATCATGATAACGCCGCGCGCGCGACTTTGAATATTTTCAAAAGTAAGGGGTGAAGCATCTTCATTAAGATGTTTATCCAAGCTTTGTACAAATGTTTTAACGATATCTTCAATTGAAATAATTTTATAAGAACACCCAAGCATTTCAGCGCATTGCTTTGCATCATCCAAACTATCTTGAGAGGTAAATTTAGATGGCATCATAACACAATGCACTTTATCTGCGCCAATAGCATCAACAGCAATAGCGGCGGAAAGCGCGCTATCAATACCGCCCGACAATCCAATTAGAACGCCGTTAAATCCATTTTTTTGAACATAATCGCGCACCCCCAGAACAAGGGCAGTGTAAATTTCTTCTAATGGGTCAAGGGGTTCGACTTTAATTATTGTATCTGTATTAGAAATATATTCTTGAAAAGCAGGAAATTCAATTTCGATATCGCCTTGCGCGTTCATTAAAAACGAACGACCATCAAAAACAACATCATCTTGCCCTCCGACCTGATTAATGTAGAGCAGCGGAATGTTGTTTTCTGCAATACGCTTTTGCGCTATTTCAATACGGTCATAATAAATATTGTCGTAATAGACACTGCCATTTACAACAATAAAAAATTCTGCGGCTTGAGATTTTAGATGGGCGGGCACTTTTTTATGCCACATATCCTCACAAATTATTAAACCAATTTTATGACCCCTATATTCAATAATATCGGGAAGCACACCTTGCGCGAAAATTCTTTTTTCATCAAAAACGCCATTATTGGGTAATTCATATTTTTGAATAATTTGTATAATTTCGCCATTTTGAATAAAAAGCGCAGTATTATAAAGTACAGAATTTATTTTCCATGGTGTTGGTAAAATAATTGCAGCCTGCCATTCTTTTGATATTTGAACAAAGTTTTGAACATGTTCTTCAACATTCTTAATAAAACCATCATTCAGAACAAGATCATCAGCAGGATAGCCACAGGTTACATTTTCGGCAAATACAATTATATCTGCATTTTGATGATCGTTACATACTGAAATAATTTTTTCAAAATTTTGCGATAATGCGCCAACCGTTGGGTTTAGTTGCGCCATCACAATATTAAGAGGCAATGTCATTTGTTTAAATTCTTCAATTCATCAGATACTAAAAATGCCAGCTCTAATGCTTGGTTAGCATTAAGACGAGGATCACATGCGGTATGATAGCGGTTTGATAAATCTTCATCGGTAATATCATCCGCCCCCCCCACGCATTCGGTCACATTTTGTCCGGTCATTTCAAAATGGACACCACCGGGGTGGGTTCCTTCGGCACGATGGACGGCAAAGAAACCACGAACCTCGGCCAATACATTATCAAATTTTCGGGTTTTATAACCGCTTGATGATTTCTCAGTATTGCCATGCATGGGATCACAAATCCAAACAACATTGCGTCCTTCTTCTTTAACACGGCGGACAAGGGGGGTAAGCTTTTCTTCAACCTGATTATGCCCCATTCGCGCGATAAGCGATAAACGACCCGCTTCATTTTCCGGATTTAGAATATCAATTAATTCTATGAGTGTGTCGGCATCTAATTCAGGGGGAACTTTCATTCCAATCGGATTTTTAATACCGCGCACAAATTCGATTTGCGCCCCATCTGTTTGCTGCGTCCGCGCCCCAATCCATAGAAAATGAGCAGATGTATCATAGGGGTCGCCCGTCGTGCTATCCTCGCGTGTCATGGCTTCCTCATAGGGTAGGAGCAAAGCCTCATGACAAGTATAAAAATCAGTTTCGCGCATAGAAGGAACATTTTCAGAAGTGATACCACATGCCTTCATAAAAGTGAGCGCTCTACCAATATCTTCTGCTAAATGTTCATATCGCTCACCTAGGGGGCTATCTTTTACAAAATCGAGGTTCCAACGATGCACCTGATTAAGATCGGCATACCCCCCTTGGGCAAAAGCACGGAGTAAATTTAGTGTTGCAGCCGATTGATTATAGGCACGGATCATACGTTCAGGATCAGGGATACGCCCTTCTTTGGTGAATTCCATTTTATTGATAATATCACCGCGATAGGATGGTAAAGTTATATCCCCAATTGTTTCCATATCTGCGGAGCGTGGCTTTGCAAACTGCCCTGCCATACGCCCCATTTTGACAATAGGCATCGACCCGCCAAAGGTCATGATCACAGACATTTGAAGAAGCACGCGAAAGGTATCACGGATTTTATTGGCATTAAATTCGCTAAAACTTTCTGCACAATCGCCCCCTTGCAATACGAAAGCTTTCCCGTAGCAGGCATCTGCCAATTGAGCCTTTAAATTGCGTGCCTCACCTGCAAAGACAAGGGGGGGCATATTGGTAATGATATTTTCGGCCCATTTCACCTTATCTTGATCAGGGTAATTGGGCAGCTGTTCCACAGGTTTTTCGCGCCAGCTTTGTTTTGTCCAAGATTGTGTCATGTTCTTCATTCCCTTTAATTATGATTGAGAAAATAAGGGGTTGCGCGGCTTAAAACAAGTTAAAAAACCTCAATAAGGTCTGTTTTTATACTTATTCGTCTATGGGGAAGCGCATTGTTACAAATTCTTCGGCTGAAGAGGGATGAATGCCTATTGTTTGGTCGAGTTGTGATTTTGTTATTCCTGATACCAATGCAGCCGCGAACCCTTGCATAATCTCAGGGGCATCTTTACCGCCCATGTGGAAACCAAGAACTTTATCTGTGTTTTTATCAACCACTATCTTCATTATTGTACGTTGTTCACGCTTTGATAATGTATGGATAAGAGGTTTAAAATTAGATCTAAAAATAAGAACCTCATGCCCGTTTTCTTTTGCTTCTTCCTCCGTCATACCAACGGTGGACAGAGGGGGACTTGAAAATACAGCCTTTGGTATTAAATCACGATTGGCGTAGCGTTGTGCACCCTTACCAAATAGACGATCCGCCAAAATATGTCCTTCGGCAATCGCGACAGGGGTTAAGGCAACCGTATCGGTAATATCCCCAACGGCATAAATATGTGGGACACTTGTTTCAAAATCGTGATTGGTTTTAATAAAGCCATCCTCATTTCGATCAACATTAATCTCACTAAGTTTTAGGTTATCCGTATCGGGTTTACGACCAATAGCGGATAGCATAATATCGCAACGTAAAACCTCACCATTTGTAAGGTTAATTTGCGTTTGGCCCTCTAATTTCTCAATTTTTTTAATATTTGTATTTAATTTTACATCAAGATTTGCCGTACTCATTTCAGTTGAAATGAATTTTCGCAAGCAAGTATCAAATCCACGCAAAAGAAGATCACCACGATGTACCAATGTTACATGAACGCCCAATTTATGCATTATATGGGCAAACTCTAATCCGATATATCCGCCTCCTTGCACCACCATACATTGGGGCAGGGTATCAAGGTGGAACATATCATCCGATGTTAAAACATGTTCTGATCCTTCAAAATCAGGTTTGCGTGGTGTACCCCCAACAGCGATTAAAAATCGCTCAGCAGTGATCTCTTTACCATTTATAGTGACAGTATTGGCATCTTTAAAATGTGCGAAACCTTGATATAAAATCACCCCTGCTTTTTCTAACATAGAGCGATAGATGCCATTGAGGCGTTCAATCTCCTCATCTTTATTTTTAATGAGTGTTTTCCAATTAAAATTTGCATCAGGAATATCCCATCCATATCCTTTTGCATCTACGACATAAGATGCATAATCAGACGCATAAACAAAAAGCTTTTTAGGAACACATCCTAGATTGACACATGTTCCCCCTAAATCTCGCCCTTCGGCCAAGCCTACTTTTGCTCCGTGTGATGCTGCAATGCGGGCAGAACGAACACCACCCGACCCACCGCCAATTACAAAATAGTCGTAGTCATAATTGTGAGATTTATTTTCCGTCATAATTTTCTTTTTCAGATGCGTTACTTTTATTACTCCAACGATTATGAAGCCATAACCATTGTTCAGGATTTTGTTCAATCCATTGTTGTAATATCAAATGGGAATCTTCAACAATTTGTTCCGCAGTTTTATTATTTATTGTCATCGGAGGAAGCAGGATAAGTTTAAAATTTGCCCCCTTGGTACGTACAACATGGGCGGGAACAATAGGACATTTATACTTCAACGCAAGTTCCGCAAAGATAGGGGAGGTCATAGCAGGAGTACCCAGAAAATCAATTTTGATACCTTCATTATATTTTTGATCAATAATCAAACCGATTTGTTTGCCTTGTTTAATTGAGGATACAATTTTACGCGTGCCTGATTTTGATTTTGGGATACTCTCTAATTTATTATTAAAGCTACGTAGTTTTTTTAAAATATAATCGGAATAAGGATTATTTGGCGCCCGATAAACGGGAATAAATATGTTCTGATTATATTGATGATATAAAAAGGGTGGCACTATTTCCCAATTTGCCAAATGGGCGGAAATAATAATTCCGCCTTTGCTAATATTCAAATTCTCTGCGCCTGTAAAATCGACATGATTTTCTATAATTTTTCTAAGATGCGCGTATTCCATCATAACACGACCCAAATTATCCCACATTCCAATAATGATATCGTTAATCTCCCTATCGGTTTTATGGGAGAAAACCATTTTTGCATTACGGCGTGCCTTTCGCGATGCAGCAAGGCGAATACCAATATTGCGCCCAATAAATCCACCAACGTTAGAAGCTATTTGCACGGGCAATATTTTTGATATTCCAAATATAAGAATAAGAAAGAAAGCTTCTAAAATGTAACGAAGTTGTTTTATCACTTTAATTTTAATATCCTGTTTTAAAGTTTCTATAAGCTTAGCTTCATCTTCAAATTTTAATTCGACATCTAAAACGTCAATCATTTCTTTATAACGAGCAGGAATTTTAACGTAATCTTTTGCTGTTGTAATCAAACGACAATTTTTATTTTTTGCTATATCGAGTAAATTTTTAATCTCATGGTTACAATACATATGATGATCTGCAAATTCATACCAATCTTCTAACTCATATCCAGATTTATATAGCGTGGATTTAAATTTTTCTGGAAACCCAATTCCACAAAATCCAATATAGTTTTTTTTATCTATATGGTTGGATAAAATCAAAAGCTTTGATTCAAAAACAGGCAGGTCACTTTGAAATTTTGGTCCAATGGTTATGATGTAATCGGTTTTTGGAAGTATAGATTTTAAAGGTTCCCGCAACGGGCCAGCGGGAAGAGTAAGGCCATTACCAAAATCCATATTGCGGTCAATTACCAATATTTTTATGTCTTTAAAAATCGAATGGTTAAAAAAACCGTCATCCATGATAATAAGATCGGCATCTTTTTCTTGTGCCAATTTAATAGAAGATTGACGATCTTTTCCAATAATAACTGGGGCATGATGAGCCAGCAATAACGGCTCATCCCCAACGTTTTGTGCCGTATCTTTCGTTATATCGACAAGATGTGAATGTTGAATATTTCCCCCATATCCACGACTAATGATATAAGGATTTCTTGCAATTTTATATGTTTTAACAAGCTGAATAAGCGCCATCACCGTTGGTGTTTTACCACCACCCCCTGCGATGGCATTACCAACGCAAATAACAGGAATGTCTGCTTTATACGATGATATTTTTCGATATTGGTTGATTTTATGTATTTGTTGATACAACCACGAGAATGGCAGAAACAAATAGGCCAATAATCCTCGTCTTTTATACCAAAATTTCGGCGTTGAAAAACTCATATTCTCTTTTTCTAATTTGGAAGAAAGGGTTTGATCTCGGCTAGAATAGTATCAATAATATTCTCAAGACTATTCATAAAATCTTTTGTGTTGCTTAGATATTCTTCACGCTTATCTTTATTCGAAAAGAGTAAGGAAAGAGTTTTTACTAGCTCTTCTTCAGTATGCACTTGAATAGCCGCATTTTTTTCAAACATAGGGGTGAATAAATTATGCTGATATTGAATATTTGGACCTGTTAGGACAATACTGTTTAATTGGGCGGCCTCAATAGGATTATGGCCACCACCGCCATCATGACTAAAACATCTTCCAATCATTGATATTGTTGTAAGGCGATAAAATAATCCCAACTCTCCCATTGTATCGACAAGATAAATATCATCTCTTGCCGAAAACAACTTCTTATCATCGCCTCGTGCAGCAATTTTTAATCCCATTATTTTAAGTTTATTTTGAATGTCCTCCCTTCTTGTAGGATGGCGCGGAACAATTATTGTTAATAAATCAGAAAATTTTTCTTTGAGTGAAAGATGAACACGGGCGGCCAATTCCTCTTCCCCATCATGGGTGCTGGCATAAACCCAAAAAGGGCGCGTACCAATGGCATCTTTTATAACATTAAATTGTGCTTTATCATAGGCGAGGGGAGAAGCATTTAATTTGATATTCCCAACCGTATGAGCGTTCGCGCCAAATTCTTTAAATCGATTGGTATCTTGTGGGGATTGCGTCAAAATAAGGTTAAATGTTGAAAAAATATGTTGTGCAACAGTTTTTATTCGACACCAATTTTTGTAAGAGTTATCCGACAAACGGCCATTGATAAGTATAGAAGGAATATTATTTTTTTTAAGTGTGATGAGTATATTTGGCCATATTTCAGATTCTAAAAATAAAGCCAAATCAGGTTTCCAATGATTGATAAATTTATTAATCCAATCTGGATGGTCGATAGGTACAAATTGATGTATAGCGTTATGAGGTAATTTTTCCTCTAACATATTCGCCGAAGAAAGCGTAACCGTTGTCACTAAAAATGATATATTTTGGCTTTGCTCATTTATTTTTTTTATAATAATTAATGCTGCTTGTGCTTCGCCTACACTGGCGGCATGCACCCAGATAACATTCCCTTGGGGACGAGCAAGTGAGGCAGTACCATATTTTTCATTTAAACGTGATTTTATTTCCTTATTTTGTAATGCCCTTAGATGTAAATATATCCGAATTAAAGGGGATAATATAATCATCAAAAAGTTATAGATTTTAATCATGCAGTTATCTTTTATTCATTTTATTATCAATATGATATGGTATATCGGCTATATTGTGAGCATAAAACAAAGGAAATCAAGGTGAAAGATACACCAAAAGATAATAAGACTGAAACAATGAATCCAATAACAAAGGAACGGCAAAAATTGCTAGATCATGCCTTTGTCGAATTGCGAAAAGCGCAAGGTAAAATGAATCCTGTGTTTTTGGAAAAGATAAGAAACCTTGTTCGCAACAGTCCTGTTTTAATAGAGAAACTGGGGCTAAAGAAAAATGAAATCGCAAAACCCGAAATTACCAGCAAAAACAAAACTAAAGATAAAAATCTAAGTCAAAAGGACTCCGATTTTGAAAAAATTGATCAATCGAAAAATATGGATGTGATTGCAAAAATGCTTGAAATGAACCCAGATAAGAAAGAGATTGTTAAAAAACTTCTTTCCGATAAATAGTTTTTAGTAAGGTTTACCTTGGCAATATAGGGGAACCGTTACTATTACTGCGTACATGTTCCATTTTCATTGTAAGAACATCCTGCATTTAAACAAACACCATCATCATAAGTATCAGCATCATTTCCAGCAATTACAGTAACGCCTGTTAATATAGGTTCTCCACAAACACCAGGGCGGGTTTTTTCATATACGGTGGTAAAAACTTCCCCTAAAGGAGCCTTTGATGCATAAAGTTCATCAGCTGTATTACCTGCTAGCTTGATTTGAGTTTCCCATGTACCTTGAGGGCCAAAGGATTGTGCACCACCGCCAGTTCCACAAGCTAAATTTGCAGGCCAAAGTCTTACTTCTTGAATTCCACCTGCATATCCATCAATATCATCTTCGCCGCCATATCCTTTTATTTCATCAAAAGGGTAAAACCCATCAGTTGCTTCGAACTCAGAATTATCAATAAAATTCATACATTTTGACGCCTTCCATACATTAGCCATATGGGTGCAAACATAAGAGGATATTTGTGTTGAGGCATCTAGAAATTTGTTCATCGGGAGGTGATAAACCTAATGCATTCGCTCTTCCCCCTAAAAATGAATGACTAAAATTAGTATTTTGGTAGGATTTTAATGAATTTGTGACAACTTGTGTTAAAACGTGATCTAACCCAGAAGGCGCACCACGAGGAATAATTTGAGAGCCAAAATATTCAGTATGGACAAAAATATTTCCCCCTTCCCATGCGTTTAAGCTAACCAATTGGTCAAAACAAACATATTCGAGGACACTATCTGCTTTATAAGCACCAATATTCTGGCTTTGCATGATTTCACGTTGTGCGGAAAGCCATGCGCTTGAAGCATGTTGTTTCCAAACTTCGGTATCACACGCTTGTGCAGCAACTTGTGCATGGACGAAACTTGGCAAAGTCACCATAAATAATGCTAATAATAAAAATATTTTTGAAAATTTCATAAATCCCATCCTTTTATATTACAGGAAATTGTAACATCATTGCAATTAATTGCGGTAATAGTTCTTTTTATAGACATTTATTATATAAAAAATGTGCTACATTTTATTGACATCCACTTCCTTCGACAAAGCTACATCCTTTATTCATACAAAATTTATCAAGATAGGTTTCTGTCTGCCCAATGCCTTGTCTTACCACAACAGTTCCTGTTGCGGTGGCGGGAAGACATGTTCCATCACCAGTTATATTTAAAAATTCGGTTGTAATTGTATCTTGCATTACGTCGGCTTGATTTGCCAAATCCAACATTGTATCGGTTATGCATGTTGGTGTATCACATAAATCTGCATCAGCATTAGGGAATGTATAAGGGGGACGTACAGCATCGGGATCACGATCATAATTACCCGTTCCCCCACCACCCGTATAAGGCCCACCACTATTACCACCGCCATAAGACCCTCCACCAGAAGACCCCCCACCAGAGCTACCGCCACCAGAAGACCCCCCACCACCGGTTGGTCCATCGGGAGGCGATGTGGTGCTGTACCACCGAACCACCGCCAATATTGGTAACCGCTGTTGCGACTTTCTAACGTTTTGCTTACTGTGGTAATAATTGTGAAGTATTTGCAGGGTCACATAAATTAGGTTGTCCCGAAATAGGACAAATAATGTCTGGGGAATTTCGTACTATTTGTTGCACCCGGTGTTACTGTACCAGTAGCACATTGCGCATCTATATATGACTTGCCTATTTATAGTTAAAATGTAATCTAGGTGAGAGCCGCCAGATACCACTTCCGCCTGAAACAATTTGATCTCCTTGTTGGTGGAAGATGTTCCAGATTTCAAATGAGCGTATTGAACTTCTTACTTGGTCCCGTTGAATTTGTACCACAATCAAATTGCAATACATTACCTACCCATTACCTTGTTCATCATCACTGAATGTTGTGACAGATAGTACGCATCCTTCAGGAGGCGCAGGAATTTTTCTTCCTGCATGTTTGTCCAGGCCCATAAGAGTAATCAGTCACTCAGGATGTTTACTTGCGCAATGACCACCAGTGTCTCGGCCCCATATTACTTGTTATAGTTCACAGGGGAGGGTATAGCGGAAGAAAAGCCTTTACCGTCGGAACATAATGATTGCGCATAGGTTAAAGTAGAGTATCCAATGAAGAATGGAATAAAAGCAACTAAAAATAGAATTGCTCTTGTGTTTCATGGATTTGCGTACTCATATTAAAAACTGATCGGTCTTACTGTCATATTGATAAATGTCAAAATCATTCCAGTTACCATCATAATAGACACGTAAAGATTTCATACCTATCACTTTCCTCATCTGTAGACAGAGCAACAGAGTATGCAAATATAGGTCCTATCGTTTTAAAGCTTTCGACAGTTCTTGTTTGGTCGGGAGGCGTTCTATCTTGGATAATATAAAAAGGACATTGTTATCTGGTAAACAAATTGACCTGTATCTTCCTCGTAGCATCTGGAATACCAACAATAATTTCGGGGTTTCCATCATTATCAAGTCAGGTGTCGCAACGTACATAAGCGGAAACAGAAATAATGACCATCTCGAGAAATATGTGATCCATCATGAAAAAATTCTTTCTTTTGTTATTGGATTAGCAAGCGTTCTTAATTTTTCGAAGGCAACCAAGGCAGACAGATGATTGCATTTGCTGAAAAACATGTTTCATATTCCAGTGCATTCGCACTGGTTGGTAGTGCGACGGCTAGGGCTGCGGCTAGGAAAGAAAGTTTTATTTTTTTCATTTATTGACACTTCCAGTTAGGGCCAGGGGGAAACACACGGGGGTCATTCCCCGCGGCCATTTGTTCAAAAGTTGGAAAAGGTATTGTTGCATCAAGGTTTTTACACATTGCTGCTTTCCATATTTGCGCCATATTGGCACAAGGTTCTAAGCCACCACCACCCGTTGGTGCGGTGCCTGATAGATAAGGATGATTAAATTGGCTGTTAATATAATTTTTAAACGCGCCATCAACGACCAATACAAGCGATTCTTCTAAAGAATTTTGTGATAGAAAATCAATGAAATAACCAGGTTCAGTATCAGAGTTTTGCTTATATATTTCTATTTTTGGCTTATCGTCCCCTAAAATATCAACTTCTTTGTTCGCCCAATAATCGGAAGATGTGAAAATAGGGTCAATAATACCCGTCGTTTTAGTAAGAATGTCGCCAAAGCAACTATATTGTAAAACAGAATCGCTTTTAACAATAAAACTTTTATCCATAGCTGTTTTACGTCGTGATTCCAGCACCGCCTGATTAACCATGGCTGTCCAAGTATCTGTGGCGCACCCACTAAGTTTAGCATCAGAGCCAGTAGATTGAATAACAAGTTTGGGCGTATCAGCCGCGTTTGCGGAATATGAGAAAACTAAGAAAAACAGCATGGCAGATAAAACATAAGCAATCCAGAGTATTTCTTAATAAATTATATTCTATAAATGCGCTTTTTATTTTTCCCATAATCTTACTATTCTATCCTGTTTTGTAAATTAATTGCAAAAAACAATCTCATTTAATTGGGAAAGTTGTATTTATACTTATTTGGATACCAAATTGCAGTCATATTGGCAAAATCATTATTTTTTTGATTATAAACAATTAGCCTTCGAATACCGTAATCTTTTTGATTTGAAACTAGAATTTGATGTGCATCAAATCGTCCCAAAATTATTGGTTTACGATTCATATATGCCGCAATAATAAAGGTACAAAATTCTTTTGCGCTACAATTAGTTTTACGAATAATATATTCGTCTATAAAATCATCATTCAAATCAATAGTTGCGATAGATAGAACATCACTTCCAAGCGTATCTTTCGTGTAAGCTAAAATCTCTAAACCCTTAAAATCTTTAGGTTTTTTAAAAATCAAAGATTGGTCTGCCATAGCCGAATGACTAAAGACGCAAAATAATAAAATAAGGAAAAGTCGGTGTATCATATCCTCTACCATAACAATGTAGAGGTATGATTGCGAGGTTATTCTGGCAAATCAAATTCCAAAATAGCCATATTGAAATCATAAGATGTCTCACCTTCATCTTCATCTTTATAAACAAGACCGATAAATTCACCATTTAACAAAACTTCAATAGAATCAGTCGTTTGTGAGCGTGGACGTACTGCAATTCCTTCATTCCCAAATTTTGAGCGTAAGTAAGCCTGAATTTTTATAAGTTCGTTTGGGGAAATTTCCATGATAAGTCCTTTTATATTGAGTGCAGTATCGCCATGTTTAATGATGCGTTTTAAGGTAGTTTTTATTTTGAATCAAGGGGTAAGCATCAAATTTTCTTGTAAACCAGTTGAAACATCACGATAACAAGCCGCGGCTAGTTTTTTACGATTATCAAAATCTAAGGCTTGATAAGGTTTATGAAAGACAATACGCACCTTCGCCCCTTTTGATTTTGCCAATTGCCATAGATGCGGTTCTAGTTTCATATCACCATACCAAGCATAATAGTCCAATTGCGATAATTTGGTTACTTCAGTTTGATTGGTTTGTATTGGTATAATGGTAAAAGGTTGAATATAAAGTGGTTTATGAACCTTATGGCTTAGAAAAATTTCAAATAAGCTGGATTTAAATGGAAGTACAAAGCTTCCTTGTGTTGATGTTCCTTCGGGAAATAGAATAAGCGATCTGTTTTGATTTATTTTGTCATAAATTTCTTTAACGACTGAGGAGGCTTTTTCTGGTGTACGACTAATAAAGACAGTTTTTGCCAATCTTGCCAACACTCCTAATATGGGCCATTTTTTTACATCCT
The DNA here is from genome assembly GCA_963799275.1 of uncultured Alphaproteobacteria bacterium. GTDB lineage: Bacteria > Pseudomonadota > Alphaproteobacteria > Micavibrionales > Micavibrionaceae. Next base: position 432,000 of record CAWCWJ010000002.1, read on the forward strand.
CTTTCGCGATAAAAGTTGCATCCAAAATGCTACCCAATAAAGGAATATCAATATATGAGAGATGATTGCCAACATATACGGTTTGGTCATGTGAAATATCACCTATAGTTTCATAAGACACGAAGAAAATTTTACATGTTAGTATATAATAAAGCTTTGCTATTTTATGAAACATGGTTGTGCGGTTAAAGATAAAGCACCAAATGGCAATTATTGGAATCGTAATAAAACAAAGCAAACTAAACCAAAAAATTTTATGTATTGCGATAAGTGAGCGCATTTTTATGATTCTTTTGCCTTGGCAGTTTCCGATGTGGGCATAATTTTGTTGGTGACACGTTCGTAATGTTTAACGTATTTTTGGGTGACTTGCCCTGTGGGCAGGATAATAAAAATATCTGTTGTGTTAAATTGATTATCAATCACAGCCCCATCACCAATATGCGCCCCTAACCTTAAATATCCTTTTATTAAGGGGGGGAGGCTAACAAAAATATGTTTTGCATTTAGCTCTTCTTTTGAATGTAAATTCATATTGATATATCGAGATTTGATCGCCACAGGGCAATGTCCTTCAGAAGCTAAATGATAATGATAAAGATAAGCCAATTGTTCGGAGAGAACATTAATATCAGTTCCATGTAGGCTAGCGCATCCAAACATTAAATCAATATTATGATCGGCTAAATAATGGGCAATACCTTTCCATAAAATTTGCAGTACGGGACGCGTACGGTAACGGGGGAGGATACAAGACCGCCCAAGTTCCAGCAATCCATTTTTATAGGGAAGGAGGGGCGATATATCGTATTCATCACTGCTGTAAAATTGCCCTTTTTTCATGGCCGATTTATAGCGAAGGAGACGATATGTCCCAATTATACCCTTCACACCGTGACCCATTTTTTGATCTATAACAATTAAATGATCAGCAAAATCATCATAGCTATCAAAGTCACGCTTTTCTAAAAAAGATTCTTCACTGGGCTTGGCATTATATTCTTCATAAAAAACTTTATAGCGAATGGCTTGTGCTGCTTTTATTTCTTCAGCCGTGGTTGCAATACGGACATCAATTAGATCGCTGTTGTTAATAAAAGAATCCATTAAATCAAAATAATTTTCTTTAAAAAATCGTCAAAATAGACGCGTTATAGATATTTTATACTAGCCCAAATTGGTAAAATATTTAATTACAATTCCCAATCGAGGGAGTATCACCACAGGCATTTTGAGCATTCGTATTACCATCTTTCATGTTTTGAATGGTTGAGAAAATCTCTTCAGCACTAATAATTGTTGATTGTGCATCGGCACAAGAATCACCATTTGATAAAGCAGAAGAGGCATCATCGCCATTGTCACCATTATTTGCATTACCACAGGCTTCAATGCTGGCTTCAATATCTTGCATGGCGAGCTCTAATTTAGCAGCATTATAATTTATCCAGGATTCATAGATAGGGTTATGGTTTGGTGTCGATATATTAATAATTTTATAATCAAAATCTTTAAGACTTTCGGTAATGTTTTTATGAGGGTTTATAAGATAGAAAATCTCATCATTTGTTTTTACCGCGAAATGCGTATTATTTTGATAAGGCGTTGTAATTTTTATTTTATTGATAGAAGGAGCCTTATCCGTTTGTGAGTTTAAAATTTGTTTCTCAATCCCCCAGACAAAGTTTTCTAGGGTATCTTCATCTTTTTGAAGGCTAGAAACAGGAATGAGTTTTAAGGCGTTGCTTTCAAAGATAATAACTTCAATTAATTGAGATAATTGAGCCGTATCTGTTTGATCGGGAAGGGTAAAAAGAATATCCGCACCGTTATTATGGTTACGAATAGTGTTAATTTTACCTGCCAAGGGTAAAGTTTCACCATTTTTATCTTTAAGAATAATGTCTTGCCCAATTTTTAAATTTTCAAGTACCGAAGAATCAACACTGAACATACCTATATCTTGTGAATTATTGAAGATAGCATCCGCTTCTATCGTCTTGATAAAATTGCCATATTGTGGTTTTGCGAATTGATAGATTTGAGTGTTTTGATCTTGGACTGTTACGGGTGTTTTATCATTATTCCCATTAAAATAGGAATAACCTAAAAATAGAACTATGAGAGTAATAAAAGCAAAAATTAATGATAAGACTATCTTATTCATTATCAAATTTTACGATCTTAAGAAAAGATGAACTTCACTCGACTTTGCATCAGGATTTGGTGCGTAAGACATATCAATTTGATCTAAAGGAACGCCAAACTGGGTTAACGTTCTTAAAACCTTTTCTGCACTGCGTCTTGCGCGGGTACTTTCAATCGCTTGTTCTGCTGCGTTCCCCGTTGTTGGATGCACTGCAATTAATTCAAATCGTGCATTAGGGTAACGATTTAGGGCATCTTGAACCGCACTATAAATAGGCTGTTCATAATCAACATTTGCTTTATCAAACCGAATTTTAGCCAAAGGACGAGGCGTACTTGTATTTGATGATGCCATAGATGCGTTGTAATTGGTCATATAATTTTGTGATAGCCGCGGTGATTGCATGGCAGGAGGCACAGCCAAAGGAGTTTGAGGTTGTTGAACCACGGGTGCCATGGCCATTCCTTGGGGCTGCATCAATGCGGTAACAGGCGCCCCTGAAAAGGGATGATTTGATAAGTTTTTACCATACAAGTCACCATTTGAAACTGCCAAAGCAAGCGTTCTCAAATTATTTCGTTCGGTTGCAAGATAGGAGTTTGTGCGTGTTATATCATCATTCACTTCGTTCAAAAGGCGATCCACACCAACGATAGAGGCATTTACTTTATCTTCCAACTTTGCCAGACGGACGTGATCTTCCTCTATAGCACCAGATAAGTTAAAAGTTGATCGTGTTGTATCTAACAAATAAGAAGAAGCAGAGGCTGAATCTGCAATTTCAACAGCCAGACTATTTAAATCTGCAACATTATCGGCAAGCATTTCCAAATTATCTTGTGCGGTATCAAGCTTTTGAATAAGGCGCGGGTTGCCTGGTGTTGTACCACTTTGTAATTGGGTGTTTATCGTTGCCGTACTGGCATAATAACCAGCGGCCAGATTGCGACCTTCTGCCTCAATCGAATTTAATTTTGTCGATAAAGCAGATAATTTTGAATTAAGGGCAAATAAATCATTACTTAAATCATCAATGCGGCGACCAACAACCGTTCCTGTACCATCAAATGTCGCTTGGCTTTGAATTTGTTCTTTTGTAATAACGGGCGCCTTTACAGGACCAGTATTAATTCCCGAAGTAATAGGCTCGTTCACAGGCATTGTTTTATTTGTAATAACCAAAACAGGTTGCTGATTCATATCAATTTGCGCGTACGCATTATGCGAAATATTTAAAACAAAAATTGTTAAAGCAAATATTGAAGAATAGTATAATAAGCTTTTGTTTTTGAAGGTGATTTTTTTCATATTTTCAAGCCAGTTTGAATTTTTCCTTTGATAAAAAATATTTATTCAAAAGAATAGTAACATAAAGTAAGAATTAATTCGCATGATATAGAGCGTTCTGTCAAGAAAAAGAAGGGTTTGTTTGGGATTTCATACAAGATTATATTAAACAAATTTTATTGGTTTTAAGCTTGCAAAGAATAGTTATTCTCTGTAGTGTCCATTCGAATTTGAAAAAGAATTCTTGCGCGCCCGTAGCTCAACTGGATAGATCGCCTGACTACGGATCAGGAGGTTGGGGGTTCGAATCCTCCCGGGCGCGCCATTTGCTTTTGCAAATGATCGCCCTCGCTATAATAAGAGTTCGAACTTTGTTCGAACGGGCGCGCCATTTATAAAGTATATTATAAATTTCACAGTATATAAATATCCTTTAATATACATAACTTTATTAAATAATGATTTTTTTTATTTTAATTGGGTTTATAGTATGACTTTAAAAACAATTCATAATTACTAAGGTTGAATAAATGAAAGGCATAATTTTAGCAGGAGGAACAGGTACACGCCTTTATCCTCTTACTCAGGTTGTCTGTAAACAACTTCTCCCCGTTTATGACAAGCCTATGATTTGTTATCCTTTAACGACATTAATGCTGATGGGGATAAAAGATATCCTGATTATAAGTACCCCCTCCGATACACCAATTATAGAGCAATATCTTGGTGACGGCTCTCAATTTGGCATTACCATTTCATATAAAGTTCAAACTGAGCCGCGCGGTATTCCAGAAGCATTTACATTAGGCGAAGAATTTATTGGTGACGATCCAGTTTGTTTGATTTTAGGGGATAATATATTTTATTTTGGACAACAGCTTGTTACGATCAAAGAAAAGATTAATCAGCTTGATGATGCTATAATTTTTGTTTATCACGTGCCCGATCCTGAGCGATTTGGCGTTGTAGAATTCAATAAAAACACTGATGATGTTATCTCCATAGAAGAAAAACCAGTTCATCCAAAATCAAATTACGCCTCGGTAGGGTTATATTGCTATCCCAACGATGTTATTGAAAAAGTAAAAACTTCTGTAAAACCTTCGGAACGTGGCGAATTAGAGATAACAGCGCTTAATAATTTATATTTTGAAGAAAATAAACTCAAAGCAATAAAAATACAAAGAGGGGCGGCATGGCTGGATGCGGGAACACCGCAATCCCTCATGGAAGCAGCAAATTACATGGAAGCAATAGAAAGCCGCCAAGGTTTAAAACTAAATTGTATGGAAGAGATAGCGTATCGTTTGGGCTTTATAAACAAAGAAGAATATATGCAATTGGTCGAAGCTTTGCCAAAAAACTCTAACTATAAACGTTATTTAGAAAGTGTTTTAAATGACAATTAGTACAAAACCATTATTGGATAAAAATACACTACCATTTATTCAAACTATCAAAACCTTAAAAGATGAGCGCGGTAGTCTGGGTATTGTTGAAGCGTTACCGGATACGGGTTTTGAGTTTAAAAGACTTTACTTTTTATATAGTAATACGACAAATGAAACTCGTGGTAATCATGCCCATATAAATCTCAAGCAATGTATTTTGGCAATACATGGATCATTTGAAATTACTTTGGAGGGAATAACGGGAGAGAAACTCAAATTCAATCTTGATAGTCCTGAAAAAGTACTTATTGTTCCACCTGGATATTGGCGAGAATTAAAGAATTTTTCTGAAGATGCTGTATGTCTTGTGGCGGCATCTGAAGAATATAGCGAAGCAGATTACATTCGAGATTACGACCAATTTCTACAATGGGTAAAAGAAAATTGAGCAAACATTATCTTTAAAAAAAGCTTGTTTAAACAGTAATTTTAAATTTTTAAAAGGTTAAAATGATTACATATCTTGTAACGGGTGGTTATGGTTTTATTGGAAGTAATTTCATTTTGCAAGAATTAGAAGCAGGCAATAAAATCATTAATATTGATAGCCTTAGCTATGCTTCTGATTTAAAAAATCTTGATGGATGCGACAGCAATCCAAACTATATCTTTGTAGAATTGGATATTTGCAATGAAGAAGAGGTTGGTAAGCTTTTAAGACAATATAATGTAGATGCTATTATTAATTTTGCAGCCGAAAGTCATGTTGATAATTCAATAAAAAGCCCTGAGATTTTTATCCAAACGAATGTAATGGGAACTTTTCATTTATTGTGGGCGGCATTGGCGTATTGGAAAGAGCGCGATAAATTTGAAAGTTTTCGGTTTTTACATATTTCTACCGATGAGGTTTATGGCGATCTTGAACTAGATGCCGAAGAAAAATTTAGCGAAAATACTTGTTACAATCCAAGCTCCCCTTATTCTGCCAGTAAAGCGGCAAGTGACCATTTGGTTCGGGCTTGGCACTGTACCTATGGACTACCTATTATCATTACGAACTGTTCAAATAATTTTGGACCAAGACAAAACCATGAAAAACTTATTCCCCATATGATTTCATGTGCAATTAATGGTAAAAATCTTCCTGTTTATGGGGCAGGGCAAAATATACGTGACTGGATTTATGTTGAAGATCATTGTAGAGGGATAAAGCTTGCCTTAGAAAAAGGTAAGATTGGTGAAAGCTATTGCTTAGGTGGGAATACCGAGCTTGCAAATATCATTATCGTTAAAAAGATATGTGATATTTTAGATGAAATTCATCCGCGTAAAGATAAAGAAAGCTATCATTCACAAATAAGCTTTGTTGAGGATAGATTAGGGCATGATAAACGATATGCAATAGATGATACAAAAGCTAAAAATGAATTAGGGTATCAAACAAAAGATTCGTTTGATGATAATTTTAAGAAAACTATTTCTTGGTTTTTGGAAGAATGACATCATCTAAACCGCTCGTTTTCATTGGTGTTGTAACATGCAATCAAGAAAACTATATCGAAGCGTGCTTCAATTCAATTCGTTTACAAACCTATAGTAATCTTAAAGTTCATATATCCGATGATGCGTCTACCGATTCAACTGTTCAAAAAATACATGATTATTTAAAAACATATCCTGAATTTAACTGTAGCTATAACTCAAATCAGGTAAGGGTAGGTATTTCAAAAAACTGTAATAGCTTGCTTGATCTATCGGATGGAGATTACGTACAAATTTTCTCTGGCGATGATCTAATGATGCCGAATAAAATCGCTTTGCAAGTACAAAGTCTTGAAAACAATCCAAATGCAATATTTTGTTTCACGAATATGGAGTGGTTTTGGTCGAAAACAAATAGAAAGATTTTCAATCATTTTAGCTGGTATAGAAAACCTAAACATACACTTCACGATGTAATTTCTGATTTTACAATACCCACGCCAACTTTATTGATAAGAAGCACTCTTTTAAAAAATATTCGATATAATGAAGATATTGAGTTTGTTAGTGATTTTTACTTTGTTCTTCAAATGATGTTGAAAGGGAACATTTTATATGAGCCTTACATATCTGTTCGATATAGAAAACATAAGAAGAGCAGTACATTAAAATTCTATTTTTACGAAGATCGGAAAAAAGTTGTTCATTTATTAAATCAACATTTTCCATTCGAATATCAAAAATCTATAAAAAATTATAATTATATTGTCCAATACGCAAAAATTATGGATTTAATAACAAACAATAAAAAAGCGGAAGCTTTAAAACTATTACCGACAATATTCCCTGCAATATTTACATCTACAAAATGGCTTGCGCGTACAGCCGTAATTTTTGTACAACTTATAAAATCTTAATAAGTATCATGCTAGTGGTAGGCAAGATTGTTATTTATGTATAAAACTTATTACAAGAAATCAATGACACCGAAAGTTAATTGGAAATTTTTATGACAACTTTATTTTGGCATATTATTAATAAATTAGGGTCTAAGTATAAGCCAAAAATTATAGTTTTATTCTTTTTGTCTATTCTTGCGGGTTTTATGGAAGTTTTTGGTATTGCGTTAATATTTCCATTGATTTCGTTAATGGGAAACCCCGACCTTGTGAATACAAATGGTAATCTTAATTGGTTTTATACTTTTTTTGACCTCAATGATCCTAAACATTTACTTTATATAATTGCGGGATTAATCGGCGCGATTTTTGTTATAAAAAATATTTTTATGATTTGGTATAAATATTTTGAATTAAGAATTCTTCGTAATTGGCGAAATAATATTTGCGATAATGTCATGGAGTCTTACTTAAAAGCGCCCTATATTTATCATTTAAAAAAATCATCTTATAAAATGATAAATACACTAAGTTCAACAGTGTCATACGTTCTTTACAGCTATATATATGCCTGCTTTTCTCTTGTATCGAATGTAATTATTGTTGCCATGCTTATTATATTTTTACTCTATCATTTTTTAGTTCCAACATTAATTTCTGGTTCTGTTTTGGGCTTGATGACATATATTCAGGCACGCGCAATGCGAAAATATACAAAAGACGTTAGCGATAATATAAATGAAGCGCGGGCAGTAAATTTGAATGTTTTAACGCAAGGAATCGCGGCGATAAAGGAAACAAAATCATATGTTCGTGAAAAATTTTTCCTAAAAAGCTACGAGACTTCTAATAAAACTATTACTGGGTTAGATAATAAACTCGCATTTTTGCAAAATCTTCCTCCATATATCAGTGAAATTGTACTTGTAATCACAATAATAACGATGAGTTGTTTGGTCATGGCTCAATCCTTCACCCCTGTTGGCGGGATGATAAGTTTGGCTATATTGGCCGCGGTATCGTTTCGAATTGCGCCATTAATTAATAGAACGCTATATTTTTATACTGAAATAAGAGCCGCATTTGGCGCAGCAAAAGAATTTACAGATGAAATAAAAGAATTAGAGGACGCGGAAAACGAACATTTTTCTAAAAACGTAGAAGCGCTTACCCTTAAAAACAATTTACATCTTAAAAATGTAAATTTTCAGTATGATGAGAATAGTCCAGCATTAAACAATATTAACTTAAATGTACCACAAGGAAAATTTATTGGTATTATTGGAACATCAGGGGCGGGTAAAACAACATTGGTTGATATTATTCTTGGTTTAATTCGTCCAAATTCAGGTGAGTATTTTGTTGATGATATTCCTATTGATAATCCAGATCGACTACGATCTTTACGTATGGCGACAGGGTATGTAAGCCAAAACCCTTATATATTTAATTCTACCGTTCGTGAAAATGTTGCCTTTGGCATTAATTCGAATGATATTGATGATAAAAAAGTAACAAAAGCATTACAAATGGCAAAAATTGATGATTTGTTTCGTGAAAAAGAGGATTATCTTTACTATGAAATAGGTGATAATGGGAAAAGTCTTTCTGGTGGTCAAAGACAACGTTTGGCCATTGCACGCGCTTTATATGTTGATCCTGATATTATTGTCTTGGATGAAGCCACATCTTCTTTAGATGTAGAAACAGAACATAGTATTACCCAAATTATCAATGGTATGAAGGGGCATAAAACAATCATTGCCATTGCGCACCGTCTTTCAACTTTAAAAGAATGCGACGAACTTATCTTAATGGAAGCAGGAAAAATACTTGATACAGGTACATTCGAAGATTTAGAAAAAAGACAAAAAAGCTTTGCAAGGCTTTTAACTTTATCAAATATTAATGTTTCTAATAAAACTAGCCCCATTTAGATCGATTAGAAAGTATTTTAAATGGCAAAATTGTTAATTTCATTTCCTGCACATATTTACGATAAAGGACAATATAGATTAGTTGTCTTTTATGAAGGATTACTCAAGGCTTTAAAAGAGAATGGGAATGAACTATTTATTATAAATTCAGCAGAATATTTAGCTAGATTTTGGGATGGGGATAATATTCTTAAAAATGAAATATCAAAGAATAAATTAATCTCGGATGTTATTGATTTTGACCCTGAATTAATTATTGCGTTTAATCATTCGATCCCATCTGTTGTTCTTGAAAACACAACATGCCGCGTTGCGGTATGGGATGCAGATTCAATCGAATTTTATAATGATAAAAATTATATTAAAAAACATATGGATCGTTATTATTTTCTCGCCTTTTCAAAAGCAGGCGTTCAAAATGCAATAAATTTTGGGGCAAAAAAAGATAGGGTTCATCAAGTTCATGCTGCTACAGAAGTACAAGCAGAAACTATACCCGTTAATACAAATATTTCTTTTATAGGTAGTGGCTTTATCGCAAGTTATGAATTTATATTAGAGCTTTATAAAAAGACGCCAGCAAAATTAAAACCACTTGTAGAAGAGCTGAACCAAAATTTTTATTCAGATCATATGGCAATTATTAGAAAACATAATTGTGATGGTATTGAAAAAAAAATACCGCCTAAAGCACTCGCAAGTTTATCTGCTGTACAAAATAGAATTTCAATCTTAAATACATTAGAACCTTTAGGGTTAAGTTTATATGGCAACGCCGATTGGTACAATGTAGGGCAATATCTACCTTGGCTCGCTATGAGTTATATTCCACAAAAAGTATATTCATTGGAACATAATCAAGATATTTATAATTCTAGTAAAATTGCGCTTAACATATCACATTCACAGGCAACAACTGGTTTCCCCTGGCGTATATTTGATATAATGGCTTCCAATGCATGCTTGGCAAGTGACCATAAATCTGAATTAGAAGAATTGACTAAAAACTATATTGATATACCGTTTTATGATAACCCTGTTGATGCTTATAATGTTTGCAAAAAAATTCTTTCTGATGAAGTTTGGCGCAGTGAAATTGTTTTAGGGTCACAGCTTTTTATTAAAGAAAATGGTAGGTGGGTACATAGATTTAAAGAATTGTCAGAGATTTTTGGTTTAGACTTTATCTCAGATAAGGAACAAGCTAGTTATGTTTTAAAGCTTAATAATTATATTAAACCTGCTAGCGATTATTATTATTGGCATTCAAGATTGAAAAAGAAAATAGTTTTTACTATAATTAAAAAATCGCCAAAGGTTTTTTTAAGAATGGTATATAAATTATTGATGTTTTTTCGTATCAAAGTACCCTCTCAATTTATAACTCAAGCTGTAGATATTAAAAATACCATTTCAGTAAATTCTAAAAGTTAAAAATTCTATGGCTAACGTAATTATCTGCTCACAATCGAATATAATATGGACCAAGCGAAAGCAAGCAGATCCATTTATTGAAGGTATGATAAATTCACTTTCACGTGCGGGTAATAATATATTAAATATTATTACTAATGATTTGAGCGTGAGAGGAGTATCGCTTGTTCATGAAACAAAGCTTTTAGAGAAAATAAAATCATTTGAACCAGATCTTATTATTACATTCAACAATGTTCTACCATATCGAGAAATTTTGGATGATATAGATTGTCCTATTGCCTGCTTTGCGGCAGATACGTGCGCGTTTTTTTCAAACAAAAATCTAATTGAAATATATGCTGACCGGTATGATTTTTTCAATTTTTCAAATGATACAATCGAACCATTTTATGATTGGTTTCCTTATATTCATAAAAATAGAGTTCATTTGTTTGGCCATGTAACAGATTTACGTGCTGAAGATATTAATCAAGATATAAATATTTCATTTATTGGGTCTATCGCGACTTGGAATAAAGATTTTACCAATTATTTTAAATCTCTTTATCAACATAATCTTAATAACAGCCATAAAGAAAATTTAGATCCTAATAAAGTAAAAGAAGATTTTTTCGTAGAGTTAGATCGTTTTAAGAATGATCCACATACTGAGTTTAATCCATTACCTAATTATAATCCGTTAATAGTACAATCTCCCTCTCAAGCAGCAATTTTATTGCTAACAGCAAAAGAGCGAATAGAGGTTTTATCGAATATGACAGATTTAGGTCTGACTATATTTGGATATCCAGAAGTATACTCAGACCTTCTCGTTTATAATTATGATCTTTTTAGATGTTTTGACTTCACACCCAATGCAACGATGGAACATACAAGCAAAAATTATAATAGAAGTAAAATATCATTAAATTTACCACACGCCCATACCAAAGAAGGTTTAAGCTGGCGCGTTTGCGATATATTAGCTTCAAATTCTGTTTTATTAAGTTGCAAACAACCTGATTTGGTTAAGATGACAAAAGGGTATGTAGACTTACCAATGTATGAGAGTGCGAGTGAAGCACGCGAGATAGTTATTAAGTTATTAAAAGAAGATAATTGGCGCAATGATTTAACTTCTGGATGCCAACAAATGATTAATGATAAATATAGATTTGAAACAAAATTAAAAATTGTAGAGGATGCTATTCCAAATATAAGTATATTTTCAAAGAATAAAATTCAAGGGAATATAGAAAACTTAGATATAGAAACTTATATACGAAAAATAAGAAATGAGATTTTTCAAAAATATAAAAGTTATAAAAAGCCGTCCGCACCAAAAGTTTATCAGGTGGATAAGAGCTTTATTTCCTTATCAAAACATTATGTCTTAAAATATATTTTAGGAAAAATTTAACCAAAACTTTAATGCTCTAGAAAATTAAGTTCATAAAATTGGTTAATTGTTGCGCGTGCTCCAAATCCCTCTTTTTGATCAATGAGAGAGGAATTTAAAGTTTTTCCTTGGTCTTGCGTTGAAATTCCAAAATCAAAATAATCAAAATTTTTGTAGATATCGAAAATAAGACAATTGAGCAAGTAATCTTGCGCCCCAATTTCACGCCCATGTTCAGTCGAGGCGATATATTGAGTATGCGCAACTTGTCCGTATTCATAGATAATAACGCCTGAAACAAAAATATCTTCCAAATAACAACCATAAAGCTTGATATTCTTAGGAAAATTTGTCGCCAGTAGGCTCATTTCATCTGCTGTATGGGTGGCATGAGAGTCATATTTTTCATCCAAACGCTCATTTACAATTTTGAAATAGCTCTCATAGTCATCACTTTCGCGAATAGTAAGAGTATAATTTTTCGCTTTAGTAAGTCCTGATTTTCTCCCCGATGATAAGGCGTAGGGTATATTTTTAAAATTTATAGTTGATGAGACATCTATACGCATACATTCCGCACCTAATTGGTGCAAGACATATAAATCCTCTTGTGCAGGTTGTGTGTGATAAAAAAGAGGAATAGATTTATAGATTAAGCGTTCAAATTTTTGGTCTTTACAATATGATACTAATGCATCCATAACCTCAACCATCATGGGGGTACGCATTTTTTTACCATAGATAAGCCCGCCAAAAGTTAACCCCTGATGAGAATGTAAAATATTATCTTTCAAGTTTGCAGGAAGAATAGCCGTAATTTTACCTTTTTCATCATAAATCATTAAAGAATGGTCGTGAAAACGATCTGCATGATAATCCATGTAATTACGATTAAATAAAAACAATCCATTTTTGGACGTTCTTACAAAATCATTCCATTGATGAAATTTTTCCGAGCTATAAAGACTTATTTGAAATGGCATAACCAACCCCAGTTCTGCCCATATCGTTACCGCTATAGAACATATAATTTTTATCTTTGTATTTATGCAAAACAGGATAGCAAAGCATTTCAGAATCCCACCCTTTATCAGATTTTTTTAATGGGAATTTCTCATCTTTTCGTTCCCAATCTATACCATTGGGGGAGGTGGCATAACCCACCAAGTAATCTTTTTGAATAAAATCACGTGTATATAGCATAATATAACCGTCATCTTTTTCATACACCCGAGGCCGACCAATACGATATTCGTCTGCGTTACAATCTATACAAAGACTAGGCGTACTATCAAAATCAATACCGTTTGAGGAGGTTGCATACCAAATATTATATGCAGGATATTGTACGCCATTAATAATCTGCCAGCCTTCACCGATGCTTCTTGAAAACCATATCTTAAAATTTTTATTTACACTATCATAATGCACACTGTGAATGGCTTGAATTGTTCTCGCTTTAGGGCTGCGATCTAAAATCGGGGTTTCTTGAACGCGCGAGAAGTTTTGCCCTCTAACATTGCTTATCGCCAATCCTGAAAAAGCGAGAAATTTTGTCTTTTTTAACGAGTTGGAATCCGACATAATACATATAGACTTTATTTTCAACGCTTATGACATCGCCCAAGATAATGCCGTTATCGTCAAACATGCCGGGTCTTCCAATATCCAAAACAGGTTTGTTTGATATATTCAAAACGTTCGAAGGATTGCTAGCATCAACATCAATATAACCAATTCGGCTAACCCCTTCATCATCACGACATCCTCCATAAATACGGATCGTATTATCGTCATATTGAAAGGGGGTAGGGGTCATAAAACTGTGTTTTGCCCAATCTTGCTTACCACCAGGGCAATAAATAACGCCTTGTTTTTCCCACATGCTAAGTTTCTTTCACTTTACAAAAACGTTTTGCGGGAACATTTTTCTTTTCTGCAGGATTACCAATATAAAAACCATTTTCTTCGGTGTTTTTTCCTATGGCGCTGCCAAACCCAATAAAATTATCTTTTTTAATTTTGATATTATCCGCAACACTGGCATTTACCCCCATAAAGCAGTATTTTCCAATTGAACAATAACCAGAGATTACGCAGTGGGAAGATATGAATGAGTGACTATCAATCACACTTTGATGTCCGATATGATTACCACTCCATAAAATAACATTATCTTTAATTTTGGTGAATGGTTGTAGGGTATTATCTTCTAGAATAAAACAGTTTTCGCCAATTTCAACATTATGCCAGATAAAGGCTCGTGCACTGATATAACTTACAAATTTGTAATTCTTTTCTTTTGCTTTTAAATAAAGCTTTTCCCGCACGCGATTTAATTGTCCGCTGGAGGCACTAGCAAAGGCATAATATTCCGAAGGAGGGAATTTTTCAGTAACATTCTCCATTGAGATAACAGGTAAATCTAAAAAACTAAATTCTTTATATATACTCAGGATCAGCGCAAAATCCTACAACTTCATGATCTTTATAATTAGGATCGTGGGTAAAATATTCGTATGCTAAATGTGCTGTTTCACCTAAACCAAAAATAACTATTTTTTTCATAGTCTATAAATGCCATTTTTTATTATAAATTTAAAGCTTTTATCGCTATAACAATTAAAGACAATAAGAATAAAGATTTTTGTAATGATCCCTTTTTTAGATTTACGCGCCGTTAACAAACAATATGAAGAAGAGTATAAGAACGTGCTCAATCAAATTGTTGATAGCGGCTGGTATATTATGGGGAATTATTTAAAAACCTTTGAACAAGAATATGCCCAATATTGTGGTGTTAAACATTGTGTTGGTGTTGCCAATGGTTTAGATGCATTGCGTATTGTTTTAGAAACTTGGAAGGAAATGGGGCTTATTTCTAATGGAGATGATGTTATTGTTTCCGCCCATACGTATATTGCAAGTATATTGGCCATTACACAAGCAGGGTTAAAAGCTGTTTTGGTCGAACCTGATGAGGGAACTTTTAATTTATCACCCCAAAATTTTGAGAATTCTATTACTGATAAAACTAAAGTGGTCGTTCCCGTTCATCTATACGGACAATTATGTGATATGGATGCAATCAATAAAATTGCAAAAAAGCATAATATTTTAGTTTTAGAAGATTCTGCACAATCGCATGGTGCTACAGATCAAAATTCAAAGGCGGGATCATTTGGTGATGCCGCAGGGTTTAGCTTTTATCCAGGGAAAAATTTAGGCGCTTTGGGTGATGCAGGCGCTATAACCACTAATAATTATGAGATTGCTAGAATTGCCTCCGCCATTCGTAATTATGGTTCAGAAGAAAAATACGTCAATAATTATCACGGATTAAATAGCCGTATGGATGAAATGCAAGCTGCTTGTTTATCTATAAAATTGAAAGGCTTAGACCAAGATACTGATAGACGTCGTGAGATTGCTACACGTTATTTAAAAGAAATAAAGAATAAACATATTACCCTTCCATACTGGGATTATAGCCAGAATCACGTTTTTCATCTTTTTGTTGTGCGCTGTAAAGAAAGGCAGAAATTACAAGATCACTTGTTGTTTAATAAGGTGCAAACTTTAATTCATTATCCCATTCCACCGCATCATCAAAAAATATACCAAGATGAATTTCAAAATTTATCTTTACCGCTGACTGAACGGCTTCATGATGAAGTTTTAAGTATCCCCATATCCCCTGTTATGGTTGATGATGAGATATCACATGTTGTTCATGCATGTAATAGCTTTAAACTTTAAGTTATTCATAATATTAGCTAAGTAATTCTTATTTTCACAATCATTTAAAAGTTTGGTATAGTTTTATTAACCTTTTTCTTTCACAATAGAAATTAGAGGGTAAGGCATTGAATTCAAATGCTATTTCCATAATAATTAAACTAGGTGCAGTATGGATAAAGACGGTCATCAAACTATGGAGCCAGGGATTGTATTCGACGAAGATACAATCGTTGAACCACAGTCGACTGAAAAGTCTAAAAGCACAATTGATTTTGTAATTCCCAAATCTGAAGATTCTTTACATAGAAAATCTTCACCTGAACCTGAAATTGATTCGCAATCTAGTGATATCATATCCGATGATACGGTTGAGTTTACGGTTTTGGATGATGCCGAAATAATGAGTGATACGGGCAATGAAGTCATCAAGACGGGCAATCGCGGTTTAAATAAGCATGGCGAGAAAAAACGTATTGGTGAACAGCTCGTTGAGATGGGCGTTATCACGGGTGATCAATTAAATGTTGCCCTTCAAGAAAAGAAAATTACAGGCAAAATGATTGGTGAGGTCTTGGTTGACCTTGGTTTTATTGATGCCGAAACATTGGGAAGTTATTTGGCGCAAGCCTCAGGCGTTCAAGTTTTTGATCCCAAAACTACAATTTTGGATAGTGAAGCCTTAGCACTTATTGAAAAGCCAATGGCTTTAAAATATTCAATTCTTCCGCTTTCAATGACTAAAGATGAAATTCTTGTGGCTATGGCTGACCCTTATGATGTGGTCGCATTGGATATTTTACGGCAGCATATTCCTAAAAAATTAAAAGTAAAACCAATTGTTGGAACACCAAAAGTTTTGGCGGATGCAATTGATGCAGCCTATGGTCATGCCAGTACGGTAAATGCAATTTTAAAAGAATTAGAAGGTAAAGATTCCGATGATTTAGAAGAGGTTGCAGGCTTATCAGAAGATGAAGCTTACAGTCATCCCATTGTTCGACTTGTTAATTCACTCATATTTGAAGCGGTTAAAGTGGGTGCTTCGGACTTACACTTTGAACCAGAAGAAAATTTTGTCCGCCTTCGTTATCGTATTGATGGTACATTAAGTACGGTTCAAATCCTTCATAAACAACATTGGAATGGTGTTTCACAGCGTATCAAATTAATGGCAAATTTAAATATTGCCGATAAATTAGCGCCTCAAGATGGACGTATAAAAATGAGTGTAGGCGGGCATGAAGTTGATTTCCGTGTATCATCACTTCCCACTATTCATGGTGAAAATATTGTAATGCGGGTATTGGATAAACAATCCAGTATTATGCCCCTTACAAAATTAGGGTTCAGCGATGTAAATAAAGAACGTATCGCCCGCGCCCAAAAACGCCCCGAAGGTATTATTATTGTTACCGGGCCTACGGGTAGTGGTAAGACAACAACCCTTTATTCCATGTTGAATGAGATTAATACCGTTGAAGTTAATATTCAAACCTTGGAAGATCCTGTTGAATATTCCCTTCCTATGATTCGTCAAACAGCAGTACGTGAGGGGATTTTGGAATTTGCCGATGGTATTCGCGCTCTTTTAAGGCAAGACCCTGATATTATTTTTATTGGGGAGATTCGTGATAAACTTACAGCAGAGATGGCTTTACAAGCGGCTATGACGGGACACCAAGTTTATACATCTTTGCACACCAATGATTCATTTGGTGCAATGCCGCGTCTATTTGATTTGGGCATGGTCCCTGGAATGTTAGCAGGAAACATTATTTCGGTTTTCGCTCAACGCTTGGCCAGAACACTTTGCCCTAATTGTAAAGAACCGCACAAGGCAACCGAAGAAGAATGTAAAATTTTAGGCGTTGATGATATGCCCGAGATTTTCCATGCGCATCAAGGGGGATGTACCTTATGTGATGGCCAAGGATATAAAGGACGTGTTGCGCTGGCTGAAGTCTTACTCTTTGATGAAGATATGGACGAGGTTTTAGCACGCGGTGGTACAAAAGCAGATATAAAGGCGTTAGCTTTATCAAAAGGATTCAAAGATATACGTGATGATGCTATGCTTAAGATTCTAGAAGGTAAGACAACCTTCGAGGCTGTTTCAAAAGTGGTAGATATATCTTTACCATAATTTCAATTAATTCATTAAGTTTTAAATAAAGGAACTTACATAAATGATTAGATACAGATATAAAGCAGTAAGAGCAAACGGACAGTCTATACGTGGTGTTTTAACAGCTAAAAACACGAATGACCTTCATGCTCAACTTAAATCTGCTAATATGGATTTGGTGAGTAGCAAAGCGATTAAAGAAAAAAAAGCTGGGGCGCTAGGGGTTTTTAATAAAGTAAAAATTCGTGATCTTATTCAATTTTTTATTAATTTAAAACAAATGCAAAGTGCGGGAATTGGTATTCTTGATTCGCTTGCCGATTTGCGCGATTCATCTGATAGTAATGCTTTTCGCGATATCCTCACCGAAATGTATCGCGATGTATCCGAAGGGAGTTCGTTATCCGAAGCGATGGCAAGTCATCCACGTGTATTTGCAAATATTCACGTATCATTGGTTGCGGCAGGGGAAGAAAATGGTGACATCCAAACGGCATGTGAACAGTTGGTATTTTATTTGAAATGGGTTGATGCCATGCAAACACGCGTGCGTAAGGCAACCCGATATCCTATGATTCTAATGATTGTCGTTATTTTAACAATCGTTGTGATGATGAAAGCTGTTGTTCCACAAATTGTAGGATTTCTACAAAATCTTGAGCAAGAACTTCCTTTCGCAACAACATCTTTAATGGCAACATCTGATTTTTTCCAAGATTACTGGTTGGTTGTACTATTGGCACCTATTGTATTTGTTGTAATTCTTTTAACGTTACGAAAAACATCGACACGATTCGCATATCAATTTGATGCCTTCTTATTAAAATTACCTGTTATGGGAACTGTTATTCGTAAAATTAGTATCGCCCGATTTGCGCAAACATTTAGCGCTCTATTCAAAGGGGGGATTGATATTATTAAGGCATTGCAAGCAGCTACTCATACTGTGAATAATCGTGTTTTAAAAGAAGGCTTACATGATGTTGAAACCTTTGTAAAACAAGGCGATCAGATATCGGTTGCTTTAAATAAAAGTGGTCAATTTCCTTCCATGGTGGTGCGTATGGTTCGCGTTGGAGAAGAGTCTGGAAATCTATCAGAAGTGCTTGATCAGGTCGCAGAATTTTACACCAATGATGTTGATGAGGAGGTTCAAAAAGTAATTACGATGATTGAGCCTTCACTTACTGCCGTACTTGGTGTTATGATATTATGGATTGCGGTCGGAGTCTTTGGTCCAATCTATTCAAGTTTCGAATCTATTGATTTTTAAAATAATTATTTACGAGGTATTTTCGTGTCATTAACATCATCAACACGCACCGTTTTAATAATGAGCGACGAAGGTTTGCAGATTTACTCTGTTGGTCGGATGAGCACTAAGGATATCAAGTTTGTCACTTGGGATACCGAAGGTTTTAAAGAAACACTAAGAACCATACTCATTAAAAATTGCTCAAAAAAACCTGTCATTATTTTAAATGACATGGTTGAGCAACATTATCGCAAGGAACGCATTCCAAAAGTAGGAATGGGGGATCGTGCACAAGTTATTAAAAGTCGTCTAAATTATGTTTTTCCAAACAATCAGATTCGTGCTGCCTTAAAACTAAAAAAGAATAAAAATAAAAGCTTAGATGCAGAAGCTGGTAGCTCCTATCTATTTGCGGCTATTCCAAAATCGGAAGCGTTTAATAAAACATTCAATGCTGTCATGGAAGCCAATGTAAACTTAATTGGTGTTTATTTATTGCCTGTTGAAGGTGTTGCATTAATTGAGGATTTATCTAAAAAATTAAATAAAGGAAATAAAACCAAATCAATTTGGACAATCTTTGCAGGCCAGCAAAGCAAAGGGGGGTTGCGCCAAATCGTGACGCGCAATGGTGAACTGGCATTAACCCGAATGACTCCAATCACTGATACAAATGATGATCCCGCACTTTGGGCAAATGAAGTATCCGAAGAGTTAAACTCGACAATGAGTTATCTTACCCGTTTTGGGTATCAAAAAACTGATGGTTTGGATATCATTGTTATTTCAAATGTTTCTTCACATGAAGCGTTGCAAGATAGTATTAAAATTGATGCTGATTTGCGAATTATGACCGTAAAAGATGCTGCGGAAATGGTATCCGCACGTATTGGAAATCCATCAAATCTTCGATATACAGATATGCTTTACGCGGCATATTTAGGGAAGAAATCAAAATTTACTTTACCTATGCAATCAAAGGCAATTGAAGGAATTACACGTCCTAGAAAAATTGCATTTTTTGTTCTTATGGCTGCGTTACTAGCATCGGCATATGTAGGATTTTTATTATTTCAAAGTTTTAATAACAATTTGGTCGTAGAAGATAGTCTTTCAGTGACCAATCAACAAATAAGAACCCAAGAACAAGAATATAAAGTACAAGCGGCCAAATCTAAAGAATTAGGTTTTGATTTTTTAGTCGTCGATGGGGCTTTGGAAAACTACTATGATCTGAATAAAGAAAAGATTGATATTTTGCCTTTCATGTATGAAGTAGGGCGTTCTTTAGGGACGGACTTAACGATTGATAAAATTGAAATTAACAAAATACCTGCACCTCGGTCTTCAAACGATTTTGACGATTTCGACCAAGAACAGCAATCAAAACGGGTTCTTTTGGAATCATTGTTAACATTATCATTCCCTAGCTCAATTCGTGCCGAGCAAGGTGTGATTTTAATTAATGGATTACAACAAAGATTGTCAGAAAACTTACCCAACTATAATGTGCAAATTATAAAACAAGTCGCGGACCTAAGTTATACTGGTAATGTTGTTGGTGGGACCAATCGTGCGCCTGAGCAAGACGAGTCGAACGAAGATTACGCGGCAGAGATTAAGATTACGGAGAAGCAAAAATGATTAAATCAATTGGAATGGATAAAGTTTTAATTATTTTGCTGGTTGCGGCCTTTGCAATTGGCGGATACTTCTACAACACTAATATTCTCGCGCCTAGCATTGTAAAAAAAGAGAGAGAGTTGCGTAGCACAAAATCCCGTTTGTCGACTCTTACAACGGATACCAATAAATTAATCGCTGGCGTTGATCTTTTTGAAAGACAAAAAGAAGAATTTATTATTGTTCAAAAAAGCGGTTTTTTTGATGACCAAAATCGTGTTGCAACACGAAGCAAGCTTGATGCTATAGGTCGGGATAGTCAACTTGAAATATTACGCTATTCTATTAGTCCTGCACAAAATATATCCAATCAAAAACTAAAAGATGCCGGCTATAAGATTTTGGAAACTTCAATTGATATTGAAATTGGTGCGATTAGCGATACGGATATACAAACATTTCTATTCTATCTTAACCATGGTTTTCCAGGGCAGGTTATTATCAACAATATAGATATGAGTAAAGAACAGGATTTAACACAACCTTTACTTAGGAATATTGGTTTAAAAACAGATTATGATCCTTTGATAACAGCAAATATTTCTATGGTTTGGAAAACAATGGTTCCTGATACTTCTGTGCAAACTCAAACAGATAGCGGACTTTAATTATGAAATATCTTTATTCAATAATATTTTTATCTTTTCTTTTTTCACCACAAGTTATTTTTGCACAAGAAGTATTAGATGACACTCAACCCCAAATTTCTGATCAAGAAGTTATTTCAGAAATGTTAAATCGTGCTTCTGAAGTTGATGGGGCATTAAAACCTACAGGCAATTTTTCAATCTTCTTTACACCCCGTGAATTGGCATTGATTGAAAATGCAAGGGAAGGGGTTGTTGCGCGATTGGCAACAGATACCGAATTAAGAGATGCCCAAAATGAACAATCAGTTCCAAAGGGTCCCCGTGAAATTGGCGTAGGTGGGATTTTATATCTCAACCCTAATGATTGGGCGATATGGATCAACAATCAAAAAATCACTCCTGAGCGCATCCCTTCCGAAATTATGGATATTAGTGTTGGAAAAGATTACGTTCGCCTTAAATGGTATGATGCCTATACCAATCAAATTTTTCCTATAAAATTAAAAACCTATCAACGGTTTAACCTTGATACGCGCATTTTCTTACCAGGATAATATTATGAATGTTCTTACTTTAAAAAACGTATCTGCAGGATATTCAAAAAATAACGTTGTTGAACAAATATCTTTTGATATTGAGCAAGGACAGATTTTTGGGTTAATCGGTTTAAATGGCGTTGGTAAAACGACATTGATCAAAACAATTTTGGGATTAAGGGATGTTCAGGATGGTGAAATTGATCATTTAGGTAAAGAAAATATTGCTTTTCTACCCGAACGTTTTGATCCGCCATGGTTTCTATCAGGATATAAATTTTTAAAATTTTCCCAAAGAATTTATAATAAGAATATTACATTAGACGAAGCGAAAAAGCTGGCCGAAGATATTTCACTTGACCCTCAAATGTTAACCAAAGATGTAAAAACATATTCAAAAGGAATGCGTCAAAAATTAGGACTTATAGCTACAATTATTAGTGGCTGTAAATTAATTATTTTAGATGAACCCATGAGTGGGCTTGACCCCAAAGCACGCCAAGAGGTAAAGCGTCTTATTTTAAAAGCCAAAGAGCAAGGGCAATCAATTTTTATGAGCTCGCACATTTTATCCGATATTTCCGAGCTTTGTGATAAGGTTGCTGTTCTACATAATAAAGAAATTATTTTTACAGGATCACCATCAGAAATGAACAAGGCAGGGAACGATAATAACCTTGAGAAAGCCTTCCTAAATATTATTAAAAGTTAAAGTTTCTTATTCATAAAAACTTATTTTGTTTTTAACTCTTTATTTGATATAATCATTATATTGAATTTTCATTTTCAAGAAAAGATATTCCATGTCGAACAAAAAATCTCAGATAAACAAAACTATTTTGCTTTCACATATTGCGTTAGGATTTATGATTTTAAATCCATTCGTAGCCAATGCACAAGAGGCACCATTTGAAGTTCCTCAAGAAGTATCACAAGAAATACCTCAAGAAGTACCGATGGTTTCCGAAGATATGAATGCACAATTTGATGGTGAGATTAATCCATTAGATGCGCCTGCGCCTACATCGCTTGATGCTCCGATTGATCCGAATGCAAATATTCCAGATGGGCCAATTATGGTTCCGCATTCTGGACAATATTATGATTCCTCATCTTTTGGGACAAGTTCGGTTGGACGCACCGCCCCCCGTGAAGTTGACCCCAAGTATGAGCCTGGGACACGATATGTTACGGTTACTAAAAATGCAGGATCAGGCAGTTTTTCTGCACAGTTAATTTCTGCGCAGCGGGCTTTAAAGCTAGGCCGATACACATCTGCATTAGAAATTTATGAACGTCTTTATAGTAGCAATTCAAAAAATCCACGCGTTTTAATGGGCTTGGCTGTCGCGCAACAAAATAGCGGTTTTAACGAATCTGCATTGGCAACCTATGAAGAATTATTAAGAGTTAGCCCAAATAACGCTGATGCAACGGTTAATATGTTGGGATTGGTTTCTGCACAAAATCCAGATAACGCCTATAATATTCTATTTAATATGTGGGCAAAAAATAATCGTAATCCATCTATCGCTGCACAATTAGGGTTAACAGCTGCTGAGTTGGGGGAATATGAAACGGCAATGAAATATCTTGGTATCGCTTCAAGTATGGAGCCAACAAACCCCAATCATTATTATAATATCGCTGTCGTCAGTGATCGAGCAGGAATGGTAAAGCAAGCTATTGAATTTTATCAAAAAACATTAGAAATGGATGCTTCAACTTCTTCAGGTAAAAGAATATCTCGTGATGTTGTTTATGATCGACTTGCGACTTTAAGAAGTCTGTAATAGATAGTATTTTGCTCGAACTAAGCGATATATTATTTTTAGGGTTTGAGTTTTTATATATTTTCTCCATGGGTGCAATTTTGGGTAGCTTTGCCACAGCAATAATTTATCGTGCACAACATAATCAATCCTTTATTTTTAATGCGCAAAACAAAGCTGCCCGATCAAAATGTCCAAATTGCAATCATCAATTAGGGGCAAAAGATTTAGTCCCAATATTTTCATGGATATTTCAAAAAGCAAGATGCCGCTACTGTAAAATTAAAATCCCTTCTTTTTATCCAACGATAGAAATTATATGCGCTCTATCCGCTTTATTCTTATTGATAATATTCGGGCTTTTGCAGGCATTAATTTTTTTACCTGCCTTGCCCTTCATAATTTCATTTGGATATAGAATGATTATAGACAGTGTTTTGGATAAAAAATTACTGATTAACGCACTTATTCTATTTCTTATATCCGTCATAATTAGTGTAATTATATAAAAAACAATAAAACTAGGTTTTTATCTTATCAATATATGGTAAAATATTCGGAATATTTACTTTTTCTTTGTAAATTCAATGTAATTTAGAAAAGGTAACATTGCAGTTATTCAACTGTAATATTCATAAATTTCTTACACTCTTTATAAAAGGGGGCAACCGTGGATCTTACTCAACTTCTTGCATTTACAATGCAAAACAAGGCATCAGACTTGCATCTTAGTGCAACCAATCCACCAATGATACGTGTCGATGGACGATTAAAAAGGGTAAAATCAGATGCACTTTCTACCGATGATGTGCGCCAGATGCTTTATTCGGTTATGTCTGAAGATCAACGGGCGGTTTATGAAAAAGAATTTGAAATTGATTTGGCCATTTCTTTTGGTGAAAAGGCACGTTTTCGTGTGAATGCGTATAATACGCGTAACGGTACAGCGGCGGTTTTTCGTGTTATTCCATCTGATATTCCAACGATGGAAGATTTGGATTTACCACAAGCGATGAAAAAATTCGCCCGTCTTGAAAAAGGAATTGTTCTAATTACAGGACCAACAGGTAGTGGTAAATCCACAACCTTGGCCTCTATGATTAATCATATCAACGAAACACAAAGCAAGCATATCTTAACAATTGAAGACCCTGTTGAGTTTTTCCACACTTCAAAAAAATCTTTGATCAATCACCGTGAATTGGGACGTGATACTCACAGCTTTAAATCCGCATTAAAAAGCGCTCTTCGTGAAGATCCCGATGTTATTTTGGTGGGAGAGATGCGCGATTATGAAACAATTTCTTTGGCATTAACCGCAGCAGAAACAGGTCACTTGGTTTTTGGAACATTGCACTCAAGTTCTGCCGCAAAAACAGTGGATCGTATTATTGATGTGTTTCCAACTGGGGATAAAGAAATGGTACGTACCATGCTTTCAAACTCTCTTGAAGGGGTTGTCGCGCAAACATTACTGCGCCGTGCCGAAGGAAATGGCCGTGTTGGTGCATTTGAAATTTTAATTGGGACAAATGCTGTTCGAAATCTTATTCGTGAAAATCAAGTGCCACAAATCTATTCCATGATGCAAACAGGGATGCGCTATGGAATGATTACAATGGCAGAAGCATTAAATAATCTTCTCGAAGGCGGAGTTATTACCGAACAGGAAGCACGCGCCGCATTAGCAAAAGCGAGTGATGAAGGATTTGGTGAAGATGAAGAAGAATCTGAAAGCAATACCACTGATGTTGTAACGGGTAAAAGTGGTTCAAATAAAGGTTCAACAACGGATGATAAGGATGATGGAGAATACTCATTCTAAATGAACCTGTAGCATTTCAATATTTAACACAAATGAATGAAAGATCGGCGAGTGATCTTTATTTAACTGTTGGTACACCCCCAACCGTACGTGTTAATGATGAGTTGTTTTATTTACATGACACTGATTTAAATGAAGATGATTTGGCGAATATTATTCAAACAATTCTAACGGCCAAACAAAAACGCGATTTTCAAATCCATATGGAGTTAAATACCGCGCTCGATTTGGGAAAGCATGGACGCTTTCGGGTAAATATCTTAAAGCAACGTCAAAACACAGGATTGGTTATTCGTCGTGTTGAAACGGTTATACCTAGCGTTAATGATTTAAAGCTACCTCCTTTGCTTGAAAAATTGGCAATGGAAAAACGTGGACTTATTTTGCTTACAGGAATGACAGGCTCTGGGAAATCGACGACGCTTGCGTCAATGTTAGATTATCGTAACTCTAATAAGTCAGGGCATATTCTTACGATTGAAGACCCGATTGAATATTATCATGAACATAAAAAAAGCGTTGTTACGCAACGTGAAGTGGGGGTTGATACTGTTTCATATGAAACGGCATTGAAAAACTCGCTTCGCCAACGACCCGATGTAATTTTAATAGGAGAGATACGCGATCGTACTGTAATGGAACAAGCCCTTACCATTGCCGAAACGGGGCATCTTTGTTTGGCAACGCTACATACAAGTAACGCTTATCAAGCGATTGAGCGGATTGTAAATTTCTTCCCCGAAGATCAACATAAACAAGTAAGGCTCAATCTTTCTATGAATTTAAAAGCAATTATTTCACAAAGATTACTTCCAAAACTTCAAGGAGGATTGGTTCCCGCAATTGAAGTCTTGTTGAATGAGGCATTGGTGCGCGAGCTTATACAAAAAGGCGAATATCAGAAAATTACAGATGTAATGGAGCAAAATAATCCTATTGGTATGTGTTCTTTTGACCAATCGCTTTTAGAATTATTTGCAAAAGGCTTGATTGATGAAGATACAATCCTCTCCCAAGCAGATAAAACAAGCGATATCAAAATCAAAATACAATCAATCAAAATGGGTAAAGCAGGGGGGGATTTGTCTAATATTGACACATCTATTTTCAATTAACGATTAAATCAACGCATTGACTAGCCATAATGGCGTTTATGAGGTATTTTTATATATATGATTCTTTTTTTATAGAGAATCTCTATTCATATTTTTTCTAATAATCACTTGGAAACATCACAATGATAAAATCACGAAATTTTCTTAACATTGCTTTTGCAACATCTATTCTATCGTCTGCTTTTTTATTAAGTGGTTGTGAGTTATCGCAAAATTATTTGAAACTTGACCGCGAAAATGCAATGCAGGAACAAGATTATCGTGATGCCTTAGCGCCAAGACAGGTTGATCTTGATCCAAATGATGTTGCTTCTATGAAAGACGGTGTACCGCCACTTCAACCCTATGTTGTACAACCTGACAATAATTATACACCCATGCCTTTGGTTTCTGTATCCGTTGCAGGTGAAATTCCCCTTCGTGATGTTTTATATGAAATTGCGGAACAGGCGCAATATGATGTTGAATTAGACCCGCGTATACGGGGATCAATTATATTTTCTGCCCGTAATCGTCCTCTTGATATGGTTATTGATAGAATTGCTGAAATTGCAGGGCTTCGTTATAAATTTGATGATGATATGCTTCGTGTCGAACTGGATACACCCTATCATGAAATATATAAAGTAAACTATCTTGCCTTAACCAGAACAAACGCCAGTTCAATTCGTAATGACATCTCTGTTGTAACAGGTGAGGGAACAGATACAGGATCAAGCTTTTCTGCATCGAATGAAAGCGTTATTGATTTTTGGGCTGAACTTGAAGAAAACCTCACACAAATTTTAGATTCAAATCGCGATTCAAACCGTCTGGCGACAAACATTGATCCCGAAGTAACAGTTGCAGATAGCAATCCTGCCCCTGTTGATCCTATTGTTATGGATGAAAATGGTAATATTTCTGAAACAGGCCCAACGGTTCAAGTGCAAGCACCACAGGCCGTTTTAAATGTAAGCTCCCTTCCTGTTGAAGAAGAGGAAGATGATGGCGCGTTTGATGCGCGTTTTTCTGTAAACCGTCAGGCTGGTTTGGTCTCTGTTTTTGCGCCAGAGCGGTTGCATACACAAATTAACAATTACATGAATGAGCTTAAAAAATCTGTTGGTTCACAAGTTTTGATTGAAGCCAAAGTCTTAGAAGTAGCCTTAAATGATGAATTTTCAGCGGGTATTGATTGGAATATTCTTTTTGATGGTGGCTCACGTGGTGGTTTTGGATTTGGCCCTCAAGGTGTGGGTGGGTTAGTCCGCGGTATTCTTGATGCGGGTGACTCTATTGCTACAAATGCAAATGTTTCTTATATCGGTGGTGATTTTTCTGCCGCTATTGATGCTCTTTCCCGTTTTGGAAGTGTTCAAGCATTGGCAAGTCCTCGTTTAACCGTTTTGAATAACCAATCTGCTGCATTAAATGTTGCTGAAAATGTTGTTTATTTTGAAATTGATGTTGAAACGACAACCTCTGATACAGGTATTGTAACAACTTTTGATACAGATCCAAAAACTGTACCAGAAGGTGTTTTGATTAATGTTCAACCAGCCATTGATTTAGAAGCACAAACTATCTCTATGGCCATTCGTCCTACAATTACAACAATCACAAGTTTCACCAATGATCCTAACCCAAGTTTGGCGACTGCCGGGGTTGTTTCACCTGTTCCTAATGTGAATGTTCAAGAATTTGATTCCGTCATTAAAATGAATAACGGTCAAGCCATAGTATTAGGCGGACTTATCCAAGACCGCGTTGAAATCTGTTCGAAGTGGCGTTCCTGTTGCGAAAGAAATCCCCTTTGTTGGTGGATTATTTAGAAACCAACAAGATAGCATTGTAAAAACCGAACTTGTTGTATTTTTGAAGAGTACAATTGTTGAAGGCGGAAACACTATTCATTCTACGGATAAAGATTTGTATCGAGCGTTCTCAAGCGATCGTCGTCCTTTAAAACTTTAAACGGATCAGAGATATAAATGATAAAGCATCTTTTTTTCTATGTTTTGTCGGCAGCGTTAAAAGATAAAATATTTATCTTATATATTGGTCTTGTCGCAATTATATTAAGTTTATCTTTATTTTTTGGGTCATCAGCCGTAACAGAACAAGACCAATTCTCTGTTGTTTTCACCAGTGGGGCATTAAGAATTGCATCTGCTTTCACACTTGTTCTTTTTATAATTTTCTATTTCCGCCGATCTTTTGAGAATAGAGATGTAGATTTTTTATTCTCTCGCCCTATTTCAAGATTGCAATTTATAGTGGCTCATTTTATTGCCTTTGTTTTTTTATCATTCATTGTGGCCGTTTTAACAACGATAGGAATTTTATTTCTCACCCCGTCAGAATTATTTTTTTCAACCATAATATGGGGCGTAACAATTTTTGCTGAATTGGTTGTATTATCAACTATGGCAATGTTTTTCGGGATAGCGTTATCAACAGCCGTATCTGCAACGCTTGTTACAATATGTTTTTATATTTTATCACGGTTAATGGGTGACATTATGGGTATTCTAGAAACGGGTGTTTCAACTATGGCAACACAGATTTTAGGTAAAATAATGACTTTAATATCATTCTTTGTTCCTCGGTTGGATTTAATGGGGCAAACATCTTGGCTTGTCTATGGTGTTAGTGATTTTAATTATTTTCTATTGTCATCACAAATTATTATCTTTTTAGGATTGGTCATTTCAGCAACATATTTGGATTTAAAGCGTAGGCAGTTTTAATGTCAAAATGGAAATTACAAAAAGACCGAAAAATTCCCTTTGCTATATTTATATTCTTTTTACTCGCCATGATATTTTCATGGTTTTGGACAAAAGATTTAAAAGCGCAATGGCTAAATGTTCCTCCCGTTCCTTCAGAAAATCATGCGGCTTTTATAACATTGGGTGATGAGCAAATGGCGTATCGTTTTTATACGATAATGCTTCAAAATTTGGGAAATACAGGTGGTGAAATTCAATCCTTAAAAAATTATAATTATGAGCATTTACGCGAATGGTTTTTTGTGTTGGATAAGTTAGATTACAGATCAAATGCTGTACCTTTATTGGCGGCCTATTATTTTGGCGCGGTTATTGATAAAGATAAACTTGAATTTATTTATGATTATCTTTCTATTATTGGACAAAGACCAGACGGGGAAAAATGGCGATGGCTTGGCCATGCGGTATTTTTGGCGCGCCATATTTCAAAAGACCAAGATCGTGCTTTGGAACTTGCCTATAAATTGGCTAATAATAAAAGTCCGGATTTAGCAGATTGGGCAAAACAAATACCCGCTTTTATTCTTGCGGATACGGGGGATACTGCGGCAGCTTATAAAATCATGATGAATATTCTTATTTCAAACGTGGATACGCTGCATCCAAATGAAATAAATTTTATGACAGATTATATCTGTAATACCATTTTAAAAGATGATACAACAATACCTAAACCTGAATTTTGTAGTGATTTAATACAATAAGAGTTATTGTCCATCTATGGAAACTAGTTTCTTTGAATTTAATATCGTCGAGCTTTTATCCCTTCTAGGGCTATTTCAAAGTATTTACATTATTGTTCATCTTTTCACTCAGGCAAAAAGTTTTCGCCAAATTTTTATTCCTATCGTTTTCTTTTTTGTATTAGCAGTGGCATTTTTTATGAATATCGCCGATAGGCATTGGGATGAAGGATTTTTATATTTCACACAAATTAAATGGTTTTTATGGGCGGCTATACCCTCTTTCAGTACGCTATTTATTGTTCAAATTTTACGCATTACTAAAAAACCGCCATTTTACCTATGGATTTTTCCATTATTGTTAGGCTTGTTTATATTTATTCCAACATTTGTAGGATATGAAATTTACGATGATGCCTTATTTTTCGAGATTTCCGCATTAATATTAGGGGCAATAAATTTGTTAATGATATGGATATTCCGTTCGGATTTAACTCAAATCTCAAAAAAGCAAAATGGAAGGGAGCGTTTTTGGCTTATTATCGCATTAATATTAATGAATATTGGCTTGTTATCATTATATTTTCTATTATTCGGTCAAACTATTAATAATTTTTCTTACACGCTAAGCCAAACTATATTTGGGTTGGGTTTTGTGTATTTGGGTACCACCAGCTTATTTCGAATATATCCCTATATTGTGGAGCTCAAAACATTAAAAATACATAATGAATTAAGTGATGATGAATTAAATATTGCTTATGAGATAGAAAAATTATTAGATATTGAAAAAATGTATCAAGAGCCAGGATATAATCGCGGGTCATTGGCGCGGGAACTCAGCATATCGGAATCTCAACTGTCACGAATTGTAGGGCAGTTTTTTGATAAAACAGTGCCCCAATTGCTACATGAATTTCGAGTGAATGATGCAAAAAATCTGTTAATTGAAACAAATGCAGATATTGCAACAATTACGTACGAATCTGGATTTAACTCTGTTGCAACATTTAACCGTGTTTTTAAAGAATTTACTGGGAAATCACCAACGGAATTTCGTAAAGAGACACGTACAGACATTTAAAATATTTTAATTCTCCTCAATTTATCATTTTGAGTGAATGCAAATCATGTCATACTTCATACTATTAATAGATAGGCGTTTTTTAATCATTTATTAAGAACGTATATCTACAGTATCTACTTACTACTTTATTTATTTCATTTCAAAATAGGAGAAAAATTTTGACAAAAACTCATACAAAACAAAGTGGTTTTACACTTGTTGAATTGGCGATCGTGATGATCATTATCGGCCTACTCATCGGTGGAATCCTAAAAGGGCAAGAGCTTATTGCAAACGCCCAAACAACAGCAACTATTGCTAAAATCAAAGGTATTGACGGTGCAATTTCTACGTTCCGCGATAAATATTCTGCGATGCCTGGAGATATGCTAACACCTGGTACCCGAATTGCAAATTGTACAGCAGCACCATGTGTTCCTGCTCCAGCTGGCGATGGTGATGGTCGTATCGAAGGCGGCGTCCCAAGTGCTGTGCCTGCGGGTGAACGTTTGGCTGCTTTTCCACAACTTGCGGCCGCAGATTTAATATCTGGTATTGAGATAAATACTGTAGACCCTACATTTGGTGGAAATTATCCTGAAGCTGACCTAGGCGGTGGTTTTTGGGTTGGGCATTCACCTTCTGGTGCAACTGGTATAGCTGCTATTGCAGGACGTTCTGGCCATTATTTAACATATTCAGATGACCCTGCTGCTGCTGTTGTAGCTGCTGCTCCAAATGGAATTGAGCCTGTTCAAGCAGGTAAAATTGATCGTAAAATTGATGACGGTAATCCACAAACTGGTGATGCTCTTTCAACAGGAAGTGCTTGTACTGTAGGTGTTGGTGCAGCAGCTACATATGACGAAGATAACAATGCAGGTAACTGTGTAATGTTTATTCGTGTACAAAGCTAACCCATAAACTTATTAAACAAAAGGCCGCTATAACAAGCGGCCTTTTTTTGTCTTTTTAAACTGCTGATCTTTAATCACTTCTTCCCAATCACGCTTGCCAATAAATCCATGGGCATGGGTAAAACAATGGTGGAGGCTTTGGCATTGGTAAAATCACCCAATGTGCTTAAATATCTTAATTGCATTGTTTCGGGGCGTTTAGCCATAATTTCGGCGGCTTGGTCCAGTTCTGCGGCGGCTTGTAATTCCCCTTGCGCATTAATAATCTTGGCGCGTCTTTCACGTTCCGCTTCGGCTTGGCGGGCAATGGCGCGTACCATGGACACATCAATATCAACATGTTTAATCTCAACATTGGTGACTTTAATGCCCCAACTTTCGGCTTGATTGTCCAAAATTTCTTGAATATCACTGTTTAATTGATCACGTTTGGACAACATATCGTCCAATTCATGTTTTCCCAATACCGAACGTAGGGTTGTTTGCGCCAGTTGACTGGTCGCTTTTTCAAAATCTTCAACACGGTTAATCGCAAAGGCAGGGTCAACCACGCGGTAATAAACAACGGCATTCACCTTAACCGATACGTTATCCTTAGAAATCACATCTTGGGAGGGGATATCCTCTGTACGGATACGCATATCTACGCGATCCATCAATTGAACAAAAGGGATAAGAAGTTGTAAGCCCGCCCCACGGGTCGAGGTGTATTTACCAAGGGTATAAACAATTCCCCGCTCATATTCCTTAATGATTTTAATGGAAGCCGCGAGGATAACCACCGCAACGAAGAGTAGAAAGATAAGTATTGGCATCATAATATTTTCCTTTTATGTATAAGTTTCAAGATTATTAGGGTGTTTAGGAATAATTTTTACCCTTAAATTCTCAACTTTTGAGATAAATACGGCATCATCCTTTTTTAATTTCCAAGGCTCATCGCTATAGGCTCGCCAATTTTCTCCTTGAATAAAAACATGGCCAGATTTGTTATTCCATTCAATAATACGTCCTGTATCACCAATCATACCTTCAATTCCCGTCGTCATTTTCTTTCGAAACATTCGAAACGCAATAAATCCACCAATAATCGACAAAAGCAGGAAAAGAAGGGCAAGTGCAATAATAGCCTCGATACTAAGGGGCATATTTTCGATATATCCCGTTTGATGCAACTGTACCACACCAATTAATATTGCCGCTGCCCCAGCAAAACCAAATAAACCAAAACTTGGTAAGGCAATTTCCAAAATCAAAAATGAAACTCCAATTATTATAAGCGCAATACCACCCGAGCTTACCCAATCCGAACTTGCTAAAACTGCTTCTGTTTCCATAGTTTACGCCGCTTTCTTTATTTTTTTGTTTAATGTCGAGATTAAGGCATCCCCCATTTGTGCCGTACCAATTTGCGTACAATTTTCAGCCATAATGTCAGCTGTACGTATGCCTTGTTTTAATACATCTTGAACTGCAGTTTCAATTAAATCCGCTTCTTCGCTAGCGTCAAATGAATAGCGTAATGCCATGGCAAAGCTAAGAATTGTTGCTAAGGGGTTGGCTTTGCCTTGTCCTGCAATATCGGGGGCGGAGCCGTGTACTGGCTCGTAAACGCCTGGTTTGCCTGATTCACCCAAGGAGGCAGAAGGGAGCATTCCCAATGACCCCGTTAGCATTGCCGCCGCATCAGATAAAAGATCACCAAATAAATTATCCGTAACAATAACATCAAATTGGGAGGGACGACGAAGCAATTGCATGGCCGCATTATCAGCATACATATGCTCTAGTTTTACATCGCTAAACTCTGCCTGATGCAGGGCCGTAATATCCTCGCGCCATAATTTGCCGCATTCCATCACGTTCGCTTTTTCGCAAGAGGTGACATGATTGCCCCGTTTACGGGCCAAATTAAAAGCAACGCGCCCCACACGTTCAATTTCGTACGTATCATAAATTTGTGTATTAATGCCGCGGCGTTGACCATTACCTAAATCTTCAATCCCGCGCGGTTCGCCAAAATAAACACCGCCCGTTAATTCCCGCACAATTAAAATATCAAGCCCTTTTACAATTTCAGGTTTTAATGTCGAAGCATCAATAAGCGCATCAAAAACAAGCGCAGGGCGCAAATTGGCGAATAATCCCATTTCTTTGCGTAGTTTAAGCAGGCCTGCTTCTGGTCTAAGGTTATAATCAACATCATCCCATTGTGGCCCGCCAACTGAGCCCATAATGACCGCATCTGAGTTTTGGCATTTTTGCAAAATTTCAT
The DNA here is from genome assembly GCA_963799275.1 of uncultured Alphaproteobacteria bacterium. Classification (GTDB taxonomy): domain Bacteria; phylum Pseudomonadota; class Alphaproteobacteria; order Micavibrionales; family Micavibrionaceae. Next base: position 466,320 of record CAWCWJ010000002.1, read on the forward strand.
CGGTCAACGGCATACCGTATTTATCATACGCCGCGCCACCAATATCATCTTTGTGCAAAGTAAATTTGAAACCGCGTTCGGATTGTAGCCAGTCGATAACTTTTTCAACTTCCGCCATCGCCTCAGGGCCGATGCCGTCGCCAGGGAGGAGGGTTAATATATAGTTTTTAGTCGTCATAAATATTTTTCCATGTTTATTATTGGAACAGTAAAACTTGGGGCATCTTGTTTCATAGGTTTATATCCTAGTTTTTTATAAAATTCCGAAGCTGCTATACGCGCTGTCATACTTACATGTTCAAAACCATGAGCGCGTAGAAAATCTTCGCCAATTTCTACAATATTTCGGCCAACGCCTTTTCCTTGTAACGTATCGCAAATAGCCATTTGGCGCAATTTTGCGCGGGTTGTATCTACAGATTTAAAAACGAGTGTGCCACGTACTTGATTTTCAACTATAGCCGCAAAGTGATATTGAGTTTCCTCTCCTTCGACATCTTCTGGGCGTAGTACCATGCCAATCGGAGCCCTTAAGATTTTTTCGCGAAGTTGTAAACTTTGTTTATAGAATTCAGAACCAAAATCAATTTGAGTATACGTGACTTCTGTCATGAGTAAAGCCAGCTCCGCTTTTCTTTATCCATAGCTTCATAGTCAGCAATAAAGTTTTTCTTTTCTAATGTAAGACCAATATCATCCAATCCATTGAGAAGGCAATGCTTACGATGGGCATCGACATCAAAATTAAAATTAATTTTATTGCCCCGCATAATGGTTTGTTTTTCCAGATTTACCGTAAATTCACTTTCTGGGTTCTGGTCGGCTTCATCCATTAATTCGTCAATTTGTTCTTGTGGCAAAATAATCGGCAAAATACCGTTTTTAAAGCTATTATTATAGAAAATGTCAGCAAAGCTGGGGGCGATAATACATTTTATACCCATATCCAAAATCGCCCATGGCGCATGTTCACGTGAGGATCCGCACCCAAAATTCTCCCCTGTTATCAATATTTTAGCATGTTTGAAGGGTTGCTTATTCAAAACAAAATTGGGTTTTTCTGTGCCATCTTCATGATAGCGAATATCATTAAAAGCATGAATTCCAAGACCAGAGCGTTTCACTGTTTTTAAAAATTGTTTGGGAATAATAATGTCTGTATCAACATTAATCATACGAAGGGGGGCGGCAATACCTGTTAAAGTTGTAAATTTATCCATAATGCGTTTTTAATCCTTGCCCTTATAAAAATCAATAAATTGCGCTAACATATTGGTATCAAAAGCCCCTTTATATTTTTGGCTATTTTTCATACGATCCAATGTTTCTTGAGGGGTACGTTTGGCAGGTTGATGAGGGCGTTGAATCATATCCCCATCAAAGGCATCAATAATGCAAATCGCTTTAAGCACATTGCCCATATGATCCCCTGTAAGGCCATAGCGACCAGTGCCATCAATGCGTTCATGATGATACATTTGTATCGCCTTTATAACATAGATATGTTCATGCGTATTAAGTGCATCTTGTTCTGCATCAATCGCATTTTCGATGATATCAATACCACGAGCGACATGTTTACGCTTCTCTGCGCGCTCCTCATTGGTAGGGCGATGCGGTAAGTCCCAAATGGCGGGGTCATATTCGCTATGAATCTTACCTAAATCTTGAAATAAGTTAGCCTCGTAAAAATTATTGCCTGCCTTCTTGCTAAATCCAAGACATTCGATCAAAAAATCTTGTGCTAATTTAGAGGTACGTTTTAAATGTTTGGATAAAACTATGCCATATTCACTGCCATCTTCGTCATAATGCTCAATTTTAGACCAAAGAGATTGGGCAACAGGGTGAAAATAGCTTTTTAAAATTCGGTCTGTTGCATAATCATAATCTTCAATCAAATCATCAATATTTGGATTTTTTGATAAAGGCATTTGAATTAAATCTCGCGAATGTCTGATAATTTACCTGTAATCGCCGCCGCCGCTGCCATTGCAGGGCTCATAAGATGGGTGCGTCCACCGCGTCCTTGTCGCCCTTCAAAATTGCGATTTGATGTGGACGCGCAACGCTCCCCCGCCTCTAATTTATCGGCGTTCATTGCCAAACACATAGAACATCCAGGTTCACGCCAATCAAATCCTGCATCAATTAGAGTTTGTGCAATGCCTTCTTCCTCGGCTTGCTGTTTAACAAGACCAGAACCAGGGACAACCATGGCTAATTTAATATTATCCGCCACTTTTTTACCTTTGGCGACTTGTGCAACGGCGCGTAAATCTTCAATCCGCCCATTGGTGCAAGAGCCTATAAAAATTTTATCAACTTGTATATCTTGCAATTTTGTACCAGCTGTTAACCCCATATAATCAAGCATACGCTCCACTGACTTTTGCTTTGCCGCGTCATCGAAATCAAGGGGGGAAGGGACACTTGCTGTTATAGGCAACACATCTTCGGGTGTCGTGCCCCATGTTACCGTTGGTTCAATATCCGCAGCATCAAGTATAATTTCTTTATCATATATTGCGCCCTCATCACTATTTAACGTACGCCAATAGTTAACGGCCTTATTCCATTCGTCACCTTGTGGAGCCATGGGACGGCCTTTTAAATATTCAAATGTAATATCATCAGGGGCAACCAATCCTGCGCGTGCGCCGCCTTCGATGGACATATTACACATGGTCATACGGCCTTCCATGGAAAGGTTTTGTACTGCTTCGCCTGCATATTCCAATACATACCCTGTTCCGCCTGCCGTGCCAATTTTGCCGATTATGGCCAAAATCAAATCTTTGGCAGTAATGCCATCTTGTAATTTACCATGAACGGTAATACGCATGGATTTTGCAGGTTTTTGAATAAGGGTTTGTGTGGCCAAGACATGTTCAACTTCCGATGTTCCAATACCAAAGGCAAGCGCACCAAATGCACCATGGGTTGAGGTATGGGAATCACCGCAAACAATTGTCATGCCTGGTTGCGTAAATCCTTGCTCTGGGCCAATAATATGAACGATGCCTTGGCGTTTATCTTGCATATCAAAAAGCTGAACCCCAAATTCATCACAATTTTTGGATAATGTTTCAACTTGAATACGGCTCATCTCATCTTCGATGGGAAGGGAACGATCAGTGGTTGGAACGTTATGATCACAAACCGCAAGGGTAGCATGTGGGGCGTAAACAGGGCGATTTGCCAAACGCAGCCCTTCAAATGCTTGGGGAGAGGTCACTTCATGTACCAGATGGCGATCTATTTTAATTAATGATGTGCCATTTTCATTCGTATGAATCAGGTGATCATCCCAAATTTTTTGAAAAAGAGTGCGAGGCGTGGTTTGAGTACCAATTTTCATAATTTTATCAAGGTTAAGTGTTATTTGAATTTATTTATAGCAAATAGACTTAAAATATCAATGTGAATAAAAGATGGAGTGTAACTTAATGATATTGAAAGATAATTTATACAAATCCTGTTGTATAAAATAAAAACAATAAGAATATTTAAGCCTTTGCGAATTTGTATTTATCTAGCTTTATAAGCTATCGTATTAATTAAGTATTTCATAACGAATTTCATTTAATATATTCAACATGATTAAGCCTTTCGGAAATGAGAAAATAGCGCGGGAAACCCTAGAGAAAATTGCTGCTGTTCGGTTTCAATCTAATCAAGCAGGGCAACCTGTTATGTCTTGCTATGATCATTTAGCAAGATTTTTAAAGGATGAGAGTGTGAAAGGGACGGATACAATAATTCTAATGGGGCATCCACAAAAAGATGATGCGATATGTCATTGCGCTTTGGCAAGGGATGGTGATGTAATTTTTGATACAAATAGACCTTTTGGTACTATTGACGGTGACAGTTACGCTTATTCAGCGACAAAAGGTACTGTAAATTTTCAACTTGATATAAAAACAAAGATAGCTGTTGCAGATTTTATAGAACAATTTCAACCAACTACCCCTTTTCAAAGTCCTGAACAAAAAAGAACTCTAAACTAACAAAATCACTACAAACTAAAAATTTAGTTGACATAATAATTAAATAACTTTATATTCTACCTACTTTAATTATAGAGGGATTTATTATGAGTGCTCAAACAAAATTAGGTATTACTACATACAGCAGCAACAGTAGCAGCAACAATGTTAGGTATTTTTAGTGCTAGTGCAGATGATACAGGTAAAAACTCTCGTTTTAATGAGCGTAACGGAATTGAATCATGCACACTGGGTCCTGATGGTCCTGAAATGGTAAAAAATGGTGAAACTATGTTTCTGCCAGATGCATTAGTTTCAGATGAACAGCTTTTAATAGATAATGGTAGTACAGTAGCTCCAACAAGAATTTGTGATCGTACAGATATGCATACAGATGAAGATGCTTTTAAGATGGATGCTGCTATGATTCCTGTTTCACCTAATCATATCTGTGTTTTATTTAATGATGGAAATTTAGATGTTTATCTTCCTGATGGTGAAGAATTTGATATGACGGCCATCATTAGAAATAGTGAGTTAACGGATATAGATGTAGAAGATGGTATTGTCGGTAAATGTTCAATTGAAGTTGACGGACAAATACAGACAGCGCCAATACATACAGCTGCTATTGCTTTAAATTACTAGTTTTATTTGCGATTTTTGAAAGCTATTATTAATTTCATCTAACAAAGAAATTGCAAGCATAATAAAATGATAAATTTAAAACATATAGCAATATTAGGATTTGGCGTGTTTGCCGCAAGCCAGTCTTATGCACAAGAAGCAGGAGATGACCTTGAACCTGAACTTGATGCAATAACGCCAAACTATAGCGCAAAATATTTTGAAGATTTTAAAAGCCAAATTGTTAAATGTGAAGTGAACGCTCAAGGTTTTGAAACTGTTACGCTTCAAAATGGCGATTCTATCGCAAACCCTGAATGGCATAGCGACAGTTTTTCTATCGCAGTAGAAGATGTCAATGGTGATGCGTCAATCTATAATCCAAATACCAATACCATAATACAAGTTTCAGATATTTGTGTAAGAACAGATAGTGATGTAAATCCAGAATTAAAAATTGAGACAGATTTAAAAGCTTTTGATCGATTATGTGTAGAATCAGGTTTATTTGTTGAAGTTTTTGAAAGAAAAACAGGTGTAGTTTCATTAGAAGAAACATCAATAGAATCTGTTTTTGGCGAGGTTGCAGGAAATGAACATATTATTGGTGTTTGTAGCTTTGAATTTAACGGTCAATTAATTCGGGCGCCTATTTTAAGTAAAGCAGCATACGATTTATTGCCATAAATTAACCTAAAAAAATGGCCTGTACCCTATGCATAAAAACATAGTTACAAGCCATTTATTTATAATTATTAAAGGGTTAAAGCTTACTCTTCAGTTTTTGCTTCTGCATTTTCTGCGGCTTTGGCTTCGGCTTCTTTAGCGGCTTTTTTGTCTGCTTTTATCTTATCATTCATGACACGACGTTCTTCAGTTGCTTTTTGCTTATCTGCTTTTTTTGCAGCGCGTTTAGCTGTTTAAGTCATATTATCTTTGGTTTCGTCATTTTCGACATCAATACCATGGCCGCTTGTTCTTTCGGCAATACGGGCAGATTTACCGCGACGATCACGGAGATAGTAAAGCTTTGCACGGCGGACAGAACCGCGGCGTACAACTTCAATTGAATCAATACGGGGGGAGAATAGAGGGAACACACGTTCCACACCTTCACCAAGACTAATTTTACGCACCGTAAAACTTGCGCTCATATCATTTTTACCCGAACGCGCAATACAAATCCCTTCATAGGCCTGAACACGCTCACGCGTGCCTTCACGGATTTTTACGTTTACACGTACAGTATCACCGGCAGAAAATTCGGGAATATTATTTTCCGCGATGATTTTTTCAACCTGACGGCTTTCAAATTTTTGCAATATATTCATTACTTTAACTCCATTTATTATAAGGCTCGATAATCAAGGTTGAAAGCAACCAAGGCAGCCTTTTGTCTTTTTTATTGGCAATTTTGCGCATTTATGGCAGAGTTCATATCGTTTTGCAAGTATATTATGGAGATATAAATGAGTTTAGCCAATACGTTGCCTCTAACTGTAACATATAAATTTAATGATCAGTTACGATTGATGATGCGTGAGTTATTACCATTCGTACCTGTTTATAGAAGAATGGCAAAGCCTTCTATCACTACACGTGAATTTATATTGAAAAAAAATCAACATTGTTTTGATACAGGAGAAAGGGTCGATGCAATATCAATTTCTGCCGTGGCAAGATTACAACTCAAAAAAGCTTTACCTCCTTAAAAGGTGATACATTTTGTATAGCGGTATATTTGACACCAAGCCTAATTCAAAAAGATCTTGAAGGAGATAGTTATCATTTGGAAGGCGATAACGGCATTAAATCAGTAAGAGTTGCACTAGCAGAAGATTTAACGAGAACACAAAGAGATGATTTTATTGCTGATTTAGATGAAATAGTGACTTCTTATAAGCTGCAAACCCCTTTTGAAGATGTTTTAGATCGGTTATCAGCGGTAAGAAACCCTAATAAAGATAATATTTCTTGGCTAGAAAGTTTTTTAGCTGATAAAGCAGAAATTCAAACAACTGGAATTTCACTGGTTCTTAAACCTGAAACTCCTGCCTATAAAAAATAAAACTAATTTATCAAATCAGGGCGCATGGCCTTCGTGATTTTTTCGCTTTCATCTTTGCGCCATTGTTCTATATGCGCGTGATTACCATTTTTTAAAATTTCGGGTACTTTATGTGTGTTGCCTTTCGCATCTATCCATTCTGGGGGACGAGTGTAATGTGGATATTCAAGCATTCCATTTGTTTTAATCCCAAAACTTTCATTATCGGCAGTATCCAAATTGCCCATAACATTAGGAAGCAGCCGAATACAGGCATCCATCAAAATAAGAGCCGCAGGTTCGCCTCCGCTTAAAACATAATCACCAATAGAAATTTCTTCAAAATCATGCGCCTCTAACACACGTTGATCAACCCCTTCATACCGCCCACAAAGTAGGGTTAGGGAGGAGGATTGTGATAGTTCTTTCGCTTTATTCTGGTTCAATACTTTTCCACGGGGAGAGAGATAGATATTCTTTGTCGCAGGTTTAGGGATTGATAATAAGGCACGCTCAATCACATCAGCACGCATAACCATGCCTGCACCACCGCCATAGGGCGTACCGTCTACAGTTTTATGGACATCGGTAGCGTAATCACGAATATTAACAGCATAATATGACCAATCATTGCGTGCCAGAGCCTTACCAGCCAAAGATTGACCCAGCATACCAGGGAACATATCGGGAAAAAGTGTAAGAATATTAAAATGAAGATTATTCAAAATGAACATCCTCATTCTTTAAGATTTTTTTAGCGGCCACAACATCGCTTTGCATAATCATTAATCGGGTTGCGCCATTTATATCCCAATTCATGCTACCATTCATAGCATCATGTACAAAACATGGGATATCATGACTTTCTAAAATAGAGCGTACCAAATGCGCCGTTGTTGGCAGTTGAAACCGTGCAAACAATACGAGGGAATCTTTATCTGTTTTTGACATTGTCATACCTGCAATATTAAAGATATAACATCCCAATCTGCAAACAATAAATATGCTTTGTTAGAATGTGTAATTTATAAATGCACCAATTACGCCTTGGTGCGCAGATCCGCGTTCTTCAACAAGGGACGAATTCGCGGATTCACTTCCTAATCTTCCGTAATTTGCTATCAATATTGTTGATATATTTTGGTTGATCGGAATGATTGTTGTTCCCCCAAAACCGTACGTTAATATGCCAGAATCAGAATCATATTGAGATAAACCTGATGCCGCAGATTGAGTGGCATTCACATCGAAATAAGCATCGTGAAAATTTAAGTCTGCAAAGCTTACACTTGGGCCAAAGCTGAAAAATACGGGTAATTTCATAATTGAGGTTTGCCCTGCATAGGATACCTGAAAATCACCAACAAATCCTTCATGGCCGCCAACCCCTTGGACAAGTTCAAGTTTTGCGGAAATTGGACGGATGGTATATTCAACAAATCCGCCAAGCTCAACCGTACCATCAACATCACCCAATCCTTGTAAATCATCTGTATCGCCAGAAATTTGGAAAGGGCCATCACCATCTTCTTCACGGCCAAAATTATATCTGACTAATGGGCCAATACGCCAATGGTCAGTATTAATAACATTATATCCCGCACCTTCTTGGACAGAAGCAAAGAACGTATCATCATATTTTATTTGAAGATTGGGAAGCGCGGAAAGCTGATAAGAATCGTCCCCTAAATAATTTGGTGATACCATAACCCCTGCACCAACCGTATATTGCCAACCTTCATTGCGGTTTTCTTGCGCCATGGCGGATGCCTGAAAAGTTAAAAATATAAAACAGAAAAGCGAAAAGGTTTTCATCATGGTTGAACTTTCATTATTGAATAGTAACTATACATTTAAATTCGCTAAAAGTTGCATTTTTTTCATAATTTTTTACAAAATCTAAATGTTACGCAAACCTTCGGGAATTTTAACAATGATTTGTTCAGATGATTTTTTAAGAATATTTTGATCGTTATAGGGAAGATAAAAGCTCGCTTCGTTTTCAGGCTTTATTTCTAAAAGATCACCTGCACCATAATTTTCTAAGGCGAGAACATGCCCAACTTCATTTTGGTTTTCGTCAATAACGGGCAAGCCAATCATGTCAGAAACATACATTTCCCCATTCGATAATTTAGGCATATCTGATTTTGATATATAAAGTTCAATGCCTCGCATTGTTTCGGCATCATTGCGATCGTTCACGCCCATAATTTGTGCAAGCCAATGTTTTGCCGTCGCGTTTTTTAAAGTAAGGGTGAGGGTGTCTTGACCTATTTCGGACGTATAAAGTGTGTTTTTGAGAAGATCAAGATTTTCAACAAAAACATGAAGTTTGACCAACCCCCGAACGCCATGCGCGGTTGCAATTTTAGCAACACAAATACGTTCGGGGGTAGCCATTTTTTATTTAGCCTTTTTCAGGAAGATCTTGATCACCAGCATCGGCAATTTTTGCATTTTCAGCCGAAACCGCAGGCATTTCTTCTTTTACTTGCTCTGCTGTTGCCTCAGTTTTTGTATCAGCATCGGCTGTATCATCAGTTTTTGACTCTTCAGTTGAAGCTTCCTCTTTAGGAGTATCTTCTTTGGGAGTATCTTCAGATGAAGCTACCTCTTTCGGAGCGTCTTCTTTCGGAGCGTGATCAGTTGAAGCTTCTTCTTTAGGGGCATCTTCTTTAGGCGCATTCGCGGCGGCTTCTGCTTCTTCTTTTGCAGCGGCCTCAGCGGCTTTGGCTTCTTCAGCAGCTTGTACTTTTGCTTCTGCGTCGGCTTCTTCGCGTGCTTTTTTCTTTTCTTCTTTATCCGCTATACGCATCTTTGTTTTTTCAGATGGTGTTCCTTTGTTTGGATTGTTTGGTGTAGCCGGTGTAGGGGCTAAACCCGCTTTGCCTAAAAATACCGCAACACGATATGATGGTTGGGCGCCTTCTTTTAACCAATGTTTAATACGATCTTCGTTTAGGTTAACACGGTTTTCGTCATCTTTAGCGAGTAGGGGATTATATGTCCCTAAACGTTCGATATAACGGCCATCACGGGGGTCGCGTTTATCCGCAACAACGATGCGGTAGAATGGACGGGATTTACGTCCGCCTCTTGATAGTCTCATTGCTAGTGCCATTTTGTTTTCTCCTTTTTAAAATGTTTCTTTTGTTAATGAGTTAAGTATTAGCCTAAAAAAAATTTATATATATAAGTCCAAAGCCGATTATCAAAGAACCGAATATTGCAAGAGACTTTGCTTGTTTTATATTACCTCGTAAATATTCTTTTCTTATTTTGAAAATGTATAATATTGACATCAAGAAAAACGCAATATTCATAAAAGTTTTTGTTTTTAAAAATTCCCAATAAGGATCTGGAATAATTCCTAAAAAACTAGATAGCAATTCAAATTTATAAAATGCAAATGCAAAAAAAGAGCCACACAAAACCACCCAAATTGTGTTATGATATAAATGTTCTTTTAAACAAAAAAATGAATAAATAATGGTGGATGCTATCGTTATAAAAAACATAATATTCTTATAGATAGCAATATCGTCGAAGTCGTGAAATAACGGATTTAGTATAGATGTGTACATAAATAGCATATGAATACTCAATGCAAGTACCCAAACTGTCCAATATGTAATCTTTACTTTTTTGAAAGTCATTTACGCTTCCCTTTTTTAGGGCGAGCTTTACGGTTTTTCTTTGAGCCGCCACGGGTTGGGAAGGCATCCATGGCCGGGCCGCCAGCTGGCACGCCAAATCCAGCGGGCATATTGCCTAAACCAGGGAGGCCGCCTGCCATACCTGCATCATCAAACGGATTTTTACCCAAGGGGCCATCGGCACTCATATCGGCGGCTAGGGCATCGGCATCCATGGATTGCGCCATCATTTCAAGCTCATCGCCTTTACCGCCCATCAATCCCTTCATTTGTTTCATCATACCGCCCATGCCCATCTTTTTGATGCGCTTCATGACGGTTTGCATTTGTTGTTGCTGTTTGATGAGTTTGTTCAAGGTTTGAACATCTGTTCCGGATCCTGCCGCAATACGTTTTTTGCGCGAGGCGTTGAGTAGGGTTGGTTTTTCACGCTCCGCCGCAGTCATGGAAAGAATGATCGCCTCTTGATATTTTAACGTATCTTCGTCCATTTTGCCTTCCAAGGCCTTGGTCATGTTCCCCAAGCCCGGCATCATTTTAAGTAAGGCACCTGCGCCGCCCATTTTATTCATCTGGCGAAGTTGTTTAAGCAGATCATTAAAATCAAATTGACCTTTTTTAAATTTTTTGGCCATTTCTGCCGCATCATCTTCGGCAATGGTTTCTTGCGCTTTCTCAACCAAAGAAACCACATCACCCATGCCAAGGATACGCCCCGCAATACGATCAGGATAGAAGGGCTCAATCTTGTCCCATTGCTCACCCGTCCCCATTAATTTTATCGGCTTGCCCGTGACCCCACGCATAGACATAGCCGCGCCACCCCGCGCATCCCCATCAATACGGGTAAGCATGATACCAGTGATACCGATTTTATCGTCAAATTCTTTGGAAACATTAACCGCATCTTGCCCCGTCATCGCATCCACAACCAAAAGTGTTTCAGCAGGATTGGCAAGGTTGGATATAGCTGAAACCTCATCCATCATCTCTTGATCAATTGACAAACGACCCGCGGTGTCAAGCATCACAATATCATAACCACCTAACTTGGCTTCTTTCAACGCACGCTCAGTAATTTGAATAGGATTTTCATCTTTAAGAATTTCAAGTGTATCAACACCAGTTTGCTCGCCTAACACAGCCAACTGATCTTGCGCCGCAGGGCGATAGGTATCTAAAGATGCCATCAAAACTTTTTTATTATGTTTGGTCGTTAGAAAATTTGCGATTTTTGCAGTCGATGTTGTTTTACCAGATCCCTGAAGCCCGACCATAAGAAAAGCCGCTGGAGGCTTGGCATTAATATTAAGCGATTCAATAATATTACCGCCTAGCATTTCAACCATGGCATCATGCACAATTTTAACAACTTGCTGTGCTGCGGTAACTTTCTTGGTTACTTCTGCACCGATGGCTTTTTCTTTAACGGTTTCGATAAATTCCTTTACAACAGGCAAAGCAACATCTGCCTCAAGCAAGGCAACACGAATTTCGCGTGCGGCATTATTCACATTATCTTCGCTCAATTTACCTTTGCCGCGAAGGCTATCGAATATACCACCCAGTTTATCACTTAAATTATCAAACACTTATTTATAATCGCTTTCGCTCTGTTTCTCACTTTGGGCTTTTGCCTGAGGGGGGTAAACCCGCAACGGCATCGTTAATCTTCATAATATCAGGCGTAGGCCGTTTACAGCCCCCAGCCCTGTTATTTATTCGTAAACGATTAAATAACAAAAATGTCCCCAGTGAGCGTAATTTCGCCGACTGAGGGGTATCGTTAGACACTTACATTAAAAAATGTTCGTGATTAAAGGGTTTATAAAGTTATTAAGGCTCAATGTCAATTGTTTGTAATTATTACAAATCTACAGTCGCGATTGAACCTTTAAATAACTTTGCAAAGCAAAGATATTTAGAATAAAAAAAGACATGACACTTAATTTTAAAAAAATGCATGGCTTGGGTAATGATTTTGTCATTATCGATGGGCGGGAGAATGGATTAACCTTAACTCCCGAACAGATAAAAATTTTATCAGATCGAAAGCGCGGGATTGGGTGTGATTTAATTGCATTAATTAAATATTCTAAAACTTTCAATGAAATTCCTTTTGTTCATATGATAAACGCTGATGGAACTGAGATTGAATCCTGCGGCAATGCTACCCGATGCGTGGCTGATATGATGATGCATGAAGAGAAGATGGATCATGTTGTATTACAAACCATGAATGGCGCTTTAAATTGTTATCGCGAAGGTAAAGATTTGGTAAGGGTTGAGATGGGGGAACCCAAATTAAAATGGAAAGAAATCCCCTTATCTAAGGAATGTGATCCTTTGAATCTACCGCTTGAGGGCAATCCCATAGCGGTGAATATAGGCAATCCGCATTGTGTCTTTTTTTTAAGTGCCTCAGGGTTGCAGGCAACCTACGGCCGTTTAGAGGAATGGTCTGATGAAATCATTACGCGTTTGGGGCAAACTATTGAAACCCACCCCTTATTCCCAAATAAAACAAATGTCGAATTTGTCGATGTGCTAAGCCCAACCCAATTGCGAATGCGCGTTTGGGAACGGGGCGTTGGCATTACACAAGCCTGCGGGTCAGGCGCATGTGCCGTAGCCGTTGCCGCGATAAAGCACGGTCTGACAGAACGCAAAGTGACTGTTACCCTTGATGGAGGTGATCTAATTATAAATTGGCCATCAAATGATGCGCAAATTTCTATGACAGGACCCGTCAGTTATGTATTTAATGGAGAAACTAATCTTATATAGAATTTTAAAAATATTAATATAAAAGAAATTTTATTACAAAATTATAGATTTTTGGAACTATTATGCTATTGATACATTTAAAGTTTTTACTATTTAAAAAAGGAATTAATTATGGATACTGCTGTTTTAATAAATGAAAATCTTTCATTATTATTCGTTCTTGCAACAATAATAAGTGTAATTTTAGCCTATGGCGCGCATTTCTTTTTATCGCTTTTATCTATTGCAACAGGTGTATCACTAACACCTAATTTAAAAAAGAGCTTTGCAGAATATAAAGCAGATAAAAATCGTCGTAATGATAGATCAGAACGTAATTTTAATGATTATGAAGACGATGAAGATGATGATGATGACGGTTTAGATTCAGTTATGATCACATCAAGTATTGGCTTGTGGGTTTTGCTTACTTCATCAATTGCATTGTTTTTAGGTACTTTTTTAGGGTTTTCCTTTTTAAAAGTTGCGGATCATATGGTTATCGTTGCTGGCTTAGTTGTTTGGTCACTATTTTTCTTTTCACTTATGTATTTAGAATATAAAGCGGTTAATTCCATAATGGGGGGCTTGTTTCAAACAGCATTATCTGGAGTTAGAAATACGACTAAGGCTGCGGGCTCTATAATATCACGTTCACAGTCAAGCCAAATTGAGAAAAATGTTCGTAAATCAACACGTGCTATTTATGATGAAATTACACGCTCCGTTAAAAAAGATAATCTTGATAATAAATTAGAAGATTATATTGGGCGCATAACACCAGAAATCCCCGATATGAAAGATATTCGTAAGGAACTATATGATTTCTTTGATAAATTAGAAGTTGAAGAACGTTTAAATATAGAAGATAGCGATATTCTTCGTATCCTTGATGTTCATATTAACGATGAGTCATCTTTAAATAAAGAAAATCTTCAAAAAGTGCGCTCACAAATTGAACAAGGTAAAGATAAAGCGGGTCAACATAAAAGTAAATCACGTAAAATTATTGCTATTTTAGATCATATTGCACCAGTAGAAGATGAAAAATCAGTAGAAATTAGACAAAAAATTTCTGATATTTTAAATCGTACTTCGAAAGATGAATTAAACGCTGAAGAATTTGAGAAAGACCTTGAACTTGCATTTGATGACCCCAAGGCGGCAAAAGATCAAGTTATTGGACGTATGAAACATTTTGATCGTAATACTATAAAAGAGATTGTTAATGATCTAAGTGACTTACCCCAAGAAAAATCTGACAAATATGTTGATATGGCATATAATGCTCTTTCAAAATTACAATCAAAAACCGCAGAAACACATCGCTCTTCCTTTGCGGCTTATAAAAATGCACCAAATACGATTGAACAAAAAATTCGTACTTATTTTGATGGAATGGGACAAGAAAGCTTACGTTACAGCCAAATTAAAAATGACGTTCAATCAATTATGGAAGAGCCAACATCCGCTCCCGCAGTTATCAAACAACGTTTGTTACAACTTGATGAAAACGGTATTGCCGCATTGCTTTCTGCTAATCCTATAATTTCTCAAGAACAAGGGGAGAAGCTAGCCGCTCAAATTATATCTGCAAAATCTGGTGCAGTCTCCACGTTGGACGAGGTTAATAAACAATTTGAAAAATCACAGCGTCGTGCAGTTGTTTTTGCTGAAAAAGCAAGAAAAAACACAATTACCGCTTCATGGTGGTTAGTATTAAGCTCTCTATTTAGTGCACTAGCGGCAATTTTAGGTGTTTATTTAAGTAACATATTTTATTAATTGAAATATAAATATGATTTAAAAAAGAGGTGATTTTCACCTCTTTTTTTTTGGTTTTTGTAAAAATGTAAAACTCTAATGATTAATTCTTTTGATTTTCAATGAAAAACTCTTTAAATCCTGTGGTTATGAGTAAATCCGAACCCGAACTTGTCACTTTTGGCTGTCGCCTTAATACCTATGAGAGCGAGGTTATGCGTAGCCATGCGCAAAAGGCGGGGTTGGAAGATGCCATCATCTTCAACACTTGTGCGGTAACGAAGGAGGCGGAACGGCAAGCAAGACAATCAATCCGCCGCGCAAAACGTAAAAATCCAAATGCAAAGATTATCGTAACGGGATGTTCTGCACAGATTGATCCCCAGATTTATTCACAAATGGTTGAGGTAGATCAGATCATTGGTAATGATCTAAAACTAAAAGAAGAAACATGGTTAAATGCTGGGACAGGCAAAACCAAAACAGAGCGCGTGCTTGTCAACGACATTATGTCGGTCAAGGAAACCGCCAGCCATTTGATTGAAGGGATTGAGGGGCAGGCGCGTGCCTTTATACAAATTCAAAATGGATGCGACCATCGCTGTACCTTTTGCATTATTCCCTATGGGCGGGGGAATTCGCGTTCTGTCCCCATTGGTGAGATTGCAGCGCAGGTGCGAAAATTGGTTGAAAGCGGATATAATGAAATTGTAATGACAGGGGTAGATGTCACCTCCTATGGTGCGGATTTACCGGGTAAACCCGCGTTAGGGCAAATGATAAGACGGGTTTTAGCATTGGTGCAAGAATTACCGCGTTTGCGACTTTCCTCTCTTGACCCTGTTGAGATTGATGAGGATTTATGGCGATTAATTGCTGAAGAGCCACGGTTAATGCCGCATCTCCATATGAGCCTTCAATCAGGGGATGATATGATTTTAAAACGTATGAAACGCCGCCATTTACGTGAAGATGCCATAAAAATGTGTGAGCGCGCACGGAACTTTCGCCCCGATATTGTGTTTGGTGCAGATATCATCGCTGGTTTTCCAACGGAAACAGATGAAATGTTTTATAACACATTAAAGATTGTAGATGAATGCGACCTGACTTTCCTTCATGTTTTTCCTTATTCAGAACGCTCAGGTACACCCGCGGCAAAAATTCCCCCAAACAAACAAGTACCGCCTCCCATTCGTAAAGAACGAGCAGCGATTTTGCGCGAAAAAGGCAAAGAACAAGTTCAAAAATTCTTAAAAGAAAACCTTAATAAAACAAGGCAAGTCATTGTGGAAAAAGGAAATATTGGCCGCACAGAACAATTTGCCGAAGTGATTTTGAATAAAGATTTGCCCATTGGGTCTTTGGCGAATGTTAAAACTTATGATATAAAAAATCATTCATTATTAGGTACAGTTTTACAAAGTTAGGATAACCACACATGGTTTTTTGGCGGAAAAAGAAAAATGAAGGCGCGCAGGAGCGTGAGGAACAAGATGATACATTATTGCATCATGAAGGCGAGCCTGAGATTGAGCCACCGATTGAATATGATTCTGACATAAGTGAAGACCTTAAAAAAGAAATTCAAGAAACTGCCGAAGATATAATTGAAGAATTAGAGACACAACCCGTTCCTGCCCATACCGCATCTGTATTGGCAGACGAAGAATATTTAGACCAAAACCGTGATGAGGAGGGGGGCTGGCTTTCTCGTTTATCAAAGGGGTTGTCAAAATCTTCAAACAAGTTAAGCGATAATATTACCGGTGTTTTTACAAAACGTAAATTGGATCAAGAGGCGCTGGATGAATTAGAAGAAACATTAATAATGGCTGATTTAGGCCCTAAAACAGCTGCTAAAATTGTTGAAGAGTTTTCACGCGAGAAATTTGAAAAAGAAGTGAGTGCGAATGAGATTAAGCATGCACTTGCAAATCAAATTGCGGAGATTTTAACGCCTGTGGCGCAACCGCTGGATATTGAACAATCAGATGCGAAGCCTTTTGTTACGTTGGTTTGTGGTGTCAATGGCGCGGGTAAGACAACAACCATTGGTAAATTGGCGCATCATTATCATGTTAAACAACATAAAAAAGTAATGATTGCCGCAGGCGACACATTTCGCGCAGCCGCAGTAGATCAATTGGATGTATGGGCAAAACGAAGCCATGTGCCTTTGGTAAAAAAAGATATTGGTGCAGATGCTAGTGCGGTGGCCTATGAAGCGATGGAGCGTGCAAAAGAAGAAAATAGTGATTTATTAATGATTGATACCGCAGGTCGGTTACAAAATAAATCAAATTTAATGGAAGAACTGGCCAAAATGATCCGCGTGATTAAAAAGCAAGATGACACCGCCCCGCATGCGGTTGTTTTGGTGCTTGATTCCACCACAGGTCAAAATGCCTATTCCCAAGTTGAAACTTTTAAAGAGGTTGTTGATGTGACAGGATTGATCGTCACAAAACTGGATGGTTCCGCCAAAGGGGGCGTCGTCATCGGACTAGCCGAACAATTCGGCTTGCCCATTCACGCCATCGGAGTGGGTGAAAAAATCGAAGATTTAAGCCTGTTTAAAGCCGAAGAATATGCAAATACAATGTTAGGTATTCGTTCTTAAGCACTATAATTCATTGAAAATTAATGATTTTTTGTTCATAATAAAAAATGACAAAAAATAATAATTCTAATATTCCTCAACATTTTAAATCTGCCGAAGATGCCTGTCAGGCGATAAAGGCTATTTACAACGATCAGATTGAGTATCTCCGCAAGGCGTTTGATGATTTTTCAAAAGGTGATATTCCACCGTCAAAAATAATGGGCTTTTATCCCTACCTTAAAATTAATGTTCCTAGTGACGGGTTCGTAGGACATGGTGGGGATACACGATTATCCTATGGATTTGTTTCTAAACCGGGTATTTATGAAACAACATTAACGCGTCCTGATATTTTTTATGATTATTATTGTCAACAAATTGGTTTGTTGCTTAAAAACCATGATGTATCCGTAGAAATTGGGTTGAGCGATACGCCTATACCCATTCATTTCGCATTGGGGGAGAATTTTCATCTTGAAGATGATTTAAGTTCTGAACAAATTGCAAGCTTACCGCATTTATTTGACCAACCCAATCTAGAAAATCTTGATGATCAAATTGCCAATTCTACTTATACTGTTGCAAAGGATAAGGCTGCCCCTCTTGCGCTTTTTACAGCACCACGAACAGATTTAAGTTTAATGCGTTTAAAGCATTATAGTGGTACAAATTCTAAACATTTTCAAAACTATATTCTTTATACCAACTATCAATTTTATATTGATAAATTTATTGGTATTTCTGAAGGCCTTGTTGGTAAAGAAGGTTATACCGATTTTATTCAACCCGAAGAAGGGGGGCGATTGCCCCAAATGCCTGCCTACCATTTAAAACGTGCCGATGGTGGGGGTATAACAATGATTAATATTGGCGTTGGCCCATCAAATGCGAAAACAATTACCGATCATGTGGCGGTGTTGCGCCCGCACGCTTGGATTATGTTAGGGCATTGTGCGGGATTAAGAAACTCTCAAGAAATGGGGGATTATGTACTTGCACATGGATATTTACGCAGTGATAATGTGTTATTTCACGACTTACACCCCAGCATTCCCATTCCCGCCTTATCAGAAATTCAATTGGCATTAGAAGATGCGGTACAAGAAATCACCAGCAATCATGGACATGATGTAAAGAAAGTGATGCGTACCGGAACGGTAGCAACTGTTGATGATCGTAATTGGGAGCTTCGTCCCTCTATAAGACAAAATCAACGCTTTTCACAAAGTCGAGCAATTGCATTGGATATGGAATCGGGAACGATTGCCGCCAATGGGTTTCGGTTTCGCGTTCCTTATGGCACGTTACTTTGTGTATCGGATAAACCGCTTCATGGACAATTAAAATTACCAGGTATGGCAGATAGCTTTTATCGCAAGAGAGTGGAGCAACATTTGCAAATTGGTTTACGCACCATGGAAATTCTACGCGATATAGGTTCAGAAAAATTACATAGCCGTAAGTTACGATCGTTTAATGAAGTCGCTTTTCAATGAATTTTAAGACCTAAACCGAAATATCTAAATTATTACCGCGCCCTGCACTGGATGAAGGGGCGGGAGCATCGCGAACAGATTGTGATAAATTAACACTGGTTTCTATTTTTAAATTTTGCGCAGGAGAGCGTTTTGCATCACTTTGCGCTGCTAAAATATTTGCTTCAGAATTTTGTTTCGTGTTTTGCCCAACTTGAAATTGTTGAAATGGTGATTTACCAAAACCGCCAATACCGTCCATTACAACCTCCTTTTATCAAAACTTGCATCTGTATTCATTATACATCATTTAAGTCATAATTTAGCAAAAATCCGCAGAAAACCAATAAGTTTTAAAAAAGTTCCCATTGTTAACTATTTTTAAATTGTTTTTGTATATTTTAAAAGACTAGGGAGTTTAGGTTTAATTTATAATTGTTTTAATACAAATTTTATTAAACCTAATAAATATAAAAAGTAAAAAGGGAAAAAACCTTGTCTTTTAATTTATTAGAGAGAGCGCCAGAAGCGCAAAATTTACTTATCAATTTTTATGATAAGCATAAGATGTATAACCTAACAGGGGGGCATGAAGATGAATCGCGCTCCGAGCTTGCATCTATAATGGCAGAGTTGGTTTCATTAGATCTACCTACAACAGAACAAGAAATTATTGTTGAATCTTTGATGACTATAATTTCCAGAGCAGAACATAATTTACGTCGTGCCATCGCACAAAAATTATGTGTTCAAGATAATGCCCCTTTAAGATTAATATTAAATCTTGTAAGCGATGATATTGAAATTGCGACGCCTATCTTACAAAATAGTACAGTTTTAAATGATACTGATTTTCTTTATATTGTAAAAGCACAATCAAAAGAATATTGGCAAGTCATTGCAAAACGTGAAAATCTTTCAACACTACTTATTGATGCGTTGGCAGATACCCGTGATTATTTAACAACAAAAACACTTATTCATAATAAAAATTGTGAATTAACGGATCATGCTTTACGTGTTTTTTCAATCATGGCTGAAGATTATGAAGATCTTACGAAGCCATTGCTTGAGCGTAAAGAGATGACATCTACCCTTATTAAAGAAATTTATAGCTTTGTAGGGTACGAGCTTAAAAATTATATCAATGCAAATTTCGATGTTGAAACATCCGAAAATTTTGATATTGCTATGGAAGATATTACGCAAGAAATTGTTGAGAATGTTGTCAGCAAATTTAATGTCACCCATTCCATGATTGAAGAAGCAGAAACTCTTTGCCGTAATGATATGTTAACCGCTTATGAGATGGTCAATTATCTAAAACGTGGGCAGGTTTCGACATTTATCGCTTGTTTCACGGTTTATTGCGGTATTCCATTAGATATTGCAGAGAAAATGTTACGCCAAGATAAAGGCCAAGGTTTAGCGATTGCCTGCAAAGCGATGAATATTTCAAAAGCAGATTTTATTAATATTTATTTATTAACATCACGCCTTCGTGACAATAATATTATTCAGCATTCACAATTAAGCAATGCGATCAAATATTATGAAACTATAGAACAATCAATGGCCGAAGATATATTGGCATCAAGCCGCCATTAAAATACAGATTTCCTTCAAATGAAAAGGCGGCTTATGGATTAGGCCGCTTTTTTATTATTTGAAGATAATGCGGCAACGCCCGGCAATTCTTTACCTTCTAACCATTCTAAAAATGCACCCCCCGCAGTTGAAATATAGCTAAAATCATCAACAACACCGGCATTATCAAGGGCGGAGACAGTATCACCACCCCCTGCAACACTAATAAGATTTTTTGATTTTGTAAGGGTAGCAACCTTTTGTGCAACCTTGTTTGTCGCATTATCAAAAGGTTTAATTTCAAACACACCCAAAGGGCCATTCCAAAGAACGGTTTTACATTCTTCTAAAATCTTAGATATATTTGCGATAGATTTTTCACCCGCATCTACAGATTCTTTTTCTTCATCAAAATGGGGAAGGGTTGTTGTTTGACTTGGCGCACCTTCTTTTAAATCATCAACCAAAACACAATCTTGTGGTAAAATTATTCTACAGCCATTTGCGGTAGCGGTACGTTGAATTTCCCGTGCTTCGTTAATCATATCAGGCTCTTTTAAAGATTTCCCCATTTCTTGATTGTTGGCCATCAAAAATGTATTGGCCATTCCCCCTCCTAGAACAAGGTAGTCAACTTTTTTAACTAGATTATGAAGCACACTTAATTTTGTCGAAACTTTTGCTCCACCAACAATTGCCATGACTGGCTTTTGTGGATTTTCTAATGCTGTTGTTAATGCGTTTAACTCCGCTTCCATCAATAGACCTGCACCGCTTGGTAAATAATGTGTGATTCCTTCGGTGGAGGCATGGGCGCGATGCGCGGTAGAAAAGGCATCATTGATAAAAATATCGCCAAGGCTTGCTAATTTTTTAGCAAATTCGGGATCATTGGATTCCTCACCTTTATTAAATCGTAAGTTTTCTTTCAAAATGATTTGCCCTTCATCTTCTTCAAAACCAATTTTTGTATCCCATCGTTTTGATAAAATTTGTGGTAAAAAAGACAAGCTGAATTTTGGGTTTTCCTCCCCCTTGGGACGACCAAAATGGGACAAAATTATAATGCTTTTTGCATTATTTTTTAAATAATCAATGGTTGGTTTAAGACGATCAATTCTTGTAAAGTCAGTAATGTTTCCTTCTTCATCTACAGGTACGTTTAAATCAACGCGCAATAATACAACTTTGTCGGCTAGGTCAAAATCGTGAATGGTTTTAAAAGACATCTTTTATCCTTATCTATAGTTTTTATTTAATTGATTTCATATTTTCTGTTGCCTCAACAAGGCGAGATAAAATTCCAGGCTCGGACGATGAATGTCCCGCATCGGGCACGATAACATAATCTGCCTCAGGCCATTTTTCATGTAAACGATGGGCTGATATAATCGGGCAAACCATATCATATCGGCCTTGCACAATAATACCAGGAATATGTTTAAACCGGTCAACTTTTTTCAAAATACTATCTTTAGATTGAATAAGATAATTTTTAAAAAAATGTGCTTCAATCGTTGCGATAGCAGCGGCATCAGCCAATTGTTCGGGCGTTGTAATGGTTTCATAATTTGGAATGAGAGAGGCACATGCACTTTCATACAAACTCCACATCATCGCTGCTTCATATTTTTCTTTTTTGTCATCAGTTGTTAAACGTTTGTAATAAGCAGCAATTAAATCTTTACGTTCATCTTCGGGAATATAATGGGCAAACTCCTCCCACGCTTCGGGAAAGATATTTTTATTGTCATGATAAAGCCAGTTTATATCTTGCGCTTCCATCAAAAATATACCGCGTAATATCAGACTTTTTATTTTATCAGGATATGCAGATGCGTATAAAAGGGCGAGCGTTGATCCCCACGACCCGCCAAATACATGCCAAGTATCAATATTCAGATGTTTTCGTAACACTTCAATATCATTTACCAGATGGACGGGTGAATTATTTTCTAAGCAAACAGGGGGGGTGGAGCGTCCCGCGCCACGTTGATCAAAAAGTACAATACGATAATGATTAGGATCAAAATACCGTCGGCTTTTCGGGCTACATTTTCCACCTGGCCCACCATGTAGAAAAACTACAGGAACCCCATCGGGATTACCGCATTGTTCCCAATAAATTTCATGGGGGGTTTCAACGGCTAAATAACCTGATGAATAGGGCTGTATATCTGGGAATAAATCAAACTGGGTTTTCCCTTCTTTTATAACTTGTTGAACCTGGCTCATTCTTCATTCTCAATAGTATTATTTTTATCAAGATTAGAAGGATTGTCCAGGATTTGCAAATGGGCAGTGTCTTCTAACTCGATGAACGCTCCATTATACTCTCTCAACCATCCCCGAACGCGAACCGCTTGGTTGCCAAGCGAAAGCAGATCAATATTTTGCCGTGCGAAATCTTTACGGATCATAGGGGAAACCATAACGGTAAAATCAGTTTTCCAATCTTTTCCAAAATTGAGATAGACATTATTACGAACAGTTGCAACCTTTTGGATTGTTCCTTCAATAATCGAAAAATTCCCTAAATTATCTGAGGTTTCCAATGGCGTTAGTATTTTAAATTGAGAGGTATCTGACCAAAGATTATTTTTATGCGTTATTGCGATATTCTCCGCCATAATCATTTCATTCAAAAGTTCATCATGTTTTGGTGCGGTGTAAAGACGGGCAAAACCATTTTTGAGCATACTGCCTTGTATCCAAATATGGTCATTTTGGGTGACAATATGCGCCAATTGATGGTCCATCCTATTGATACGGCCAGACTTTGCTTGTCGTGTTTGAAAGATAAAGACTTTGGTATTTTCACGCAAAAGTTCTTTTAAATAAGATAAGGCATCAAAATCATTCTCATGTTTATGCATTGGAACATCAATTGATGCCAGTCGAATAATCGTTCCATCTTTTAAAAGCAAGGTGAGGGGGTCAATTATCTTATCAATTTGCCCTGTTTTGGTTTGCTTAATTTCTTTATTGTTTTTCCAATCATCCAATGATATTTGCAAATAAGACAAATCGTTGGGAACTTTTGCCTTAATATTGCTGTTGTTATTTGCAATAACGATATTTGGAAAAAATAATAATCCCATTAAGGCAGACATATATATGAAATTCAACATAACATCAAAATGGACGAAATCGACTGTATTTAGCAAGAAATCTTTTACAGCTATCCTCTTAATTGCTTTAACGGGGATTGTGGCTTGTTCGGTTAATCCTGCCACTGGTGATCGCCAATTTACAGGATTGCTTCCCGCTGCGCAGGAGGCACAAATAGGGGCGCAAGAACATGCAAAGATTGAATCCCAATTTGGTAAATTTATGACAGGGCCAATTGCCAGTTATGTGAACCAAATTGGTCAAAAGGTTGCGGCCAATACAGAACGTTCTGACGTAACCTATCGTTTTTATACAATCGATTCACCAACTGTAAATGCTTTTGCCCTACCGGGTGGATATGTTTATGTAACGCGTGGTCTTTTAACCTTGGCAAATAGTGAGGCTGAATTGGCCGCGGTGATCGGGCATGAGATTGGACATATTACCGCCCGCCATGCGGCAGAACGTATGTCACAAGGAACATTGGTTAATATAGGCGCCGCCGCAATAGGTATTGCAACAGGCAGTAGTGCCGCCGCGCAAGCTGCCAATTTAGGCTCAGGTTTGTATTTGTCGTCATATTCACGTGGGCAGGAGCATGAATCCGATGATTTAGGCGTGCGTTATTTACATCGTGCGGGATATAACCCTATGGCAATGGCAACTTTTCTTTCCAGTCTTGATGCACAAAGCAAGCTTGAAAGTGGCGGGAAAAGCAATTTTAACTACTTTTCAACGCACCCTATTACAGCAAATCGTGTGCAACAAGCACGCGCTGCTGCGGCTCAATTCCCTGCAAGCAATGTTGAAAACCGTAACGCTTTTTTACAAAAAATAAATGGGCTTACATATGGTGATAGCGCAGATCAAGGATTTGCCCGTGGTAATACTTTTTATCATCCAGTCATGGGTTTTGCCTTTACCGTGCCAGAAGGTTCAAAAATTATAAACGGTCAAACTGAAGTGGCCGCGACACATCCCAATGGCAGTGTTATTTTATTTGATGCTGTTAAAGATTCATCTAAACCTGATCCCTATAATTTTCTTACGCAAAAAGTGTTGAAAGGGCAAAATACTGGTGCAGCAGAACGTATCACTGTTAATGGCATGAATGCGGCTACGGCAGGATTTGCAGGTAATGTTCAAGGCAAGCAAGCAAATATCCGTGTTACTGTTGTTGAATGGAAACCAGGGGAGTTTTTCCGTTTTCAAATGGCGATCCCACAAGGTGTATCAAATGCATTTGTAAATGAATTAAAATCAACAACCTATAGCTTACGCCGCTTAAGTGCTTCTGAGAAATATTCAATTCGTGCGAAAACTTTGCGTGTCATTAATGCCCCATCGGGTGCGTCAATTGACACAATGGCTGCAAAAATGGATGTTACTGGCGATAAACGCAAACATTTCTTAGTGTTAAATGGTTTATCGCCTAATTCACGAATTGTATCAGGGCAACCCTATAAAATTGTCGTTAATTAAAATTATAAATTAAAAGTCCCTTTTCTTTGGGGCTTTTAATATTTAGACTTTAAGCTTCCATCAGCTGGTCAATCTCGCCAGTTCCTGTCATTGAGGCACACACAAGAGAACCCCCAAACCCACATCCCCCATCAAGGGAGGCAGACACGCCATTAAGATAAATCCCCTTATGGGTTGAATCAAATCCGCGAATAATTTTCTCAAAAGGATTATAGGGATCACGAAGGGTCATAAAATCAACTTCCGCATCCCAAAAGCTTGTTTGTTGATCATCAAGTGACTTTTCAAAATCAATCCCTGCATTTACAAATAATACGGGATAGCGGTCTTTATCAAAATTTGTATAGGCGGCACGCACCTGATGCATCATAAAGGCATCATGCCCTTGATTTTGAAAAACAGCATGACGCACAGATGTTACCCATTTGGAAAGTGAATAAGCCCCCTCCCGTGCCGCAACAATACCATCATGCGGGGAAAGGCCATAACTTTCCAATGTTGTACCCATTCCCATCCCTAAAAGCGATAACAAGCTATCCGATGGGAATAATTCAAATTGTAATTGTAAAAGTTTTTGCCAATTGGCCTCCTGCCGTCCTTTGAGATAGACAAGGTCAGAGGCTTTCATGCCAGGTTTTGACATGATAAGGCGACGAAATAGTAAAATTTCCTCAATTGTCTCACGCGAATATTTACCTTGACCCGTATAATTGCCTAGATACACAACGCGATCGCCCGGTTTGACGCAATTGAAAATAGCATCATGAATGTTGATAAGCTTGTTTATATCTCCGTGGATAGACGATACCGCCCATATCCGGTGCGGGATACCCATAGCAGAGAATTTATAATTGGTCGGCTGATTACACAAGGTGATTTTCCAGCAAGTCATATATTAAATTTTGTGAAGCCACGACGTCTTAAACGCCAAAAGCATGAAGAAAATAAGGAGAACCCTTAGTTATCAATAAATTATGAAGGTATTCGGTAAAATAGGAAAGGGAAAATTTAAATTTTATTCCCATGATTATGATTAGAGCACAAAAAAGGCGAGGGTTAATCCTCGCCTTAATAAGTATTCTTAAAAAATTTTAAACTATGCCGCTTTTTTCATCATATCGTTAGCAGGCATGCTTTTCGCGTTGCCTTCTGTACCCATGATTTTTTCAAGACGCATTGTTGCATCGGCTTCCGATGTTTTTTCAACTGCAGCTACTTCACGAGCCAAACGCTCAAGCGCGGATTGGTAAATCTGACGTTCTGAATATGATTGCTCATTATCATCATTGCTACGCTTAAGGTCACGAAGAACTTCGGCAATCATGATAGGGTCACCAGAATTAATCTTTGTTTCATATTCTTGTGCGCGGCGGCTCCACATTGTGCGACGAACGCGGGCTTTTCCTTTTAAGGTTTTAAGCGCATCTTTCAAACGTGTTGTCGTGCATAATTTACGCAAGCCAGACTCTTTCGCCTTCATCATCGGTATTTTAAGGCGCATACGATCTTTTTCAAAACTAATGGCGTAAAGTTTAATTTCCATTCCAGAAATATTAGCTGTTTCAACACCTTCAATCATGCCTACACCATGTGCAGGGTAAACCACGTAATCACCTTTTGCGAAATTATCGTTATCAGCCATAAAAATACCTCTTTCAAATTAAATGTTAAACTTTTGTTAATCTTTTGATTTATCAGAAAATAAAACAAACGAACTTTTGTATAAGTTCGTTTTTTCTTAAAATCCTTATGGATACGATTGGATAATTCTTTATATATGAAGGCGAATGTATCAACGACATATTAAATGTCGGAAAATTCGCTTGCCCAATACCGCTTTATCGTCTTGCCATTATTGGACTATACTTAACAAATTGTTAAAATGCAACAAAAATCTTATTTCAAGGCAATTTTTAACTTCAATCACCATCTCCGGGTTTTTCGCTAAAGTATTGTTCTAACTTGTTTTTTACATCTTTGAACTCTTCAGCCTCAGGCAGTGGATCTTTTTGAGTTGTAATGACTGGCCATTTTTCAGAATACTCCCGATTAAACTCAACCCATTTTTCCGATTCTTCTTCGGTATCAGGTAAAATTGCTTCAATAGGACATTCCGGTTCGCAAACGCCGCAATCAATACATTCATCTGGGTGGATAACTAACATATTTTCCCCCTCATAAAAACAATCGACAGGGCAAACTTCTACACAATCGGTGTATTTGCATTTGATACAAACATCTGTCACTACAAAAGTCATCGTTGGCCTTATTTTAAGTTCTACGGCGTTAAATGTCGCTAAAATATGCAGAATATTCGTTGCGCCACTTGCCTTGTATAACGCAAAAACGGCTCAACGAAAAGAATATTTCGCGCCTCATTTCTATTCTAAATGAGAAGCGAAAACTTATAAAATAGCTAAAAATCTTTATTGGACTGCTTTAAAAGATAATTGCCTTTTTTTCAAGGTGGCATTCGCACCAATTGGTAAAGTTTTCAAAATCCCCTCATGTCCGAATGGGGCATCCATAATGATGGGGTAGGTTGCACCAGATGTATGTTCTTCGATTATATCACGTAATGTAAAGCCAAAGGGATTGCTTTCACTATCCTTCATATCAGAAAAACAACCAATAATAAGCGCAGAAAGATTTTGTAAAACACCTGCATTACGAAGATGGCAAAACATACGGTCATATCGACTTATATGGTCTGCAACATCCTCCAAAATAAGAATAGCACCATCAAAATCAGGCTGATAGGGCGTTCCAATTAATCCTTGGAGTACGCTTAAATTACCACCAATGATTTTTCCTTTTATTTCATTTTTACTTGTTTGAATAAAAGTACAGTTTTCTAGATTAAGACAGGTTTGTTTACCACATAGAACATCTATCATCATGCGATAATCTTGATGCATCGGAAGTTCACGAAAAAGAGGGCCATGAAATGTGACAAGTCCCGTTTTTGAGGTAATAGCATTACAAGGCGCGGTTAAATCACTATACCCTATCAAAATTTTTGGATTATTGCGGATAAGATCATAATCTAATTTATCAAGCATGGTGGAGGAGCGGTTGCCCCCACGGGCGCCAATAATGGCCTTTACATCTTTATTGGAAAATAAATCATGCAAAGCATCCACTTTCTCTTGCGCTGTTCCTGCGGATTGATGGTGTTGATTAAAGGTTTGCTCATGTACAAATATTTTATATCCTTCAGCTTCCATAAAATTCGTTGCGGTCAGAATAGTTTCCCGCGCAACATGGCAAGATGTTGCCATAACACCAATAACATCCCCTTTATGAAGAGGGGGAGGGTAAAGAATTTGATTCATTCAATAAGTATAGCGATTATGAATCGCTTTTGACAGATTGATATGCGTTCATGGCACGGTCACGGGCGGCAGAATGCTCAATAATTTGTTTGGGATAGGTTTTCCCTAGAACTACGTTTGCTTTATCCAAGACATCATCGGGGGCATTCCATGGTTCGTGTAGATATTCGTTTGATAAATCTTTCAATTCAGGCACGTATTGACGAATAAAATCACCATCCCCATCAAATTTCTTGCTTTGTAAAATGGGGTTAAAAATTCGGAAATAGGGGGCGGCATCCGCACCGCATCCTGCAATCCATTGCCAACTGGCGGTATTGCTGGCGGGGTCCCCATCGACGAGGCAGTCCCAAAACCATTCTTCCCCACGATGCCAATGGATAAGCAAATGTTTAACCAAAAAGGAGCCGACCAACATGCGTAAACGGTTATGCATATACCCCGTTTCCCACAATTGGCGCATGGCGGCATCGACCAAAGGATACCCAGTTTGACCTTTTGTCCAGCGTTCTAAATCACTATTATTGTCTTCTCGCCATGGGAAATTATTAAATTTTTCCTGCATATTTTCCCATTTTAACTTTGGAAAATGATAGAGGAGGTTGTAAGAAAATTCACGCCATCCCAATTCACTCAAAAAATGGTCACGGTCACGTTCCCACCCTTCGGCTGTTCCCCGTTCTTGCGCCGCATACCATGCTTGGTTAGGCGAAATTTGCCCCCATTTTAAATAAGGGGAAAGCATGGAAACATTGTCTTTCGAAGGGAAATTACGGCCTTCTTTATAATCATTTAACCCATCATCAAGAAAATCATCAAGACGCTTTTGCGCGCCTTCTTCGCTTATACGCCAATGCCCTGCTAAAATTTCATGCCAATTTCCTTCATTTTTTGGAATGAGTTCAAGGTCCTCTAATTTATACCCAAGGTTATCTGAGGCGGCATAAGTAAGATGGGAGGGACGCTCTAACGGCTCACGGGGGGATTCGGCATGCAAACATCCTTTTTTATAATAAGGGGTAAAAACTTTATAAAATTTTCCAGATTGGTTTTTAATCTTCCAAGGCTCCCATAACAAAGATCCATTGAAACTATGAACATCAATATTTTTATCTTCTAAGTCAGATTTAATCTTTTTATCACGATCAATACGCCATGGCTCATAACATCTATTCCAAAAAATGGCTTTTGAATCAGTTTTTTCTATCAAATCCTCGATTATTTTTTTTGCATTCCCTTTTTGTAAAACCAGATGATTCGAAAGGGATTGATCTAAATCATTCAAAGCATGGTGAAGCCATACACGATGCGCCCCCCCTAATCTTTCACCTTCACTAGGGTTCACATCATCTAGAATATAAAGTGGAATTATTTTATAACCATTTTCATAAGCGGCATGAAGGGCAGGGTTGTCACAAAGGCGTAAATCACGCCGAAACCAGACAATGGCAGTAGGGGATGCAGAGCTCATAATTATTTATACGAATCTATTTGGTAAGGGTTCAAAAAAGAGGGGTAAAAACTAACTACTTTTTTGAATTTTTTCGATAATTTCTTCCAAGATTTCATCTGCTTTTAAATTATTGACCTGGCATGTTCCTGCTGCAGTATGACCACCGCCACCATATTCAAGCATCAAATTACCAATATGCGTTTGAGAGGTTTTATTCAAAATTGATTTTCCAACCGCCAAAACAGTATTTTGTTTGTTACGCCCCCACAAAACATGGATAGAAACGCTACATTGTGGGAAAAGCGCATAAATCATAAACCGATTTCCTGCCCAGATGGTTTCTTCATTGCGTAAATCAAGAACCACAATATTTTTATGAACAACGGAACAACGCTCAATCTGTTCTCTAAATTTTTGTTGATGTTCGCGGAAAATCTCAACCCGCTCATAAACATCGGGCATATTTAAAATTTCATTGATATCTTGTGTGGTTTCACAAACTTCAATTAATTTCATCATTAATTCGAAATTTGAAATATTAAAATCCCGGAAACGACCCAAGCCAGTGCGCGAATCCATAAGAAAACTTAAAAGTTCCCACCCATGGGGGTCAATAATATCAGCCTTGGTAAAGCTGGCAGAATCCGCCTTATCAACAGCCTCCATCATTTCGTCTGTAATATCGGGAAAAGCATCTTTCCCACCAAAATAATCATAAACTACACGTGCCGCAGATTTTGCGTCCGCTACCATAATATGATTGTCTTTTTTACCGCCTATGCGGGTTGCCTCGCTATCATGATGGTCAAAACAGATATAAATACCTTCTACATAAGGAAGATTGGTTGAAATATCATTTTGTGTGACTTCGATAAGATTATCTTGCATATCTTTTGGATGCACAAATTTGACCTCATTAATAATGCCAAGTTTACGCAATAGAACCGCGCATACCAAACCATCCATGTCGGAGCGGGTGATAAGACGGTATTTCTTATCTTCAAGTGGTAAAATTTTAGGGGCTGCAGACATTAATTACTCCTATATAACAAAATATAAATAAAATTAGATTAGCTGTTGGCGGCAATCTCATCATCGTCGTTTTTATTGCTATCATCTTTTTTAATTGTTTTATCAGCTTTCTTTTTCGCTTTTTTCTTATCAGATTTTACAAATTCGGGCTGTGTCTTTCCCCTTACAACATCTGCAGTAACGATCACTTTTTCAAGATTTTCAATATCGGGAAGTTCATACATTGTATCCAACAACATACTTTCCATGATGGAACGCAATCCCCGTGCCCCTGTTTTACGTTTAATCGCCAATTCCGCGATTGCTGTAAGCGCATCATCGGTAAACTCAAGCTCGGCATCTTCCATTTTAAATAATGTTTTAAATTGTTTTACCAACG
Source organism: uncultured Alphaproteobacteria bacterium (assembly GCA_963799275.1). Lineage (GTDB taxonomy): Bacteria > Pseudomonadota > Alphaproteobacteria > Micavibrionales > Micavibrionaceae. Next base: position 497,634 of record CAWCWJ010000002.1, read on the forward strand.
CATTTTTAGGTTCGGTTAAAATAGTCACAAGCGCTTCTTCATCAAGATTTTCAAGCGTTGCAATTAAAGGCAGACGTCCAACAAATTCAGGGATTAAGCCGTATTTAACCAAGTCTTCAGGCTCAAGATTTTTCAAAAGTTCGCCAACATTACCTTCTTCAGGTGGTTTTACTTCCGCACCAAAGCCAAGGGTTTGACCACGATCTTTATTCGCAAGGATTTTCTCAATCCCTGCAAAGGCACCACCGCAGATAAATAGAATATTAACGGTATCGACTTGTAAAAATTCTTGTTGAGGGTGTTTACGTCCACCTTGAGGGGGAACAGACGCAACCGTTCCTTCCATTAATTTGAGAAGCGCTTGTTGAACCCCTTCACCCGATACATCACGAGTAATGGAAGGATTATCGGATTTACGGCTAATCTTATCAATTTCATCAATATAGACGATACCCCGTTGTGCGCGCTCAACATTATAATCTGACGCTTGCAATAGCTTGAGAACGATATTTTCAACATCTTCACCAACATATCCCGCTTCGGTTAATGTTGTTGCATCTGCCATTGTGAAGGGAACATCAATAACCCGCGCCAATGTTTGCGCCAAAAGTGTTTTACCACACCCCGTTGGACCGAGGATAAGAATGTTAGATTTTGAAATTTCAATATCGTCTTTACCATTTTGCCCGTGTTCAAGACGCTTATAGTGGTTATGCACTGCAACCGATAAAACACGTTTTGCGCTTTCTTGACCAATTACATAGTCATCAAGAAATCCTTTAATCTCACTTGGGCTAGGGACGCCTTCATCCTCACCACGAACCAATTGTGATTTGTCTTCTTCACGAATGATGTCCATACAAAGTTCAACACATTCATTACAAACAAATACATTTGGCCCAGCGATAAGTTTACGCACCTCATGCTGACTTTTCCCGCAAAAGGAGCAGTAAAGGATATTTTTGCTATCGCTGCTATCGTCTGATTTACTCATAAAATTGCCTATTTAATTATATATTCGTTATATTATTGGTTTTGTTACTATATTTGATGCTATGACATTGATCGACATGAATCAATACATCAAAAGTAGCCTACTGATATCATTCCATGCAAGGAGTTAATGCGAAATTTTTTATCTTCCATATGCGTTTTATGCGTCATGCAAAACACTTTACAATGTGGTTGCTCTTCCTTAATAAATCATACAGATGAATAAATAATTAACACGCTCAATAGGTTATCAAATATGTCTCAACCAAATTTACAAGAATTAAAAGATAATTTTCTGCTTTTTGAAGATTGGGAAGATCGTTATAAATACTTGATTGATTTGGGTAAAACACTCCCCCGAATGGAAGAAAAATTGAAAAATGAAGATACAATCGTTAAAGGATGCACTTCACAAGTCTGGCTTATCTGCAATACAGATGAAGGTGGGCATTATCTATTTATAGGGGACAGTGATGCGCATATTGTGCGCGGATTAATGGCAATCCTTTTTATCGCTTATCAAGGAAAAACAGCCGATGAAATAAGTAAAATTAATATAAATCAAATATTTGAAGAAATCGGATTGAATCAACATCTATCCCCCAACCGCCGTAATGGTTTTTTCGCAATGGTTGAAAGAATAAAAGTTTTAAGTGATTAATCTTTATTCCAATCTTGTGGTGTTGATTTTGTTTGCTCACCATGTGTTAAATTTTTTACTTCAAAAACGCTATTTTCCTTTACATACATAATGTAAGGAATTTCTTTATTTTTCGCGTATTTCAGATGCTTTTCCCATTTTTTAACCGTATGATAGGTTTCAACATTATATCCGCGTTGGCGTAGAGTTTGTGCTGCATTTGTCACATTTTGCGCTAAATCAATATCTTCGCTATAAATCAGAATATCCGTAGGGGATTTTGGTCCGATATTTAATAGATCTGGGCGTGATTGTCGGATCACATCGAATAAACGACTAAATCCAATTGAAATTCCAACCCCAGGCAAATGCTTTTTAATAAAGCTGCCCGCTAAATCATCATAACGCCCGCCCGAACATACCGACCCATTAAATTCAGGCACATCAAGCAATTGTGTTTCATAGACCGTACCAGTATAATAATCTAAACCCCGTACAATAGATAAATCACCAATAACGGCATGTTCCGGTAGATGAGAAAGATTTTTTAATACCAAACATATCTCTTCAATCCCCTCGCGCATCATATCATTTTCAGCATTTAGCGCTTTGATATTATCTGCGGTTCCTTTTGTTTGTGCTAAATAAAGAATTTTGTTGATTTGCTCTTGCGTTAAGGACTCATCTTTTAACAATTGCTCAATCACTTCATGATCCAGCTTTTCAATTTTATCAATAATACGGGTAATTGAAATGACATCTTCAATTTCTAAATGAGCCAAAAGACCCAGTAGAATTTTACGATTGCTTATGCGAATCTGCACACGACCAATATTTAATCCATCTAATGCTTCATATGCCATTGCGGGGATTTCGGCATCAAAAGAGAGGGGGAGGTTATCAACATTTATCACATCAATATCGCACTGATAAAATTCACGCATGCGCCCCATTTGTGGACGCTCACCACGCCATACACGCTGCATTTGATAGCGTTTGAAAGGAAAAACCAGTTCATTAAAATGTTGTGCCGTATAGCGCGCAAATGGAACCGTTTGATCAAAATGAAGGGCGAGACGGGATTCTTTATCCGATTCCTCATCTTTATGAAGGCGCTCTAAAACATAAATTTCTTTATCGACTTCGCCCTTGGCAACAAGGATATCAATTTCCTCTACACTTGGGGTTTCGATAGAACAAAAACCATAGGATTCGAACACTTTTCGAAGATGATCGAACCATCGTTGTTCAACCAATCTTTCTTCGGGAAGCCATTCGGGAAATCCACTCACAGATTTTGGCTTATAAATATTATTTTTAAATGATTTATTTTTATTATCGCTCATAAAAACAAAATTAAATTATTCACCATGGAAAGCAAGACGATTATTAGGTTTTAAAAAAATTTGTGACAAAAAATCATAGGCAGGGATATTATAGTTTTCTTTAAAAACTGAAAGTCTAGAAAAATTTTTTTAAAAAAGTGAAAAAAAGTGTTTTTTTTTAGAAAAACTAGTGATAGCATTTTATCAATAAAAGAATAAAGAGTGTGTGTGTAATGAGCTTTGAGCAAGGAATTGCTGGGACTGGCTGTGGCTATCTTAGTAAGATTTTTTCTGCGAGCAGTCTATATATAAGGCGGCGATCTTGTTTTTCCGATGTGGTGCAACGTGGGCCCTATGCCGCGCAATATGGTTTTACGATTCCAATTCAAAAACCAGCCAACCAAAAAGAGGCTAGTGCCTATTTCAAACCATTTTATGATTTGGTGGAACAACAATCTAGTGCGCAAGATTTGCAATCAAAAATCATGGATAATTTTGGCAAATTTCAAAAAGATCAAATGGATATGGTTGCAGGTATGGTAGCAGGTTTTAACGAAACGTTACGCGCCATGACCGACACAATGACAAAGATGGTTGATAACTTTCAAGAACTGCCAGAAAAACCAGAATATTCTTTTTCAAAAGAAGCTGAATCCCGTGCGGTGAATGCCCCGCATAAAAAACCAATCAGCGAAGCAATTATCACTGATAATACAATTTTGGTTCATCAAGACCCTCATTCAGGAAAGCTTGTTAAGTTTGAAGAAGAGCACGCAGCTTAACCTAAGCCAATCTTTTTAAGTGCATTGTGCGTTCCAACCATTCTTTCCAGTTCATGAGCAACCATCATTGAGGCACGGTAAGCTTGCTCTTTTTTTGCAGGATCTTTGATATCATTCATTGCTCCGGCCGCGTTTTTATAGGCTTCAATGCGTAATTTATAAATTTTACTCTCATTAGACATAGCATATAAAATATCAAATTATTTTATTATGTCAACTTAAATAATGATTCCAATCGACTAATCAATGCACTTGCCAATTGATCGGCATCGGCAATGGTGAGCGCGCGGGAATAGTAACGGGTAACATCGTGACCAATACCAATAGCAGTTAATTCGACCTGTTTGATTTTCTCAACCCAATCAATAACATGGCGTAAATCAAGCTCCAAAACATTGGCAGGGTTAACAGATAAAGTAGAATCATCAACGGGTGCCCCATCGGAAATAACCATCAAGATTTTACGTTGTTCGGCACGACGCGATAGACGATTATGCGCCCATACCAATGCCTCGCCATCAATATTTTCTTTCAAAATACCTTCTTTAAGCATAAGGCCAAGGTTTTTACGAGACCGGCGAAAAGGGGCATCTGCACTTTTATAAATAATATGACGGATATCATTGAGACGACCCGGCATAGGGGGGCGACCATTATCAATCCATAAATCGCGTGATTTTCCACCTTTCCATGCGCGGGTGGTAAAGCCTAAAATCTCAACTTTTACCCCACACCGCTCAAGTGTTTGAGTGAGAATGTCAGCACATAATGCGGCAATGGCAATGGGGCGACCCCGCATAGAGCCTGAATTATCAATCAAAATTGTCACAACCGTATCGCGAAATTCATTTTCTGTTTCACGTTTAAAGGCGCGGGGAACCTGATCCCCTGTAATAATGCGCGTTAATTTTGCAGGGTCAAGATATCCTTCCTCCAAATCAAACTGCCAACTTCTTTGTTGTCGCGCCATTAATTTGCGTTGCAGGCGATTGGCCAATTTTGTAACCAACCCCATTTGATTTTTGAGTTGTTTATCTAACATCGTTCGAAGACGGGTAAGCTCTTCTGCATCGGCTAAATCTTCGGCCAATATAATTTCATCAAACTGACGGGTATAAATTGGGTATCTGCCGTCCGCACCATTGGTTAGGCTATCGGGGCGATTCATATCAGGTTGGGGGGCTTCACCATTATCGGACGGATCTGCCAAATCGCCATCACTTTGTTCTTCATTTATGCTGTCATCATCATCTGTATCGCTAGGTTGGCTCTCACCTGATTCTTCTAAATCGCTATCGCCCAATTCTTGTTCGGCAGTTTCGTCATCACTGTCGTTTTCGGCATTTTCATTTTGATTTTGTTCATCACTTTGCCCTTCTTGCTCTGCTAGGGTTTCTTGCGCCCCATCATCAGTATCACTATCACTTGGAATAATATCTAAGCCTGCCATAATATCGCGTGATAATGCGGCAAATTTCTTTTGATCTTCTAAGGCGTTTTGAAGTGTTTCAAACTTTGCAGGATCGATTTTTTCTTCAATCCATTGCGCCCATTTATCATAAGCACGTTTTCCATTTTTTGGCGGCTTTTGCTTGGTTAATTTAGAAATAGTATAGAGATGAATGGCATCAGCAAGAGTAACATCCTCGCGCTCTTGAATTTTATCAAGGCCAAGGCGGGCGCATTTTTCGTTTAAAGTTTGTTGAAGATTTTGTTTTACCCCCACCATTTGATTGGCGCCAATTGCCTCGCATCGTGCTTGCTCCATCGCATCGAAAACTGCGCGCGCGGTTAAATCCATCGGCGCATTTTGGGCGTGTATAGTGGCGGCATGATGCTGTAATTTTAAAGCCTTCGCATCCGATGCCCCGCGTAAATACGATAAGGATTTACTGTCCATTTTTTGTTCAGGAAAGGGAAGGGAGGTTCGATCCTCCTGTGGTTTTGTTGGACGGTCAAGGCGTTCGGTCGCGCTAAAACTCACCTCAAAATCACGCTTACCTGCTAACGCGCGTAAGGTGGCGGCGGTAGCCCCTTTTATTATTTCTGAATTATTTTTGTCGTCAGACATTTATTTTATATTTTCAAGCAAATCCACGCCAAAGCAACGTTGGTAATATTCGGCAATTGTGGGCCATTCGGCATCATCGCATTTGTTTATAAAAGCATAACGAAAAGCCAAATCACGATCTCCAAAGATTTTATAATTATCGACCCAGCTTAAAACTGTACGCGGGCTCATCAATGTAGAAAGATCGCCATTGATAAATCCTTGGCGGGTGAGGGATGCCATACGCACCATTAAATCAATAGTTTCCTTACCTTCTGCATTATCCATATCGGGCATTTTAGCGGTAACAATATCCATTTCCTTTTCATGCGATAGATAATTAAGTTGGGCGACAATATTCCATCTATCCATCTGCGCTTGGTTTACTTGCTGTGTCCCGTGATACAGACCTGTTGTATCGCCAAGCCCTACTGTATTTGCCGTTGCAAATAATCGAAAGGCAGGGTGCGGACGTATGACAACATTTTGGTCGAGTAAGGTTAGCTTCCCCTCAGCCTCCAAAATACGTTGAATAACAAACATCACATCGGGACGCCCTGCATCATATTCATCAAAAACAAGCGCAACAGGATTTTGTATCGCCCAAGGCAATAACCCTTCTTGATAGCGGGTGATTTGTTTCCCATCTTGTAAAACAATCATATCTTTGCCCAATAAATCAATCCGGCTCACATGGCTATCCATATTGATACGCACGCATGGCCAGTTTAGGCGAGCGGCAACTTGTTCAATATGGGTTGATTTTCCTGTTCCATGATATCCTTGAACCATGACACGGCGGTTATGGGCAAACCCTGCCAAGATGGCAATTGTGGTTTCAGGGTCAAATTGATAGGTGGGATCAATAGTTGGGACATTCGCATTCTCTTCTTTAAATCCGGGCACTTGCCAATCAATATCAATACCAAATGTTTCCCGCACATCGTATTTTGTATCGGGTATGGAGCTGTATTTTCCATCTTTATTAACAACACGTGTTATATCAAAAGAGGCGCTATTTACTTCTTTTTCTTGGGCAGATAAATTTTGGGCAGAAAGGTCGGACATAATATTTTTCTTTATTTAAAGTCAGTAGAGTTTATGTTTTTTCCATCATATCAAATTTTTGGAAAGCCAGTTTTAAAACAGTATAGGCCATGTTCACTTGTTTCAAGCGTTCTTCGGCCTTAGGGTCATTTTGGTTTATATCAGGATGGAATTTTTTTGCCAATTCCTTATACCTCTTCTTAATCGCTTCAATATCCATAGGCGGGGAAAGACCAAATATGCTTAAGGCTTCATATTCGGGCGAATGGCGGCTTAATTCATTTTGGTTTGTTTCATATTCTTGCCATGCACGGCTGGCACGCTCATCAGGATTTTCATCTTTACCGTAAAATTCCCATGCACGGGCGCGTAAATTCTCTTCGGCCATACCGGGCATATCGTACCGCCATGTAGGACGATCGCCAAACATGCTTTTTAAAATATGATCTTCGACTTCTTGGGTATTCATCCCATCAAAAAAATTCCATGCACGGTTATATTCAGTGATATGCATCTCGCAAAACCAGTAATGATCGGAAAGGGAGCGATCCTTTGGAGCGCGAAATGTTCCATCATGCGGACAGCCATACATCTCGCACGCTTTGGTAAAGGTGTTTTGATGTTTCTTTGCATTTTCATCAAACTCTGGTGAATTTGGTTTTAAATTAATTTTTGGCATATCTCTATTACAATAAAATTTATATTTCTTCGCACGAAGAGGGTCTTTCAACCTGAGTAGATTTTTTAAATATATCCTTCTATTATGACGAAATCAGATTTTTAAAACAAGCTTTAACACCCTTATATAAAGAGAAAGCAAAGAAAAATGACAATACAAAACCAAATAGAAAATGCATTAAAAAAACAGCTTTCACTCGATATTTTAGAAATAAAGAATCAAAGCCATTTGCATGCAGGTCATAGTGGCGATGATGGCAGTGGAGAAAGTCATTTTAAAATAAAAATTTCATCAAAAGATTTCGATGGTAAAACAAGGCTTGAACGCAACCGTATGATTTACAACGCTTTGGGTGATATTATGGATAAAATACATGCGCTTTCTATCCAAAATATAGAAAATCATTAAAGCTTGCCGCATACATCAATACACCTTATGATTGTTTCTTAAGAATATATTAATCAATTAATGGTTGATTATATCTATTAATTAATATTCATAAAGGGGAAAAGTATGAATGAGCATAATGAGTTACAGGACAATAATAAAGGCGCAGTAAAAAGCTCGCTGATTTTAAAAAATATTACCGTATTAGGGCGACGCACATCTATACGTCTTGAACCTGAAATGTGGAAGGCGTTAAAACAAATTTCGGCTCGCGAAAGTTGTACAATTCATGATTTATGTTCGCTTATTAACCTTCGTAAAACACCAGAATCGTCTTTAACTGCCGCCATACGTGTATTTTTAATGCTGTATTTTCGTTCTGCTACTACAGAAACGGGGCATGAAAAAGCGGGGCATGGAAATTTTGAAAACATGAAGCGTCGCGCTGGTATGACCGCAGATTGGAGTGCGTTAAAATACAGTAAAACAAAAGAGCAACAAGACGTTATTGGTGATCGTTTATCGGCGCAACTTCAAACAACGCAGCAAAATAAATCAGCTTAAATACACACGCGAAGTTTTAAATTCATTCTTTACGACCAAAAGCTAAAAATTTCTGACGACGCATCTTTATTAGTTTTTCGCTATCCCAAGGGGTGAGTTGATCTAGAGCTGTCGAAATTTGTTTTGCAACATTGGCAATCGTTTGTTTATGCATGCGATGTGCACCACCAATTGGCTCTTTAATAATATTGTCGATTAATTTGAGATTTAAAATATCTTGAGCGGTAAGTTTCAAGGCCGCTGCTGCATCGCTTGCATAATCACTACTGCGCCATAAAATGGAGGCACATCCTTCGGGGGAAATGACAGAATAGATTGAATTTTCAAGCATATAAATTCTGTCTGCCGCGGCAATAGCGATAGCCCCACCCGATCCGCCTTCACCAATGATGATGGAGATAACGGGAACTTTAATATTCAAACATGTCTCTATTGATTTTGCGATGGCTTCGGCTTGCCCACGCTCCTCGGCACCCATGCCGGGATAAGCCCCTGCGGTATCAACCAAGGTAATAATAGGAATTTGAAATTGTTCAGCCATACGCATAAGGCGTTGTGCTTTACGATATCCTTCGGGACGCGCCATGCCAAAATTATGTTTGATACGGCTTTCCGTATCTGATCCACGTTCTTGACCCATGATAACAACAGATTGACCCTTAAATCGACCCAATCCACCCAACAGCGCATCGTCATCACCAAAATTACGATCCCCTGCAAGGGGCATATAATCATCAATCATTCCATTGATGTAATCCAAATAATGAGGGCGATTTTGATGGCGTGCCACTTGCACTTTTTGAACAGGGGTTAATTTTTGATAGGTTTGATTAAGAAGTTTATCAACTTTTTTTTCCATGCGGGTTATCTCAGATGCGATATTAACATCAGAATCGCTTTCAACATTGCGTAATTCTGCAATCTTGCTTTCAAGCTCTAAAACAGGTTTTTCAAAATCAAGCTGACTCATTCTATACTTTCATCTTCGTTACTAAATCCAACGGGAATGACCACAAATCTAAAATATTCAAATATGAATGATTTTAAATTTTAAGTGTCATTCATAACAAATTGGGCCGTCCGATACAAGCAACCGAACGACCCAATATATTATTCTATGGGGGTTAAATTACCCTTTTTTTGCTAATGGATGCTTTTCATCCACTGTTTCTTTCAAATCTTCACTAATGATATGCGTGTAAATTTGAGTTGTAGCAATATCGGCATGACCCAACATTTTTTGAACCGAACGCAAATCTGCACCACGTTGCAAAAGATGGGTTGCAAATGCATGACGTAAGATATGAGGGCTAACGCGGTCTTCATCTACTTTTGCATCACGCGCTAAATCTTTGAGCAATTGTGCAAAACGTTGACGGGTTAGATGACCACTCTCCGATGTTTTAGATGGGAAAAATGACTTATCTTGCGCTGCTTTATTTTCCTGACCAATAAATTGCTCACGCAGTTCAAGGTAATTTTTTATCGCTTTTTGTGCAGGGTCAGACAAGGGGATCATACGCTCGCGTCCCCCTTTACCTGAAACCATCAAGAATTCGGTATTTTCACCAATCGCAGACATAGGAAGACCAACCAATTCAGAAACACGTAATCCTGTTGCATAAAGCATTTCAAGAAGACAAACCAAACGAACACTTTCGGCTGATCCGCTTTCACCAGCTGTTTTGATAAGCTGTGCAACTTCTTCTTCACTCAATGTTTTGGGTAAAGTGCGTCCTTGTTTTGGGCTGTCGATTGTAGATGTTGGGTCTTCATCGCGTGTATTTTCAGATACAAGATAGCGATAATATTGACGCATTGCAGAAAGGCGACGGGCAACCGTACGGACAGCAATTTGTGATTTATTTTGGCCTTTTGTATGAATCTTGTTTGTAAGATCTTCAATGTAAGCTTTTAAATCTGCCGTTGAAGCCTTATCAAGATCAGTTTTACGCTCACTGCGTAGATATTGCGTTACATCTGCTAAATCACGCCAGTATGCCTGACGGGTATTCATTGCAGCGCCACGTTCAGCAGTAAGCATATCTAGAAATGATTCTACTGACGGGTGTAAATCCGGCTTTGGCATTTTTGGACGACCTGGACGAGCCATAATATATTCTCCTATTTATTTGTTATTCGCATTAAACGTGCCGTCATATCTCTGGCAATTTTATGCGATTGTTCAATTAACCCCACATAATGCAGATCGTTTATTAATTGATTCGATCTTACACCAATATTTTTATTGTTATTCAAAACGATAAGTAAGCTAAGGCCAGCCAATTGATTTGAAGTTGTCTTTCCCAACCATTTTGTCCAATCGTCTTCGGAGAATACAATATCCCCACCGGAGGCCAAGCTTATTTGTTTTTCATAAACTTTGTCCGGATTATTGGAAAATTCTACCGAATTGTCAAGCCATGTTTTTAATATTTTAACTTCTTTACCCACTCTTGTTGGAAAGCGTCGCATCGCCATATCAATTTGAGCGTCTGTGTAATCAACAGAATCTTCAATCAAAGAAAACTTTCTAAGTAGTTGTAAATAAAAGTAATTCTCTGGATTTGAAGAAGTAGAATTTTGCAGCTGACGAGTTAAATTTTGTGGGATTTGTTCATTCTTTTCAACCAAATTGGCAACATTTAATAGGGGTGAATAAAAACCATCATTTTGTATGCTATTTGACAGTTGATTATTAATATTATCTTCACCCTCTATTTTTTGTAATTTTATTTCGTCATTTATCAGAACCACTTTTTGGCGGGCGAGTGATTCTAATGCATTCTTTTCAATAAGGGGGAAACGTACATCATTTAAAAATACGCGTAAAATACGAGGAGGGGTGTTGGGGGTCATCATATAATTTGTATAATCAATTTTACCTTTTATTTGCACTAGCAACAACTCGAACAAACTTAAATCATTTAAATTATTGGCTGATATTGAAAAATCATCGTTTGTATAGATTGATTTTAAGAGTGGGCTGTTTATAAATTGCGTACTTATTCTTGATTCATTATAAATTTCAGCTTTGCACACAAGTTCAACTTGGGACCAAAAAATACCATTAAAACGTTCCCCGAATGCCTTTTGATCAAGGCAAGCATTAGCAATACCATTTTTATATAAAGACAAAATTATGCCTATTCTTGCAAGCGCACTATTTTGACCCGGATCACTAGTTGTTTTGGTGTATAAGGTGTACGCATCATCCCATAACCCAAGCTCTAATAATTTTTGTAATCTTAAGGTTAATAAATCTTCACCGACTTCAAATGAAACATCATTATCAATATCGCTTGTATCATAGGTGGAAATTAACATATTGCGTTTAATTTCTTGCATGCTTTTAAAAGGGGCTTCATCGGGAAGATTTTTTAAAAGATATATAATCTCCGAACGCGGATTATTGCGCCATAGTCCCTTGGGTAAGGCCCCTTGGGAATCATTGATCAGTAACCCTGCACCTTCACTTGCATTGGCCTCACGCGCAATTGAAGTTTGCGCCTGTACAGGAATACAAAAGCATAAAAAAGCAATACAAGTTGATAAAAAGAGTTTCATATTATTCAACCACATCATTGTTTTCAGAAATAATATCTTCATCGTTCACTGATGTGTTTAGATCAGTAATTTCAGGAGTAATACTAACAATACGCTGCTTTTGTGGAATGTTGACATCAATAACAGCAACATAAATAAGGCCGGCAATTATAATTAACAGCACCAATAAGCTTATAAATTTTGCGAACATTGCTAAATCTTCCCCATAGTTTTAAAATTTTTGAATTATGACACAGACCATAGGCAAGCGAATCATTTTTTGCAACAGAGTTTATAATTGTTTTTAGCTAAATATTATGACATATAAACAAGATGACATTTGTATCACCCCATATTGATTTTTTCCGCGCTAATTTGGAAAAGCCTGTTGTTATTGTTGGTCTTATGGGCGCGGGAAAAACAACCATTGGTCAATTGATGGCTGATGCCTTAAATCTAGACTTTATTGATAGTGATCATCGTTTGGAGGAAAAGGAGGGGCGTAGCATTTCCCAAATTTTTGACCAAGAAGGGGAAGATTATTTTAGACAAGCAGAAAAGCAAAATATTTTAGAAATCCTTGACTATCAAATTCCTTGTATTTTGGCCACGGGGGGCGGGGCATTTATGAATTTAGAAACCCGTAAAGAAATTTTAAAATCTGCCCTATCTGTCTTTCTTAAGGCGGATTTGGGCGTGTTGGTCAAACGTATAGGCAGCGGTAAGGGACGACCCTTATTTAACGATAGAAAACTTGAAGATGTATTGGCGGAGCTGATCGCTGCACGATATCCTACATATTCTAATGCCACGTTAACAATTGATGTTGCGGATGAAGCAGCAGAAGAAACTGCGAGCAATGTTATTAATTCACTATACAAATATTTATCACCTGCTTAATATCTTTTCATCATGACTGATAAAAAAATAGTTTCCGTCTCATTGGGTGACCGCTCTTACGATATTCATATTGGTAAAGGATTGTTGGAACAATGTTACGATCTTCTGCCGCCATCACTTAAAGACAATTTAAAAGAACGCCATGTTTTTATTTTATATGATGAAAATGTCTACCCCTACGCTCAAGTTATTGATGAAGGTTTGGCAGGTAAAACTGCCGATACAAAATTATTTTCTATTAAAGGGGGCGAAAAGACTAAATCTTACGATGGATATCAAAGCGTTATAGAATGGCTTCTTGAAAAGGGTGTAAACCGCCAGAGTGTTCTGATTGCGCTTGGTGGTGGTGTCATAGGTGATTTAGGCGGTTTTGTTGCCTCAACCGTTATGCGCGGTATTGCTTATGTTCAAATTCCAACAACGCTTTTGTCACAAATTGATAGCTCGGTTGGTGGGAAGACGGGTATTAATACCCAACAAGGTAAAAATTTAGTTGGAACATTTTATCAACCGCAAACTGTTATCTGTGATATAGGAACATTAGGGACATTACCCGAAAGAGAATTAAAGGCAGGATATGCCGAAATGTCTAAATATGGGCTGATAAATAATGCTGAATTTTACGACTGGCTTGCTGAGCATAGTAAAGATGTTCTTCAATTAAAAAGTGAAGCTCTTATCTATGCTATTCAAACATCTTGTCAGGCAAAGGCAGATATTGTTGCCGCAGATGAACATGAGGGCGGCGTGCGTGCTCTTTTAAATTTAGGACATACTTTTGGTCATGCTTTAGAAGCGGCATGCCACTATGATGGAAGATTATTACATGGGGAGGCGGTAGCAATGGGTATTGTTATGGCTACTGATTTATCGGTACAGATGGGGCTATGTTCGCCCGATACCCTAAACCGCGTTATTGATGCGTATCAAAAATTAGACATTAAAACAAAAGCATCACAAATTGAGCCGCCCATTGAGCAATCACCAAAAGACATTATAGAATTAATGACCAAAGATAAAAAAGCCAAAGGCGGTAAGATAGGATTTATTCTAACGCGCGGTATTGGCAAGGCATTTCAAACATATGATATTGACGATCAAAAATTACATAGCGTCGTATCGCATTCCCTAGGAACATAGACAAATATAGAAAGACATTAATTATGGATTGGATTATTCCAATAGGGTCAATTTTTATTCTACTTTTATTATCAGGCTTTTTTTCAGGCTCTGAAACAGCGTTAACTGCGGCGTCACGTTCCCGCCTTCATAATTGGGAGAAAGAAGGCAACAAACGCGCAGGGATTGTGAATAAAATACGTGAGCGTAAAGACCGCATGATTGGCGCTTTATTACTTGGCAATAATCTTGTTAATATTTTGGCATCGGCCTTAGCCACCAGTTTTCTTATTAAGGCGGTGGGGGAGGCTGGGGTTGTTTATGCCACATTAATTATGACTGTCTTGGTTCTTATATTCGCAGAAGTCCTCCCTAAAACTTATGCTTTAACCCATGCTGATAAAATGTCAGTAGCCATTGCGCCCATCATTCGTTTTGTTGTTTGGCTCTTTTATCCAATTGCCGCCATGGTAAATTTTATAGTACGTAAAACGCTTAAACTTTTTGGTGCGGATATGGATAGTATTGGGGAAAATTCCCATATGGATGTTTTACGCGGTGTGATCGAACTTCATGAGGGCGTGGATAGTGAAACGCACGAACAACGCGCAATGTTACGTTCAGTCCTTGATCTATTTGAAGTTGATATTGAGGAGATTATGACACATCGCCGTAATGTTACGATGCTTGATGCGACGGATAAGATTGAAAAAATTATAGAGGAGGCATTGGAAAGCCCCTATACCCGAATGCCTGTTTATCAAGATGATAATGACAATATTGTTGGTGTTTTACATGTCAAAGCCTTAATGCGTGAATTAAAAGCGCGGGAGCGTAACGGGCAAGATTTATCAGGATTAAATATTGCTGAGCTTACAACCGAACCTTGGTTTGTGCCTGAGGCTACAACGCTTTATGCCCAGCTACAGGCTTTTAAACTTCGTAAAGAGCATTTTTCCGTGGTTGTCGATGAGTATGGAAGCTATCTTGGAATTATAACGCTAGAAGATATTTTGGAAGAAATCGTAGGCGAGATTGATGATGAGCATGATGAAACGGTCATTGGCGTACGCAAACAAACAAACGGCACATATTTGGTAGATGGCGATGTTACCATCCGCGATTTAAAACGAGAATTTGAATGGGAATTACCCGATGATGAAGATTACTCCACCATGGCAGGATTAATCATCCACGAAGCCCAAACAATCCCCGAAGCAGGCCAAAGCTTTATCTTCTATGACTTCAAATTCGATATCGTAAAGCGCGAGCGCAACCAGCTGGGATTGATACGGGTGACCGAGCCTAAACAATAGTTGACATAATTTAATAAAGAGGTTTTATAGTATTTTTTATATTTTTATTAAGTATTTCTATGAGACCTCAGCGCGAACAAAAAACCTATTTAGAGCAGCAGTTATTGTGGCTCCTATTGCGATAGCATCCTGTATTGTAATATTTAATGATCCTAAATTTGGTTCTCCATTAATAGCGATGAGTGGATTTTTTGCTTATTCGTATAAAAGACGAGTAAATAATCAAAGTGAACCATTTGTGGAAATACAAACTTTAGTAGATGATGTGTGTTCAAATATTGGAATAAGTTCAACTTTGGCCGTCAAAACTGACGATATTTTTACTTATGCTTCAGCAGACATTGATAGAATTAGTATTAATGAAAATTTTTTAGATTCCTTAGTATTAGAAGAAAAAAAGGCACTTATTGGTCACGAGCTCTGGCATGTTCGACGGCTAGATAATCTTCCAACATTTACATCTTTTATAAGCGGAAAATTCGCGCAAGCGGCTTTGGAATTTTCTATAGTACCTTTGTTTACAATACAAAGCCTCGGTTTAAATATTTCGAATGAGCTTTTTCAAACTAGCTTTGAGACTGTGGGGATTATTGGTATTTCTACTATCGTATCGAAGTATTTGATAGATCCTAATTTTTCAGAACCGACAGAAGAAGAGCTATACGAAATGGAATTTGAATGTGATAGAGTTTCTATAATTGCAGCTAAA
Source organism: uncultured Alphaproteobacteria bacterium (assembly GCA_963799275.1). GTDB lineage: Bacteria > Pseudomonadota > Alphaproteobacteria > Micavibrionales > Micavibrionaceae. Next base: position 513,691 of record CAWCWJ010000002.1, read on the forward strand.
GATTTAGATTCTTCAATTTCTTTATTTTACTCATCCGAAGATTTTTTACATCAAAATATACCTAGCATATCAGGATGGGAAGCTTACTCAAATTGGAAAGCTGAAACCACGACACACCCTAGTAAACAATCTAGAGTTAATGCTTTAAAAGCACTTAAACAACCTTCCCATGGCAATGTTTGAACTTTTTGCCTGAACCGCAGGGGCAGGGGGCGTTGCGTGGCACTTTGCCCCATGTTGTTTGGTCGGTAGCATCAAATTCGATATTTTGGGGGAAGGGTTGTATATTGGGCGCGTTATTTGCGTTTTGCGCAGGGGATGCTGGCGCGGTATTTTGTGGGCTTCCCATCATGGCGGGGTCCATTCGGCCTTCATTCATTTTCATATCAAACTCTTCACGCGCTTGATCTTCTAATTCTTTCATGACTTGTGGGTCTGTATTAATTTCAACAAGGCTTAAAGTTTGGGTCACACTTTCGCGTAATTTATCAAGCAAACCTTCAAAGTGTTGAAAGGCTTCGGCTTTATATTCATTTAAAGGATCACGTTGGGCGATGGCGCGTAAGTTAATCCCTTGGCGTAAATGATCGAGTGTTAAAAGATGTTCTTTCCAGTTTTGATCCAAAATTTGCAACACAAAAGATTTTTGTATTTGGCGCCATTTATCAATACCTGCGGCATTGATTTTTGATTGCATTAAATCGTCCGATGCTTTTTCAATACGCTCTAAAATCTCACTATCGGCGATGCCTTCTTCTTTCGCCCACTCATCAAGGGGCAAGTCAAGATTAAGCAACCGCTGACATTCGCTGGTTAAGGTATCAATATCCCATTGCTCGACATAGGCTTGGGCGGGGATGGCGGTATAGACAAGCTCATCAATAATATCAAGGCGCATGTCATTGACCATATTATCTAAATCTTCATCCGCCTCCATAATTTCGCGGCGTTGGTCATAAATTACTTTACGTTGGTCATTCATGACATTATCGAATTTCAACAAATTTTTACGAATTTCAAAATTTTGTTGTTCAACACGGCCTTGCGCTTTTTCTAATGCCTTGGATAGCCATGGGTGTGTTAAGGCTTCGCCTTCTTTTAATCCAATATTTGATTTAAGCAACGTGCCCATTTTCTCTGCCGCAAAAATACGCATCAAATCATCTTCGACAGAAAGGAAAAATGCCGTCGTCCCCGGATCACCCTGACGACCCGAACGCCCCCGTAATTGGTTATCAATACGGCGGGATTCATGGCGTTCTGTCCCGATGACCATTAAGCCACCCGCTTCATGTACGATTTCACGATTGGCAGCAATTTCGGCCATAATCTTATCGGTTGCATCCATTTTCCCATCAGCAGACCAGCTTTCATCTACCTCATTGGAAACCCGCATATCCAAGTTACCGCCCAATTGAATATCAGTTCCACGTCCTGCCATATTGGTCGCAATTGTAACTGCGCCAGGCGCCCCCGCTTGGGCGATAATAAAAGCTTCTTGCTCATGATAGCGTGCGTTTAGAACATGATGCTTAACCTTTTTCTTAGTTAAAAGCGCGGAAAGCTTTTCGGATTTTTCAATTGATACCGTTCCCACCAAAACGGGTTGCCCCCGATCTTGACACTCGTTAATAAGAACGGCGATGGCCTCGAATTTCTCATCAATGGATTTATAGATTTTATCTTCATGATCAATACGTGCAATCGGCTTATTGGTTGGAATATCAATAACGCCAAGACCATAAATTTGTGCAAATTCTTCGGCTTCGGTTAATGCCGTTCCCGTCATTCCTGATAATTTTGGATATAAACGGAAATAATTTTGGAACGTAATGGAGGCCAAAGTTTGATTTTCATTTTGTATTTCTACGCCTTCTTTGGCTTCTAAAGCTTGATGCAGTCCGTCTGAATATCGGCGGCCTTCCATCATTCGTCCTGTAAATTCATCAATAATGACCACTTTGCCTTCTTTAACAATATAATCTTTATCAATGGCGAATAATTTATGGGCCTTTAATGCTTGGGAAACGTGATGCACCAAAAGAATATTATTGGGATCATATAAATTACCTGTTTCAATCAATCCATGATCTTCTAACAATTGTTCAACTTTATGATTGCCTTGCTCGTTTAAAGTGACGGAGCGTGCCTTTTCATCCAATTCAAAATCACCATCTTCTAAATGTGGAATTATCACATCGACCTTGTTATAAAGCTCCGTATCGCCATCGGCAGGACCAGAAATAATTAATGGTGTTCTGGCTTCATCAATTAAAATTGAGTCAACCTCATCGACGATAGCAAAATTAAAGGGGCGTTGAACCATGTCTTCGAGGCGAAATTTCATGTTATCGCGCAAATAATCAAAGCCAAATTCGTTATTCGTTCCATATGTAATATCATTTTGATAGGCAGCGCGACGCTCCGCATCTGGCATATTGGCCATAATACAGCCGCAAGTTAACCCTAAAAACTCAAAGATTTTACCCATCCATTCAGAATCACGCTTTGCCAAATAATCATTAACTGTCACGATATGGACGCCTTTGCCTTCAATCGCATTCAGATACGCGGCAAGGGTGGACACAAGGGTTTTTCCTTCCCCTGTACGCATCTCGGCAATTTTACCATTATGAAGGCATAATCCCCCAACCAATTGAACATCAAAATGGCGTTGGCCAAGGGTTCTTTTTGCGGCCTCACGTACGGTGGCAAAAGCTTCGGGCATAATTTGATCTAATGTTTCTTCACCCGCCAAACGTTTGCGAAATTCTTCAGTTTTTGCCCGTAAAGCCATATCATCCAAGGCTTCAAACTCAGGCTCGATTTTATTAACATTTTCAATTGCCGCGTATAGTTTTTTTAACCCGCGATCATTTGATGATCCAAAAATTTTCTGTGCAAAAGAGACTAACATTGATTTCCTATAATTTTATTCACACTTTATATAAAACGCACCAAGCCTATCGTCAATGGAGTCGCGAAAAAACCATCCCAAAATAAAGGTATAACTTACTTAATTTCTCTTGCACTTCATTCGCTAAATATGCGATTTTCGTAACAGTTGAAATAAAATATACAAAATAAGGATTTATAAGAATGCCTGAAGCGCAGAAAAAAAATAATACTGGAATATTGTTTGGTGTTGTGGGGTTAATTATTGTTGCCGCGATTGCCGCTTTTGTCTTTTTAAGTGGGAATGACGATGCAATTGATGATTCAAGCCGAACAGCAGTTGTCACACCCGTACAAAATAACCAAAACCAAGAAGAGCAAACAGCTCAATCGGATAGTGCCGCAGAAGCGCAAAGTGTCTCAAATACCGAACCTGCAGCAGCGCAAGATGCGGGAGAAGCAATCAATATTGGTGAGGGTATTCAAGTAGAACCTGGTAATCCAGTCGTTGCGCGTGTAGATGGCAAAGAGATTACACGTGTTGATGTGTATCGTTTTATTCAAACAATGCCTGCCAATATACAGCAATTGCCCGCAGCCGCAGTTTACCCTATGGCGTTAGAGCAAGTTGTGAATACGCGCATTGTTCAAAACAAAGCCGAAGAATCAGACGTTCAAAATACAGAAGCTTTTAAAGTTGAGCTGGAAATGGCCAAACAACAGCTAGAGCGTAATATCTACCTTCAAAATCAAGTGAACAATAAAATCACTGATTCTAAATTGGAGTCTGCCTATAAGGACTACATGAATAACGTCCCTGAAGTTGAAGAACGTCGCGCCCGTCATATATTATTAGAAGATGAATCAAAAGCCAAAGCGGTAATTGAGAAATTGAACAATAACGGTGATTTTGTCGAATTGGCGAAAGAGCTTTCTGTTGGTCCAACTGCACCCAAAGGGGGTGATTTAGGGTATTTTGCAAAAGGTGAGATGGTTCCTGAATTTTCAGATAAAGTATTCTCAATGAAAAAAGGTGATGTCACTTCTGAACCTGTGAAAACACAATTTGGTTATCATGTTATTATGTTAGAAGACACACGCGAACGTCCAAAACCAACGATGGAGCAGTTAAAGCCGGCGTTGGAGGCAGAAATTCGTCGTGAGTTATTAACCGAGATGATGCAAGATTGGCGCGAAAGCGTAAAGATCGAACAGTTTGATATTAACGGTCAACCTTTAAAAGAGGGGGCAAATGCTCTTGGGATTGTGCCTTCAACAGCGACAAATTAATATAATGATATAGAGCGTGGGTTTGTCATGAGTTGCCTTGATGCTTTAGAAAAACCACGCTCCAATACGCCTTCTGGCCTACCTATCATATTGGTGTCTGCTGCTGCACTTATCAATATTCAAAATGAAATATTACTGACCAGTCGCCCCGAAGGGAAATCTATGGCGGGTCTTTGGGAATTTCCAGGGGGTAAAGTAGAGGAGGGGGAAAGCCCCGAATTTGCACTAGCGCGGGAGCTTCAAGAAGAGCTTGGCATTGAAACTCGCGAAACATGCTTTGCGCCCCTTGGGTTTGCTTCCCATGCTTACGATAATTTTCATTTAATGATGCCTTTATTCGCCTGCCGCATGTGGAAGGGCGAACCAAACGCAAAAGAAGGCCAAAATCTAAAATGGGTGAAAGCGGTTGATTTAGCTAAATATGATATGCCTCCTGCCGATCTGCCCCTTATCTATCAAATACAAGACAGACTATGAGCAAGGGATAGATGAATGAGATTGCCCGATGCATATGATTTAAAATATTTTTACAATGGCATTCGTGGCCGTGTGGTTCGGCGCATTATTCGGGAAAAAATTTTAACCATTTGGCCTGATGTTAATCATTATACATTGTTTGGATATGGTTATGCTGTTCCCTATCTTAAACCTTTTTTGGAAAAATCCTCACTTACGGCCAATATTATGCCCGCACAATTGGGTGTTCATAACTGGCCAGCAGAGTCGAAAAACCTAGTGTGTTTTAGTCAGGAAAATCTTTTGCCACTCGAAACAAATTCGGTAGATCGTGTAATAATGATCCACGCATTAGAATTTTTGGATAATCCAGAAGACAGCTTTGCCGAGATTTGGCGGGTTTTAAAAAGTACGGGACGGATTATTGTTATTGTTCCAAACCGCATGGGTTTGTGGGCGCGTATTGACAGCTCTCCCTTTGGTCAAGGGCAACCTTATTCTGCCAGTCAGGTAGAACATGTTTTAAAAGAAAATTTATTTGTTCACGAACGTACCGAAAATGCGTTGTTTACCCCACCTTTTAAAAAAGCATTACCGATGCAAGCCGCAAATATATTTGAAAAAATAGGCGCTATGTTTTTTCCTGCCCTTGGGGGTGTTCATATTATTGAGGCATCAAAACAGATTTACGCTGCAAAAGAAAAGGGATTAAAAGCCAAAGCAAGAAATATTATTAAAAATCCAATGCCAAAAACAACCGCCACATCAAGAAAATTATTTGATAAATAACATAATTAACCAAGTGGTTTTAGTGGGTCAATACCATCCATAAATTGTTTGGTGCGATCAATATGTGTCATTTGATAGACATGCCCCATCCATGAAGCCATAAAAGAGCGCGCACTATCTGCCCATGTATTCTCAAGCAAAGGTTCGATTTGGTCTTCGGGAAATTTTATTGGTTCGCCATTTATAATTTGTTGTTTCACATTGTTTAAAATTCTTTGCGCTTTCTCCCCAAAATAATTTTCAGGGAAAGGGGGGTATGTATCAGTTTGCCCTTTTTGATACCAACCAACATCACGCTTATATTCTTTAAGCAGACTAAAAATATCATATTCGGGATGCCCTTGAAGGCAAATTTGACGAAAACCATCCTTGCTGACGGCAAGGTGAACATTGTTTTCATCGCCTTCCGCCAATATCTTTATATTTGCTTTCTCAAATTGTTGTTTGTTAATTTGACTAAATCGTGAGTGGGGAGCATCAAATTTTGTATTCATTCCGCGCATTAATGGATGATTTCTATCTTGAACAAAATGCGAAAATACGCCCCATTTCTTTGTGTTTCGCCATGAAGGTTCTTGCCCGTAATAATAAGTCATCAAGGCATGGGAGGCGAGGCATGAACAAATTGTTGATGTTACATTATTATAGCCCCACTCAAATAATTCTTTAAGTGGTTGCCACGTGGAAATATCGCTGACATGAGGGTTTGTTTCCTCATTCGCGCCAGTAATAATTAAGGCATCCAAGCCTTGTGATTTTAAATCATCAAATGATTCATAATAATTTTTAATATGGTCTTTTGCTTCTTGACCCCGATCAAAAATATCAAGGGTGAAGGGATGAATTTTTATTTGTGCCACACGGTTACTTTCCCCGATTAATCGAAACCATTGACGTTCGGTAGCTTGCATGGCGGCATCGGGCATTAAATTACAAAAACCAACATGCAAGGCGCGAATGTCTTGGGATTTTGCACGCCCTTCTTCTAATACAGGGTTCCCTTCTTTTAACAAACGTTCATAGGCAGGAAGAGATGAGTTTTTGACAATTGGCATATTCGTACTATAAATAATCTTCCGCTTATTCGTAAAGAAGAAATTATGACACAAAAACCATATCACTCCGCCACTTTGGATGAAGTACGCAAAAAAATTGATGCCCTTGATACAAAAATTCATGAAACATTGATGGAGCGTGCCGATCTTGTCCTTAAAATTGGAGAAGAAAAACGTAAAAATAATATCGAAGTGGTGCAACCCGCACGCGAAGCACGAATGATACGCAGGCTTATTGATCGGCATCGTGGGGTTTTACCCGAAATGGCAGTGGTGCGAATTTGGCGTGAATTGGTAGGGGCGGTATCCCTTTTACAAACAGGATTAAAAGTAACCGTGGCAGATACCAAGGATAATTTTGTTTATTGGGATTTAGCAAAAGATTATTTTGGAAGTTGTTTACCGATGAGCCGCGCTGATTCAATATTTGGTGCGCTTAAATCTGTCCAAGAAGGGCGAGTAACTTTTGCGGTTCTTCCATACCCATCTGGTATGACCGAAGAAAACGATGCGCGTTTATGGTGGGAAAATTTGGAAGTGGGAACTGAAAATGCTTTAAATATATCTGTGCGTTTACCCCATGGCGATGACCCACAAATCGAAAACCCACCCCATAAGGCGCTAGTCATTTCAAAAAGTGGGTTTGATGCTTCGGACGATGATCATTCCTTTATCTATCTTGAATGCAACCCAACGATTAGTCGGGGGCGTATTGTTGAGCGATTTGAAGAGTTTGGGTTAAAGCCAGTTGGAATTACATCAAAACCAGATAATGGGGAAACGCGCAAACATTTGATCGAAGTTAAGGGATATGTGAATGATACAGACAGCGCCCTTGATAATATTCGTGAGAAATTATCCGATAGCCCGCTTATTTTACACTGCGTAGGTGGATATCCTGTTCCACCTATCTATAAAAAAACAATTAATGTTGAAGGGGAAAGTTTTCCAAATGCACCTTTAGAAAAAGAGTGAAAATATTTAATGATTGCGAAAATGTTTAAGACAAGATACAAATTATTCTATGATTATGAATAAAGAAATCAACAACATTTTTTACGCATACGCTTATCCATATCCCCGATAGGCGGGATAATTATATTTTTCACACTAAATCTTTAGCTTTTTATTACTAACCCTTTTTCAATGGAAGTGGGAATTTTACGATGTTTAAACAAATTACAATTATCGGGTTCGGGCTTATAGGCTCATCAATTGCCCGTGGGATATTAGAAAACAAATTATGCGAAACACTTATTTGCGTTGATAAAAGTGAGCAAGCATGTGAAACCGTTGCAAAATTAGGATTGGCACATCATGCCTATACCGATGTTTCACAAGGGGTACAGGGTAGTGATCTGGTTATTATGGCTGTACCTGTTGGAATAATGGGCGACATCGCTGCGCAGATGAGCGAGCACTTGAAAGAAGGTTGTATCATTAGTGATGCAGGGTCAGTAAAAAAATCAGTTATAGACTCCGTTATGCAACATCTACCTAAAGGGGTAAATTTTGTTCCCGCCCACCCCTTGGCAGGAACAGAATTTTCAGGCCCTGAACATGGTTTTGCTGCCCTTTTTCACAATCGGTGGTGCGTGCTTACCCCGCAACCGCAAACAGAATTAAAGGCTATTGAAAAAATTACCAAGCTATGGGAAGCCTTGGGCAGTAATGTCGAAATTATGGATGCAGAACATCATGATTTGGTGTTGGGTATTACATCACATTTACCGCATTTAATTGCTTATACCATCGTTGGAACAGCTACTGATTTAGAAGATGATATTAAATCAGAGGTCGTAAAGTTTTCCGCAACGGGGTTTCGTGATTTTACGCGTATTGCAGCATCCGACCCTACCATGTGGCGTGATGTGTTTTTAACGAATAAAACGGCTGTACTTGAAATGCTTCAACGTTTTACCGAAGATTTAACCGCCCTTCAAAAGGCAATCCGCAAAGGGGACGGAGAATATCTTTATCAACACTTTAGCAACACCCGCGACATCCGAAGCGCAATTGTCGATGCAGGACAAGCCGAGTATGTCTATCCCAAAGGGCAAAAAGGTATGAAACCTTCCGATTTATGATGGAGCAATAAAAAGAAGCATTTCAATCTTTTTTAGGTGGAGGCAATAATTTGGTATTTTCAAGATATTTGAAATTTTGTTTCGCCTCCATCATCAAGGCATAAGATTTTTCTTCAATGCGATCTTCCAAGGCGCGCATTACTTTTTTATCAGGCAAACCTGTTTCAATAACAGGTAGAAATTCAAAAATAACCTTTCCCGGTTTTTTGAAAAAACTATTGCGGGCCCAAAACATTCCACTGTTTAGGGCGAGGGGGAGAATTGGCAAATCTGTATTTTTATACATTTTTACAATACCGCCTTTATAGGGTTTTTCATCAATTGTTGTTTCAACATGAACACGTGTTCCTTGGGGGAAAATAACAATGGGGCGTTTCTTCTCCCGCATTTTTTGTGCGCCTTCAACAATGGCGGTAATTGCCTCTTCCTTATTGCCGCGATTAATGGGAATAACACCAATTTTTTGCAAAAATGTACCAAAGATTGGAATATTCAAAAGTTCACGTTTACAAACAATAGTTGGATCATCAAAAAGATGGTGAAGCTTCATCGTTTCATAAGCTGATTGATGTTTGGCTGCAACGATATAGGTATCATCTTCGGGAATATTCTCCCTCCCACGTACTTCAAAGGTTAAGTTCAAAATATGACGCTCAATCCATTCTACCCCCGCAACGTAAAAACGGGCGCCGCTTAAGATAACGGGGCGGGAAAAGAACACCAGTGGCAATAAAATAAGACATGCCAAAATGGTAAAACCATAAAAGAATATATTAAAGAATAAAGATCGAATAAAAATCATATGCGACTTACTGACTTATAATTGATTTAAAATCAAGGGGGGTAATGCTGTTCGGGGCGATATAACTAAAAATAAATTTGTTATATTCACTAAATGATAATGACCAAAACCTGCCTTTCCATGGTTCGAAATCATCTGTAAACACTGGATAGGGCATGATCTTTGTGTCTGGTAAATTTAGCTTCATCAGATGTAAAGTTCTTGGCATATGATATGTTGAAGTGACAAGACGAATGGTTTCAATATTATTTTTTGTAATCCATTCACTAACCTCGATTGCATTTTGATTGGTATCCAATGCCTGGTATCCTAAATAGACACAACATGGTTTGTTGCCCGATTTTCGTTTTGATTTTGGACGAACCCAGCTTTTATAAATATCAGATTTTTCTGCCGCAGTGTTTACCCCAGAAACGAATAATTTTGGCGCTTTTCCATCATCTAGTAAGTCAAGCCCTGCATTAATTCTTCCATTGCCCCCCGTTACAACAATAATAGCATCCGTATCTTTTATATTTTGAACAGGCTGGATAAAGGCGATAGATGTCGCATACCAAAGCCATCCTAATAACCATACTATCAACAACATGGTGAAGGTGGTGAATATGAATGTGAAAATACGCATTACAATAAATTTATGGCATAATGCATAAAAAACGTAAAACGGTTTGTCGTGCCGTACCCATACCGATACACGCAATAATAAAGGGAAGTAGCGTCAGAATTAATATCTGAAGAGTGCTTAATGAAAATTCGGGAAGGAGTGAAACCTCCATTCGTCCGCCCATAATGCTTATGATAAAGATAAGTATCCAACCCTAAAACCATTCCAATAATCGCCCCTTTTAATATTGTTAAAAATGCATATTTTTGAAGTTGCTTTGATATATAATTATCACTTGCACCCATAAGATGAAGCAATTCTAATTCCTCCCGATAGACTGCCATGCGTGATTGGATGGCTCCCCCAACGGCGACGATTGTTGTAACGGTAATTATCAATGTCATTAAAATCGCCGCTAGCTTTATGGCATCGGTAAAGCTTAGAACATCATTTAACCACCCTTCATGTGTATCAAGGCGCGCTTGAGGGGCGATTGATTGAATGCCATCTTCAATATCCGCTACATCATATATAATATTATTTTTAAAATTGATGGTAATTATTCCTGGTAAGGGTACATTCTCCAACCCCACATTATTACCTAACCAAGGGGAAACAAGGGACATAATATCTTTTTTATCCATAATAACGGATTGCGATATAGCGGGATGATTTTGAAGAAAATCTTGGATTTTACTTGTTTGCTCCTCTATTTGTTCTTGGCTTAGGGAGGCATCATTTTGATCTTGGGCAGATATTTCAATGGTTGCTTTATTCTCAAGCCCCTTTGACCATCGCGCATTCATAGCAGAAAGCACAAATGAAGCACTCAAAGTCATCATCATTAGAAAAGTCATCAATCCCATTAATATAGATAAAAAGCGTCCCCCTTTGTCTTTATTTAAAGGAAGATCATATTTTTGTCGTTTGGTTGAAATACCCAAAGATCGGGATTGTCGCGTAAATATAGCCATGGCTTAATGCATTCCCTTTAATTTACGCTTTAACCCTTTATTGGGCTCGAGAAGTCTAATCTGGCCTTCTTCCAAAATGAGTTTGGGATGATGGGCAAATTTTTCGATAAGGGCGGTATTATGTGATGCGATTAATACGGTTGTACCCATTTTATGCAATTGGTCAAACAAACCCATAAGGCGCAAGCCGATAACATCGTCTAAATTTCCCGTTGGCTCATCCGCTAATAATAATTTTGGTCTTGTAATCACCGCGCGCGCTACGGCAATACGTTGTTGTTGCCCGCCTGAAAGGGTATTGGGCAACATATGGCGATGATCGCCCAAACCAACCCATTCCATCAATTCTTCGACATTTTCAATAATTTCTTTTTCTGGCAAACCATTAATACGCAATGGCAAGGCGATATTATCAAAGGCAGATAAATGGTTAAGCAATCGGAAATCTTGGAAAACCACACCGATTTTTTGGCGAATTTCTTTACGCTCGATACGTGTCATTTGACCAGAATTTTGATCAAACATTTTTATCAGCCCTCGTGTAGGGTGAAGCCCTAAATATAAAAGCGAGAGGAGGGAGGTTTTTCCCGCGCCACTAGGGCCTGATAAAAAATGGAATGACCCCGCAGGCAAATCAAAGTTTATATCGCTTAAAACTTCGGGCCCAATACCGTATCTTAATCCAACATGTTCAAATTTAATCATAAAGTTATGTCCATCATTGCGAAAACCTCGCTTAACGATTATATATAAAGGGTAAACTTAATAATTTAAAGCCATAGACCCAAGCCATACCCATGATTTTTAATTGCCCCGAATGTGAAAAAAAATATGTTTTATCATCAATTGCCATTGGTCCAAATGGTAAAACGGTACGGTGCGTGAATTGTGCGCATGAATGGTTTCAAATGCCTGAACAAGATCCCTATCCTTCAGATAAAAATCAGGACGAAGATGAGAGGACTGATTTTGATGATATTCAAGATGATAATGAGTTTGGCGGATATTTTGATGATGATGATGAACATGATTCAATCCAATCCGCCCAGGAAAAACCACTTGAAGATATTATTCGCGAACTCTCTTCAGGGAATATAAAGAACGATGTCGTTCATGAGGGGGATAACCAGAACAACAAGGAAGAAGAATTAGACATCCCCAAGGGAGTGCAACCCGTTGATGAAGTTTCCGTCAAGGAACGCGAAAAATCTAAAAAACCAAAAAAAGAACCCAAAGTAAAAAAGCAAAAAATATCAAAGGAAAAAATTGATGAGCCTATGACGGCTCGATTAATGGGCTTTGTTGCGGCTATTGTTCTTTTTCTTATTATTATTGTTGGTGCGCTAATTGCCAAGCCTGCCATAGTTTCTGCATGGCCCCCTTCTGCTGCAATTTATAAATTGGCGGGTATGCCCGTATTCTTGGAAGGGGAAGGGTTAATTATTGAAGGATTAATTGCCGAGCTTTCACAAGATAAGAAAACCCTAACTTTAAAAGGTAATATTATAAATTTACGTGAGGAAGAAGTGACTGTTCCGTCTTTAAGAGCTTCATTTAAGCTGACGGAAACTGATCCTGCGAAACAATGGATTTTCGACCCACCACAAAAATCAATTATGGCCGAAGATTTATTAGAATTTATGGCAAGTTATGATTTACCACCCGAAGATATCACAATGGTTAATGTAACATTCGAGGCTACGGTACAATAAATTATCTTAAACTTGTGGGAATAATCTCTCGATTTAATAGATCATCATAAGTCTGACGTGGTGTTATCTCATGGGCTTGCCCTTCAAGCACAAAAATTTCAGCAGGCATAGGGCGCGTGTTATAATTAGATGCCATACAAAACCCATATGCGCCCGCACTTTTTATCACAGCTAAATCCCCCCGTTTCATTTTGGGTAATTTGCGCCCGCGGGTAAAGGTATCGCCTGTTTCGCAAATGGGGCCAACAACATCATATTCAACAATTTGAGCATCACGGTTTTTAACCGCTTCTATACCGTGATATGCATCATATAGCGTGGGACGAATAAGATCATTCATTGCCGTATCCAATACTAAGAAATCTGTTTCTGAGTGTTTCTTTTACATAGGTAATTTCTGTAAGAACAACACCTGCATTACCCACTAGATAGCGTCCTGGTTCCATTATAATTTCTGTATCAAGGGGTAAAATAATATCCCGTACCCATTGGGCATATTGATCAAGATCTAACAAATTTTCATCATTATAAATAATGGGAAAACCACCCCCAATATCCAGTCGGGAAACCTCATGCCCATTTTCACGCAATTGGTGAACCACTTCGGGCAGCTTATCAAATGCAGTTTCAAAAACCTGCACTTCAGAGACTTGTGATCCGATATGCATAGACAATCCAACGGGATGAATATTCGCCATTTCGCTGGCGGTTTGGTAAATTTTATAAATTGAATCAATTCCAATGCCAAATTTGTCACGCTTGCGCCCTGTTGAGATTTTATGATGCCCACCACCCGAAACATTAGGGTTAAATCGAAAAACAACAACTGCATTAATCCCGATCTCACCGGCAATTTTGTTTATATTTTCAAGCTCAGGCAAAGATTCAACATTAAATTGATGAATACCTGCCTTAAGGCAGGCTTTAATCTCGCTATCTGTCTTACCAACACCCGTTGAAACAATCTCGCTGGCATTGAAACCCGCTATAAGACCACGTTTTAATTCCCCTTCGGATACAATCTCAAGCGCACTGCCCAGAGATCGAAGATAGGATAAAATTGCAATATTGCTATTGGCTTTACACGCATAACAAAGTTTAGGTTGGCGTGATGCGGGAAGGGCACGTTTCATCGCTCCTTCTAAGGCTTCATATTGGGCTTTTATAACATCAGAAGAATAAACATAGGCAGGTGTGCCATATTTTGCTGCGATATCGCTTAAAGGCACAGTATCAACATGCAATTCACCATTAATTTCTTGATAACCAGACATTACTCATACCTTTTTTGAGATTTTTTTTTAAATGCGCGTAAAATTATTTTTGCGGATATTGTTTTGGAAACTCAATATTTTCTGCACCAATTGGGGCATCAACATTATTTGGCTTGACCCCGCAGGCCGCCATGGGCAAGCTTAAAACAATAATTAAAATCCATAATTTATTCATATAATAGTTAAAAATCATACGCGCATGAAACACAAGAACAAAATTTTAAAGATATTAACAACAATAGGATTTATTTTTGCCATTGCCATGGGTATCACATTTATAAAGGCGTTAAATAACCAAGGCCCAAAAATTGAAAATATTGTTGAAGTATCGCGTCCCTTCAAACGTGAATTTTCGAATGTCGTTACAAAACGAAGAGTTGAGCCAATTATTGACATTAATTTTGCAAAACCTGACGGTTCACAAACCAATTGGAATAATTTTACGGGGGAATACTTACTAGTTAATTTCTGGGCTACATGGTGCGCCCCATGCGTTGTTGAATTGCCTTCCTTAGACAGATTATCTAAAAAATTTGAAGGTAAAGGGCTTAATGTTATTGGAATATCACTCGATACCATGCGTTCGCATGAGGATGTAAAACTATTTCTTGAAAACAGAAATATTGGTGAATTTGCTGCCTATTTTGATAATTTTCAAGAAATTCAAAGCAAGATTTCTATGCGTGGTATTCCCACCAGTATATTATTAGATAAAAAAGGAAATATTCTTCATATTTTTGAAGGGGATGCTCAATGGGATTCTCCATCATCTGTTGAATTTTTTGCAAATTTATTAAAATTGTAAAAAAACATTTAGGTTTTAACTATTTTTTTAACCATTTCAAAGGCATAATAAAGAATGGATACGCAAACCACCCTTCATGAAACAAAAAAACAATCAATATTAAATCAAGATCAGCTTAATGCTATGGTGGATCTTCATGGTCGTTTCTTGGTGGGTCGATTGGGCGGACGACGTGCGATATTACAAAATTTTGATATTTCCGGACTTTCATTTGGTGGTAAAGATTTAAGGCAAGTTGATTTTAGCGGATGTTCTATGCTGGATATGGATTTACGCGGTGCAAATTTTCAAGAGGCACGATTATATGCCTGTGATTTATCTGGATCAGATTTATCCGAATGTAATTTTGTTCGGGCTGATTTGCGCGGATCGCGTATTGAATTTGCCAATCTTAAAAACACTAATTTAGATAAAGCCGATTTACGTGTTGGTGGCATTGCCCGTGATGGGGAAGGGTACAGTGCGGCTAAAGGTGTGAATTTTAAAGGGGCGAATTTAAGTGGTTCTCGATTAACAGGTGTTTTGGCAGGTAAAGCAAACTTTTCTGACGCTATTATGGCGGGTATAAATTTGATGGGCGCTGACTTGCGCGATACCCAAATGGAAGGGGCGGATTTATCAAATGCAAAAGTTGTTGGCTCCAACCTTATTGGTGCAAATTTAAAAGCCACAATTATGGTTGGTGTTGATTTAACGGGTATGACTGACAATGATGCTGATTTTTCCGACGCTATTACAGACAAAAATATTGGTGTATCCGTTACTGAAATGGATGTTCCGCTCTCCGAAAAAATAGATAATCATCGTTTATGGGTGAAAAGTGCAGGTCAAGAAGGGGAACAGCTTGATTTAACTGGCATTGATATGCGCTCCCTTAAAACTTTGGAAGAAGAAAAGCTTACCGCGATTAAGGCAAAAGGAGCGCGTTTCTTTAATATGAATTTAAAGAGTATCGAACTACAAAGCGCAAATTTAGATGAATGCGATTTTCGAAGATGTAATTTAGAGAATGCAGATCTACGTGGCTCCACTTTTCGAGGTACTCGCTTTAACCATGCAAACCTTAAAAATGCGAGTTTTGAGCCATTAATGTTTGGTAATGCATTGGCTGAAAAACGATTTAGCCCTTCTGATTTTGAAGGGGCATCTCTTTCTTATGCAGATTTTTCGGGATGTAAATTAAAGTCAGCCTCATTTAAGAATGCCGATTTAACATTTGCTAATTTTGAAGGGGCAGACTTGCGTGATGTAGATTTTACAGGTGCCCGAATTGATAATGTTAATTTTGAACATGCCCAAATGGATGATGTCACCATGCGCCCTTCGGGCAGTATATTTAATATGGATGCACTATCCGAAAAAGTTTAATTGACATAATGTATATTTTTATGTAGTTTGCTTTCTATGATTACGGTTGAATGCAATAGAACATTTTCATTGATTGATTTTCTTGAGGAAAAATATCCAGTAAATCCTGCTACAGCTCTTTTAAAGATCTCTAGCATTATTATCGTTGGCGGCTTGCTGGAACGGGATCAAAACTTTGATGAGGTTTCCGTTAGCGCTAGGGATGAGAATGCTTTATCTGCGATTGATCGAACGCGATTATTAAGATTTTTGGTCGATATTATGAAGATGGGCATCTGCCTTCAAGATGTAGAAATCAAACTGAATAATATTATTTATGGTGATGATTATATTGCCGATCAACCTGAGGCGGATATGGTTGTTTTGTCTTGGGTCAATAAAGATGATAATGGGGTGGAAAATGGACGTAGTTTTATGCCCGAAAGCGCATTATTAAAAGGAAATAAAGCCAGTTGGCAACAAGCGTTAGCACGCGGTAAATCACAATTAATATGTGTTGATGGGGATGTGAATACAAATTGCGTATCGGTATCTGATATTCCTTTTGGCTATTCACAAATTGGTAAAACAACTCAATATGGATCAATCCATGCCAGAACGATTTGCTGATTTATAATTTTTCAGTTAATTCAGGTACAATTTCGAACAAATCACCAACCAAGCCGTAATCAGCCATGTTGAAAATAGGGGCTTCTTCGTCTTTATTAATCGCTACGATAACTTTTGAATCTTTCATTCCTGCCAAATGTTGAATGGCTCCAGAAATCCCGATAGCAATATAAAGTTCGGGCGCAACAACCTTACCCGTTTGACCCACTTGGTAGTCATTAGGAACATATCCTGCATCAACTGCGGCACGTGATGCGCCCACCGCCGCACCCAATTTGTCGGCTAAATTTTCAATGAGATCAAAATTTTCAGTGGAACCAAGGGCGCGTCCACCAGACACCACAATTTTTGCAGCTGTCAATTCGGGGCGATCACTTTTTGACAATTCTTGGGATACAAATTTAGATAACTCACTATCACCTTGGGCTGGAACTTCTTCAATATTTGCATTTCCGCTTGTCCCATCAACCGCATCAAATGCAGTACCACGCACCGTAATAATCTTTTTATCATCAGATGATTTAATCACGGCAAGCGCGTTTCCTGCATAAATTGGACGCTCAAACGTATCGGTATCAATGACTTTGGTAATATCGGAAATTTGTTGTATGTCCAGCAAAGCGGCAACGCGCGGCATTACATTTTTACCAAAGGTCGTCGCAGGCGCAAGAATATGGGAGTAGTCACTAGCCAGACTAACAATAACAGGCGCCACATTCTCAGCCAGTTTTTTTTGCAACTCCGGCGCGTCGCATTTTAAAATTTTCGAAACGCCTTCAATTTTTGAGACTGCTTGTGCTGCTCCATCACAATCTAACCCTGCAACCAAGATATGAATGTCATCACCTATTGCCTTAGCCGCGGCAACAACATTTAAAGTTACAGGTTTAATAGATTGATGATTATGTTCTGCAATTACTAAAATAGTCATTCTTTAAATCACCTTTGCTTCATTCTTTAATTTGTCGATCAGTTCATCAACATCGGCAACTTTGCCGCCGCCTTTGCGTTCGGGTGGCTCACTGACGCTAACCACGCTTAAACGTGGGGTAAAATCTATACCAATATCTTCGGGTTTCATCACTTCTAATTCTTTTTTCTTTGCCTTCATAATATTGGGAAGGGAGGCATAGCGTGGCTCATTCAATCGTAAATCCGTTGTGATCACAGCTGGAAGCTTAATCTCAATTGTTTCCAACCCACCATCAATTTCACGGGTTACTTTTGCCACCCCATCCTTAATTTCAACCTCAGATGCAAATGTTCCTTGCGACCAACCCAAAAGCGCCGAAAGCATTTGACCCGTTTGGTTGCTGTCATCATCAATGGATTGTTTACCCATAATAACAAAATCAGGGGATTCCTTTTCGACAATTGCCTTTAACGCTTTCGCAACGGCAAGGGGCTCAACACCACCAATATCTGTTGGGGCATCCGTTTCAATTAAAATCCCACGATCCGCACCAATCGCCATGGCGGTTCTTATCGTTTCTTGTGCCTTTGCAGGGCCAATAGAAACGGCAATGATCTCGCTAACCTTACCCGCTTCTTTTAATTTTGTGGCTTCTTCAATGGCAATTTCATCAAAGGGGTTCATCGACATTTTAACATTATTTAATTCAATGCCGCTATTATCCGATTTAACACGAATTTTGACGTTATAATCAACGGCACGCTTAACCGGTACTAAAACTTTCATAAAATAAGCTCCTAGAAAACTTTTATTAATTTAAGAATTGCTCGACCAAATAGCCAAAACAAAAAAGAGAAGTGCTAATCCTTGTAAAGTAACACGCAGACGCATCAATTTGTTCCCGTATTTCTTCCCAAAATCACCACCCTTTGCCATACCAAAAAGCCCAATACCCAAGGAAATTGCGACAAAAACCATTGTGATAAGCATTAATAATGTAAAAATTGTTGTCATGAAAAACAGTATAAAGTGCGTTGTTTACGATGACTATATTTTTATTGAAAAAAGTATAAATTTAATTTATTGGTTATCCATAATATTATTAAGAGTATTTAATACGAGGGCATTGTGACAGCAGAAATCTTTTCATTTACAAAAATAGCTGATCTAGAAGATCCTAAAGATTTGGACTTAAAATTAAGGGTTGTTACTGGCGATCTTACAACACAATTTTTAAGAAAAATTACTGGTCAACCTCCAATAGAGCCAAGTTTTGAGGTTGCCATCTATACGCAAGCAGATGCACCTAACGATATTAAACGGGAGCTTGATTATTTAGAGCTTTTTAACAGAACAGGCCATCCTATTGCTGTATTATCACAAGACGATGTAGAAGTTGGTGATTTAAACGGTTTAAAAGTCCACCCCAAAGAAAAACAAAGAATCTTAGCTGAGGCGAGACAAATGCTTGCATATGCTAATCAAAATAAACAACAATATCTTCTCGCTGCAGGTTTAGGCTAGTTTTTAGCGGTTAAAAAATAATTTACGTCAATATCTTTTTTATCAAGCGAAAATTTATCTTTAATAGGGCTATAGCGAAGGCCGCATATATCAAAAGGTTTCAAATCATTTCGGCGCATCATTTTTGAAAGTTCGGAAGGCTTTATAAATTTTCTCCAATTATGGGTACCTTTAGAAACCCAACCCAAAATATATTCTGCCGCAACAATCCCTAAGGCAAATGATTTTGGATTGCGATTGAGCGTTGAGAAAATTACCAATCCATCCTCTTTGCAAAGCTGGGCAATCTCATGCACAAACTGCTGTGGATTATCAACATGCTCAATAATTTCCAATGCCAAAACCACATCAAATTTCTGATTATTTGCAACAAGATCACTGGTTGTTTGATTTTTATACTTTATTTCTAAATCAGATTCAAAGGCGTGTTGTTTGGCAACCTCAATAGCATTTTTATCAGCATCAATACCGGTAACATCCGCGCCAAGGCGGGCGAGAGGCTCACAAACCAATCCACCACCGCAACCAACATCTAATATTTTTAATCCTTCGTAACTGTCAAAACCGCCTATATCACGATCAAAATGCGTACAGATTTGTTGTTTAAAGTAGGATAACCGCGCAGGATTTAATTTATGAAGTGGTTTAAAAGGCCCACTCAAATCCCACCAATGGCTAGAATCCTTAGAAAAATTATCAATCTCTTTTTGGTTTACAGTGCCCATTTATACATCCAAGCTTAATAATTTATTTGCTTGGTCATCGGCGAGAAGGGCGTTGATTATTTCTTCCAATCCATCGCCTGCCAAAATACCATCCATATTATGACTGCTTAAATTAATACGATGATCGGTGACCCGACTTTGGGGGAAGTTATAGGTGCGAATACGCTCCGATCTATCGCCTGAACCCACTTGGCTTTTACGGTCTTCGGCACGGGCGTCATCTAATTCTTGGCGTTGCATATCGTACAATTTGGTTTTAATCAGGCTCATCGCGCGATCTTTATTTTTATGCTGAGATTTGTTCTCTTGTATAGCCACGGCAATTCCTGTTGGAATATGCGTAACACGTACGGCGGAATCAGTGGTGTTTACATGCTGTCCCCCTGCGCCTTGGGAACGAAAAGTATCAATGCGTAAATCTTTATCTTCCAATTTAATATCCACATCTTCGGCCTCGGGTAAAACCGCAACGGTGGAGGCGGAAGTATGCACCCGTCCTTGTGTTTCAGTTTTTGGCACGCGTTGAACCCGATGCACCCCTGATTCAAATTTTAGGCGTTGAAACACATTTGTCCCTGTGATTTCAGCAATAATTTCTTTATAGCCGCCAATATCACTTTCCGAGGCTTCGACCACTTCCATTTTCCATCCGCGTTTGGATGCATATCCTTTGTACATTATATAAAGATCAGCACAAAAAAGCGCGGCTTCATCCCCGCCTGTACCCGCACGAATTTCGAGGATGGCATTTTTCTCATCCGCGCTATCTTTTGGAATAAGGGCGAGTTTAATTTGTTCTTCAAGCTGAGGGATCTCTTTATTCAGGCGTACCATATCGGCATCTGCCATGGCTTTCATCTCTGGGTCATTTAGCATTTCGCCCAAATCATCTTTTTCGGCAAGCGCAGATTCATAATTGTTAATGGTTTCAACCACGGGGTCTAAATCCGCATATTCTTTGGAAAGCTTGACCATTTCTTGCCCGTCTAAGCCACCCGCAGACATTAATTGCCCTAATTCTTCATGGCGACGTTTTATGGGTTGCAATTTATCGGTAAGGGACATTATTTAAGGCATTTCATAAATATTTAATCTTTTTAGAACATATTAGTATCAGGATAATTCGCAATTCAAAAGGGATAAAGGAAATTGAGCGAACTTTTTAATGATACATTTTGGTTGGCACAAATTTTTGGAGTTTGTGCGTTATTTTTAAGTATCGTCGCATGGCAGATTAAAAGTTCTAAGAATGTTATATTATGTTATATCCCTATTTGCGCTTTTTATATGATACAAGACTTTTTATTAGGCGCATATGTAGGTGCGATTATTTCTTTGCTTAATATATTTAAAAATTCTGTTCTTTATAAATATGAAAAACAGTTTGCAAAGTATGTTATTTATATATTTATAATTATCGTCACTATTTTATCTATACCTTTTATAAATTCTATTATTGATATATTGCCTTTATTTGCGGTCTATATTTCGTCACTATCGTTCTTAAATCCATTAAATAGAAATGTAATTGCGCGCGGAAATCTTGTTTGCCAATTATTCTATATAACTTATAGTTTGCAATATGGTGCATATGTTGGTGTTGCAGCATCTGTTGTTGTAACAATTTCAAATATTCTGGGAATGATACGACATGAAAATTGGCAAATTGGGAAATGTTATCGTAGTTTCGTGCCTAATATAACACGCTCGTTGCTAAATTTTTCTTTCAAAATTTAACTTTAGCTAGGTTGTGGTTATTATTTCTGCTGCTTTTGCCTCAACCATTTCTACAATATGATCGACAATATCCATGTCACCATTGTTAAAGCGATGGGCTTTTTCGCCGCCAATATAGATTTGATGGTTGTGATTGCCGCCGCCTGTCAGGCCAATATCGGTCATTAATGCTTCACCAGGGCCATTCACCACGCAGCCAATGATTGACACTGTCATAGGGGTTGTAATGTGGGCAATTCGTTCTTCCAATCTTGCAACGGTATCAATCACTTGAAATTGTTGGCGCGCACAAGAGGGGCAAGAAATGACATTTACCCCACGGTGGCGAAGCCCCAGTGATTTTAAGATATCAAAACCAACTTTGATTTCTTCCACCGGATCGGCGCTCAAACTTACCCTTATCGTATCGCCAATCCCCATCCAAAGAAGATTGCCCATACCAATAGCGGACTTTATCGTTCCGGTACGCAAGCCTCCAGCCTCCGTAATTCCAACATGAAGGGGATAATCACATGCATCTGCCAATTGTTGATAGGCGGCACATGCCATAAAAACATCGGACGCTTTACATGATATTTTAAAATTAAAAAAATCATGATCTTCCAATATCTGAATGTGGCGTAGTGCGCTTTCAACCATGGCATCGGGGCAAGGCTCCCCATATTTTTCAAGCAAATCACGCTCCAACGATCCTGCATTCACGCCAATCCGGATGGAACAATTATTGTCTTTTGCGGCCTGAATAACTTCTTTAACGCGTGCGGCATTGCCAATATTGCCAGGGTTAATCCGCAAACAGGCGGCACCATTTTGTGCGGCTTCGATCCCGCGTTTATAATGAAAATGAATATCGGCAACAATAGGAACATCAACATGCTTTACAATATGTTTGAGTGCCGCACTTGATTCCTCATCTGGGCAAGAGATCCGAACGATATCTGCCCCTGCTTCTTGTAATGCAAGGACTTGAGCCACTGTTCCTTTAATATCAGTTGTTAATGTATTGGTCATGGATTGAACAGTAATCGGGGCATCTCCCCCCACGGCAACATCACCAACCCAAATTTTGCGGCTTTTGCGACGTTCGATACTGCGCCATGGTCTAATACTATTATGATCCATACTCATATCAATGTTTTGACGTGTTTAACGCAAAATTTCAATATTATTCTGAAGGTGTTAATTTAAAATTTTCTGGATCGAGTGCGATATTACGAATAACTTGCGCATTTTTACCTATTTCGCCAATTTTTTTCCCTTTAATAAACACAGTAATACCGCCAGCGTTACCAGTTTGCATTATTAATCCTCTTTCCCCATCTGGGATGATATATTTATCACCAGGTTTTAAGACTTCATTGACAAGCCGTTTTCCATTTGAATCTTTAATCTCAACCCAAGAATCTTGAGAAATGACCAATTCCATTTCTGGATAGGTTTTGGCCACTTCTTTTTCATCTTGCAATATTATATCTTCAATAGATTGAGGAGGTGGAGTTACAAGAGTACTTTTCTTTAATGTTTGGGGAACAGGGGGGATAATTTCAACATATTTTGCAGGGGTATAAGTCATTGAAAGATAGGCAATAACACCAATAATACCCAGTAAACAAAAAAGTATAATGTAGATATTGGGTGTTTGCGTTTCATGAACCGCCACCTTGAACTTCAAATCGGGGCGATTTTTTTTCCCTATTGATTGTGATTTGAACAATTGGACAATTTTATCACCATCCAAACCCAAATATTCTGAATAGGCACGGACAAATCCGATGGCATAAACACGCCCCGGTAACAGCGATAAGTCACCATCTTCAATGGCTTGAAGATGATTGGCACGAATACGTAAATTTACTTCTACTTGATTGATGGATTGACCATAATGCTCACGGGTACGTTTAAGAATTTCACCCACGCTTAAGTCTTTATAATTTTCTAAATCAATATTTTGTTGTGGTGTTTTAGAAATGCTCATTCTTGAAATAATAAAGTAATTTCACATTTCTACCAAAGCTTTATTCTTTATCCAAACCATATGCGGAATGAAGCGCACGGACTGCAAGCTCAAGATATTCTTTATCAATAATAACACTAATCTTAATCTCAGAAGTTGAGATAATTTGGATATTAATATTTTTATCCGCCAAGGTTTTAAACATTGTTTGGGCAACGCCAGCATGAGAAACCATGCCAATCCCAACAACGGAGATTTTTACAATATCTTTATTGGTAATAATCGTCGCTTCTTTCAGCGCATCATTTTTATCAAGGCATTCTTTGGCGCGTTCCAAATCATCTTCGGGCACTGTAAAGGTTAAATCGGTAACTTTGCCATCTTGTGATACATTTTGAACAATCATATCAACATTCACATCACATTGGGTCAAAGGGCCAAAAACCTCTGCCGCGATACCGGGCGTATCGGGGACATCAAACAACGTGATTTTTGCCTCATTTTTGGCATAAGTTACACCATTAACAACTTGTTTTTCCATTATATCTTCCTCTCTTGTCACTAATGTACCGGGCAAATCACTACCGATAGCTTCGTCAAAGCTTGATAAAACTTGAATAGGAATATCATGTTTGTACGCCATTTCAACCGAACGCGTTTGAAGCACTTTCGCCCCTAATGAAGCCATTTCAAGCATTTCCTCATAAGATATCTTATTAATTTTACATGCTTTTTTGGTAATGCGCGGGTCTGTTGTATATACACCGTCTACATCGGTATAAATATCACAGCGATCAGCCTTTAATGCAGCGGCAAGTGCGACAGCGGTTGTATCGCTACCACCACGGCCCAATGTAGCGATGCGCTCACGCTCGGTCACGCCTTGAAACCCGGCAAGAACCGCCACTTTCATTTTACCCATACTTTTTAACATTTTGTTTGGGTTAATATCTTCAATGCGGGCTTTTCCATGGCTTTCACTACATAAAATAGGCACTTGCCACCCCATCCAGGAGCGCGCTTCAATCCCTAAATTTTGTAATGCAATGGCCATCAGGCCTGCTGTGATTTGTTCCCCGCTTGAAACGATTGCATCATATTCACGCTTATCATGATTGGTAGATAATGCATCACAATATCCTACCAAACGATTGGTAACACCCGACATGGCGGAAACAATTACTGCAACCTCGTGGCCTAAGGCGACTTCACGTGCAACTTTTTGTGCAGCATTTTGGATTTTATCAGTATCTGCAACCGATGTTCCCCCAAATTTTAAAACAAGACGCGCCATTTATTTTTCTTATGATTTATTTTAAAAGAATGTGGTTTATATCGTGAAAACTGCATTATTGAAATAAAATTCTTAAAATCACTGATAAATATGATAAAAAATCGCCATGATTCATTTAAATGCGCTTTATAGCGCCATAAAATTAAAATTACGCAACGCTTCTATTGAAAATTTTTCTACCGAGGCTAGGCATATTATATGTCACGTTACGAATTTCAGTGAAGATATATTTATCACGAACCCTGCCATTGAAATTGAGGAAAACGTACAGCTACAAATCGAAGAAATCGTTGCCCGACGCTTGGAAGGTGAGCCGTTATCTAAAATTATTGGCAGAAAAGAATTTTGGGGGCTTTCCTTTATCGTCACAAAACATACACTTGATCCACGGGCCGATACAGAAACACTTGTTAGATGTATTTTAGAATATTGTAAAATCAATGATTTGCACCATAAACCTTTGAGAATATTGGATTTAGGAACAGGGACAGGATGTATCTTAATCACTTTATTGCATGAGCTACCACAAGCGTTTGGTATAGGCATTGATTATAGTTTGGAGGCCGTAAAAATTGCCAACCAAAATGTCCAGCTTCATCATCTAAAGGATAGAATGGCAATTATTAATGGCAATTGGGCGGATGCGATTGATTTAAGTCAGATAGATATTATTATTTCCAACCCTCCCTATATTAAAGATGATGTTATCGCGAATTTATCAAAAGAAGTGAAGAATCACGACCCTATTTTGGCATTATCAGGGGGGCAAGATGGACTTGAAGCTTATAAAAAAATAATTAATACCTTAAAAAGTAATAAAAATTTAAAAGCACGGATCTTTTTTGAAATTGGATATGATCAATTGCAAAAGGTCAGTCAACTCGTGGACGACTCTAACCTTTATGTACGTGCTACCGAACAAGACCTATCTGGAAATAATCGTGTCATTGAAATTGGGTGTGGGGATAAGTAAATTTTTATTCAATAGGGTATTGCTACAATAACCAAATCACCTGTATTTTAATTTTTATCAAATAAAACATTTAATTTCTAAAATTTACTAAAAATAGATTTCATGAAATTACCGTAGAAATATTTGGCAGCTGTACGCAAATCACGTATAGTTGTACGTGTGGATGATTCGGTGTATAAGTCGAAAGATTCCGTAAAGTAATTAATAGTACAACAAAGAACAGGTTTATCATGAGGCATAATACATCCAATAGACGATCACGCGGACGCAATAATCGAGGCGGAAAAGGGCAAGGTAACAACCGTGCCAAAGTCTTTGACAGTAATGGACCTGAGGTTCGCATTCGTGGTACAGCGTTTCAAATCTGCGAAAAATATGAAACTTTGGCAAAAGATGCACGCTCATCTGGTGATGTGGTATTGGCGGAAAGCTATATGCAACATGCAGAACATTATCAACGCATGATCGTTACTTGGGATGAGCAAGCAGATAATAATACGAATAAACAACAAAACGAAAACACGTACAAGCAAGATAATAAATCGAACCAAAATAATGATTTATCATTACCAAACAGTATCTTAGGCGATGAAGTTAAGGTAAATGATCAAAATATTAGCGATAAGATATTAGAAACAGCTTAGTTTAACTTTAACGATATAATTATAAAAGGCGGGATTATCCTGCCTTTTTTATGTTTAAAAGTGAAATTTATACATTTTTAATTCCAAAAAATTGAACAATTTAGTAGTTTATTCGTTACATTATTACGAATAATTTAAGGACAAAATTATGGATTTTGACAAATTTACCGAAAAATCACGTACGTTTTTACAGCAGGCTCAAACTTTGGCCGCTCGTTCTGATCATCAATCTTTAGAACCTGAGCATTTGCTCAAGGTGATGATGGATGATGAAGATAATATTGCTTCAAACTTGGTATCACAAGCGCAAGGCAATGGATCAAAACTAAAAAGCGATTTGAATGCAGCAATATCCAAATTTCCATCAGTAACAGGAACAGGGGCAGGGCAGCTCCGTATTTCAGGTGATCTCTCAAAGATTCTTGGTAACGCATTGAATTTAGCGGAAAAATCAGGTGATAAGTTTGTTACGGCGGAGCGTATTCTTCAAGCGATGACGATGGCAAAATCATCAGATGTGGCAGGTTTATTAGAAGGCGCAAACGTACAGCCAGAAGATTTGAACCAAACAATCAATTCAATTCGTAAAGGGCGTACTGCTGACACGGCCAATGCAGAAGATAATTTTGAAGCTTTGAAAAAATATGCCCAAGATTTAACCCAAGCCGCGCGTAACGGAAAATTAGACCCTATTATTGGGCGTGATGAAGAAATCCGCCGCACAATTCAAATATTATCGCGTCGAACAAAAAATAATCCCGTCTTAATTGGTGAGCCAGGGGTGGGTAAAACGGCCATTGTCGAAGGATTAGCCCTTCGTATTATCAATGGTGATGTTCCTGAAAGCCTAAAAAATAAAAGTCTTATGTCACTTGATTTGGGATCATTGATTGCTGGTGCGAAGTTTCGTGGTGAATTTGAGGAACGCTTAAAATCTGTATTGGAAGAGGTAAGCAGTGCGGAAGGAAAAATTATTTTATTCTTGGATGAGCTTCATACCCTTGTTGGTGCGGGTAAAGCTGAAGGGTCGATGGATGCGTCAAACATGCTAAAACCTGCATTGGCACGTGGTGAATTGCATATGATTGGCGCAACAACTTTAGAAGAATATCGAAAACATATTGAAAAAGATGCCGCGCTTGCGCGTCGTTTTCAAACTGTTTTCACGGCAGAGCCAACGGTTGAAGATACGATTTCAATTTTGCGCGGATTAAAGGAAAAATATGAAGTGCATCACGGTGTACGTATCACCGACAGCGCGATTGTAAGTGCGGCTACGCTTTCCAACCGTTATATCACGGACCGTTTCTTGCCTGATAAAGCGATTGATTTAATTGATGAAGCGTCCTCCCGCCTTCGAATGCAGGTGGATAGCAAGCCAGAAGCGATTGATGAGCTTGATCGTCGTATCGTTCAACTTAAAATCGAACGTGAAGCTTTATCCAAAGAAAAAGACAAAGCGTCCAAAGAACGTCTAAAATCGCTTGATTCAGAATTAAATGAATTAGAGAAACAATCCGCTGATTTAACAAGCAAATGGGTATCAGAGAAAGAAAAGCTTAATGCAGGGCAAAAGGTAACAGAACAGCTTGATAAGGCGCGAATTGCATTAGAGCAAGCAGAGCGCGATAGCGACTGGACAAAAGCGAGCGAGCTTAAATACAGCCGCATACCAGAATTGGAAGATTTGTTAGATAAAGCATCAAAGGTTACATCCGACCATATGATTGACGAGGAAGTGACCGATAATGATATCGCCCATATTGTTTCAAAATGGACAGGTATTCCTGTCGATAAAATGATGCAAGGCGAGCGTGATAAACTTCTTAAAATGGAAACTAAGCTTGAACAGCGCGTGGTCGGTCAAGATCAAGCGGTTATTGCGGTATCCAATGCGGTACGTCGTGCGCGCGCGGGATTACAATCACCCAATCGCCCCATTGGATCATTTTTGTTTTTAGGCCCTACAGGGGTTGGTAAAACTGAATTAACAAAAGCATTAGCAGAATTTCTCTTTGATGATGATTCTGCCATGGTACGGATGGATATGTCTGAATATATGGAAAAACATTCTGTGGCACGTTTAATTGGTGCCCCCCCTGGATATGTAGGATATGAAGAAGGAGGAGCTTTAACCGAAAGTGTCCGTCGTCGTCCTTATCAAGTGGTTCTTTTTGATGAAATTGAAAAAGCACATCCCGATGTATTTAATGTCTTACTCCAGGTTCTAGATGATGGACGGCTTACAGATGGGCAGGGACGTACAGTTGATTTTAGCAATACGGTCATGATTATGACATCAAATTTAGGGGCGCAACATTTAGTTGAACTTAAAGAAGATGAAGATGTAGAACAAGCGCGTGATACGGTTATGGATACGGTACGTGCAAGCTTTAGACCTGAATTTTTGAATCGATTGGATGAAATTTTGCTGTTTTCAAGGCTGGGAAGGGAACAAATGACTGGTATTGTCGATATTCAACTCAAAAACTTGTATAAAATGCTTGAAGATCGTCGAATTACTTTGAAAATTGATGAAAAAGCGAAAAAATGGCTTGCTGATAAAGGATATGATCCTATTTATGGGGCAAGACCATTAAAACGCGTTATTCAAACGCAATTGCAAAATAAATTAGCGGAAATGCTTTTGCGCGGTGATATTGAAGATGGGGTCAAGCATACAAACAACTGAAAAATCAGGCGAACTCGATTTTAAAATTCAAGAATTCTGCACCTCAAACAACGCGCAAATCAGCATAATAAACTTATCTTTATAGAGTTTGTAGACACGATCACTTCCATCACGTATTCTATTAAAAACTATTCCTATTCCTTCGTTTATAAAAGATGTCCCATGATGAGAAAAATTTTATTATCCTCAACTCTATTTTTATTAAGTGCGTGTAGCTCCATCATTGATGGACAAACGCAAGCCATTACCGTTGAAACACCAGGCGCGCAAAATGCCCTCTGCCGTGTGAATAATGGGGGGAATCGTTACGATGTTTACACAGGACAAACAGTTAATATCCGTCGCTCATTCAACGAATTGGTTGTTCATTGTAAAGCTGATGGAAACCGTGAAAAAACTATATTAGTCAAACAAGAAGCAAACGAGTGGGTTTTTCTGAATGTTGCAAATGGGTTTATACCAGGGGCGACCTACGATGTGTTATCAGGCGGCGCATTTGAATACCCCGATCTGATTACTGTCAATTTTGTTGGAATGCCGATAAAACCTTATGATGTACCTGTCTATCATTCGGATGAATTGCGCCCCAATCGCAAAAATAATAAAGGTGAATATATGGGGCCGACAATGATTGAAACAAATGATGATAGTCGTTTATCAACGATGCCAATGAAAAATAATATTGATTATAATGAATTTAATACAATAAATGACATGGGGGGGCCTGTTTATCCGCGCTCCAATTCAATCGTTCCTTATAACCCTGCCGAAGAAAATAAATAGCCTTTTTAAATTCGGGCAATATGGGTTATTCCATTATAAATTTCTTCTAAATCATCAAGTGGTTCAATCAAAGTTGTCATATATCTTGATGTCGCGTTTAAAATATTTTCTTCATCAATCATAATGCCAACATGGCCTTTGAAATAAACGATATCATTACGCTTCACATTATTTTTAGTAATTTTTTTACCAAACGCCCCTTCTTGATCTTTTGAATCGCGGGGGGGGCAATCATGTCCTGCGGCCATCATGCATATTTGAACCAATCCTGTACAATCAATCCCCAATATTGTACGTCCACCAAAAAGATAAGGCGCGCCAAAAAACTGTTTAGCAATACTGACGATATCTTTTTTATCAGGAATAGCGTCAATTTTTTGTACGTGTTTTTTATATATCCAAAAACCATCATGGGTTTGGATAAATTCTTGGTGCGAACTGTCTTTACAAGATATTCGACCCATAAAGGGGGCAATATCTTCAGGACGTGATTTAAAATCTGGTTCGGGGTATAGATGGGTCGATAAAGAAACAATAACATGAGTTTCCGTCGGTACATGCATGGCAAGATTTACACGCTCTACAAATCCGGGATATTTATCGGTATCATTATATCCATAAACATAAGCCCCGCGCTCATCTTCAACAATAAATTCTTCCCCAAATATAATTTGGGAATCATTACTGCTGATGATATTTGGGCTTTCGGGGTGGCCTAATATATCGGCTGAAAAATTAACGCATGTAAGACGTTTATCCATACTTTAAGTATAGCGTGATTTTATAAATTCGAAAAGGGCGCGCATTCCTGTGTCTGCTCCCCCTTTTGGGCGGCCTGCTTTTCCATGCTGTTCCCATGCAAAACAATCAAGATGTATCCAATCAATATTTGAATTTATAAAATGTTCTAAAAATAAAGCGCCATGAATGGCACCTGCGCGCCCTGATCCATCATTGGTAATATCAGCAACCGTACTATCCAATTCTTTTTTATAGCCCTGCCAAAGGGGGAGTGGCCAGATCGGATCGTCATTTTTATTGCTTTGTTCTCTCAAGGTATCAAGGAAGCTGTCTTGATTGGTGAAAAATGCAGGGATATCATACCCTAACGCTACCCTTGCCGCACCTGTAAGCGTACAAAAATCAATCAATAATTCTGGCTTATCTTCGCAAGCATAAGTCAACGCATCTCCCACTACAAGACGACCTTCGGCATCGGTATCACCAATTTCAACTGTCGATCCTTGGCGTGAATTGATAACATCCCCTGGGCGAAATGAATTACCAGCAACAGAATTTTCAGCAATAGGTAATAAAACGCGCAATTGAAGGGGTAAATTTTGTGCCATAATCATATAGGCAAGGCCAAGGGCATGCGCTGCACCACCCATATCTTTTTTCATATCCCGCATAAATTGCCCAGGCTTAAGGTTCAATCCGCCTGTATCATAAATAATACCTTTGCCAACAATAGTTATTTTTGGATGGGTATTCTTACCCCATTTAATATCTATTAATTGAGGGGGGCGGGGGCTAGCCTTTCCTACGGCATAAATCATAGGAAAATCAGTTTCGATCTTTTTACCCTTAATAAGACTAAATTTTGCCTTACCGCTATCTGCAATTTTACGGGCGACCAAGGCCAATTCATCCGTCCCCAAGTCATTTGCAGGGGTATTAATCAGATTGCGAACAAGGAATATCGACTCGATAGAGGCATTTATATATTTTTTATCCGCTTTGTCAGACCATTTTAATAATATTATCTTTTTCTTATCTTTAACGTAGCGATTGAAATCATAATTGGCTAAACCCCAACCAATACAAATTTTATTTAAATCCTCTTTTTTATAAGATCCTTTTATTTCAAAAATATGCTTGCTTAAGAAATCATTAGAAAAGCTTTTCCGAATAAATTCAACACTACTTGCGCTATCTAAATAATGTGTCGTGTCTGAAAGACCCCCAAGAATACAAGCTGTATTTCCTTTTTTATCTTTCACATCATAGGTTTGACCAGATGAGCATTCAAATCCATTTTGATGAATCTGAGTTTTTGTTAATTCATCTTGTTTTTTTAACCAAATTTGAAAATTATCAGGGTTGAAAAAATAAACGTCGACGGCTTTTTTCTTTGACGATGTAGTAAAAGAGGTTGGAAATTTTGTTAGGTCAGTAACGCTCATAATTTTTCTCGTTTTATAATAATGTTATAAATTACTGTACGCTTTAACAAACGCACGAAAAAGAAATAAAGCGAATATAAAATTTTAATCCTTATTATTTTTAGCCGATCTTTTATCAATAGCTTTTTTCATCCTGCTACCCAATATTAAATAAAGCCAGTTTGGCATGATATGGATCAGCTTCATAATGAATGTAAATTTTTTGGGAAAATGAATTTCAAAACTATTTGATAACATTCCTTTGTAAATATCGTCTGCGGCCTCTTCGGGGGTGATTACCATTGGCATATCAAAATCATTTTTCTCAGTCATAGGAGTATTAACAAATCCCGGACTTAATAATCGAACATCAATTTCTGGTTCTTCTATACGTAAGCTTTCAGCTAAATTTGTAATGGCTGCCTTAGTCGCGCTGTATGGTTGCCCTTTGGGAAGACCACGATATCCTGCAACACTTCCCGTTAATATAATTTGACCATATTTTTGATATTTAAGAATAGGAAGAATACATTCAATAAAATTAAATGCACCCATTAAGTTAATATCAATTATTTTACGAGTATCTTCGGTTTTAATGTCAGAGATTAAGCTAGGTTGGTACATTCCTGCCAATAAAATAGCGCTATCAATATGTCCATAATCATGCTTAATTTTTTGTG
Organism: uncultured Alphaproteobacteria bacterium; assembly: GCA_963799275.1. GTDB lineage: Bacteria > Pseudomonadota > Alphaproteobacteria > Micavibrionales > Micavibrionaceae. The sequence continues at coordinate 546,495 of CAWCWJ010000002.1, forward strand.
CAATCTTACATAGTTCATCATGATTGGTGATATCCAACGGAAAGACGTAGCTTTTCCCTTGAATTTCATTTGATAAATTATGAAGTTTTTCTTCGCTTCGTGCAGATAAAATAACAGTTGCACCATTTTGGGAAAGCTTTTTTGCAAGTGCCGCACCAATGCCGCTACTTGCGCCTATAATCCAAACATTTTTCTTTTTGAGATTTCCCATAGTGTACCTTTTAGATTTACATATATTAATAATGTTTTTATCTATTAAAAGTTCATGTAAAAGTAATAAAGTTACAATATTATTTTTTTTAGAATTTAAAAATTCGCATTTATTAAATTTTAAATTTAGTCTTGCATCTTTATTTGTATATCAAACTATGGCTTACTAACGGCGCATTATTTGAATAGTTCAAAAATTTCTTCTTTTTCATGTCTAAGGTTTCTTTCTATGCTTCGTCTTGTTCGCCGTTTTAATTTAACCGAAAATCCCCGTGCGGATATCTTATCGGGCATTACTGTTGCACTTGCCTTAGTGCCCGAAGCGATTGCCTTTGCATTTGTGGCTAAGGTTGATCCCCTTGTAGGACTATATGCAGCGTTCTTTATGGGGTTTATTACATCCATATTAGGGGGGCGAAGCGGAATGATCTCGGGTGCGACCGGGGCAATGGCGGTTGCAATGGTGGGTTTGGTTATCGCATATGGCGTTGAGTATCTGTTCGCGGCAGTTTTGCTCACAGGTTTAATTCAAATAGGGGCAGGAATATTTCATTTGGGTAAATTTATCCGTCTTGTGCCGTATCCCGTCATGCTAGGGTTTGTAAATGGGTTGGCCATTGTCATTTTCTTGGCACAGTTGGGTCAATTTAAGCGCCCAACCGAGGAAGCATTAGGCCATGATTCTACACAAACTGGTCACAGCGCCATTAATGTTCTATTCAACGGCAATTGGCTACAAGGCGCAGAAATGCAATTAATGCTGGGGCTAACTTTATTAACTATGCTTATCATATGGCTTTTACCAAAAGTACCAAGGGTAGGAAAATTAGTGCCTGAATCTTTGGTGGCTATTTTGGCTGTTTCCGCATTGGTTGTTGGTTTGGATTTAGATACCAAAACTGTCGGTGATTTGGCTAGTGTAGCGGGTGGATTACCTGAATTTCATATTCCTATGGTTCCATTCACGTTTGAAACATTGATGATTATTTTGCCCATTTCTATCACCCTTGCCGCTATTGGGTTGATTGAAAGTTTGCTTACCCTGACTTTAATTGATGAAATGACCAATACACGTGGGCGCACATCACAAGAATGCATTGGACAGGGACTTGGCAATGCGACCTGTGGCGTATTTGGTGCCATGGGCGGGTGCGCGATGATTGGCCAATCAATGATTAATATTAAATCGGGCGGAAGGGGACGATTATCGGGAATTACTGCCGCGCTATGTTTGCTTGCTTTTATTTTATTTACCTCACAATGGATTGAAATGATCCCCCTTGCAGCCTTGACAGGGTTAATGATGATGGTTGTTATTGCTACGTTTGCATGGGCGTCCATTCGCATTGTCAATAAAATCCCACGTGAGGATTCATTTGTGATTTTATTGGTAACGGTTGTCACTGTTTTTCATGATTTGGCTTTGGCGGTTGTGATTGGCGTTATTGTTTCCGCACTTGTTTATGCATGGAAATCTGCCAATAAATTTTGGATAACGGTCTGGCATAACAAAGAAGATGGTAACAAAGTTTACAAACTTCACGGCCCACTATTTTTTGGGTCAATCCAAAATTTTAAAGATGAAGTTGATCCAAAAAACGATGTTGAAACAGATGTGGTGATTGATTTCTCACGCGCCCGTGTTTGGGATCATTCAGCACTAGAAGCCATAGATGCCATGGCCTTAAAATATCAAGAAGCAGGAAAGAAATTGCATCTGGTTCACCTAAGCCGTGATTGTATATTATTGCTCAAAAATGCCAAAGATATGGTTGAGGTGAATTTAATCGAAGATCCTCATTATGGTGTATTGGTTGACTATGCCGAGATATTGAAAAAGCAAAACCCGCAAAAGGCATAATTTTCCGCATAATTTTCTATGTATAAAAACAGTAATTTGATATATTTATAATATGAAAAAGCTAATTCTAATCTTAATATTTTTATGTATTCCACAAATTGCTCTTGCTCAGACCAATCGTGACAGAATTTTAGAATCTATCACGGTTGAGGGAGCGCCCATTTGGACAAAACATTTCCAATCCGAAGATGAGAATTTTAAAGAATCCCATTTTTTAGGCGTTATCAAAGCACATACAAATGGCTACGGAAATTGGGGCTTATATTTTTTAGGACCTAATAGTGTGGACAAAACATCGGTTGGATTTGGATATGTAACCGATGCATATGCCATTCCAATGGGTATGACCAGACTTGAATTTTCAGGTGCACTAGGGCTTGTCACTGGATATCAGGACTTCCCTGTTCCGTTACTGGCGGGGCAGGTTCGGTGGAATTTATATCAAAAAGAAAATTGGGATTTCGGCATTTCATCTGCAATTATGCCTTATTATGCGAATGATGAATTTTCGGACCGTGCAGGGGATGGTGATTTTGGACTTGTCGTAACTACGCCATTTTTAAGTGCGGGATATAATTTTTAAAATCTAAATCGTAAGTATAATGCGTAATGCAAAATATGGCACAACTGAAAAAACCAATATTAATATTTTGTATAAAGCCAAATACTTAAAATAAATCTTATCCAATTCATCAGGCTCAATTTTAAACAATGCGCTGTGCAATTTATGACTTGTTTTACGAAGGAGGGCAGTCGTCATTGTGCTAAAAAACAAAATGCCAATATTAAGCAAAGCCATCCAACCAAAAAAATCCATTAAGTTTTCATGTGTCATTTTATAAATCTCCTCTTATTGAGCAACGGATTAATACAAATCAATATTTTGTTTCATAATATCATTACATTCTGAATTTTGATGTAGTGCATCTAAAGTTAATTTTTGAATTATACCATGAAGCGCAGCGGCAATCGAAATTTGTTTTTCTTTATAAATCTTAGTATCGCGTAATTGTTTCATAAATATGGTAAACTTTTTTCTTGCCAATCATAATCACAAAATTCTGCTATTACTGACAAAGCACCACGATTGATAACTTATTATACTGTCTTATCGGGAAGGATTGGTTCATACAATTCCTCTAGTGTTTTAGGCAGAATAGAACTTCCATCTGACAGTTTTAATTGTCTAATATTTATTCTTAAGTTGGCAATCAAACGCTTTATATAATCTTTATTAATAGGTACTAAATCAGGCAAGCTTATCGGGTTTTTAGAACCATCTTTTGAAATAAAACTAGATTGAATTATCTTAAAACTCAAATTTAATTCCTGCCAATGCAGTTAAAGGTTTTCCAGGGCGTGCGCCTGCGGGGCGGCGGGCAGCAACATATTCGGTATCAAACAAATTATCAACCGTTCCAAATAGGCGTGTATTATCAAATAATTCATATTCACCTGCCAAATCCACAACAAAATGTGTGTCTGTCCCTTGATTGGCTGGTATATTGCCGCTGCCAGCTTGGGTACGCATTTCTTCTACAAATTTACCCCCTGCATGAATTTCCCATTTATCTGCTTCATACCCTAAAGAGATATAAAATTGATGATTTGGAATGTAGGGGAGTTCGTCACCCGAATTCACATCACCCCATTCATCAAAATTACTAGAAAATGAATTTTGAAATTCTGCCTTTGTATAGGTGTAATTAAAATCTAAAGGAATACTTGCCGTTGTGATCCCAAATAAAGATGATAATTCTGTGCCAAATGAAAACTCAACGCCATAGGCATCAACTTCACCGGCATTAAATTGATCCCCTTGAGAGGCGCCAGTACATGTTGAAGATAAAGTACACTCACCCAAAAGATTTGAATAATCATTGAAAAATCCGACTAATTCCGTTGAAAATAAGGGGGAGATATAACGACTTCCCAATTCATAATTAATACTTTCTTCTTGCTCTGCGTTTTGTGTTCCGGGGCCTGGAGGGGCGAACCCTTTATGTACACCGCCAAAAACTTTTAAAGTATCAGTAAAATCATATGCAAGTCCTAAACCTGGCAAAATAGCATCAAGATTATTTTGACGTGTCGTACCATTATTAAAATCTTCGCGTTTTAAATCAACATATTCATATCGGACACCAGGAACAAATGTCCAATTATTATATGATATTTCATCAAGCATATAGAACGATCCTGCTTTTGCCGTGGCATGACGGTTGGCATTTGATCCACCTGCGCCTTCATCCGTTCTGTTCATAATACCATTAATAATGGAGTAACGATCTTCGTTTTGAAAGCGATCCTCTTTGTCATAATGATATCTTGCGCCAAACTCTAATGTATGGGCGGTCTTGCCCAAATCAAAATAAGTTGCCATATCTGTTTGTATGCCTGTGGCATAATAATCACGATTATTTGCGCGTAGTGTCAGGTTATTTAAAGTGCTTCCATCCAAGTCGGTATCCCCTTTTAAAGCACTTAAATATGCAGCATTGTCCAAAGCTTCGCCGATACTTAATTCATTATTAGCAATAGTAACATCATTTAATTTGTACCAGTTGCGTGAAAATTGATTGTGATAAAAGGTTGTTGTCGCATCAAAAATACCAAAATCGGCAAAGTGGCGAAGGTGATATCGGCGATGATTGGCATCCATATTATCAATTTGACTGGCGGCATAACGGCGGAACGGATCATTGTTAAAATCTTGCTGGGTTAATCCTAAATAGGTTTCATCTGAATCTTCTTCTGTGGCACCAATTTTAACTTCAAATGATTGAAAAATATTGGCATTGGGATTAGTGCTATATTTTACTTTTCCTGATATATCCTGAATGGAGTATCCAGTATCCCCCCCGACAATATCAATATTTTTAAAACCGTCTGTTGCCTCATGCCCTGCATCAATAACAAAACCAAATGTACCATTGCCCCAATCTATACTATCGCCAAAATGTCCTTCAAGACGTTGGGTGTTTTCAGTGCCATATCCTGCTAATAATTTCGCTTCTCGTTCAATAGGAACAGAACTAGAAATTAAATTAACCGCGCCGCTTGTCGTTCTGGGGCCGAATTTAATTGTGCTAGACCCTTTTCTAACCTCTACTGCTTCCATACGATAAACGCGTGGGAAGTAATAAGCCGATGGCGAGGCGTAAGGGGCAGGAGCCATTAAAATACCATCTTCCATGAGGGTAATATCCGCACTACGTTCAGATCGTCCACCACGTAGGCCAATATTTGGACGATTACCATATCCATCTTCTTCTTGAATATTTACACCAGGTACCTGTCTTAGAACGCGGTTAATATCAGTATATTGATGATCATCAAGCTCATCTTCGGAAACATATGTTCCTGACCCGATTAAATCTTGTGCGCTATCACTACTGCCGATGACCATGACACGATCCATGATAACTTTATCAATTGCAGAATTACTGTTTTGAGCCATTACTGGAGATGAAATGAATAATGCAGTTGATAAAAGAAATAGTTGTTTTTTTGAATGTTTTTTCATGATGGACCTTTTAAAATACTTGTAAATGAGAATTATTATCAATAAGAATATTTGTTAGACTTGTATTATAATGAAGTCAATAATGAAAATCATTCGCAACTAAGTTTTTTTTGAATATGTGTATAAAGTCTTTTTTAAAGAACGATAATAAAAATATTTGCATTGGGTTATGTATATCTATGATGTTACATATCGTTGCTTTTGTATGGTTTATGTCGGATATATCACCAATAAAAAAAATCTCTCCAGATGTTTTTACACCAGAAGCAATTCCCGTAAATGTTGTGTTTGAAAGGGAGGCAGAAAAAGAAAAATCAATACAAAAAGAAAAACCAGTCCAAAAGGATAAAGCACCGCAGAAAAAAATAACCACCATTGCCGAAACGGGATTGTTAAAAACCAAACAACTAAAAAAAGCACAAGAAGAGATTGTAACAGCGTCGAAACAAAATATTTCTAATATGATAGAGACCAAAGAAAGCAATATTTCTGTTGTAAATAAGCCATCAGCAAATATTCCTATTGTCAGAGGTGAAACATTAGTTGGAAAACGTGTTCAGCCCGAATATCCAAGACGGGCGCTAAAACTAAAACAAGAAGGCGTTGTTATTTTGCACGTTTTGATTTCTCCATCTGGTACAAATAAAAATATTAAAATTCATCGTGCATCAAAATATGCAATGCTTAACCAGGCGGCAATAAAGGCAGTAAAAAAGTGGACCTTTGACCCCCATATCGTTAATGGTAATGCGATTACTAGCTGGGTTGAAATTCCAATAGAATTTAAAATTCAATAAAAATGGCGGTAGAAGTAGTCCGCCGATAACTATTCTCTGGAATGTATATTATTGTACGCGCTGTTTTAATAAGAAATGGCACCATTACCCAAGTTGTAACATTATAAGCAAGTATCCTTTACGGATCCAGATGCCCGTTCCATGAAAACCCGTGGCACAGGGATTGTAGGCTATAACGTGCAGGCCGCTGTAGATTGTAAACATCATATAATTGTAAAGCATGAGGTCACAAATGTTGGTCATGACAGATCACAATTATCAAACATGGCCAAGCAGGCGAAGGCTATTATTGGCAGTGAAAATTTAGAAGTTGTTGCTGATCGTGGCTATTATAATGGCGAAGAGATTTTAGCGTGTTAGCAATCAGGCATCACCGCCTATTTACCCAAGCCACAAACCTCTGGTAATCAAGCAAAGGGCTTGTTTGGTAAGCAGGATTTTATTTACAAACCTGATCTGGACATCTATGAATGCCCTGGCGGTGAAGTCGCTAAATACCGGATGAGCAGTGAAGAAAAAGGTAAAGTCATTCGTCGTTACTGGTCATCCGCCTGCACAGGGTGTTCTTTAAAATCACAATGCACCACAGGAAAATATCGACGCATCAGCCGTTGGGAGCATGAGGATGTTCTGGATACGGTCGCGGCAAGACTTGCAGAAAAAGTTTATATGATGACGATTAGAAAATCAACGGTTGAGCATCCGTTTGGAACGATCAAACATTGGATGGGCGCCACGCACTTTCAAATGAAAACCATAAAGAACGTTAGAGCAGAAATGAGTCTGGATGTGCTGGCCTATAATTTAAAACGTGTGATGAACATCATGGGGACAAAGCCCCTGATGGAGGCAATGAGGGCTTAACACGCCTTGCTTTGTTCGCAATATAGGAGGTTTAGAGATTAAACCTATATTTAGCCTCATATTCGCGTTTTAAAAGCGGATACAGTGGAAATTGTCTGTTGGAGTGAAAGTAAGTTTAAAAACGCTGTTTTTTAATAAACCAGCTGAATAAATGGTGTTTCCACACAGCCTGGGCCAAAAGCAGAAATTCAAATACATTGAATTTAAAGATATCTTAAATGATAACAAATGTAATACATCACGGCTAATTTGATAATTTCTGGGCTGGTTTTATAATTTGTGAAGTGGTTTATTTGGCTCATTAAAGAATTTTATCACCATGCTACTCGAAATTGTGTTAATCTGACACGGCTCTGACAAAACCCTCAAAACTACGTTTTAATCTGACTAGGCACCAGCGAACTTAAGGTAACGATATTGTTAATTTCATTTGCAACCAAGCGCGCTTGCCTTTTAATGTCGTAGCCATTGTATTTTTTTGAAATTTTTTGCGTGCTTGCCTTAACTTTATTATCACTTAATAAGAATTCAATTTCTACTATTATTTTTCTTACTGAGTACGGAGGAGTTGAAATTTTCCCTCCATGCCAACTCGAGATAGTTTGAGCGAACATCAACTGCTCTATATGATTTGGAAACATTAAAACAGGAATTCCCTTCATTGCAAAAACAGAAGTAATACCCGAGCTCGCATGAGATATTGCTAAGTTACATTTATATAAAAGCTTATGTAATTTAATAATTTTATTGCTAATTCTAAGATTTTTACTTTTTATACTATTTGCATATTGAGGGCAGATACCTGGTGCCGCAATTATAATATCATAGTTATCAGGTAACTGACTTAATGTTTTGGTTATCATTTGAAAAGCTTGCGATTCGGGGCGTATGTAAGCAAAAATTCTTTTATAAGCTCCTTTTTTCCAATTCATCTCTCTTCCAGAATCTATTTGAAACACAGGTCCGTAGTAATCTTTCTCGTCTAAAGTTTTACTGCGAGACAAGTAATGATCCGTTTCAGGAAAAGCACATAAAAATGTTTTATCGCACTTTAGTATATCTGAAAAATTTTCAATTGATAAAGAACCTGTAGAGTTAAGCGCAAGATTAATGTTTTCAACAATCAACCTTTCTCTTTTTAGTAAAAATAAAGGAGAGTAATTTGTCCAAAATTGTAAGGGCTCCATAGGAGTGCTTATGGGAGGGACATCATAGCTATTACCAAAGCAAAAAGTTTTAAATTCATAGCCTTGACTTGCAAGGAGTGCTGTTGGAGCTGCTTGAGCAATAAGAGCGTCAGGCTTAATTAGATCAAACATATCACGCCAACATTGAATGAGTTTAGCCAAGTTTTGTGGGTCTTCATATCCACATCCCCTCAAATCGTCAGCATAAGTGAGAGGTTCATTTGCGGTTAAGGTGGGGGGGGCATGAGGAGCCTGAAACAGCCTATTGCCTATGTCTTTTTTAAATTCTTTAGCCACGCTTAAGTTTTTTAACGCGAAGAAAACCTCCCAGCTTTGCCTGGATAGGTTATTGGCAACATCTATTATTTGGGTAACATGGCCAATATTATTCCCTAATTCCCATGCAAATAAAGCACGCATTTTAATTTCCTAAATAATTCAAAATATTATTTAGCTTAATTATACATATAAACTATTCAAAAAAAAATATGCTTTTTTATGATTCTCTATTTATATGAAATTGATTTACTCTTAAACTATAATAACTGTAAGAAATATATCACAATTTATCTTACAAATATAGTTGAACAAATAGTTCATAATTGGAAGTTTTAGTGAAAAATCAAAAACGTGTATTAGTAACAGGGGGTGCAGGATTTTTGGGATCGCATCTATGTGAGCGACTTTTACGCGATGGAAATAAAGTTATTTGTTTAGATAATTTTTTTACAGGTTATAAAAAAAATCTTATTAATTTTCATGATAAGTCTAATTTTGAAATATTAGAACATGATATTATTGAAGCTATTCATATAGAAGTTGACGAGATTTATAATTTAGCTTGTCCGGCTTCTCCTATACATTATCAAAAATACCCTATTCAAACGCTACGCACCTGCATAGAAGGTACGATCAATATGTTGGAGCTTTCGGCTAAGCTACATGTGCCTATGTTTCAAGCTTCTACAAGTGAAGTCTATGGAAACCCTAAAGTTCACCCCCAATCGGAAGAATATTTTGGTAATGTAAACATAACTGGCCCTAGAGCATGTTATGATGAGGGCAAGCGCGCTGCCGAAACGGCTTGCTACAACTACCAACGTCAGCTTGGTGTTGATGTTAGAGTAGCACGCATTTTCAACAGTTATGGCCCTCGAATGGCTATTAATGATGGACGAGTTATATCCAATTTCACTGTCCAAGCTTTACAAGATAAGAATTTAACCATTTATGGTGATGGAGCTCAAACTCGTTCATTTTGCTATTTTTCCGATCTAATTGAAGGCATAGTGAAACTAATGAAAGTTCCTAAAGGATTGGAGGGAGCTGTTAATTTAGGAAATCCTAATGAGTTTACAGTTAAAGAGTTAGCCGAAACGATTATTACTCTCACCGAATCCAAATCAATTCTGACACATTCTTCTGCCTTAAAAGATGATCCTTTACAGCGTTGTCCTGATATTACTAAAGCAAAAAAACTATTAAAGTGGATTCCAGGGGTTGATCTAAAAGATGGTTTAGAAGAAACAATATCATATTTTAAAAAAATAATTTAGATAGTCTGCTTTAAAAGTGTTGATAAAGATGATGTCTCAGCATGGAAGATCAAAAAAGATAGCGAAGGATGAGCTACTTTCTTAAAAGGCTGCGCTGAAAAATATCGGCGCAAAACTTTACAAAATACTCAACAATATAGAAATAATCAGATTGAGAATTCACATCTCCACTTTAGGCAGAGAGAGGTATGAATAGGTTTAGACTAATACAATCTTTGCAGAAATTTGTAGTAATTTGAGCTTTTTCTTCAATCATTTTAATACCCAAGATCACTTAAAAAGTAGATCAACATTTAAGAATTTACCTCAAAATTCACTGGAAATTTGGCTCATAAATCAATTCTATCACCAAATTATTTAAAACTGAGTTTTAATCTGACATATTAGCCGTGAAAATAAGTTTTTTGTTAATATATTTACTATATAATATTATAGAAGAGGGGTTAAACATGTCAGAAGCAGAAATGCTTATTATAAAAGAAGGAACACCTACTTCGGACAATGTCGAAGCAGGTGCAAATATCTTTATGCAAAATATTAAGCCTGCACTAGGGGGAGTAGACTCTCTTGATGCATCTCCAGCTGATAAAGCTCTTTTCATTGAAGAACCACTAGAAGAAATAGAGTTTTATGTAGAGTCTAACTTCATTGGTGAAAAACCAGATTCTAAAATTGATTCTCAATTAGAAGGTAGTAATAACGAAATTCAAATTGCTAATTTCTCCCCTCTGAATCAAAGTTTATTTTCAAATTCTCAATTTCAATTATTGTCACTAAATAGTGCCTCAAGCTACATGTCGGAGATAATAGAATCTGACCTTCAGAGAATAGGACTTACCTTTGCTGATAGTTATTTAAGTGGATTAAAAAACGGGACATCATTGATCAGCACTGGTTTTTATATCACTGGATTGAATGCATCTATAATTAACTTCAGCCTTCCTAATATAGTTACGCCTAAACTATATGACGGTCCAACTTTATCGTTTAATTCTGCTTTGCTAACTGTGGAAGATACGCTTGGCGCGACAATCTCAAATACACTTTTACTAACGACTGACATAGATACCATAGAAAGTAATATAATTTATACGGTAACGGTGTCGCCTAGATACGGACAACTTGAATTAACAACAGGGCCGAGCGTACCCATTACAAGTTTCACGCAAGATGATATAGATAATAATTTAGTCATTTACGTGCACAACGGTGATGAAACACCAAGTGGTGACGGATTTACGTTCAATGTTACGGATGGGGACACATCTCTTACGGGACAAACCTTCGATATTACAGTTAAGGATTTTAGCGAGACTTTAGATTTTGCTACTTTTCAGTCGCCAACTCCTGCTACAGCAGTAAGCTTTGGCTTTTCTGGGGGATATTACAGCCCAAGTGTTTTTGGGCCTGAAAGTATTATTATTAATGATCCGGAGATCAATGTAGGTGGTGTTTCTCAAGCCGGATCATTGTATGCTTTTGATATTAATACAGGTGATTTGCTATATACTATTGACAATCCAACTCCTGGCGTTGGCGATTTTTTTGGTTCAAGTACCGAAATTTCTGGTAATAATTTACTTGTTAAAGTAGGTAATGACGATACTGGCGCTACAGATGCAGGTTCTATTTATATATATGATTTAACAACAGGAGGATTGTTATATACTATTAATAATCCAACTCCTGGCGTTAGCGATTTTTTTGGTTCAAGCACCGATATTTTTGGTAATAATTTAATTGTTAAAACATCTAATGACGATACTGGCACTACAGATGCAGGTTCTATTTATATATATGATATAACAACAGGAGGATTGCTACATACGATTAATAATCCAACTCCGAGTGTTGGCGATTTTTTTGGTTCAAGCACCGATATTTCTGGCAACAATTTAATTGTTAAAACATCTAATGACGATACTGGCGCTACAGATGCAGGTTCTATTTATATATATGATATAACAACAGGAGGATTGCTACATACGATTAATAATCCAACTCCGGGTGTTGGCGATTTTTTTGGTTCAAGCACCGATATTTCTGGTAATAATTTAATTGTTAAAACATCTAATGACGATACTGGCGCTACAAATGCAGGTTCTATTTATATATATGATTTAACAACAGGAGGATTGTTACATACGATTAATAATCCAACTCCTGGCGTTAGCGATTTTTTTGGTCAAAGCACCGAAATTTCTGGCAACAATTTAATTGTTAAAACATCTAATGACGATACTGGCGCTACAAATGCAGGTTCTATTTATATATATGATTTAACAACAGGAGGATTGTTACATACGATTAATAATCCAACTCCTGGCGTTAGCGATTTTTTTGGTCAAAGCACCGAAATTTCTGGCAACAATTTAATTGTTAAAGTACGTAATGACGATACTGGCGCTACAAATGCAGGTTCTATTTATATATATGATTTAACAACAGGAGGATTGTTACATACGATTAATAATCCAACTCCTGGCGTTAGCGATTTTTTTGGTCAAAGCACCGAAATTTCTGGTAATAATTTAATTGTTAAAACATTTAATGACGATACTGGCGCTACAAATGCAGGTTCTATTTATATATATGATTTAACAACAGGAGGATTGCTACATACGATTAATAATCCAACTCCTGCGGTTGGCAATTATTTTGGTCAAAGCACTGAAATTTCTGGCAACAATTTAATTGTTAAAGTACGTAATGACGATACTGGCGCTACAAATGCAGGTTCTATTTATATATATGATTTAACAACAGGAGGATTGCTACATACGATTAATAATCCAACTCCTGCGGTTGGCGATTCTTTTGGTTCAAGCACCAAAATTTTAGGTAATACATTATTTGTAGGAGTGTCAGGTGAGGATATTGGAGCAACGAATGCTGGCTCTGTGTATGTCTTTGATATTCCTACTGGGGAGTTATTACATACAATAAATAATCCCAATCCAACCAATAATAGCGGCTTTAGTAATGAGACAATTGAAGTAATGGGGCAAAACTTAATTGTTAGTGATAACCCAACAACTGGTCTGATATTATATAATTATAAAATGGATTTAGATGAGAATGGTGTCCTAACTGGCTCTGAGGGTTCCGATACGATGTACGGCCTTAACGGTGACGATATTCTTTATGGTGGAGGTGGTGCAGATATTCTCTTTGGCGGTAATGGCTCTGATACATTTGTGTTTGAAGAAGGCGCGTTGTTTGCGACAGAAGATCGTATAGAAGATTTCTCTATTGGGGAGAATGATATCCTTGATATTAGTAATATTTTAAGTGGCTTTAATCCAGGTATAAGCAACATAGCTGATTTTGCAAGGTTTATAGATTCTGGCGCTGATGCTTATTTAGAAATAGATACAAATGGTACGTTTGGTGGCGTAAATTTTGAATCAGTTGCTTTGGTTGTTGGTGGAGCAGGTCTTGATGCTGTAACACTCGAAGGAAGCGGAAACCTAGATGCGGTCATTTGATAATCTTGTCAGATTAAAATACGCTTTCAAGTAATTTGGTGACAAAATAGATGTTGTCAAACTAACTCAAACTATTCTCTAAAAGATTCTACCTGCAAATTTAGTTTATAAAAATATTCTAGCAAATATCTAGTGAGTTTTGACGTAAATTCTTAAATGTTAATAAAGTTTTTAAGTGATATTAGTGATTAGAGTGACTAAAGTCCTCGTTGGTTTATCTGGAGAAGATTTGGAGGAATATGAAGAATTTAGGCGATACCATCATAGAAATCAAGTTTTGTCAGGAGAGAGATATGTAAATGATGGTAACGATTTTCGTTTCAATATTGAAACTGGTGAATTAACTAATTTTGAAAATATGACGGATTTGGCGCAAAGAAGATTTAGTCCATATATTTCTGGCGGAAAATCATTAGCAGACACTTTTAACGATAATGCTTTAAATCCAAGTCATTTGCCTAATTTTAGTAAAATAGTAGCAGTTGCAAGATTAAATCCTTATGAAGCTACATCAGATTTTCCATCTCTTATAGACTCTCAGGGTAGAGAGCTTCCTCCTCATTATAGGGTTTCATATAATGAAAATGGAGAGTTCTATAGAAGAAATTACTGGAGATGAACTTCCTCAATTTCTGACAAAAGATCAATTTATTGCAAATATCGACCTTATTAAAGATTTTAATCCTGAAGCATACTATGATGTATCTATTTCAATGTCAAAGTCATATTTAAGCACCACAGGTGCTGTACAAGAAGATGGTAAATCTTTTATTTCTTACGATCAAACACTAAATCATAGTGTTGTTATAACGCATCCCACTATAAAAAGCGAAACAGGCCTTGCTTATCAATAAAGCTTTCTATGGTATTAAATTTTTAAAGTTGTAATAATATAATATTCTCTTCTAGTCATAACATCAATAATTTTTAGAGCGTATGGCGATAAAGAATATAGTAGAGGGCATCTTTACAAAATCCTCAATAATCCTATTTATATCGGCATGGTGCGCCATAAAGACAAAGTTTACGAGGGCCAGCATGAGGGTATTATAGATAAGGCTGTTTTTGAGAACGCACAAGAATTTCTCAATAGAAATGAATGCTGTTGTAAGAACAGGCAAGGCTATTGATAGCGGGCAATTATTAAAAGGACTGCTTTATGATGTTGATAGCACGATTTATAGCCCCACATATACATCAAAAGGCAAAAAACGATACAGCTATTATATCAGCCAGAATTTACTGCAATATCGAAATCACCCAAAAGGTGTTTTAGCGCGCATCCCAGCACATGAGATTGAAAAGGCCGTCATTAGTGGTTTGAAGATATGGCTTTCAGATAGTGATAATCTTGAAGAACTATTTTCATCCATAGATCTGCAGATTATAAAATGGATTTCAAATCAGCATATAGATATTCAGCACGATGATGTGCGCACCATTTTAAGTAAGGTCGTCTTAGCGCAAGATGAAATTACACTCAAAATTAACACAGTCAAACTGCAACGATACTTAGCAGATTCATTAGAGGTTACGCTTGAAACACCGTCTCTAAAAAAGGCTCGTATAAGTATCCCATTTAAAACCAGGCGCATTAATAATGGCGCGGTCATTGTTCAAACTACCAGTAATGATAAAGACATGCTTGATATACCAAGTGATCAACTCGCACGTATTGTGAAAGGTATCGTTTGGCGTGATGAACATTTTGCTGGTGAATCTTTACGTGACATCCCAAAATGTTATAATCATGGCGAGAACTATATTCAACAATTGTATCTCTGAAAGTTTTTCATTTTTGAGCGTTTAATATTCCTGTTATCTACAATAAATTCCCTGTTAATTTTGAAATAGGCTTGCCGACCGAGGTCTGCAACCTATGTATTCTCTGCTGTGCAGCTGATTTTCACGTAAAGCTAAGTATCAAAAATAGAAATATTCCCTGATAATTCCCTGTTAAACAGGGAATTCTTGTGTTTGACCATTCGGCAAATAAACCGAAGAGAGAAACGGGCAATAAGGGGTGATTTAGAGATTCTCTGAGAATGATTAAAACCCAGGTACGTGCAAACACCGCCTGTAGCGGGGCATCACGTGCAGTATTCTCTGATAGAGGTTAAAAGGTAGACTAAATGGCGGACACGGAGGGATTCGAACCCTCGATGAGGCTATAAACCCCATACTCCCTTAGCAGGGGAGCGCCTTCAGCCACTCGGCCACGTATCCGCATATTTAATAATATATGTAACAATTTATATCGCGTGTGCAATTACCGATAGGTTACATATTTAGTGATTATTGTTTACCAAGGGTTGCGAACAATATCAATCATAAATCAACGCGTATATTGTTTTAAGTATTCGCCCCAATCTTGAATTTTTGAAATATCGGGATATTTCGCAATATGATGTAGCATCCATCCTGTTTTACTATTCACATTATCGCGATAGACCGATACCAAAACGCATGCATTCTTATTCTCAGAGTCTGGATGGTTGAGCGTTAAGCTGAGCAATTTTTTTTCAGTAAAGCTATCGACTATTCGTGCTGTAACACCTTCAATTTCGTTAAAAACATGGTTGCTTCTAATCTCAGCCATAAAAACAATTGCATGAATAGAGCTTGGCAATTCAGCCAATTCGATAGAGATGCGCTCATCATCACCATCACCTTCGCCACTCATATCATCGCCGCTATGATAGATTTTACCTGTTTGATCCATTGAATCTTGAGCTTCGGCTCCTACAAAATCAATAAATTCTCCATTATTATCATAGATATAACAACAAATATCCAAATCATGTTGAGAATCACTTTTTAAAAGCTTCCCAATCATGCCAACTTTATCTTCACGCGCATCCCAGCTTAATCCTGCGATAATACGTTGTTTTGCCTTAAGGCTATGGTTAAGAGAAGCCTTATCACCTTGTTGAATGTCAATAGTCATTTAAACGATCCTATTATAAAAGAGCGATATTGATAATCGCCTATATTTCTAAACTCTATAATAGGGTAACATAATATATATGAAAAGATTATTTAAAATGGCCGTATTATTAACGGCATTCACCACCACAGCATGTCATGGACAAGCGGTAAAAAATGACGATACACAAAGATCTACAGTAATGCCAAAAGTACAGGGCGTAGAACGCTCAACATCATATCCTACATCTTATGATGAGTGCATTGAAACGATGTCATCCGAAGGTGCCGAAGCTAACCTAGAAGAAACGCAACGCTTAATTTGGCGATGCCGTGAAGAATTTAAGCCAGATTAACTTAATTTTTTCTTGAGCAATTCATTAACCATACCCGGATTGGCTTTGCCTTGGGATTTTTTCATGACTTGACCAACAAAAAAGCCCATAAGCTTATCCTTACCGCCTTTATAGGCCGCAACATTATCAGGGTTTTCAGCCAAAACTTCATCAATAATCGCCTCAATCGCGCCTGTATCGGTAACTTGTTTTAAGCCTTTTTCTTCAACAATATCTGCGGGGGCTTTACCTGTTTCATACATCTCGGCAAAGACGTCCTTGGCAATTTTCCCTGAAATTGTATTATCAGAAATAAGCGCAATAAGACCACCAAGATTTTTGGCCGTAATAGGACTTTGAGACAGTTTCTTTTCATCTTTGTTCAGTGCGCCGAGCAATTCATTTATAACCCAGTTTGCGGCCAATTTGGAATCGTTGTCATTTGCAACTTTTTCATAATATTCTGCACGTGACTTTTCGGCTATAAGTACGGTTGAATCATATAGACTTAATCCATATTCATTCATAAAACGATGCTTTTTCTCATCTGGCAGTTCGGGCAATGTTGATTTTATTTCCTCAATCATTCCGTCTTTCAAAATAAGGGGGAGGAGGTCAGGACAGGGGAAGTAGCGGTAATCGTGCGCTTCTTCTTTGGAACGCATAGAGCGTGTTTCCATTTTTACAGGATCCCAAAGGCGGGTTTCTTGAACCACTTCACCGCCTCCTTCGATTAAATCTATTTGGCGACTTACTTCAAAATCAATCGCTTGTTGCACGGCCTTAACCGAATTAACATTTTTAATTTCCGCCCGTGTACCAAATTCATCCCCAGGCTTACGCACAGAGATATTCACATCTGCCCGCATGGAGCCTTCATCCATATTGCCATCACATGTTTCAAGATAGCGTAAAATCATACGGATTTTATTGATATAGGCTGCGGCCTCTTCAGGGCCACGAATATCAGGCTCAGACACAATTTCCATTAAGGCACAGCCCGAACGGTTAAGATCAACAAAGGATTTTGTTGGATGTTGATCATGAATAGATTTTCCTGCATCTTGTTCCAAATGAAGGCGGGTAATGCCAATATCTTTGGTTGTCCCATCGGGTAAATCAATTTCAATTTTGCCAAGGCCAACAATTGGGTCTTCAAATTGTGAAATTTGGTATCCTTGCGGTAAATCAGCGTAAAAATAGTTTTTACGCGCGAAAACAGATGTTTTATTAATTACAGCATTCAGGCCTAAACCCGTACGCACCGCTTGTTCAACACATTTTTCATTAAGGACGGGAAGCATACCCGGCATGGCCGCATCAACAAATGAAACTTGAGTATTTTGTTCCGCCCCAAATTCAGTGGCAGAGCCGCTAAATAATTTGGAGTTTGCAATAACTTGGGCATGAATTTCCAAGCCGATAACAATTTCCCATTCCCCCGTTTCACCCTTTACCAATGCATGTGCCATAAAAATCTCCTTGAATAACAATAGTTTTTTAGCAAGAATTTTAGACATAGTCTATGGGGAAGGCGAAGAGAATTGTTGATAAAGCCTTTGCTGATCAAATTGCGGATATTTTCTTAATAAATAAGTTTTGATTTTATCATAAAGTTCATCAGAAACATTATTCGAAGGTAAGTCAAACGCTATACCATTACCGCGGATTTCACATCTATTATAGCCAAAACTTAATCGTATTGTCGCAAGGCACTCATTATCTTCATTCCAAACTTGATAATAATGAAATTCTTGCTGTCGTATAACTAGCTTTTTATGAGGCATTTTCTCGCTCGGATATATATTACTATATAAACAGTTTTCAGCTTTTTCAGCAGCAATTTTCATACCATGGGTAGTTTTAATCCTAAGAAGCATCAATTGCTGATCTTTATCTTCGCAATCACTTCTTTCTTCTTCAGTTAGATAATCATGATCATTTAAATCAGCGATAAATTCAATATGCCCATTTTGTTCTGCTTTTGGTTTTACTCTGCTTTTATTGGATTGATCAATATCTGTCTTTCTTAAAAAAGGGATTCCTCTAGAAATTTCTTGAAAAATATCTTTAAATGTTTTGAACTGATTTATTCTTTGTTTACAAATAGAAATTAAACTATCTCTATTTTTTATGGGTTTGTTTTTTAAACTATTTGAAATCCATTGGGCGAGGTGATCTAAATCATCTAATAGCATCATATCAGGATTAAACATAACGGGCGTTATGTCACGCCTGTTAAATTTATTTTTTAACTTTTTTGAAGGAAAATGATGTGAAAAATTTGTTCGAATCTTATATTCGCTAGATTTTTCAAGTAAAGGGTAAACGGCCTCGGCAACAATTTCTGAAACAAAACGGGAATAATTTTGTGACAAATTTTGTATAATAAAAAGGGTTACATTTCTTTTATTGAAAGTTAACATAAAAATGGTATAAATTACTTTTTAGCACTAGTCAATATGTAAACTAATCCTGATCAATTGCCCCGTGGGAGGTAATGGCGGTGTTTACTTCATCTTTTCTGACATGTTCACGATAGATGAGGTAAATACCACTAATGACTATAATCACCGCGCCAACCCCTGTCCAGATATCTGGTATGGTTGCAAAGATAAAAATTCCGAATAATGTTCCCCAAAGCAATTGAACATAATGAAAAGGTGCAACAATAACGGTATCCGCCGACGAAAATGCCTTAGATGTTGCTAAGATGCCGCCCATATGAAAGAAAGCAATGATTAGGAATATAAGCCAGTCAGAATGTTGCGGTACTTTGATCTCTCCATCCCAAAAATTTAAAACACCAAAAACTTGCAAACTTATAATACAGCCAAAAAGGGAGAATGCCATTAAAGGCTCATCCCCACCAATTTTACGCGCCAATAAATTATTAATTGCAATTAACAATGCCCCGAATAACACAGCTGCCGCTGCAAATTCAATAGGCTGGGAGAAGGGGCGAAGAACGATTAATACCCCAATAAAGCCCATAATAATCGAAATCCAACGATGTTTATGTATCGTTTGTTTTAAAAAAACGGCTGATATAAATGCGGCTAAGAAAGGGGCAATAAACATTAATGTATATGACAAGCTTAAGCCTAAAACTTTAAATGCGTTCACATTAATAATAAAAATAGCAACGCCTAGTAAAGAACGTAGAAAGTGCAGCCATAATTTTTCCGTTCTTAATGTCGCTTTTATTCCGCCAATAATGGGGGAGAGTGTTAGGAGAAAAGGCATGTAAAAGAAATTTAAAAAGAACGCAATTTCAACCGCTTTATATCCATCATCGGCTAGTAATTTTATAAAAACATCACCTATTGCAAATAAAGAAAACCCAATAAGCGATAAAAGCATCGCTTTGGTGTTGGAAGAAAGACTATTCATTTTATTTTAAACAACCCATTAATTCGTTACGGGTATAATTTTTAAATTGTGCGTCTTCGGCTAAGGCCGCCATGGGGTCAACAATATTCGGGCTACGGGTTAGAATACTTTTAAAAACATCGACCCCTCTTGTACTTAGATATGTAGCGATTCTTTCTGACATACAGGCGCACGCTTCTTGTGGGTTTTCCGTTAGGGTTTGCGTTTGTGGATCAGAAATACAATTTTGATAATATAATTCTTTGGCTGGATATTGCATACATGGGGCATAGGCACGAACAATCATCTTATTGGTTGCCTCGCGTCCTATCTCGTTTTGCAATGCCATTTCTTGAACATCTTCAACTTGCATATTTTTATGCATCTGCACGGCAGTACAGGCACATAAAAGCTTTTGCGTCTCTACACTCATATTCGGGCTGGGTTTTGAGCTACAATTTTGATAATAGGCTTTTGCTTGAGCTTTTGAAACAGGCTCGGCAGTTGCTAAGTTAGGGGTGAGAAGAATGGTTAATAAAAGCAGTAAAATTTTCATCGCTATGCTGCCAGCTTTTTAGTTGAAGATGGTAAGGCGGTAAAATTTGCAGATTTTTCAATGCTGTGGGACACGCGCAAAACGGTTTCTTCATCCCATGGTCGCCCTAATATTTGTAGACCAAGCGGCAAACCTTGTTTGTCTAAACCCGCAGGTACAGACATACCAGGTAAACCCGCAAGTGATGCAGGAACAGTAAAGATATCATTCAAGTACATTTTAATCGGATCATCTTCATTTTCACCAATGGCGAATGCCGCACTGGGCGCGGTAGGCGTCAAAAGTGCATCACATTGTTGATAAGCATCCATAAAATCGTTTGAGATTAAACGGCGAACTTTTTGTGCCTTAATATAATAAGCATCATAATATCCTGATGATAGGGCGTAAGTACCAATCATAATACGGCGTTTGACCTCATCCCCGAACCCTTGTGCGCGCGTATTTTCGTAAGTATCATTTAAATCTTCGCCTTCTACGCGTAAACCATAACGCACCCCATCATATCGGGCGAGGTTGGATGAGCATTCTGCAGGGGCGATAATATAATATGTTGGCAAAGCATATTTTGTATGGGGTAAAGAAACATCAACAATTTGCGCGCCTGCATCTTTCATCATATCAATACCATCTTGCCAAATCTTCTCAATCTCATCGGGCATGCCATCCATACGGTATTCTTTTGGAATACCAATTTTTAATCCTTTAACATCCCCCGTTAAAGCAGCGGCAAAATCTGGCACAGATTTTTGGGCGCTTGTGCTATCTTTTGGATCGTACCCAGCCATTGATTGAAGAAGCAATGCGTTATCTTCAACCGTGCGAGCAAAGCATCCCGGTTGATCGAGTGAAGAAGCAAAGGCCACAACCCCCCAACGCGAACATCGACCATAGGTTGGTTTAATCCCAGAAATACCACAAAATGCCGCAGGTTGACGGATGGAACCACCCGTATCTGTACCTGTTGCCCCCATTGCAATACGCGCGGCCACCGCGGCGGCAGACCCGCCAGAAGAGCCACCGGGAACAAGATTGCTATTATCATTTTCACGTTTCCAAGGGTTAAGAACATGACCAAAGTAACTAGAGGTATTCGAAGATCCCATAGCAAATTCATCCAAATTCGCTTTCCCGAGCATGATTGTTCCAGCATTTTTTAAATTCTGACTAACCGTAAATTCATATTGTGGGGTAAAACCCTCCAAAATATGGCTCGCGGCTGTTGTCTGCACATCTTTGGTGCAAAATAGATCTTTCATCGCCAATGGAATACCATCAAGCGCGCCTGCATCCCCCGAAGCACGACGCTCGTCTGAGGCTTGCCCTTGCTCCATCGCCAAATCAGGGGTTTCGGTAATAAAACAATTTAAATGCTTTTGCGCTTGCATGGCATCAATATGATCTTTAGCCAATTCTACCGCTGTAAAATCTTTGGCTTCCAGACCCTTCAATGCTTGGGCTATGGTCATGTTTGTTAAGTTGGTCATTTTCTTTATTCCACTACTTTTGGGACAACGAAGAAACCTTCGAGGGTTTCCGGGGCGTTAGATAAAATTTTATCAGGGTATCCGCCATCTGTAACTTCATCATGGCGTAGACTTAAGGCAATATCGACCACACTTGCCAATGGTTCAACATTATCGGTATTCACCTCATCAAGCTGTTCAACAAATCCGATAATTTTGGAAAGCTGTGGAGCATATTGTTCAAGCTCTTGATCGCTCATTTTTATACGGGCGAGGGAAGCTACTTTTGCAACATCTTTTTGGGTGAGTGAGTGGGATGACATTTATATATTCCTCATCATGCTATAATCTTTGATAAATTATTATCATTGACCATTGATAGGTGCAAGATATAACCATTAAAGAACATGAAGATAAAATTTGTAAAAGACTATGTGAATGAAGTCCCGCACCAGACAAGATTTATGGGGATAGATTTAGGCACCAAAACAATTGGTGTCGCCATAAGCGATAGCGCACAAAAGATTGCGACCCCCGTGTCGACAATTAAACGTGTAAAATTTTCAAAAGATATTTTGCAATTGCATAAGATTATTAAAGAATTTGAAATTGGCGGCTATATCCTAGGGTGGCCTGTAAATAGGGATGGCAGTATGGGCGCAAGATGTGATTCTACACAATCATTTGCAGATATGATGTGCCAGCACCCTGAGGTGTTTGGGGAAAATCCATTTATCACTTTTCAAGATGAAACTTTATCCACACATACTGTGGATGATATGTTGGATAAGTCTGTGAATATGTCACGTACCAATCGAAAACAGATTATTGATAAACTCGCCGCACAAGTCATTTTACAAGAGGCTTTAGATATTATTAAGGCGTTGAGGGTGTAGGAGAAGTTGATCTAGGCCAAAACCCATTCTGCTTTGAAAATATTTGTTCTTCTTCTACAAAATGAAAATAATCTCCATGATGCCACATATCATGGGTGTAATAAGCTTGCCCACCAAAAAGAATAACTTCTGTTACATTTTCTCGACCCAAATTGTTTGAAATTGAATGTACGCTTCTACCAAAATGGCCTTGACCAAAAAAGACAACACTTGGCTCGTCCCCACATTGTTGTTTAATCAATTGTGCAATTGGATCATTATCGTCATCTCGACCGCTATTAACAGTCTTGCTTTCACTAAAGCTTCTTAAAAAATCTATAGGGTTAGTGGCAACGTACGTTGCAATCACAGTTGGTGTTATGCCTCTTGGTGTATCACACATATCTTCATGAAAATCATATGAACCATTTTGAAAATCTAATGTTCTTTGGCTAGGCTGAATGGTTGAAAATCGAACATCTGAGCAGTAAACTTTTATTCCTCTTTTTCCCATTTCTCGTATTCCATAGGCAGATCTAAGACGGCTTTGAAGCCATAAAGCAGAATTAATTTCTTCTGGTGATGTTGAATATTTTTCGATTACAAATTCTTCTGGCGTTATTTCACCTTTTTGTAAGGCATCAAATAGAGGTTGCCCTCTAAAATTTCGTTCAAGACAGACATTCTTTATGCCTGCATTGACCATGTGGTCGATATTTTGATCGCTAAAGAAATAATCTTGAATGCGTAAATCTGAATGATTGCTATCGCCAATCAAAGTAAATTGTCGTCTCGCATATATTTCATCATATGATATAGCGGATTGAGAAGGCGGATTATTGCCAAATGGATCATTTGGAGGATCACATAACCCTAATTCATCGCCAAGACTAACAGCGATTTTATCACCATTCCAAATGGTTGCTAAAGTCCCAGCTCCAGCGGCGCTAAACAATAAAGCTCTACGTGTTATCACCATAGGAAAACGTAACAGAAGTACATCATTATGTCAATTAATTAAGCGTAGCGGATTAAGTCTTGGCTATGGCGTTTCATCCATGTTTTACCTTTTGAATAATTTACACATAGATCTTCACAAACATGCCAAAAGGCGGGGGAGTGATCCAAATGCTTTAAATGGGCGACTTCATGCGCGACTACGTAATCAAAGGCCTCAATAGGGGCGAATATTAAACGCCATGAGTAGTTCAATTTCCCATCATATGAGCAACTTCCCCAACGGCTAATCGTATCTTTTACCGTAACAGAATGGATTTTTTTATTTAAAATTGCCGCTTTTTTTAATGAATGTTCTGTTAATTCTTCTTTTGCGTAGTTTATAATAAAGCGGCGGATACGTATTGCGGGATCCTCTTTATTAGTATGGACAACCAATTGATTATTTTTTAATTCAATATCAGTTTTTCTTAATTGAGGGTCAAATCTCACATTTATTGTCACCAGTTTACCCAATAAAGAAATAACCTCTTCATCAATATAATTAATAATAATGGGCATTTCAGCCACTTTTTGGCGAATCCAATGACGATTTTCTTGGGCAAATAAATATGCCCCTCTCAACGTTGCCCTTTTGGGAAGGATAAGATTAACGACGCGGCGGTGCGTATCAACACGCAGTGCCATACGCTTGGCGCGGGCATTAATTTTAATTTTTAGGGCAGGGGATATATCGGCAAAGGGATAGCGATGCAATGCCTTGCTTATTTTATCAGCCGCAACATCTGCTTTTTTTGAAGTCTTAAGCCCTGTTTGTAATGCTTTAGCCATTTTTTATCCTTAATCAAAATATTAGCGTAAAAATTTGTTGTGAGAAAGAATTTAATTTGCTAGGTAATGCATTATGTATAGAAAAACAAGCCTTTCGGATGAGAGACAGCGTATATTAACAAATGCGTTTTTTCGCGCTTCGAAAGATGAAAGAGGTTTATTAAAGGCTTACGAAACACAATCTCAATATAGATTGCGGTTGAAAATGGGTATCTGTAATAAATTATCTGTTGAGCGTATGTCCACATTAACAGATTTTTGGCCTCATCATTTTACTTCAAATGATGGATATGCCACTTTAACGAAAAAACTTGATAGAATGGAATTACAAATTGAACAATTAGGTAATGGGCCGCTTATCATTTTCAATGCAGAAGATTTATCGGTTATGACACCGAATATTCTTCGTTTTCCAATTGTCAGCAAAAATTAAATTTATTATCTCATCTTAAAAAGCTCCATGCTTTTGCTTGTGTCTGATATGCTCTTAAACTTATTATAGTAAAGTTGAGTTCTATAAAGGCTATTTATCCAATGGAAGCATTCATATTAGAAATACAAAATCTGTTCTTTAGTGATGAGCGTCTGATTATCGCTATAACAGCATTTATAATTGTTATTATATTTGGTGTGATGAAAGGGGCGATTGCGGGGAATGCCAATCCATTCTTATGGATTGTTATTAATATGACCTTTGGCGGACTTGGCGATAAAATGAATAAACCCTCTCGACCAAAGGGGGATTTAATCTTTCGTGGCTTTATACTCACCGTAATAGTAATTGCCATTGCCTTTTTTCTATCAAAAATGATTGATGCGCTGGCTTTTGAATTTCCAATTTGGTCTTTGATTGAGATTGGTGCGCTTTGCCTTGTTTTAAGCTCAGGCGCAATATTTGCCGCGATTGGTCAACTTTATAAGGCGTTAAATCATAAAAAGAAAATGACCCCTGGGGCGTATTATACCATCGCACGCACAAGCTTTACCGATTTAAGTAAGAATGACGATTATACCATTACGCGGGTGGGGATGGGAATGCTTTTAAAATGCTTTGATAAGGCTGTTATCTCACCAATTCTATGGTATTTGATCTTAGGGCTTTCGGGGGCATATATCTATGCTGCGCTTGCTGCTCTTTCATGGCGGTTTGGCAAAGAGGGATATTCTAGCGGTTTTGGACAGGCAATTATTGCTTTAGAAAAATTAATGGGATATGTGCCCAATGTTGTTAGCGGAATATTAATCGCACTAGCTGGTTTAATTACACCCACTGCGGGTATGACACGCGCATTTTTAGGACTGGCACGACCAAAAGGACAGGCAAAATATGAAGAAGGGGGATTGCCGCTTACCGCTGCGGCATTTGCCTTAAACATATCATTAGGCGGGCCAACAACCGATTTAAACGGCGATGTTATTCCCCGCAATTGGATTGGACCCAAGGGGGCAACAGCACAATTAGAATCGGCGCATTTGCATCGTGTGGCTTATATCTGTTTCATTGCACATTTGCTATGGCTTATGGGGTTATGTTCTGCTCTAATCTTTGCTTAAATGTAAGATTGATAGTGAGATAAGAGTATTTTAATTTTTTTTCGTAAGTTTTGACACAAATGCTTGACTTTGCCCCATCTAATCGACTATCTTCCGCCCAAGATTTATAAATAATTTTAATTATTCAAGATATAAGGAATAAGATCATGGGCCGTCAATGCATGGTAACGGGAAAAAAACAAATGGTTGGAAATAACGTTTCTCACGCCAATAATAAAACAAAGCGTACTTTTATGCCCAATTTACAAGACACAAGCGTGTTTAGTGAGCTTTTAGGTCGTAAAATCAAAATGCGTGTTTCTGCCGCTGGTTTGCGTACCGTTGACCATAAAGGTGGGATTGATTCTTATCTTTTGAATACAGCGCCAACAAAATTACATGCAAGTTTCCGTTCGATTAAAAAAGAAATGGAAAAAGCACAAGCGAAAAGCGCAGCTTAGTCGCGTTTTTTAAGGTAATGAGTGATGAAGGCCGCGATATCCTCGCGGCTTTTTCTTTAACAAGTTCAAAGGTTCAAGATGACCGGTTATAATAAAAATATAGATTATCCAAATTTTGGATTTAAAATCACCCATAAAAGTGAAAAGAATGGTGCGCGTGTTGGCGTTATTCAAACGCCCCATGGCGAAATTGAAACACCAAACTATATATTTTGCGGTACAAAAGCATCTATTAAAAACCTTTCTCCCGCACAAATGATTGAGGCACAAACCGATATCATATTGGCCAATACCTATCATTTAATGATACAGCCCGGTGCCGATTTGGTTGAAAAAATGGGCGGGCTTCATAAATTTATGAATTGGGACAAACCAATGCTTACAGATAGTGGTGGTTTTCAAGTGTTCTCCATGGGACATGGAACATGTGCGGATGAAATTAAAGGTCGAAATACTGCCGCTAAAAAAGAAAGCTTACTCAAAATTACTGAAGATGGGGCGGTATTTAAATCATATCATGATGGAGCCACATTAAAATTAAACCCCGAAATATCAATGGAATTGCAACGTCAATTGGGTGCGGATCTTATTATGCAAATGGATGAATGCACCGCCTATCAAGTCACCCGCGACTATACCGCCAAATCTATGGAAATGAGCATGCGGTGGGGGGATCGCTCCCTTGATGCTTTTGATAAAACACATAATGGGGCGCAAGGTTTATATGGGATTATCCAAGGGGGCGTCTATCACGATTTGCGTAAAATAAGTGCAGATTACGTGGCCAGTCGCCCTTTCTTTGGCACGGCAGTGGGCGGATGTTTAGGGGGCAGTGATGAAGAAATGTATAGTATTTTAGAAGCGATTGAGCCTTTAAACCATCCCAATCGCCCGATTCATTTCCTTGGTATTGGACGTATAAAAGATGTATTTCAATCCGTACGTTATGGTATTGACACATTTGATTGTGTGATGCCAACACGTATTGCCCGCCATGGTATGGCATTAATAAAAGGTGCAGAGAATGAGCGCATCAACTTGGTAAACGCAAAATTTAAAGATGACCCAGAACCCCTTGATAAATCAATGGATATTGCCTGTAGCTGTGAATATTCAAAGGCGTATATTCATCATTTGTTAAAGGCGGGCGAAATGCTTGCACATCAGATTTTATCGCAACATAACGTTGCCGTGATAAACCAACTTATGCGGGAGGTACGTGAGGCGATTAAAACTGATACCTTAGACGCCCTTGAAAAAGAATGGGTTGCCTAAGTCATGAACGACTACAGGCTTTCTATAATATGTTTTAAATAAAGATTTCTTATTCTTGGTGATTTATATTAAAATAAATAATGGCTATGGAATATCTCAATAATTTTAAATTTGAAAAATTTTCTCCTGTTCTAGAAGATTGTGCGAATTGGTTCTCTCAAATCTCGCTTGCGCTGGCTTATCCTGAAAATGATGCTCAAATTGATAAAGTGACGCCCCCAATCAGTTTTAAGGAATGGTATGATGAGGTGCGCGAAGATGACAGCTTTGATAGAAATATTGTTGCCGATATCAATAATGTCTATAGTGATATGATTACTGCGGGAAATGAAGTGGTAGAAAAGCTGCAATCAAATGAAAAACCCGAATTTGATGAATATAATAATTTTAAAGGTCTTTATAATGGCTTTGTATCACGTCTTCGCTGGCTTGAAAAAGGCAGTTTTATAAGCGGTAGTGGCATGTGCCCCGAAACAGGACTACGCAGTAAAGAAGCTATTGTTCAAGATCAAAAAAAAGAAATGGAGCGTTTGCAACGTCAGGGCACTGCATTCTCGCTTGTTATGATGCGGGTTGATAATTTTGAAAATTATGAGAAAGAGCGGGCATTAGCGTTATCTATAAATTCCATAAAAATATGTATGCGTTCATTTGATGATGCGTATTATTTAGGAAATGGATATTTTTTATTAAGTTTAAAACAAACCGATATTATCGGTGCCGAAGCCGCAACAGATAGATTACAAATTGTTATTGGGGAGCAACGTGATGATGATGAAAATATTGGATTTTCTTACTGTATTGCTGAACCTGTTGAAGATGACGAACTTCAAAAACTTTTAGACAATATGCGTGACGATCTTTTGGAACATGATGATCAAAAGAATGTCAGTTTGAAATATATGGCTCAAAGTCCCTTGCAAAAATATGTTCGAAAAATTAAAGCAGGAAAGCGTATGAGTGTATCTAATAATTTAACTGTTATTAAAAATCCTGTTATTTCAGATCGCCTTGCCGTTATTCGTGATAAAAATACAAATATGCAAGATTTTAAGGAAGCAATTTTTCAAATTGCTCAATTAATGGTTTTCTCAATTACTCAAAATTATAAAACAATTGAGCGTATTGTTGATACACCCATTAAACAAACCTCTTGTCAGGTTTTGGAGAAGGGTGACCCCATCATTATTCCTATTCTAAGGGCGGGATTGGGGTTAAGTGATGGGATGGCTCAAATTTTTAAAAAATCACCACTTGGTCATATTGGTCTTTATCGTGATGAAGATACAAAAAAACCTAAAGAATATTTGGTGAAGCTTCCTACCAATTTGTTGGACAAATATATTTTATTGGTCGATCCTATGTTGGCAACAGGACATTCGGCATTGCATGCCATAGATATTTTAGTTGATAAGGGCGTTAATATCGAAAATTTAACCCTTGTCATTTTGATTGCTTCACCCCAAGGAAGCAAAGTCATTCATGATAAATATCCAAAATTGAAAATTTATACTGCCGCGCTAGATCAAAAACTAAATGAGAATGCCTATATTGTTCCAGGGTTGGGTGATGCGGGTGATAGATTGTTTGGAACATAATTGTGAAAAATATACCCAATAATCAAATAAATTATGAACGTATTTTTGAACAAACGCCCGTCGTACGTTTTTTGATTGAAAAGAGGGGGGAGAATTTTTATGTTATATCCGCCAATGATTTAGCACTCAAATTCTTCGATTTATCACTTGAAAGTATTTTAGATCAATCCATCAATGATCTGTTTATTCCTGAAAACTTAAAGCGGATGATTGAATCGCTTAAGGTATGTTTATCCAAAAAACTACCGGTTACTGTGCCGTCACTTAAAAATGTTCCGGGGCATTTTACCGTGCCTGGTTTTTGGATTAATCCTATTTTTGATAATAACCATAATGTTATTTGGTTTGATATTGTCGCGCAACCTTCCATGGCAGAAAATCTGACAATTGAGCGGGAGCGTGATGATGCGTTACTGCTTCTCACCTCAATCTTTGATGCGAGTGAAGTGGGGATTTTGGTATTTGATCGCAATCGCCGTATCGTCAAAATGAATGATAGTTTTGAGCGTATTTTTGGGTGGAATAAAAAAGAAACCATTGGTAAAGATTTTATCGAATTTTTAACAGTAGATGAGCATGAGGCTGCCTCTAAAAACTATGAAAAGTTTATTGCCACAGGGGAAAGGCGTTCAGGCGAGGTTAAAATCCATCGTAAAGACGGGGCGATTGCAAACACATTATATACAACGGTGTCGATGGAATTAAGCCATGGGCGGCAGTTCCAAGTCACAACATTAGTTGATATTACCAAACGAAAACAGATGGAATATTCCCTTAAATTTGCAAAAGAGCAAGCCGATGGTGCAAATCATGCAAAATCATTATTTCTTGCCAATATGAGTCATGAGTTAAGAACACCCCTTAACGCAATTATTGGCTTTTCGGAAATGATTATCAATGAAACATTTGGACCAATTGGACATGAAAAATATCAAGAATATTTAAAAGATGTTCATCTCAGCGCAAAGCATTTGTTAGAGATTATTAACGAAGTTCTGGATATGTCAAAAATTGAAGCAGGACGCGTTGAATTGGCTGAACAAGATATTGATATGAAAAAAATGATTGATACCGTGATGCGTATGGTTATATCGCGCGTATCGGACAGCAATATACAAATTCATTTTAACCATGCTGATATTCATGCAAGCTTGCGCGCGGACCCACGATTAATAAGACAAATTCTTATCAACCTTTTAACCAATGCCGTAAAATACACAAATAAGAATGGTGAAATTTTTATTCGCTTACGCATTGGTACAGAAGATGAAATGATTATTGAAATTGAAGATCGTGGTATCGGTATCCCCGAAGATCGGTTGAAAGAGGCGATGGAGCCATTTGGGCAAATTCATGATCCAATTAAAAGTAGTGTTTACCAAGGGACTGGGTTGGGGCTGCCGCTTGCCAAGGCAATGGTTGAATTACATGATGGTGGGTTTAAACTTCATTCTGTGCAGGGGGAAGGGACGAAAGTAACAATTATTTTCCCCAAAAATCGCGTTATTACAACACACTAGATAAATTTATTATGTTTCATTATAATCATTTTAACTAATGAAGGGATTAAAATTATGAGCGCAACAAATCTAGAATCAAAATGTATCGAAGCAGGTTTAAAAATGACGGAACCGCGCCGCGCTGTGTTAAGTGTTTTATCCCATGCTCATGATCATCCTTCCGTTGAAGATGTCTATGCACGCGCAAAGAAAAAAGACCCTTCAATCTCTATCGCTACTGTTTACAGAACGTTGAGCTTGCTCGATGAGCTTGGATTGGTTTTTAAGCATGATTTTAATGATACCCAACATTCAAGATACGAAATTAGTACGGCCACCATCATCATTTAATTGATATGGATAGCGGTAAAGTTATCGAATTTCAAAATGATGAAATTGAGAAAATGAAACAAACTATAGCTGAAGAATTAGGGTATGAGTTGGTC
Source organism: uncultured Alphaproteobacteria bacterium (assembly GCA_963799275.1). GTDB lineage: Bacteria > Pseudomonadota > Alphaproteobacteria > Micavibrionales > Micavibrionaceae. The sequence goes on from CAWCWJ010000002.1 coordinate 578,113, forward strand.
GAATGTCGTCTTGAGCTTTATGGACGTAAGCTTAAAACATAAGCTTGAAAGGCAATTGAATGCGTATTGTTATCTTGGTTATTTTTGCTTATGTCATGCTTTTTTCGCTTGCCTCATTAATAAAATCATTAATTGTAAAGCGTGTAAAAAAATATAATTTTTCAAAAGAAAAACGCACAAAAAACGCTGTTATGGTTATTGATAAGGTGCAGGACTTTAAAACCTATTGGAAAATTAATTTTCTACATTTCATAAATATCATTGTTCTAGCGTTTGTTATTTTTATGCTTATCACTTTGTAATGTTTGAAAATCAACCCCGTATTCCCACCCATCTTTGGGTTGAAGCCAAAGTGCGTGAGCTTAATGCTATAAACATACCGACATTTATTCTTCAAAAAGGGGAGAAGATGGATGGGGTTATCTTATTTAAAATTTCGGATTGCCAAGGGAAATGTAAATTAAAAACCCGTCAACGTAATTTTGATGGTGCATTAGAATGGGTTGATGTTTTTGAAAATGAAATTATAAACGAAACCAAAGCCGATGATTATATCAGCCGTTCTAAAAAACGTGACCCAGACTTATGGGCGATTGAAGCAGAACATCCACAAATGGAAGTGTGCTTGGATTAACTACAGCCTTCGATTTTATAAGCACGTTCTTCGAATTCTTTAAATTCCTCTGGTGCCATTGTATCTGCGTCATAGGTTTCAATTGGTGTATTAATAGTCATTTTATGTTTCCCCATAATATAAAGGCTCTTATTGGCCTGTGGATAATATATATCATCTCATTAATTAGTTTCCAATATATTAACGGCATATATGTGTAAAAAGTTCGATTATTTCAAGATTTTAAATCTTGCATTTTGACAAAAATCCGTTAGAAATAAGGCAAATCATAATTAGGACAATAATAGTACGGTATAAAAATGTTAAAACTTTCTAAAATGACCGATTATGCTGTAATCGTTTTATCCATAATGGCCGAAGAAAAGGCGGTGGAAAACATCAAGAATAATAGTAATAAAAATATCCATAAAAAAGAGTGTGGTTTGTTAAGTGCATCTGCAATTTCTAAAAATACTAATCTGCCAATCCCAACTGTATCCAAAATTTTAAAATTATTGGCACGTCAAAATATTATTGATTCTGTCCGGGGGGCAAATGGTGGATATCGTTTATTGATAAAGCCTGAGGATATAACCATTGCTATGGTTATACGTGCAACAGACGGCCCTTTACAATTGATCGCTTGTATTGATCAAGATAATGATTGCTGTAGCCATATGGCCAAATGTTCTATGCGCGGAAAATGGGGCGGTGTGAATGCCGCCATGACCCATACGCTTGAGGGGATATCCCTGCGCCAAATGATGGGAGGCGTATAAATATGTCAGATATACAAAATACATCTATTGACCAAGAAACGATTGATACTATTAACAATCTTGGCACATATGAGGCAGGGTTCGAAACTGATATTGAAATGGAATATGCCCCCAAGGGGTTAAATGAAGATATCATTCGCCTCATATCACAAAAAAAAGATGAGCCACAATGGATGTTGAATTTGCGTTTAAAGGCCTATAGATATTGGCTAAAAATGCCCGAAGCAGACTGGGCAAAGGTTGATTATCCTGAAATTGATTATCAAGATGCGTATTATTACGCCCAACCTAAAAACTTTAACGATAAACCCAAATCATTGGATGAGGTTGATCCCAAAACTGCTTGAAACCTATGCCAAACTTGGGATTAGTCTTAAAGAACAAGAAGTGTTGGCAGGGGTGGAAGGCGCGCCCCGCGTGGCCGTGGATGCAGTTTTTGATAGTGTTTCTGTCGCGACAACATTCCGCAAATCTTTGGAAGAAGTTGGCGTAATTTTTTGCTCCATTAGCGAGGCTATACGCGAGCATCCAGAGATGGTTCAAAAATATTTATGCTCCGTTGTTCCGATGATGGATAATAAACATGCATGTTTAAATACGGCCTGTTTTACGGATGGATCATTTGTTTATATCCCCCCAGGTGTGCGTTGCCCGATGGAGCTTTCTACATATTTTCGTATGAATGCGGTAAATACAGGACAGTTTGAGCGCACACTTATTATTGCCGATAAAGGGTCGTATGTGTCTTATTTAGAAGGCTGTACTGCGCCCATGCGTGATGAAAATCAGCTTCACGCGGCGGTGGTTGAATTGGTAACGCATGATGATGCGGAAATTAAATATTCAACCGTTCAAAACTGGTATCCTGGTGATGAAAACGGCAAAGGCGGAATTTATAATTTTGTGACCAAGCGGGCGTTATGCGAAGGAAAAAATTCTAAAGTGAGCTGGACTCAAGTAGAAACAGGGTCTGCCGTAACTTGGAAATACCCAAGCTGTATTTTAAAGGGGGATGGCTCCCAAGGTGAGTTTTATTCGGTTGCGATTACTAATAACATGCAACAGGCCGATACAGGCACCAAAATGATCCACATAGGGAAGAACACAAAAAGCCGTATTATTTCAAAAGGGATAAGTGCAGGGCGCAGTGACCAAACCTATCGTGGTGGTATTAAAATTTTGGCAGGCGCGGATGGGGCCCGAAATTTCACCCAATGTGACAGTCTTCTGATTGGTGACCAATGCGGGGCGCATACTGTACCCTATATCGAAACCAAAAACCCCACCGCGCAATTGGAACATGAAGCCACGACCAGCAAGATCGGCGAAGATCAGCTTTTTTATTGCCAACAACGTGGAATAAGTGAAGAAGAAGCGCTCGCGCTTATCGTTAACGGCTTCTGCCGCGAAGTGATGCAAAACCTCCCCATGGAATTCGCCGTAGAAGCGCAGAAATTAGTAGGCATCAGCTTGGAGGGGAGTGTTGGGTAAATTTGAGTTAGAAACATTTGAAGACTTTTACAATGTTGTAAAATGTAATAGAGCAAGATTTGAAACAGAAATTATTAATCCTACTAATGCCTATAATATGCTTTGTTCTATAAATCATATGAAAGATTGGTTTGAAAAAGACACTACTATCCAAGCAAGTATCAGAAAATCCGCCAAAACCGATTTTTTAGATACTTATTTTGATGGTGAAAGCGTTTTAGATTGTATACGCCAATTAACTAATGCCCAAAAACATTTTGATACAGAATACAAAAAGCAAGGAAAAACATTTAAGACACCCGAAACAAATGTTTATAAAGGTTCTGGTTGTGGTAGATATGGTAGAGGATTATATGGTGTTGGTGAGGCTTCGTATAAAATTAATTTCAATGGAAAAAGCATATCTTTTTTAATTCTAGTCGATCAAGCATTAAGTGAGTGGGAAAAATTCTTAAATTCGATCAAAAAAGAAAAAAATGAATAAAGTATCTTACCGCATGGCGACAGACGCTTACACTGATTTAATTCTTGAATTTTTCAAGAGGTTGGCAATGTATGAAAAATTAATAAAAAGGGAAATAGTGCGTGTCTAAACCGAAAGATTACTATAGCCAGTTTTCAGATATTGAAGATATTAGCTTGGAAAAGCTTGATCTTCTCGGTGTTGGTACAGGGCTTGAAAATAAAGACAAACTTTATTGGCGTGGTAAACCGGTTAAGATTCAACGAAAGTTTAAGTTATCTTGGTGGCAGGGTTTTATCGCTATAATGGCAGCGTTAGGTGCGTTATTATCTGGTGTTACAGACTTACTCACTTATTTACAAAAATTTTAGAGGACAAACAAAAATGACAGATAGAACACATATTTTATCCAAAGACCCGCGTCAGGCGGTGGAGGAGATGATTAAGATTACCGAGGAAATCGAAGCGCGGGTGGAGATTGAATCAAATGCGGTGGCGGGGAATGATGGCACAACCTTCACCACAAACGAATTAAACAAAGAATATGTCGCTAATATGTATGAGCAAGCGGCTGGCGAATTTCGTGCGCGGTTAGAGGAATTTCGTCAGGTGGACAAAACTTTACTTGATAAATTAGAAAAAGCACAAAACTCGCTTGGTCAATCCACCAAAAATAATCTGGCTTTGCTTGCAAAAATGCAAGATGAGGCAGAGCCGGAAACAAAATAATGGGGAATGCTGTTGCTATTCAAGAACAAACACCACAATCTTGGGTACAAAACCATCAAGATTGGAAAATTGTGGATGGTCAATTACAAGTATCCTATCGCTTTAAGGATTTTGTAAGCGCGTTCAGTTTTTTGACCCGCGTTGCGATGATTGCCGAAGAACAAAATCATCACCCGCACATTGAAAATATGTACAACGAAGTAACGTTAACTTTATCTACGCATGAGGATAATAATAAAATTACGGATAAAGATATAAAATTGGCTGAGGCTATCGAAAACCTAAAATGAAAATTTTGAATATAATATTTGCATCGTTGCTACAGCTTGCTGCTCTTGGTATATTACCAATGGGAGCGATATTTTACGCAAGTGCTCTCGCGCAATCGAACAGCGCGATTACAAACGCAGATTTTATTATGTATTCTTCGTTGGTTGTGCTGGCTCTAAGTTGTATTCTTTTTGTAATAGCGCTTCGGAAATTTTTAAAATCATCTAAAATAAATAAAACACCTTTTGGACTTTATATTATGTTATATAATGCGCCAATTCTAACAATAATATTTTTCACCTTGATGTTTCAGTCTGAGAAAATATCTGGCTGGATGTAGGAGCTTTAATGATTAAAATAAATAACCTAACCGCAAGCATTGACGGGAATGAGATTTTAAAGGGCTTAAACCTATCCATTGGTAATGGTGAAGTACATGCCATTATGGGCCCGAATGGCGCAGGAAAATCGACCTTATCTTATGTTCTTGCGGGGCGCGATGGGTATGATGTTACGGATGGCACTGCCGAGCTTGATGGTGAAGATATCTTGGAAATGGATGTTGATGAGCGTGCTGCAGCAGGGGTGTTTTTGGCTTTTCAATATCCTGTTGAAATTCCCGGCGTTCAAATGACCACCTTTTTGAAAGCTGCCCTTAATGCCGTGCGTAAGGCGCGCGGGGAAGAGGAACTTGATGCAATTGGGTTGCTTAAGCTTATGCAATCAAAATGTAAAGAGCTTGGTATTTCGATGGAAATGATGAAGCGTGCCGTTAATGTTGGTTTTTCTGGTGGGGAGAAAAAGAGGAATGAAGTGCTTCAAATGGCAATGCTTGAGCCTAAATTTGCGATTTTAGATGAAACAGATTCTGGCCTAGATATTGATGCGCTTCGCATTGTGGCCGATGGGGTGAACGCTTTACGTGAAAAAGATCGCTCCTTCCTAGTTATTACGCATTATCAACGCCTTCTAGATTATATTAAACCTGATTATGTGCATGTGCTTGCAAACGGTAAAATCGTCAAATCTGGTGGCCCCGAATTGGCGCTAGATCTTGAAAAAAATGGGTATGCCGAGTTTATTGAAAAAGAAGCGGCTTAATTAGATGAGTGCGCTTTCCAAATTTACGCCACGCTATCGTGCCCAGACGTCGCAAAAAATTCTAAGTCATTGGGATGGTTTTGTTCAAGATTGGGTTTCTGCTTATGAAGCGGATTGGGTGCAGGCAATTCGCAACCGAAGCAAAGAAAAATTGCTAGAGCAGGGACTACCAACCCAAAAATTAGAGCGTTTTAAATATTTTAATTTGCCCTCTTGGATTAAGAAAAACGAAATTGCATATCAAAAGGCAGATATTAAAGGGGATGGTCATACCCTTATGTTTGCGCGATTTGTCCGAACATTTAAAAGAGCCACCACAATGGCTTCAAAAAATAATGGAGTTATCTCCAGTATCTGAGGATAAGTATGGGGATATGATGTTGTGGCACTTATCCAATGCGTATTTACAAGACGGTATAACTTTAGACATCTCTGCCAATATTCGAAGTGAAAAACCGCTTAATATTACCCATACAGGGCATGATGGTGGATTTACAAATACACATAATATTATTCGGCTGGATGAAAATACTGAATTTATACTTATCGAATATCATATGGGGTCGGGCGCATATTTTAATAACGCATTGAGCCATATAAAATTAGGTAAAAATGCAAAATTACGCCATTACCGTTTTCAAGAGAATGATCAAAAATCGGCTTGTATTCAAAACACGTACATTGAAGTTGATAAGGGAGCGCATTATGAAGCTTTCACACTAACAAATGGGGCTGGATTAAGCCGCAATCAAATTCATGTGAATTTAATGGGAAAACATTCAGAATGCCACCTTAATGGTATAAATCTATTAGAAAACAAACAAATTGCAGATACAACGATTACCGTTGAACACCAAGCTCCATCTTGTATTTCGAAGCAAAATTACCGCAGCGTTATAAATGATCAAGCCACTGGCACATTTCAAGGTAAGGTACACGTACACCAAATTGCCCAAAAAACAGATGGCTATCAAAAATCTGATGCGTTATTGCTTTCAAAGCAAGCAACAATGAATACGAAACCCGAGTTAGAGATTTATGCCGATGATGTCAAATGTTCCCATGGGACAGTGACAGGAATGATTGACGAAAATGCTTTGTTTTACTTACGCTCACGCGGTATTCCTGAAGATCAAGCGCGCGCTTTATTAATTGAAGCCTTTACCAGTCAAGCATTGGAGGAAGTGAGCCACACTGAAATAGTAGAGCAAACCGCCCTTATTTTGCATAGATGGTTAGAAACAGATGAGCAAAGTACCAATAGTGACTGGTTAGAGGATTAAAATGAAACCAATGAGCCAGATTTCAAATATTATGGAAGCGTATCGCGCAGATTTCCCGATTTTAACACAAAAGGTAAATGGCAAAGCAATCTCATATTTGGATAGCGCGTCAAGCGCCCAAAAACCACAAGTCGTAATCAGTAAAATTAACGATTTATACAACACTAATTATGCTAATATTCACAGGGGGTTATATTGTTTTTCTCAAGTAACAACTGAAGAATATGAATCCGTACGTTTAAAAATTGCAAATTTTATTCATGCCACAAACGAAAACGAAATTGTTTTTACGCGCAATACAACCGAAGCTATTAATTTAGTAGCGGCAAGTTGGGTTGAAAATAATTTAACCAAAGGAGATGAAATTATTATCTCTGAGATGGAGCATCATGCAAATATCGTCCCATGGCAGCTTTTAGAACAAAAAATTGGGATAAAAGTTAAAGTTATTCCTGTTTTAGATGATGGAACACTTGATTTTAATGGTTTTAAAGATCTTTTAAATGAAAAAACGCGCTTTTTAAGCCTTACAAGCATATCAAATGCACTTGGAACAATAAATAATGTTCAAAAATACATAAATGAGGCAAAAAACTATAATAATAAGATTAAAACCCTTATTGATGGGACACAAGCGGTTGTACATGGCGTTATTAATGTCGGTGCTATAGGATGTGATTTTTTTGTTTTTACAGGCCACAAGCTCTATGGGCCGAACGGTATTGGCGTTTTATGGGCCAAAGAAGATATTTTATTGGAAATGCCACCTTATCAAGGGGGAGGCGATATGATTGAATCGGTTTCATTTAATAGTAAAACTACTTTTAAAGATGGCCCTGCTAGATTTGAAGCAGGCACACCCGCCATTGCAGAGGTTATCGCCTTGGGCGCGGCTATTGATTATGTTGAAGGCATAGGATTAGATAAAATCGCTGAATATGAAACAAATATGCTAAACTATATGCAAGAACAATTGAAAAATATTGATGGTATTCGTTTTTATGGAACAGCAGAAAATAAGATTGGAATTATTAGCTTTACCGTTGATTGGGCTCATATCAGTGATGTTGCAATGATTCTAGATCAATGTGGTGTTGCGGTACGTACAGGGCATCATTGCTGTATGCCATTGATGGAACGGTTTGGTATTGATGGAACAATTCGTGCTTCTTTAGGGCTTTATAACAATAAAAGTGATATTGATGCGCTTATTTTTGGATTAAACAAAGCAAAAGAGTTGCTAACATGAGTAAAATGGAACAAGTCGCAGACGAACAAATGGTAAAGAATGCTGTTGGGGATGATAATTTTGATGAATTAGCAACGCCACCACGGGTTGAGTTGAGCGATAACGCGCTTACCCCTGCCATTGTGGCGGCTATTAAAGAAATTTATGATCCTGAAATCCCTGTTAATATTTACGAATTGGGACTAATTTATAAAGTTAGTGTAAATGACAAAAATGATGTTAATGTCGAAATGTCTTTAACATCACCCGGATGCCCCGTAGCGCAGGAGATGCCAGGCTGGGTGCAATCAGCAATTATGCCGATTGAAGGGGTGCGCCATGTGGATGTGGATATTGTGTGGGATCCCGCATGGGATGCCTCCATGATGGCGGAAACTGCAAAACTGCAACTGAATATGTTTGTGTAATGCTTATATATTTTGCCTCCATCACGCAGGCGTGACTTAGCCGCTAAGATTTTAGATTGAGAGAATGATGACTTTACAACCCGTACAGATAACTGAGAATGCTGTAAAACACATTATTACAAAGACGCAATTAAATCCCGATGCAATTGGGGTGCGCTTAACCGTGGCAACAATGGGATGTTCTGGTAATTCGTATAAAATGGAGCATGTATTGCAAGAAACGCTCGATAAAGATGATAAGTTCGAAAAAGACGGTGCCACCCTTTATATCCCCAAAATGCATAGTTGGATGTTGTTCGGCACACAAATTGATTATGAAGAAGGCGATTTAAAGTCAGGATTCGTTTTCACAAACCCTAATGAGGCAGGTCGCTGCGGTTGTGGTGAAAGCTTTACCGTTGAACGCCCAAAATAATCCATTGATTTGATTGTATATTTAGTATGTTCGAATTAAAATGAAAGAGAGCATATAAAGAATTTTAATACCCTCCAGAAACAACAAAAGGCCCCAAAAGGGCCTCTTACTTTAAATATTGATAAACTTCTAAATTAAGGTGCGGCAGGTGCAGATGCTGCTACTGCTGAATTAGAATTATCAGCTACAAGACTAAAGTCTTTACCATTAGATGCAAAAGATTGACCAGCAAGTTTAGCTGTCGCATCAATAATACGCTCCATGTTCATTGGTAAACTTGTCATCGCAAATGATGTTGTTGCTTCACCAACTTGTGCACTTAATTTTTCTGCTGCTTGTGACATATATAATCTCCTCTATTAAACGAATGGACTCTATTGTCCTGAATATGCTTTAACGATTTCTTCTTGTGTACCGTCTTTAGCAAAAACTTCGTATACATCTTTATACCCCATTTGGACTATAACGTCAAGTAAAACAGAATAAAATGAAGAATTAGTTAAATCTTTTACATATTTACAAATATAGGTTATAAGAATCGATATTTTTTATATGCATTACAGTAGCATACTCCATAATATCTTTTTGTGGATCTGGTATTTTGTATCCCATTAAATAGTGATCTGCTTCACGTAAAGCTTTAACATATTGTATAAGATGCTTATGATTCGGTTTAGTGATTTTCCCTGGTATCTGTAAAATAATTGATTTCATATCGGCAGAAAATCCTGCATCTCCATCACCCTTCATAACACTAACAGGTATATTACCTTTTGCCCTTGCTTTTAATAATAATCTTCCTGTTTCTGATTCTCGTACTAAATTATCAAGTTCACTCAAAATCTTATCCCCATGCGGATGACCATATCCCATGGCGTTTACGTTCATGCCACGATCCCCAAAGGAGCCTTTTAGGCCGCCGCTTGCATTGTTGTTATCTGTATCTATCGTATCGTTCATGTGCTTAATAATTTCCCTTTTTAATAAGCGTTTTCAGTATAATTAACACTGGTCATTTGGTGCATAATCATTTCTTGGTGGACGATTTTCACGCGCCCCCGTGATGAAATCTCAATTTTCGCACGAATTAACCGTGCATCTTTATATAAATCGGCTTGAACCATGTATTTCCCTGTCTTGTCGTCATATTCAACAGTAGCAGGCTTATGCTGCGAAAATACCGCCTGATATACATCCACATCTAATGATTCGAGCAAAGGCATATCATGTGGATTGTTAATTAACATAATATCACCATCTTCATCCCCCACTTGGGCAAAGAAAAAATCAAGATAGGCAAGGATATTAGCAGGATTTAACGCGATAGACCCTTTATCATTCACCGTATAAATCGAAGTTTCTGTTCCATCAAGATAATGAAAAAACGTCCCGTCACTTAGATATTGAAAACTAAATGAAGGAAGAGAGGCAAAATTTGTAACTTTATACAAATAATAATCTGTATAGAAAATCAAACGCGCCCTTTTAACTTCAGATGTTGCAATAGAGAACATTCCCGCATTCTCAGCAGATTTTACACTATCGATGACTTTCACCGAATTATCTCTATCTAATCTTTGCCATTGCATCAAATTTGATTTCTTTGTCTATAAAATGTCATTGTTATCATAATGATATAAATAACGAATTGAATAAAAATAATAACAGATTCAAGTGGCTATCGGTAGGGGGTATCCAAAAAGAATCTATATTTGTGTAATTTGAGCGAATTTTAGCAATTGCGGAACATAAATAGCAAATAAATAGATTTTATGCTTTGAAAGCGCGCGTCAGTGCGGATTTCAAATTTTCAGGTTTTGTTGATTTATCGTGCATTTCCGTGCTTAAAATTTGTCGCCAACGTCGTGCGCCCGGTTTTCCTTGAAATAATCCGGTCATATGACGCGTGATTGATTTTAAGGGTGTATCATATAAACGAGCCTGATTTTGAGCATATAGCACCATTTCATCAATAATTTGTTCGTGCGATAATAAATTGGAATGCCCAAAAATATCTTCCTCAATTTGGCGTAAAAACCATGGATTTTGATACGCTTCACGTCCAATCATTACGCCATCAAATATTTCTAAATGGGTGCGGATATCCTCAATAGTACGAATACCGCCATTTAATTGAATATTTAAATGTGGGTATTCTTTCTTAAGCCTTTCAACAATATCATAGCGAAGAGGGGGAATCTCACGATTTTCTTTAGGGCTTAACCCTTTAAGCCATGCTTTGCGGGCATGAATTATAAAGCTATTACAATTAATTGGCGTATTTGTTTCACGTGAAATAGTAGTTTTAGACACAATATCCACAAACTTATCCACGAAGTTATACTCTTCTGACTCATCTATACCAATACGACATTTGATAGTAACAGGGATGGATACCGCTTCACGCATAGCTTGCACGCAATCGGCAACCAATTCAGGCTCGTTCATTAGGCAAGCACCGAAAAAGCCACTTTGTACGCGGTCTGATGGGCAACCGCAATTAAGGTTTATTTCATTATACCCTGCTTTTTCTCCCATAATTGCGGATTTTGCTAGGGCTTCGGGGTCTGACCCTCCCAATTGTAAAATGACTGGCTTTTCATGAGGGCTATATCTTAAAAATCGCTCGGATTGTCCAAATAACAACGCGCCCGTTGTCACCATTTCGGTATAAAGGGTTATTGATGGTGCGATTAGACGATGAAAATAACGGCAATGCCGATCTGTCCAATCCATCATCGGTGCAACCGATATTATTTTGTCTTTATAAATCATTTTATTTTAATGGTTCTTGAATTTTGTCATGAATTATCATATTCCAATTGGTATGTACCGTAAAATTTTTCAAATCCTGCTTATTTTATATTTTGCACCTATTTCTATGCAAACTTTATATGCGCAAGATAAAGCAAAAAATACTGAAGCCGAGCAAAATAATAATCCTTATTTTAACAATTCGGGTTTGCCATTGCCGCGCTATATCTCGCTTGCCTCAGGTAAAGTTTTTATGCGTAGTGGGCCAGGCTTGCGTTATCCTATAAAATGGATTTATACCAAAAAAGGCTTACCCATTGAAGTTGTGCAAGAATTTGATACATGGCGCAAAATTCGCGATTATCAGGGGGATGAAGGCTGGGTACATCAATCTTTACTATCTGGACGCCGCTCTGCTGTCGTTAAAAATAATAAGCCCGTTATGATATATAAAAAAAATGATCTGCAATCTCAAAATGTAGTTTTGGTTGAGCCTATGGTTGTTTTACCTATAAAAGAATGCTCAAAGTCATGGTGCAAGGTAGAGATACAAGGGTTTGACGGATGGATTGAAAAAAAATTCCTTTGGGGCGTTTACGAACAAGAAGAATTCGATTAGAATCATAGATATTCGGTATTCGCCGATTTTAAGTTTCTTATTTTTAAACCCGAACACAGATTTATAATATGTTGGATTCTGCTAATAAAGCCGATGTAGCGCATCGGATTCTCTATACGATTCAATCGCTTTGCGCGGATGAGGATAAGGGCATGGACGCAATGAAGGTCATAAACCTTTTGGCGGGAATCTATGTTGAAAGCGCATTTTTATTTGATAATTGTGAGGAGGCTTTACAAGGGAGTTTTGTCAAATTAGCGCAGCGATTGGAATGTAATCCTGTTTCGGGCGAATTGTCCGAAGATATATTACCGCCTTCATCAACGATTGATTTTGATGCCGAAATGGGACGTGCGATTGCGCGTGAGTTTTTTGAAGAATGGCTTGATTGTGGATATGAGTTTCATGCCATGCTGCTTGAACTCACCCAACAAATTTTTTCAAGATGGGAGGAGGCGCGTCCCGTAGGTCTTCCAAAGCAATTTAATTCTCCTGTCTATATGGGGCAAAGACGCAGTGAAAGTTTACGTTTACTGGTCGAAGTAACCTATCGCGCGATGACATATGAAATTGCGGCGCAAGAATTATGCGATGTTATTATTGAAAAGAAAATTGGGATTAAAGGGTGGAATATGGCAGATAGCATTAGTGGATTGGCTGGCATGGCAGGGCGGAAATTATCCTTATCCCATAATGGGCGTAATCAATGCTGTTGGTTTCGTGGTTCTGATTTACCTGATTTATTAGACCAAACTGCTTATGTTATGACGCAAGAGGCTGTACGATTGGGAACACCCACGGGAACAGATTGGCGCTTTGGCTTACCTGCCAATGATACCCCCGCCAATGCCCCAACCTTATTGGTAAAATCAGTAGAAGTAATATGTAATGGATTTTTTGAAGCTGTAAATTTACATGACTATAATGATCAAGCGGTTTGTGCCGCAAAAGCCGCAGGGCGAATGTTAGCCGTTGCCTGCGCCGGTGAAAAACCTGATATAGAGCCAGCCATTGCCAAACCACTCGCCATGGCTGCCATGACCGAAACCTACAAAAATGCCTGCGTTGAATATGCGGCTGTAAGTTATTGATCTAATCGAATAATATTTTCCCCAATAGGTTGAGGAGAGGTCACCTGAGCTAAGGGTTTTCTATCTTTGATGTCTTCTAAAGTTTCTAAACGAATAGCGACTATAGACATCTGCGGATCAAAGTTGATAACTGCAAATTCGCTACTATCAAGTAGTAATGTTTCACCAATTTGCTTTCTCAAGTTTTGAGAAATTCTAAAATCGCCACCATTATCAAGTACAACATAATGCCATTGATCGTTTCGATGATCTAAAACTTCAGTACCATTTAATAATGTTACAATAAACTTTTCAGGAGTTAAATCACCTGCTGTAACGGGGGTAGGTAAATTGGTAACAGCATTTTTAAAAACATGACTATAGGACCAAATTTTTTCGCGACCTTCTAACGAAGTCGATAAACTATAACCAGCGTCATTTTTTCGAACCGCAAAACTAGAAGGAATTTCGCTAACATAGCCAGTAAACTCTGTCGTGTCATGCCATGCTTTCTCCATTAAAGCAAAACGACCTTGATGAATACCGATAAAAAAATCTCTATAGTTGTGTGCGCCAGTTTGAGAGTGAACTTCTTCTTGAAGTCTTGCCAATTGTTGCATTCCATCATCATCTGCCATAGCCAGTCCGTTAAAAGCTTTCAATCCAGACTGTAAGGCCAAATCTCTTGCAACAACTAATTGCAGTAAGGTAAGTCCGTTTTGCGCAGATTCAGTAAGGGTTTCTAATGCTTCCCTCTCAATAAATATTTGATGTAAAAGACGGCCATTTCGAATTTGTTGTTTTTGTACTTCATCAGGTCCGTTTAAAGCAATAAAACTATTACTATCTGTAAAAGATAAAATCTTGTCGCCATCCTTTGAAAAACAGACTGAAATTTCCAAATGTTTTATTCTGGCGATTACTCCATCAGAATTGTTATTGGCGGGTCTAGGGAGACCATTTTTAGGTGTTTCTACAAATGGTGCATTTGAATGTACGGTGACGCCTCGTTCATCTGTAACAGTGAAACCGATATCCGTTTCATCAAATTCAAGAAATGCCCCTGTATCCATATGGGTCAGTATAAAATGACCATTATAGACTTCAACGGCGGGATATGAAATTTTTACATTGCCTTGAAATTGGGTTCGATATTTTCTGACAGCATCATCATAAAAAGCGGCATCAAAAACATTTTCCCACCTTTCAGGGGTGCCAAGATAATTGAAAATTTTGCCTTTGGCATTAAAAGATAAACTCATTATTACTCCGTATTACAAATTAACATGTGAGAACATATAAAATCACATAGCAGTTTTCTGTCAATTAAAATTATTACTTCTTAAGTTATTTCTATCAATACTTGATAAAATGAACTAAGCGGGTTAAGAATTGTATTCATGTCACATACAGCGATTAAAGAGAGTAATATGAGCCATAATCAACAATCTTCTTATAGTTATGAAGACCTAATAAAATGCGGAAAAGGGGAGCTTTTTGGGGCAGGTAACGCACAATTGCCTTTACCCCCAATGTTAATGTTTGACCGTATTACAGAAGTAAGTATGGATGGTGGTGAATTTGGTAAAGGGCATATCATTGCCGAATTTGATATAAATCCTGATCTATGGTTTTTTGAATGTCATTTTGAAGGCGATCCTGTAATGCCTGGATGTCTAGGATTAGACGCCATGTGGCAACTGACTGGTTTCTGGTTGGGGTGGACAGGGGCGAAAGGATCAGGGCGCGCCCTAGGGCTAGGCGAACTAAAATTCACCGATCAAGTTTTGCCTACGACTACAAAAGTCCGTTATATCATTGATATCAAACGATTTATTAACCGTAAACTAGTTTTAGGTGTTTCGGATGGTAAATTAGAAGCTGATGGTAAAGTCATTTATGAAGCCAAAGATATGAAGGTCGGATTGTTCGATAATTCTGGCAATTAACTCTCGCTTTATTCTTGACGCAAAAATTCATCAGTTTAATGTGTCGCCATGACATATTTAATCAAAGAAAATAAATTACCACGGGTTGTTATTACGGGCATGGGTATTGTTTCATGTATCGGGAATAATGTTGATGAAGTTCTATCAAGCCTTAAAGCTGGGAAATCAGGCATTACTGCCGACGAAACCATGGCAGAGATGGGCTTTCGCTCCCAAATCTCAGGTAAAATTGATATTGATTTGGCCGAACATATTGATAAACGCATGCTGCGCTTTATGGGGCCTGGCGCGGCGTATAATCATATTGCGATGGAGCAGGCGATTGCCGATTCTGGATTAAGTGAAGATCAGGTTTCGCACGAGCGAACAGGCATTATTATGGGGTCAGGCGGACCATCGACAAGCGCGCAAGTACAAGCCGCCGATATCGCGCGGGAGAAGGGTGTGAAACGCATCGGTCCGTTTGCGGTTCCTAAATGTATGAGTTCAACCAACTCTGCCAATATCTCAACCAATTTTAAGATTAAAGGGGTGAATTACTCGATTACCTCTGCCTGTTCAACCTCTGCCCATTGTATTGGGAATGCGGTGGAGCAAATTCAATTGGGTAAGCAAGACATTATGTTTGCTGGTGGCGGTGAGGAGCTGGATTGGGCATTATCTGCCTTGTTCGATGCTATGGGCGCGATGAGTAGCAAATATAATGATACCCCGACCAAGGCAGCACGTGCCTATGATGCAAATCGCGATGGATTTGTTATTGGCTCAGGCGGTGGCGTTGTTGTCTTAGAAGAATATGAGGCAGCGAAAGCAAGAGGCGCAAAAATCTATGCTGAAGTCACAGGATATGGCGCAACATCTGATGGTGCAGATATGGTCGCACCCAGTGGTGAAGGCGGTATGCGAAGCATGAAATTAGCCCTTGAAACAGTAACCAAGCCAGTAACGTATATTAATACGCATGGGACGAGTACGCCTGCGGGTGACATCACAGAATTGAATGCTATTAAAGATGTATTTGGTGATATTGGATATGATATGCCGCATATTAGCGCGACAAAATCCATGACGGGACACTCTTTGGGCGCAACAGGGGTGCAGGAGGCGATTTATTCTATCCTAATGATGAATAATAATTTCGTTTGCCCAAGCATTAATATTGAAGAATTGGATGAAGGCGCGCAAGGGTTCCCCATTGCTAGGGAGCGCGTTGATAATGTGGATCATCAATCGGTTATGAGCAATAGTTTCGGCTTTGGCGGCACAAATTGCACCCTTGTGATGAGCAAGGTAGAAGATTAAACGCGAAGAAGCGAAAAGACGAAGATATCCATGCTTTACAAATATATTGATCACTCCGAGCGTCTAGAAACTTTATCTAAACAAGAAGTCGATAATGTTTTTAATAAATTTTAATGTACCACTTATAAAAGAAGGGATTAAACGCTTTGTACCTAAAAAGTCTTCGTGACTTTTTATCTTCGCGTTTAAAATAATAAATGACAATCAAAACAGATATTATGAAGGGCAAGCGTGGGCTGGTCATGGGGGTTGCCAATGAGAAATCTATTGCGTGGGGCATGGCAAAAATTCTGGCTGACAATGGTGCGGAAATGGCGTTCACTTATCAAGGGGACGCTTTTGGTAAGCGGGTAAAACCATTGGCTGCTTCCATTGGTTCAAGCTTGCTCATTGATTGCGATGTATCAAATGAAAGTGATTTGGATAATGTTTTTGCAATTTTAAAACAAGAATGGGACGAAATTGATTTTGTTATTCATGCTATTGCATTTAGTGATAAGGAAGAATTAAAAGGGCGATATGTTGATACATCTTTAGATAATTTCTTAAAATCAATGCATATTTCTTGCTATTCCTTTACCTCAATCATGCGTCGTGCCGCGCCGATGATGAAAAAAGGCGGCAGTGCGATTACCCTTTCATATTATGGGGCAGAAAAAGCGATGCCCAATTACAATGTAATGGGCGTGGCCAAGGCCGCACTAGAAGTGAGTGTAAAATACATGGCACGGGATTTAGGTGAAGATGGTATCCGTATTAATGCGATAAGCGCAGGGCCAATGCGAACCCTAGCGGGCGCAGTTATTGGGAATGCACGCACTACATTCAAATATAATACTGTAACATCACCCTTACAACGTCCTGTAGAATTGGATGAGCTGGGCGGTACGGCATTATATCTATTATCTGATTTATCGGGTGCAGTAACGGGTGAAATCCATCATGTGGATTGTGGTTTTAATGCCGTAGGAATGCCCATGCCAAACAGGTTGGAAGAATTTGGATAAACGGACAAATAGAATTTGGTACAGCTTAGCTTTAACGCCGATTTTAGGTACGCTTATACTTTATATTGTTTATTCCGCTATCGCATTTGTACCTGTGCAACAACCTGTATTTTTTATAGGGTTGCCAATTGGAATTGGCATAACAACATTTTTATTTATTCCTAGTACCATAGCTTTTAAAAACAATCAGTTTAACAAAAGATTTTATTTTTTATTATTATTCATACTGGGTACAATTTTATTTCCTGCGATAGGTGGGTTTTATCTTGATCAGTTTCAAACAATTTTTAGTTTTGCGATATTTGTTCCTGTTGGATTGATTTTTTCAATAACGCATTATTTTGTTACAACATATAAAAACTATGAATGAAAAAAGCATTTTTTCGTTGCTTGAAGGACAATGGATTTTAAAACGAAAAATCACCTCTAAAGGCGATCTTATTGGTACAGCTGATTTTATAAAAATAGATTATTATACTTTACATTATGAGGAGAGATGCACGTTAACCCTCAATACCAATCAAGTCATAACAGATGTTAAAAAACGATATTTATATAAATTAGAGAATGATTATATTGCCGTATATTTTGATGATGGTGTTACAAAGGGTAAACTATTTCATTTTTTAAAATTTGATAAAGATAAAATATCTGTCGCACAACATTACTGTCCACCCGATAGCTACGAAACAGTAACAAAAATATTATCACCTAATAAATTTGAATCTATATGTAATGTAACTGGACCGAATAAAAACTATAAAATTTTAAGTATCTATTCTAAAAATAATGACTAAAAATAATATTAAGATATTTTTATAGTAATAGATTAATGAACGCTCAACATGTTTTCTGCAATAATATCAGGTTCATCAGAAAATACAGTTTTTATACCCATTAATTGATATTCACGGGCGATTTGGGGGTCATTAACCGTATAAGCAAGGGCGGCATAATCATTTTCAATCGCGCTTGCAATAATTTCTGGTGTAATTATTTTCGTACCAAAATTTATGGTTTTAACATTCAAATAATCGGCCATTTCAAGCCAGTTGTCAGAAATCTCGTCCCCGCCTAATAATAATCCACGTGACCAATCTGCGGCAACATCCATTGCCGCCTCAAGCGATACATGTTCAAACGACGAAATAAGAAGGCGGTCATGGTCATCCCAATAATGTGATAAAATATCAAGGGCGATTTCTGCCGTATCTTTTTCACGACCGAGGCAGGGTTTAATCTCCAAATTTAATCCAAGATTACGATTAATTAAGGCATCAATGGCTTCCTCTAATGTAGGGATTTTTATACCAACAAACCCTTCGGAAAACCAACTGCCTGCCTCCAATTGTTTCAAATCTTCATAGGTCATTTCAGCGATAAGGCCATGACCATTTGTTGTGCGTTCCAAATCATCATCATGAAATAAGATTGGAACATCATCTTTGGTTAATTTAACATCCAATTCAACCCATTGTACCCCGACATCTGCAGCTGTATGAATTCCTTCAATCGTATTTTCAGGGGCATAGCTTGCCGCGCCACGATGACCAATTACATTGGGAAGTTTAAGTGCCATTATTATCCTTTTTAAATTATATTTATTTAAATTATCATATGCGAACTTAAATAAGATTTTACAACTTAGCAATATTTGTGTCTATTCATGGGCAATTACGATTTTTAAATAAAGCGATAAATATAATGAGTAAATTATATAGTCAAAATGGTGCGAATATAGGCTGGCGCGATATGGGCAATAATAAAGGGCGCGGTGTTTTCGCGCTTGATAATATTGCAAAGGGGACATTGATCGAAACCGCACCCGTTATTATTATTGCTGCTAAAGATGTTCCCGATGATGGGGGCGCGCCTGATGGATACTTGCTTGATTGGAACCCTGAAGAAGAGGGGGCAGAACACTGCATGCCTTTGGGGTATATCATGCTGTATAATCACAGTCGAAACCCAACATTATATTTAGAAAATGATAGTGAAGATATGACAATTACTTCCTTCGCTTTGCGCGATATTAAAAAGGGAGAGGAATTAACATGGGATTACGCATGCGATATCTGGTTTGATGAAAATGAATAATGATTTGAAGACCGAATGGCGAATGCTTTATTCAAAAACCCTTCCCATTTTTGCAAAAGAAAATAATTGGCCTGTTTATTTAGATCATTGTATTGCCCGCATTATTTATGATTATGTTGCAGGAGCGAAATGGGACACGGTTTGGAAAAAACCTGCCATCCATAACTTAGATGAAGGGCAATTACATGCCTGTATTAATACGGCGAATAAGCTTATTGAGAATGAATTGAACCCAGAACTACTCAATCAACAATCATTACAATATCGCGGGAAAATTTAACGTTTATAACGCATCTTTTTTTTGCGGCTGATTTATGCTCCCTATAAATCATATAAAGACCGCTTCCAATAATAACAATTGCGCCGATGAAAGTCCAAAAATCCATAAAAATATCATCAAAAAATAACCATCCCCATACCAACGCCCATATCACGGAAACATAGATAAGTTTACTGATTGTCACGGCATGCGTTTTTAAATAAGCAAGCGCGACAAGCCCCGTGGCAAAAGTTTCAACCAATCCAGCAGCGGCAAGAAATTTTAATTCTGGTAAAGAAGGGACGGTAAAGTTAAACATTACCGGAACGGCATTGATTAAAAAAATCATGCCTGTTGTGTAGAATGTAAAAGATAAGATCGGTTCGCTTTCCCCGATTTTTCGTGTTAAAACATTGGCATATGCAAAGGCAGAGGCTGCCAATAATATTGCGACTGACAGCCAATCAAATTGAACAATTCCAGGGCGAAGAATAATCAGAACACCTGTGAACCCCAAAATAATAGCAAGCAAACGATGTTTTCCTATTTTTTCTTTCAAAATAACCCATGAGAAAATTGCCGTCATAAAAGGCGCTATATAAAATAATGTATAGGTATCAATTAAAGATTTATGGCGAAACGCATAAATTATTGTGGCATAGCAAAACGCATAAGCAACCGAGCGATAAAATTGTAATTTAAAATGATAGGTTTTTAATGATCGCTTTGTTACGAAAGCAAACAAAACAAGCGCAACAACCCCAATCCCTTGGGTATAAAAAGCGATATGATAAATTTCCAGATCGCTTTGACCCAAAAGCTTTAAAAATGTATCAGCAATTGTATAGCAAGTATAACCTATAAGCGCATAAATAACGCCAAGCATATTTTGATTTTTTGTAAACATCCGCGCTTGTAGCATTATTTTAAGCAAGAAAAAACCCCGCGGTTAAGGCGGGGTTTAAAATTAATTTATAAAATTAAGAAATTTATGCAGCGTCTTCTTTTTTCTCGCGCTTTTTAGTCTCACGTTCTTCACCAGTTTCTTGGTCAACGCGTTTCATCGAAAGCTTTACCTTGCCGCGGTCATCCATACCGATACAAAGGACTTTAACGTTATCGCCTTCTTTGATGATATCGGTTGTATTGGCTACACGTTCATCCGCAATTTCGGAAATATGAACCAAGCCATCTTTGGCACCCATAAAGTTTACGAACGCGCCAAAATCAACAGTTTTGACAACTTTACCATCATAGACTTTGCCTACTTCTGGCTCATCGGTGATCCCTTTAATCCAATCCATGGCTTTTTCAATGCTTTCACCATTCGTAGCAGAAACCTTGATAGACCCATCATCATCAATGTCAATTTTCGCACCTGTGGTTTCTGTAATCTCGCGGATAACTTTACCACCCGTACCAATAACATCACGAATCTTGTCAGGATTGATTTTCATTGAAACAATTTGCGGCGCATGGGTCGACATTTCACCACGGGCTTCGGTCAATGCCTTGGCCATTTCACCAAGGATATGTATACGGCCTTCTTTTGCCTGATCTAAGGCAATTTCCATGATGTCTTTGGTAATAGATGTAATTTTAATATCCATTTGAAGGGAAGTTACGCCTTCCTCCGTACCAGCCACTTTAAAGTCCATATCGCCCAAGTGATCTTCATCACCTAAAATGTCTGAAAGGACGGCATAGTCATCGCCTTCTTTGATTAAGCCCATGGCAATACCGGCAACGGGGCGTTTTAAAGGAACGCCTGCATCCATCATCGCCAATGAACTACCACAAACAGAAGCCATAGAGGACGATCCATTTGATTCAGTAATTTCAGAAACATTACGCACGGTATAGGGGAAGTCTTCTGCGGCAGGAAGGAGGGGGTTAATCGCTCTCCAAGCCAATTTACCATGACCAATTTCACGACGTCCCGGTGGGCCAACACGACCTGCTTCACCTACAGAATAAGGAGGGAAGTTATAGTGTAACATAAAGCGTTGACGGTATTCACCTTCCAATGCGTCCATAATCTGCTCATCTTGGCCTGTACCCAAAGTTGTTACAACCAAAGCTTGGGTTTCGCCACGGGTGAACAGGGCAGAGCCGTGCGCACGCGGCAATACGCCCACTTCGGCAACGATTTCACGTACCGTTGTTGTATCACGTCCATCAATACGACTTTTTGTTTTGAGGATATTTCCACGCACAACATCTCCTTCAAGATGTTTGAATTCTGCGCCAACCATTTCTTTGGTTATACCAGCTTCTTCATCAACAAAATTCTCAATCGCATCGGCTTTTACTGCATCTTTTGCGGTATAACGTTCAGCTTTGTTCGTATTGCTGTAGGCTTTACGAACATCATCTTCATATTTGGATTTAAGATCATCATATAATTTACTAATTTTAGGGTCTTTTTCAGGAAGATCCCAAGGCTCTTTCGCGCCCATTTCTGCCAATTCGATAATGCCATCAATAACAGGTTGAAACCCTTCCCAAGCATGCATTACTGCACCCAGCATGATTTCTTCAGACAATTCAGAAGCTTCTGATTCAACCATCAAGACACCTTCTTTTGTTCCAGCTGCAATCAGATCAAGGTCAGACCCTTCCATTTCTTGTAGAGTTGGGTTTAAAATGTAATCACCATCTTTATACGCAACACGCGCCGCACCAAGCGGTCCCATAAATGGAATGCCTGACATCGTTAATGCCGCAGATACACCAATCATTGCAACAATGTCAGGATCATTTTCCATGTCGTGCGCCACAACTGTACACATCACAAGAACTTCGTTCAAAAAACCATCTGGAAATAATGGACGAATAGGGCGGTCAATAAGACGTGCGGTTAATGTTTCTTTTTCAGAAGGGCGTGCTTCACGTTTGAAAAATCCACCAGGAATTTTACCAGCAGCATAGCCTTTTTCTTGGTAATGAACGGTTAGCGGGAAGAAGTCTTGCCCTTCACGAATTGATTTTGCGGCAGTTACAGCGCAAAGAACCGTAGTCCCACCAATTGTTGCCATGATACATGAATCTGCCTGACGGGCAATTTTTCCAGTTTCTAGGGTAAGGGTTTTACCTGCAAATTCGATTTCTTTTTTAAAAATATTAAACATTCTTTTCTTTCTGTACGTATAAATGTCAATCGGCCAATCCGAAAGACGATGTAGTTTCGATATCCTTTTAAAAATAATAAATTAAAAGGATTACTTTAATGCTATGAGAAGGGATGTCCTTGAAAATGATAATCGGTGGACGGTTAAACGCTCGGATAATAATTCATATAAAAAGCATTTAACTGTCAACCGGATATCAAAGAATAATCAATAGATTACACCTTTTCACAGCAAGAATTTAATGCCATGGAAAAAGTACAATGTCAAATTTTATAGTATTGAAGAATATCTATTTAAATTTATAGAAAGCCTGCGGGTTTATATTCCCCTGGCTTTCTAGGCTCATAAGTAGACACAGTTTTGATACAATTTTCTTCAGCGTATGCCCTTAAAGCAAAAATCATAGATTTGATGCTATTGTTAAGGTCAGGATTTTGTGGAGATTTGTAAGCATCTTTATCAGCTATTTTATCAAGAGGCGTCAAATCCATAGGCTTTGATTGTATTTTGATCGCTTTAACGGCTTGTACTAGGCCCTGACCTAAATTACTTCTAATATAAAAACCAGCATTTGCAGCATTTCTTGTAAATTCAGGGTCTAATATAGATTGTAATAGAGTAACGACTGCTTTTTTCAGTTGATCATCATTAATGTTACAAATATCTTTAAATGCCATATTTAAATCAGTATTCCACAAGGGATTTTCTGGATTTGGAGAATTAGCACCATCGAAAATTGCATTTTCAATATCCAACTCAGTATATTCTGTGAGTTTCTTTCTATCTGCTGTTGCTGCTGCTCGGTAATAATGTTTCATAGTGCAGTATTTATAATATTATACATAATAATGTCAAGTTATTATTTAAATTGATTGTCTATAAGTTAAATCAAGGCTTTAACAGTAAAGAAATTCATGCGAGTATCTTTTTATTAAATTTTATAAATAAATGGGGATTTACATGGAAAATAACGATACACCAACTGGTAAAGTATTAGGAATACCAACAAATAAATATGCAAAAATTTGTTATATATTAATTTTAATATCTGCGGCATTTGGTTTAGTAACCAGTTTGCTTGCCCTTGTTGGCATGTATATTGGGGTCGGTGGTATTGTTAGCCTTATTGGTTTAGCAGGCTTGGCCATGGCCATTACAGGATGGCTGGTTTTTGGTGAGGAATTTGGGGAAGTTGATATTTCTCATTTTAAGGCCTTATCCATTTTATTCGTTGTGTTTTTTGTGTTCAATATTATTTTCTTTAATGCAACCGCAGGGCTTGGCATTCTTGCACCCATTTTGCAGTTTTTAATTACCGCTGTAGAGGTGGCCATTTTATTTGCCGCATTTGATACGTGGCGTAATGGACAGGTTGCAACAGTTCAATCAATCAAAGCCAATTTATTAGGTCTAAAAAAATATCTGCCTGGTCAGTAAACGAACAACAATCAATAATTAGAAGGTGTCATGATGAATTATCTTGTCTTGCTTAGACATGGGCAATCCGAATGGAATTTAAAAAATGTTTTTACAGGCTTTACCGACGTAGAGCTAACGGATAAGGGCATTGAAGAAGCCATTAATGCAGGAAAGCTTTTGAAAAGTGAGGGGATCGAGTTTGATCAAGTATTCACCAGCACTTTAAAACGTGCGAACAAAACTGCAGAACTGGCACTGAAATCGGCGGATCAAGCGGATCTAATCGACAGCATGATTTACCACGAAGATCTGCGGGAGCGTGACTATGGTGATTTAACAGGATTAAACAAAGATGAGACCCGCGCAAAATTTGGGGATGAACAGGTGCATATTTGGCGTCGTTCGTACGATGTTCCACCGCCGGGGGGTGAATGCCTTCAAGATGTCGTTGAAAAACGTGTCCGTCCTTATTATGAAGCAAACATAAAACCCTTAGTTGATGAGGGTAAAAATATCCTTATTGCCGCTCATGGTAATTCTTTGCGGGCCATGTTGATTATTCTTGGTGTGGAAACACCTGATTCTATCAATGATGCAGAAATGGAAACTGGCGTTCCCGTCGTTTTTGCGTTAGAAAATGGTGAAATTAAAAAACGTTATATTTTAAAGGACAAATAGAAATGGATATTTCCAAATTATCAATCGGTAAGAACGCCCCGGATGAGGTGAATTGTATTATAGAAAATCCTATGGGCGGGCAACCTGTTAAATATGAAGTTGATAAAGAATCTGGCATGTTGATGGTGGATCGTTTTGTTCACACACCTATGTTTTATCCTGGGAATTACGGTTTTATTCCGCATACTTTATCCGATGATGGGGACCCTGTTGATGTTATTTGTATTGGACATTTACCCGTAACGCCCGGTGCAGTTTTACCTGTAAAGCCGATTGGTGTTCTAAAAATGGAAGATGATGGAGGGATGGATGAAAAAATTATTGCCCGTCCAACAGATAAAATGTATCCGTATCATTCAAACGTTAATGATATCGATGATATTCAACCGATTTTAAAACAACAGATTGAACATTTCTTTACCCATTATAAAGACCTTGAAAAAGGCAAATGGGTCAAAATTGGTGGATGGGGCAACGCCGCCGAAGCCAGAGAAATGATCGAGCAAGGCATCAAACGCGCAGGGAAATAGCTTTAACGGACAGGAGCTATTTCTACTCTTACGGGATCACCTGACAACAATCCGCTAATACAGTTATTACCCGTTAAACAGTTTACATGATTTGCAACTGTATTAACGGCTACTTCTTCCCATGCTAAACCTATATTTGCTGCCGAACGTCGAATTGATGAAATACAAGCACGAGCAAAATCAGCTATTGCTGTTTGATGCGCAATTAGAGATGAAAACTCTCTTTCATCTATTGCATTAGCAGGTGCTTCACATGAGATCAATAAATCACCATTTGAGATACCAGATCGAAATGGCATTGTTGGTGCCTTAACTTCTGTAATAAAATCTGATAAATCAGCCGCAATTTGGTATGTTGCAGTTAAGGTTGCGTCCAAACAAGAAACAACATTTTCAGGTTTTTCTGCATCTTCTGCCTTTTTTGGACAATTTTCAGTTAAATAATCTGCTACATTATTAGCATAACCATTTTGTTCGATAACATCTTGTGAAGATGCGGAACTAGCACTAATAATACTTAAGCCTGTTGCTAAAGCAATTCTTCGTAATAAAGCCATTTTGTTTCCAATATTTATATTTTAAAAAGAAAACCCGCCAAACGAGGGCGGGTTCCAAATTTTATCGTCTTAGGCCTAGCTTCTTGATAAGGTCTTGGTAGCGACCTTCATTTTTACCTTTTAGGTAATCTAACAATTTACGGCGTTTTGCAACCATAGCTAAAAGACCGCGGCGTGAACCAAAATCTTTTTTGTTGCCTTGCATATGCTCGGATAAATTGTTGATACGTTCTGTTAAAATCGCAACTTGTACTTCGGGTGAACCAGTGTCCCCTTTTGCGGTTGCATTTTCTTCAATGACTTCTGCTTTTCGTTCTGTAGTAATCGACATCATATACTCTTTCTTATTATACGCATTCATAAATGAATGCTGCGTTCATTCGCTACGCAGGCCTTCCGCAAAATTATTTGCGGCCTTGCCGTCGCAAGGCTAGAAGGACGTAACTTACTATTCCACCATGAAATAGTTTTATAGATTAAAAACACGAACGGGTTGAATTTTTGCCCCATATATTTTGACCATCGCAATCGCGGTATCTTCATATTGGGCAAGGGCAATAGTAGGCTCATCCGCTTTCCAATTAATATTTGCCTGATCCAATCGGGTCAAATCTTCTTTAGAAAGAAAAGTCAGGTCATTGCCGTTTTTCAACCGAACTTTTTCTTCTTCTTTTAAGGCCAGAGCCGGGATGTCGCCCAGAACAGCCTGTAGAGGGAGAAGAAAATCATCCGAATTTCTTATCTGGTCTGGTTTATCAATCATTTCGAGGAAAAAGTCCAGTGGAATCGCATTTTGAAGCGCAAAATCACCAACTTGCGTTCGTTTCAATGCAGAAATATAGCCATAGCAACCTAGTTTTTGCCCCAAATCCCGCGCGATTGAACGGATATATGTTCCTTTACCACACACACATTTGAAAGAAGTCTTCGACATTTTTTCATTTTCATCTGATTGAGTTTGCAAAGCCTGATTTGAGTTATCTTCATTTATAATCTCTAAAGAGTTGATATGCACAAGACGTGATTTTATTGCTACGGCTTGCCCCTCACGCGCCATATCATAAGCACGCTCTCCTTCAATTTTAACGGCAGAGAATTGAGGTGGTATTTGCTCAACCTCACCAATAAATTGTGGAAGAAGGGCTTTTATCTCATTTTTACTAGGCCTTTTTTGGGAAGATTTTAGAACTTCACCTTCGGCATCATCAGTATTTCGTTGTTCACCCCAAGTGATTTCAAACGCATAAGTTTTAATGGCATCTTGAATAAAATTGACTGTTTTTGTCGCCTCACCAAGCGCAATGGGCAGTACACCACTGGCGAGGGGGTCAAGCGTACCGCCATGTCCCACCTTTTGTGCATTCATGGCATAGCGTATTTTTCCAACTATTTGAGTGGAAGTGTATTCGACCGGTTTATGAAGGTTAATCCATCCATGAATAGGAAAGCCTTTTTTCTTACGTGCCATAATTGTTCAAGTCCGTCTTAAGAATTTTCTTGTTCGGAATATTTAATGTTGCTGAGGATAGAATCAAGTTTTTGAACAGATTCGAAACTGGTATCCTCTTTAAAACGCACTTTTGGTGTAAATTTTAAATTTGCCTTGTCATTAATATCTTTTTGAAAGGCTGGTGCATTTTGATTGAGTGCAGGGAGTAAAATATCCATTTTATCGCCACCCAATGATATAACATAGGCTATTGCTTGCTTAAGATCGGGGGAAGGGCGTACTTCGGTTACGGTGATATTGGCCGCCATATTAATCAGAACCTCGTCACGGAAATGCCCACGCAGAAGGGTTTCGGCAATAATATGTCGAATTTGCTCCCCAACACGCAATTGTCGTTGCGATGGACCATTATTTTGATTATTTGGTTTCATCTATAAAATTATACTCGTTAATCCAACGTACGGGCTTCTTCAACAATCTCATAACATTCGATAATATCGCCTTCTTTGATATCGTCATAATTTTCAAAGGCCATACCACATTCCATGCCTTCTTTTACCTCTTTGACCTCATCTTTAAAGCGTTTGAGAGTTTTTAGCGTGCCTTCATGGATAACAACGTCATCCCTTAAAAGTCGTACACCCGCACCCCGTTTTACCAAGCCTGTTTTTATCATACAACCCGCAATATTTCCATATTTGGAAATCATAAAGACCTGACGAATTTCGGCCTGACCCAGATATTGTTCACGCTCGGACGGGGCAAGCATTCCACTTAGAATGGCTTTCGCATCATCAATGACATCATAAATAATATTATAATAACGAATTTTTTGATCCTTTTGTTGGGCTAGATCGCGTGCTTGTGCATTGGCACGCACATTAAATCCAACCAATAACGCACCAGAAGCATTGGCGAGTGTCACATCAGATTCGGTAATACCACCCACCCCTGAATGGAGGACCTGCACACCAATTTCATCATTTCCTTCGGTCATTTTATCAAGGGAGCCTATGATAGCCTCTACCGATCCATGAACATCACCTTTAATAACAATAGGAAGAATTTGTTTTTTCCCTTCGGCACGAGAAGCCGCAATTAAATCTTCAAAACTTAACCCTGCGGCAGTGTTTGATGTACTTGCAATATCGCGTTTCTTACGCGTACGATATCCCGCAACTTCTTTGGCTTTGGCTTCTTCAACAACATTTAAAATATCACCCGCTTCAGGCGTACCATTTAATCCTAATACTTCAACAGGTAAGCCAGGGGGGGCTTCATCAATCTGCTCTCCTTTATCGTTAATTAATGCGCGCACTTTACCAAATTCGGCACCAACAACGAAATTATCGCCTTGTTTTAGCGTACCATTTTGTATAAGAACGGTAGCAACAGATCCACGGCCCGGTTCCATTTTGGATTCGACTACAATTCCTTGGGCTTCGCGGTTGGGGTTTGCTTTTAATTCCAAAATCTCGGCTTGTAATAAAATAGCCTCAACCAATTTATCTAAACCTATTTTATTTTTTGCTGATACTTCAATGGCTTGTACATCACCGCTTAAATCTTCAACAATAATTTCATGTTGAAGAAGATCTTGTTTAACCTTCATCGCGTTGGCTTCGGGAAGGTCAATTTTATTAATGGCAACAATGATAGGTACACCTGCTGCTTTGGAATGGTTAATTGCCTCGATGGTTTGCGGCATTATTGAATCAGCAGCAGACACAACCAAAATAACAATATCGGTTGCATTTGCACCCCGCGCACGCATTTCTGTAAAGGCCGCGTGACCTGGTGTATCAATAAATGTGACACGTTCACCAGAAGGGACCTTAATTTGATATGCCCCAATATGCTGGGTAATGCCACCCGCTTCACCCGCGACAACATCGGTTTCACGCATGGCATCCAAAAGGGAAGTTTTACCATGGTCAACATGACCCATAATAGTCACAACAGGCGGACGTGCAATTAAATCTGCATCATTATCTGTAGTGCCTTCAAGATTGGTTTCAACATCGGAATCAGTAACACGTTTGATGGTATGGCCAAATTCCTCAACCAATAATTCGGCAGTATCGGCATCAATTGTTTGATTAATTGTTGCCATAATCCCAAGCTTCATCAATTCCTTAATAACATCAGTTCCGCGTTCGGTCATACGGTTTGCCAGTTCTTGTACCGTAATGGTTTCGGGAACAACCACCTCGCGATATACTTTTTGTGATGGTTCTTTGGGACCTGCGGAAGCCATGCGGCGTTTTTGTTGTGCGCGTTTTTGTGCGGCCAAAGACATGCCACGGTCACGATCGTAATTTTGATTTAATACTTGTGTCACGGTAATTTTACCACCGCGGCGACGTTCTGCGCCACGTGGATTACGCGTTGGTGTTTTCTTCTCACGCTCTTCTTCCGCTTTTTTAGAAGGGGGGAGGGTTGCTTGTTGTTGTCGAAAACGTTGCTGGTTTTGAGTATCCGCCTCTTTCGCTTTTGTTTGTTCTTCTAGTTCGATACGTTGTAATTCCTCCAGCTCTTTTTGGCGGGCATCATCTGTATCAGGCATTTTTTCTGTTGCGCGAGGCGTTTTTGACGGTGGTGGTGGCAGTGAACTGCTTGTTTCTTTTGGCGCAGACAGCGCATCTTGCAACGCCTTGGCACGGGCATCACGTTCTTCGGATGTTAAACGCTCAAGCGCTGATCCTGTGGGTTTTTGAGGCGTAGGGGCGGCATGGTCAGGGGTTTGAACAGCGCCACGTCCTGCAGAACGACTGCGGCGTACTTCAACAACTGTACCTGCGCTTCCCGTTGGCTTTGTGCCACCTTTAAGGCTTAATGTACCACCTTTTAGCCCAAGGGTTTTTTTCTTTGGCGCTTCATCGGTCGTGTTATCTTTTGTTTCTGTCTTTTTATCAGTCATTTTTTGCCTTGTATTATTGGCCATTTCGAAAACATAAGTATGAATGCGCTATGGCTAAAAGTTTACTTTTCATATGGTTTGTGTTGAAAAGTATCCGCTTTTCTACACGTTTCTCGTCCCTTTGACCAGACCCGTGCCGAAAATGGCAATATAGGGTCTGATTTATTTCATATTTAATGCCTGTTGCCGCTCGCCTTTAAAATTGCCTTGTCGGTAAACCGATAGGCAAACGAGCGGTAAATTAAGCATTGGAAGCAGTTGCCGCAGGTTTTTCCTCTACAGCCTCCACATTTGCATCATCACTATTGGCTGCTTCTTCTTTTGCCTTTTGGGCATCTTCTTCAGCAAACCAATGTTCACGCGCCTTCATAATAAGTTTTTCTGCATCGCGTTCTTTGATATTTTCTTCTCCAAGAATTTCAACAAGCTCGTCCGTTGCCAAATCTGCTAAATCATCACGAGATTTCACATCATTTTCAGCCAATTTAATCACCACTTCTGGCGTTAAACCTTCAAAATTCAAAAGATCATCATGAATGCCAAGCTCTTCTTTTTTTGATTTGAGGACGTTTTCTTGTTCTTCAATCCATGCATTCGCACGATTTATTAATTCTTGACCAATATCTTCATCAAATCCTTCAATTTCGGTCATTTCCTCAATTGGGGTTTCTGAAATTTCGCGAACCGTACTAAACCCTTCGGCAATCAAAAGCTGGGCAATCATGTCATCAATATCAAGCGCATTGATAAAGAGTTCTTGGCGCGATGCGCTTTCCTCGGCGCGGCGATTTGATTCTTCCTCTTCGGTCATCACATCAATATCCCACCCCACAAGATTGGAGGCAAGTCGTACATTTTGACCACGGCGACCAATGGCGAGGGATAATTGCTCCTCAGGAACAACAACATCCATGCGTTTTTTATCTTCATCCATAACAACCTTTGCTACCTCGGCAGGTTGAAGGGCGGAAATAATGAAGCTACCCAGATCTTCGGTCCAATTGATAATGTCGATTTTTTCACCTTGAAGCTCGTTTACCACCGCTTGTACGCGTGATCCACGCATACCAACACATGCCCCAACAGGGTCAACAGAAGAATCACGGGATTGGACAGCAATTTTTGCACGTGAACCAGGGTCACGGGCTACGGCTTTAATCTCAATCATTCCATCATAAATTTCTGGAACTTCTTGGGTAAACAGCATTGCCATAAAATCTGGATGTGTTCTAGAAAGGAAAATTTGTGGTCCTCGTTGTTCTTCACGAACCTCATGAATATAGGCACGAACACGATCCCCATTTTTAAGATGCTCACGCGGGATACATTCTTCGCGACGTAGAACGGCTTCGGCACGACCGCCACCAATATCAACAGTGGCATTACCATATTCAACACGTTTGATAACGCCATTAATAATTTCGCCTGCGCGGTCTTTAAATTCAATATATTGGCGCGCGCGCTCTGCCTCGCGAACCTTTTGAACAATAACCTGTTTTGCGGTCATGGCGGCAATACGCCCAAAATCAAGGGCAGGAAGCTCATCAATTAAAAAGTCACCAACAACAGCATCTTTTTTCTCTTTTTGTGCTTGGTCTACTGTAACCTGATGCATTTCTTCTTCAATCTCTGCATCGTTCTCCACCACTTCGCGGTAGCGTTTCATCTCAATCTTGCCAGATTTACGATCAATTTTGGCGCGAATATCATGGTCATACCCATATTTTGAGCGCCCAGCCTTTTGAATAGCTTCTTCCATCGCTTCTAAAACGATTTCACGATCAATATTTTTCTCTCTGGCGACGACGTCGGCTACTTCTAACATTTCCATTATGTGGCAATCCTCTTTTTTAGATTTGTTAATTTATTACTTTAATTTCTTTTTGTTTATCGTTGTTATCATTATCTAAAGACTCAGTTTCAAAACGCTTTTTTGTTTCTTTTATCAATTCGTCGTTCATGACCAATTTTGATTTTACAATAGATAAAAATGGCAAATCAACAGGGCCATGATCGGTTTCTAAAACAACCTTGTTTTCATCATTTTGGCGAATATATCCGCGAAATTTCTTTTGTCCTTCAATCATTTCATCCAACTCAATCTTTGCTTCTAAATCCTTATATCGTTCATAATCCGAAGGTTTTAATAGGGGTCTATCAATCCCTGCAGAGCTTATTTCAAGGCGATATGCACCACGAATCGGATCTTCCACTTCTAAAAGGGGTGAAATCTCGCGACTAATCTGTGTGCATTCATCCAAGGTCAGCTTGCCAGTTTTGGGGTTTTCCGCAAAAACACCCAATATGCCACCCTTATATTCAACCCACAACAAATCAAAACCCATATCGTCCGTAACGGGGCGAATAATATCAATGACCTGTTGTTCTAACGCGGTTAAACGCATATTTTTTCCCTTGTAAAGTTTATAGGGCAATATGGTATAATGCCTTTTAAACCAATAAATTCTTTATTCATCCTTTTATATTGTTTTTCTTGAAAAATTTTAACAAAAAAGGCGGGTCTCTTTCGAGCCCACCCAATATAAATTAGGAATGTAATATAAGGTTTATACGCAAATGGAATAGGATAATCAAGCAAATATTATAAATTTCTTGATTGAAGGAAGCAGGGCGAATGGATAGTATCAGCCAAATTTAAATATAGAAAGATATTATAATGTCACAAAAAACACTTTTGGCTTTGCACGGGAATGGTGTTCTTGGGTTAGATCAGATAGATAATGAGTTTAATATTATTCATCTTTATAATGAAAAAGATCCAGAAGGATTTGGCTATGAAGAAGGTAAGATCAATAAAATCATCAGCGATAATAAAAATGATATTGTTGCCATAAATTGCACTGTTGGGCAGAAGATTAGTGAATCATTAATAAAAAGTCTGCCAAATTTGGAAATAATTACAACATTCTCGGTTGGGTACGATCATATTGATGTAAAGGCGGCTCAACATTATGATGTGAAGGTAACAAATACCCCTGATGTGCTGTCTGCCGAAACCGCCGATACGGGAATGGCGTTGTTGCTTGCCGTTTCCAAACGTGTGGTGGAAGGAGATGTATATATTCGTGTGGGAAAATGGCTAAATGGCGATATGCCGCTTGGCTTTAGTTTAACAAATAAAAAAGTGGGAATTATCGGCCTTGGCGGGATTGGATCAAAGGTTGCCAAAAGATGCGAAGCTTTTGAAATGCAAGTATCTTATTACGGCCCGCGTAAAAAACCTGAATATAATTATCCTTATTACGATGATATTCAAAAAATAGCTGAAGATAATGATTTCCTTATTTTATGTTGCCCTGGCGGGGAAGCCACTAATAATTTAATTGATGCCAATGTTTTAGACGCGTTAGGCAAAGAGGGTATTTTGATTAATATTGCCCGCGGTAGTGTGGTGGATGAACCCGCGCTTATTTATGCCTTACAAAATAATATTATTAAATCGGCAGGGTTAGACGTATTTATAGATGAGCCACATGTTAATCAGGCATTAATTTCGATGGACAATGTTGTCCTTTTACCCCATATAGGCAGCGCAACAATTGAAACGCGTACCGCTATGGGACAATTGGTTATAGATAATATCAAGGCACATTTTGCAGGACATGACTTATTAACCCCCGTTACGGTATAATAAATTACGCTATAATAAAAAGAAGAAGAATAATAGAGGATTTTATGATGAGAATTTTGATATGTTTGTTGATATTAATTTGTACTAAGCGCTCCAGCCATGGCTGCTAGTTGTTATAACGCAAAAGAAGCCGAAGCAGAGCAAGGCATTCGTATTCATAGCGAATTGATGGTTATTGGTTTAAATTGCCAACATATGACCCCACGCGGATGGACAAATTTTTATACTCAATATCGTAATATTACGAGCAAGAACCAATCTTTATTCAATGGGTATGAAAAGACATTATTGGGTCATTATGGCGGGTCAAAGAAAAAGATTCATACGATGAGAACTGGATTTGCCAATCAAATTTCAACCAATGCTGCGCAGATGCGTCCCGATGTTTTTTGTGCCACATTCGCCCCCCGCATCCCCCAAGTGGCACAAATGAGCCGCGAGCAAATAAGACAATGGGCATCCAATGCAAGCTTTACAGAGCCACAAAGTAAACCGCGTTGTAATTAATGATAAATTTGAGTTTATTAAACTTGATCAGCTCAAACTTTACCAATGGTTGATAAAAATTTTATTTTATTTCCTTAAATAAAGACTCAAAGGTAGTATTTTCAATACGTTTACCAATAATACTTTCGGGGGAAAGTTTATAATGTCTTTAGATCAACAAATTGATACAGCCGTTAAACCTATTGCTGATGCTATCGCCAATGTCATTTTCTATGCCGAGCCGATAAGCGGATATGACATTAAACTCATATTGGTATGGTTGGTTGCAGTTGCATTATTCCTAACAATTTATTTTGGATTTATTAATTTTCGATATTTTGGTCATGCCATTAATTTAGTGCGCGGAAAATACGATGATAAAGCAGATAGCGGTGAGATTAATCGCTTTCAAGCGCTTGCCACCTCTTTATCAGGAACGGTAGGGTTGGGAAATATTGCGGGGGTTGCGGTTGCGGTATCAGTTGGCGGGCCAGGGGCGGTATTTTGGATGATGGTCATGGGTTTCTTAGGAATGTCCAGCAAGTTTGCAGAAGCAGCCCTTGGTGTTAAATATCGTGTTTATTCAGATGATAAAAAACATGTAGCAGGCGGGCCTATGTATTATTTAAAAGCCGCATTTGATAAAAAAGACCAAAAATATTTTGGATCGTTCCTTGCCGTTGTTTTCGCAATTTGTACCGTTGGTGGCGCGATTGGGGCGGGAAATATGTTTCAATCAAACCAAGCCTACCAACAAGTGGTAAATGTATCGGGCGGCGATGCCAGCTTTTTTGCCGATAAAGGATGGTTATTTGGAATAATCTTAGCCTTTTTTGTAGGTGCGGTTATTATTGGTGGGTTAAAATCAATTGCCGCTGTCGCATCAAAAATTGTGCCGCTTATGGGTGCGATTTATCTTATTGCAGGGCTAATTGTTATTGCGATAAATTACCAGAATATACCCGCAGGAATTATTGAAATATTCCGCCTTGCCCTTGCGCCAGAGGCGGGGATGGGCGCAATTATTGGGGCGATACTAATTGGTGTTCAACGTGCTGCTTTTTCGAATGAGGCGGGGGTTGGGTCTGCCGCTATTGTTCATGCAACGGCTAAAACCAAAGACCATGTATCCCAGGGTTTTGTTGGGATGCTTGGCCCTTTTATTGATACGGTTATAATATGTATGGTCACAGCCCTTGTAATCGTTATGTCTGGTGTTTATGTGGATAGTGAAGGGATGGAAGGCGTTAGCCTTACTAGCCGTGCGTTTCAAAGTGCCATTCCATGGTTTCCTTATGTTCTGGCGTTAACAGTTCTTCTTTTTGCTTATTCCACTATGATTGCATGGTTTTATTATGGTCTAAAGGCGCTCAATTACCTTTTTAAAGAAAAAACATGGATTGATTTAACATATAAGATCGTTTTTTGTTTATTTGTTATTATTGGGGCATCATCCGCATTGGATAGTATAATTTTATTTTCGGATGCGATGATATTTGCGATGGCGATCCCGAATGTAATTGGCCTGTATGTTCTTGCGCCCGAACTTGAAAAAGATATTAGGAAATATATCCAAGCCCTTAAAAAGTAATAATATTTCAATTCTTTAAAAAATCGAATCATCTGTGGGTTTTTATAAATTATCCGCAAAAGTGACTTGCGCGTATTCGCCGAACCTGTTTTTTATAGTGCCTTCATTATAACTAAATATTCACGCCCATATTAATTGGCGTTATTAATCATATTCTTAAAAAGTAACTTGGGGGTTACAAATACATGAGCGACTTTTCTGCAAAGAAAAATATTAATTTGACGACTTCAAATGTTGATACAATCAAGAATATTTCTGAAGTATCAGGTAAGATTGATTTATCGAACCCTAAAAATCACGATATTTCAAATCAACTTAGCTCGAAAGAGGCGCGCTCTAAAAAATTGGATGAAACGATAGCCAAACTTACCGCGACAAAACCTATTTTAAATACAAAAGGAATATCAGACGACGCATTAAAATCGGAGCAAGAAAGCAGTAAACCCTCTGCTTTAAAGGAAAAATCATTCGCCATTGAAAGTAAAACAGGGTTAAAAACATTACGAATTTCCACTGCTGAAAAAGAAATTGAGAATAAAGAAAATTCTGAATTAGAAACACAAGAAACCGTGTCAACTGCACCAGAATTTCGCGCTCAAAAACCATTTCAAGATGAAAATAATGCCGCCTTATCAGAGGAAGAGATTGGTAGATTATTCGATTCAAAACCTGTGGGACGTTCGGTTGGATATATTATTGCCACCGCAACAGGATTATTTTTAAGTGCGGCATGGTTCTCCCTTTGTGCAAATTATATTTTTAATAATATGGGAATGGGCAATCTTTTTGCACAACAACCCCATATTCTAGGCGGTTTTTTAGCAGGGATTTTGGCGCCAGTTGCGTTATTATGGATGGTTATTGCTTTTATTCAACGTGGGGCAGATATAAATCGGTATTCGCGCACCCTTCGTAATGAAATGCATACCACATTATTTGCCAATAAAAATAATGCAGGATTATTTGAAAAAGATTTAAGCGCGTTAATGGGGCAAGCGTCAGA
Source organism: uncultured Alphaproteobacteria bacterium (assembly GCA_963799275.1). Lineage (GTDB taxonomy): Bacteria > Pseudomonadota > Alphaproteobacteria > Micavibrionales > Micavibrionaceae. Next base: position 615,387 of record CAWCWJ010000002.1, read on the forward strand.
CTTTTCAAAAACATCAAAAAGCGCGTTACATTCTATTCAAAAAGCAAGAATGGGTTTGCGGCATGATATCAAAAATTTTTCAAACTTAGCCGATGAAATTGATGCCAAAAAATCATTATTTAGTGAGGGAAGTTTTGATGGTCTGAATGATTTTTACACTAAAATTACAAATTTCACCGCGCAGGCAGAAAAAATTGAAGCTTTATTATCAAAAGAAAATATAAAATTTGATAAAACCGAAACTTTTATGCAAAGCGTTCAAGCATTAATCGAGCGTACAGAAAATATGGATGAGCGTGTAGAACAACGCATGCAAAATCTGAATAAGGTCATAACCAGCCTTGATGATAAAATTGCGCTGATCGAACAATCAGAATCAAAAGCAACGGCCAAATTAGAAGGTATAAATGCCTTAAGCACCACGAGCGCACATAATATTCAACGCGCAGTGGAAGAATTAGGTACCAATTTAAAATCAATCCAAGAGGCTTCGGATAAAGTGACCAGTGATGTTCAAACATTTGCACAATCCACATTGTTACAAAAAGAAGAATTAGATAAAGTACGTCAAAACCTTGATGAGCGTGTAGAAAATCTTGAATTGACCTTAAAAGCACCTATTGAGAAAATTGAACGCGTGGTTGAGCAAGCCAATATTAGACATGAAGAAATAGATCGAACCCTTGAAAAACGTATTGAAACACTCAATGAAACGGCAGAGAAGGCGGTTGAGAAATCAAATATTATTCGCAATAATCTACGTGAAACGGTGCAGGATATGTCTGGTTTTGTCGGACGTATTGGGGGCTATTCAAAATCAGCCTATGCCCAAATGCAAGATCAGGTGAGTGCCTTTGAAAAGTCGATTACCGATACATTAGCGCGTGTTGATGATGCGGGATCAAGCCTGAAATCTCAAACGGCTGAATTATCTAATGTTGTAAATACGGCCTCTACAGATTTGAGCAATCTTGATCATAAAATCAGCGACCATCGCAAAGGCGTAAAGGCCGAAACAGCCGAATTATACGAAGATTTAAAAACTTATAATGATACGATTAAAAATAATGCAAGTGATCTAACCTCGATTGGTAATACAACGCGCCATTCGATTGAAAATGCGGCAAAAATGTTTGAATCAACCGCGGATATGATTGTTACAACCTCACAAAAAGTGATGGGTGAAATGAATGCGACCAATGAGCGTTTTGAAGAAATTGCCAATTTATTTGATAGAAAAACCCAAAGTAATCTTGAAAACATGAAATCTATTAATGTTATCTTTGATAAAACATTAGAAGATTTAAAAGGCAGCGCAACTCAAGCGTCTATTATGCTTGAAAAGTCAGGCTCTCGTTTAAACCAATATGTAGATAATATTGATCAAGCAAGCGTTTCCGCCCGCTCCAAAATGGAAGAAACGGGACGTGTGATGAAAGATCAAACTGATTTGATTACGATAAGTGCGGATCAGGCTGTTTTAAAAATTGAAGCGGTACAACAAACATTAAACGATCAACATAATGATATGTCATCACTGGTAAGTGAAGCCAAAACCCAAATAGAAGAGGCAGGCAAAGAATTTGCCAAACGTGTCGTAGAGATTGAAAATTCTTCGGTAAAAGCCATTGAGCAATTCAGCAATGTTAATGAAAAAGCCAAAGGTCAGCAGGACTATTTAAAAGAAATGTCTGATGTAACGAATGAGCAGATTGCACAAATGGTCGAACGGTTCCAAAAACAAATTGCTGGATTAACGTCTAATGCGACAAACGCGCTGAATGAATTAAATAAATCAAGTGATGGATTTGCCGAGCGTAACCGCAAAATGGAAGACCAAATTCAAAGCGCGCTTATCACATCGAAAAAACAAACCGCAGATATTGCAAAACAAATGCGTAGTATCTTGGAAAGTTCGGAAAAAACAACACAATCAATATCAGATTCAGTTGCCAAATTATCTAGCAATATGGGTAGCCTAACCAAGGCTGCAAGTGATATATCGGGCAAGGTCGAGAATGCGCGCAATATCTTGGAAAATGAAACCGAACATATGGCAGATGTATCCATCAAAGCCTCCCGTTTGGTCGAGGAAGCCGCGCAATCTTATCAAAAGCAATCATCATTATTGTTTAAAGCATCGGAAGAGGCATCCAATAATATTGATAAAATTCGTGAGAAAGATTTTAAGGCTCAACGTGAATCATTCTTGAGCAATGCAAAATATTTACTTGAAAGTCTTCATTCCTTATCGGTTGATTTAACCCGTTCTTTAGAGGGTCGTATCCAAGAAAAAACTTGGAAAGCATATCAAGCAGGCGATGTTGCTATCTTCACCCGCCAAATTATTGAGAATAAAGAGCAATTATCAAGTAAAAAGCTGGCCGAAAAATATGCCAAAGATAACGAATTTAGAACATATACAAATCGCTTTATCCGTCAGTTTGAAGAAGTCTATCAAAACTCGATGGCGAATGACTTTGGGGATTTGATGGCCGCCACATTTGCAACCAGTGATGTTGGTAAATTATATGAGATTTTATGCGCCATTGTCGCCCATAAAAATATTGTTCAAACAAAACATGCGCGATAATATTTGTGTAATTTAGACTAATAATGACTTCTTGTTGATTGTAACTATAAATCAAGGCATAATCACTTAGAATTTTATAAAAGGCGTACCTCCTTAAATTGGGAAACCGCCTTTTATTTTTGTGTAGTATTTATCTAAGGAATTATTGCGTAGCCATGGCTAAAACAAAATTTTGTGCAGGATTATCTGACATTTCAGATAGCTATATGGGCTTTATTATTGATGATTGGGGCGTGCTCCATGATGGTGAAGACGCATTCGAGCATACGGTTACTTGTTTAAAAGAATTAAAAGAGCGCAAAAAACACATTGTCATCTTAGCCAATGATCGCAAACGCAAAGACGAAAAAAAAGCGCAGCTTAAAAAAATGGGCATAGGCCCAAGCCTTTATCATGAAATTGTAACCCCATCGACCATTATCTATGATGAATTTGAAGATCGTGATCGCGCCCCTTTTGATAGTTTAGGGGAGAAAGCATATGTCATAACACGACAAAATGATGTTTCTATTTTGGATGGTACAAATGTTGAAGTCGTTGATGATATAGAGCAAGCGGATTTCATTTTGTTGTTAGGAATGGATTATCCGATGAAAACCCTTGAAAGTTATGACAAAGTTATACGCCGTGCGGTTCAGCGTCGTTTAAAATCTGTCTGTGCCAATCAAGATAGTAAGGGCTTAATTGGTACAAATTTCCTAACGGGTCCAAGTTTACTGGCGCGGCGTTATGAAGATGCAGGTGGGATTGTTCATTATATTGGAAAACCACATAACTACATTTTTAGATATTGCATTGATTTATTTAAAGATGTTGAAATTTACCCCTCCCATACCGTAATGCTAGGGGATACAATGGCGCACGATGTTTTAGGTGCAAATAGCGTTGGGATAGATACTTGCCTTTTTAAATCAGGATTACATGCAGCAAACTTTATGCATTGCACCAATTTAAAAGAAGTTGATAACACGCTTAAAAATCTAATCATTCAGTATAATAATGTTATGCCAACCTATCTGGTTGATGAAATGCAGTGGGGTAATGCCCTGCCTGATCGTAAACATAAAAAACGTAAACAACCCGCGTAGCGAGCATTCATTTTTCCTGATATATTAATAGATCAGAAGATATTTACCGTCATGGAAAATCCACAAACCTCACAAATTTCGCAATCCCCCGCAAATCTATCGCCAACATCCATGATGATGGTCAAACGTTTATGGCGTGATTATATTAGCAAACATTTAGGCACATTAATGCTTGCCGTAGCCTTTATGTTTATAGGGGCGGCAATGACAGCGGCATTTGCCACAATAATCGAGCCTGTAATTGACCAAGTTTTGGTAGGCGGACAAACGGGCCGTATTTGGGCATTAGGATTAGGAATTTTTCTAATTTTTCTAATTCGTGGTATTGCAGGATATTTGGATGCGATTTTAATGAATAAAATCGGGGAATTAATTGTTGCCAATATTCAAAGTGATATGTTTGCCCATTTTATGAATTTGGATCTTAAATTCTTTCACGAAAACCCCAGTGGTCAGCTTATCTCCCGTGTTGTCAATGATGTGAATGTATTACGCGGTGCAATTACAAATTGTCTAACAGGGTTTGGTAAAAATTTAATTACGTTGATTTTGCTCGTCGCTGTTATGTTTTATCAAGATTGGGTTTTGGCAACGGCATCCTTTGTTATTTTCCCCCTAGCGGCATTTTTTGTTGTTTGGATTGGTAAACGTCTTCGTAAAATGTCAGGGGATATTCAAATGCGACAGGCCGATTTATCAGATCGCCTTTCTCAAATATTTCAAGGTATTCGCCTTGTAAAAGCATACGGCATGGAAGAGCATGAGCGAAACCTTGCCAAAAAAACAATTTATAGGGTGCGGTCATTAATTATGAAATCGGTTCGTATTTCAAATTTATCAACGCCCGTAAATGAAACGCTTGTTGGGTTGGTTGTTTTTGGCATTATTGTCTATGGCGGATATCAAGTATCAAATGGGCAAAGCACGGCGGGGCAATTACTTTCCTTTATTACCGCATTCTCCCTTGCCTATGAGCCGATGAAAAAGCTGGCGCGGCTTAATAATACCCTTCAGATGGGGTTGGGGGCGGCAGAACGTGTTTTTGATATGATTGATAGGGAAATCATTGTCAAAGACAGTGAAAATGCCCGCGATGTATGTTTGAAAAAGCCAGAGATTAAGCTTCAAAATGTTCATTTTAGATATGCCGAAGATGATAAACGGGCGTTAAAAGATGTCAGCCTTACTATTCCATCTGGAAAAGTAACTGCGCTTGTCGGACGATCGGGCAGTGGTAAGACAACAATTATGAACCTTATCCCTCGATTTTTTGATGTGAATGATGGGAAATTATTAATTGATGGCATTAATATTCAAGACATTCGTAAATCAAGTTTACGTTCAAATATTGCGCTTGTGTCCCAAGATATTACCATCTTTGATGATACTGTATGGGCGAACATTGGATATGGCAAAGATGGTGCCTATCAAGATGAGATTATCAAGGCCGCCATCGCCGCAGAAGCAGACGGGTTCATCCGTAAACTTCCCCACGGGTATGATACAAAACTGGGTGAAGATGGGGTTAGTTTATCAGGCGGACAACGTCAGCGTATTTCCATCGCGCGCGCTATTTTAAGGGATGCGCCCATTTTATTGCTTGATGAAGCAACTTCTGCCTTAGATAATGAAGCGGAGCGCGCCATTCAAGAAACATTATCAGAAATTCAAAAGGGACGCACAACAATCGTAATTGCCCATCGACTATCTACCGTACAAAATGCGGATCAAATTATTGTTCTTGATAAGGGAAAAATTGTTGAAACAGGAACCCACGATGATTTGCTTAAAAATCATAGTACCTATTTTACAATTTACGAAGCTGGGAATTCATATTCTTAAAATTTTAATAGTTCCAAATTTTTTTAAAATACTTATTTAAAAACTTGCATCCCATATTTATGGGCGTATAGTGCCGCAAATTCTTCACATTTATAAAATAGGAGATCACCATGGCACCATGCACAAATGCAATGATAAAAGAAACTGTAACAATCAGTCCCGATGCAACAGTAAAAGATGCTTTAAGTTTGCTTAGCCAGCATAATATAAGAAATATTCCTGTGGTTGATGAAAAAGGCGATTTTTTAGGTATGTTCGGTTTGAGAGAGGTTTTATCAAATGTTTTACCTGTTGCGGTAAAATTGGGAGATGGCTTACCCACGATGGATTTTCTTCATGGGGGAACCGAAGATGTCGCAAAAAAATTACACAAAACGCATAATCACAAAATAAAGGATGTTATGAATAAAGACGCTCTAGCCATTGATAGTGATTCAGCCACGTGGGAAGCATTACGGTTTATGGTTGTTCAAGGCAGCCCTGTACCGGTTACACAACCCAACAGTAAAAAATTCGCAGGCTTAATCTCTCGTCAAACTTTACTAACAGAATTAGACAATATCGCAAATAAAATAAAAAATCTTAAGGTGGAATTAGAGTAATGGTTGCAAGTACAAATGGGTTAGCAGAAGCCGCACACGGCACAATGGCACATATGCCAGAGGTGATTTTTGGATGGGATGGAATGATTGTTTCATCGGCCATTTTAGTTTTAGCGTATGTTTTTATTATCTCGGAAAAAATTAACCGTGCCGTTATTGCCTTATTGGGGGCAGGGGCAATGGTCTTTCTTGGTGTTCTAAACCAAGAGCTTGCCGTTCAAGGGATTGATTTTAATACGATCTTCTTGCTTATCGGTATGATGGTGATTGTCGGTATTATGAAGGATACAGGTGTCTTTCAATATGTTGCAATTTTATCTGCAAAATCTGTACGTGGTAATCCGCGTGCGTTGCTTGCCGTTTTATCGGTTATTACAGCGGTGTTTTCTGCCTTATTAGATAATGTAACAACGGTAATGTTAATCGTACCCATCACACTTCTTTTAACGGATCAGCTAAAGCTTAATCCTTATATCTTTTTAGTGGCACAAATTTTTGCATCGAATATTGGCGGAATGGCAACATTAATCGGGGATCCGCCGAATATCCTTATCGGGTCTGCTGTTGGATTTAGCTTTATGGATTTTGTCTATAATACAGGCCCTGCATCAGTGATAATTATGATTGTCATGCTCGGGTTCTTTGACCTTGTATGGGGGCGTAAACTGACAACATCTTTGAAAGCGAAAGCGCATTTGTTACGCTATAAACCTGAGGAAGCATTAACGGATAAACCTTTATTAATGAAATCTGGTTTTGTTATGGCTTTGGTAATTTTTGGATTTATTGTAGGCCATGGTCATGGGTACGAACCAGGTACGGTTGCTTTAACAGGGGCTGCATTGCTTATGCTTCTCAATATCTATAATTTTGATGCCGAAACACAAACGCATAAAGTGCACAAGGCATTGGGTGAAGTAGAATGGGAAACAATCTTCTTCTTCATGGGCTTATTTATGCTGGTTTATGGGGTGGAGCATACTGGTGTTCTAGCGCTCATGGGGGAAAAACTGCTTGAAATCACAGATGGCGATATGGCGATGACAGGATTTGTTATTTTATGGTCATCGGCGATTTTATCTGCCGTTGTTGACAATATTCCATTCGTTGCAACGATGATCCCTTTAATTGAATCAACGTCCGATACATGGGGCGGTGCCGAAAATATGGAACCCCTTTGGTGGTGTTTAGCGTTGGGTGCATGTTTGGGTGGTAATGGTTCCATCATTGCCGCAAGTGCGAATGTTATGGTCGCCAGTTTTGCAGAGCGTGCAGGGCATCGTATTGCGTTTTTACGTTTCTTGAAATTGGCATTTCCAATGATGATTGGAACAATCGCAATTGCACATGTATACGTATATTTTGTTTATTTTAGCTAATGTTGAAACCGCTCATTATATGCTTGTTCTGTTTGATTTTGACTGGATGTAAACCAGATCAAACAATTATTTGCGATATTGAGCAAAACCAAGATGTAAATCAAATTGTTATACTTGATAAGGCTACCGATTGTACGATTGCTGATTTTGATATTGAAGTTGCCATAACCCCGACACAAAAAATGAATGGATTAATGCATCGGGAGAGTTTAGCCAAGAATGCAGGAATGCTTTTTATGTTTAATGAAGAGGCAGAGCGTGGTTTCTGGATGAAAAATACGCTTATCCCGCTTGATCTAATATTTATTAAAAGCGATGGGCGTATCCATCACATTCACGCCAATGCAAAACCACATGATTTAACCAGTATAAAATCAAATGGGTCTGTTATCGCTGTATTGGAAATTAATGGTGGTTTATCAAAAAAACTAGATATAAATATTAATGATAGGATCAATCATCCTTTTTTTGTAAAAACAAAGTAGGTTTGATGCCTTTATACTTGCGTCATACCGCATCTTAGGATAAAAACATCACCAATACAGTGTCGGAGTGTAGCGCAGCCTGGTAGCGCGCCTGCTTTGGGAGCAGGATGTCGGGAGTTCGAATCTCTCCACTCCGACCATTCTTTATATTTCATGATCTATATTAAGTTCAGTGCAAAGTTTTTTGCTAATTTTAAGTGATTGCTAAGGATCGCTTTGCTATAAAACAAAAATTATTCTATGTTGACTAAGTAAAGCTTTGCTAAACTGTATAACTTTAATAAAGAACACGATACTCCATAAACATGGCACAACATTCATCTTCATCAAAAAATTGGCAGGAATGGGCAAGTTTGGCTCAACAAGGGGATAAATCAGCTTATAATAGACTTTTAAACGATATCACGCCTTATATTAAAAATGTTATTGCAAACACATTGTCTAATCAGGATGCCGCAGAGGATATCGCCCAAGAAGTGTTAATATCAATTCATAAATCACTTCATACTTATAGGGCGGATCGTCCATTTAAGCCGTGGTTATATTCAATCATCAGTTTTAGGCGAACTGATTATTTAAGGAAATATTATTCGCGAAAGCGCGATTTGACATCTACGATTAATGATAATCCAGAATTTTTAAATCAAAATGTAACGCAAACACCCCTTGCTGGCGAATTAAAAGATATAGAGGCCGCATTGGATAGTTTGCCCGATATTCAAAAGCGTATTTTCAAAATGATAAAAATTCAAGGATATACGGCAAAAGAAGTGGCAAATGAGATGAATATGAAAGAGACCGCCGTCAAAGTTTCTGCCCATAGAAGCATGAAAAAAATTCAGAGTATTTTAAAATGAGTGAAGAAAATAAAAACAATACAGATGACCTTATCAACACGCTTTGTGATGATTTACAAGCACGCAAAGCATGTTGTCCCTATACACGCGTATTAGTTTGGGCTGGTTTTGCAATTGGTTTTATTCTTTTAAATTTTTGGTATTTTGGCGTTCGCAATGATTTAAGCGAACGTATGGCAGAGGCAAGCTTTATCTTCGAAATGGCTCTTTCAACGATGCTTTTACTATCTGCGGCAATGGTATCATCTTGGTTAAGCTTCCCAGATTGTTTTCAAAAACATCATTTTAAGGCTGTCCCTATTACCTTATTTGTTGTTTTTATTACATGGGTTGCTACCAATATATATGTATCAGGTTTGGGTTTAATGCAAACATTACAACTAGGGCATTGCGCTACGGATGGATTGTATATTCAAATTATTCCATTTTTTGCGCTTGTTTACCTGACAATTCGCGGTAAAACAACGCAGCCTTATTGGTCAATTTTTATGAATGTTATTGCTATATCTGCATTGGGGTGGATTGGCTTGCGCCTTACTTGCCCTATGGATGATATGGGGCATTCTTTTTTTAATCACTTTTTGCCATTTTCAATTATTGGTGCTGCGGTTGGGGTTTTTGCCCGTAGAATTTTTAAGTGGTAATTTTTGAATAAAACCGATATTTTCTTTTTATGAAAGTACGAATTTTTAATCCTGCAAAAAGCACAATGCAATCAGGCTTGGCCAAAACTCAGAAATGGGTGATCGAGTATGAGCCTATATCAGCCCGAAATCCTGAACCATTAATGGGATGGTCTTCGTCTAAAGACACACTTAGCCAAGTACGCATCAATTTTCCGTCAAAAGAAACAGCGATTGCACATGCGGAGCGTGAAGGTTGGGAATACAGCATTACCGTTAACCAGCAAAGAAAAGTAAAACCACGCAGTTTTGCAGATAATTTTAAATATATTCCACCTGAAGATCGTTAAATATATAATTATCGCTTTTCGGATGGCTTGAGTTTTCGTACACTCATTTCATTGCGGTCCCGTAGCTCAACTGGATAGAGCATCTGCCTTCTAAGCAGAGGGTTGCAGGTTCGAGTCCTGCCGGGATCGCCATTTAATTTCAATCATTTAAATAGCATGACTTTTTAAAGAGTATAATGAATGTTTGTTTACTGTATACGCTCAGCTTTATATGATCCGCGCTACAAATAATACACGAATTAAGGCTACTTATAAGATGAATTTATCCATGTTGTTGCCAGTATGGCTAATCTAATTTCCTTTAGTTATTCAAATCTCAACTATTCCAATTGGTGTTTGGTTTTTGGAGGTAGTATTCGTCGAAATTGGCAAGGTTTATGAGTTTATCAAACTCTAATATTTCTAACGTATTGCGATCATATTGTATGTATTTATTATTGCGTAATTCGGTCATAGATCGGCTCACGTGAATTTTACTAATTCCTAGTAAATCCGCTAATTGTTGCTGATTAAATGGGAATGAAAATTTTGTTTTATTGTCTTTACACGTTAAAAAATTATAGCGTATATAAAATTCGATTATAAGGTTGGCAATACTTTCTATTGCTGTTCTGCGCCCTAAAGAAGCGAGACGTTCATATAAAATGGATTGTTCCCTTGATAAAATGCTGAAAAAAGTTTGTGTTAAACGCTCTGATTTATCAAAAATATCTATAAGATTTTTGCGTGGGAAAGGGCAAATTTCAACATCCGTTATCGCATTTAGATCGTATAAGTGTTTATCATAGGAAAGCTCACTAATGCCAATAACATCACCATTGATTTTTATATCAAAAATTGTACGGATTTCTTTATCCAAATTTTTTGATATTGAGCAATGGCCATTCTTTAGAACATAGATATATTTTACTGTATCGTGGCGTTTAACAATTTTTTCTCCGGATTTATATTTCTCGGTTTTATCTTCCATCTGCAAAAGTAATTTTTCTTCGTCTTTCGATAAATCTAAATAGTTTTTAAATTTTTCGACCATACAACTGCCCATAATTTATCCTTTAAAATTGGGGTTATTTTTAAATTTGGTTTCATAAATTATTACAATTTAACTTGGATTAAAAGAATATTTTTTGAAGGATACTCCGAATATCATAAGTTAATTATCAGCTTTTATACGAACCTTTTCTTTTTAGTATCGTATGTATGTATTCTACAGAAAGAAAAAATTATGAAAACATACCCAAAGATTAGAAAAGCAGTTTTTCCTGTAGCAGGTTTAGGAACACGATTTTTACCTGCGACAAAGGTCATGCCAAAGGAGATGCTAACAATTGGTGATAAACCATTAATTCAACATGTTGTTGAAGAAGCAGTGAATGCTGGGATTGAAGAATTTATTTTTGTAACTGGGCGTCATAAAGACATGCTTTTAGAGCATTTTGATTATCAGCCTGAACTTATTAATACACTAGAAAAACGCGGTAAGGTTGAAATTGTTGAACAACTTCAAAAAACTGAAATGCCTGCTGGTAAGCTTTTTACCACACGCCAGCCTCAACCTTTGGGTTTGGGGCATGCGATTTGGTGTGCTAAAGAATTGATAGAAAACGAAGCCTTTGCCGTTTTATTGCCTGATGATCTTATTTTAAATGGTTTGGGATGTCTTCACCAAATGGTTGAAGAATATGATAAAAGAGGGGGCAATATTATTGCTATTAAAAATGTTCCTAAAGAGCAGGTTAATCAGTACGGCATTGTTGATACAAAAACAGAAGTTGGCAATGTCATGAAAGTTGACGGTTTGGTTGAAAAACCAGACATTAACAAGGCCCCATCAACGTTATCAATTGTCGGACGTTATATTTTGCAACCTGAGATATTTGATTTTCTTGATGATATGCAGATTGGCGCAGGGAATGAAATTCAACTTACAGACGCCATGGCGAAATTAATTCCGACACAAACGTTTAATAGTCTCAAATTTAAAGGAACACATTATGATTGTGGTTCACGCCTTGGATTTATTGAAGCGAATATAGCCTATGGTCTAGCGGATACATCAATTCGTGATGCTGTACGCAGTATTTTGGAAAAATATGAAGATAGAAACGAAATCAAAACTATTATAAAAAATGTAGCGTAAGATTTTTAAAAATAACCAGTATTATAAAAATGAATAGATATGTTTTATAAAATGAAACTGTAATTTGTCATCTTATGATTAAAATACACGCCATTGCATTGCAATAATTTTTATAATTAGCAATAAACTGGTGAATGAAAATCGCTATTATTGCTAATTCCCATTTTCCTGTAAAAACTCCATTTTCTGGTGGGTTGGTTGCCCATACTTATAAATTAACAAAATTATTAGAAAACGCAGGGCACGAAGTAACTTTATTTGCTCCCGAAGGATCAGATTTTACATTGCCCGTAGAAACATTTTGTCCTCCTTCATTAATACAAGGAGAAATAGCAAGCGAAGATAGATATTCTCAATGGGAACATTATTATTATGATTTATTATTAAAACTAAATAAATCTAATTTTGATATTATACATAACAATAGTTACGCTAAAACCCCATTAGATATGGCATATAAATTAAGTTGTCCTGTAGTAACTGTGTTACATTGCTCACCTTTCAATAATATGATTAAGGGTTTTCAAGAAGGACGCAAAGGAAATACTCACCATGTAATAGCTGTATCAAATCATATAGGTAATTTATGGACAGCAAAATTAGAGTACATAGTGCCAAAAGTTATATATAATAGTGTAAATACAAATCTTTGGATACCACCCGAGAAAAAAGCATTATCAAACCAGCAATACGCTGTTTGGTCAGGACGAATAACACCCGAAAAAGGTACAGATTTAGCAATAAAAGCATGTATTGATGCAGGCGTGAAACTAAAAATTTGCGGACCTATTCACAATAAAGAATATTTTAATAATGTCATGTTTCCTTTATTAAATCATCATAAAGAAAATATTGAGTATTTAGGATGTTTAAACACTAAAAAATTAGTAGAAGTTGTTCAAAATGCGCGTGTTTTTGTTTGTACACCTTGTTGGGAAGAGGCATTTGGATTGGTAATTGCGGAAGCATTATCATGTGGTGTGCCTATTGCAGGTTTTAACCGTGGTGCCTTACCAGAAATTTTAAATGAAAATGTGTCTGTATTAGTCGAAGAAAATGTCAGTTTATTAGCTGAAGCAATTATAAATGCTCAAAAACTAGATCCTGAAACATGTCGTAATTATGCATTAGAAAATTTTTCAGATGACAAAATGCTAGAAGGCTATGTTGGCTTTTATAACAAAATTTTGAGTTCTTCTGTTTAACCCATGGCTATATTATATTTTATTAATTGTAATGGGTCGGGTCATTGGCAAAAAGCGCAAGCAATTTTGCAACATATAAATCAAACTGTTTATGTTGTTGCAGAGTATAAGCCTGAATATATATCACTTCCCAATCAGCATTGTTTTATTCCTATAACACCACTTAGAAATTTAGATGATTGTGAATTTTCAAATGATGCAATTCATATAAAAAAATTTAATAATCGTACCTATCTACCAAGAGTGACAAAAATAATTGATCTTATAAATCAATATAATATTCATTATGCAGTTTTAGATGTAAGCGTAGATTTAGCAATGCTGTGCCGATTAGTTGATGTCCCATATCTCTATTTTGCAATGCATGGCAATCGAACAGATAATGCTCATTTACAAGCATACTCAGCTGCCGATAAATTATTAGCGACCTACCCAAAAGAAATTGAACAAACAAAAATTGAAAAATGGATCATTCGAAAAACACACTATGTTAATGGTATTGTTAAAACATTCGATACTAAAATAATCAATTTTGATACCGATAAATCCATTATATTATTTGTAAAACCAAAAGGTAATAGTGATTTAAACGCTAAATATTTACTAGAAATAGCAAAACATAACCCTCAATATTACTGGGTTGGGATCGGATTTGAAACGCAAGAAGAAGGTGGTAATTATACAATAAAAGGCTTCGTTAATAATTCCCTCTCTTATATGTATAGCGCTGATTACGTCGTAAGCGTAGCAGGCAATAATTCTGTTTTAGAAACAGCATATTTGAATAAGCCACTTATTACCAAGGCAGAACCAAGATATTTTGATGAGCATCATTGTAAAGTAGAAGCCTTAAAACGTGAGAATTTTGCTGTTATATTAGATGAATGGCCAAAATCGAATTTTGATTGGCAAACAATAATTCAGAAAACCAAAGACTTATCACCTTGGAATAATATTGCTCAAAAAGATGGTGCAAAAAAAGCGGCAAAATTTATCGAAGATCGAGCAGGAATTTATAGCTGAGCATTATCAATATCATGTTTAGTAGGCTTTTTTACAATCTCTATAACATCAGATGTTTCATTCCATTGAATAAATCCTAAATCATTAAAAGGTTGCAACCATTTTTGCATGGGCCACGTACCCCATTTATTTTTATAAAAAGTGCTATTTCGTATAATGTCATCAAAATGTTGAAATGGCGGATTATAATTCGTGTGATATTGATGATAGGCATTTGCATTTTTCACCCAATAAAGTGAGATTTTTTTAAATCGCGCTCTTTGTGAAAAATCAGTATCTTCTGCTCCATACCCGGTGTAATCCTCATCAAAACCACCTGTATTTTCAAAAGTTTGTTTGGAAAGTCCAAAATTTAATGACCAAAAAAAACTATATTTGTCTTCAATTTGGGCGGTAGCGTTTTTTAAATATTTCCGAGCCGAATGTTCTTCACCATATTTTGGTAATGTATTAAGCATCCATTTTTCAGGGAAAGTTTGGGGAAGGTAGTAAACCGATCCCATGGCAATAGAATTTGGATGGTTTCGATGAAAATTGGCATAATCTAAAATCAAATTTTCATCTGGAATACAATCGACATCTAGGAATATATAATAGTCACCAATGGCAATTTCTGCACCCTTGTTTCGTGCAGCAGCAAGGGGAAGGGGTGCTTTATGATCAAGCTTTATAGAGATATAGTTTTTGTAGTCAGGTGGTGTTGGAAGAATATCCTCGTTCATGTGAACAACTATTGTTTCACAAATAACCCCTAATTTATTCGTCTTTATTATTGCGGCATTTAATCCCGTCAAAAGATTTTTTAAATGATCATGGCGATTTTTTACAATAATTATAACGGAAATAGTCATAGCACTACCTTTCTAGCGTCAATAATATAACAGATAAAAAAGAAAATTTTGTTATCCTATGTTTACAGCTTGAAATGGGTTTGATTTAAAACGTTATCGTTAAGTTTGTTTTTAGGAACTATTTTTGATTTAATTTGTTTGTCTGGCAACGGTAACTTATTAAATAAAAGGAAAAAATAATGGAAGAACAAGAAAAAGACGTATGTAAAGATTTACTTATTCGCTTAATTGATAGTCGCGACGGATATAAAGATGCTGGCGCACATGCGGATCAAGAACGTCATCAAAAAATGTTTGGTGATTTGGCCAATAAACGTCATGAGTATTCAGAAGAACTTCGTACTGCATTAGCATCACATGGTTGTAACTATGAAACCGATGGCACTTTTTTAGCTGGCGCGCATAGATTTTTCATGGAGATTAAAGATAAATTAGGTGGCGATGATGAATCACTTTTAGAATCTATTCTAACAGGTGAAAGTAACCTACTTGAACAATATGAAGATGCGATTGAAAAAGTAAAAACAGATACTGATTTATTACAAAAGCTTCAAAATCAATATAAAGAAGTAAAATCAAATTACAAATTGCTGGAAGCAAAAGAAGAAGCAGCATAATTTCACTAAATATATTTTCAAAAGCGAGCCTTTTTGGCTCGTTTTTTTTGTCTATAGTAAAAATTATTTACAGCAAAAAAATGTCCGAAAATCTTTAAAAAGACCTTCGGACAATAGCGGTAATAGAGGGTGTGTATTCTTAATATATATTAAATATCAATTAAAGCAATGTAAAATGCAAAAAACATTACCCGAATATGCAAAATTTGCATGACAAAGGACAAAATCTCCTAAAACATTAATTATTTCCGAATTTCATAACAAAATTATTCAAATAACATGAAATTTTTGGGTAAAAGATTAAATTTTTCTCAAAAGCACGTAAAAAAGACCAACAATAGTATTTAATTATCATCGTTTTCGTAATAACCACATTGTAACAAAACTTCTTGAGAGAGTTTTTTGCTTATAATCATATTCTCCGCAATGGCTTCTACTTTTTCAAATTCAGTATAAAGCTGTACCTCATCAGCAGAATGTGCCCGAACAACAATAGGAGTAGTCGCACATACATTGCGTATGGCTTTGACAATTTTTTGTGTCACATTTGCATTGTCAATGGTAAGAACAACACATAATGCATTTTCAATATGAGCAGCTTTTATTGTGTTATTTTTTAAGGCATCACCCAAATAAACGGGGCTTGATTTTAAACGTCCTTCACTGACAAGATTAATATCTTTATCAAAACCAATAAAAGAAAACCCTTCCTTACACAGCTTATTTGCAACTGTGTGACCAACACGACCAAAACCAAAAATTACAATATGTCCTTTTTTCTCTTCAGCTTGGTTAGCGTGATAATCTTTTTTGGTATGACTGGTGGTTTCAATATGGGCACCAATCTTTCTTGCAAAGGGCGCCATAAGTGGGGTTACAAACATAGTTAATCCAATAACAATAAGCATGAATTGACCCACATCTTCAGCCATAAGCCCCGTTGTCAAGGGCGCCCCCAACGACCAATAAACCAAATTCACCTGCTTGGGAAAGGATAATGGCGCTCTCTACAGCGATTGCAGTTGATTGTTTCCAAAGTTTGCATAATAAGAAAATAATCGCTGCTTTAAGGGCCATTAATCCTATCACAGAAGCAAAGAGCCATAATGGTTTTTCAGCAACAAAATTTAAATTAATACCCATTCCAAATGAAACAAAAAAGATTCCAATTAACATGCTTTTAAACGGCACGATGAGAGATTCAATTTCATGTCTATATTCCGTATCTGCCAATAAAAGCCCAGCGATAAACGCACCAAGCGCCATAGAAAGTCCAGCAATATTGGCGACAGAGGCGCTTACAATAATCACAAGTAAGCTAAGAGCCATAAAGACCTCTTGACCACCATGCCGATTGGTAAACACAAAAACAGGTTTAAGAATAAGTTTCCCAACAAAGTAAATCGCCACAATGGTAGCAATCATCTTTATAATTGAAAAAGATACAAATTGAGTAACATTATCACCAATATCCGAACTTAATATCGTAAGCAGTAATAAGATCGGGATTACAGCTAAATCTTGGAAAAGTAAGATGCTAAAACTTGTCCGTCCAACATTTGAAGCAAATAATTTTTGCTCCTGCAACCATTGAATTATAAGTGCGGTTGAAGATAATCCCAATCCCAACCCTAATAAAACAGAAACACTAAAACTATTTCCCCATAAATAGGCAATTAAACCTATAACGCTTGCTGATAAAAGGACTTGTGAGCCTCCCAAACCAAAAACCAGATTTCGCATCTGCCACAATCTTTGAGGTGTGAGCTCTAATCCAATAATAAAAAGAAGTAGAATAATCCCAAGTTCTGCTAAAACCTTAACATGCTCTTTCTCCTGCAACCCAACCGATTCCAATAGGGGAAGATATTCTGCCAAAACGCTAATGCCATAGGGGCCTAGCACAATACCTGCTAAAAGATAGCCAAGCGCAGTTGGTATTTTCAAAAAACGCAAAAAAGGAATAACAAGCCCAGCCAAAGCCAGAAAAAGACCTGCATCCCAAAATATACCTGTAAGCAATGATTCCTTCATAGAAGACAGGACACATAAATTTAAATGAGAACGCCTGTGTTAATTTATATTTTTAATAAAGCGAGTATTAATACTTGCTTATCAAAGACAAAATTACTTGAATAAGTCTAATTCTAAGTATTGATAAAATAAAGAAAATGGCTCCTCGAGTAGGATTCGAACCTACGACCAATTGATTAACAGTCAACTGCTCTACCGCTGAGCTATCGAGGAATACCGTCAAGATTTATGAAGGAATTGATGGGAAGTGTCAATGTTTCAAACATAAAAAGTTAAATTAAATTTTCTTATTTTCGATTAAACGTGATTTGTTGTCAAAATCAGGATAAAAAGCTTAATGATTTACGATTTTGCAAGAATATTGAGCCAAGCAGAAAATCAGTGGATACCCCAATGGTTTCAGATATTTTCTGATAATGAAAATGGTGGCTTTTCATGAGCGTTTAGAGTCTGATTTTATAAGTTTTGAAACGCCAAAACGGCTATTATCGCAATGCAGACAAATTATTGTTTATTCTACCGCTTATTATAATACGCCTAAAATTGAGTATCTGGAAAAGCTAAATAATACTTTTGACTTCATAAAGCAAAATTATTTTCAGCCACAAACAGGGGGATCAATTTTTAGTATCGATGCCAAATCTCAAGATATTATTGATGATCAATATGATTTATATGCGCATGCTTTTATATTAATGGCTTGTTCTACTTATATTAAAATTAATGATGATAAAGAGATTAGAGGAATTTGCAAAAACAACTTTAAACTTTATCAAAAATAATTTTAGGCATAATTTTGGCGGTTTTCATGAGGCACTTGATAGAAATTTAAACCCTATAAATAAAATCAGAAGGCAAAATCCTCATATGCATTTATTAGAAGCAACATTGCATATGTACGAAGTGACAGGTGATAAAGAATATTTTAAAATAGCTCAAGAATTACTAAATTTATTTTTCGAAAAATTTTATGATTCACAAACAAATACAATAGGGGAGTTTTTTCATAATGATCTATCAACTCATAAAAGCCAAGGTAGTATCGTAGAAACAGGACATCATGCGGAATGGATATGGTTGTTAACGCGATATCAAGAGATCATGAAAACTCGATAAAGAGCATATTAATAAAACCATTAATAACCTTTTTGATTGGATATTAAAAAATGGATTTGATAATGGCATCTATAACGCACAAAATCGAAAAGGGAAGGTTATTGATAAAAATAAACGTATATGGCCTGTTTTAGAAACAATGCGCGCCTCAGCCATCATGACACAAAATGATTCTTATAAAACTAAAGCGACAATTTTGCTAAAGAATTTAAAAACGCTATTTTTAGGAAATTATATTAATTTTGAAACAGGCATTTGGTATGAAATTTTAGATGAAAATCTAAACGTAAATTCAAACCATCTTCCTGCAACAACGCCGTATCACATATATCCAGTGTTCGTTGATATAGAAAAATATTTAGGCCATTAATTTTTATTGCATGATGCAAATAAAGCATGTTGGCCCCAATGTCGTGCATCATTATTTTGAATAATTGGCAACATGGTTGCGTGTCTTTCAACACGCTCTTCCGAAGGCATTTCAAATGCCCGAGTTATAGCACTTGCAAAACCAGCTCTATCATATGGATTAATAAGAATAGCACCATTATCGCCTAGTTGTTGCGCTGCGCCTGTATTCTTACCTAAAACCAATGCGATTGGTTTTGCAGGATCTTGTGCGGCAACTGCCTCTAATGCCCCCAAATGTTGACCTTCGTAATTCGAACTAACCAGTCCAATTCCACCCGAACGTCCAGCAAGATTATATAGCGCAAATAATCTATCACGTGGAACCATACCAAATTCAGTTTGCATGGGTGAGTAAACAGGCGTAGAGAACGCCTCTTGAAACGCTCTTTCAGAAGATTTTACTGCATCCATATAATTTTTATAGATATCTAAGTCTTCTCTTGTCGGGGGGAGGGCTTGATAAAATTGTACTGCCCCATAAAGCTGTGGTTTTGATCTTAATGAAGCAGAGATAGCATCTATACGTTCAAGAATTAATTTTGAAAAATCGGTTCTATCCGCACTCATACCTAATTTCTTCGTTCCAAGCCCCGCTTCAAATCGTTGAAACCAATCATCTGTTTCGCGTATTCTTTGAACAATATCTGGTATATCTGCTGTTTCAACACTAATTGGGAATACGCCATATTTTGTACTTCCCGAACCAATCGTAGCCGTTTGAAAATTTGGAGGTATAGGATCATTATTGAATTTATATTTTTGTAGATTGCGAAAATCACTTGGGGCTTGAAATCCAGCTTGGTCATATTGATCCAAAGCAGTAATCATTAACCCAAATTGCGCTTTTAATTTTTTCGAAACACCATCACGTTTAAAGAACTTTGGGTCTGGAATTGGAATATGACAAAAAAATGCAGTTGAATTTGTAATTCCTAATTTTCGCATCTCTCCACCTAATGGAATAAGATGATAATCATGCACAGAAACTTTATCGGTATCTTTTAATTCTTTTTTTGCAACTTGAGCAAAAACTTTATTTACACGTTGGTAAATTTCATAGGATCCAGTTGAGCGTGAAATATATTGTTCCAAACTGTGCATCGCAGGCCAAAGTTTACCATTTGCGTATTCAAGATAATAACCTTCATATTCTTCACGGGTGAGAGGTATCCCTACATATTCAATACCATTTACAGTTTTTCGTACTAGACTATCCAGATCTCTTTGATCTTCGCTTTCAATGATCTCACCACTCCACCCAATCCATATTGCGCTTGAACCACTAATTGATGCTTCGACACCAACCGTTAGTCCGCCTGCGGAAACATTTCCAGTTTTAAAGTCATAGGGTAATTTATTCGAGAAAACAGCAATACGTGACATAATCTATCCAATTTTAAAATTTAGATAGATATATCCTAAAATTATTAATTATGTCAATTTATTTGTATGTTGGAGGCACGGAGCGGAATCGAACCGCTGTACGGGGAGTTGCAGTCCCCTGCATGACCACTCTGCCACCGCGCCTTTAAGAACAACAATGGATTTTATATCTGTTTCAACACTATTGAGCAAATATAATCTTATAATTTTTAAGATTAGCTGTTTCACTCTTTCATTCTAAACAACCTTTTGATACTTAATAGAGGTTATAAATCGAAAATTTGGATTTGAAATGGACTTTATAAAAGCAAGACAATCAATGGTTGATAGCCAGATACACCCAATGGGGGTTACATCTGAGTTTATTTTAAATGCATTTTTAACCGTCCCACGTGAAGAATTTGTTTCACCCGCTTTAAAATCTGTTTGCTATTGTGATGAGGATATCAAGGTTGCCCCTGGGCGCTATTTGATGGAGCCGTCGGTATTTGCACGTTTAATCCAAGAAGGTAACTTAAGCATTACGGATGCTGTACTGACGATTGGATCTGATATCGGTTATAACGCTGCAATTTTATCGCAATTATGCGGTACAGTGGTCGCATTAGAGGAGCAAGAAGATCTTATTCAAACAGCACAAGCCAGTTGGGATAAATTAGGATATTCCAATATAGCCGCTATATCAGGTAAGCTTTCTGAAGGGGCGCCAAAATATGCCCCGTATGATGTGATTATTTTTAATGGTTCTATTGCCAAACTTCCCGATGGTATGAGCGATCAGATAAAAGAGGGGGGAAGAATCCTTACCATTATTCGTACCAATACACTTGGTTTAGCCAAAGCTGTCATTTATCAAAAAAATAATGATGGTCGTTTATCAAGCCGAACTTTATTTGAAGCAGGAACACCATATCTCAATGGTTTTTCTCCTGAAAAAGAATTTATATTTTAATATACTTTTCTGCCATTCTTCTCTTCTACCATTCTATTGTGTATAAGTTTTGGGATAATTTTGGTATTATTTGAGGATTAAATGAGGATATCTGTGGTTTTTTTTTTCCATCCTTTGACACAATGCGTTTGATACGTCAAAATTTAGTTTAATTACATGATTCTTTTTATATCAATACAAAGAATTTCCCGTTTTCTATAAAGGTTATCTTAAACCATGTCCGATAATTCATCCGAACAGGAACCATCGATAGAAGAAATTCTCGCCTCTATTCGCCAAATCATTTCTGATGATGACGAAGAAGAAAATGTAGATGACGCAATTGATAGTCCAGTCCGTGAAAAGCCCGATGATGTTCTTGAACTAACCACTGATGATTTGGTTGAGGATGAGCCTGAACAAAATGATGAAGATGATAATATCGACATTTCCATGGAAGAACCAGATATTGTAGCTCAAGAAGCAAAAAAATCTGTTCAATCACGTCCCGAACCCAAAGCTGAACCTACAACACGTGGGGAGCCTCAACCACGCCCTGTGCCGTCTGATATTTTATCCTCTGGTACACAAGCCGCTACAATAAATAGCTTAACTAAGCTTACATCTAAAATGCCAATCAACAGCTCACGCTCCTTTGATGGAATTACATTGGAAGATATTGTGCGCGAAATGCTCCACCCCATGCTGCGTGAATGGATGGATGATAATTTACCGCCTATGGTCGAACGTATTGTTCAAAAAGAGCTTGAAAAACTTGCCCGCCGTGCCATGGATGATTAATTTTCAATCTGACCTTATTATTTGATTTTTATTGGTAAACATACTATTTTCTTTCTTCAATAATTGAAAGAAAACCATGTTAGATAAAACTTTTCAGCCAAATGAAATAGAAGCCAACCAGTACGAGAACTGGGAAGATTCAGGTCTTTTTGCAAGTCATCCTGACGGTGATAAAGACCCATTTACCATTATGATGCCCCCACCGAACGTTAATGGCTCCCTTCATGTGGGACATGGTCTTATCATGACGTTACAAGACATTCTTACGCGCTATCAACGCATGAAAGGTAAAGATGCGTTGTGGATGCCAGGAACAGATCACGCCTCAATCGCGGTTGATTTGTTTGTCCGTAAAGAATTGGAAGTCGAAGGTTTAACCAAAGAAGATATTGGTCGTGAAGAATTTTTAAAACGGTGTTGGCAACAAAAAGAGAAATCTGGCGGCACCATTATGAAACAACTACGCAAACTGGGTGCAACCCCTGACTGGGCGCGGGAGCGTTTCACGATGGATGATGATTACATGAAGGCGGTTATTCATATTTTTGTTAAAATGTATAATGATGGCCTTATTTATCGCGATCAGCGCCTTGTTAATTGGGACCCTAAACTGGAAACATCTGTTTCTGACCTTGAGGTGGATCACAAAGAAATAAAAGGCTCTTTGTACCACTTTAGCTATGATTTGGAGGAGGGTGGCGATTCAATAATGATTGCCACAACCAGACCCGAAACTATTTTGGCCGACGGGGCGATTGCGGTACATCCCGATGATGAGAAATATAAACATCTTGTTGGTAAAAATGCGATTGTGCCTATTGCAAACCGTATCATTCCCATTATTGCCGATGAATATGTTGATGCCAATTTTGGCTCGGGTGCTGTGAAAATTACGGCTGCGCATGATTATAACGATTTCGAAGTTGCCAAACGCCATCCCGATAAAAATATTCAACTGATCAACTTGCTTACACCAGATGGAAAAATGAACGAAAATTGTCCAGATGATTATGTTGGACTTGACCGTTTTGAAGCCCGTAAAAAAATTATCAAAGATTTGGATGATTTAGACCATTTGATAAAGGTCGAAAAGCACGCCCATCAAGTTCCTTATGGGGAACGGTCTGGCGTTGTCATTGAACCTTATCTTATGGATCAATGGTATGTTGATGCGAAAACTATGGCTAAACCTGCGCTTGAGGCTGTGCGTAGTGGTAAGACAGAATTTGTCCCTAAGAAATGGGAGAATACATATTTTTCATGGATGGAAAATATTCAACCATGGTGCATCTCTCGTCAATTATGGTGGGGATATCAAATTCCTGTTTATTACGGCCCTAATGAGCATATTTTTGTTGCTGAAACAAAGGAAGAGGCTCAAACACAAGCCAAAAAGCATTATGGCGAAGTGGTTGAGTTACGCCAAGATGAAGATATTTTGGATACTTGGTTTTCATCAGGAATTTGGCCTTTCGCAACGCTTGGGTGGCCCCAAAAAACACCCGAATTAGAAAAATATTATCCGGGCGATGTATTAATCACTGGATTTGATATTATATTCTTTTGGGTCGCGCGGATGATGATGATGGGGCTTTATGCATTAGATGAAGTGCCGTTTAAAAAAGTTTATATTAATGGACTTGTCCGCGATTCAAAGGGGCAAAAAATGTCTAAATCCAAAGGCAATGTGCTTGACCCGCTTGAGCTTTCAAAATCTTATGGAACGGATGCGTTACGCTTTACAATGTGTATTTCATGTGGGCAGGGCAAGGATGTCAAACTTTCAGAAAAAAATGTCGAGGTTTATCGTAATTTTGCGACCAAGCTTTGGAATGCTACACGTTTTTGTGAAATGAATGATTGCCTTCCACAAAAGGGTTTTGATCCTAAGTCAGTTGAAGCGTCACAAAATAAATGGATTATTCATTCTTTAGTGAAATGTAACAACGATCTGGAGGATGCATTAGCACAATATCGGTTTAACGATGCGGCTGCGATCATTTATCATTTTGTATGGGGAACATTTTGTGATTGGTACCTTGAGTTTACCAAACCATTATTGGCGGGCGATGACAAAGATTTAATTATTGAAGTTAAGGGAACAACGGGATGGGTATTAGACCAAATTTTAATCCTGCTGAACCCCTTCATGCCTTTTATTACTGAGGAGCTTTATAATTCCATTGCAAAACGGGATAATGATACATTGCTTTTAGAAACAAAATGGCCGATTTATGATCAAGCTTTAATTTCTGACGAAACAGCGAGCGAAATTGAATGGGTTCAAACTCTAATCTCTGAAATACGCTCAATCCGCTCTGACATGAATGTTCCTGCCAAGGCAGAAATTGAAATGATTGTTCAAGAGGCCAATGAAGGGACGATGCAAAATTTAAAAAAATATAATGCTGAAATTTGCCAAATGGTGCGTCTATCGAACATCAGTATGAATGAAGATGCCCCCAAAGGTTCAATTAAAACAATTTTGCGCGAGGCTACTTATATTCTACCTATTGCTGATTTAATTGATTTGGATGAGGAGCGGGCGCGTTTGAAAAAAGAAATTTCAAAGTTAGATGACAACATTAATAAAATGGCACAACAGCTTAACAATAAGAACTTTGTTGATCATGCCCCTGATGAGGTTATTGCAGAAAAAAAGGGAATAATTGAACAAGATACGCAAAAAAAAGACAAGTTAGATAAGGCATTGCAACAATTAAACGCAGCTTAGAATTATGGGGTTGTGTTTCAAAAAACTTATGATAAAAGCATCTGTAACTTAAAATAGAGATGTGTGTATAATGTTAATGAGAACGCCTAAATATAGTTTCACCAAATTTGTTCTACCCAGTTCAATGCGTGGAAAGACTATTGCAGAATTAAATGGTCATTTTAATAAACTTGGAATTGATCTTACCCGTCAAGTCGTTGCTGTTGAACGAAAGGGTGATAAATTACCTTCTAAGTTGCCTTTATCACGATTATTTAAAGTTCCAAGTGATGCAAAATTTCGTGGAATGGTTTCCACACAAAGGCAAAATAGACGTTATGGCGGTACGCCTGTAAAAATTCCTCTGTTTGAACGAGCGCGCAAATAAAAAAGCCGCAATAAGCGGCTTTAATTTTTACTTTAAGAAAATATAATAAGATATTTATTATCTTACTTTTTATCTTCTTTCTTTTTGCCAACATCACCAGATAAAAATGATCCATACTTGCTTTCAAATTTATCAAGTTGACCTTTTTCGGTAATTTGACCTGTTCCACCTTGCCATGCAGGATGGGTAAGGGGATCAACATCTAATTTAATAACATCGCCAGCTTTACCATAGGTTGACATTGTTTTATATTCTGTACCATCTGTTTGAACAACGGTAACTTCGTGGTAATCGGGGTGAATATTGGCTTTCATTTCTTTATCCTTTTATATAAAACACTGGAGAGCATATAATTATGGATCGCCAGATCTATAGGTTTTTTAATCTTGGCAATCTTTTACACCGTAATATCAGGAATTGCAAGCAATGTGGTGGCATCCAGACAAGTTTTCTCAAAGAATAGATAATCTGCATAAACGAAGTAGAATTATTAAAGAAATCCGTCATTTTTTTGATAATCAACAATTTGACGAGGTTGAAACCCCTATTTTACAAATATGCCCTGTTATTGATACGCATATCCGCGCCTTTGCTACGGATTTGAGGGGGGTAGATGGTAATATTAAGAAGACGTTATATCTTCATACTAGCCCTGAATTTGCCATGAAAAAGCTTATGGTTGCAGGATGCACTAAAATTTATCAAATTTGCCATGTTTTTCGAAATGGGGAACAATCAAAGCGCCATTCCCCTGAGTTTACGATGATTGAATGGTATCGAACCAATGCAGATTACAACGATATGATGGAGGATTGTGTTGGTTTACTTCGCAATTGCGCCAATGCCATAGATATTAAAACTTATACTTATAAAGATTTATCATGTGATCCCTTTTTAGAACCTCAAAAATTAACCGTATGCGAAGCATTCGAAAAATTTGCCAATATTGACTTAATTGAAGTTTTAGAAAACACTCAAATATTTAGAGAAAAAATTAGTATCTTTAGGGCTTCATACAGCAAAAGATGATGTATGGGATGATTTATTTCACCGTGTTATGGACGAATATATAGAACCCAAATTAGGGATCGGGCAACCAACATTTTTATGTGATTATCCAATTTCTATGGCTTCATTATCGAAACCTAAAGCTGACGACCCAAGATTTGCCGAACGGTTTGAATTATATATCTGCGGTATCGAGCTTGCCAATGCATTTTCAGAATTAACCGATGCGGATGAGCAACTACGCCGCTACCAGATCGAAATGGATGAGAAAGAACGACTCTATGGCGAGCGATATCCGATTGATGAAGCATTTATTGAAGCGTTAAAATATGGATTACCGCCCAGTGGAGGGATTGCATTGGGGATTGATCGGTTGGTTATGTTGGCGTGTGGTATAGAAAATATTGACGATATTTTGTGGGTAGCGGTTGATAGTTGACATAAAATATGCTTTTCTTCTTCATATAAATTAAAGGAATAAAATTATGACTATTAAAGCAGGAATTTTGGTATTAACAACAGCCTTCGCAACACCCGCATTTGCTAATCAAGATGCAGGCGCCCCACATGTAGGTGAAATGACAATGGAGGGTATTTCTTCTGCTCCGTTTTCTAGTCTAAGACCTAAGGCTAGACCTACAACACAAACACCAGAATCAGAGATGGTACGCCCACAGCCAAGACCTTCCAATTAGGCAAATAGCTACCGATCATTTGCGGGGCAGGGGTTGCGCGATACGTTGGTGGGATAGGCGGTGATAACTTGTTTATTTTCACGGCCTTTAACTACGCGTACACGCACGGTTCCAACATCTTGCTCGGTTACATAATAGCCGTTGCGTTGTTGTTCCCAATTTAAATTGTCATTGGTCGCGATTAACTCAACTTCTTTTATAATCGTTTCTTCGCCCCAATGTTTGGGAAATTCGGACTTGCACGGCACGCCTGTACCATATAAGTGACCACCACCTGTTGCATCACCAAAAAGAATATGGGTACGGCGTTCGGGTGATATGATTGAGACATTGTTAAAGTTTTGTTTTAAATCAATGTTTTGGGTCTGTTTGCTTTGCTTTTGCTCTTGCTCAAGCTTT
Organism: uncultured Alphaproteobacteria bacterium; assembly: GCA_963799275.1. Taxonomy (GTDB): domain Bacteria; phylum Pseudomonadota; class Alphaproteobacteria; order Micavibrionales; family Micavibrionaceae. The sequence goes on from CAWCWJ010000002.1 coordinate 642,921, forward strand.
TCATTATCGCGAATTTCTTTAATTGCAATGGTTGCATCTTCGGAAACGGTTAACGCCTTATCAACATAAGGTGTCACTTGTTCTTGGGTGACGTTGTATCCTGCCCATCCCAAAAGGGCGACAATTATAATCGCCAAATATGCCTTTTGTTTTTTAATAAAATCAAACAAAGTAAAAAGTTAAGCGGCTTTGCTAGCTTTTGTTTTTTCTACAGAAGCATTATAAATTTTATCAATTGCATCACTTAACGTTTGGTTGAAATCATCATCATTTTGACTGGCACGCAAATCATTCGATAAAGCGCGAGAGAAACTGGCAACCATTCCATCATTTTGTTCTAAACGCTTGCAAGCTTCTTCCAAATCATATCCACCTGATAGGGCGACAACCAATATAACGTTTTCATGATCAATCAATTCTTGATAAAACCCGCCTTTTTCTGGGAGGGTTAGCTTCAACATAACTTTTTGTTCAGGATCGAGAGTATTTAATTGTTTTAATGTTTCTGCCTTTAAAATAGATTCGCACTCCGATTTATCTTCATTACCAATAGATATTTCAGGTTCTATAATTGGAACCAAACCATGGGATAGAATTTGTTTTCCAACATCAAATTGCTGTTCAATAATCTTCGCAATCCCACCTGCATGCGCACCATTGATAACAGAACGCATTTTTGTGCCAAAGATACCTTTATCAACAGCGTGTTGTAACAGGCGATCCAATTCAGGCATATCTTTCATTAATTGCACTTGGTTTTGCTCATCAGCCAAGCCTTTATCAATTTTTAAAAAAGGAACAACATTTAACTCTTCCCAAAGATATTGAGCCGTAGGGGTATCATCAATATGATTATCCATAGTTTTTTCAAACAAAATCGCCCCAAGGATTTTCTGCCCATTAAAAGCAGGGGATTGGATGATACGTTTACGCATTGTATGCACCTGATCATACATTTCATCTTCACCAGAGTATGTATCGTCATTCACACCATAAGCAGTTAATGCCTTTGGCGTTGATCCACCAGATTGATCAAGTGCGGCAATAAAACCCTTACCGTTAGTAATTTTTTGTAGTTGTTCTTGGTTCATAATATATTCTTTCTTTAGACTTAAGCTGCTTTAGATTCTTTATTGGCATAGCCAACATCATGCATTTTTTTGGCGGTATCAAGCATACGGTTTGAAAAACCCCATTCATTGTCATACCAGCTCATTACACGTACCAATTTGCCATCAATAACTTTTGTTTCGTTTACGGCAAAAATTGAAGAAAGTGGGTTGTGATTAAAATCACCAGAAACCAAAGGCTCATCATACGTACCTAAAATACCGTTCAAATCGCCATTTGATGCGCTAGTGATTGCGTTATTGATTTCTTCAACTGTTGTATCCTTACTCGCTATGAATTTAAAATCGACGACGGAAACATTAGGCGTGGGAACGCGCATGGATACGCCATCTAATTTTCCGTTTAATTCAGGTAAAACTTTACCAACGGCTTTTGCCGCACCCGTAGAAGTTGGGATCATATTGACGGCGGCGGCACGGGCGCGATGTAAATCACTATGCGCGGTATCAACAATACGTTGATCACCAGTATAGGAATGGATAGTTGTCATAAATCCGCTTTCAATACCAATTGCATCATTTAATGCCTTGGCCATGGGCGCAAGACAATTTGTAGTACAAGAGGCATTTGAAACCACTTCATGCTCAGCCGTTAGCTTGTCAGAATTAACACCATAAACAACCATCAAATCTTCGTTCTTACCAGGGGCAGAAATAAGCACCTTTTTCGCACCCGCAGTAATATGCATCGCGGCTTTATCCCGTTCGGTAAAAATACCCGTGCATTCAAAAACAATGTCGATATTCATTTCACCCCAAGGCAGTTGCGTAGGATCGCGTTCTTGGCACACATCAATATGATCGCCATTTACGATAATTGTGTCTTCATCAACCGTGTCCACTTCAAAACCAAATGTTCCATGAACGGAGTCATATTTTAAAAGATGTTTATTGGTTGCAAGAGGAGCAAGATCGTTAATTGCGACAATTTTAATATCATCACGTCCCGATTCATATAAAGCCCGTAAAGTGTTACGGCCAATGCGACCAAATCCATTAATTGCTACACGTATAGTCATTTTGTTTATCCTTTTTGATAAGTTTTATTTAGTTAATCTTTTTTGAACTGCCTCAACAATGGCGTTAGTTGTGATGCCAAAATGTTTAAACAGTTCGGGGGCGGGGGCGGAGGCACCGAAACTATCCATCCCGATAAAAATACCATGCCCACCAATAAATCTATCCCATGATTGACGAACGCCAGCTTCAACCGCAACTTTAATAGAGCTGTTGCAGGTGATACTTTCAATATATTCCCCATCTTGTTCCCAAAACCGTTCCATACAAGGCACGGAAACAACGCGTACATTATCACCCAATTGCGTTGATGCTTCCAAAGCCAATTGCACTTCTGAACCTGAGGCGAAAATGGTGACTTCTGGCTCATCACCCGCACAATCTTCTAGAATATAAGCACCAAGGGAAGTTTTGTTTACTGCATCATCTTCACGCAAGGTGGGAACACCCTGACGTGTCAAGGAAAGAACCGTAGGCGCAGTTGTTGATTTAAGTGCCAATTCCCAACTTTCAGCTGTTTCAACCCCATCACAAGGACGGTAAACGTAAAGATTAGGGATCGCACGAAGGGCGGATAAATGTTCCACGGGTTGATGGGTTGGCCCATCCTCACCCAAACCAATAGAATCATGGGTTAGAACATGAATAACGCGCTGCTGCATCAAGGCAGCAAGGCGAATGGCAGGGCGTGAATAATCCGCAAACTGCATAAACGTACCTGCATAGGGAATAAGCCCACCGTGTAAAGCAATACCATTCATGATGGCCGCCATTCCATGTTCACGAACGCCATAATTGATATAGTTACCATCCGAATTATTAGAATCAAAAATTTCTGATGTAGAAACTTTTGTATTGTTTGATCCTGTTAAATCGGCAGAGCCACCAACCATATTCCCTAATAAAGGCACAAGCTTTTCCAAACATGCGCCAGACATTTCGCGGGTTGCTTTGGATGGTTTATCATTGGCAAATTGTTGCTTTAAATCAGCAATCGTTTTTTCTAATTCTTTATCATCAATTGAAAAATCAGGTTGTTTATGTCCATCGCTATTGTGACCTAACGAACGCCACATCTTTAAAATATCGTCAGGTATTTCAAAAGGGGGGTAAGACCAATTTAAATTCTCGCGCGCGCCTGCAATTTCATCATCATTTGTAATTGCACCATGCGCTTTTGGTTGACCTTCTAGAGTAGGGGCGCCATATCCAATTTTAGTCTTGCATGAAATAAAAGATGGTTTATCAGTTGTTTGAGCATGCGCGATGGCTTTTTCGATTGCAGCAGTATCATGACCATCAATTTCTTGAACGTCCCATCCATAAGCTTCAAATCGTTTTTCAACATTTTCGGTGAATGCCAACTCAATTGTGCCATCAATCGTCACATTATTATCATCATATAACGCAATAAGTTTATTTAATTTTAAATGACCGGCGAGCGAACAAGTTTCATGGCTAACCCCTTCCATCAAACAACCATCCCCCAAAAACACATATGTGAAGTGATCTATAGAATCACGATCACGTGCATTCAATATCTCCTCAGCAATGGCAAAACCAACGGCATTCGAAATCCCTTGCCCCAAAGGACCCGTTGTTGTTTCAATAGCGGCATCAAAATCAACCTCTGGATGACCAGCGGTGTGGGAATTTAATTGTCTAAAATTCTTAATCTCATCCAAAGTTATTTTTTCATTTCCCGTTAAATAAGATAAAGAATAAGGAAGCATGGAGCCATGTCCATTTGATACAACCAATCGGTCACGATTAAACCAATGCGGATTCTTAGGATCAAATTTTAAGAATTTTGTATAAAGCACAGTTGCAATATCTGCCATTCCCATCGGCATCCCTGAATGGCCAGAGTTCGCAGCCTTAATCGCATCTAGGGTCAAGACACGAATAGCATTCGCCATTTTCTTCAAATCTAGATCAGGGGCAGATCGCGTATTTTCGGCTTCTTGGGTTTGGGACATAAAATTCACTTTCAATAATAATCTTTTGTATAAATACTTGCATACAATGCAATTTTCAAAAATGAAGGTCAACTTTATATAACAATAAAACTAACAGTTTATTGTGTTAACTTTTATGGCGAATTATAAAAATTATAAATTTGAAGAAATAACGAGATGTAGGCGATTTAACCTTCTTGTTGTGGAAAACGCGCAATGGTTCTTGACGCATGCTAAACCAACGCAGTATCACTGATGTATAACACTTTAATATAACGGAATAATTTATGACTGCTGCTATTAAACAATCCATTAATAATCTTTATGATTCTATTGTAACTTTGGAAAAAGAAATTGATACCAAAGAAGCGGAGCGTGCAAATGCACCAAAAACAAAACAAAAAAGTGCGGATTTATTTTCATTCACACCCGCACAGTCAGGTGCAGATACCAAAGCATTGGCAAGTAGGCTTGATGGCGCAATAGCCAAAGTTGAAAAATTATTACAAGAAGGATAAATCATTATGGCTGAGGTTAATGTTACAATCGCCAATAAACAATATAGTATTGCTTGCGATGATGGCCAAGAACAACGTGTCATTGATTTAGCGGCCTTTGTCGATGGACGGGTAGGTGAAATTGCAGCGATGGGCGCGGGGTCAAATGATTCGCACCTATTGGTTTTAAATTCCATCATGATGGCGGATGAATTGATGGATGCGCGTGATAATGCTGCCAATAATAACCAAGCTTCCTTAAACACACTTTCAATTAGTCAAGAAGATGAAACCGCCATAACCAATGCGATTGATCAAATGGCTGAGCGTATTGATGCTATTGCAGGGAATCTAAAAACGCTTTAGTCGAAATGCCATCTTTTAATAAAATACAGTCATTATGATTAATACCAATAGATTCTGGTTTAGCAGGATTAATTAAACATTTTTAATCAAACTTTGTAATTTTAAATTATTTACTCTATAACTTTGAATAGCTGCGGAGCAGGTGATACGCCTTAATCCCAGAGGCCTATGCAATTCGCATAAGGGGGCTATCACTGTCCAGATCGTGGTCTGGTTATACGGCGCCCGACCTAGTTAATAGGGCTTCATGTGGATTTCCATGCGTACACGGCTTACGCGGCGTTTTATTAAAATATGCGCTGCATATTGAGTGGCCGTCAATCGGAAAGCCGAAGGACGCTATGCTTATAATAAAATATTTAGCAATAGAGTAAGGTTGATTTTACGAGGCCGAGTCAGGCTTGCCTGACGAAGGCAAGGTAAAGCGAAATATGAATAAATCAGAACAAAAACAACAATATCGTGAACATGCCTTGGCTCACCGCAAAAATCGTGTGACAGATGAAAGCGATTTTGAACGTGTTGTTGATGTTTTCTTTGAAAATTATGATGGCGATAATAACCAAATCATTGCCGCATATTGGCCGCTAAAAAAAGAATTTGAAGTTCGTTTTTTAATGGATGAGCTTATCAAGCGTGGTTTTACCGTCGTTCTACCCGTTCTTCAAAAAGATAAACGAGAAATGATCTTTAAAAAGTGGTCACATGATGTTCAAATGAAAGCCAATATGTTCGGCATTTTAGAGCCGCAAGATGGCGAGGCATTTTTACCCGATATCATTATCGTACCATTTTTGGCTTATGATCAAAAAGGAAATCGTTTGGGGTATGGCAAAGGATACTATGATAATACTGTTGCTGCCGTACGTTCTGAAAAGAAAGTACAATATATTGGTATCGGATATGATGATCAGGCTGTTTTGTTTGACTTACCCGTTGAAGATCATGATATAAAGTTAGATTATTTACTAACCCCCCATGGGGTGAAAGAGTTTTAAAGTATGAGAATTTTATTCATTGGTGATATTTTCGGTCGGGATGGTCGTGATGCACTTAAAAAACATTTACCTGACTTAAAAGAAAAACTATTACCTGACGTTATCATCGTAAATGGTGAGAATGCCGCACATGGTATAGGTATCACTGAAAAACATTGCAAAAAATTCTACGATTGGGGTGTTGATGTTATTACAACAGGAAACCATGTTTGGGATCAACGTGAAATTATTACTTATATTGATCGTGATAAAAAACTATTGCGCCCCATTAATTTCCCGATAGGCACACCTGGAAATGGTTATATAATTCATACAACACCGTCGGGGGATAATATTCTTATTATAAACGCAATGGCACGTGTTTTTATGGATTCGATTGATGACCCGTTTAAGGCTGTTCATAATGTAGTTGAGAATAATATGCTGGGTCAAAAAATTAATGCCATATTTCTTGATTTTCATGGTGAAACAACATCTGAGAAAATGGCAATGGGACATTATTTGGATGGTCGAGTAAGTGCAGTTGTCGGCACACATACACATGTACCAACCGCAGACTCTCACATATTAGTGGGAGGTACAGGCTATCAAACAGATGCGGGGATGACAGGAAATTATGATAGTGTAATTGGTGTAAAAAAGCATATTCCTATCGCTAAATTTACAAAAAAAATGCCCACCGAAAGGATGAGCCCCGCCGAAGGGGAGGCAACATTATGTGGAACATTGATCGAAACGGGCGCAAATGGATTGTGCAAAAATATTGCTCCTGTTCGGGTTGGGGGAAGGCTTTCTCAAGAAATACCTGATTTTTAACGGGTTGGTTTTATAAATAAATTTCTTTATATTTACTTGTACTATTAATTTAAAAAAGAGCTATATCATGGCAGGTCATTCCAAATGGGCGAATATTCAACACCGAAAAGGCAAGCAGGATAAAATCCGCGCCAAACAATTTACCAAAGTGGGGCGCGAAATAATAGTTGCCTCCAAATTGGGTGGTGGTGATCCGGATATGAACCCGCGCCTTCGCCTTGCAATATCCAAAGCCAAAGCGGTAAATATGCCCAATGATCGTATTAAACGCGCCATTCAAACGGGGTCGGGTGGCACTGACACGGCAGATTATGAAGAGGTTCGCTACGAAGGTTACGGGGCAGGCGGCACGGCCATTATTGTTGATGCATTAACCGACAATCGCGCCAGAACTTTTGCAGAAGTACGCACCGCCTTCGGCAAGTTTGGGGGCACGTTGGGCGAAACAGGGTCTGTGGGGTTTATGTTTGATCGCATAGGCTTGATCGTTTATCCCAAAGGAAAAGCAAGTGGAGACGCGATGTTTGAAGCGGCAGTCGAAGCAGGCGCAGAAAATTGCGAAACAGGTGATGAATTTCATGAAATTACCACATCGGTTGAGGATTTGGGCGCTGTACGCGATGCCTTAGAAGCAAAATTTGGTGAGGCAGAGAAGGCGGAATTAACGTGGGTTCCCAACATTATGACTGAATTGGATAAAGATAAGGCTGAAACCATGCTCAAACTGATTGATGCCTTGGAAGATGATGATGATGTTCAAATTGTCACCACCAATATGGATGTCGATGATGCCATCATGGAAGAATTAATGGGTGCGGAATAGATTTAAAATATAAATACTATCGCATGTTCACCTTTTGTGCTTTAATGATTCTATGAGAATATTAGGCATTGATCCGGGATTGCAAAAAATGGGGTGGGGAATAATTGAGTCTGAAGGGCATCGGTTATCCTTTGTTTCTTGTGGTTTGGTTAAAACAACGGCATCCCAAACCTTGCCTGAGCGTCTTACCCAAATTAACGATGCACTAGTCGAGATTGTTGAGAAATTTAATCCTGATCAAGCCGCAATTGAAGAAACTTTTGTGAATAATAATGCGGCATCTTCCTTAAAGCTTGGTGCGGCACGTGGGGTGGCAATGGTGGTTCCCGCACGATTGGGGTTGGTCGTTGGCGAATATCCTGCAAATCTTGTTAAAAAATCAGTTGTAGGCGCAGGAAAAGCGGGTAAAGACCAAGTTGGTATGATGATCCGTACATTATTACCTGCTTGTGGAGAGATTGGCGAAGATGAGGCGGATGCCCTTGCCGTTGCCATCTGTCACGCGCATCATGCGACATCGAAAGAAAAATTTGGCGGCATAATGGCGGGGGCGGCACGGTAATGATTAGTAAACTTTCAGGAATTTTAGACAGTGTGCATGAAGGGTTTTTAATTCTTGATGTGCAAGGGGTGGGGTATCAAGTTCTTTGTTCGACTAAAACGTTGAGCCAATGTGTCGGTATTGGTGAGCCTCTGTCACTCTTGATTGATACGAATGTTCGGGAAGATCATATTCATTTATACGGGTTTCCCGATGCGGCAGAGCAACAATGGTTTCGTCTATTAACCAGCGTGCAGGGCGTGGGGGCAAAAGCCGCAATGAGCATTCTAACCATTAATCCACCCGATCAACTGGGTTTTGCCATTGCCGCGGGGGATAAAGCCGCGGTTCAACGTGCCGATGGAGTAGGGCCAAAAATTGCGGCGCGGATTATTACCGAATTAAAAGATAAGGCAGGCAAAATTGATTTGGCCGCCAAACCAAAAGGTGTTCAAGTTGTTGCATCATCTTCTGCCCCTACCGAAGGGATGAACAATGCAGAACAAGATGCCGTATCCGCATTGGTCAATTTAGGGTATCAGCGTACCGATGCCTATAGCGCAGTTTTGCAAGCCAAAATGAAAGCTGAGAACGATAATTTAAATATAGAAGATCTAATAAAGCTTGCCCTGAAGGAGTTAAGCCTTTGAGTGAAGCGGTTAAAAATGAAGCTTTAAATGCAATGCAGCAAGAGATGGAGCAAACATTTGAAAATCCTTTGCGGCCTTTATTTCTTGATGAATTTATTGGTCAGCCTGATTTACGCGAAAACCTAAAAGTTTTTATTGAAGCGGCAAAGGTTCGCCAAGATTCGATGGATCATGTTTTACTTTTTGGTCCGCCCGGTTTGGGTAAAACAACGCTTGCACAGATTATTGCCAAGGAAATGGGTGTTGGTTTCCGCGCCACGTCTGGCCCTGTAATAGGGAAAGCAGGGGATTTAGCCGCTATATTAACCAATCTTCAACCTCATGATGTTTTGTTTATCGATGAAATTCATCGTCTAAATTCCGCAGTCGAGGAAATTTTATATCCTGCTATGGAAGATAGAAAGCTTGATTTAATCATTGGGGAGGGGCCTGCCGCACGTTCTGTACAAATTGATTTGCCACCCTTTACGCTTATCGGTGCAACAACACGCAGTGGGCTATTAACAAACCCTTTGCGTGACCGGTTTGGTATTCCCCTGCGCCTGGAATTTTATAGTATTGAAGAATTGGGGTTAATTGTTCAACGCTCGGGCAAGATTTTGGGGATGGATTTAACTGATGATGGAGCACAGGAAATTGCCAAACGATCTCGCGGTACACCCCGAATTGCAGGGCGGCTAACCCGACGTGTTCGTGATTTTGCACAAGTGGCAGGACAAGATAAAGTTGATGCGGCCATGTGCGATATCGCTATGAAACGCCTTGATGTTGACGCTCAAGGATTAGATAGTATGGATCGACGTTATATGGTTTGTATTATTGAAAATTATGGTGGTGGCCCTGTTGGGGTTGAAACAATCGCCGCGGTTTTATCGGAGCAACGCGATGTTGTCGAAGATGTGATTGAACCCTATTTAGTTCAACAAGGATACATACAACGTACCCCTCGGGGGCGTTGTATGAGTGAAAAAGGGTATAAATATCTAGGTCTATCGCCTAAAAAAATCGACCAAGATAACTTGTTTGATGAGTAATTTTATTAATAACCCATCCTTGTTCAAGCCATAGATATTATTTTTGCAAGATTAGTTATTGCAACATATTTATGAAGAATGACATTGTTTTTAAAAAAACGATACTAATGGGTAATATTTGTTTCTCAATCCATTTCTTTTTAATGGGAAGCTTCACGGCAAGTGGTATGAGTGTTGTAAATGGTATTAGAAATTACTTATCTATTAAACAACGCGGTTCAAAAAAACTTATTGTCATATTTATAACAATGTATTTGGTTGTAGGTTTTTTTACGTTTCAATATTGGTATAATATTTTTCCAATATTCTCATCTATTGCGGCAACGTTATCTGTATTTTTATTACCAGATATTCCCATTACGATTTATCTTTCTATTGATAAGTACATCTTGGATTATATACGGAATTATCGTAAGTTCGTACGGAGCAATTATTACAGATTCGTTTGCCCTTGTTGCAAATATATTCACAATTATAAGTTTGAAAAAATATAATGAAACACACCGTTAATTATCGCGTTTATTATGAAGATACCGATGCTGTTGGTATCATGTATCATGCAAATTTTATTAGTTTTTGTGAACGGGGTCGTTCCGAAATGCTTCGTGAAATGGGGTATCCCGCATCACAAACACTGGAAAAATTAGATGTTGGATTTGTTGTTCGTCATATTGATTGTAATTTTTTATCTATGGTGAAACTTGATGATCTTTTAAGCGTTGAAACATGTGTAAAAAGCATGAAAAATACATCATTTACTATGAAACAAGATATTCTTTGCCAAAATAAGGTCGTATTTACAATGGATATTACATTGGTATGTATGAATAATTTGAGCAAACCATCGCGATTACCGAATATATTACGCGATAAATTTGACGAATATAAATTGGATAGCTAGAGGAAAGAAAAACAAATGGAAGAATTACCAGATAGAGCCGTCGATGTTGCTGATTTAGGGGGATCAGTTGCCCATGACATGAGTATGATTGGTTTATTTATGCAAGCCGATATTATTGTAAAAATAGTAATGATTATGTTGGTCGTTGCCTCAGTTTGGTGTTGGGCGATTATCTTTGAAAAGAAAACCGTTCTTGGGAAATTGGCCAAGCGCGCCCGAAAATTTGAAGATGCTTTTTGGTCGGGGGAACCGCTTGATAAGCTTTATCAACGGATTAAAAAAAGTCCGCATGACCCTATGCTAAAAACATTTTCTGCGGGTATGGAAGAATGGCAAGACACGGTTCAAAACGGTGTACCAGACAAAGAAGAATTAAAAGCAGGATTACGCCAACGGGTTGAGCGCGCCATGAATGTAACAATTGGACGTGAAATGCAACGGCTTGAGCGTGGCATGACATTTTTAGCGACAGTGGGATCAACCGCCCCGTTTATTGGATTATTCGGAACAGTATGGGGAATTATGAATTCCTTTACGGCTATTGCGCAAAGCAATAACACATCGCTAGCCGTCGTTGCGCCTGGTATTGCTGAAGCATTATTTGCCACCGCATTAGGATTGGTGGCTGCGATCCCTGCGGTTGTGGCGTATAATGGCTATGGCACTAAATTAGATCGCTATACAAATAGGTTAGAAGCGTTTGCCGATGAATTTTCTGCCATTTTATCGCGGCATTTAGAAGTGCAAAATAACCGTAATAGCACTTCCGCACGGAAGATAGGATCGTAAGAATATGGGTGCTAGTTTAAATAAACGCGGGGGGAGTGGCCGACGACGCAGTCGTGCCATGTCAGAAATTAATGTAACGCCATTTGTTGATGTCATGCTTGTATTGCTAATCGTTTTTATGGTGGCGGCACCTTTATTAACATCGGGCGTTCCCATTGATTTGCCAGATAGCGAGGCAAAAGCATTAACCGAAGAAGATAATAAGCCACTCGAAGTAAGTATTGAAGCGGATGGTCAGCTCTATGTTGGTGAGACGGCCGTGAAAGAGGAGCGTTTGGTCATACTTTTAAACTCAATGACCAATAATGATCCAGATCGACGAATATATATTCGCGCTGATAAAGCAATGGATTATGGTGCGGTAATGCGCGTTTTAGGTGCCATTAATGGAGCAGGATTTCGAAAAGTGGCGCTTGTCTCAAATGCGTCTAACTAGTGCCATAAATTATAACTAAGTTATTAAAATGAATCGCATTTCACTTTCGCAAAGACTAGGTATCTCAAAAGGCATGAAAATGGCTTTGATTGCATCGGCGAGCTTTCATTTGGGTGTGATTATATTAGGTGTTTTTGGCTTACCCTATATTCAAAAACCAATTGAAATTCCTCCCCAACCCATATCTGTAGATATTGTTGATATTAGTGAGATGACAACAACCAATAAAAAACCACAGCAGGCCAAACCAAAACCAAAGGACGAGCCTCCCCCAAAAGTAACATCAGAAATAAAAGCCCCTCCAAAGGTTGTAGCCAAGGAGCCACCAAAAATAAAACCATTGGAAAAACCACCAGAACCACCCAAGGAAGATATTAAAGAGCCTGAACCCGAAACTCCTGCACCACCGATAGACACGTTAGCGGAAGTTAAACCCGAACCAACACCACCAAAAGAAGAAGAACCTAAAGCAGACGAGAAAACTAAAGAACCACCCAGTGAAGAAGATTTTCTATCTGTTTTAAAAAACCTTCAAGAGGAAGAACCAACAGGGGAGGAAAACCCAGATGGGGAAGAAAATACTTCTCCTGAAAATTCACCGTTGGCTCAATTTTCAGATAAATTAACAGCAACAGAAGTTGATATGATTGCGCGTCGATTAAATATTCAATTTGCATCATGTTGGAATTTAATGGCAGGCGCCCGTGAGGCAGAAAATATCACAGTTTCAATCAACTTAAAAGTGCGCCCAGATCGCACCGTTCAAAGTGCAAAAATTGTCGATCAATGGCGGTACAGTCAAGATAGTTTTTATCGCGCAGCTGCGGACACTGCCCTTCGTGCAGTAAAACATCCAAATTGCGAAACACTTGATTTACCTGAAGACAAGTATAATCTATGGAAAGATTTAACATTTAATTTTAACCCCTCAATGCAATTATAAATTAAGGAAAAATTCCCCAATGCAAATTTTAAAATATGCTTTTGCTTTATTATTTTTTATTCCCACAATGGCACAAGCACAGCTTACGGTTGATATTACACAAGGAAAATTGGAAGCATTACCGATTGCAGTGAGTAAGTTTTATGCCGCCGATCCAGCAGCAACAAAATATGCGGTTGAAATTCCGGCTATTATTGCGGGTAATCTACAAAACTCTGGATTATTTGATCCATTAAACCCCAACAGCTTTATCCAAAGTCCGCAATCAATCGCCAATGAAGACCCACGATTTGGGGAATGGCGCGCCATTAACGCCCAAGCATTAGTTAGTGGTAATGTAACCAAAACTAGTGATGGACGCACACGTGTTGAATTTCGATTGTGGGATGTGTTTTCACAACAACAGCTCATTGGAATGGCATATATGACTACAGATGATAATTGGCGCCGTATTGCCCATATTATTTCCGATGAGATTTATAAGCGCATTACTGGTGAAGATGGTTATTTTGACACACGCATCGTTTATATTTCAGAAAGCGGTAGCGCAACAAATCGTGTAAAGCGTTTGGCTATTATGGATCAAGATGGAAAAAATCATCGCTTATTTAACCCCACCGGGGCAATTGGTACTGGGTCCGCGTTTTTCACCCACGGCGCAAGAGATTACCTATACATCTTATAAAGGCGGTAAACCAAAAGTGTATTTGTATAATATTGATACAGGTCGCCAAGAATTATTGGGTGATTTCCCTGGTATGACATTTGCTCCACGTTTTGCCCCTGATGGTCAAAAGGTTGTGATGAGTATTTCTAAAAATGGCGATAGCGATATTTACGAGCTTGATATTCGTTCAAAAAATTCAAAACAACTTACTACCAATTCGGGTATTGATACCGCACCATCATACAGCCCGAATGGACGACAAATTGTTTTTGAATCTGATCGCGGTGGCTCACAACAAATATATGCGATGGATTCAAATGGTAGTAACGTTAAACGCATTTCATTCGGAAAAGGACGATATGCTAACCCTGTATGGTCCCCCCGTGGGGATTTGATTGCCTTTACCAAAATGTTAGGGGGGCAATTTTATATTGGTGTTATTCGCCCCGATGGATCGGGGGAACGCTTGATAACCAAAGCATTTCATGTAGAAGGCCCAAGCTGGTCACCCAATGGACGCGTTTTGACTTATTTCAAAGAATCTCAAACCAGTGGGGGGCAAGGACGCGTTTCTAAATTATATACAATTGATTTAACGGGATATAACGAACGTGTTTTAAGAACACCAGCAGGCGGATCAGACCCCGCATGGAGCCCGATTAATCCGTAAAGAAAACATTTTATGTTATCAAACAAAGTAAATTTTGAAACGCTTGCAATCGCATTTGTTCATTCTTCTTTTTACGTAAGCTTAGTAGATAATATTGGTGATTAAAGAGCAGAAAAAGAAGACCTTAATTCTATAAAACATTTGATAAAGATTATCTTGGATAAAGAGGGTTTTAAATTTAAACTATATCACTAAATTCCTTAATAATTTTTTGATAAGTATCGCGTTTAAACGGCACAATAAGATCAAGTGTTTTATTCAAATCAATCCATTGCCATTGGGAAAATTCAGGGTGCTTGTCTGCTTCTAAGTTAATTTCATGATCTTGACCTGTAAAGCGCATAGCAATCCAGGTTTGCTTTTGTCCAATGTAGGGTTTGCCCCAAATTTTTTGTAGATTTTTACGAATAGCGAGCGGGGTTTCATATTTGGTTTTTTCTTTCATAACACAAAGAATATCTGCTTTATCCGTTCCGATTTCTTCTTTTAGCTCACGCAACGCTGCATCATTTAAATTTTCATTTTCGTCAATTCCGCCTTGAGGCATTTGCCATGCGCCAGGCGTATCAATCCGTTCGCCTACAAATACTTTGCCATCATTATTGAAGAGCGCAATCCCAACACAAGGGCGATAAAGATCATTATTCGACATATTTAACCTGATAGGAAAGGGGGGCAAGTTGAAATTGTTTTGCAGCTGATGAGGCTAAAAACTTATTCAGTGCATTAATACTTGCTGGATAATCATTAAGCATAACAACAATATTTCCTTTTACCGTGGCCAGTTCAATCATTTTTCGAATTTGCCTATTAATTGCAATGGGCGTTAAATCATTATCAAGCCAAAGATCGGCCACTCCATAAGAAGAATCATATTTATCAGCCAAAATTTTATTAAAATGCGCGGATGATTGTTTAGAATCAAAAATAGTTAATCCGCGAGTATAAATATTATTTATGGTGGGGCTTGTCTTTGTTGTTTCTGCATCAAAAATGTGATCTTGATTTGTGATAAACCCTACATATCCATTTGCCGATGATAAAAGCTTGTTCAAACGGTCTTGATTTTGTTTTTCAGAAACATTTTTTAACAATGTATAAGGACCAGAATCATGGATGGGGAAAGTTTCATTTTCCAAGGGAAGCGATAACCAAACTTCATGATTATCGGCACGCGCCATGTCAACCATTTCTTTTAAATAATTGGCATAAGGTGAAAATGAAAAGGTAATATTTTCATTTAAGCTATCTATTAATTTTGTCGTTTTAGTTTTAGACAGACCTGTATTGTTGATGACAAATGAGATTATTGGTTTTTCTGGAACAGGTGCAAATGGTTTTTTATACGCATCAAAAGGGGTCAATCCATCTTTTTTACGAATAATAGGTAGCAAACCATTTTCCCCAGTTTCATATAAACCTGGAATTGGAGCTTGTACCAATTGAGTAGGTAAATCTTCTAACTTATTTTCATTTGATGTTTCGGTAACAGGCGCAGTTTGATTGGGTGGAACGGCAATAACGGGCGTAACTTCACGCTCTTCAACAATAGGTTTTATTATAATATCATCTGCTTTATCTATTAAAACTGTTTTTGATGATAATGTTTTTGAAAGCGCTAAGCTTGTATCGTTTGCATTTATAAAGGCCCAAAACCCAATAAGGGAAAGCACAATAAAATTTAAAAATAAACCTAAGAAAAATGTTCGATAAGAAAATTTTTTATGCGTATTGCTATTTTGAAGTACAGGCTCTTTCTCAAGCGGCTCATTTAATTGCCGTTTTTCAATTTCTTTTTTTAGTTGATCTTGGAATCCAGCCATAAATATACAAATTAAGCCTCAGAATTGGTAATTTTGTCACCATAGATAATAATACCACGAAGCAAATCAATCGCGCGATCAAGTTGATAATCTTTTTTCTCATCCGTTTCTTCATCTTCGGCATCTAATGTTTTATTATCAACTTTGCTATCATTATTCAATGCACCGCGAAGATCGCTTTCTTTCGTTATTTTGCGAACTTCGTCTTCGGTTAATGTGGCTTGTTCTATAATAATATCAGGCTCAATCCCTTCAGCTTGAATAGAACGTCCTGAGGGTGTGTAATAGCGTGCTGTGGTTAACCGCATTGCCCCATGTCCTGGTAACGGGATAATTGTTTGAACAGACCCTTTACCAAATGTGGTTGTCCCAACGACAAGGGCGCGACGATGATCTTGTAACGCCCCCGCAACAATTTCAGATGCCGATGCAGACCCCCCATTTACCAAAACAATAATAGGTTTTCCTTCGGCCATATCACCAGGGGTTGCATTGTCACGTTTTGTATCTTTTTTGGTGCGTCCACGCGTGGAAACAATTTCGCCTTTTTCTAAAAAAGCGTCAGAAACTTCAATCGCTTGATCAAGTAACCCCCCAGGATTGTTACGCATATCAAGAATATAGCCTACCAAATTGCCATTTGTTTCTTGTTTAATCTCTTTAATCGCATCTACGACACCGGGCATCGTATTTTGATTAAATACTGTAACACGGATGTATCCTACATCATTTTGTTCAACACGGCTTCGCACCGATTGAATTTTTATGACATCACGGATAATTTCAATATCCATTGCTTCTTCCGCACCTTCGCGAACAACGGTTATTATTATTGGTTCTCCAACTTTGCCACGCATTTTATCTACGGCTTCTGAAAGGCTTAAACCCATAACAGGTTCTTCATCAAGATGAGTGATATAATCACCCGCTTTTATTCCTGCCTTATAAGCAGGCGTATCATCAATAGGGGACACAACTTTAACAAAACCATTTTCCATGGACACTTCAATACCCAAGCCACCAAATTCACCACGGGTTTGTACTTGCATATCTTCGAAATCATCATCATCAAGATATGATGAATGGGGGTCAAGATTAGCGAGCATTCCTTGAACTGCGTTCTCGATAAGCGTTTCATCGGTAACGGGTTCAACATATTGGCCGCGCACCCGTTCAAACACATCACCAAATAAATTTAACTGACGATAGGTATCTTCTTCAGTTTGTTTTTCAACGGCTTCTTTTTCCTCTTGCGCTTCTATTTCATCTTTGGTTTGTTCATTTGTATCTTCAACCGCATTCGGATTGATTTGTGCATCTTGATCAGCTTGAGCATATGATAATGATGTCGTGCTTATAAAAAATGCAAAGACAAAAATGTAAATATAAAAACGCATAGAATTTCCCTTAAACTACTTTAAACCAGATATTTTTTTTGATGGATTTATAGGTTGTCCTTTATATCTTAACTCATAATATAAAGATGTTCCATCATTAGAAGTACCCATTTTACCAATTGGCTCACCTGCCGAAACAGCGCGCCCCACCACTGTATCAATTTTCGACAATCCTGCAACCAAACTGTGATACTCTTTTTCATGTCGGATAATAACTATATTTCCATATCCTTTAAATTTACCAGCATAATCAATGACCCCGCCCATTGGTGCAACAACTAACGAGCCCGAGCGTCCTTGAATAGAAACACCTTTGGATACAGCGCCAATATCATCAGTTTTGCCATAACTGGTTTTAATAATTCCTGCTATAGGTAATTGTGCAGCCCCAGAAGTTGGAATAGGGGTTTTTATTGTCGCCTGTTGAATATTGGATGAGGGGGCAGTGTTACTTTTATCACGTTGCTGCTTTTGTTGTTCCTTTTTTCGTTGTTTGGCAAGCATATCTTCTTTTTTTTGCTTTTGCTCGATACGTTTGACCAAATCACGCAAGTTTTTTGCTTCTTTTGAAATTCTTGCAAGCTCTTGCTTATTTTTGGCAGCATCCTTTTCCGTCTTGCTATAAATAAGCTCTCGCTCCTTTAACAAATTATTTAAACGACCTTGACTGGATTGTAATGTTTTTGATGCCTCTAATACTTCCTTTCTATCTTGTTCCAAAGTTGCAACAACTTGGTTTAATTTTGCAAATGATGCATTAAGTTCTTCGGCTTTTTTATTTAAAGTGGGAAGAATATTTTGTAATAACATAGCGCTTTGCGCTGTTTGAAGGGGGGCGCCTGGCCTTACAATTAAAGCTTCGGGTGGAATACGTTCAATACGTTGTAAGGCAAGAATTAAGTTGGAAAGGGCGATACGGTCTTTTTCCAAACTAACTTCAATATTTAATTGCTCCTGTTTCTTTTCATCTATGTTTTTTTCAAGATTTAAAAGTTTTAGTTCATTTTTTTTAATATTATCAGCAACCTTTACAAGTTGATCCTTTTTGCTGCGTAGATCTGATTTTATCTGCGACATTTCTTTTTTTAATTCTTCATCGCGCTGTTTTTTTTCTTGTGCGGTCCGTTCTACATCTTGCACAGGATGATTGGATGGAATAGGGGATTGCGCATAGGCATGACCTGTAAGAACCACCATCATTAATAATAAAAAGAATCGCATTCCTTATTATTCACGATGATAGGGGTGGTTTGCCAGTATTTGTTGCGCCCTATATATTTGTTCCACAAGCATTAATCGTACCATCATATGTGGCCAAGTCTGCTTACCAAAAGAAAGAAGTAGTTTTGATTGTTGCCTGAGATCATCGTTCAAGCCATCTGCCCCACCGATGATAAATTGAATTTTTGGCGCGGTTAAAGATATTTGCTCAAGCTTTTTAGCAAAATCTATACTGGGTAGCGATTTCCCTGTTTCATCCAAGCAAATTAAAGCTGTATTTTTATCAATTTTAGAGTGTATTTTTGAAAGCTCGTCTTTTTGATTATGACCTGTAAGCTCTATTATTTTTAAAACGCCAGTTAAACGCTTTGTATAATCAATAATAGCTGTCGCAAAGGGCGACGTTGTTTTTAATTTTCCAATACAAATAATTTCAATTTGTTTGAAAGAGGAATTTGGAACGGTGTTCATACGCTATAAAATGCCGCAATCAGACAATTTTATAAAGAGTTTTATTGAGGGTTCTAAATTCAAACCCTAGCTAATATGATGCTCTGGTGAATTTGTAATATCGGGCATTGACCACATTTTTTCAATATTGTAAAACTCGCGCACTTCAGGTTTGAATAAATGTACAATAATATCACCCGCATCCATAACAACCCAGTCGCCTTGTGATGTGCCTTCAATATTAATTCCTTTAATACCGCGAACACTTAACCGATCCTTAAGTTTTTCGGCCATACGGACGGTTTGTGTTGATGATGTTCCACTTGCGACAATAATATAATCGGCAAGGCCAAACTGTTCATCAATTTCAATCACTTCGATATCAAGAGCCTTATCATCATCCAAAGATTTAACGACAAGATTTTTTAATTCGGATTTCTCAATAAATCCATTGGGTGTGTGTGTTAGAATATTACTCTCCTTTTTGTTGTTATACTCTCACGATATTATCATAAAAAAAGCCGACCATAATCAAAAGGGTCAGCTGATTCCACAACAAAATTTGAATATTCGTATTTCACGAAAAAGAAACAAAATGGAGTTTAAACCCACATATCCTCTCTTTCATTGATGTCTGTAATTCTTACAAAACAAATATTCATACCTTATTGTATCGCGGATTCGATTAAGAAAACAATAAATTTAGATTAAATACATTATGAGCAAACACTTAAGTATTTGATTTTATTTGATTTTGTTTCGTATTTTTGTTGATGATATATCCAGCATTTTATTTGTTTTGAGCCAATAAATACCAGTTTTTTTCAAATTTGTACGCTCGCCTTTGGTTTTAAAATAATGCTTAATTTTTGAATAATGCCTAAGGGGAGAATTGCGAACCAAATTATCCGCGGGAGGGCGAGCAATAAAACAAATAGGCATAAGAGAAAGAATTTTTTGCCACCGATCCCATTTGTGGAAAATATGGGCATTATCCATTCCACAAATCCATATAAAATCAGTTTTAGGATATGCTTTTTTAAGTTCTTCAATCGTTTGATGCGTATATTTTGTTCCCATTTGATTTTCAAGGTGCGTGGGCATTTGACGGGGGGAAGGTAACAGCATTTTTTCAACCAGGTTAAAACGATCTGAATATGCCGCCATGTTTTTTTTATCTTTTAGTGGGTTTTGGGGGGTCACAATCCACCACACAAAATCCAACCCAAATTCTGCCTTCGCCAAACGAGCAATATGAAGATGCCCAATATGGGGCGGGTTAAATGATCCGCCCAACAAACCAATACGAAGCCCATCCCATCTGTGATTTTCCTTTAAATGGGGGGGCGTTAGAACAGTGCCATTCTTGTAATTACTCATTTATGCTCTGGTTTGTCCTGTACCACGGACGATATATTTGAATGTTGTTAATTGTTTTACCCCAACAGGGCCACGGGCATGCAGTTTTCCAGTACCAATACCAATTTCCGCGCCCATACCAAACTCACCCCCATCTGCGAACTGGGTTGAAGCGTTATGAATAACAATTGCGCTATCTACTTGAGTTAAAAATTTTTTTGTTGCAACCATGTCTTTTGATAAAATAGCATCTGTATGATGTGACCCATATTGATTGATATGGGCAATTGCCGCATCGGTATCAGATACAAATTTAATGCTTAGTTTTTTATCAAGATATTCGGTTGACCAATCCTCCTGCGTTGCAGGGATAACTTTTTGACTTAATTTTTGAGCCGTTTCATCACCAACGATAGAACAATCGTTTTCAATCAACATCTCAATAATTTTTTGTGCGTCTGTTTTATCAAAACGATCGTCTATTAACAAAGATTCCACCGCCCCACAAACGCCTGTACGGCGTAATTTTGCGTTTTGTATAATCTTCAACGCCTCTTCAAAGGAGGCTGTATGATGAACAAAAATATGACAATTTCCATCTAAATGTGCGAAAACTGGCATTGAAGCTTCGCGCATAACACGCTCGGTTAACCCTTTCCCCCCACGGGGGATAATCACATCAATAAATACATGCGCCTTTAACATTGAACTGACCAAGGCACGATCCGTACTGGGCATCATACAAACAATGTGGGTTGAAAGGCCACATTCTTTAAGGGTATCCGTAATGATACCATGAAGAAGTATAGAAGAATTAAAGCTTTCAGAACCCCCACGCAAAATAACTGCATTACCAGATTTAAGACAAAGGGCTGCCGCATCAACAGTAACATTAGGGCGCGATTTATAAATCATACCCAATACACCAATAGGAACCGAAGTTTTTTCTATGATAAGGCCATTGGGACGCTCAATCGTTTCTAAAATAATATTAAGTGGATTATCTAAATCAGCGATATCCAAAACGCTTTGTGCAATGGCGGCAATTCGTTCTTCATCTAATTTTAAACGGTCAATAAGCGCGGGCGAAAGATTTTTATCTTCCGCTTGTGATACATCAATATGATTAGCGGCAATAATTCTTTGGGTATTGTTCAAAATATTATTTGATAGTTTTTTCAGCGTATTGTTAATTTTATCTGACTTTATTTGAGCGAGGAGGGCGCTTGCCTCTTTCGCATTACGTCCAATATCTTGAATAATTTGGTCGGGTGATAAATTTGAATATGCTGAAACCTCTTGTGTCATGATAAAACCTTAAAGAGGAAAAAGAGTTTTGTTAATTTAAATTTTTAGGCAAGTTTTGAATAGCTTGTGCATTTAAATCTGCGTTTTTGCTTTGATCCATTGTTTGGATAATCATCTCACGCGTTGCCTCAACAGCAAGCTTTGCGGCATGATCTTGGATTTCAGCAATGGCATTTTCTTCAAGGCGTTGCAAACGTTCGGTCAATTGTTCCTCACGGCGGGACATGGTTTCTTCTAATTCTTTTTGGGCAACAATTTGGGATTGTTCAGCTTGGGCCTTTGCATTATTTAGAATGCTTTGGGCTTCTTGTTCTGCATCTTGTTGTTTACGTTGATATTGAGCCAATAATTCCATTGATTCAACGCGAAGACGTTCCGCATTCTCAATTTCAAGCTTAATTTCATTAATATGGGAATCGAGAGAATGAGCTACAGATTTACGTCCAACAATATAGGCAAAAGTTATAAAAACTATAAAAGATATCGCAATCCACGCGCCTGTATCGGTTGATAAAATATCAAACATATTACGCTGCTTTCACTTTATTTTTAGTTGTTTGTGAATGGTTGTTTTCTAACGTTTCAACAATAGATAAAATTTTTGAAGTCTCAACCTTATTACCAATGATTTTCTCAATGGCTTTTGCGGCTACTTCGGCAATAACATGATTCATATTATTCATTGCATCTTGTTTGGCTTTAATAATTCTATTTTCTGTATCCGTAACAGCCGATTCAGATTTATTTCGAAAAATATCGCTTTGTTGATTATATTTTTCTTTATTCTCATCATCTCTTTGTTTTAATAATAATTCAGCTTCTAATGAAGATTTTGCTAGACCTGCATGATAAGCATCATGAACCATATCTGCTTCAGCTGTTAATTTCTCAGCTTCTTCCAAATCAGATTCGATAATATTCTTTCGGTTTTCAATAACACTAGAAATGCTCGGTAATGTTATTTTGGCAAATACAAAATATAGTACGGCAAACGTAAGAACCAGCCAAAAAAACTGTGACACAAACCAAGTTGAATCAAATTGTGGTAATCCCCCCTTTGAAGTATGTGCCTGAGCATTAATTTCGCCTTCTGCTGCACTTGCATAATCAATAACGTCCGCTGCAATAGCAGAATGTGACGTAAGAAACGCGAATGAAGCGATAAAGGCAAAATTAAATTTATTCATTTTGAATTTAACCTACAAATACAAGGTAGAGTGAAATCAATAGAGCAAAAATCGCAAGCGCTTCTGTCAAAGCAAACGCCAAGAAGTATTTTTTGTCCAAAATTTCTGCTGCATTTGGGTTACGACCCACAGCTTCGTTGTATGATGAAAAGATCATACCCAAACCAATACCCACACCAAATAATGGGAAAAGTGCCAATGCACCGGCTAATAATCTAACTGCTTCTGTTTCCATTTTTTTTCCTTTTCTAAAATAGTTAAATGTTTTTGTTAATGTAAATTCTAATGATCAATTTCAACTGTATCTTTTAAGTATATGCAACTGAGGATTGCAAAAACATAAGCTTGTAAAAATGCAATTAAAAATTCGAACCCAATCATGGCAGAGTTAAAGAGCATAGGTAACAATCCTGCAAAAAAACCACCAAATCCTAATGACATCATACCCACACTAAATCCTGCGAACACCTTTAACATAATATGACCCGCAATCATATTTGCAAATAAACGCACAGACAACGTAATGGGGCGTGTCAAAAATGACATAATTTCAATGGGTAAAATAAGTGGGGTTAACCACCACGGCACACCGGGAGGTAAAAATAAACTTAGGAAATGAAAACCATGTTTATAAAAACCAACGACCAAAACCAAAAAGAATATCAAAAACGCAAGCGCAGCCGTGACCAAAATATGACTGGTATAGGTAAAGGAGTATGGAAGCATACCCAACATATTACCCAATAAAACAACGATAAATAAAGTGAAGATTAATGGGAAATACTGACGACCTTTCATTCCAATATTATCACGGATCATATTGGCAATAAAACCATACATCATTTCGGCAAATGCCTGCATTCGACCTGGAACAACTGCCTTTTGACGAATGGCGATACTTAAAAACGTAATTGAAAAAATAACCGCAATCGTCATCCATAAAGATGAATTTGTATAGGAAATATCAAAATTACCAATTTGCAAAGGAACAATCGGTTGAATTTCAAATTGTTTAATCGGATTAGCCACTTATAAAAACCTTTTAAATTAAAGCTTTAAGACGATTCGTCTTTATTATTTAAATTTGTCTTTTGTTTACCGTTTTTATAAGAATTTTTCAACCCCTTAAAACCAACTGAAGTACCTGTTCCCAAAGTAATTTTATAAATATTATAAAAACCAGTTAAAACGCCAAGAATTATACAGATAAAAAAGAATATGGGTGTGGTATTAAAAAGATGATCTATCCCATATCCAATAAGGCCACCACCAAGTAATGCCCCAACCAATTCAATTCCTGCACGGGCACCATCGTTTAACGCTTTACCATTATCAGATTTTTTTAGTTTTTCAGGATTATAATCTTTATCAAACTCATGACGTGCCGCTTTTAAATCGGTTTCAAGTTTAACTAATCGGGGGTCATCATCTGTTGTCATTATTCTGCAGCCTCAAGAAAATCCATTTGTTTGTTTAAATCTACCGATACCAATTGTGAAACACCGCGTTCTGCCATTGTTACCCCATATAAACGATCCATACGTGCCATAGTTAAACGATGATGCGTAATAACTAAAAAGCGGGTTTCCCCACGTTCTGCAATTTCTTCCAATAAATCACAAACCCGATCCACATTGGCATCATCAAGGGGAGCATCAATCTCATCCAATACACAGATGGGGGAGGGGTTGGTTAAAAACATCGCAAAAATTAATGCGATAGAGGCCAATGTTTGTTCACCCCCAGATAATAAAGAAAGCGATTGCAGCGTTTTTCCAGGAGGCTGGGCAAAAATTTCCAATCCAGAATTGAGAGGATCATCAGATTCGATAAGTGCCAAATGCGCCTGTCCTCCACCATAAAGCTGAACAAATAGTCTTTGAAAGTGACCATTAACATGATCAAAGGCTGCCATTAAACGCTCCCGCGCTTCGGCATTCAATGTTTCAATTCCTTCACGAAGTTCCTCAATCGCTTGAATAAGCTCATTTCGTTCCTCTAAAGATGAACCCACTTCACGTTCCAAATCGTTGGCCTCTTGCTCCGCACGAAGATTAACAGGGCCGATATTGTCGCGGCTACGGATCATTTGTTCTTTTTTCTCTTTTAGAGGATCAATAGCGGGGAGCGTATCTTCCGTTTCATTAATTTCAAGTGAAATTTCGGATAATAGAGATTTTGGTTGTTTTTCAAATTTCTCAATAATAATGGATACAAGCTCTTCAAGCTGTTCATTCCCTGCAGAAGCCGTTGCTTGGGCATGGGCACGCGCCTCACGGGCTTCTGTTAATGTATTTTCTGCCTCTTTCAACGCACGGTTTGTATCATTTAATTCATTTTCTACAGCCTGCAACCGATCGGCATCAAGGCGACGATTTTTTTCAAGGTCAGAAATGCGGGTCATTAATTCTTCACGGTCATCGCCCATATTTTTGGGCGCAGTTTCGAGTGTTTCTAATTTTTCGGAAAGATGGGTTTCGCGTAATTCAAGCTCTTTCAATCTTTCACCCGAACGAATGATACGGTTTTTAAGGTGAACAGATTCATCTGCAATCGCATGAAGGCGTGCCTTACGGCGGCTTTGTTCTTGCGTAACCATATCTAGTTCGCGTACCGCTTGCTGCAAATCATCACGAACTAATGATAATTTCGTGCGAATTTTTTCAACCTGTTCATCATGATTGTCAGTATTATTGGTTTCAAACTCATTTAAATCATACTGTGCAGTTGTAAGGTTTTTGGTGGTTTCTTCTATATCGGCAAGGGTATTTGATAAAGATTCTTTATGTTTTGCCAACTCAGCATAAAGATTTGAGCGTTCTTCAGTCATTTTATTAAGTTGAGATTGTTTATCGCTCAATTCTTTTTCAAATTCGCGGCTTGCAATTTGGCTGTCTTCTAGCGTTACTTTTAATGATTTTTCTTGCTCAAAAATAGCATCAAATTTCTGATTTGTTTTTTGAGCAACCATTTCTAAATTTGGAATTGTTTCTTTCAATTCTTTCAAACGATTCATTTGTTGCAAGCGTAAAGCATGTTTATCCGATGCTTCGGCTTTTATATGCAACCCATCCCAACGCCAATATGCCCCGTCTTTGGAAACAATAGATTGTCCAGGTTTTAAGGTAGTGGCACATTGTGCACCTTTTTCCTTGTCTTCAACATATCCAATAAGTGAGAGGGCCGCTTTTAAATGAGAAGGTGCTTTTACGTGTGCTTTTAATTGTTGAACATTATCGGGAAGGGCAGGAAAATCGGCAATATTGATATCGCGATCAATCCACACCATTGGCGCATCATCATTTGTAGAGGCCATTAATGTGTCACCAAGCGCCCGAGATAGAGCGGTTTCAAATCCTTGATCGGGTATAATATCACCTAAAATAGGTTTAAATTGATCTTCAGTTTCTGATTGAAGAACGGTCTCTAAGGTTTTGATTTCTGTTGTGATTTCTGATTCTATGCGTTGTGCTTTTTGTTTTTCATAACGCGCCTTTTCCAAGAATAAAGAAGTATTCTCTATTTCTTGTCTTGCCTGATCACGAGATTGGCGCGTTTTTTCTACATGATTTTCCAATGTGGCTATTTCGGCTTTTAAATCTTCTTGTTTATTGCCCTGAGCATATCGTGTTTCAGCGTCATTTAATTCATTTTGAATGATATCCAAGCGAGAATTAAGAGAATTTAGTCGATTTTGTTCGGCATTAACTTGACGTTCGGCAGATTGTCTTACGGCACGACTATTGGCCATTTTTTCCATAAATTCTTCATATTCATGTTCAAGATCTAAAACTTTTTCTTCAAGCTTATTTTTAATTGCACTTTTCTCTATTAGAATATCATCTTGCGAAACCTCATTCTCTTTTAACTTGGTATCTTCAATATTTAAGCGTTCTGATAAATCTTTATTTTCGGCTAAGCTTGATTTCTCATGGTTTCGATCTTCGATCAATCGGGTAAGCTGTTCTTTGGTTTCTTCTAACTGCTCGGTTAATACACGCTCTTGGTCTTCAATCCGTTGTAATGTAAGTTTTTGTGCTTGCAAAGCGGCAGAAGATTCTGCTTCTTTCAAGCGTAAAGCGGGGAGTTCTTCGGCTTGCGAATTTTGGGTTTTTGAAAGTTGATTAACCGTCGTCATATGTTCAGCAACAATAGTTTCTGCCGCCCCAAATTTTGATTTGGCTTTTTCAATTTTATTAACCAAAATGCGCCATTCTAAATAAGCAATCGACATCTCCAAATCGCGAATTTCAGCACTTAGATTTTTATAGCGAATAGCCTGCCTTGCCTGTTTTTTTAGGGCGCCAAGGCGACCTTCCATGCTACCCACCAAATCTTCGAGGCGTTGTAAGTTGGCATCTGCGGCACGCAACCTTAATTCAGCCTCGTGCCGACGAACATAAAGACCAGAAACACCAGCAGATTCTTCTAAAATTAAACGGCGATCTTGGGGTTTAGCGTTAATCATTGCTGTGACTCGTCCTTGAGACACCATAGCGGGCGAGTTCGCCCCTGTTACCGTATCTGCGAAAAGCATTTGAACATCACGCGCCCGTGTCGTTTTACCATTCACCTTGTAGATAGAGCCTTTATTTTTTTCAATTTTGCGTATAATTTCAATATCTTCGTCTGCATTATAAGCCGCAGGAGCGGTGCGCGTTGAATTATCGAGAAGTAAAGACACTTCGGCAAAATTACGGGCAGGGCGTTGATCCGTTCCATTAAAGATAACATCTTCCATGCCTCCACCACCGCGCATACGCTTGGCCGAGGTTTCACCCATAACCCAGCGTAAAGCTTCCACAAGATTAGATTTACCACAGCCATTTGGCCCAACAATTCCTGTTAAGCCTGTCGAGATTTCAAGCTCCGTTTTATCAACAAAGGATTTAAAACCGCTTAACCGTAATTTGGTAAATTGTATCATTAAAATGCTTTATATAATTTATTGAACAAGTAATACCGGATTGGCTATTTCAGGTTCAACAATATCGCCATTGGGTTCAAAATCTTCTACTTTAGAAATAGGCGTTGTAACAGGGCGTTTGGGTGTTTGATCTGTTGTTTGCGTAGAAACTATGTTCTCATCAGTAAGCAAGGCATAAATTGCATCAAATGCACCAATATCTTGGCTACCGCGTAAAATGCGTTCTCCATTATTAAATACAAAAGAAGGGGTTGAAGTAATATTCCACGCCTGAGCTGACGCATCAATATTTTCTGCAATCGCTGTTCTTAGCTCTTCATTCTCAAAGCATGCATTAAACTCATCTTCATTCATACCAGCAAGGGCGGCACTTTTTTGTAGAGAAGCTTTAAAATCGCCACCAAATGCCCAATCAGCTTGGGTTTTTAAAAGCATTGATACAAATTCAGGATAGCGTGCTTCGGGCAAACATCGGGCAATCATACTACCATAAAGGGCAGGGCCATTAAGTGGCATCTCTTCAAAAATAAAATAAACTTTACCTGTATCAATATATTTTGATTTTAGCTGCTTAAACGTACTTTCATGAAAGGCTGCACAATGATTACAAGTAAGGGAAAAATATTCACGCACCTGAACAGGGGCATCAGGATTACCAATAGCACGTACACCTAGAATTTCAGGAACATCAATATCTGTGACTGTACCAGCCTCCCCAATATTAGCATTTGTCGTGGCTGTCGTATCATTCGTCATAAGGTCGTCAAATTCACCTGTGTCATTATCATTGTTTTGGGTAACAGTCACATCATCTTCAAGCGTGTTATCATTTAATGTTGTAAATAAAAATGCGCCTCCGACAATCAGTAGAATTAGGACAATTACAATAATAATTGTAGATTTGTTTTTATCAGCCATAAGTCTGAACCTTTCTTTTTTTCATAACGATATAGAATTTGATTATTTCTAAACCAGTTTTTTTGGAAAATCCATAACAAAATGCTTGATAACTATAGGTTTTGTCAATAAAACCCTTTATAAACACGCCTGTTTATCCACATTGGATATACCACCCCTTAGTCAACCAAGTTTATTTCAACCCAATCTTTTTGTGATTTTTCACTTTGTTCGCCAAAGGAGCGTAAATTTATACGAAAAGGTTCAATATTCTTAGAAATTAAGTAATCACGGATAAACAATCCTCTATCCAAAGCTGTACGACGATCAGAATTTATTTTTCCATTCACAAGTGAGGCATAGGATTTTATTTCAATGATCTTGTTATTTTGTTCTAATAATTGTGCCAATGGTTTCAAGGTGGCTAAAAATTCTGTTTCCGAAAGCTTTATCTGTCCAGTCTTATATAAAAAAGTAAATTTATTCTGATTTTGTGAAATTGTTGACGGTTGAGATTGGGCGGTAATTTTTTCTTTTAAAGGAGGAGAGGGAACGACAGCATTATCTTTTTGTACTCGATCGAGCATATTCTCAGAGGAGGTTTGTGGAATAAATGTTTGCTCCGCTTCAACAGACTTCTTTTTATAAGAAGGCATGGTTTTAGGCCCCTTTACAACGCCTTGCTTCTTAATCTGAACTGGATTTTCTTGTTTTTTAAGGGGTTGTTGCTTTAAAAAATCAATGGGTTCTTCTGTATTTTGTAAATCCTGAGTTTTTGATTTTTGAAGCAAGCTTGGCTTAACTATCTTATTCTTTTGTTGCTCAACAGTTTGTGGTGGTAAATCTTTTAAAGAATCTTCAGGTTTTTGAAGAATAGGTTTGGTTGCAGGTCTAGTAGATTTTTCAAGGGATGGTTTAGGCGTAAAAGATTTAGATTGAGTTTCGTTTTCTTGACTGGTTTGAACGTCTTTTATTTCTTTTACAACTCTTGGTTTGGTTGTTTTGATAGGAGCGTTATTTGTTATTGGTTGTTCAACAGGTTTTGATATATCGGGAATGACATCAACTTTAGGTTTTTTAAGCTTTGGCGGTGGTAATTTAGGCGCACCAAACATAGGGGGCGGTTGGTAATTTTCAATCGTATTATTGGTTTGAGCATGAGCATTGTGGCTAATAATTACAAAAGCCACAAAGAAAAACATTTTTATAAAAAGATTTTTACGAAACATCTTTCAAAGTTTTTCTCAACAAAGTGTAAATATCATTGTTACCAGAAACTAAATTCTTGCTATAAATTGGATTATCATCATTTTTGATAGAATTGACGAAACCGCCCGCTTCTTTGACAATTAGATATCCTGCGGCACAATCCCAAGGTTTTAGATTGCGTTCCCAATATCCATCCATTCGCCCCGCTGCAACGTAACAAAGATCAAGCGCTGCCGCACCATAGCGACGGATCATAGGCATTTTTGTTGATACGGCTGTTAATTCCTTTAAAAATTGTTCTTGGCGTATGGGATCAAAAACTGGTGTACCAAAGGCAACAACAGCACTTTCTAAATCATTGCGGCTGGATACGCGTAAGCGTTTGTAGCGTCCTAAAAATGCGCCACTGCTCCGCTCTGCCCGGAACATTTCTTCTTTTATAGGGTCATATACAATGGCGGCTTCAATTTTTCCCTTGCTTTCAAGGGCGATAGAAACGCACCAATGTGGTATGCCATGCATATAATTGTGGGTTCCATCTAAAGGGTCGATAATCCAGCGATTTTCAGTATCGCTGCCTTTAACTTCACCAGCTTCCTCCATTAGGAATGAATAGTCGGGACGTGCTTTTTTAAGTTCTTCAAAAATGACTTCTTCGGCACGCTTATCTGCTGCTGTTACAAAGTCTGCTGGCCCTTTACGAGAAACTTGAAGATTTTCAACCTCATTAAAATCACGGGTAAGGCCACGCCCTGCTTTTTCTGCGGCGCGCATCATTACGTTCATGATGGGTGACATTGATGCCATTTTTTTTCCTTAATCTAATTCTATATAAATTTAATCTTTTGCACGTTCGTAATAACTACCATCTTCGGTTTTAACAACGACACGCGTTCCTGTGGCAATATGAGGGGGAACCATTACTTTTGCACCATTTTCCAATATTGCAGGTTTATAAGATGTTGTTGCCGTTTGTCCTTTTATCACAGGTTCAGCTTCAATAATTTCTAAAGTCACTGTATCAGGCAGTTGAACACCTAAAGGTTCACCTTCGTAAGTTTCAACCTTAACGATCATTCCATCTTGTAAAAATACTGCTGCATCGCCAATGGTTTCGGCCTGAATAGCCAATTGCTCATACGTTTCATTATTCATAAAATTATAGGTTTCACCATCATTAAATAAATATTGATACTCACTTTGATCAAGGCGGATACGCTCGATTGTTTCTTGGGTTCTAAAACGAACATTATCTTTGTTCCCTGTACGAATATCACGCATTTCAACTTGGATTACGGATGCGCCTTTTCCAGGTTGCATAATTTCATAGCCCGTAACAGCCATCAACTTACCATTATATTCCAGCACGTTTCCTTTGCGTAAGGTTATTGCAGCAACTTTCATAGTTTTTTATCCTCTAATAGAGATGTTCCCATTCTTGTTAATTTTTCTTTTAAATCAGGATCTTCGATTGATTGTAGCATATGCGATAAACTGTTTTTTTCTTCAATGGTCAAGGGTTTTGTTTTTTGTAGTGTACGAACAGGTGCGTTTGAAGGGGCATGAATAAATTTAATATCTGTAATCCAATTATCGCCAAAAATATAATTTATCTTCTCAAGCAACACTCCTTTTTGCATGATGAGAAGGGAGGCATTAGCGGATGAAGTTGCAATTTCAAGGATGGCCTCACTTTTCCCGCCCTGACGTTTTGGTTTACGATATCGGATTTTCTGAGGTTGTGCCTGTTGCGCTAGCTTGCTTCCTACGATATCTTCCCATCGGGTCACAATCCGCCCAAGCGCAATAAATTTGCGTTTAAACACTTTATCAGCCACCTTTGGCATTGCATCGGAAACAAGTTTTAGAGCACACATGAAAAGCAATATGACAGCTTCGGCACGTCCCTTCAAGAGTCCTGATAAGGATATCGACAGTTTCCGTAAAAATATATTAGAGTGGTATGATAAAAATCAGCGTGTTATGCCGTGGCGGGCAACAAAAGCACAAAAACCAAATCCTTATTATGTTTGGCTTTCTGAAATAATGTTACAACAAACAACGGTTGCAACAGTGGGTGCCTATTTTACAAAATTTATTTCAATCTGGCCGACTATTGAAGATTTAGCGAATGCAGATCGTGATGATGTCATGAAAGAATGGGCGGGGTTAGGGTATTATGCACGCGCTAGGAATTTGCATAAATGCGCCCAGATTATCGTAGAGAATTACAATGGCGAATTTCCACAAGATGAAGCAACATTTAAAAACTTTACCGGGAATAGGGGATTATACGAGCGCTTCATTACGATCAATTGCATTTGGAAAGGAATCAAATGTTGTTGATGGTAATATTGAACGCATAATGGCGCGTTTATATGCCGTTGAACAACCATTTCCGCTGAGCAAGAAATTATTAAAAATTAATGCAGGCGTTCTGACGAATAATAGAAGTGATAGACCTGGTGATTATGCACAAGCTTTAATGGATATTGGTGCAACAATTTGCACTCCCCAGTCACCAAAATGTAGCACTTGTCCCGTTCAATCGTATTGTTTGGCTTATAAAAAAGGAATCCAGCTTGAGCTACCCAAAAAACTAAAAAAAGGAATAAAGCCTCAAAAATCAGGAGAAGTTTATTGGGTGGAAAACAATAAAAATGAAATTCTTTTTGAAAAAAGAGGTGAAAAGGAAATGTTAGGTGGAATGATAGGTTTACCAACGTCAAAATGGGAAATTGATGAATTTTCAAAGAAAACAGCGAATTATGAGGTATATCACAGCTTTACCCATTTTGATTTAAAACTCATAATCATTAAAAAGCATAAAAAAGAGTTTAAATTGTCCGAAAAAGACCTTTTTTGGGTGAAAAAATCAAAAATAGAACAATTAGGCGTACCGACATTGTTTAAAAAAGTAATAAATATAATGAAATCTTCAAATTTTGAATGAAAGAGAATTTGTAATTATGTTCAAATACTATCATAATATTAAAATGAAACATTTTTTAGCTCTATTTATTCTTACCCTAACATTTTCACCACTTTCGTATGCGCAAAATACAGACAGTGAAAGTGCGAGTGAGGAGCCTGCAAAAAGCTTTATTACACCCAATTCATTTAGTTTTGATAGCGATAATAACAATGATCAAAATCAAGGTGTGAACATCAAAAATCAAAAAATTCTCTCTACAGATGAACCTGACGTTACTATTATTGAAGATAAATATGCAGGCCAGTATTTTACACCATCTGTTCAAAATCTATCCAAGTTATATTGGAAGAAAAACACACTTGATTTAAATAATGATATTGCAGTCGATAATTTTTTAAAAATCAATGAATGTACTTTGTATAATGATTTTTTTAACGATGATTTTGAGTGGACACGGGTCCGAGATGCCGCACGCAAAATGCTTTTAAATAGTAAAGACAGTTTCCCTGACAGATTTAAATTCTTATTACCCGTTGAATTAGGCCGTTATGATTTAGAGGAGAAAGGTTTTCCATTAGAAAATGATACGGCTTTTATTGATTTGCGGCGTGTTGAAATGGGAGGGGGGGATAATTCCGAAGAAATTTGTGGCGTAAATCATGCTATAGATTTTTACCCTCGGAATATTGTTTTGGCCTTAAGCAGTCCGTTTAGTTTCGATTTTTTACCTGTAGACGAACATGTAGCGCAAGCATTTCTTATTCGCCGAAAATATGAAGATTTTAAAGTAAGTAATGCTTTAAGATTACAAGGGTTTGATCGCATTGCTTATGCAAGATTACGTGTGCATCTTACTAGCTATCAAGGTCAAGCACGCGGTAAGGACAATACTGTTCTAGCCGTTATGTTTGGTAGAATTGAAGGAATAGATTTTTTTGAAGATCCTTATGAAACTAAACTTTTAAAAAGTATTGATTTCGAATAGAAAAAGTTAAGATTTTGATTTTTTAATACGACATCCAACGGATTTTGTATTTGAAATAATATCAGTTTTATCAATTTTAATATCAACAGACAAGATTTTGTGAGAATGGGCAAAACATTCTTCAATGATTTTATTCGCAAATGTTTCAACCAAATCAATATGTCCTTGCGATGCGATATGTTCAATTATCTGAATAATATTGGCATAAGATACAATAGTGTCAATATTATCACTGCCCCAATCATTTGAAGGAACAACAAAGATTTCCGCATTAACTAGAACCGGTTGCGACTTTACTTTCTCGCTATCTAATACACCAATAGACATATTTAATTGTAAATCATTAATATGTATTGATTGATAATCAACGTTTAAATCAGTAGAATTATCCAATACTACGTCTTTTGATTGATTAGTTGTTACGGTTTTTAACAAACTATTCATATTTATATTCCTGTTGATGCTATTTGTATTTTATATAATACATTAATTAATTGACGTATGTCACCTAATAAATTTTCAAATTTTATTGTAATGTTGAATTTGGTGGTTTAGTAGCATCAATTTGTTTGCCTTCAATTGAATTACGTAATTGCTGACGTAGCGTGTCGATTGGGCGGGATTGTTTACCATCTTTATAATGCCAATATGTCCATCCATTACAAGAAGGGGCATTTTGTACCGCTGCTCCAACTTTATGAATTGAGCCTCGATGATTGCCTTCATAGGTTTTAATATTACCATCGGCATTAATTTTCACTCGATTTTTGCCTTTTGGATCACAAAGCTCGGTTCCTGGCTTTAAATATCCTTGTTCTAAAAGCCAACCAAAAGGAATGCGCATTTGCTCACGCTTATTCACGATTTGAACGGCTTCTTCCTCCCATGGTGTTACCGCTTTTATTCGTGCTTTTGCGGCGTTGATATATTCATCTTCACGATCAATTCCAATATAATTTCGGCCTAATTTTTTGGCAACCGCTCCTGTTGTTCCTGTACCAAAAAAGGGGTCTAAAACAATATCTTCAGGCTTTGTAGAAGCCATAATAACACGTTGAAGCAATGCTTCGGGTTTTTGTGTGGGGTGAACCTTTGCCCCTTGGGCATTTTTCAATCGCTCATTCCCTGTACAAAGCGGGATAAACCAGTCGGAGCGCATTTGTAAATCTTCATTTAATGCTTTCATAGAATCATAGTTGAAAGTATATTTTGATTTTTCGGATTTGGCCGCCCAAATTAATGTTTCATGTGCATTTGTAAAACGCTTTGCCTCGAAAATTGGGCATGGGGTTAGATTTGCGCCAAATAACATCATTTAAAATCCAATATCCTAAATCTTGTAAAATTGCCCCGACACGAAAAATATTATGATAAGATCCAATTACCCAAATTGATCCATCACTTTTAAGGCAACGATGCGCTTCACTTAACCATTCCCGACAAAATTCATCATAGATTTTATAGCTTTCAAATTGATCCCAATGATCATCACACGCATCTACTTTTGAATTATTGGGACGATGTAAATCACCACCCAGTTGTAAATTATAGGGCGGGTCTGCAAAAACCATATCAATAGATTTATCAGGCAAGGATTTAAGAACTTTAATACAATCACCTTTATGAATGATGTTTTTTTTCAACTTTTTACCTAATAAAATTTTTGGCATTTTTCCCCCAGTTAATTAAAGAGGAATCATGAATATTTTTGATTCGCGGTCAAGAATAAAAATAATTTTTTGTTTAGAGTCAGCGTTTTATATAATTTTTCTAAGGTGAAATCTTATTATAGTTATGCCTTATTGACCAATGATGCGCATGGCGCGAAACTAAGTCTATGATGTGGCGTTAAGCCGTATTTTTCCAAACCTTCTTTGTGGGTTTTGGTCCCATAACCAGAATTGGTATCCCATCCATAATAGGGAAATTCTTCATGATATTTTTTCATCAGGCGATCACGATACACTTTTGCAATAATAGATGCCGTGCCGATTGATAATGATAAACTATCGCCTTTTATCACTGTTTGAATTTTGCAAGGCAGCACAGGGGGAAATTTACCATCAACAAGGGCTAAAATATTTTCGGGTAATTTACAAGAAATCTGTTCATAAGCATTTCTCATGGCTAAAAGGGTCGCATGATGAATATTCAGTCGATCAATCTCTTGAGGGGATATTTCAGCTATACCATAAATGCTGCTATCGCATATAAATTTAAATAAGATTTCACGTTTTTTAGCAGTGATTTTCTTGCTGTCAGTAATATGTTGCCATTCGGGCGCATCATAATTTTCTGGTTTGATATAAACGCAAGCCGCAACAACAGGCCCACATAATGGTCCACGCCCAACCTCATCAATACCACATACAGGGTAATCAAATTGCTGGTCAAATAAATTCATAATGATTAGCTGTTCAAACTCTTAGAGACCACTTCAAACACATTGGGTGAAATATTGTCTATTTCCAAAATCTCATTTAATGCGGCTTTCATTTTTTCTTGTCGGTCTGGCGTGTAGCGCGACCATTCACGAAATGGTGTCACCATACGCGCCGCAATTTGTGGGTTTATTGTGTTAAGCTCGATAATGGCATCTTTCAAAAATTTATAGCCTTCACCAGATTGTTTGTGAAACATAACTGGATTATTCATCGCAAATGCCCCAAATAATGATCGAACGCGGTTTGGGTTGGTCATGCTAAAGTCGTGATGGGATTTTAATGTTTCAAGAACATCGAAAATATCGGTCCGATTGGCCGATGCTTGTGCACCAAACCATTTATCAATGACTAGGGGGTATCCTTTAAATTCATCATAAAATTGTTGTAAAATAGCGGTTCGATCCGCATTTTTATTTGTGATTATTGCATTTAAAGCTGCCATACGATCCGTCATATTATCGGCCATCATAAAATGTTCGGTTGCCACGGAGGCGCAACCTGTACCATTCGTCGTTGTTAGATAACCAAGCGCAATATTTCGCAATGCACGTTGCCCCATGGCTTCGGCAGTAATTTTAAATTCATCTTTATCTGTATTTTGATTATAAATTTGTTCCAGCAACGATTTAAAATTTTGTTTGATTGATTTCTTTAAATCATTTCTGGCTTTGTCAATAATATCAGGGTCAATAACATCTTGCCTTGACGCAATGGCTTGAAAATCGGGGAGGGATAATGCGCGTGCCATCAATGCTTTATCGGAGCGATCATCCAACGCTTTATTCAGCAAAGCCTCAATAGAGTTTAGATATTTTTGTGGGGCATCCGATAAATTATTATCCATCATGTGCTGTAAAGTTCGAAGGGCATAGATTTGCCCTGCTTCCCATTTGTTAAATCCATCACTGTCATGCACCATTAAAAAGGCAATATCATCATCGGTTAGATCAGTTTGTAGATCTACAGGCGCAGAAAAATTACGCAGTAAGGAAGGTACAGGTTTTTCATTAATATTATTAAAAGTAAATTTTTGCTTTTTTTCTTTTAAATGTAGGATTTTAGTATCAATTAAATCTTCACCTTCGGCAGAAACCAAGCCAACAGCGATTGGAATATGCATTGGCTTTTTTACATCTTGACCAGGGGTAGCCTTTAAATCTTGGGTAAAGGTTAGAGTAAATTCTTTATTGTTCGTATCATATTCTGATTGCGCCTTAACAGTCGGCGTTCCCGCTTGGTCATACCAAAGTTTAAATTGCTCTAAATCTAAATCAGATGCATCTGCCATTGCCGATGCCCAATCATCAATCGTGACTGCCTGACCATCATGACGGTCAAAATATAAATCGGTGGCTTTTCTAAAAGTTTCAGCGCCCATTAAAGTACGAAACATACGAATAACCTCCGCACCCTTTTCATAGATAGTCATGGTATAGAAATTATTAATTTCAATATAGTTATCGGGACGTACAGGATGGGAAAGGGGGGAGGCATCTTCGGCAAATTGACCGCGCCTTAGATGCGTAACATCATCAATACGTTGAACAGCGGGGGAGTGCATATCAGCAGAAAATTCTTGATCACGAAAAACGGTTAGCCCTTCTTTTAAGGATAATTGAAACCAATCACGGCACGTAACTCGATTTCCCGTCCAATTGTGAAAATATTCATGTGCAATAACGCTTTCTACACGAATAAAATCTGCGTCAGTCGCAGTATTTTGATGGGCAAGCACTAAGGCAGTATTAAAAATATTAAGCGCGGTGTTTTCCATCGCCCCCATATTAAAATCACTAACCGCTACGATATTAAAACGATCATATTGATATTCTCGCCCATAAACATCCTCGTCCCATTTCATAGATTTGATTAATGATTGCATCGCGTGGTCACATTGTTTTTCATCACCCTCACGAACATATATATACAAATCGACATCTATTCCCGACATCGTTGTAAAATTATCTTTTACATGAACTAAATCCCCCGCGACAAGTGCGAAAAGATAGCAAGGTTTTGGTGTCGGATCATCCCAGATTGTATAATGACGGCCTGCATTTTCTTCCCCTTCTTCGATTAAATTTCCGTTCGAGAGAAGAACAGGGCATTGTTTTTTGTTTGCAGAAACACGCACTTTAAATGTAGCCATAACATCGGGGCGGTCATAAAAATAAGTAATCTTACGAAACCCTTCGGCCTCGCATTGTGTGCAATATGTTCCATTAGAATTATAAAGCCCTTCTAAGGCCGTATTTTTCTCAGGATAAATTTTTGTTACAATTTCTAACCGAAAGACTTCTTTTCCCGGAGCAGGGATGGTCATGCCCAATTTAGTTGTTTTTGGTTTAATTTCTTTTCCATCAATAGTGCAGGATATCAGCTCAAGCTTTTCCCCATTTAAGAAAATATCTTCATCATGCTCACTATTTTTTGTGAACTGACTTTTGGCTGTAACAATTGTATGACCATCATAAATATCAAACGCCATATCAATATGCGATATTTTGTAAGGGGTTGGCGCATAATCTTTAAGGTAAGTCGTTTTGGGTGAGTTTTCTGTTCGCATTTTCCTGATCGTGTGTAATTACTTTGTTCAAAGAATAGATTAAAATAAAAGACTTGCAAAGACAGTTCATATTGTCATAAAAATAAATTAATATGAAAAGTAAGGTTGATAATAGAAAAATAATTCATTCTAAGCAACAAACAGCGAAGGTTGTTATTGTTAATAATAAAGGTGAAATTCTTATCCTTAAAACCTTATCTGGAAAATGGGATTTACCAGGTGGAAATCGTGAACATTTTGACAAGTCAATTAGACACACTGCCAAACGTGAGATTTGGGAAGAAACGCGTGTAAAAACCAATGGTTTTAAATTGTTAGGAAACGGCAAAATTGAAAGCAAGCTACGCCATCTTTTTAAAGCAAAAGCACAATCTAAAACCAATAAAATTACACTTAATCCAAAAGAGCATGTAGATTTTGCGTGGGTTAAACCAAAGGATTTAGAAAGCTTTTCTCCGTTAAAGCCAAAATTGCGTAAGCTTTTAAATGCTCATCTAAGACAACTTCGTGAAGCGAATATAGCTTTACCGCGCTTAAGCGCTTAATACCAAATCATCCCGATGGACAACGACATTTCCACGAGAATAGCCAAGAATATCGGGTATCTCAATACTTTTCCGACCCATAATATGGCGTGCTTCATTGGCATGATAGCGGCTTAATGCAATGGCGATTATATTTTGATTGATATCCTTAATATAAACAGGATCACCATATTCAAATTCGCCATCAATCTTTAATATCCCAGAAGGCAAAAGGCTTTTACCATTTTGTAGGGCATTAATTGCGCCATTATCTAAAACAAATGTTCCCAATGGTTTTACATGTGACGAAATCCATTTCTTACGGGCAGATAATGGTTTTTCAGAAGCTTTGAAAATTGTTGCCTTTGCTGTTTTTGATAGGGCAGAGATGGCGTTATTGTTTTGGCCATCAGCAATTATCATATGAACCCCTGCCTTTGTTGCAATTTGCGCGGCTTTCAGCTTGCTCTTCATACCGCCCGTGCTGAGGCCAGGTTTGGCATCACCTGCCATAGCTGTTACTTCATAATTAATGTCTTCGACAATAGGAATATGTTTAGCGTTTTTATCGCTTGTCGGATCTGCGGTGTATAATCCATCTGTTGTTGATAGTTGGATGAGTAAATCGGCACCAATCATTTGCGCCACCCGCGCAGCAAGCCGATCATTATCCCCAAAACGAATTTCTGATGTAGAAACCGTATCATTTTCATTAATAATAGGAATATGATTTTGTGTCAGTAGAGTATTCAGTGTCGCCCGCGCATTTAAATGCGCTTGGCGTTCTTCAGTATCTTTTGGGCTTAATAAAATTAATGCAATTTGAATTTTATGATGATCAAAGGCAATATCATACCCCCGAATCAAATCAACTTGACCAATCGCTGCGGCAGCTTGTTTTTGTTCGAGCGGTATTGAGGAGGGGGTATCTGTATAATCAATACCCAAAGATTTGCGCCCCAATGCGATGGCGCCAGATGATACAATAACTATCTGCTTATTGTGTTTTTGTAGAGCGGCAATATCATTGGCGATAGATTGAAGCCATTCTTGACGTATTT
The DNA here is from genome assembly GCA_963799275.1 of uncultured Alphaproteobacteria bacterium. Classification (GTDB taxonomy): domain Bacteria; phylum Pseudomonadota; class Alphaproteobacteria; order Micavibrionales; family Micavibrionaceae. Next base: position 683,450 of record CAWCWJ010000002.1, read on the forward strand.
CACCTGAACGCTCATCCGTTAGAAGGGTAGAGCCAATTTTAATAACAATCCGTGATGATTGTTGAATAAGATCATTCGGCGTCATTCTCAATCCCTTTATAGGCATCTTTTTCTTCGTTTTTCTTGATTTTAATAATGTCTGCTAATTTATACAAAATTAATTCTAAATTTTGGTTCGCAACAGCGGATATTATATAAGGTTTTTGATTTGTTGCTTCTTCAAATTCTTTAGCTTGTTCTTGAGCAAGTTCTTCACCCAAAGCATCCATTTTTGTGAGAGCGATTATTTCAGGTTTCTTAGCAAGGCCTGCACCGTATTTTTTTAATTCATTACGAATCGTATGGTAATCTTCAATAAAGTTGTCGCTCGTAATATCAATAAGATGAAGCAGGACAGAAGTACGCTCCACATGACCTAAGAAACGATCGCCAAGGCCTTTACCTTCATGCGCCCCTTCAATTAAACCAGGGATATCAGCAATCATAAAGCTATAATCCCCTGCTTTTACAACACCCAAATTAGGGTGCAGGGTCGTAAAAGGATAATCTGCAATTTTTGGTTTTGCACGCGATACGTTGGCTAAAAAAGTTGATTTTCCTGCATTTGGCAGGCCTACAAGACCAGCATCCGCAATTAATTTTAAACGTAACCAAACTTCTCGTTCTTCCCCAGGCCAGCCAGGGGTCGATTTACGGGGGGCTTGATTGGTTGAACTTTTATAATGGGCATTCCCAAAACCACCATCACCACCAATAAGAAATTTTATTTCCTGACCTTCTTCCGTCATATCGGCAAGTATGGTTTCTTTGTCTTCATCAATAATTTCAGTACCTACAGGAACATCAATGATAATATCCTTTCCACCCGCGCCAGTCATATCCCGACCTGCGCCAAATTTACCATTTTCGGCCCGAAAATGTTGGGTGTAGCGAAAATCAATAAGCGTGTTCATATCCCCTTTGGCGCGAAATATAATATCACCACCGCGTCCACCATTCCCCCCATCGGGGCCACCACGCTCAACATATTTTTCACGACGAAATGAGATGGCGCCACCGCCACCATCGCCACTTTTCACTAAAATTTTTGCTTGATCGAGGAATTTCATAAAGATTACTGCTTATTTCATTAAAAAAGGGGAAAGACGAGCCTTCCCCTTAAAACTTCTATTATTTAACCAAAAGGTAAAAAGCTTATTCAGCGGCCAATGGACGCTCATCATTCGCGGGAACAATATTTACAATCGCCTTACCACCGCGGCCTTTTGAAAATAAAACGGATCCGTCCATAAGGGCGAAAATTGTATGGTCTTTACCTAAACCAACATTTTTACCAGGGCCATATTTTGTACCACGTTGACGGATAATAATATTACCAGCCAAAACCTGTTGACCACCATATTTTTTCACGCCAAGACGACGACCTTCTGAATCGCGTCCGTTTCTTGAACTACCACCTGCTTTTTTATGTGCCATATCTTATGTCCTCCAGATTATTTTTATTTTTAGCGCGTGAAATTATTTGATACCAGCAATCTCAATCAATGTCAGATCCTGACGGTGACCAGCTGTACGACGATAATTTTGTCTACGTTTCTTTTTAAATACCACAATTTTATCGCCACGAGTATGCTCAATTACCTTTGCTGTAACTTTTGCACCAGTTTTTCCAATTTTTGTATCATTACCATTAGAAGTCATCATGACTTCTAAATCAACTGTATCACCTTCTTTGGCATCCATACGTGCCACTTCAAAACGATCATTTTCGGATACTTTATACTGTTTTCCGCCAGTACGAACCACTGCAAACATTTTTCAAAACCTTAAAATTAAACAATTAAATCAATGTGTTAATGAATCTTCTTAACACAACTATTTTTATAATAGAACGCGCAATATACAGGATTCTTTAGGAGTGTCAACAAAATCAACCATTTTATTCTTAAATGAAAAGTGGCGGACAGACAGGGATTCGAACCCTGGATGGGCTATAAACCCATGCCGGTTTTCAAGACCGGTGCATTCAACCGCTCTGCCATCTGTCCGCAAGACATAAATGATCGCGATTAATAATATCAAAATGCAAAATAGTCACGATAGATGCATTCGTAAAGGGTAAATTTTAAATATTTTTATTATTTGATATAAATAACCTTAATTTTACCGCTTTTGAGCGCAAATTTTTTGGATAAGATGATTTAATTTTACAAATGGGGTTTCGGTTATCAAGGCGCTTGTATAAATTAATATCAAATCAAATAGGATAAGGGTATCAAAAATGTTTTATATGCGCGGTACATTATCGGTTATAGCGATAATTCTCATGTTCTCAGCGTTTCCAGCTCTCGCGCAGACGCAGAGTTTTGATTCATGGCTTAAAGATTTTAGAGTGCAAGCCTCTAAGGCAGGTATTTCACAAAATACAATTAACTCAGCCCTAACAAATATTCAGCCTAAGCAACGTGTTATTGAATTGGATCGAAAGCAACCCGAAGGGAAAAAAACCTTTGCTCAATATAAAAAGATGATTGTTCATCCCACACGTATTAAAACGGGACGAAAAATGCTACGCGAGAATTATCAATTATTGCAAAAAGTTGAAAATCAATATGGCGTGCCCAAGCAATATATTGTTGCCTTATGGGGAATTGAAACAAATTATGGCACAAATACTGGTGGATTTGATGTTATTCCCGCCCTTGCAACTTTGGCTTGGGAGGGGCGCCGCGCGGAATTTTTTGAAAAAGAATTAATGAACGCCCTACAAATTATTGATGATGGTCACATTAGTGCGGCAAATATGAAAGGATCATGGGCCGGTGCAATGGGCCAAAGTCAATTTATGCCATCAAGTTTTAATGCCTATGCTGTTGATGCGACAGGGGATGGTCGTCGCGATATTTGGAATACGAGGGGGGATGTTTTTGCCTCCATCGCCAATTATCTTAAATCAGTTGGGTGGAAAACGAATGAGCGTTGGGGCCGACGTGTTACTGTTCCACCCAATTTTCCATCAAATATGGAAGGGCGAAAAATTAAAAAACCTTTATCTTATTGGTCGTCATTGGGTGTGAAAACATATGGTGGTGGTGCATTACCTCAAGAAAATATGCAAGCTTCGATAATTGCCCCCGATGGGTTAGCAGGTGAAACGTATATTATTTATGATAATTACCGCACAATTATGGATTGGAACAGGTCGACATATTTTGCAACCTCTGTCGGTCTTTTGGCTGATGCGATTGCCAGTCAGAAATAAAGTAGTCATATAAGCCAATAGAAGATCGACATAGATTTATGATACATAAAAACCCTCTTACTCTTTGTTTAATAATTGTTAGTTTTGCATTTATTTCCAGCTGTTCTGAAACAACTTATGTTGCACATATGGCAAAACAAATTCCATTCCCAACAGATGCCCCAACCAGTAAAGGATATTATAAAATTGGTACGCCTTATACAATTAAGAACCGCCAATATTATCCTGCTGAAACTTTTAACCATACCGAAGTGGGCATGGCATCATGGTATGGACCTGGTTTTCATGGTAAGCAAACGGCAAATGGAGAAATCTTTAATAAAAATGATCTAACAGCCGCTCACCGTACTCTACAATTACCCAGTATAATTCGTGTCACAAATTTAAAAAATGGTAGAAGCATCATTTTGCGGGTAAATGATCGCGGACCATTTGCCCATAACAGAATTTTGGATGTATCGGAACGTGCTGCAAAATCGTTGGGATTTAAAAAAGATGGTATTGCAAAAATTCGTATGGAAGTTATGCCGAACGAAAGCCGATACGTTGCCCAAGCGGCAAAAGAAAAACGCGATACCACGGGATACGAAGTCGCCCTTAATCAAAATAGATATAAACATGCGCATTCAGTTAGTAATGTGAATACGCCCTACAATGTTAGGCCAGAATTAAAACCCGAACCTGTTACACAAGTTGTAATGTCTAACAATTCGGGAATAAAACCACCATCAACGACACCATACCCAAGTCCACGCCCCGTTGAACGTCAAGTATTGGGACAACAAGAAAATGTTATTATTGCTTCAAACGCTCCCCCAATACCACAAAGTTTAAATGGCCGCGTTTATGTTCAAGCGGGAGCGTTCGCGAATGAACAAAATGCCCTTCGTTATAGCAATCAGGTCAGTAATATCGCACCTTCTAGAATATATAAAACGCAAGTTAACAACAAACCATTCTACCGCGTTCGATTAGGACCCTTTAGCAATCGTGCGCTTGCAAATTCAACGATTGAACAATTAAATGATAGCGGTAATAGCAATGCCGTTATAATCATTGAATAATTTTAAAATAAATTTTAAGCAAAGAAAAACCATGACAAAATTATCTATCAACAAATTTACTATAATTCTTTATTTTAAATTATTATTTATGGTGGGCTTTGGATTTATTTTCTTTTCAAGTGTAGCAATAGCATCTGAAATGCCAACCAAGGCAAAAGAAGCTTATATAATTGATTTTGAAACAGGTCAGGTTTTGCTTGAAAAAGCAGCAAATCAAAAAATGCCAACCTCATCGATGAGTAAGGTTATGACGACCATTATGGTTTTTGATGCCCTGAAAGCAGGACGCATTTCCCCTTCTACCGAATTTAAAATTAGTGAAAAAGCCTCGAAAAAAGGGGGCTCAAAAATGTTTATTGCACAAGGATCAGATGTCAGTGTTGAAGATCTATTACGGGGAATTATTATTCAATCAGGAAATGATGCGACAATAGCCGTTGCCGAAGGTTTATACGGTGATGAAGATATATTTTCTGAAAAAATGAACGCACGCGCCAAAGAAATTGGAATGACAAATAGTAATTTTGTGAACGCGAGTGGTTGGCCAGATGATAATCATTATTCAACCGCTAAAGATTTGGCTGTTATGTCAAAATTTCTGATTGAAAATTACCCTGAAGAATATAAAATGTTTGCAGAAGAAGAGTTTGAATTTTCTGGAATTAAACAATCAAACCGCAACCCGCTTCTCAATAATAAATTTAAGTCTGATGGTATTAAAACAGGCCATACCGAGGCCGCAGGATATGGTCTTATCGGGTCGGCTACAAAAGATAATCGCCGCGTTATCATGGTTTTAAATGGAATAGAAAGCATGTCTGAACGTGCCGCAGAATCGCAACGTTTGATGCAATGGGCTTTAAATAATTTCAAAAATGTTTCTTTATTATCATCAGGCAAAAACATTGCTCAAGCCCCTGTTGCAATGGGTAAAGAAGACACAGTCGCACTCATTGCGAAAGATGAGATTAAAGCTACAATCGCACAATCAATACGCCCCGAAGATGTCAAGATGAACGCAGGATTTAATGCACCATTGATTGCGCCTATTCAAAAAGGCGATCAGGTAGGAGCGTTATTAATCCAAATTCCAAATCAAGATGATATAAAGATACCACTTTATGCTGCTGAGAATGTTGAGCGTGCGGGTTTCTTCAAACGCTATGGCGCAAAATTTAAACATATTTTTCTAAACGCTATATAAAATGGATGATGGTTATTTCATAACATTTGAAGGCGGTGAGGGGGTTGGAAAAACAACTCAAATACAAAAACTTGCTGATTTTTTAAAACTACAAAAATATGATGTTATCACTACGCGAGAGCCAGGGGGTACAGATGCCGCTGAAGAAATTCGTAATCTTTTAAGTCATAAAAAATTTGGTGGTCATTGGACAGCGGAGGCCGAGCTTTTGCTGTTGTTCGCTGCGCGTGCGATGCATATTAAAAATGTAATTGCGCCCGCCTTGCAATCGGGCAAAGTTGTTTTATGTGACCGCTATATTGATTCAACACGTATCTATCAAGGATATTTACAAGCAATTGATATGGATTTTATTTATAATTTAGAAACAAGAATAGTCGGTAATTTTATCCCCAACCTAACATTCTTATTGGATATACCCGCAGAAATAGCAATGCAAAGGGTAAAAAAACGTGGAGAGGGCGATCATTACGATCAAGGAGATTTCCAATTTTATAGCGACTTAAGAAATGGGTTTATTGATCTAGCAAAAAATAATTCGGATCGTTTTTGTGTTATTGATGCAAACAATGAAATTGAGAATATCGCCCAAAAAATTAAAGATATTGTTATAGAAAAACTGCCCCATGCTTTTTGATGAAGATGAAAATTTTGATCCTTATGATGAAGTGGAGCGTTCAACGTCGCCTTCCCATCAACGATTAGATGCGCCACATATGTCTCATTTAATGATAGGGCATGAGGGCGTTGAAGAATTGCTTTTATCACTTATTAATAAAGATACGTTGCCCCATGCCTTAATTTTTTCGGGTCAAAAGGGAATTGGCAAATCTACTATGGCGCAACGATTGGCACGCGCCCTTTTAAATTATGAGATTAATGATTCCAATCAGGACAGCATGTTTGGCGTTACCCCAAGGTCGGAATTGAGCTCTCTAGATATTGAAAGAGATAATCCTATATTTTCCCAAGTGGCATCAAAGGGGAATCCTGATTTACTCACGGTTGAACGGTATATTGATCCCAAAACGCAAAAACCAAAGAATGAGCTTAATGTTGAAATGGCGCGTAAAATTGCGCCATTCTTAAGAATGACATCATCTAATGGAGGGTGGCGTATTGTTATTGTTGATGATGCCGATATGATGAATCGTAACGCCCAAAATGCAATATTAAAAATTTTGGAAGAACCACCAAAACACGCTTTACTTATACTAATTTGTCATCGTTTAGGGGCGATGATCCCAACCATACGCTCGCGCTGTCGCGTTATAGAGTTTGATGGGTTAAGCCATGAAAATTTTAATACGCTTTTAAAGATGGAGAATAACGATTTATCTAATCAAGAATTAAATTTACTCCATCTTTTTTCAAACCAAAGTATTGGACAAGCAAAAATTATTTTAGAAAATAAGGGTTTAGAGACAATAGAGACTTGTTTGAATATTTTAAAAACCTATCCTAAAATTAGTAATTTGGAGATTCATAAGTTCTCAGATAGTGCAGGGCGGTTGGGCCAAGATAATGCCTTTAATATCATTGAAATGGTTTTTACAAAGTTTTTTGAAAATATTATTTATTCAAAAGCAAGAGAAACTGAACCCTCTTATCCTTTTGATGCGCAAGGGTTTAAGAATTTTGCAAATGATTTTGATCTTGAAAAATGTTTATCTTTATCCTCACAAATAAAAGAATTATTTGCACAAGCCCGTTATGCTAATTTAGATAAAAGGGTTGTAATTATAAATGTCTTCAATTTGATTAACGCATAGTCTTCTTACATTCAAAAAACATATAATGCATACAGGCTGCTCCTTTGGCCCCTTTTGTTTCATATCTGGTTTTTATCCAATTTTTAGGCGGTAATAGCCAGTCATATTTCGAATTTGCAATCCATTGCAGGTTTTCCTGACGCATTGCATGGGTTATCATCCATTCCGAAAGATCGGGAACATCAGTAGAAAGAATTAATCGCCCTTGTCGGTTTTAAAATTCGTATGAAAGCCTCAAGATTTTCTTTATTAATAATCCGCCTCTTAAAATGGCGCATTTTATGCCATGGGTCTGGATTTAAAATATAAATCTCGTCTACCGCATTCTCTTCCAATGATTTAACAAGGGGAAGGGCATCATCAGCCAGCAAGCGCAAATTTTTTGAATTGCAGACCCCATCTTCAGTTAAAAAAGAAGAAACACCATTTATAAATGCTTCTGCACCAATATAGTTATAATTGGGGTGGCGACGCATCATTTCTGCAAGTCGTTCACCATTACCAAATCCAATTTCCAAAATGGTTTTTTCGCCTTTCTCTTCAAACAAATTATCAATTGTTAAAGATTGATCAGAATGAAGAAGATCATTTGAAATTTGAAATTTAGGATAAACTTCATCCATGACTTGCTGACGAAAACGATTTAATTTTCGCCCTGCACGGCGGCCATAAAACCGCCATTCAAGATTCTCATTGGGATGATTATCTTGCTGTGACAATTTGGTTTAGCCTAGTGATTTTTGTAAGGCATTAATAAGATCAGTTTTTTCCCAAGAGAACCCACCATCATCTTCAGCAGCACGACCAAAATGGCCATAGGCCGCAGTACGCGCATATATTGGCTTATTAAGTTCTAAATGCTCCCGAATACCACGGGGGCTAAGATCAATACAAGCGTTAACAGCCTTTTGAATTTGTGTTTCAGGAACAGTGCCTGTCCCATGTGTATTCACAAAAAAGGATATAGGTTTTGCAACACCAATGGCGTATGAAACCTGTATCGTACATCTTTGGGCGTATCCTGCGGCAACAATATTCTTTGCAACATAACGCGCAGCATAGGCGGCAGAGCGGTCAACTTTTGTTGGATCTTTGCCCGAAAAGGCACCGCCACCATGGGGCGCGGCACCGCCATAGGTATCAACAATAATCTTACGCCCCGTTAAACCTGCATCACCCACAGGACCGCCGATTACAAACCGTCCTGTTGGATTAACGTATAATTCATCCTCTGGACACATCCAACCTTCAGGAATTGTTTTAATAATATAATTACGAACAATCTCACGAACATCATCTTGTGACATATTTTCATCATGTTGCGTGGAAACAACGATGGAGGCTGCACCCACAGGTTGCCCATTTTTATAGTTTAAAGATATTTGTGATTTTGAGTCTGGCCCCAAACCCTTAATCTCTCCAGAATGGCGACCTTTGGCAAGGGTACGTAAAATATCATGTGAATATTGGATAGCCGCAGGCATTAATTGCTCAGTTTCATTGCAAGCATAGCCGAACATAATCCCTTGATCACCAGCTCCTTCGGCATCGACCCCTTGTGCAATATCAACAGATTGGGAATGGGCGCGAATATCAAAGCGCGCAGTTTTCCAGCTAAAGCCTTTTTGATCATAACCAATCTTTTTTATGGTATTGCGTGCCAATTCTTCCATAACGTCAGGTGTAATGCTATCAGGGCCACGTGTTTCACCAAAAATACCAACATAATCCGTTGTAACGGCAGTTTCTATGGCAACACGAGATTGAGGGTCTTCTTTTAAAAAGGCATCAACAATATTATCGGAGATTTGATCACATATTTTATCAGGATGCCCTTCGGATACAGATTCGCTTGTGAACGTAAAATCACTCAAGGCATTTTCAGAATTTATATTATTTTGAAGTGTAGGCATAGTAGAAGCAGTCGCATTCATAATGATTATTTCTTTTTAAAGTTTTAAAAAGTTAATTTAACGAGGTGCAATAAAATTTAAAAGGATTTATTTTAAAGCTTTTGCCATTTCTTTGACCGCTTTAACAAAATTTCTACGTTTTTCATTATCTTCAATAGAATGATAAGCCTTAATCAAATCTGAAGTATCTTTGTTTGTCTCCGAATTTAGAGATTCAATAGCATTTAATGATGCTTGGGCATTATCGGATAAACCACTTTCAATTGATTTTTGAGATTCTTGGATATACCCATCAACAAAATCTTTTAATGGAAATGCGATAGAGCGTGAAAGATGTAAAAACTTTGAGAGTGAAAGGCGATTATCCCCATTTTCATATTTTTGATATTGCTGAGTAGAAACATCTAATTTTGAAGCAACATCGGCTTGGGTTAAGTTATATTTTCCTCTAAACTCAAGCAATTTTTTACCGATATAATCATCAATTTCATTGGCTTTACCCTTCTTACTTTTAGAAGAAGAAGAGGTAGGGGGGGATAATTTTTGTTGTTTCATAATATATATCTCACGTTGTATTTATAATAATTAGCAAAACTTACACAGGTATGCAAGCAATTAACATAAGGTATGATTTATTTATAACGCTGAATTAATGTAAGAATTATAATCGCTCCTGAAAAAAGCAAGAATATTATATGCCCAAATCGACCATAAAATGTTGGATTGCCTATTGATTTAGGGATATATCCATCAATAAAACCAGTTTGAAGCAAAGGTAGCTTCTCATTAATCTGACCATAAGGATTAATAATACCACTAATACCTGTATTAGCAGCACGTAAAACGGGAATCCCTTGCTCTATCGCCCGAAACCTTGCTGAGGCAAAATGTTGTCTAGGGCCGGCGCTATCGCCATACCAGGCATCATTTGTTACGGTTAATATAAATTCAGGCTGACCTTCTTTCTTATTCACCATACGATCTGGGAAAATAATTTCATAACAAATCTGGGGGCTAAAGCTAGGGAAATCATTAATTTTAAGTGTTGTTTTCCCATTTCCACGTTTAAACCCTGTAAAACTAACAACGGGTTTTAAAGGGATGAATTGTTGAAAAGGAATATATTCACCAAATGGAACAAGGTGGCTTTTGCTATAAATTTTTTCCGGATCATTTATCCCGTCAAATTTTATTATCGCATTATAATACTCTAAAAATTTAGTTTCAGTCGAAGGCAAAACTTTCAATCCACCTGTAAGTAAAATTGTATTTTCATTTAAAATAGACTGGAATTCTTTTTTTGCCGTTATACTACTTATAATTGTAGGAGGGATGGCGGTTTCAGGCCATATAATCATTGTTTTTTTATCGGTAGGAATATTTTTCGAAAGTTCGATATGCTTTTTAAAGTTTTGTGCCAGTGAATCAGGTTCCCACTTTGTTTTTTGTGGAATGTTGGGTTGGACGATACGCACAAAAACATCTTCAAGATTTTCAGTTTCCTTATTGGATAACATTATTTGACCATACGCAAAAACAGCAAAAAAGGACGAAATAACTAAAATAGATAATAGAATTGATTTTTTTCTATTTAAAAAGATATACCCAAAAATCCCACCCCATAAAATGGTTAGTAATGTTAATCCATAAGGACCAACTACGCTTGAGATTTGAGCGATTGGCATTAATCCTAACCAAGTATAGCCATAGAGATTCCAGGGAAACCCTGTAAAAATATATCCGCGCGTAAATTCGGATAATGTCAAAAATGTACAAAATGCAATAAACCCTAAAGCTGTTTTTTTCACCGTAAATATATGGGCGAGTAAAAGTGATGATGCAGTGAATAAAGAAAGCAAGCATGGCAAAGCAATAACGGCCAATGGCCACATATATTTAAACTCATTCCCATCCACCAACAACGCATTACCAATCCAATGTAATCCAGAAATGAAATAAGCAAGTGCGAATAAAAACCCACCAAAGAAAACAGATTTTTTTGTATCAAATTGACAATAAAGATAATAAAGCCCTGAGAACACAGGAAAGATTAAAAACCAATAATCATAAGGCGCTTGGGCAAATGATAAAATGATCCCTAAAACAGCGCAAATTAGGAAATTAACAACATTGGTACGCATTATAAAATCTATTCTTTTTGATTGGGTATGTTTTGAACGCGTATGCGGTTAATACGTCGTAGATCGGCATCAATAATTTCAAAAACCATACCTGTGTCATGTTTAATTACTTCGCCTCTTGCGGGTATTCGGTTTGCGATGAAAAAAACCAAGCCCCCAAGGGTATCATTTTCTTCACGTTCCTCCTCACTTAATATATACCCAAAACGATTTTCAAAATCTTCGATATCAAGACGCGCATCTGCGATTAATGTTCCATCGGTACGCATTGTCATTTGCGGGGCAGTCTCAGTATCAAATTCATCATCAAATTCACCAACGATGGCTTCTATGACATCGCCAATTGTTGCCAATCCATCAATACCGCCATATTCATCGATTACCATAACCATGTGTTTACGATCACTTTTCATTTTTAATAATAAATCAAGAACGGGTAGGGAGGGGGAGACAATAGGAACGGGACGAATAAGAGATTTAAGATTTAATTCCAAATTACTTGCCATACTGGATAATAAATCTTTGATATGAACTGTTCCTAAAATATTATCTAATGTATCGCGATAAACGGGAATACGGCTATATTGTTTTTCAGATAACAATGCCATCATTTCTTGAACATTAGAGTTAACGTCAATAGCGGCAATATCCGCGCGCGGTATCATGACATCAATAACACTCCGATCACGAAGTTTGAGAACGTTTGAAATAAGTGCGGATTCATGCGTGGCAACAGATGTATTATAGCTATCATCCTCGCTCATTTCCTCCATATATTCTTCTAAAACTTCGCGCAATCCTTCGGAGCTATTTTTTGATTTCCCAAAAAGCCCTTTGACAGATTTTATAAAATTTGTAGATTTGGATTTATGTATATCCTCACCATAATGTGTAGAGGAAGGCGCGGAATTAAATTCTTCAGTTTTTAACATGATTTGTAAACTATAAATGAAATTACATTAATGTGTAAGGGTTTTGTACACCCATTGTTTCTAAAATCCGTATTTCTAGTGTTTCCATATCTGTTGCGTCATCATCATCAATATGATCGTACCCCAAAAGATGTAAAACACCATGGACGATTAAATGGCGCACATGGTCGGTAATAAATTTCCCGTCTTTTTGCGCTTCCGCAACAACCGTTTCATAGGCGATAATAACATCCCCTAAAGACAGGGTGCCTTCTTCAATAAAATTGGGTGAATCCAGCGTTGCAAAAGTAAGGATATTTGTTGGTTTATCCTGATTACGGTAATTATTATTTAAAACTTTTAACAATTCATCATTGGCTAAAACCAGACTAACTTCCAAATCACGACCAATAACTGGTTTAGGAAGAATTGCGCCATGCAAAGCATTGGTCGCCGCTTCAACAACGATTTTTTCAATATGTGCTAAATTTTCCCAAGCAGGATTTTGTATTGAAACATCAATCTCTATTTTTCGCGTTTTAAATGAGTCAAGCCTATCTGTTTCGGAAGTCATGCTTATCGTAAGCCTCAATAATTTTGGACACTAACTTATGACGAACCACATCTGCGGCATCAAAATGAACAAAGGGGACTTCTTCAACATTGCTTAAAATACTCATTGCTTCTTTAAGGCCGCTTTGCGTATTATTTGGTAAGTCTACTTGTGAAGGATCGCCTGTTATAACCATACGTGTTCCTTCACCCATACGGGTCAGAAACATCTTCATCTGCATTGATGTTGTATTTTGAGCCTCATCCAAAACCACAAAGGCATTTTTTAAGGTACGCCCCCGCATAAAGGCAAGGGGAGCAATCTCAATATCCCCGCTTTCAATTTTTTTTGGTACTTCTTCGGGGGGCATCATATCATGTAACGCATCAAATATTGGGCGTAAGTATGGGTCAATCTTCTCCAGCATATCGCCAGGCAAAAACCCTAAATTTTCCCCCGCTTCAACTGCGGGGCGGCAAAAAACCATACGTTCGATTAATCCTTCTTGATACATGTGTACCGCCGCCGCAACCGCCAAAAATGTTTTACCCGTTCCCGCGGGACCGACACCAAAAACCATATCATTATTTCGTATCGCCTCAATATAATGTTTTTGATTGGGGGAGCGGGGGGATATTAATTTGTTTTTATACGTTTTAATCCCTGCTTTTTCATCATAAAGAACATTATCTTTTTGAGATGATTTCTCTTTTTTCTTTAAACGATTTTTAGTCATAGATTTTCCTTTTTGAAGGTCTTTTTTATCAGAATTTATAAAACGAATGGCAGCGTCAATTTCGCTAGTCGTCACATCTTGATTGCGTAAAATCTTTTCCCATAGCGTATTCAGAATATTTTCTGCTTCCAATGCGGACTTTTTACTACCTTGAATAGAAACCATATTGGCACGCGAAGATATTGAAACGCCAAGCGCCTTTTCCAAATGACGCAGGTGCCAATTATGTTCACCAAAAAGATAGGGGAGGAGGGAGTTATCATCAAACGATAATGATATAGTATGTGCAGATTGTTGAGCGATAATACACCTTCTAAATTATTGATATCACTAATTATATCATAAAATTATGCGGATATTGCAATATTTTCATTATCATACATCACAATTTCACCAACTAAAGCATTAGGGGTAGCTCTTATAACTTTTACATCAGCAATTTGGCCAATCAAGCGTTTATTTGCGGGGACATTAATGGCTTGGTAAAATGGGGTGCGGCCTTGTAATTGCCCTTCATGTCGCCCTTTACGTTCAAATAAAACATTTGTGGTTTTACCCACACATGACTTGTTAAATGCAAAATATTGTTCATTTACTAATTCTTGCAATTGCGCCAATCGCGCTGATTTTATATCTTCGCGTACCAGCGCACTCATATTTGCTGCGGGTGTACCGGGACGGGCGGAGTATTTGAAGGAATAAGCAGATGCAAATTCTACATCGCGGATCAGTTGCATTGTGTCTTCATGATCTTGATCTGTTTCCCCAGGAAAACCTACAATAAAATCGGATGAAAAGACCAAATCAGGGCGTGCGGCACGTAAATCGGCAACAATTTCGCGGTAGTGATCGGCGGTATGTTTGCGATTCATTGCCTTTAAAATCTTATCAGACCCACTTTGTACAGGGAGGTGTAAAAAAGGCATTAATTTATTCACATCGCGATGGGCATTAATTAATTCTTTATCCACATCACGTGGATGGGAGGTGGTGTAGCGGATTTGCTCCAACCCATCAATTTCTGCCACGGCCTCAATTAATCGTCCTAAACCCCATATTTTACCACTCGTATCTGCCCCGTGATAGGCATTGACATTTTGTCCTAAAAGCGTGATTTCTTTTGCACCATTATCCACAAGACGTTTTGCTTCCTCCACAATTTTATCAACAGGGCGCGAGTATTCTGCCCCGCGCGTATAAGGCACGACACAAAAGGTGCAAAATTTGTCGCATCCTTCTTGAATAGATAAAAAAGCTGCCGCTCCTTGATGTTGTTCTTCGGGCAAGCTGTCAAATTTTGTCACACTTGGAAACTCTGTATTAACAATACGATTATTGCCATACGCACCTGTTGCTTTTGCTACCATTTCGGGCAATTCGTGATAGGTTTGAGGGCCAAAAACCATATCAATAACAGGCGCGCGTTGAAGAATAAAATCCCCTTCGGCTTGCGCGACACATCCGGCAACAGCCATAAGCATCTTACCGCCTTCAGCTTCTTTCAAGTCTTTATGCTTTTTCAAGCGACCAATTTCTGAGAATACTTTATCCGTTGCTTTTTCCCGAATATGGCATGTATTCAAGATAATCATATCCGCGCCTTCGGGTTGTTCCACCACTTGATAGCCAAAGGGGCGCAGAATATCAGCCATACGGATGCAATCATACACATTCATCTGACAACCCCATGTCTTAATATAGAGCTTCTTTTGATTACTGGTCGGTATAGTATTTTCTTTTGCGGCGTTTTGTGTCATATCAATTAAGGTTTAACCATAATTTTAGCCAAAAAAGCAAGCAGAACATGCCAAAAGAAACACAAGACAAGAATTTTTATATCACCACTGCGATTTCATATGTAAATGGTGCACCGCATTTGGGGCATGCTTATGAGCAAATTTTGACAGATGTTATGGCTCGGTTTAAGCGACTTGACGGATACAATGTCATGTTTTTAACGGGCACGGATGAACATGGTCAAAAGGTTGCTAAAACAGCCGAGGCAAATGAGATGGAGCCAAAGGCATTCTGTGATAAAATTGCTCAAAAATTTGAAGATATGACCACACAGCTTAACATCTCTAACGATGATTTTATACGCACAACACAACCGCGCCATTATGAAGCATCACAAGCGATTTGGGAAACCATTCGCGATAATGGCAATGATGACATCTATCTTGGTAAATATGAAGGATGGTACAGCGTTCGGGATGAGGGCTATTTTGCCGAGAACGAGTTAACCGAAGGTGAAGATACCGAAGGCAATAAATTCAAACTTGCACCATCTGGCGCGCCTGTTGAATGGGTAGAAGAAGAAAGCTATTTCTTTAGGTTATCAGCTTATGCTGAGAAGTTACTTGAACTATATGAAACGCATCCTGAGTTCATTGCACCGCAATCGCGCCGTAATGAAATTATTTCATTTGTGAAGGGGGGATTGCAGGATATTTCAATCTCTCGTACCAATTTTTCATGGGGGGTTCCTGTTCCCGATGATGAACGTCATGTGATGTATGTATGGCTTGATGCCTTAACCAATTATCTTACGGGAATTGGTTATCCTAATATGGAACAGCAAAGCTTTAAGGCGTTTTGGCCTGCGGATTTTCATGTTATCGGAAAAGATATTATTCGTTTTCATTGCGTTTACTGGCCCGCATTTTTAATGGCAGCAAACCTGCCAATGCCAAAGCAAGTTTTCGCGCATGGTTTTATCAATGTTAATGGTGCAAAAATGTCAAAATCGGTTGGAAATGTTATCGCACCGCAAGATTTGATAGATACTTATGGCCTTGATAACACACGCTATATTCTTATGCGTGAAGTATCCCATGGGCAAGATGGTAACTTTTCTCATGAATTTGCAGTTCAACGATTAAATAGTGATTTGGCCAATGGATTAGGTAATTTGGCGCAGCGCACCCTTTCAATGATACATAAAAATTGTGATGGGAAAATACCCGAATGTGATGATTTTACAGATGAAGATCAGATATTATTAAGCCATGCCTATGATAAACTTGTACCTATGATGCAAGAACAGGCAGATAAAATGCAATTTAATCGTGTGTTGGAAACCATTTGGCGTTTGGTGATTGATGCCAATGGCTATGTCGATGCACAAGCACCTTGGGGATTGAAAAAGACTGATCCTAAACGCATGGAAACTGTTTTATATGTTTTAGCGGAAATTGTGCGTGTTCTAGGAATTGCGATACAACCTGTTATCCCGCAAAGTGCGGATAAACTTTTAAACCAACTAAAAATCAATGAAGATGAACGGTTGTTTAAACATATTCATCAAAATTATGCTCTTGCTTCTGGCACTCAAATCAACAAACCCGAAGGCGTTTTCCCTCGTTTAGAAGCCAATGAAGCGGCATAATTAGATGTGGATTGACTCGCATTGTCATCTCAATCATCAAAATAATGATGATACGCCTGATGAAATTATTACAAGGGCAAAAGAAAATGGTATCGAAGGAATGCAAACAATATGTTGCCGCATTTCTGAAGAATTAGACACATTATTAGATATTACTAGTAAACATGAAAATGTTTGGTGTTCCATCGGCACGCACCCGCATGATGCAGGATTAGATGCTGAGAAAGCATTTAATGCAGATGATATTATTAATTTAGCAAACAAACACAATAAAATTATTGGAATAGGGGAGTCTGGCCTTGATTATTTTTATGATAATTCCCCCCGTGAAGATCAAGCGATTAGTTTTCGTAAGCATATACATGTCGCAAAAGAAACTGGTCTCCCCCTTATTATCCATACCCGCAACGCCGAGGAAGATACTTACAGGATTTTGAAAGAAGAAGGGGCCTGTGACGGTAAAACAAAGGTTCTTATGCATTGCTTTAGCTCCAATGAGTGGTTGGCACAAAAATCTATAGAAGAAGGGTTTTATATATCATTTTCTGGAATGATAACCTTCAAAAATAATGATGAATTATGTGAAATAGCGCAACAATTGCCGATAGATCGTATTTTAATTGAAACAGATGCCCCATATTTGGCGCCTACGCCATTTCGTGGAAAAACAAATGAACCAGCCTTTATTAGACATACAGGGTTATTCATAGCTGAATTTACTAAATCTTGACCGAAAAAGAATTTGCAACACGAACAAAAGTGAATTTTTTCACCCTGTTTGACAAAATTATTAAAATTTCCTTGACATAACTTGTATTTTTTATGTATTAAAGCACAACTTAACAAAATATAGGTGAAAAAAATGGCTACAATTAATCCTTTTAATAATGGCGGATTGACTTTAAGTCGTGAAGTGATTTCTAACGGCAGTGCGCAATTAGGTAGCGTTGCTAGTGATAAGCTTGCGAAAGAAGGGGTTTCAATAAAACCTACTCTTGACCTTATCAATGGTGAACTTACTTGTGAAATGACATTAATAACTCCTATAAATAATAGTGTAATTATTTCGCCTGAAGGTAAAACGTTAACTGGAGCAGAGATAAGCGAACTTAGCGCAAATACTTCATATATCCGTGATGATGGGGTCGTTCAAATTGGCTTTCCTTATATTGTTGATTCGGTTTCAGTTAAAATTAATAATAAGCCAGTATCATTTGATACATCAGCAAATGGATTAGCAGATCAAGCATTGCGCATTAATGAAGAAATTGATGGTGATGTTACTATTACTGCAGTTTCATCAGATACGGGAAGAACTATTACTAAAGAAATTGATGGCGATGTTTGGGATGATGCGCAGGTAGAAACAGCAACTTGCCAAGCAAGTGTTGAACAATATTTGCCAGCTTTAAAAGTAAATGTTGCAGATGCCAATTTAATTGCAGAAATAGAAATCCCTTATGGTGTAGATCCTCAGGAAATGGCTACTGCTATTAGTACACAAGCTCTTCAATGTGGGACTGGTATGGAAAATGCAACTCCAGGCCATATTAATTATACCCGATTTGAAACACCAGGAAGTGAAGCAGCTTTGCAAATAAATGACAACGGTGATGTTACATTTATGTCTATCGGAGATTTATTTGCTGCAGATGGTGTCACAGGTGCCGCACGCGGGTCACAAAGCATTATGGATGATTATGAAACTGCAGCAACTTCTGGATGCGAAGGGTTTGGACAACCTATTTGTACTACATTTAATCAAGAAGGTAACAAACTAGAAATTCGTCATTGCGAATCAGTAATTTCTTTGCCTAATTCTGATGGAGATTTGATAGTAGCTGCCATTGCAAATTCTGGCTCATCTTCAACATCTCATTTAAGTAATGGTGGTGGAGACGTTTCTATAGGCGGTTTTGTAATTGGCGGTAGCTCTACTTCAATCGGTGACACTATTTTAGGAGCCACAATATCTGGTGATGTTTTTAACTTTGAAGAAATTGTAAACATAGATAACACAAAAAAGATTTGTAGCGATAATCAAGTAACTATCTTTGGTAATGGTGATAGCATCATATGCGGATTTAAAACAATAACTGAAGTTGTTAATCCTATTGTTGATATGCCTGCACCAGTTCCATTAGATAGTTCTGGAGCATATTTAGGAATGGCATTGGTTGCTGGAGCAAGCGTAATTGCAGCAAAAAGAATGTTTTCATATAGTTAAGTAAAAAAGATAATATTTTAATTTACATAATATATATTATCACATTAAGTTTTTATAAAAGGGTGCATTCTATCTAATGCTCCCTTTTTTATTTAAAAATTATCTTTTGTTAATTATCGTTTGTTAATGCTGCTGAGCATCCAGATAACTTCTTTATGTTGTGTTATGCGTTCGATCATTAAATCTTCGGTTTCATCATCTTCTGCGTTTACTGCGGCTTTTTTTGCGTTTTGACATGTATCAATTACTTTTTGATTTAAGGTAATTAAATTTTCAACCATTAAATATGAACGATCAATCGCATTATCATCTGATGTTAAAGGATTTTTTAAATCTGACATAAATTTTAAAATACTTTCATCTTCAAACGGCAACGCATATTCACCAATGGCACGAATATGTTCCGCAACCACATCAATCGCTTTAAAAAGCTCATTATATTGTTCTTCAAACATCACATGAAGTGAGTGAAAACGTGGACCTTCTACATTCCAATGATAATTATGCTTTTGTAAAAACAGACTATATTTTGCCCGCAAAACTTCCTGCAATGCTTTTGCAACAGGATTATTGGAATTCACTTCTTGATTAGACATTCTATCTCCTTTGGTTATTGTAGAATGAACAATTTTAAAGCTTAATCGTTCCAAGGAAAGATTTAAATGATAAAACAGCCACCAATAGAAAAGCTTAAATTTATTATGGAATCTTTAAGGGATCCTGTCACGGGATGCCCATGGGATAGAGTGCAAGATTTTAAATCCATCCTTCCCTATACCATTGAAGAGGCTTATGAAGTTGCCGATGCCATTGAATCAAATGATTTTAATGCTTTAAAAGACGAGTTGGGCGATCTTTTATTACAAGTTATTTATCATGCTCAAATAGCATCGGAAAATAATTTGTTTAATTTTGATGATGTTGTTCATCAAGTTAGCGAAAAAATGATTTCGCGCCACCCGCATGTTTTTGGTGATACCAAAGCAAAGAATGTGAGCGATGTTGATCTGATTTGGGATACCCAAAAAGATAGCGAAAATTTAGGCGAAGACGGCGCACTTGATATTGTAACAAAGGGTCTACCCGCCCTTCTCCGTGCTCAAAAATTACAAAAGAAAGCGGCAAGAACTGGTTTTGAATGGCCAAATTCGACTTTGGCTTTTGATAAAATTATCGAAGAAATTCAAGAATTTAAAAAGGCAAAATCATTAGAAAACAAAGAAGAAGAATTTGGAGATTTGCTTTTCTGCCTTGTCAATTACGCCCAAATGGAAGGCTTAAACAGTGAAGAAGCGTTGCGTAAAGCCAATAATAAGTTTGTGAATCGATTTAAAGGTATGGAAAAAGACGCGAAAGAATCCAATATAAATTTTAAAGATTTATCCCTTAATGAAATGCTAGAAAGTTGGAACAATCAAAAATCGCGTAGCAAATGATTGTAGATTTCTTTCCAAATTTCTTTTGATGGTGCATTGATTAACCCGCCGCGCTCATCACCCGGTCGGTATAAGCTTTCATCCCATTTTCGAACATATCCCCCCGCCTCTTCCAACATCATCGCACCAGCCAAATGATCCCATGGTCGAATACGTGAATACATTGAAAAATAGCTATTCCCTTCTAAAATATCCAAATATTCGTGTGCGCAACAAAGATATGTTTCCACATTACCAAAATGCTCATCTAAAACAGGTTTTAATTCTATTTGCATCTTTTGAGGGAGGAATTTACGGCTAATAAAACCGCGCATATTTTTCAGCTCTCCGTTATTTTTTGGAAAGGTTCTTTTTGTTGCATTGATTTCAACACCTGATCCTTTTTCTGCAATAGCCATGCGCCGATTTGGAATATCATATATCCATGATTGTACAACCTCACCCGTATGCGCTAGTGCTACGATAGTGCCATATACTGGCTTACCTGATGCAAAGTTATTTGTCCCATCAACTGGGTCAATGACCCAAACATATCCATCTTCTGAGCCTAAAGATGTTGTACAGACTTCTGTCCGTGATACTGCTTCTTCCCCAACGACATAAGATCCGGGTAGGATATCTTTAAAGATTTTTGTTAATTCTTCCTCGGCTTCGATATCGGCAATAGTCACCAAATCTGTGGGGCCAGATTTTGTATGAATTTCATTCTCATTCAAAGATTGAAATCGCGGTTCAATTTTTAATGCTGAAACCTCAGTAATGATATCAGCAATTTTTTCAGGGTTAATATGTTGCGGCATAGGGGAATAATCCTTCGAATCTGTCACGGTTGGCAGGATCAATATGCACTAAAATATCGGCTGCGTCCTCCCCTTCTTTGTTTTCCAACACTTCAGCATGTTGGTAAAGCCATGCAATGGCGCGTCCGTCTTCATGGGGAACCGTGTAGTTTAACATTTGAAACTTGCGGGATAAAAACGCATCAATTTGAACCATCATATTATCAACATTGATATTTTTATGAGCGCTGATGGCAAAGACATTATTTTGTAACTTTGCTTGGCGTTCAATCTCAACACGTTTTGCATCATTGCAAGCATCAATTTTATTTAGAACCTCAAACACACGCTCGTCACTTTCATATTCGATCCCTAAATCACGCATGATATCAATGACCTTTTGTTTATGAATATCATAATCATTTTGGGTTGTGTCTCGCACATGTAAAATAACATCTGCATATTGGGTTTGATCCAATGTTGCACGAAACGCCTCAATTAAGTGAGTGGGAAGATCAGAAATAAACCCCACAGTATCAGACAAGATAACAATACGCCCCGACGGCAATTCAATACGGCGCATCGTGGGATCAAGAGTTGCAAATAACAAATCTTTCGCAAATACATCTGCCCCAGTTAAAAGGTTAAATAGAGTTGATTTGCCCGCATTGGTATATCCAACGAGCGCGATAACAGGAAAAGGAACACGATCCCGTGCTTTTCTGCCTAATTCGCGTGTTTTACGAACCTTGATCAATATTTTTTTTAGATTAATGATACGCTCATCAATCATACGTTTATCAAGTTCAAGCTGGCTTTCACCCGGCCCCCCGACAAAGCTTTGCCCGCCGCGTTGCCGTTCCAAGTGTGACCAAGATTTTACAAGGCGTGAGCGTTGGTAATCAAGCTGCGCCAGCTCAACTTGGATACGTCCTTCTTTTGTTTGGGCGCGTTGTCCAAATATTTCTAAAATCAAACCTGTTCGGTCAATAACCTTTACTTTTAATTCTTTTTCCAAGTTGCGTTGTTGAACGGGGGAAAGCATATGATTAACCATCACAACATCAGGCTCAAGTTCCTCAACCTGTTTTGCAATATTTTCAAGCGTACCCTTACCAAATAAGCGCCCTGGATTTATACGTCCGATATTCACACGTAATGAATTGAGAACAGGCATATTTATGGCTGCAACCAATCCTTCGGCTTCCTCAATGGCTTGGTCTATATCACCGCGATCAACAGTTGGAATGTTGGTAAAAACAGGGTGAACGACAAGCGCGGTATCTATAATGGGTTCGTGCGTATACAATTAAAAATGCTTATTCCGTAGGATCACTATCTTCTTCTTGAAGATTGAGAGGGCCGCCAGGCATAATAGTAGAGATGGCATGTTTATAAATCAATTGAACCTGCCCTTCGCGGCGGAGCAACATCGAAAAATTATCAAACCACGTTACAATCCCTTGCAATTTTACGCCATTAACAAGGAAAACCGTTACGGTCATTTTTTCTTTGCGGATTTTATTGAGAAATACATCTTGTACATTTTGTGATCGTTCAGACATCTTTATTATTCCTTATTATTTGTGTCTTTAATAACTTTGTTTTAAGCCTATAATGCTTTGTTTTCAACCCATCAAAGCGGTTTTTGTTCCTAAATCATTGAAAAAATCATTATAAAATTCGGTTATTGAAATATAATTATAATTTGGAGCATATTTTTCAATTAAATCTGGGCGCGCTTTATCTGATTGTACAAAAACAACAGGCGTTTTTGCATTTTTGGCCGTTAATAAATCTGTTTCCGTATCCCCGATATAAAGAACATCTTCAGGTTTCAAATTTTTATCTAAAGCTTGAATAGCATCTAATAATGGATCGGGTGACGGTTTGTCTTTTTTTGCGACCCCTGCCCCAATTATAAAGTCAAAATATTCTTCATAGGCAACATGCTTGATTTCTTTTATCAATGTTTTATGTCGCTTGTTGCTGACAACAGCCATAGGTATATTTTTTAATTTGATGGCGTCCAACAAATTTTGAGAATCTTTCATCGGTTCAAGATACTCTAAATGTTTTTTTTCAACATATTCGTATAAAATTTCTTGTGCCTCATCTGCCTTATCACCATACACCGTTGGATAATATTCCCGTGCCGATTGGCTGGCGCGCCCCATAAAATCTTCCATCGTCCATAGTGGCTCATCATAATATTTTCGTACATGATTATGGGCATCTAATATCAAGCCACACGTATCGACAATTGTGCCATCCCAATCAAATATCATGGCTTTATATTTATTAATCATAGTCCACTTTCCCACTTAACTTGCTTCATACGCAATCCTTTGACATATGCCATATATTCTTTTCGTAATGCTATTGAAACATCACCAATTTTTCCATTTCCAATTTTGGCATCATCAATTTTTAAAACAGGGGTCACTAAAGTGGTTGCGCCTGTTATAAACGCTTCATCTGCTTGATAGGCTTCATCAGGTTTAAATTTACGTTCGGTAAATTTGTAGTTTAATTCAGCGCAAAGTTTTTCAAGGGCGTTTCGCGTGGTTCCTTTTAAAATTGCATTTGTTACGGGGCGGGTAATTATTTCTTTGTCTTTAACGATATAGGCATTGCTGGCGGACCCTTCGGTAATAAAACCATCATCATCTACCATCCATGCATCATCATATCCTGCATCAACCGCGGATTGCTTCGCCATTGATTGTGGAAGTAGTAAGATAGATTTTATATCACGCCTTTTCCATCGAATATCTGGGACGGTTTTAACCTGAATACCATGTAAAACGCCGTGATTATTTTCAAAATCAAAATAAGGCGTCATCATCATTAAGGTTGGACGAATATCTTGTGATGGAAATTTAAAATCTCGTTTGGCTGATCCACGGGTGATTTGTATATAGATGGCAGAGTTTTGAATTTTATTTTTCCGCAGTAATTCGCGCATTAAAATACGTAAAGTTTTACGTTCCACAGGCATATTAATTTGTAACTCCGCACATGATCTTTCTAGCCGATCTAGGTGCGCGCGCTCATCTGCAAAATGTCCATGAATACACGCGATAACTTCGTAAATCGCATCACCAAATAAAAAGGCGCGATCTTCAACATGAATTGCGGCATGTTTTTGAGGAATATATTTCCCGTTAAGATAAACAAATTTTGACATCCTAAAAAATTTCCACTTGAGCGGAGAACATTTTTTCAACTTTAGCAGCCTGCCCCCGAACAGCCATAAGTGTTACACGATCTTGCGCTTTGATAACCGTGTTTTTGTCGGGAATAATAATTTTACCGTTGCGTTCAATGGCACAAACAAAAACACCCTTTGGAAACTCAATTGATCTAAGGGTAGAGTTTAAAAAACTTAAAGTATCCGAAGCTTCAATTTCTAGAACTTCGGCATAATTTCCGGGCATATTATGGACAGCTTTTATGCGTCCACGTCTTATATGTTTCATAACAGTTGATACGGTAATTGCCTTAGGTGATACAATAACCCCAAGGCCGAGTGATGCGGTTAAATTATTGTATGAGCCTTTGTTTACTAATGGAACAACGCGATCACATCCATGTTGTTGCGCCAGTAAACATACCAATACATTTGTTTCATCGTTATTTGTAACGGCAATCAAAGTTTCTGTTTTATTTATACCCGCCTCTTCCAAAATTTGGCGCTCTAACCCTGAGGCATTGATGATTGTAGTGTCGTTTAAGTACTCGCTTAAATATAGTGCACGCTGTGGGTCCGCTTCAATAATTTTGATATTAATATCTTCATCATTTAATTTTAATCGCTCTACCAAGCTAAGACCAATATTTCCCCCACCAACAATAATTACATTTCTTGCCTTTTGCTCTTCATGGCCAAAGGCGGTTAAAACGCGGCGAAGATTGTCTTTTTCAGTGATAAAATAGGCTTCATCCCCAATTAATAATTGGTCATCTGATTTGGGAACAAATGATTTTCCTTTACGCACAATTAAAATTATATTGGTACGCATATTTGGAAAAAGCTCTTTTAACTGGCGCATTGGCGTGTTTACAATTGGGCAATCTTGATCGCACATAACCCCACATAAAAATAAATTACCATTTGATAAAGAAATAACACTTGTTGTTCCGGGAACGGATAATCTTTTTTCAACCGCCTTTGCAATTTCAAGTTCTGGGGAGATAATAACATCTATAGGCATGTGGGCGCGGCTGAACAAGTTTGCCCATTGGGGTTTCAAGAAAACTTGTTCGCGGATACGGGCAATTTTTTTAGGAACATTGAATAAAGAATGGGCAACCTGACAGGCAACCATGTTTTTTTCATCATCATTCGTTACGGCAATAATCATATCCGCATCATTGGCCCCCGCACTTTGTAATATTTCGGGGTTGGTGGCTGATCCTACAATACCATTCGCATCAAGCTCGCTGTTAATTCTACCGACTAAATTTGGATCAATATCAATAACAGTAATATCATTATTTTCACGTGATAAGTATGACGCAATACTAAAACCAACAAGACCTGCTCCACAAATGATGACACGCATATTCTAATATCCTTAAATTTTTAGGTTTTTAAGCGGTTTTGCGATTGAAACTACTTTTTGAATTATTTTGATCATTTTGCGGGTCTTGCAAAGAAATATCAAGCGACTTTAACTTACGATGAAGGGCAGACCGCTCCATTCCAATAAATTCTGCTGTTTGGGAGATGTTGCCATCGAAACGTTCTATTTGGTTGCTAAGATATTTTTTCTCAAAATTCTCGCGTGCTTCACGTAAGGGATAATTAATATAGCTCTCATCATTTAATGTTTCGGTAGAATTTAAAGCCTGTTTAGAATCATTTAACTCAGGTGGTAGCTGTTCTTTTTCAATCTCATCACTATCAGATTGCGGCGCCATAATTGTAATCCATTCCGCAACATTCTTAAGTTGGCGTACATTGCCTGGCCAGCTATATGCTTTAAATACACGCTCAACTGTCTTGGATAAGGTTTTTTCTTTTTGGCCTGTTTGTTTTGCAAAATAAGATAAAAAATAATTCGCTAATAAGGCGATATCATCTTTACGATTTTTTAAAGCAGGAATTTCTAATGTGACGACATTTAGTCTATATAATAAATCTTCACGAAATTGTCCTTGTTGCAAAGCATTTTCAATATCTTTATTGGTAGAGGCGATAAACCGAACATCAACCGATACAAGTCTGTGTGATCCAACAACTTCAAATTTATTTTCTTGTAAAACCCGTAAAATCTTACCTTGCGTTTCAAGGGGCATATCAAGTATTTCGTCCAATAATACTGTACCGCCATTGGCAACTTCCAATATGCCTTTTTGTTTATTTTCGCCTTGTTCTATACCAAAAAGTTCTTCTTCCAATTTTTCGGGATGCAATGCGGCACAATTAAGGGCAATAAATGGTTTATTATAACGTAATGATTTTTCATGAATTTCACGGGCAATAATTTCTTTACCTGTTCCCGCCTCACCCTTAATAAATACGCGGCTATTGCTTGGCGCTATTTTATCAATTTGGGTACGAAGGGCGTTTACAGCAGCGCTTTTACCAATCAGGTTTTGTTTGTTTTGAGAGGTTTGAATTTTTAAGCGGCTATTCTCATCTTTTAATACTGCCATTTCAAGCGCACGAGAAATCATTAAAATAAGTCGGTCTGATTTAAATGGTTTTTCAATAAAATCATAAGCGCCATGTTTAATAGCCGTGACTGCCGTTTCAATTGTTCCATGGCCACTAATCATTAATACGGGAATATAATTTTGTTTTTCTTTGATTGTTTCAAGAATTTCCATTCCATCTTTTTCACTACCCTGAAGCCAAATGTCTAAAACAACCAAATCTGGTTTTTCTTGTTCAATTTTATCAAACGCTTCGGTTGAGTTTGCGGCCTCTATAACAATGTATTTTTCATCTTCCAAGATACCTTTGATTAAGGCGCGAATATCCTTTTCATCATCAACGATTAATATTTTTTTATTATTACTCTTATTCATATCACTATACTTTGTTTTTCTTGTTAGAGAATATTAGTCCAACGGTTGCACCGCCCAAATCACTCCATGATGTTAAATTTTCAATCTCTTTATTGCTTCCCATTTGTAATTTTCCATTATGATCGGCCATAATTTTCTTCACAATCGCTAGTCCCAATCCCGTTCCCTTTTCTTTATAAGTGATATAGGGTTCGGCAAGATCATTGAGTGATTGTTCTTTTGGAAACCCAATACCATTATCAGTTATTACAAAGTAAAACATATTGTTTTTTTGTTCTGTTATAATTTTTAAATGGCCTTTAAATGTTTCATCTTTTTCCATTTGTAGCGTAACAGAATCAATTGCATTTTGCATAAGGTTTGTTACCGCTTGACGTATTTGTTGGGAATCACACGCCATTTTCATTTTTATATCGTCTACATTATTAATAATGTTAAATTTGATATTGGGATGCGCGGCTTTTTGGAAAATAAGCAATTCTTGAATTTCAGAAATAATTGCAACTTCTGTCATAATAGGTTCTGGCATACGTGCAAAATCAGAAAATTCATTCACCATGCGCCCAATATCACCCACATGACGAATAATTGTATCCGTACAAACAAGGAATGTATCTTTATCTTCATGTATTTGGGGAAGATATTTTCGCTGTAGACGTTCCGCAGATAATTGAATAGGTGTTAAAGGATTTTTAATTTCATGGGCGATACGACGCGCCACATCGGCCCATGCTGCTTTTCTTTGCGCAGATTGAAGCTCAGTAATATCATCAAAGGTTAGCACCGCGCCATAATCAACATCACCAATAAGTTCAATCGCAATACGAATATTTAAGATAAGCTGCGTGCCCGATTTGGTTTTATAGGGCAGTTCTATTTGGCTAATCTTTTGCGGTTGTTCATACGCAGAATTCAAAGTTGTTTTTATTTCTGGCATTAACTCTAAAATGGATAGATTTACCAATTTTCCTTGTTCAGGTTCGAACAATTCCATCGCCATTGTATTGGCAAAGGTAATTTTATTTGATTTATTAACCCCCATAACCCCCGCAGGCACACCTGTTAATACAGTTTCGGTTAAACGGCGACGTTCATCCAATTGACGGTTTGTTGATATTAATTCATCACGCTGTTGTTGTAATTGTAATGTCATACGGTTAAATGATTGTGCTAGATAATCAAATTCTTCAATTTGTTTGCCTTCGGGGACACGTGCCTCTAAATCCCCTGCTCTCACCCGTTCTGACGTAAAGATAAGGCTGCTTATCGGGCTGACCAATTGGCGCGCCAATACAATACCAAACCAAATGGCCGCTAATAATAAAAGTAAAGCAACCACTAAAAATATGAGTGTTACAATAATTTGTAATTGGGAATAGCTTTGCTCAAGCTTGCTATAACGTTCTGTCGCATCCTTTGCCGATGTAAGATAAGAAAGAACAACGGGGTCAACTTGCCGCCCAACAAATAAAAAATTATCACGCCCACTATTTAACTTTGTTAAGGCGCGAACACGATCATCTGATCCACTTGTTAAAACAACAACCTCACCATTTTTTGCACGATCCATCAAATAATCAGGCACTTTTTCAAAGGTAAGGGTAAAGGTAAGCCCAGACCGCGCCAAAATTTTTCCATTTCCATCAAAGATAAGCGCTTCTGACAAATTACGAATAAGGGATTGTGTATCCAAAACACGGTTATAGGCGGCATTGGCATCCATCATTAATGCCGCCTGACGATCAATATCATTAGCCATTGCCAAAATATCTGCTTTAATAACTTGTTGATGCTCTTCAAGATAGGCTTCCGCCACCACTTGGGAATCAAAGACAGCGGTACGGACATTATCGCTAAACCAGCTTTGTACCCCAAAATGGAAGAAAAACGACGAAAATATTGCCATTAAAATTGCGGGTAATGCCGCCATAATACTGAAAATAACAACGAGGCGAACATGCAATTTTGATCCTGCAATATTCTTACGACGACCACTCCACACCGATGCTATTTTACGTGCGACCAAGACCCCAAAGGCAAGTAACAATATTAAATCCAAATTAAGAAGCCAAATCACCGTATCGGGATCATCCCCAAAGGGGGGTGTTTTTGTTAAGGCCGCATAGGTTGCAAGACCACTTAAAATTGATGCAAAAAATAGTAAAAGCCCAAGTTTTGTACGCCAGCTTCGCCCTAAAAAACTACGTCTTACCCCGCTTATTTTACTTTTTGGGCCAAGCAACGCATCAACAAATCCACGCCAAAAAGCATTGCCCTTTGATGATAAAACATTTTTTTTCGCTTTTTTAACTGTGCTATTCATATATTGTACTTTTAAAAGCGTGAATAATAAGCATTTTAAATAATTTTAATTGCTCAAAACAATGAGAATATGACAAAAACACTACAAAAACAAGAAAATCCAAGCTTTCATCTGATCTTAGTTGCTGGTGGAACTGGACAAAGATTAGGGGGGGATCTACCTAAACAATTTTTAAAGATAAATGGAAAAACTGTTTTAGAACATACATTAGATAAATTTGTCACTTTTAATACATTAAAAACCATTGTTATTGTTGCTTCAGATGACTTTAAAATGCATCATCCTGACCCATCAAAATTTAAGTCAAAACTTATATTTTGTAAAAATGGTAAAGATAGAAAATCTAGTGTTTATAATGGTTTAAAATATTTACCTAAACTAAATGATGATGAGATAGTTTTAATTCATGATGCGGTTCGTCCTTTAATATCACCGATTGATATAAAAAATATTTTAAATGCATTAAAAGATAATAAATCAGCAACATTATGCCTTCCCATAACGGAAACTTTATTCAAAGCTTCAAAAAACATTGATAGGAATGATGTTTACTCCATCCAGACCCCACAAGGGTTTCATTATAAAACAATTATAGATGCTCATAACAATTATTCTGATAAAAACAATGTCACCGACGATGCTGCATTGGTACGTGCGAATGGCGGATCTGTAGAATTGGTTACAGCCAAGGCCCCTAATATAAAAATAACCACCCAAGCTGATTTTGATATGGTAAAAGCAATGATGTTCAATAATTATGAAACAAGAACCGCTTCGGGTTTTGATGTACACGCTTTTGAGAAAGAAAAAACGGATCGCCTTTTAATTTTGGGTGGTATTAAAATTGAGCATGATTATGCTCTAACAGGGCATTCGGATGCTGATGTTGTACTACACGCTATAACAGATTCTATTTTGGGAGGCATTAATATGGGTGATATTGGAACACATTTTCCCCCTTCTGATAATCAATGGAAGGATAAAGATAGTGCGCATTTCTTAAAACATGCGAATAAATTACTTCATGATAAATCTAGTGTGATCCAGTTTATAGATATAACAATTATGGCTGAAGAACCAAAAATTGGTGTTTATCGCGAAAAAATGCAAAATAATATCGCAAAAATATTAAATCTAAACCCAAATAAGATTTCTATAAAGGCAACAACAACTGAAAAACTAGGTTTTATTGGCCGTAAAGAAGGAATTGCCTGCCAAGCCATTGCTACGATTTGCCACCCTAAGGAAGATATAAAATAATGCGACGAATTATTGATGATAAGGCTTTACGTTTATTGAACTTTCGATCTCCCGCAACTTGGGTGGCCACTTGGGGTGGCTGCGGGCTTATTCGTCCCGCACCAGGAACATGGGGAAGCTTAGGGGCAATGCCTTTTGGAATTATACTTCTTATATTCGGTGGGGTTCCTGCCTTAATTATTGCCTCCATTATCTTATTTCCAATTGGTTTATGGGCATCAAAGCAATTTGAAAAAATGGTGAATGAAAAAGATTCGGGCATGATTGTCATTGATGAGGTTGTAGGTGTCTTTATCGCTCTTATACCTGCATTGCTTAGTCCGCTATCTATCGCGCTTGCCTTCATTTTATTCCGATTTTTTGATATTTTAAAACCATGGCCTATTGCTTATTTTGATAAACATTTTAAAGGCGCATTTGGAGTTATGATTGATGATGTTATTGCAGGCATTTTTGCCGCAATAGTTTTAATAGGATTACGCTATGTCGGCATTGGTTAAAGAAGTTAGTCATAAGTTATTGGAAACTCAAAATATTGTTGTTATGGCAAAATCTTGTACTGGAGGAATGATTGCTTCGGCCTTGACAGATATTGCGGGGTCTTCTGCGTTTTTTGATCGAGGATATATTACTTATTCTAACCAATCAAAAATGGACTGTTTGGGGGTTTCTTTTGAAACAATTGAAAAATTTGGTGCAGTTTCAAAGCAAACCGCTAAAGAAATGGCAAAAGGAGCATTACAAAATTCACAAGCAACACTGGCAATCTCTGTTACGGGAATTGCTGGCCCTACGGGTGGCAGTGTTGAAAAACCAGTAGGATTGGTTTATATCGGCATTTATCAAAAAGACAAAGATGTTCTTGTTATTGAAAATATCTTTGATGGTGATCGCTCATCTGTTCGTGCGCAAACAATGGAAACTGTATTTAATTTAATTTTGAAACATCTTTAGATGGTGACCCGTAAATTTCATTAGCACGCGCCTCAAATGCACCCATCATACGCTTTAGAACTTCGTTAAAGAACATATTTGCAAGGGTTTGAAATGCAACATTTTTAAATTCAAATTCAACGGAGAAATCAATAACGCATGACCCGTTATTACAATCTTTAAAGACCCACTTATTTTTTAAATTTTTTAAAGGACCTTTTTGATATTCAATATAAATTTCATTGGGTTTGTTCAAAATAACCCGCGATGAAAATTTTTCACGAAACATTTTGTAGCCTACAATCAAATCAGCCAGAAATATTGTATCACTTTCCCACTTGTTTATACGGCTTTTAACGCACCAAGGTGCAAATTCATCATATTGATCAACAGCGGCCACCAAATCAAACATTTGCTCGCAACTATAGGGTAATTCACGCTGTTCAAAATGGGTAAGCATAAGAGATTTATGCAATTTTCGCTAATTTATCTTCACGCGCCTGTCGCAATTTGGCAAAATCTTCCCCCGCATGGTAGCTAGAACGTGTTAATGGCGTACAAGATGCCATTAAAAATCCTTTGGCACGGGCCATTTTCTCCAAACTTTCAAATTCTTCTGGTGTCCAAAAATGTTCGACCGCGGCATGTTTGGGGGTTGGCTGTAAATATTGACCAATGGTTATAAAATCAATATCGGCGGCGCGCATATCATCCATTACTTGTGCAATTTCTTCGCGTGTTTCACCAAGGCCAACCATTAATCCCGATTTTGTAAAAATACTAGGATCAATTTCTTTCACCCGTTGAAGAAGACGAAGGGAACGAAAATACCGCGCCCCAGGACGAATAGTAGGATAAAGCCGTGGAACCGTTTCAATATTATGGTTAAAAACATCAGGTTTTGCTTGGGCAACAGTATCAATATCAATCTGTTTGCCTCTAAAATCACCGGGTAGAATTTCAATGGTGGTATTGGGTGCTTTAAACCGAATAGCCTCAATTGTTTTGATGAAGTGATCTGCGCCACTATCTTTTAAATCATCACGATCAACGGAAGTAACAACCACATGGTTTAAACCCATTTTTTCAACAGCAACCCCAATTTTTAGTGGCTCATACTTATCCAAATCATTGGGTTTGCCTGTGGCCACATTACAAAAACTACAGGCGCGCGTACACACCTCACCCATAATCATAAATGTAGCATGCTTTTTATCCCAGCACTCGCCAATATTGGGGCACCCTGCCTCTTCACAAACAGTTGTTAATTTAAGCCCTTTAACAGTATCAAGGGTTTCTTTATAGGTTTTCCCCTGTCCCTGATTTGACACGTATCCATGATGGCTTTTTACCCATTGGACGATCCGCATTCTTTTGCTTTTCAGGATGACGCTTTGTACGGTCAAGAAGATCGGTATTATATGTCATGTCTTTTCATACCTATATTTTGAATAAATTGCAGTAAAAAAATTGAACTTTTATTCTTTATTTGGTTTGTCCGGTTCTGCTTCAGAATTCAAAATCATCTTGTACTTTTTCACTTAAATCTTGTTTTCGTTGCTCCGGATTATCGTGAAATTCGGTGCTTTTGTTATCATTTTGTTGTTTTTGATTAGAATTTTTAGATTTTGAAGATTCTACAGGCTTTGTATTTTTAAAAATATCTGGGGATTTTATTTCTTCCTTCATATCTTCCATGTTTTTTTCTGCACTATTGGGTATGGCTTCAAACATGTCATCTTCAAGTTTAGTCGCAATTTTTCCCCCGCGCGGTTTTTTCTTCCTCATCTTTTGTCTTCGTTGATTATGAGCGGTAAGCTCGTCAACCTCGTCTGGAACATTGGCAACACCATCATCCAATACAACCCGCATACTATCATTTTTAATTTGGGACCGTACGGCATTCATTGCCTTTATAAAACGATAAGGGTCTGCAATCGCAGGTAAATCCAAATCTTCAATAAATCGAGCATCTAAATCAAGATAGCCATAATTTAAAATGCGCCCCAACACGCCATTATCAATGCTTTCAGATTTAATTTCTTCTAAATCCACTTCACGGACGTCAACAAATAAAAAACCACGCTTATACATTAAGCGTTCAGTGGTTAGCCCCAATTCAGTAAAAATCATTTTCCCTAAAAGCAAGAAAAACATCAGCACCCCTAAAACAAGTGCAAGGGCAAGAACAAAATTTCCAAACATAACAAATGGAGGAAGATACATAGCAAAAACGGTTTGTATTGTTCCCCCTATAAGAATGGAACCTATCAACCATACAAGACCTTTAAGGACATAAATCCAATGAAGCTTTGCTACGCCTACCAAATTTTCATCGGGGCCAACCAATTTTTCAACAAAAGCCATATACATTCCTTTCGATGAAAAATAAACACCGTTTTATAAAATTAAGTTCCTACGGATTAAAAATGAATAACTTTGTTATACGCATCCAATACGCTTTCATGCATCATCTCAGATAAAGTGGGATGGGGGAAAATTGTATGCATGTAATCCGCCTCAACCAATTCAGCAGTTTTTCCGATAACATATCCTTGTATCATTTCGGTTACTTCCGCGCCAATCATATGTGCCCCTAAAAGCTCACCCGTTTTCTCATCAAAAATTGTTTTTACAAATCCTTCAGGTTCGCCCAATGCGATGGCTTTACCATTTCCTTGGAAAGGAAAGCGCCCTACTTTAAATTTATGTCCCGCTGCTTTTGCCGCCTCTTCCGTTAAACCCACACTTGCAACCTGTGGCATACAGTAGGTACAGCCAGGAATATTTGTTTTAACAATAGGATGCACATCTTTTTGATTTGCAATTTTTTCAACACAAATCACCCCCTCATGGGACGCTTTATGGGCAAGCCATGGCGCGCCACAAACATCGCCGATTGCATAAACGCCCGTTTCACCTGTACGCATATAGCCATCTGTTTCGATATGTCCACGGTCAAGCTTGACCCCTTTTACAGTTTCTAAACCTATATCTTCGGTATTTGCAACAATCCCAACGGCCATAATGACACGATCAACAGTTATTTTTTCAGTTTTACCATTTTTTTCAAAATGAACAGTAACGTCGTTCTTTCCTTTTTCAAACTTGGTCGTTTTTGCGCTGGTTATTATCTTCATGCCCTGTTTTTCAAATGATTTTTGGGCAAATTTTGATATTTCAGCATCTTCAACAGGTAAAACACGATCCATTACTTCGATTACGGTCACTTCTGCCCCTAAATTACGATAAAAACTGGCAAATTCGATACCAATTGCACCAGAACCGACCACTATTATAGATTTTGGCATTTCTTTGGGTACCATTGCTTCGCGATATGTCCATATAAGCTGACCATCTGCTTCTAATCCTGGCAGGCTTCGCGCTCTGGCACCTGTTGCAATAATTATATTTTTGCCAGTTAATTCGGAAATTTTTTTATTATCTTTAGAAACGGAAACTCTATTTTTTCCTTCTAATTTACCAAAACCGTCAAAAACCTGAACTTTATTTTTTTTGAGCAAGTGCCCAATTCCACCAGAAAGCTGTTTTGCCACACCACGGGAGCGTTCAACTATTTTATTAAGATCGAATGAGTACTCTTTGATTGTAAAACCAAAATCAGAAGCATGATTAAGAAGATGATTAATCTCGCTAGACCGTAAAAGTGCCTTTGTTGGGATGCAGCCCCAATTTAGGCAAATACCGCCGAGATGGTTTGCTTCAACGACACAAGCCTTCATCCCTAGCTGCGCCGCACGGATTGCCGCGACATATCCGCCCGGTCCGCCGCCAATAACAATGACATCAAAATTTTTGTCAGTCATATCTATTAACAATTTCCTTTTTTGGCTTGTCCTGGCGGACAAAACTTTCCACGGTTTTCATAATAACGATCACTTTCATATCGGTCATCACCAACACTAATGTAACCGTCATCGCCTTGCGCTGTTGCATAGCAAGCTGTTAAGAGCGGAAGTGTAAATAAACAGAGTGTGATTAGAAATAGTTTTTTCATTTTCGTTTTTCTTCTTTAAATAAATTAACAACGCCCCTGTTCGCGATGAAGGGGTGGACAAGCATTAAATGCACCCCCATGATGAGTCAAAACTTCTTGTTCTTCATAGGGAATACGTTCCTGATCTTCTTTTTTTACAAGCTCGTAATTACAAGCAGTGATTGGCAAGATAAGCAAAACAAGTAAATATTTCATAGTATTACCTTCGTTAGTTAAAGCAACATTGTTGCTGGATTTTCAATATATGTTTTAAGATATTTTAAATATTCCGCCCCAACAGCTCCGTCAACCGAGCGATGATCAACCGAAAGCGTACAAGACATGAAAGTGCCGATTTTAACCTCATTTTTATAAACAAAAGGTTTTTGTTCCCCTGCTCCAACTGCCAAAATACATGATTGTGGTGGATTGATAATAGCACCAAATTCTTTTATTCCAAACATACCTAAATTAGATACGGTAAATGTTCCCCCTTGAAATTCCTCAGGTTTTAGCTTTCCATCACGGGCACGTCCCGCTAAATCCTTAATTTCTGAAGAAATATCTTTTAATCCTTTATTTTCCGCTTGTTTAACAATAGGTGTCATTAATCCATTGGGTGTGGAAACTGCAACAGAAATATCAGAATGCACAAATTGCAAAACCGCCTCATCCGTCCATGATACATTTGCTGATGGATAAGCTTTTAAAGCATTTGCACAAGCTTTAACGACAAAATCATTCACTGACAGCTTATAATCACCATTTGCCTGATCATTCATTATTTTGCGAGTACGCATCAATTCGTCTATTTGACATTCAATAGTCAGGTAGAAATGCGGTACTTCTTGTTTTGATTCCTGTAACCGTCTGGCGGTAATTTTTTTAATGTTATTATTGGGAATTGCGGTATAGATCATACCAAATTCATTAACCTGTTGATCGCCTACAAGGTCCGTTTGTGGAGAAGTCTGTGCAGATGGCGTACTCGCTTTACTGTTTTCAACATCGGCTTTCACAATGCGTCCCCTTGGACCACTACCCTTTAAAGTTGACAGATCAATGTCCCGATCTTCGGCAATGCGTCGCGCCAAGGGGGAGGCAAAAATCCGGTCATTGGAAGGTTTTTGTTGTGAGGATTGACTCGTCGCGCCCCCTTCTTTCATATTTCGCCCATATCCTTGCTGAGCGGTCATTTTTTCTTCTTTGACATTAGTATTTGATATATCAGGCTTGGTTTCTGGCACATCATTACCAAAAATTTTTAAAGCATCTTGTGTTTCCCCGTCCTCTAACAAAACGGCAATCATTTCATTTACTTTAACGTTTTCAGTACCGGCTTCGATATAGATTTTTCCCAAAACCCCTTCATCAACCGCTTCCACTTCCATCGTGGCTTTATCGGTTTCAATCTCGGCAATGACCTCACCAGATTCAACCATATCCCCTTCAGCCTTATGCCATTTGGCCAAATTCCCTTCGGTCATAGTTGGAGATAACGCAGGCATTAAAACTTTAATGGGCATAAATTTGCTCCTTATTATTGACAAATGATAATTCGCTGTTATGACTATTCACATTAGTAATATTAGATATGTGTAAATTAAGTAGGTTAAAATGAGTAGACGTCGTCGCGATATTGTTCCCCATAAAAGAGATTGGGAAGACTTTTCCTGCAGTTTCACAAAAGCAGCTAAAGGTTGTCCTGATGACATGCAAGCCGCCGCAAAACATGCTAAAAAATTTGATAGTTCTTTTGGAACCGATTTTGTTGGAATGATCGCGCAAGCCGTTAAACGCAAACCACAATATGTTCGTGATGGCAAATTTACAAATAGCGAAAAAACCTATGACCGCGCTTTGGCTATGTTCAAAAGCCTTTCTGAAAGCTTTCCTAAATCTGCCGCTAATGAACTGGCGCGCGAAAGTCGTGGCAAACCAGAAACGACAAGACACCAAACATTTCGACCTCCAATTGCCACACAACGACAACGTCGTGAAACCTTTGGCGCTAGAAGAGTAGGCTAGGCTACCTCGCATAACAAACTTCCTTTGCCGCGTGGATAATTTGTTTTGTTTGCGGTAATGCAAGCTGTTCTAATCCTGCAGCGTAGGGTAATGGTACATCTGCCGCGTGAATACGTTTTAATGGGGCGTCTAGATAATCAAAGGCATGTTCCCCAATTAAGGCCGCAATTTCCGCCCCAATGCCAGAGAATGGGAATCCCTCTTCACAAGATACAATTCTATTTGTTTTCTTCACACTTTCCAAAATTGTCCATCTGTCAAGTGGACGAATAGTGCGTAAGTTGATTACTTCAGCATCAATCCCCTGTTCTGCTAATTTTTCTGCGGCTTCTAATGCTTTTCCAACCATAATGGAGAACGCAACAATTGTTACATCATCACCCGAACGCTCGATTTTTGCACGCCCAATGGGGAGGACAAAATCGGGATCGGTTGGCACTTCAAAACTTTGACCATACATTAATTCATTTTCAAGGAATATAACGGGGTTTGGGTCGCGAATAGCAGCCTTTAATAATCCTTTTGCATCTGCCGCGCTCCATGGGCTGACAACTTTTAATCCTGGAACATGCGCATACCATGAGGCATAACATTGTGAATGCTGCGCCCCAACACGGCTAGCGGCACCATTTGGCCCTCTAAACACAATCGGGCAACCTAATTGCCCCCCTGCCATATAAAGCGTTTTTGCCGCAGAATTAATAATATGGTCAATCGCTTGCATGGCAAAATTAAAAGTCATAAATTCAACAATAGGCCGTAACCCATTAAATGCAGACCCCACAGCAAGTCCCGCAAAACCATGCTCCGTAATTGGTGTATCAATGACACGTTTCGGACCAAATTCATCAAGCAAGTTTTCTGTTACTTTATAGGCGCCATTATATTCTGCCACTTCCTCACCCATGACATAAACTTCATCATGCTCGCGCATTTCTTCAGCCATGGCGTCACGAAGGGCAACGCGTACAGTTTTTGTTTCTGTTGAGTTAAAAAATGGCGCTTCATCAAATTCAGGCGGCTCAATTACAACGCCTTGGGCATAAAGAATATCACGATTTTCAATATTTGCACCCGATGGTTGTGTGGCAATTTCATCTTGAGGATCATCCATTTGTAATGCTTCGGCAGGTTTATTTTGAATCTCGCCCGCATTTTGATTGATAGCTGCAACATCTATCGCATCTGAATCTTCACCCTCTTCCAGCAATACTGCAATTGGCGTGTTTACAGCGACATTTTGGGTGCCTTCTTCAATAAGAATTTTACCAATCACACCATCATCAACAGCTTCAACCTCCATCGTGGCTTTATCGGTTTCAATCTCGGCAATAACCTCACCCGATTCAACGCTATCGCCTTCTTTTTTGACCCATTTAGCCAAATTTCCTTCGGTCATGGTGGGTGATAATGCTGGCATTAATACATTAATTGTCATCTACTCTACCTCCTTCAAAACATCAGTCCAAAGTTCTTCTGGCGGTAACTCTGGTGATTGTTCTGCAAATTCTGCGGCTTCTTTAATGCGCGTTTTGATATCTTTATCAATTTGTTTCAATTCGCCTTCTGATATCTCACCACTCTCTAAAATCATATTTTTGATTTTTATGATTGGATCATTATCTTTTTGCGTGTCAACTTCATCTTTTGTTCTGTATTTCGCAGGGTCAGACATAGAATGTCCACGAAACCTATAAGTCATAACCTCTAATATATAAGGGCCATTACCACTACGCACATAATCTAGCGCTTGTCTTGCTGCGGCTTGTACTTCAAAAACATCCATACCATCCACTTGCTCCCCAGGAATGCCATACCCTTGACCACGGGCATAAAGCTGACCTGCAGCGTGACGGGACGCGGAAGTACCCATACCATATTGATTGTTTTCAATAACATATAAAACAGGCAATTTCCAAAGGGCGGCCATGTTATAACATTCGGCAACTTGCCCTTGATTGGCCGACCCATCCCCCATATAGGCAATGGCAACACCGCCATCATCTTTATATTGATGGGAAAATCCCAAACCCGTTCCGATTGCAGTTGACGCCCCAACAATGCCGTGACCACCAAAAAATCCTTTTTCTTGGGAGAACATGTGCATTGACCCCCCTTTACCACGCGAATATCCCCCTTCACGCCCCGTTAATTCGGCCATAACACCTTTTGGGTCCATTCCTTTGGCCAACATATGACCATGATCGCGGTAAGTGGTCACAACGGTATCAACATCTTCTTGCACAGATTGAATACCTGTCACGACAGCCTCTTGCCCAATATATAGGTGACAAAACCCACCAATTAAACCCATGCCGTAAAGCTGACCCGCTTTTTCTTCAAAACGACGAATAAGAAGCATTTCAGAATAAAG
This sequence comes from uncultured Alphaproteobacteria bacterium, assembly GCA_963799275.1. Lineage (GTDB taxonomy): Bacteria > Pseudomonadota > Alphaproteobacteria > Micavibrionales > Micavibrionaceae. Next base: position 723,790 of record CAWCWJ010000002.1, read on the forward strand.
CTTTTGCATTTCCTCAACCGAAGGATTGGGCATTGAGTTTGAAACTATTTTTGTATTGGGTTTATCCGTTGCCTTTTTTGACGAGGCTTTTTTTACCTTTGAAGAACTCAAAATTACACACTCCATTATTCATCTTTAATTTAAAAAGACATCGAACAAAATTTATGCACTTTCTTAACGTTGAAAAAAGGTGAAATCCAGCAAAATAATGATAATTTCAAAAGATATTAAGAATAAATTTTATAAGATATTGATAACATTAAATAAAATAAAGTTGCTAGGAGCGATTTTGTAGCAATATATATTCTTCTTTGGTGGTATAGCCTAAAACAAAGCGAACACGTTCCTCTAACAAATCACGATCAATTGATCCGGGTCGCATCATAACAACCTTCTTTTCAATTGCCTCACGTTGGGTTTGAAGATTTTTTAAAGATTGAGTTTGAAGTGAGATTTGATACTTATTCTCTTGTAATTTAAAGTAGCCACGAGGTCCAGCAACAAGATGATAAGAAAAATAAAGCGTTAATGAAATCGCAATAACAAAAATCATATTTTGTCGTAAATAATGGCGGCTTTCGATCAACTTTCTCATATAACTATAGAATCATATAACGAATCACTCTGTCAACAAAAAAACATAATAAATTCAATGACTTAATGAGTACATAAAGAGAACATTGTTGCTAAATGACTCTAACCACTTGATAAATTATTCTTTTGTATAAAGACCTGATGAAATAGAAGCATTCATACCACATAATAAATCTTTACAACTTCCTGTTGTAACAACTTTTATATTTTTATTTTCCCTTATTAAAGAAATCATACAAAACATATGGTTCGTTTTTTCGTATAGAAAAATTTGGTTATTATTTTGTTTAACTTTCAACCATACACCATAACACGTATGCGCTGAGTCATTGTTTCCTACAGAACTGAAGTAGACATTATAAAAGTTTTTATTCTCTATCTTTTCTATTTCAAAATCAGACTTATTTAAATCGTTATCTAAATGAAAAACTCCTGTTGGAAAAGAATTTCCGCATCCGAATAAAAAAACAATTAGGAATAAAGAATATAATTTCATTTCTTAAAGAAATCCGTATTGTAGACCGCACTGTCACTTAATTCTTCTTCAATACGAAGAAGCTGGTTATATTTGGCAATTCGGTCTGAACGTGAGAGTGAGCCTGTTTTAATCTGCCCACAATTACTTGCGACGGCTAAATCTGAAATAATTGAATCTTCTGTTTCCCCGCTTCGATGGGACATCACAATACCAAATCCGGCACGCTTCGCCATTTCGATGGTTTCAAAAGTTTCGGATAAGGTTCCGATCTGATTAACCTTAATTAAAATGGCATTACCTGCCCCCATTTCAATTCCTTTTTGCAAACGTTCAGCGTTGGTAACAAATAAATCATCACCGACAAGTTGAACCTTATCCCCAATTGATTTTGTCAGGGCTACCCATCCCTCCCAATCATCTTCATCAAGGGCATCTTCGATAGAAACGATGGGATATTTATCACATAATTCCTCATAAAATTTCACCATTTCATGGGAGCTTAAAATTTTACCCGCCCCAGCCATGTTGTATTTACCGTTTTCGTAAAATTCTGACGCGGCGCAATCAAGCGCAATGACCACTTCGGACCCTGATTTATATCCAGCTGATTTTATAGATTTCATAATATAATCAAGCGCTTCTTCAGCGTCCTTAACAGCAGGGGCGAACCCACCCTCATCCCCAACGTTGGTGTTATGACCTGCGGATTGAAGCTCTTTTTTCAAGGCATGAAAAATTTCAGTCCCGCAACGTAAAGCTTCTTCAAAACTAGTTGCACCCACAGGCATAATCATAAATTCTTGAATATCAACGGGGTTATCGGCATGTGCGCCCCCATTAATAATATTCATCATAGGTACAGGTAATTGATGCGCGAATGGCCCACCAAGATAACGATAAAGCGGTAAATCCAGCTCATTCGCTACCGCTCGTGCCATTGCCATAGATACACCTAAAATGGCGTTCGCACCAATTTTTGATTTATTGCTCGTTCCATCTAAATCACGCATTAATTGATCAAGGTGAAGCTGCTCCTCTGGATCACTACCCAGTAACATATCAAAAATTGTTGTATTTATATTATGAATGGCTTTTTCAACGCCTTTACCGCCCCAACGTTTTTTATCTCCATCACGAAGCTCAACGGCTTCATATTTACCTGTGGACGCACCCGATGGAACTGCCGCACGACCAAACGCACCGCTTTCAAGGGTAACATCCACCTCAACCGTAGGGTTTCCTCGGCTATCAAGAATTTGTCTAGCCATAATATCAACAATTGCAGTCATAATTTATCTTTCTTTAGAAATTTCGTCTAAGCGTTTTAGTTTTGAAAGCAAAGCTTCCATGTTTTCAAGGCGCACCATATTTGGTCCATCCGATGGTGCATTGTCTGGATCTTGATGTGTTTCCATGAATATACCTGCAACACCTACGGCAATGGCGGCGCGTGCCAAAACAGGCACCATTTCACGATCTCCACCAGAAGATCCACCAAGACCGCCTGGCTGTTGTACACTATGGGTTGCATCATAAATCACAGGATAACCCGTTTGTGCCATTTGTGGTAAAGAACGCATATCGGATACAAGTGTATTGTAGCCAAAGCTTGCCCCACGTTCCGTGAGCAAAATATTCTCATTCCCTGTGCTTGCAATTTTATTTGCCACATTGGCCATATCCCAAGGCGCAAGAAACTGACCTTTTTTTACATTTATTACCGCCCCTGTTTTCCCTGCCGCCAATAATAAATCTGTTTGACGACATAAAAATGCAGGAATTTGAAGAACATCAACCACTTCGGCAACTTCCGCACATTGTTTTTCATTATGAATATCTGTAATTGTTGGAACACCAAATTCTTTTTTTAAATCGCTAAACACATCTAGAGAGGAATCAAGCCCCATTCCACGTTCCCCATTTAAGCTGGTACGATTTGCCTTATCAAATGAGCTTTTATAAATAAAAGGAATATCAAGTTTTTTTGTGATCTCAACCAATGCACCACACATGTCAAACGCATGGTCACGCGATTCCATCTGGCAAGGGCCAGCAATGAGTGTGAAAGGATTGTTATTAGAAATGTTTAGATTTTTAATTTTTACTGTTTTCATGAATTTCTTTATAAACATATTGATTGAATGGGGCAATCTAAAGTAGTCTATTTCAAATAAACAAAAACAAAGCCGAGAACATCATGAGCGATTTAGAGAAAAAGACCGAAGAACTAAAAGATAGTGCAGAGAATTTGGCAGATAATATTGCCCACCCCGATCATGAAACCCGTAAAGAAGCGCGCCATCGTCAACCATGGATGCCCATTATTGGCGCATTGGTGGCGGCTACAATATTATTTTTGGCTTATGCAGTTTTCTATAGATAAAAGATCACAATCTTAAACAAGTCGCCCCTGCTCTATCGCCGCTTTCACAAAACTGACGAATAACGGATGCGGGTCAAAGGGTTTTGATTTTAATTCGGGGTGATATTGTACCCCGATAAACCATGGATGGTCATTGCGTTCGTAAATTTCGGGTAAGAACCCATCTGGCGATGTGCCAGACATGATAAACCCTGCTTCTTCTAATTTATCTTTAAAATTTATGTTTACTTCATAACGATGACGATGGCGTTCTGAAACTTCTTTAGAATCATAAATTTCTGCAACTTTTGAACCTTCTTTTAGAATGGCTGGAAACGCACCAAGACGCATGGTGCCACCCAAATCATCTTCCAATCCTCGTTTTTCAATTTCACCTTCTTTCGCCCATTCGGTCATAATACCAACCAAATGTTCACCGCCTTCATCAAATTCGGTTGAATTGGCGTTTGTAATACCTGCTAAATTCCTTGCGGCCTCTAACACGGCCATCTGCAATCCAAAACAAATACCAAAGTAGGGAATTTTCTTCTCTCGTGCGTATTGCGCGGCTTTAATTTTACCTTCCGCGCCTCGCGCTCCAAAACCACCGGGAACAAGAATACCGTTTACCCCCATTAATTCGTGCGCGATATCATCATTATCTTTATCAAATAAAGTGGCTTCAACAAATTTAATATTAACCTTTACCTTATTTGCAATACCACCATGGGTTAAGGCTTCATTTAATGATTTATAACTATCATTCAAATTGGTATATTTACCAACAACGGCAATAGTTACTTCACTTTCAGGATTCTTAATCCGCCTAACAATTTGTTCCCACTTTGATAAATCTGGCTCTTCCCCTGCATCCATACCAAAAGCATCTAGCACTTGCGTATCCAAACCAACCGCGTGATAGGTAAGCGGTACTTCATAGATAGAAGAAGCATCAAGGGCGGGAATAACCTTATTTTCATCAATATTACAAAAAAGGGCAATTTTCTTAAGCTCATCAATAGGAACCTCACGATCCGCCCGACAAAGCAAGATTCGCGGACGTATTCCCATACCCATTAATTCTTTGACACTATGTTGTGTTGGTTTGGTTTTAAGCTCTCCCGCCGCAGGAATATAGGGCAATAATGTTACATGGATAAATAAGGCGCGCTCTCGTCCCATTTCATTGCCAAATTGGCGAATAGATTCTAAAAAAGGAAGCGATTCAATATCACCAACCGTTCCACCGATTTCGCATAAAACAAAATCGGCTGTGCCTTCTTTTTCGCGAATGAAATCTTTAATCTCGTCCGAAACATGGGGAATAACCTGAACCGTTGCGCCCAAATAATCGCCACGACGTTCTTTTGCCAAAACATCCGTATAAATACGCCCTGTTGTAACATTATCATTCTGACAGGCTGAATTACCTGTAAAACGTTCATAATGCCCTAAATCCAAATCAGTTTCCGCCCCATCATCGGTTACAAAAACTTCCCCATGTTGAAAAGGACTCATTGTACCAGGATCAACGTTGAGGTAGGGGTCAAGCTTACAAAGACGTACTTTATACCCCCGCGCTTGAAGCAATGCGCCTAAAGCAGCAGAACCAAGGCCTTTGCCTAACGAAGAAACAACGCCACCTGTAATAAAAATAAATTTGGTTTCCACAATAATAACAGCTTTCGCGCCCCTATCTCAAAAGGCGTAATATATTACAATTCATTACCAAAAATTATTCAGATAATGGAGCCGATGGCGCAGAAGGTGTTGGCGTTTTTGTGTCCGAATTATCACTTCCAGTTGCCGTAGCATCTGGGATTTTGTTATCGCTTGTTTCCGCGGTTGTGTCAACAATAACAGGGGGGTTATCCAAAGAATCTAGAACACTTGAAGAATTTCCAGTATTCCCCGCCAAAACGGCAAGCAATAAGCTGGTGCAAAAGAATCCCATAGCCAAAAGACCTGTTGCCTTAGTTAATGCATTGGCCGTTGCCCCTGCCGAGGCCAATCCACCAATACCACCACCCCCGCCACCAATACCAAGCCCACCCCCTTCAGAACGTTGAAGAAGAACAAGCCCAATAATCCCAAGCGCGAGAAGAAGATGAATGATAAGTACGATATTTTCCATGATTTTATCTTTTAAATTGGTTTTACGATGTTGTCACGAATTTTCTTAAGAATGATAGAAATTGACTTTATTGTCATAACTATGGTAATTTCTTTTTATGTTTAAACCTTTATTAAATGCATTTTTATTATCAACTGGGATTAGTAGCCAAGCTTTTGCAAATATTAATCTTATAGATAGTCAAAATTCACAACCTGAAACTTGTCGTATAGCACAAGAATTACAACAACAAGAAGAAACGGCTCCTTTATTTGAAGAGGATGCTGAAACTTTGGACTTTATGATAAGAGCTTGCGATATTCAAAGTGGCGTTAATAAAGTTGGCAATATTGTTGATCAATTCGAGGGCGCTATAAATGATATTAAAGGAGATAAAACTGTTCTTTTATTAACGCCTAATCCTTATCCCTACATTTGTTGCTAGTTTACCCTTTTGCAATTCCAAGAAAATCTTCGGCTTTTAAGGATGCACCGCCTATTAAAGCGCCATTTACATTCTCAACGGCAAAGATTTCTTTGGCATTGGCTGGCTTAACCGACCCCCCATAAAGAATACGGACTTTATCCGCAGAATCAATTTTTTCGCTTAACTTATTACGGATAAAATTATGAACCGCGGCAATATCATCGGGTGTGGCTGATTTCCCTGTACCGATTGCCCATACAGGCTCATAAGCTATTACTGTGTTTTGTGCTGTGGCGGTTTTGGGCAAGGATTCGGATAATTGTTGAGCAACAACATCTTCAACCTTCCCTGCCTCGCGCTGTTCTTCGGTTTCACCGATACAAATAATTGTTATAAGTCCTGCTTCATTTGCAACCGATGCTTTTTGTTTTATCATCATATTGCTTTCAGAATAATAAGTTCGTCTTTCCGAATGGCCTAAAATCACATAATCCGCATTCATATCTTTTATCATCATGGCAGAAATATCACCTGTGTAAGCGCCATTTTTGAATGGGGAACAATCTTGTGCGCCAAGCGCAATAGAAGCGGTTAATTCACCTTGGACAGGGATCATGTGATGATAAGGTGGGCAAACCAGAAAATCATTATTCTCTAATATTTGAGGATCTTTTTGTATGCCTTCAACAATATTTTTTGTTAAGGATAGGGCATCGTTTAATGTGCCATTCATTTTCCAGTTTCCTGCAATTAATCTTTTCATTTTTGTTCCTATTCTTTTGGCTTTATTACGCAGCTATATTTTATTTGTTTAGAAATGACCAAAGGGCTGTTGCCCTTCAACATTCCCACCTTTATAGTATGTCGAGATTTTTTTTCAATAGAGAGGATTTGCATTCATGTTAAGGCAAATGCGTAATGGCGCAAAACAAGGGTTTTTAAAGTTTATATTGCTAGGATTTATGGCGCTTGCGGTTGGTGGATTGGTTTTAACCGATGTCGGTGGATTTTTTCGTGGCGGCCTTTCTAGCAATGTTGTTGCAAAGGGTAAAAACATTGAAATCAGTCTTTCTGAATTTGATAAAACTTTACGTCGTGTTTTGGCAAATCAAGGCATGGCACCCCAAGAAGCGTACGAAGCAGGTTTGATTAACCAAGCCCTTCGCGGTGAAATTCAAAACCGTATTTTGGCGCGTGAAGCTTTAAAAATTGGTATTCGCCCTAATGATGAAACTTTGGTAAAACAAATCGCAACATTGACTGATTCTATGCCCACCAATGGGGGGAGTAAGCGTGATGCGCTGGTTCAAATTTTAAGGTCACAAGGCATTTCCGAAGGGGAATTTATTAATACAGTGCGTCAGGAATTATCAGTCGATTTGTTGCAAAATACCCTTGCCAGTAACTTGCAAGAAATCCCCTTGGCGCAAGCAAAGGCAATTTACCAATTTCAAAATGAAAAGCGTGATTTTGAAGGGTTCGTTTTAACAAATGATTCTGTAAAAGACATCACAATTCCTACAGAAGAAAATCTAAAGAAATTTTATGAAGCACGTAAAATTAATTATGCCATCCCAGAAACGACGAGATATCACTATTGCAACTTTAACCAAAGAAATGGTTGCGGATAATATTGAAATCGCGGACGAAGACATCCGTGAAGCCTATGACAACAATATCGACAGCTATAAAAAACCAGAACAGCGTTTATTACAGCAAGCAATTTTAAAAGATCAAAAAACCGCGCAGGATGTTTTGAATGCAATTGAAAGTGAAAAATCACTTGAAAATGCCGTTCTAAAAATCACTGAAAATACTACAGCATATATTGGTGAAAACAAATTTTCACAAAATACGATGACCGATGAAATTGCCAAACCTGCCTTTAACGCAGAATTAGATTCGCCAATTGGCCCTATTCAAACACCTTTGGGTTGGCATGTTTTGGTGGTCAAAGAAATTACCCCTCCTCAAACAACTGCATTTGAAGATGTGAAGGAAGATATTAAAGATCAAATTTTACAAGAACGTCTTACTGAAGATTTAATTGATGCATCTAATAATTTGGATGACCAATTGGCAGGGGGCGAAGATTTATCATCTATTGTCCAAGAGATGGGTCTAACAACTCAATCATATAGCGGTATTAACCAAGCAGGTATGGTAGATGAAAAAGATGCCCTTGAACTTTATCAAGGGGACAAAGCTCAAATTTTGGAAAATGCCTTTGATTTTAATGAAAGTGAAGTGTCCCCTGTTTTGGAAATGGCCGATGGTCGTTATATTGCCATTCGTGTTGATGCGGTAAAACCATTATCTTACACCGCCTATGAAGATGTGCGTCAGGATCTAGAAAAAGAATGGCTGACCCAGCAACGCGCCCTTGCAAACAGACAACGGGCGGAAGAGATTTATCAATCCCTTTTGGAAACGGACGATATGATTGCAGTTAATAAAGATAATGATATTTCGATCAAGGAATATAAAAATCTTATCCGTACCGATGCGGAAAAAAGCAAATTAAGCTTTATTACACTTCATCAAATTTATGATGCCCCTTTTTATAAAATAATAAAAATCCAAACACCACAAGGGTATTTAATTGGAAAAGTAACCAATATCTCCCTTCCTGATACCGATACTGAAGAGGCGCAAAAGGAAATTGAAAATGTACAACAGCAAAATAATGCGTATTTAGCGCAAGAGGTGTTAGGGCAATATATGATCAACCTTCTTGATAAATATAAAGTCCGTATCAATGATGATTTATTGCGCCAAGTTTATGCTGAGCCACCATCTTAAAAATGGATAATTTTCCTGCCCTTGAGGTTTTTAAAAAAAATTTTGCAGCGGCAAAATCGCAGCTGGTTTGGAAATGGATTCCTGCAGATTTAGAAACCCCTGTCTCTGCCTTTTTAAAATTGGCAGGGCATGCCCCCTATTCTTTTTTGCTTGAATCTGTAGAAGGCGGCGCAACATTGGGGCGATATTCTGCCATTGGGTTAAATCCAGATTTGGTTTGGAAAACAGATAAGAATACCAAAAACCCCTTAGGTCAGCTTCGCCAACATCTAGAAGAAAGTAAGATTGATATTGTCGATGAAACAATGCCACCCATGACATCTTCAGGCTTATTCGGTTATATGGGATATGATTGTATCCGATGGGTTGAGGATATTCCCGATAAAAATCAGGACACCTTAAATATACCCGATAGTATAATGATGCGCCCCACCCAAATGATTTTGTTCGATAATGTTAAAAACATGATGTGTTTGGCCACACCCGTACGCGAGCATTGTAATAATTGTAATGATGATATCCAAACCGTTTTTGAAAAGGCGCGATCAAGATTGGATGATTTGTATAACAAGCTTTCAAACCCTATTGATCCTTCATTTTTATATAGCCAAACAAACATTGAAACAATACCCGAAGCGCATAGCAATATGAGCCGCAAACAATTTCATAAAATGGTAACAAAGGCCAAAGAAGAAATCTTGGCTGGTGAAATTTTTCAAGCTGTTTTATCACAACGATTTTCGATGGCTTTTGATTTACCCGCCTTTGATTTATATCGTAGTTTGCGACGCTTGAACCCCTCTCCTTTTCTATTTTATATCAATTTTGAAAATTTTTCATTGGTTGGGTCTAGCCCCGAAATACTTGTCCGTTTGAGAAATAATCGTATCACCATACGACCCATTGCAGGAACGCGAAAGCGCGGTAAAGATTGTATAGAAGATAAAATTCTGGCAGATGATTTATTGAACGATTCCAAAGAAAGGGCGGAGCATCTTATGCTATTAGACCTAGGGCGCAACGATATCGGGCGTGTTTCAGTGGAAGGAAGCGTTAAGGTTACAGATCAATTTCAAATCGAAAACTACTCCCACGTGATGCATATTGTATCAAATGTTGAAGGTGATTTACGAAGCGATAAGGATTCAATTGATGCCTTATTCGCAGGTTTTCCCGCAGGAACGACAAGTGGCGCACCAAAAATTCGAGCGATGGAAATTATTGATGAATTGGAACCCACAAAACGTAGTTTTTATGCAGGATGTATTGGCTATCTTGATGGAAATGGCGATTTGGATACCTGTATTGCCTTACGAACGGCACTTGTTAAAGATAATAAAGTCTATGTTCAGGCCGGTGGCGGTGTCGTTGCCGATAGTGACCCAGAATTAGAATATCAAGAAAGTTGTAACAAAGCACGCGCAGTTATAAACGCGGCAGAAAACGCCATTTTATTGGCGCAACGAAAAGGTAATTAATTTTGCGATTGTAACTCTTTATCTGACAGCAATTCGCTTAACTTTACCAACTCAAACCCTTTAGCCTCCAAGGTTGGTATCCAATTCTTTAAAGCTTGTATTGTAATTTCTTTTGGATGACCAATTGCAACCGCGGCCCCCGTATCACGGGCAATACGTTCAACATTTTCTAGCGCATTTTCGGTATATTCTTTGGTTTCCTCGTGATCTAAAAAAACGTCTCGTTGAATAGAAGGAACGCCGTATAATTTCGCCATATCATCTGCAACTGATGTGTGAATGGTTCTCGAATCCAAGAAATATAATCCTTTGGCTTTTAAATGTTCCATTAGATAAGCCATATGTTCTTTTTTTTGGGTTAATCGGCTTCCCATATGGTTGTTCAGTCCAACATAAGAATCAAAACTAGCCGCCATTTTGTTAAATTCATCCTTAAATTGGGTATAATTCATATCCGACGTAAACGCCAATTCGCCAAGCGATATAGTACTGCTCATCGCCTCCATCGGGGCATGAATAATAAGCTCATGACCTTGTTCTTTTGCCTTAGCAGATAACTCTCTGACCTTCTCGGCATAGGGTAAGAAGGCCAATGTAATTTCAGAAGGTAGATTTATTGCCGCACGGCTTTGATTTAAATTCATGCCCATATCATCAATAACAATAGCAATTTTAGCCTTTGCTTTAATATTCGACGATTGAGGGATTTTAATTTCATTTTCATCTTCATCTAGAACATTAGGATCAATATCCTCAGGTTCAGCAAATGGTAATTCAGGGATAAGATTAACCGCCTCCTCCTCATCCTCAAACGGCTCCTCTATATCCAAACCAAATATTTCATCAATAATATCATATCCTGTATCTTCAGATGCGCGAGATAAGGCAGTATCCGTTATTAAATCGTCTTTTTCAATTTCCGAAGGCGCAACAAAATAATCCCCTTCTTCTGGCTTTACCAAAATTGCATCTTCTTTATTCATGGTTATTTCGGGAAGATTACTACCTGCGCGTTCAATCACCATATCTTCATAGGGTCGTCCATCACGCCAAAAAACAAAATCAACGATAAGCATAAGAACAATGGCTATGAGCAAAAAGCGGATAAATATTTTTGGATCACGGTTTGGTTTTGCAGGTCTGGTATTTTTCATTTTTATAGCATAGCAACAGCCTTGCAAACCGTCCAGAGTTCCGTCATAACCAATAGCATGATTGTGTTGATAGATAATTATGACAGCTTTACGTATAACCTAGTCCAATATTTGGGTGAACTGGGTGCAAAAACAGAGGTTTATCGTAATGATGACATCACTGTGGATGAGGTTTTAAAACTTAAACCTAAAGGGATTGTGATTTCCCCTGGGCCTAGTGACCCTGACCATGCGGGAATTTGTATGGATATGATAAAAAATGCCGATAAATATGATTTGCCATTATTAGGGGTGTGTTTAGGGCATCAATGTTTAGGGCAAGTATATGGGGGTAAAATTATTCGCGCTCCCACCCCGATGCATGGTAAAACCTCAAATATCTACCATACAAATCAAAGTGTATTTAAAGATTTACCATCCCCTTTTGAAGCCACACGCTATCATTCCCTTATAGTGGAGCGCGAAAGCTTGCCAGATTGCTTTAAAATTACGGCACATACGGATGATGGAATTATTATGGGATTATATCATAAAGAAAAGCCATTACATGGTGTGCAGTTTCATCCTGAAAGTATCGCAACACAACATGGACATCAAATCATTCAAAATTTTTTAGAAATTATTTAAAATATGACTTGTTTGAATAATTCTATTAACAAAATCTTACAAGGTTCTGTTTTAACAGAAAAAGAAATGGTTTTGACTATGCAAGAAATAATGCATGGTGATGCAAATCAAGATCATATTGAAACATTTTTGAATCAATTATCATTGCGCGGTGAAAGCGTGAGCGAAATTACAGGCGCGGCAAGGGTGATGCGTAATATGGCGCAAACCATAGACTCCCCTCCTTTAGCAACAGATTGTTGTGGTACAGGGGGCGATGGAATGAACACATATAATATTTCTACGGCTGTTGGATTTATTTTGGCTGGTTGCGGTATTCCTATCGCAAAGCATGGTAATCGTGCCGCCAGCTCAAAATCTGGTGCGGCAGATACGTTGGAAGCATTGGGAATAAATCTTAATATGTCTATTAAACGATTGGAAACAGCGTTAAGGCAACTAAATTTTTGTTTTCTTATGGCGCCTGCCCATCATCAGGCAATGAAATATGTTGTTCCTATCCGTAAAAAAATTGGGAAACGAACAATTTTTAATCTTCTCGGCCCGTTGGCCAATCCTGCCAATACTCAATATCAACTTATTGGTGTGTATGATAAAAAATGGCTTAAGCCTATGGCTGAGGTATTAAATAATTTAGGGACAAAAAAAGCATGGCTGGTGCATGGACAAGATGGCCTGGATGAAATTACAACCACAACGAAAACAGATATTGTTATTTTAGATAATGGTAAAATTACCGAAAATGTTTTAAGCCCAGAAGATTTTGGACTAGTCCCATCAAATGCAAAAGATTTGACGGGAGGTAATGCACAACAAAACGCTCAGGCATTATTAGATATCTATAACGGTGAAAAAAATGCTTATCGCGATATTATTTTGATAAATGCTGCTGCTGTCATTTTAATGCATAACAAAGCAAATGATTTAAAATCTGCCATTACAATTGCGGCGATGTGTATTGATACAGGTAAAGCGAAAGAAACACTTATTAAATATACTGCTTTTAGTAACGAGGCGTAAATGGCAACAATATTGGAACAAATTTGCATCAAAAAACAAAGTCATATTGACGCAAAAAAAGCGCAAATGACGCTTCACGACCTTAAAATATTGGTTGAACAAAGTGATAAACCGCGCGGTTTTATAAAGGCTTTATCGCATCATTCAAGTACTAAATATGCATTCATAACCGAAGTCAAAAAAGCATCACCAAGCAAAGGCATAATCAGAGAAAATTTTGACCCTGTTCAAATTGCTAAAACGTATCAGGAAAATGGTGCGGCTTGCCTATCTGTTTTAACAGATGAGCCATATTTTCAAGGGCTGTGACAGCTATTTCACCCAAATTCGTTCTGCGGTGAGATTGCCTATGTTAAGAAAAGATTTTATGATTGATCCGTATCAAATCTATGAATCCCGAGCATTAGGGGCTGATTGTGTTTTACTTATCATGGCCTGTTTAGATGATGTTATGGCATCAGAATTATATGATTTATCAACGCAGCTTGGCATGGATGTTTTAGTGGAAGTGCATGATGAGCATGAGCTTGAACGTGCAAAAAAATTATCTCCAAAAATGATTGGGGTTAACAATCGTAATTTAAAAACTTTAGAAGTGAACTTAAAAACAGGCCTTGATTTGGCAAAACAAATTCCTAAAAATGTTCTTAAAATTGCCGAAAGTGGTATTTCAAATCATAATGAAATAAAACGATTTTCTGACGCAAAATATGATGCATTTCTTATTGGGGAGAGCCTAATGCGACGGGAAGATATTGGAACTGCGCTTAAAAGTTTAAATAAATAATTGACACAAAACGTGAACATATATAGAATATTTTGTGAACATATATTTGATTCTATTTTTAACGTGAGAATGCCATGCTAACAAAAAAACAACGTGAACTTTTAATTTTGATCCATACCCGTATGAAAAAGGGTGAAGTTGCCCCCTCTTTTGATGAAATGAGGATGGAGCTTGGTCTAAAATCTAAATCTGGTATTCACCGCCTTATTACGGCATTGGTTGAGCGTGGTTATCTTGAACGTCTTCCCAATCGTGCAAGGGCGCTAGAGATAAAAAAACTCCCCGAAGGATATGCAGATCCAAATGATGATGTGGTAATGTTGTTCAAATACCTACCACTTCTAATATAATAGAAATTCCTCTTTATGGTCGTATCGCGGCAGGCTCTCCTATTGAAGCTATTCGTGATGAAAATGGAACCTTAGAAATCCCCCCCATGATGATTACACAAGGCGATCATTATGCGTTAGAAGTTGATGGCAATTCAATGATTAAGGCTGGTATTAATGATGGCGATACCGTTATCATAAAAAAAACCGATCAGGTGCGTGATGGCGATATTGTTGTTGCCTTAGTCGATGGGGAGGAAGTAACCCTTAAACGCTTAAAACGTGACGGATCCAAAATAATTTTAATTCCTGAAAATGATGAATATTCCGATCAAACATATCATGCAGAACAAGTACAAATTCAAGGAAAATTAGCAAGCTTGTTACGGACATATCACTAAAATATAAATTCATTTATTCTTTGTAATTTCCTTTATTGGCAGATGTTTGAACCCAAGGGCGTTTCCCTCTTACCTCTTCTACACTACGAATAATAATTTTATTATCAATAAACCAAATTGAATGGCTACCCATTCGCCATAATTTGAAATAATCTATAATTTCTGGGGCGTCGCATTGTTTTTTTGAAACTGGCTTTTGTGAAATTAAAATATCAGCCCAGTGGCAATCCTCAATCCACGATTTCTCACTAAAACTTACAGCAATTTTTTTCTTATTAATAATACCGCGACATCCATAAGAATCACATGATAAAGGAAAATCCCCTTCTCTCCCTTCTTTGGGCCATTTTTTTTGTTTTTGATCTACCGCACCTTGCAAACGGACCCAATTTTTGGCTGTAAAACGCTCTTTCACAAATGAAGATAGCCATATTTGATCTTGCTTATCTTTTATTAAAATTAAATCTGATGCGCCAGAAATTTGAATATCAGGTTGTTTGGTTAAAGGGATTAATATCAATAAACCAACAAAAATTGGTAAAATCAAAATTTTCTCCCTTCCTTTCCACACTGTAAAAATCCACAGGCATACAACCAATCCTATAAATACCCATGATGGATAGCTTGCAATTTTTAAGACTGAGCCATCCATATTGGCAACCCAATGCGCTGTTGCTAAAACCCAACGCGTCCCCCATTCGGCAATGTTAAGGACAAAGCCACTTATACCCAATGGCATTAGAAAATATGATAAAACCAATAATGGCATAACCATGAATGATAAGATTGGAACAGCGATTAAATTCGCCAATAATCCAAACATGGCATATTGTTGAAAATGATATAGTCCAAATAAACCCGTCACCGCTCCCGCAATAATTGTTGTGAAACTAAGCCCTAAGATATAAAGCAAGATTTTACGCCACAATCCTGCACGTGAATATAATTTGCGTAAATAAGGACGCATAAATTCAAAAAATGCGACCAATGCAGTTACCGCTGCAAATGACATCTGAAAACTAATGCTTACCAAACTTTCGGGACGATAGAGCAAAATAAGCGTGGCCGCCAACGCCACCAACCGCAATGATATGGGGGAGCGATCAAGACATATAGCAATCATAGCAAGCCCAACCATTATAACAGCGCGTTGCGTTGGAATTGTTGCCCCTACTATTAACATATACAAAAATGCACCTATCAATGCGATAATCGCAGCATATTTTTTTATAGGATGATGCAATGCAAAATTGCAAAACCCTGCCATGATTATGCGGCTAAAGAAAAACAAAACACCCGCCACCATTCCAACATGTAATCCTGAAATGGCCAGCATGTGAGCTAGCCCCAATTCACGCATAGCATCCCAATCCTCATCAATGATTGCTTTTCTTTGTCCTGTCATTAAGGCCAAGATAATTGATTGTTCAGGGCTTGATGTTTGCATAATAATTTTCTTGGTAATGGATTCTCGCACGCTTGATAAAATGCTCCCCTTTGCATTTTCTAAAATCTCGGGCGCGCCATAGGCAAACCCCACCGCGCCCAAACGTTGATAATATGACCATCGTTGAAAATCAAACGCGTAGGGCGCGACAGGTGATGATGGAGGATTTAATCCTGCCAAAACTTTTATAATTTGCCCTGATTTTAACCCCTCATCTTTAAGTACTTTTAATCGAATAAAATGCGGTGTTTTATCAGCATTTATTTTATCAATGCTCAAATCTTGCAAAATCACCCGGCTTCCCACTTCAATCGGTTCAATTGTTTTTATTCGCCCTTCTATGTCCGCAAAATTTATTTTTTTAACAATCATCGGACTGTAAATATAATCGGTTCTTAATTTTGCCGTTGTAAAACCAATTGATATCAGGCTTAAAATTACTAACATTAAGAAAAGTAAATGCGTAGCGCTATTGTCATTAAAAATAGTTTTCCAGAATATAAATGAGATAGCGATTATAAAAATTGTAATAACAGCAATAACTAAAAATTCTGGCTCATAACTTAATGAGAAATATAAGCCAATCCCGATACTCAAAAAGAATGGTACCCATAAAAACATTCTGTTTTTTTGTTGGCTAAAAGAATTAATGATAAGTTCTTGAAATTTCTGCAAAACAAGCCACTATACTCCCTACAAATTATATCTAAAACAATCTTTTTATAAAGTGATAAAGCATGAGTGTGATTACAAGGTTTCCCCCATCCCCTACAGGAATGATGCATATTGGAAATGCGCGTACTGCTTTATTTAATTGGCTTTATGCGCGTCATTGCAATGGTAAATTTGTTATTCGCATTGAAGATACAGATCGTGCGCGCCATTCTGAAGAAGCCGTACAAGTTATTATGGATGCATTAAAATGGCTTGAGCTAGATTTTGACAATACACCACAATCACAATATGAAAATAGACAACGTCATATAGATATAGCCAATCAATTGCTTGCAGCAGGGAAAGCGTATAAATGCTATTGCACGCCCGAAGAATTAACTAAAATGCGCGAGGAAGCAAAAAAAGAAGGTCGCCCTGTGGCATATAACAATAAATGGCGTGATATGCAGCCTGATTTAGATATGCCTAATTCTGCTCCCTTGCCCGATCCTGTTATTCGCATAAAATCACCACTTAAAGGGGATGGCATTGTCGATGATCAGGTTCAAGGGGAAGTGAAAATAGCCAATGATCATATTGATGATTTTATTTTACTGCGTAGTGATAACTCACCCACATATATGCTGGCTGTGGTTGTTGATGATTATGATATGGGGATTACCCATGTTATTCGTGGTGATGATCATTTAAATAATAGTTTTCGCCAAAATGTTATTTATGATGCAATGGGTTGGGAAAAACCCGTTTATGCGCACCTTCCCTTAATTCATGGCCCAGATGGAAGCAAATTTTCAAAACGCCATGGCGCGGTTGGTGTAGCAGAATTTATTGAGCTTGGGTATCTTCCCGAAGCAATGCGTAATTATCTTATTCGTTTAGGATGGTCACATGGTGACGAAGAATTAATGGATATGAAACGCGCAATAGAAATTTTTGATTTTGATGGGATGCAAAAAAGTCCTGCTAATTTTGACTATCAGAAACTTGAAAGCCTTAATTCCCATTATATAAAAGAGGCAGATAATGAACGCTTAGTTGATTTGGTTACTCCATTTTTATTAAAGCATCATACAATCGAATTAAATTCAGAAAGCCGCAACCGATTATTATTAGGCATGGATGGATTAAAAGACCGCTCCAAAACATTGGTTGAACTTGCATTCGAATCTTTATTCTATGTATCAGAAATTAAAGAGTATAACGAAAAAGCAGAGAAGCATTTAACTTCAGATTCTCTATCAGTCTTAAATGCATTGCATCAGAATTTGGGGGCGCTTGAAAAGTTCACCCATACTGAAATTGATACAGCCTGTCGTGACTATGCCGATACGAATTTAAATGGTAAGCTTGGAAAAGTAATGATGCCCCTTCGTGCTGCATTAACGGGAACGGATAAATCTCCTTCCCTTTTTGAAGCGGCTGAAATTTTGGGGCAAGATACAGTCATAACGCGTTTAAGCAATGCAATTAATTACATAAAAAATAAATAGGATTTCATGATGAGCGATAAAAACAAACAGATAAAAACTTTCACTCTACGTAATGACCAAACGGGTGATGAATGGCAATTGCCTGTGGTGGAAGGTACCTATGGTCCGCATTGTATTGATATTCGTAAATTATACGCGCAGACAGGGCATTTTACATTAGACCCAAGCTTTACAGCCACGGGCAGTTGTAAATCAAAAATTACTTATATTGATGGTGATGAAGGTATATTAATGCATCGCGGTTATAACATCAAAGATTTAGCTGAAAAAAGTACCTATTTAGAAGTGTGCTACGCTCTTCTATATGGTGATTTGCCTAATGCAAAAAAATTAGAAGAATTTACTGATATTATTACAAACCATACAATGGTGCATGAGCAGATTAAGAGTGTTTATCAAGGATTTCGTCGTGATGCCCACCCAATGGCGATCATGTGTGGAGTTGTTGGGACAATGGCGGCTTTTTATCAC
Source organism: uncultured Alphaproteobacteria bacterium (assembly GCA_963799275.1). GTDB lineage: Bacteria > Pseudomonadota > Alphaproteobacteria > Micavibrionales > Micavibrionaceae. The sequence continues at coordinate 742,445 of CAWCWJ010000002.1, forward strand.
GATTCACTTGATATTTGGGACCCTGAACAACGCCGTATTTCTGCCCATCGTTTAATTGCAAAAATGCCAACTTTGGCAGCTATGGCAATGAAATATTCAAAAGGGCAACCTTATGTTTATCCCCGCAATGATCTTAACTATACCGAGAATTTTTTACATATGTGTTTCTCTGTTCCTGCGGAAGAATATAAATTGCGCCCATCTGTTGTACGTGCCATGGAACGTATTTTAATCCTTCATGCCGATCATGAACAAAATGCCTCCACCTCTACGGTACGTTTGGCAGGATCATCGCAAGCAAACCCAATGGCTTGTATTGCTTCGGGTATTACTTCTCTTTGGGGGCCTGCTCATGGAGGCGCCAATCAATCGGTTTTAGAAATGTTAGATGAAATTGAAACCGTTGATAATATTCCCGAATTTATTGCCCGCGCAAAAGACAAAAATGATCCTTTTCGTTTAATGGGATTTGGTCATAGGGTTTATAAAAATTATGACCCACGTGCCGAGATTATGCGCGAATCATGTCATGAAGTTTTAAAAGAATTAGGTATTAATGATCCTAAATTAGAATTGGCAATGAAGCTTGAAAAAATTGCATTGGAAGATCCTTATTTCGTAGATCGTAAATTATTCCCGAATGTTGATTTTTATTCAGGCATTATTTTGAAAGCGATGGGCTTTCCTGTTGAAATGTTTACCGTTCTTTTTGCAGTATCAAGAACAGCAGGGTGGATTTCGCAGTGGAAAGAAATGATGGAAGAATCTAGTCTTAAAATTGGTCGCCCCCGTCAACTTTATGTTGGTGAACCTGCGCGTAAATATGTTCCGCTTAAGAAACGAAAATAATATTTTACAAAGATAAAATAAAATCAGCAGCAATATCCGATGGTTTTTGCTGCTTTTTATTATGCTTATTATGCCCTATTTTTTCGCGGATTTTATCAAATTCATTTAATTGTAATTGACGATTTTGATCTGAATTTAATAGACCCCCAATGGCGTCTGAAATATTTTCTGGCGTACAATTATCTTGAATAAATTCTGGAACAACCTCTTTTTGTAAAATTATATTTGCTAGATGCGCATATTTTGTTTGAACAACACGCTTTATAATGGCAAAGGTAAAAATGTTCATTTTATAGGCAATAACATGCGGTACATTCGCTACTGCTAATTCCAGTCCAACTGTTCCTGATACAGCGATGGCGCAATCACAAGTTTTAAAAACAGGCCACTTATCCTTTTGATTATCAAAAATATGGATTGGTATATTTATATTTTTTGTAATATTTTCAATCTGCTGCCTTAAATGCGGCAGCGTCGGAATGATTAATTCAATATTATTATAATATGAAATTATACGCTCGATAGATTGAAGAAGTAGTGGGGAAAGTTTTTTGATTTCGCTTTGACGACTTCCAAAAAAAATGCCTATTTTTTTCGTATTTTCTTGACCAATTTTTTTGGCCGTTGCTTGTATAACACCCGTTTCAATCATTGGATGACCAACGGCTATCGCTTTTAACCCTTCCTTTTCAAAATAAGGTGGCTCGAAATCAAACAAACATAGAATTGCATCTAAAAACTCGGCAATTTTTTTTGCCCGCTTGGGTTTCCATGCCCATACCGTTGGTGCGACATAATGTATCTGTTTTGAGTCTATATTGTTTCTTTCATGCAATTTTTTTTGAACACGAAACGAAAAATCAGGAGCATCAATTGTTATAACTATATCAGCCTTATTTTTTTCAATATCCAATACGGTTTGATTAATTCGTTTTATCATCAATGGAATCTTTGGAACAACTTCTATTATTCCCATTATTGATAATTCTTGCATTGGAAATAATGATTCTAATCCCTCATCTTGCATCAAATGCCCACCGATACCAAAAATCTGAATTTTTGCGTTTTGTTTTTTTAATGCCTGGATCAATTGCGCCCCTATGAAGTCACCCGATGCTTCTCCAGCAATAATATATATGCGCTTACTCATTTAAACTTTAGCGCCATAAATAAAAATACCATATTGCCCCGCTTTTTTGGCTAAATGATCTTGATCAACAACCAAAGTTTCATTGGCTTCGACAATAATCCCTATCATCTCTTTCTCTATACAATGTTCAAGCGTACGTATTCCAATTGTAGGAAGGTCTAGATTTTTATCTTGCTGTGGTTTTCGCACTTTTACCAAAATTGAATCTTTCTCCCCTTTTGATTTAATAAGAGCGTTTGTCCCTTTTTTATTTTCGCGCCCAATAATCTTTCCATTTTTTACAATAATGGCTTGCCCATTATCTTCGCGTCCTAATTCTTTGGCTTCGATAATGCCTAAATCAATATCGAATTGATAAATAGATAAATCAATTGGCATTGTGATAAATCCATGTGGCATAAGTAATTCAGGTAAAAATTCATGAACGCCACGCACTTTAAAGCCGCGATTTTGCGCTTCAATTTTGGCTTTATCTAAAAGTTTGCTGTCCCCAAAAGATTTAAACCAACATTTTATAAAAAAAATAAATGTCGCCACATCTGGCCATAGGGTTAGTAAAGATGGGCGTTTAACGTTGCCTATAAACACAATATCTTTAACATTTTCATGATGAAGAAAATCAATAATTTTCTGCCCCGATCCAATGCGCGCCCAAAGATCAGCATCAATTTTTTCGGCAAATCCTTGTAAACCAATAACAACAGGTTCAATATTATTTTGCTGACAAAAATTAATAAGTTGGGATGGAATTCCCCCGCCCCCTGCAATAATTCCTAGTTTTTCGGGGTGCGATTTTATGCGCGTTTTTGTTCTGGCTGACATAGGCCAAATCTTTCGCGGTTACGGGCAAAATCAATAATCTTTTCTACCAAATCGTTGCCTTGATGCGTATCAGATACTTTATCAATGCGACTATCTAAATTTCCATTGCCATCAAAAATCTCTTTAAATGCTTTTTGAATGATACGAATTTGATCTTTTTCAAAACCACCACGCTCCAACCCGACAAGGTTTAACCCTGCAAGTGATGCACGCTCTCCCTTAACACGGCCAAAAGGAATAACATCACTTTCAACACCGCTCATTCCGCCAATAACAGCAAAGTCACCAATGCGGACAAATTGATGCACTGCTGCTAAACCACCAATAAGAACACGATTACCAACGACTACATGTCCACCAAGTGTGGCATTATTGGCCATGATAACATTATTACCAATAACACAATCATGCGCCACATGTGTCGCCATCATAAAAAGACAATTATCACCAATTATTGTTTTCATGCTTCCTGATTTTGTTCCGGGATTCATGGTTGAATGTTCGCGAATAACATTATTTTTACCAATAATAAGTTGGGAGTTTTCACCTTCATATTTTAAATCTTGGGGTGCAGAACCTATAGATGCAAAAGGGTAAATAACCGTCCCCTCGCCAACAATTGTATTTCCATCTAAATTAACATGTGCTTTTAATTCAACATTTTTATGCATAACTACATTTGGACCGATAATTGAATATGGACCGATTTTGCACCCATCATCAATTTGGGCATTTTCGTCAATAATGGCGGTGGGGTGAATAAATGGATCTGACATAATTTACAATAAAAAAGACCTGCCAATCTCTCAAGACACTTTAGTTTGCAAAGCGTTACAGGTTTTTAACCAATTTAAGAAATTGCCTGCTGATCAGTAAGCATTGCGCTAAATGTTGCTTCGGCACAGATGGTATCACCTACCTTTGCAACACCTTTAAATTTCCAAACTTGACCACGCTGTTTTACCTTTTCAACATGAATATAAAGACTATCGCCAGGGATAACAGGTTTTCTAAAGCGGGCATTATCAATAGTCATAAAATATACAATTTTTCCTGCCGCTTCTTCCCCTAATGTTTTAACTACAAAAATAGCTGAAGTTTGCGCCATAGCTTCTACAATTAAAACACCTGGCATAACAGGCATTCCAGGAAAGTGACCATTAAAATGGGGTTCATTCATTGTAACGTTTTTTAAACCGACCGCACTTTCCCCTTCTACAAAATCAACCAAACGATCAACCAATAAAATGGGATAACGATGGGGAATCATCTTCATTATTTGTGTAATATCTAAAGGTCTCAATTTGATTTTTATTTTCTTCAGTCATGTAAATTCCTAAATCATCATAATTTTAGTTAGATTATTTTTGCGATGCCGCTTTTTTTAAAAAGGCGACTTGTCTTAAATGTTGTTTAATGGGTTGCGCGGGCGACCCCATTACATCTGTTTTGGCAGGAACATCTTTCATAACACCAGATTGTGCAGCAACCTTTGCAGCCATTCCAATATTAAGATGACCTGCAATACCTACCTGAGCTGCAATAACTGCGTAATCTTCCAATATTGTGCTTCCTGCAATTCCCGCTTGTGCGATGATAATACATCCCCGACCAATTTTAACGTTATGACCAATTTGAACCAAATTATCAATCCAAGTTCCATCACCAATAATTGTGTCAGGCCCTGCCCCGCGATCAATACAACTATTCGCGCCAATTTCAACATGATCCCCAATAAGAACGCGCCCCAATTGTGGCACTTTTACATGGCCTTTGGGATCAATGGCGAACCCGAACCCGTCTTGACCAATGCGAACACCTGGATAAATATGACAATTTTGTCCAATAATTGAATGTGAAATGGATGCATTTGCCCCAATTTTTGTACCATCACCAATTTCAACATGTTTATCAATAACCGCCCCCGCAGCAATAAAGCAATTTTTCCCAATTTTGGCTGTAGGGTGAATATGGGCAAAATCACTAATCTCACCTTTATTTTGTGATTGCGGATAAAAAGATTGAGCGACGATTGCGTAACTTTTATAAGGGTGATCCGATATTAAAACAGCGCAGTTTTTTGGCGCAAATTCAGCCATCTTTTTTGAGACAATACATGCGCCTGCCTTAGTATTTGCAAAATCATCTTTATATTTAATGTTATCTAAAAAACTTATGTCATTCGAAGTTGCAGAAGATAATGGTGATACATCATGAATTAAAAGTTCTGCATCAGACAACAATGTTACATCAATTAAGTCAGCAAGAAATTTTAATGTTTTAGGTTCTGTTTTTGTATGAAATTTTGGATCAGGCATTGAACAAATCTATTGAGAAACAGTAAGAGGAATAGTTTGCATTGATTGGTTCATCTTTGCCAAAACCATATCTGTAATATCAAACCTTTTATTCATAATAACAACACTGTCGCGGGTTAAAACCATGTTATAATTTTGTGCCTCAGAAATTTCAGCTGTGAACTTCATCACTTCTTCACGTAAAATTGATAAAGATGTATTAAGCCCTTTATCTAAAGCATTTCTTCTTTTTTGGAATAAATTACGTGTTTCCAATAACTGATTTTCAAATTCTTTTCGTTTTGTATCAAAGGCTTCAGGGGTAAGGCTTGCCTTATCTTGAATAAGTTTTTTTTCGGCAGTGACCAATGTGTTTTCACGGGAGGTAAATTCCTGCTGAAACGCATCACGTTTTTGCTGTAATTGTGTTTGAATAGAACGTCCCGCCATAGAATTGCTTAAAATTTTATCCATATCAATAATAGCGATATTATTTGATTGCGCCTGAGCGCCACAACTTAATAAAAATAAACAAGCAATAGAAAAAGTAATAAAAAATAACAGTTTAAAGTTTTTCATTTTGACTAAAACCTTGTTCCAAAGCTAAATCTAAAAACCTCGTCCTTATCAAAATCTTCATCCAAAACAGGTTGAGCAAAATCAACACGAACTGGCCCTAAAGGTGAACGCCATGAAACACCCACTCCTGCGGAGGCTCTCAAACTATTTTCATCGGCAATATCTGCACCCGCTTCATCAATATTCCATAAAGATCCAAAATCAGAAAATGCATGTCCTGCAACACCTAATTCCTCAGGCAAGCCAATAGGGAATTTAAATTCAGCAGAGCCACGATAGAAGAAATTACCCCCAAGCGAGTCGTCTGTACCCGTATCGCGTGGCCCAACACCGGCCTGTTCAAACCCGCGTAATGTTGTACCGCCAAGGTAAAAACGCTCATTAATTTGAACATCCTCATCTCCATATCCGCCTATGGCACCAACCTCACCCAATAAATCAAAAATAACTTTTTTCTTATAGACTGGGATATAATAGTTAGATCCAATTTTACCAGAAACATATTTTGCATCGCCACCCAACCCTGCAACTTCGGTATCAAACCATGAGAATAGCCCTTCGGTTGGGAATAGTCGGCTATCGCGATCATCAAAAGTTAATCTTTGACCAATAGCAGATGTAATACGCTCCCCTTCTTGGTCGCGAATAAAGCGTGATGCATCTGAATTAACATCTGTAATTTCATTTTGTTCAATACGATATTTAAAAGTCTGACGCCATTTCTCGGATAAAGGATATCCAATACGAAGCGCCCCACCTGTTTGTTCCTGATCGTACGAACTTTCATCCTGCAAATCACGTGTGATACGAAAAGCATCAACCCCCGCAGCCAGATTTCGATCAAGAAAATAAGGTTCGGTAAATGAGGCATCAAATTGTGTTCTGTCACCCGCGATTGTAGTGGCTAATAAAACATCTTGCCCTTTACCTAAAAAGTTACGCTCGCGAATACGCAAATCTGCAAGGGGGCCATCATTGGTTGAGAATCCTGCCCCAATAGATAACTCACCCGTTGATTGCTCCCGAATAGTAACATCAATCACAACGCGGTCTGGTGCGCTTCCTTGTGATGTATTCACCTCAACCGTTTCAAAATAGCCAAGATCGCGAATGCGTTGCTCTGATCTTGCTAATTTTGTACGGCTATAAGGGTCACCTTCTGAAAGGCTAATTTCACGGCGAATGACCTTATCAATTGTTCTTAAATTGCCATTTACATTAATACGTTCAACAAAAACACGGGGAGATTCATTGATGTTAAACGCAATATCTAGCGTATCATCATCCGCGTTTCGTTTAATATTAGGGCGAATATCGACAAACGCGTATTGACGATCCCCTAATGAATCCGTCATTGAATCAATAGAATTTTGTATTTCATCTGCGTTATACCACTGCCCCGGTAAGAAAGTAACGTTATCACGCAATACAGCACCATCAAATCCGCGTAGTTCCGAATTTATTGTAATGGTAGAAATTTTATACCGATCCCCCTCATCCAAATTAAAGGTTAAGAAAAAATCTTTCTCACTTTTTGCCAGTTCGGCATTGGCAGAAACAACTTGGAAATCGGCATATCCTTGCCTGAGATAAAAGCGACGCAATAAATCTTTATCAAATTCAATGCGATCTGGATCATAACGGTCAGTATTGCCGAATAATCTATACCATCTGTCTTCTTTGGTCGCTAATTCTTCACGTAAAGAATCGTCGCTATAGGCTTCATTACCAACAAAACGAATACCTTTAATCTTTGTTACTGCCCCTTCATCAATTTCAAAAACCAAATTGACACGATTTTGATCCAGCTTAATAATTTTAGGTTCAATATTTGCAGAAAAGTGACCCAAACGACGATAAATATCATAAACCCGCGTTAAATCATTTTGAATTTGAGTTTGTGTAAAAACTTGACGTGGCCTCAAGGATATTTCAGATAAAAGCTCGTTATCATTAACTTCATCATTACCTTCAAAGGCAACTTGATTAATAATTGGGTTTTCCATAACCGTGATCATTAAGATACCACGATCTTGACGTAACGAAACATCGGCAAATAAACCTGTAGCATAAAGATTTTTTAACGCTTGGTTTAAGGAAGTAGATGTAACCGCATCCCCTGCATCAATGTCTAAATAAGATAAAATAGTTGAAGGTTCAATCCGTTGAGCGCCATCAATACGTATTTCACGCACCGTATCAAATGCTTGTGTTTCAGAAATTTGGGCAAAGGCGGGCAATGAGAAAATATTATTTGTAAAGAAAACTCCCACACAAATAAATAAAACAAGAGGATGCGCGTATCTAATTTTTATAAACATAGTCAAAGTTTTAAGCCATTTTTTAACCTATAACAACTAAAAATAAGCTGATATTTTACATTATCAACTGCACAACATCGTTTAGGTTTGTAAAAAGCATAAGTCCAATAAGAATAAAAAATCCAACACGAAACGCATATTCCTGAACCCGCTCTGACACTGGTTTGCCCTTAATTGCTTCTACAGCGTAAAAGGTTAAATGGCCACCATCTAACATAGGAATAGGAAATAGATTGATAAGACCAAGGTTTATGGATAAAAGCGCGGTAAAGGTAATTAACGCTAAAACCCCTGCTTGCGCCATATCTCCCGCAATTGCACCAATACGAATAATTCCGCCCAATTCGGTTGCGCTGCGTGTTCCTGTAAATATTTGTCCAATGGCTTTTAAAGTTGAAACTGTAATGCTCCAAGTTTCTGATGTTGCAGCAGTAAGAGAGTTGATAATATTATGACTTAATACCTCCTCACTAGCGGAATTAGCGACAAATAAAATACCAAAATCAACACTATCGGGATCATTTAATCCTGCATTTAATTCCTTTGATGGATTAATTTGAATTTGGTCAATTTGTTGCCCACGATCCAAGCTTATGGTCATAGGCTGACCTAATGCGCTTTGCAAGCGGCTTCGAATTAATTGTTCGCCCACAACTTTTTCACCATTAATGGCAACAATATTATCAATAGCAATCCCATTACCAGGGCCAATAATACCCAACATTCCTCGCGAATGTGAAAAACCAAAGCGATCTGTAAGCTCTTCTTTCAAAGGCGTAGCGGTCAAATTTATAACTTCATTATTTCGTAACACTTCAAATTCAAGGGGGGTATCAAGCGCAACCATGACAACACGGCGAATATCTTCAAATCGTTTAATTTTTTCACCATTGATGCGTATAATCTCATCATGAGGTTCAAACTTTGCGGTATCAGCTGCACTTCCCGCAATTACGGCAGAGGCGCTTGGCGGTGTAACGGGTTGTCCATAAAAGAAATACATCCCCGCAAGAAGCAATATTGCGAACAAGAAATTAATAGCTGGGCCAGCAAATACAATCAAACTCCGCTGCAATACCGATTTATTATAAAAGGCAACTTTCTTTTCAGAATCGGTAAAAGGACGAATTTGATCCCCTTCCTTTATTTTATCCGTATGTCCTGCACTGGCGGGGTCGGTATCGCCAAACATTTTGACATATCCACCAAGGGGGATCATTGATACTTTCCATCGTGTATTTTTTTTGTCTGTCCAGCCAAATAATTCTTTACCAAAACCAATTGAAAAAGTTTCAACCTTTACCCCACATAATCGTGCAACAATATAATGACCCCATTCATGGACAAAAACCAAAACGGATAATACAAGAATAAATGTCCCACCATAAAGCCAAATATTACTTGCGATAAGCTGGGTGATATCAAAGATGGATTCCATAAAAGTTCCTAAATTATTTAAAAGTTACGAATTGCATTCCGCGTTAAAGTGCGGACATTTTGGTCATACTCTTGGATTTCGTCAAGGGTGTTAACAGGGTTTGATTCTAAACGATCCAGTTGATTTCTTATTAGTTTATAAATATCCAAAAAGGCTATTTTATGTTCTAAAAACGCCTCAACCGCGATTTCATTGGACGCATTAAAGGCAATGCAAGAGTTCACCCCCTCATCTAGGCAATCATAGGCCATTTGAACGACTGGAAAACGCTCATGATCGACAGATTCAAAGTCAAGATGGTTCATTTTCTTTAAATCAAGTCTTTCCCCTGGTGTTTTGAGCCGTCTGGGATAGCCAAGCGCATTGGTAATGGGCGTGCACATATCTGATGCCCCCATCTGCGCCAAAACCGATCCATCTGTATATTCGATCATTGAATGAACCACAGATTGCGGATGCACTATCACTTCAATTGATTTTGATTGAACTTTGAATAAATGTTTTGCTTCAATGACTTCTAATGCTTTGTTCATCATTGTGGCACTGTCAATTGATATCTTTTGACCCATTGACCAGTTGGGGTGTGCCAATGCTTGATCAGGTGTAATATTTTGCATCTTACTCAATGGTGTTTGTCTAAATGGTCCACCAGAGGCGGTAAGAATAATTCGTTCTATCGAATTTTGATTTGAAGGCTCATACACTTGAAAAATCGCGTTATGCTCACTATCAACTGGTAATAATGTTGTTTTGTAATTTTCAACAGCCTGCATAACCAATGACCCTGCAGAAACCAATGGTTCTTTATTCGCAATAGCAACACTATTCCCTTGCTTTATAGAGTGCATTAAAGGTCTTAATCCCGCCATTCCAACAATTGCGGCCATTGTCCAATCTACGGGTATCATTGCTGCGTCACATATTGCATTATGACCTGTATAAACCTTTATAGTTGTATCGCTTAATAAATCTTTCAAATCATTATATAATTCAATGTCGGCAATAACAACATTTTTGGCATTTACGGTTCGCGCCTGGTGCGCCAGTTTTTTTATATTTGATTTGGCAGTAAGAACTTGGACATCAAAATCTTCATCTTGAGCTTGCAATACCTTAATCGTATTTTCGCCAACTGATCCTGTTGATCCAAAAATTGAGATTTTTCTCATTTATTTTATCTCATTCTGTGATGGCTAATAATACGAGAACAAAGAAAGGCGTCACCAGTAAGAGCGAATCAATTCGGTCAAGCATTCCGCCATGCCCTGGTATTAATGTTCCCGTATCTTTTACGCCTGCTGTTCTTTTATATGCAGACATGCCCAAATCCCCAATTTGTCCAAAAACTGTGAATAAAGCACCAATAAGAAAAGCCACACCCAATGGTGCAAAAGGAAAAATCTCTAGCCCCAAACGACCACTATGTAACGGGACATAATAATCAAGCGCAAGAAGCATAAGCGCACTTCCAATCGTACCACCGATAAATCCCGCCCATGTTTTATTTGGGCTAATCTTAGGGGCTATTTTTGGACCCCCTATTGATTTACCAGTAAAATAAGCTGCAATATCGCTGGCCCATACCCCAAACATTAATGTTATAGTCATGAATAAGCCTTGGTAAAAATCAGTTCTTAAGTAAATAAAGGCGGTAAACCCAATAATAAAATATAAAATACCTATTATGCTATCAACCAAAGGACGGTTATTTTTTAGCGCCATCCTTATCCATTCTTTAACAGCAATACCAAAGGCAATACCCACAAAAATTTTGAATATAAGCCCCCCTTGTAAAACAGCAAACAAAGTCACGGGGAGTAGAAACACGACAGACAAAACACGCCTATTTAGACTGCGGCTAATCATTTGCTTTTTACCTTTCCAAAACGTCTATCGCGATTATTATACTCATTTATTGCAATCGCCAAATCTTCCCCCCGAAAATCAGGCCATAATACATCTGTAAAAACAAACTCCGTATATGCATTTTGCCAAAGTAGGAAATTACTTATACGTTGTTCCCCACTGGTGCGGATTAAAATATCGGGATCTGGAATAGTTTTTGTCATTAAAAATTGGTCAAAATATTCTTCGCTATTTTCTTTTGTAAATTCTATATTATTGTCGATAAAATACTGCCCCATTGAACTGGCGGCTTGTAAAATTTCGTCGCGCCCGCCATAATTTAAAGCGATAGTTAAGTATAATCCATCATTCTCCGCCGTAAGCTTTTCTGCATTTTCAATAAGTTCGAGAATATCTTTTGAAAAAGCTTCACGATTGCCAATCATTTTCATATTAACATTATTACGGTGTAAATCAGCAGTTTCGCTACGTAAATACATACGAAGAAGGCGCATTAATTCATTTACCTCATCGACAGGGCGGCTCCAATTTTCGGTAGAAAATCCAAATAAAGTAAGATATTTCACTTCCTGTTCGCCAGCCGCACGGACAATTCGTTTACAACTATCAATTCCTTTTTGATGCCCTGCTGTGCGCGGCAAATTCCTTTGGCGCGCCCAACGACCATTTCCATCCATAATAATGGCGATATGCTTGGGAAAATCAGACATGATAGTTACAATAGGTTATAATAAATTAAACCGTCATAATATCCTTTTCTTTTGATGCATAGATTTCATCAATTGTTTTTATTTTTTCGTTCGTTAGATTTTGAACATTATCGGACTCACGTTTTTTATCATCTTCGGAATAATCATTGTTTTTCTTTACATCATCCATTCCATCACGGCGGATATTACGCACTGAAACCCGAGCACTTTCAGCATATTGTCCTGCAACTTTTGATAGTTCTTTACGGCGTTCCTCATTTAATTCAGGGATTGGCACGCGGATAAGCGTACCTTCAGCCATAGGATTTAATCCCAATCCAGACTCGCGAATGGCTTTTTCAACGGCAGGTGTAGCGGTTGAATCCCAAACGGTGACGGTTAAAAGTCTAGATTCTGGTACGCTGACCGTTCCTACTTGGTTTAACGGCATTTTTGATCCATACATATCCACCATAACGGGATCAAGCATTGAAACCGAAGCGCGCCCTGTTCGCAACCCTGCAAAATCTGATTTTAATTTGTCAATTGCGCCATCCATACGGCGCCCTAAATCTTTTATATCCATGATTATAACCCTTTATTTAATTTAGGAGATTCTTTTGGTACAATACCATGCTTAAAAATAAAATCTTGCGCTGTACCAATCGCTGATAAATAAAACGCTTGTGATAAAATGTCTTTGAAACCGATTAACATAGTAATTCTACCCCTTAATTTGTTACCGTTGTAAATGTTCCCGTCCCATCAAGGGTTTTTGCAAGATTTCCTTTTTCGCGTACATTAAAAACAACCACTGGAATTTTATTCTCGCGTGCTAAAGAAATAGCGGTAGCGTCCATAACTTTTAAATCTTGAGTAAGAACATCCATATATGAAATTTCCTCATAGCGTTCGGCATTGCTGTCTTTTTGAGGGTCGGCGGAGTAAATACCATCAACCTTTGTCCCTTTCAGTAACGCATCACAATTCATTTCAGATGCTCGTAAAGCAGCCGCAGTATCGGTTGTAAAATAAGGATTCCCTGTTCCTGCGGCAAAGATAACGACACGCCCTTTTTCCATATGACGCATTGCTTTACGACGAATATAAGGCTCACATATCGCCGACATTGGAATGGCCGACATCACCCGGGTTTGGACATCAATATTTTCAAGGGCATTTTGTAAAGCGAGTGCATTTATAACGATGCCAAGCATTCCCATATAGTCAGCTGTTGTTCTATCCATTCCTTGTGCTGCGCCAGAAACACCGCGAAAGATATTTCCCGCCCCTACAACAACACAAATTTGTATGCCATTATCAACAGCTTCTTTAATATCTTCGGCAACACGGTTAACCGTGACAGGATCTAGCCCGAATTCATTTTCGCCCATCAAAACTTCACCAGACATTTTTAGTAAAATTCGTTTATACGGTGATTTTGAAGCCATTCTAATGATCCATCTTATAAATTATCAAAACACTATAAAGAAAGCCACGCTATGTGACAACGTGGCTTTTACATTTTTTCTATGAAAATAACTAAATTTAACGTATTTGCGAGTAATGGGGACATTGTTTTCTGTGTGAATGAAGTTTATTACTTTCAGGATATTGCCCTTCAAACTCACTTAATTTTTCTATAGCTTCACCTTTAGTAAGATCTCCTTCAGGAAACCCAACAAAGAAAGCTTTTAATATAGAACCCAATCGTTCTGGATTAAGGCTACTACCCCCACCATATAAATCATATGTACATGTATCAGTATGAATTTGAAATAAATTATTTTTCCCTTCAATAGCAACTAACCGCTGTTCCATTGTGACAAAAGAAGCATGTTCAACATCAGGTCTTTCCCCTCTACTAACAACTTTAAAATCTGTTGTCATACGAACTGGTGATTGTTTCTTTAATTGATTTATTCTTGTAATTAGCTGCTCAAACATGAAAACCCCTTTTGTTTAGAGATTATGTAAAGGTAAATGCTTCTTTTGTCAATAAAAAAGCCGCTTTTCATAACGGCTTTTTACAAAACATTGTTTTTTTTTAGCCATTCGCTACTTTTGATACTTCTGCGGCGAAATCTTCTTCTTCTTTTTCGATCCCTTCACCAAGCTGGATGCGGCTATAAGCTTTAAGCTCAACAGGCGCGCCCACTTCTTTTTCAGCATTTTTCAAAAAATCAGAAATAACAGTTTCGCCATCCATTACGAACACCTGATCCATTAAGCAAATCTCTTTAAGGTATTTTTTCATGCGTCCTTCAAGCATTTTTTCAACAATTTCGGCTGGTTTACCTTCACCCAATGCCGTTTCACGAATAATATTACGCTCACGCTCCAACGCTTCTTGATCTGCACTTGATGCATCTAGGCATTGGGGAAAAGCCGCAGCAACATGCATTGCCAATTGTTTGCCTAAAGTTTCCAATGCCGCTTTATCACCAGATGATTCTAATGCAACCAAAACACCGATTTTGCCCAGATTCGGGGCGACTGCGTTATGGACATATCCGACAACGGCACCTTGGGTAACGGAAAGTTTTTCCATACGGCGAATGCCCATATTCTCCCCTACTGTGGCGATTAAATTGGTCAATGTATCCTGAACTGTTTTTTCACCAAGGTCAGAATTAAGCAATTCTTCCTTTGTTTCAACATAAGTCGCTTTCTCAACAACTTGTTTTACAAAAGATTGAAATTTTTCATTACGCGCAACAAAATCTGTTTCTGAGTTTACCTCAACAACCGCACCTGATGTTCCTTGTGAAATAATCGCGACCAAACCTTCTGCAGCGGTACGGCTTGATTTTTTTTCTGCTTTCGCCAATCCTTTGGTACGAAGGAAGTCGATTGCGGCTTCCATATCACCATTATTCTCTTGTAATGCTTTTTTTGCATCCATCATGCCTGCGCCTGATTTTTCGCGAAGCTCTTTTACTTTCGCTGCTGTAATTTCTGACATTTTAAAATCCTTTTTAATCTTATCGTTCTGACCATAAATCAGAACTTATTTATTGAAATATAGAAAAAAATCCCCCCGCATTTATAAAGGCGAGGAAATATTTTGTTATTTAGCGGCAGCGGCCTTTTTCGGCTTTTCTGCAACAGGCTCCGCTAAAACATCTGTCGAAGATGCTTTACCGTCAACATCTGCAGTATTAACTTGCTTTTCGACTTCGTTGGCTTGATCTTGCGCTTTTGCATCATCTTTTGTTACTGGCGATTTAGCCGTTGTGTCGGATTTTGTTTTAGTGGCAGGCTTTTTCAAAGCGGCCTTTGGCACAACAACATCTACATCAACAGCCGCGCCTGTATCAACGCCAGATTGCGCCATTTCTGCGGAAATACCATCTAAAATTGCATCGCTAAATAAATCACAATAAAGACTGATAGCACGTAATGCATCATCATTCCCTGGGATAGGGTAATCCACTCCCACAGGGTCAACATTTGTATCAATTACTGCAAAAACAGGAATATTAAGATTATTGGCTTCTTTCACGGCAATATCTTCTTTATCAACATCAATAATAAAGATTGCATCGGGTTGTCCGCCCATATCTTTAATTCCACCAAGCGCAAGCTCTAACTTGTCACGCTCACGCTCCATCATAAGCAATTCTTTTTTCTTTAAACCTGTTTCATCACCTTTAGCTAAAATATCATCAACTTCGCGTAAGCGTGTGATTGAATTAGAAATTGTTTGCCAATTGGTCATCATTCCACCAAGCCATCTGTGGTTCACATAATATTGACCGCAACGCTTTGCACTTTCGGCAACTTTGTCCTTGGCTTGGTTTTTTGTTCCTACGAATAAAACACGACCCCCTTTTGCAACAATATCGCGCATCGCTTGAAGGGCTTGACCCAACATTGGAGTGGTTTGTTGTAGGTCGATAATATGAACGCCATTACGCACACCAAAAATATAAGGTTGCATTTTAGGGTTCCAACGACGGGTGTGGTGACCAAAATGGACGCCTGCCTCAAGCAGGTCTTTCATTTGTACAGTAGGCATAGGCATGATGATTTTCTCCTTTTATCAATACGTCATAAACGTGTCTACGTTAATGACTGCCAGTTATTCGCCGTTCGATTTTTCCGATTAGCGACTTATTTAAGTCCTCGGTGAGCCTTGGGTTTTATTTCTAAAACACTGGAATTTAAGGATTCTCACCTGTGAATTTGCCCACAATACGTGAACAGTTGTGGTGTTTTATGCGTTTTACGCAAAAATTGCAAGGAAAGAATTACGTTGACAAAAACAAAAAACGTAAATATACATAATTAAGTATTTTATATTGGACAAAAAAATGAGCTCTATTACACAAGAACAAAAAACGTTTCTTAAAGGATTTTGTATCGAGGCATTAACGAATGCAGCAAGGGACGTTGAGAAAGATCCTTCTTTAACAAAAGATGTAATGGCTACTGCCTACACTCTTTTAGAATTAGATTCTCAAGGTGAAAAACTTACCCTTGATGAAATACAAGCTGTTTCTGCAAATCTAAACTCAATTTTAGCAAACTCTAAAAACTCACAAGCTTATGCAAAAGCAGCTGAAACAGCAATAAGATTATCTGATGATGTTGAAGGTTTTAAATTAGATATTTCTGCGGAAGAAATCCAATCTAAACTTATAGATTTAACAAGAGTAGCATTGGGCGGAACCGATATTGGCGAAGCTTCACCGAATATTGCTAGCGGAATAATGCCCGCGTTATATGCACTGAAAGGTCTTGGCTTACAAACTTCATTAAAAGAAGAATTTTCAAATCGCATTTTCGATATTTTAGAAGAAGCGCCAGAGCCTTCAGTTGAACTAGGTATGCTCGCAGAAACAGTCCTAAATTTTAATAAAAATTAAATTCATATATTTTTGCTGAATTTTATGACGCTCAATTATTTTAAGGATATTTTGTAGAAAATCTATGTTAATATCAAATCAACTTTACATCCCTACTTTATCTTAATTTTTATATATTACCGATATAACATTTTAAATGTAAATGTTTATTGCTGGAACAATATTTCTTTCCTCGTTGTCAATTAAAAGAAGGAGAAAAATTATGAGCAATACAGACAGCACAAAAAACACAAAATCATCACACAATCAAAAATTGGGTGCAGGAACGTCATGGCGAACCATGCGTTGTTGCCGACACTGCCAATGATAATGAAACAGGCGTTTTGCGCATTTCATTTGGTCAGGATGATGAACGGGTTGGAACCTATTTCATGGGATAAATTTTTTGAGAAATTTGATTCTGAGAATTTGGCTTTACTTTATCAAGAAGAAAATAGCGACGGATCAAAATCACAATTTAATAAATTTGTATCTGCTGAATAGTGTTAAGATAATTTATAACTAGGCTATGGCATTATAAATTTGCTATAGCCTAGCTTATACTATCCTTCACTATATTTAATAAAACCAGGTGACTTTTGTAAAAGACTGAGCATTTCTGGGGGAATGCTATGGCGGCCTTTTATTTCTATTTTAGCGATATGTCCATCTAATAAATACGCATAAAGATGAATTTTCACATTACCTAATCCTGCATTTTTAATACCGTTATAGATATGCTGTATCGGCTCGCTTGCATCCAGATGTATTTGTAAATCTTTGACCTTACTTGCGACTGCGGCATCTAGGGGTTCGATAATTTGTCCTGTAAAGCGTAATTCATCATCACGATTCTCCCCATCGACATTGATTTGTAAGGCGGTTCCGGGCTCTAAAATATCCCTGTATCTTGCTAATGTGTCAGAAAAAATCATCACTTCAAAGACGCCTGTTGCATCAGACATTTGTAAAAAAGCGAATTTATTACCCGATTTTGCCGATACCCGTTCTTGTTTGCGAATAAGAATACCCGCCATCGTTAATCGATTCGATTTTTGCGAACTTAGTTTTTGTGCCGCTTTTACAAATGATGTGACACCCATTTTCTCTAGCTGCTCTGTCCTACTATCTAACGGATGGGCGGATAGGTAAAATCCTACCGCTTTAAATTCAAAGCTTAATTTTTCCAACATATCCCATGCTTCGACATCGGCCAAAGGCGGCATGGCTGTCATTGTGTCATCGCCGCCAAACAGGCTGGATTGACCGCTTTCACGTTCATGCGCTAGATGCGCTGCATGTTTTAGTAAAATCTCTGCATTTCCCATTAATGTTGCGCGATCATAACCAAAGCTATCAAATGCGCCCGCAGCAATAAGGCTTTCAAATTGGCGTTTATTCATTGTGCGACTATCAAGGCGGCAGAGGAAGTCATCCAAATCTTTAAAATCACCGTTGGCTTCGCGTTCAGCAATGATTTTCTCCATCGCCGCCTCACCTACTCCTTTTAAAGCAGCAAGGGCGTAGCGTACACAATCCCCTTCTACTTTAAACATCGCTTCGGATTTATTGATATCTGGAATAAGTAAATCAATTTCCATACGGTCAAGCTCTTGCTTAAAAATACTTAATTTGTCCGTATTTCCAGCATCAAGGGTCATAGACGCCGCCATAAATTCAACTGGGTAATTGGCTTTCAGCCATCCTGTCCAATATGAAACAAGGCCATAGCCCGCGGTATGCGCTTTATTAAATCCATATCCTGCAAAGGCAGCAATTTGGTCAAAAATATGATTGGCTTGGTCAGCAGAAATTTTATTATTTTCATATGCGCCTTTTACAAACATCTCACGTTGCGCATCCATTTCGGCTTTGATCTTTTTACCCATTGCACGGCGTAATAAATCTGCTCCCCCAAGCGTGTATCCCGCCAAAATTTGAGCGGCTTGCATCACCTGTTCCTGATAAATCATCACACCATAAGTATCTTGAGTAATGGGTTTTAGTTTTTCGTGCATATAATCAATATCATCTTCATTTTTTACATTCTGAAGATAAACAGGAATATTTTCCATTGGCCCCGGTCTAAATAGAGCGATAACCGCCAATAATTCTTCTAAATTGCTAATGCCGATTTGTTTTCCTAAATCACGCATTCCTGCGGATTCCACTTGGAATACACCAATATTATTTCCCGCCTTTAACATCTCAAACGTTTTTTCATCATCAAAAGGAAGTTCAAGAATGTTTATATCAATATTTTTGGTTGTTTTTATGGTTTGAACCGTACGATGAATAACCGTCATGGTTTTTAACCCTAAAAAATCAAACTTTACCAATCCTGCTTGCTCAACATATTTCATGTTAAATTGTGTAACAGGCATATCCGACCTTGGGTCACGATAGACAGGAACAAGCTCATGCAGCGGCCTATCGGCAATGACAACCCCCGCCGCATGGGTAGAGGCGTGGCGATAAAGCCCTTCTAACTTTAATGCGATATCAATCAGCTTTACTGCTGTTTCATCCTTTTTAATTTCCATACGAAAATCAGGATCTGCATCTAAAGCTTCTTGCAAAGTTGTCGGTTGCGCGGGGTTATTGGGGATCATTTTAGAAAGCTTATCAACCAAGAAATAAGGCATTTGTAAGACCCGCCCTACATCACGCACCACTGCCCGTGCTTGCAATTTACCAAAGGTAATAATCTGGGCAACCTTATCACGGCCATATTTATCTTGAACATATTGAATAACTTCTTCGCGCCTTGTTTGGCAAAAATCAATATCAAAATCAGGCATCGAAACACGTTCGGGGTTCAAAAAACGCTCAAAAAGTAGATTAAGCGCAAGCGGGTCAAGGTCGGTAATTTTTAACGCCCATGCCACCACAGACCCCCCACCAGATCCCCGCCCTGGGCCCACAGGAATATCTTGCTCCTTCGCCCATTTGATAAAATCGGAAACGATAAGAAAATAACCTGGAAAATCCATCTCTTTAATGGTGTTCAGCTCAAATTCCAATCTCTTAAAATAGGCATCATGATCGGCATCCTTTACAAAATGCTTCAAACGCCACTGCAACCCTTCTTCGGATTGTGCTTTTAATTCCTCAAATTCAGTCCGCCCCCCTTCCGTTTCAAAAAGCGGCAAAATCGGGTCAATGGGTTTTAATAAAAATGAACAGCGTTTGGCAATATTTACTGTATTTTCAATTGCTTCTGGAATGTCTTTAAACAATTCTATCATTTCATCAGAAGATTTTAAATAATGATGTTTTGTTACGGTACGTCTATCATCTTCTGAAATATATTTTCCATCAGCAATACATAAAAGGGCATCGTGCGCTTCGTGCATATCAGGACTGGTGAAGTAGACGTCATTTGTAGCAACAAGGGGAATGTCATGCTGATATGCCAAATCTATTAATGCTTGCTCATGAATTTCTTCTTCTTTTAATCCATGGCGTTGTAGTTCAATATAAAACCGATCCCCAAAAATTTTATGAAGTTTTAAAATATCTTTTTTAGTTGTAAAACCCTTAATAGGTCCGCCAGACAAGCAAATGAGATGTTCATGACTTTTTGCGATTTTATCAAAACTAGTGGCGACTTGTTTGGTTAAATCCCCTTCCATATACGCATCACTAATAAGTTTTGAAAGATTTTTATATCCTTCCTCATTTTGCGCCAAAAGGACAAGCGATTGCCCCCCTTCGCCTACATGAAGTTGACATCCCAATATTGGTTGCACAGCTTTTTCTTGTGCTGCCATTGAAAAT
The DNA here is from genome assembly GCA_963799275.1 of uncultured Alphaproteobacteria bacterium. GTDB lineage: Bacteria > Pseudomonadota > Alphaproteobacteria > Micavibrionales > Micavibrionaceae. Next base: position 763,086 of record CAWCWJ010000002.1, read on the forward strand.
TCAAGCGCACCAAACATATTATTGGTGTCGGTAACAGCCACCGCAGGCATCTGGTTCAAAACAGATTTCTTCACCAATTCTTTGGGATGTATCGCCCCTTCCGCTAAAGAATAGGCCGAATGAACGTGAAGATGTATAAATTGTTGAGAAGACATAGTGTTTTGTAGCATATCAGTTATATAAACCGAAAGCAGCCAAGAGGTTTATTCAGAGTTATTTTGAATTAATTTCCCACTCTATATTCGTCAATAACTCATCAATCTACCGTTTTTAAATTCCAAAATACGATCCATACGGTCTGCGATGTCCATGTTGTGCGTGGCAATGACGGCACCGATACCGACATTGCGTACCAAATCTATAAGTAATTCAAAAACCCGCTCCGATGTTTCGGGATCTAAATTCCCCGTTGGTTCGTCCGCTAATAATAAGGTTGGATTATTGGCAAGGGCGCGGGCAATGGCAACACGTTGTTGCTCCCCACCCGATAATGTTGCGGGGCGATGATCGGCACGATGATCTATTTTTAGAGTTTCTAGCAATTCTTTGGCGCGTATGGTGGCATCTTCACGACTTATTCCCGCAATCATTTGTGGAATGACTATATTCTCTAAGGCCGTAAATTCAGGCAATAAATAATGAAATTGATATACAAAACCAATATATTGGCGGCGCATCAAGGTGCGTTCTTTATCGCCTATGTGGTCTGTATTATGACCACCAATAATAAGTGATCCACTGGTGGGCTTATCCAGCAATCCAACCGTTTGCAAAAATGTAGATTTACCCGAACCGCTCGGCCCTACAAGGGCTACAATCTCCCCTGATTTAATATCAACATTTGCATCATTTAAAACCGTGAGCGTTTTGCCCCCTTGTGTATAAAAGCGACACAAGTCTTTTGTTTCAAGAACAAGGTTTTGATTATTCATAACGCAAAGCCTCAACTGGATCCAGTCGTGATGCCCGCCATGCAGGATATAATGTTGCACCGATAGATAAGAAAAGCGCCATAAGCACAACCGTTGTAATATCTTGCCATTGTATGACAGATGGAAGTTGGGATAAAAAATAAACCTCATCCGCAAATAATTCAGTCCCGCTGATATTTTCTAAAAATTCGCGTAATGTTTCAATATTAGACGCAAATAAAACTCCAATAACCGCTCCTGCAATTGTTCCTGCAAATCCAATGCTTGCCCCTGTAAGAACAAAGATATTGAGCATATTTTTTTGAGTCGCGCCCATGGTGCGTAAAATTGCAATATCTTTACCTTTATCTTTTACCAACATAATCATAGACGAAATTATGTTAAACGCGGCAACCAATATTATAAGCGTTAAAATTAAAAACATCACATTTCGTTCAACCGCCAAGGCATTTAAAAACGAGCTATTGGCATCACGCCAATCGTAAATCTTTGCACGTCCTTCAATAATCCTATCCAGATCACCACGTATCTTATCCGCAATTATAGGACTATCCGCCATAATTTCTAATGACGTTACTTGATTAGGTTGTTGAAAAAACATCTGTGCCGATGGTAAATCCATAAAGATAAAACCATTATTATATTCATACATACCCACATCAAATATAAGTCCGATTTCGTAAGCCCGAGAGCGTGGAATGGTGCCAAAGGGTGATGCTTTCCCTTTTGGGGCGAGTAGGGTTATTTTATCACCCAAGGTTAAATTTAAACGCTCCGCCATTTTTACACCAATGGCGACTTGTTGTGCTTGAAAATTTGTAAGTTGGCCTTGCACTACTGAATCGGAAATGAGGGGTTTTGTTGCAAAATCCTCGCGACTCATCGCGCGAACCAATGCACCGCTTGCAACGCCATTAACCGTAACTAAAACTTGTCCTTCAATCATTGGGCGAACCGATTCCACCCCCTCGATATTCTCAATTGTATCAACAAGGCTCATGTAATTATTAAGCGTTCCTGTTTGGGAATAAACATTGAGATGGCCGTTTAACCCCAAAATACGCTCCACCAATTCGGCACGAAACCCATTCATCACCGACATCACAATGATTAATGTTGCGACCCCAAGCATAATGCCAAGAAATGAGAATCCTGCAATAACAGAAACAAACCCTTCTGCCTTTCTAGCGCGCAAATACCGCCATGCTATCATGCGTTCAATAGGGGTGAACATATTTTTAATATGCCTTTGCGATTAAAACTTTTTTACCTTGATCGGTAAATGGCATATTACGTGTTGATAATCCATGTTTTGTCATAACATTATCAAGCGCGGGATCTTTCAAAACCTCAACAGGCACTTTTACAAAGCCAATATTGCCCGATTTAAAATGTTCATCAATATCATCTACGTTATCCATGTTTTTTGTGTTTTCATCACGAAAATTACGCACCCGTGCCAACATTGAATCATGTATTTCATCTAAAATATTGTGAGCAGAATTGATAAACTCACCTGCTGTAACAGTTGTCTTAGAATCGCGTCCTAAATCACGACGTACATGGGTTAATTCGCCATTATCTACTTCACGTTCACCAATTTCCACCCGTAAGGGAATACCACGTTTGACCGCATCCCACATTTTATCAGGGGTGCGCATATCACGATTATCATACTTAACGCGAAATCCTTTTTTCTTTAGATCATTACGTAAATTAAGACAATATTCTTCAATTTTTGCTTCATTATCCTCTTTTATAATCGGTAGAATAATAATTTGATGCGGCGCAATTCGGGGTGGCATAATCATTCCATCATCATCACCATGCATCATAATCAATCCACCAATTGTTCGCGTACTAAATGCCCATGATGTTGTATGACAAAAATGTTCTTTTTCATCTCGCCCTTGATATTTAATATTAAGTGATTTTGCAAAATTATCGCCTAAATCATGAGTAGTGGCAGCCTGTAAAGCTTTCCCATCTTGCATCATTGCTTCAAATGCATAAGTCTCGTTGGCTCCAGGAAAACGTTCATCGGGAGTCTTAATACCCATAAAGCCATCAAACGCCAGATATTCAACAAAGAATTTTTCGTACATATCCAATACGGTTAAACAATCTTGCTTTGCGCCTTCATGATTTTCAAAGGCATTGTGTCCTTCGTGCCAGAAAAACTCTGCTGTTCTAAGGAATAAGCGGGTTCGCATTTCCCATCGTAGGACACTTGCCCATTGGTTAAGCTGCATCGGTAAATCACGATATGATTGTATCCATCTAGACATCGCATCACCGATAATCGTTTCGGAAGTGGGGCGTACAACATAAGGCTCTTCTAATTTACCACCAGGGACAAGACCGCCCTTTCCATCGGATTCTAAGCGATGATGTGTCACAACCGCGCATTCCTTGGCAAAACCATCGACATGTTTTGCCTCACGCTCTAAAAAGCTGACGGGTATTAGGGTCGGAAACGAACAATTCTGCACACCATATTCTTTAAGCCATTTATCAAAAATATTTTGCATCAATTCCCATATCGCCCATCCATCGGGTTTAATAATCATACAGCCACGAGTGGGTGAGTTTTCGGCCAAATCTGCCGCCTTCACAACCTCTTGATACCATTCAGGAAAATTTTCTTCTCGCGTTGGCGTAATGGCGGTTCTAATCTTCTTCTGTTTGTTATTTTGGGTTGCTTTATTCATTATAATCTCTAAATTCTGTTCCTGTAATAATGTTGGTTTGGGGGGTATTGTTGGGTCATTTGACCCCGTATTGCTCTTTATTTCAAGGGGTGGAATTGACTTTACTGGTAAAATTTCTTTTGTATCAGAACTACTTATCGCTAAATCTTCAACTTCTGCTTTACTCAATGGGTCTAATACCAGATTGTTGTTGATTTGATTTGTTTGAAATAGGGTTTCTTCATTTAAAATTTCTGAAGCCGTATTATCTTCAGTAACAAATGTACCATCCGTTTTTACAATGGGGGGGATAATTGGTGCGGGCGCTTCGGGTAGGATTGGTTGTTCAATATTTGGGTCTTCGATAATTGGTGCTTTTATATCCAAATCTTGAGGAACAGGTGTACCACACCAATCATTCATTTTTTCGGTAACATCATTATTTCCAAAAAGGACTTGTCCATTGGGTTTAATTTCGGCTGTTCCGATTTGGGCTTCGTCTAGATTGCTAATATTTGGAATATCAAATTTTTGAGCCAAATCAATCTCAATCGGTATAAATAGTGAAGAAGCTTGGTTTTGATTAGCGCTATCTGCGGGCGCAACATTGCGACCATAGGCATCAATACCAGATTGATATTCCGCACTTTTGATCAGTTGGTTTTGGTTTGAATTTTGTTTTTGCAAATCCAGTAATTTACAAACAGCATCCTTCATTGAAGAATTATTTTCTTGCGCCCATATTGGTGGTGCAAAAAAAATTGCTATTACAAAAACAACTAAAAATTTTCTCATTTTAAATCATCCTCTGCAAACATTTGACGCGAGATTTCGTAAAAATCAATCACTTCAATAGAAATAAGAAAACTTATAATACCCCAAATCAAGAAGCTTACCAAAAAAGTAATCAAAAACTTTTTTTTCATATTATGAACGATTGGCGCACCACCAAAATGGTGATCTTCTTTGTTATCTTGCCGTTTATTCCCCCAAGGCAGCACAACAAACAAAACAGTCCAAAAAACCAATAAAAACACAATGATAGAGGTAAAAATTGTCATTTCAAATCCGTGTTATATGTACAGAAACTTTTGGCTTAATACGTAAAACTTCATAAATATCTTTACGAATGGCAATACGAATTTTCTCTGCCATATCATCGGTGGTCATTTTTCTGCGTTTTAGCCCACCAATTAACTCTTGAATTTCGTCTTTCAAATCTTCGATAAATTCCAAATCATCTTCATCTTTTTCGTCAATTAATCCTACACTCGTAATTTGTGGGCTGGCCATTAAATTACTATTTGCATCAATCACAATCGAAATATGGCATGTTCCCGTTACTTGTAATTTTCGACGATCCGAAATTGCAACATGGCTTGCGCTGATAATACGCCCTGGCTCTACCGCTAATAAACCATTTTCCACATGGTCGATAATTTGTGGTGTTCCGGGGGCTAACCTAATAACTGATCCGTTATTGGGCACAATCGCATGCCGAATTTGCGATTGTCTTGCCAATTCTGCCTGATCTTCAATCATGATTTTTTCACCATGCACAGGTACAACAATTTCAGGACGCAGCCAATCGTACATTATTTTAATCTCATCCCGCGCAGGATGCCCTGATACATGAATAACTTGTTTTGTATCGCGTGGATTAATGACATTGATATGGGCCGCCGCCAAACGATTTTGAACAAAATTTATTTCTTTTTCATTCCCCGGTATCGGTCTAGCAGAAAATATAACTGTATCCCCCTGATCTAGATTGACATTGCGTTGATCCCCACGCGCGATACGGGCAATTTGCGCGCGTGCCTCCCCCTGACTACCCGTGGCAATTACGACGATATTTTCACGAGGGAGAACGCTAATATCTTTCTCATCAACAAAATCACGAACATCATCCAAATAACCACATTTTTGAGCCGCACCAATCATACGGTGAAGGGAGCGCCCTAATACGGCAACACTACGATCATTCGCCTCTGCCGCTTTACAAATGGAGCGTACGCGACCAATATTCGAAGCGAACATAGTCACCACAATGCGTTTTTCGCAGCTTTTAAAAACTTCTGCTAACCCTTTTTCAACATCACTTTCGCTGCCTGAAAAACCATCGACCCCTGCATTTGTAGAATCGCCAACATAAGCCAAGACCCCTTTATCACCAATGGACCTAAATATTTTTTCTTCTGTCTTTTTGCCCAAGACTGGTTTGGGGTCTAGATTCCAATCGCCACTATGCACAATACGCCCCAAATCGGTTTCGATTACGATGGATGAGCTATTTGGAATTGAATGTGATACAGGAATGAATGTTGTTGTAAAAACACCAATTTTGATTGGTTGTTGCTGTTTAACAACGCGGATACGGGCACCTTTGCATTCTGGATTTTCCGCTAATTTTTTCTTTAAAATTTCTGCTGTAAATTCAGTACAAAAAATAGGACATTTAATACGCGGCCATAAATGGGCAACCCCGCCAATATGATCTTCATGGGCATGGGTGATAATCATCCCTGCCACTTTTTTCTTATTTTTTTCCAGATATGTAGGGTCAGGCAATAAAATATCTACACCTGGGTAATATTCATCGGCGAACCCAATACCCATATCAATAATCAGTAAATCATCTTGATAGCCATAAACATTTAGATTGGCACCAAATTGTTCGGAACCACCAAGAGGGATAAATATAAGATCGTCAGGATTTAAGGTCATTGCTTATTACTTTTACCAAACATACAAATGTAATTTGGTCTGCTTACTATTAAAAATTAAAACTAATTTGTTATAAGGGTTTTATGCAGTTCGACCAAGCCTTTTAACGTTAAATCAGAATCAATGATTTTAATTAAATCTGTACCTTCCGCGAACAAGGGGGCAAGCCCTCCTGTCGCAATTATAAAACAATCTTCATCAATTTCATTTTCGATACGTTCGACCATACCTTCAATCAAACCGATATATCCCCAATAAATGCCCGATTGCATGGCATCAACTGTATTCTTACCGATAACAGCGACGGGTTTTTCGATTTTAAGTTGCGGCAACTGCGCCGCCGCATCGCCCAATGCTTTTAATGATAAGTTAATACCAGGTGCAATAATTCCACCCGCATATGCCCCATCGTTACCAACAACATCAAATGTTGTTGCCGTACCAAAATCAATAATAATTGCAGGCTTATTATACTCTGCCAATACAGCAATGGCATTAATAATACGATCTGCACCCACCTCGTTCGGAAAATCCAAATCAATTTTTATGCCACTATTTTCAGGAGTGATAAATAAAGGCTCAATATTGAAATTTTCTTGGCAAGCTTTTGTAATTATATCGTTCAAACTCGGCACAACTGAGCCAATAATGATGAAATCAATATCATGCTCGATATCATTAAAGATATTGTTTAGTTTTTCAGATGTAGCATAACGCCATTTTTGAAGTTGTAGGTTTTTGTTGTAAACCGCGCAAACAATGTTTGTGTTTCCAATATCAATTGCTAGTAACATTTATATCAACTTTAAATCTTATTAAAAATTATGTTTCAAAATATACATCTGCGGCACTAATGATACGCTTATTACCATTTTTCTCTTTTAAAACCAAACATCCATCATCAGTAATGCCATCAAAAATGCCGCTAAATTTTTGGTTTGGTAAACGCGCCACCATAACTTGCCCCATGCCAAAGGCACGTTCTTGCCAAAAATCACGAATGGGTTCAAACCCATTGGTATGCCACAAGGTATAAAAAACCTTAAATTCATGAAGAATTAGATCACGCACCTTATTCACATAAACAGGCTCATCTGCTATATCATTCAAACATATCGCCAAATCAGGTTTATTGAAAATATTAACACCTATCCCCACGATAAGGCTTTCTAATTTATTATCTTTCATATTACTTTCTAATAAAATGCCTGAGGTTTTTAGACCATTAACCAAAATATCGTTTGGCCATTTTAATTTTAAATCTTGTTTTTTTGTGTCGATATAATTCTCTAACGCACGCGCAACGGCACAGGCTGTTATAAATGATATTTGCCCTGCTTTTTGTAAATCAAAATCGGGACGTAAAATAAAGGATATATATAAATTACCAACGGGCGCGTCCCAATTATGACCATGACGCCCTCGCCCGTTGCTTTGCCTTAACGCCTGAATAACTTGCCCTTCTAACGCGCCTTCATGCGCAGCTTCATGCGCCAAATCTTGGGTAGAGGTACAATGTTGATAATGGGTAATATTCCATTTAATGGGTGAGCGTTTCCCCATCTATGGAAAAATTCCCGAGGCCGCGGCATTCGCCATATTAATTAAACCTGATGGGAAAAGAATAAACAACATGATAATAGTAACCGATATCGCGATAACGGCCTTACGCGGCCATTCAATTTGATCAAGGTCTAAATTATCCAATGGCTCATCAAAAAACATAACTTTAATAATACGTAAATAATAATATGCCGCCACTACCGATGTTATAACACCAATCACCGCCAATATGTATAATCCTGATTGAATTGCAGATTGAAAAATAATCAATTTACCAAAAAATCCTGCCATGGGGGGAATACCACTCATTGAAAACATTAATATCGCTAAAGGATAGGCAAGAATAGGGTGATTTTTGGAAAGACCTGCCAAATCAGAAATAGATTCAAAGCTTAACCCATTGCGCCGCATACATAAAATAATACCAAATGTTCCTGCGGTCATTATCATATATAGGGTAAGATAAACCAAAATTGCGGCAATTCCCGCCTCCCCCCTGCGGCTAAACCAACGAGGGCATATCCAATATTTCCAATTGAGCTATAGGCAATAAGGCGTTTAATATTGTTTTGCCGTAATCCTGCAAAGGCACCCACAATCATAGATGCCACAGATAAAATCCAAACCATTTGAAACCATTGATCGTTTAATGCAGAAAAAGGCACAAATAAAAGATGGATGATAAGCGCCATAGCCGCAATTTTTGGAACAATAGCAAAAAATGCAGTCACGCTTGTCGGTGCGCCTTCGTAAACATCGGGCGTCCACATATGAAACGGAACAGCCGAAATTTTAAAAGCCAAGGCACTTAAAATAAATACAAATCCAACAATCGCACCAATACTTATTTCAGTCGCCAAGGTCGTTGCAATAACATCAAAATTTGTAGAGCCAGTATATCCATAAATTAGGGAAATACCGAACAGCAACATACCTGAAGATATCGCGCCCAATATAAAATATTTCATCCCTGCTTCCGCAGATTTCATATGATTACGACGAATGGCCGCCAATACATATAAACTTAATGATTGAAGCTCTAACCCCATATAAAGGGAAAGCATATCATTCGCCGACACCATAATCATCATGCCCAAACCCGCAAAAAGGATTAGAATGGGGTATTCAAAACGCATTATCTGCGCCTCCTCTAAATATTGAGGCGCAAGGGCGAGCGAAGCAATGATCCCTATGATAATGATAAATTTTACAAAAAATGTGAATTCATTTTGAACAAACATTTCTTTTAAAATGGGGGTATCAAACATTTCTGGTGTTTGGGAAACTAAAATCAATAATGTTACAGCGAACAAACCAATAACTGTTTTGTTAATTAAACGCGTTGGGTTTTCAATTTTTTGTAATACGCCAATAATCAGGGCAATCATCCCCCCCAATGCCAAGAATAATTCAGGCCACATAGGGGCCAATCCATATAATGTAATATTATTCATTATCTGCCCCATTATTTTCTATAATCGTAGTATTAGATTTTTTATTCGACGCTTCATCAGAATTTGTCATTCGATTTAAAAGACCTGTAAGATTTTCTTCGCCTTTTAAGGCTTGTTTATTTTCAAATTTATAATGGGTAATTAATTTATCAACCGATGGCGCCATACGATCCATTACAAATGATGGTGCAATCCCTAACCATAAAACCAATAAAACAAGCGGTACAAGAACACTATATTCAATTTTGTTTAAATCTTTCATTGCGGCAGCATCGGCATTTCTTTGTTCCCCAAAAATAACCGCACGATATAAAACCAACATATAAGCTGCCCCCAACACAATACCTGTGGTCGCAAAAATTGCGACTGTTGTATTGACTTGAAATGCGCCCATTAGGGATAAGAATTCGCCAATAAATCCTGATGTTCCGGGCAATCCAACAGACCCAAGCATTAAAATCATGAAAACAACGGCATATTTAGGCATATTTTTAACCAAGCCTCCATATCGTGCCATTTCACGCGTATGAAGACGGTCATAAACAACGCCAACACATAAAAATAGCGCGGCAGAAATAATACCATGTGAAATCATTTGGAAAATCCCACCTTCAATCCCTTGGGTTGTGGCGGTAAAAATACCAAGGGTAACAAATCCCATATGTGCCACCGATGAATAAGCAATCAGTTTTTTCATATCTGTTTGCACAAGCGCAACAAGCGAAGTGTAGATAATGGCAATAACCGATAACCAGAATATCATTGGCGCAAAAAATTCAGACGCTTCTGGAAACATTGGCAAGGAAAATCGTAGAAAACCGTATCCCCCCATTTTCAATAACACGCCTGCCAAAATCACTGATCCTGCGGTTGGTGCCTCAACATGGGCATCGGGAAGCCATGTATGAACTGGCCACATAGGCATTTTAACGGCAAAACTGGCAAAGAATGCAATAAAAAGCCAAATTTGCGCGTCACGTATAACAGGATTAGCTATTAAAGTTTCAATATCGCTTGTCCCTACCTCCATATATAGATAAAGCAGACCCAAAAGCATTAAGACAGACCCTAAAAGGGTATAAAGAAAGAATTTGAATGCTGAGTAGATTCGATTTGCACCTCCCCAGACCCCAATAATAATAAACATTGGGATAAGAACCGCCTCAAAGAAAATATAGAATAAAAAGGCATCAAGCGCGCAGAACGTCCCAATCATAAATGTTTCAAGGATAAGAAACGCGATCATATATTCACGAACACGAGTTTTTATTGAATTCCAACTGGCCAAAATACATATCGGTGTTAACAGCGTGGAAAGCAATATAAAAAATAACGAGATCCCATCCACACCCATGGTATAAGAGATATCAAGCGCATCAAACCATTGAACTTTTTCTACAAATTGAAAATCTGGCGAAGTCTTATCAAATAATAACAACATATACAGGGATAATAAAAAATTAAATCCACTTGTATAAAAAGCAACTTGCTTTGCGTTTTTTGAAACGTCGTTCTTCATCACCGCGGATCAGTAAAATGAATAAAACCCCGACAAGTGGAATAAAGGTTAAAAGCGATAAAATTGGAAAATCAGCCATAATTCTACCCCTCACCCATTAGTGTTTTGATGAAAAAATAACTGACCAGACCAATTAATCCCAACATCATGATAAAGGCATATTGAAAAATAAATCCTGTTTGAAAACGGGCTAATAATCCATTTATACCCAAGGATGTTTTTGCAACGCCATCGGGGCCAATTCCATCAACGAATTTTTTATCACCCTTCCAAAATATACGTCCCAATGCAATTGATGGTGCAACAAATATTGCATGATATATCTCATCAAAATACCATTTTTTAAAAAATAATGTATGGAGAGGGTTAAACCATTTTGTAAACTTTGATGGATAATTTGTTGATTTTAAATAAAATAATGCCCCTATAAGCAATCCCAATACACCCATTACAATAGGAAGCTTTTTCACCCAAAATGGAACATGATGCGCCGCCGCAACCGTGTCATTTTGTGTTAAGACCGTAATTGCACCATGCCAAATTTGATGATGACCCACAAAACTTTCATAAAAAGCATATCCAGCAAATAACGCCCCTGCTGCCAAAATCATAAGGGGGACAAGCATTATAACAGGGGATTCATGAATATGATCCATGACCTTTTTATCAGCGCGCGGTTTCCCATGAAACGTCATAAATAATAATCGCGCCGAATAAAACGCAGTCATTAATGCCGCGGCAATACCCATCCAAAAGGCAAAATTACCAAACCATGTATGGTCGGCAAATGCGGCCTCTAATATCATGTCTTTGGAATAATAACCTGCAAACCATGGCATACCCGCCAAGGCCAATGACCCAATCCACATTAAGGTATAGGTTGCAGGAATTTTGCGCCAAATACCGCCCATTTTACGCATATCTTGTTCATCAGACATGGCGTGAATCACCGAACCCGCGCCCAAAAATAATAACGCCTTGAAAAATGCATGGGTCATCAGATGAAAGATTGCCGCACCATAGGCCGATACACCCAAGGCGAAAAACATGTATCCTAATTGCGACATGGTGGAATAGGCGATAACGCGCTTGATATCGAATTGCGTCATCGCAATCGTAGCCGCAACAAGCGCGGTTATACCACCAACAAGTGTGACAATCATTAAAGCGATGGGTGCATATTCAAATAAGGGAGACATTCGTGCCACCAAAAACACGCCTGCCGTAACCATCGTTGCAGCATGAATTAATGCAGAAACAGGGGTTGGTCCCTCCATGGCATCGGGTAACCATGTATGCAAGCCCAATTGTGCCGATTTTCCCATCGCCCCCATAAATAACAATAAGCAAATCACAGTTATGGCATTCAAATCATACCCAACAAAACTCATTGTCGCATCTGCGAACCCTTCAGCTTGGTTAAATAAGGCATCAAATTGAACCGTACCAAACACCATAAATGTTGCAAAAATTCCTAAGGCTAATCCAAAATCCCCAACGCGATTAACCAAAAACGCCTTAATAGAGGCCGCATTGGCAGAAGGCTTATGATTCCAAAACCCGATTAGAAGATAGGAGGCAACCCCTACCCCTTCCCATCCAAAGAAAAGCTGTACCAAATTATCTGCTGTGACCAACATTAACATGGCAAATGTAAATAGGCTGAGGTAAGCCATAAAGCGCGCTTTGTTGGGATCGTGGCTCATATACCCGATTGAATACACATGAACACAAGAAGAAACAATTGTTACTACAGCCATCATTACAACAGACAGCGCATCAAACCTTAACGCCCAGTTTACCTCTAATGCGCCTGAAGAAAACCATGTCATTAGATTTATGGTATAAGCTTCTTTTCCTGCCATTCCAATTTGGGTAAAAAGAATGGTAGATGCAATAGCTGCTGCAATAACGCCAATACAAGTGACGACTTGCGCGCCTCTATCGCCTATTGATTTACCCAATAAAAATGCGAACAAAAAACCAAATAAAGGGCCAAATATAGCAATGTATTCAATCATGATTTATGCCCTTACCCCTTCATGGTCGAGATTTCTTCGACAGCGATGGTTCCTTTTGTCCTAAAAAGGACAACCAAAATGGCCAAGCCAATTGCGGCCTCGGCAGCGGCAACGGTTAGAATGAAAAGACCAAAAATTTGCCCTGTAAGATCATTTAGGAAACTGGAGAATGCAACAAAATTAATATTGACCGCAAGCAACATTAATTCAATACACATTAAAATAATAATAACGTTCTTACGATTAAGGAAAATTCCAAATACACCAATGGTGAAAATTGTACTGGCAAGGATTAGGTAATGCGATAATCCAATTTCGATTAAAAAATCTGGCATCTAAATCCCCGTTCCCGATGTTACTTTTTTAATTTCCATAGATTCGGACTGTGTTCTGCTTTGTTGTTCAGAAACAATTTGACGACGCACACCCACACGATGACGATGGGTTAAAACGATAGCGCCAATCATTGCAACCAATAAGATTAAACCTGCTGTTTGAAATGCAAAGATGTAATCGGTATACAGAACTTGCCCGATGGCTTGTGTGTTTGTGATTTTATCAACATCTGGTGCGGGTGATCCAACATTTTGTAATGCCGTATCTGATATTGACCAAGCAATGGCGATGACAATTAATTCAGCCAATAATATGCCCCCTGCGATTAATCCCATAGGTATATAGCGCGTAATCCCTTTGCGTAAATCGACCAAGCTTGTGTTTAGCATCATGACAACAAAGAGAAATAAAACGGCAACCGCACCGACATAGACGATAACCATAATCATCGCAATAAATTCTGCCCCCAGTAATACAAATAATCCTGCGGCATTGAAGAAGCATAAAATTAAGAACAAAACTGAATTAACCGAATTACGCGCGGCAATCACCATAATCGCGCTGATTATCGTAATAAAAGCAAAAAGATAGAAAGCAAATGCAGTGATCATAAAAACGTCTTTTAAATCATTTAAACACACAAATAATGTGCGAAAAAGTTATAACGTAATTTTGTACTGCTAAGGGGTTAAAAACGCAAGAGATAGTCTACTAGAATTAATGTTTATTCACTGAATGGTTTAAATTATTTCTCTCTACGTAGAAAAGAAGGTATACCAACACCGCTAAGTTGTTTAGCACGAAAATCAGCGTAACGATCTCCAGCATTACCTAAAGGACGTGCACGAGATCTAGCAGCATTAATCGAACCAGCCGATTGATAGGCAAATGCACCACTTAAAACACCTCTTTTAGAACTCTATGCTCATATTCGTATCCTACTAAAAATATCGCTAAAAGTCAAATAAATTCGATTAATATGCTTATAATATGCTCAATTCCTTAACATATTTAAATTCGCATGCCCCGCTTCCACTATCGTTTCACGTTAAAGAGATCCTCCATTGCCAACCATCTTTATCTCTAACAATCATTAAATAAACATCTATGAATACTATATCTCCTGATCTAACATCTCTTAATTTTGATTTAACGTTATCATTTGCAGGAACAATATTAATATTTGCACTGCTTCTAATAATTTCTGATTTTGGAATTGGTGGCGCATTCTTAAATCTCCACCAATAATATTGATTTCTTTAAGAAGTTTTCTATTCTAATTGATCAAATTTCCGTTGAAATAATACCAAACACCAGCAGCTATTTATATAAAAATAAAGAAACGCATTTATTTTAATTATCTATATGGTGCATCAACAGCAAGATTTCGAGCGATTTGCGCTTCCCATCTATCGCCATTATCAAGTAGTTTCTCTTTATTGTAATATAATTCTTCACGCGTTTCTGTAGCATATTCAAAATTTGGCCCTTCTACGATGGCATCAACGGGACAGGCCTCTTGACATAGACCGCAATAAATACATTTTGTCATATCAATATCATAACGTGTTGTACGGCGAGAGCCATCATCACGTGGAACAGCTTCAATTGTAATGGCTTGTGCAGGGCAAATTGCCTCACATAATTTGCAAGCAATGCATCTTTCTTCCCCATTTGGGTAGCGGCGAAGCGCATGCTCCCCACGAAAACGAGGACTAAGTGGTCCTTTTTCATTTGGATAATTAATTGTTACTTTTGGCATAAAGAACATATATTTCAATGTTAGCATCATGCCTTTAACAATTTCGACCAATAAAAATGAATTTATAAAATTTTTCATCTAATAATAACACCTGGAAACTTACAACTTACACTTTGAAAATTGCTTTCTGGTAAGTTATTACAAGTAAGTTCTGAAACCGTTGATGCAACAAACATAAAAGAAGATAAAGTCACGCCCCCTATTAAAGTTGTTCTAACTGCAAAATCGATTCTTTCAAATTTCATTTTTCTATCCTTTTAAGGCAACGCATCAAAGTAAAGAAGTGTACCTGACATCAATACAACCCAAAATAAGGTAAATGGCAAGAATACTTTCCACCCCAATCGCATTAA
Source organism: uncultured Alphaproteobacteria bacterium (assembly GCA_963799275.1). Taxonomy (GTDB): domain Bacteria; phylum Pseudomonadota; class Alphaproteobacteria; order Micavibrionales; family Micavibrionaceae. The sequence continues at coordinate 778,443 of CAWCWJ010000002.1, forward strand.
CTGGTCATAACGATATCTTGGGAAAGTCGCCCGCGCCCAGATAAAGAAAAACATAACCAATGCAGTTTTCAACATAAACCAAATAATCCCCGGAACAAAAGCCAAAGCTTCAATCCCAAAAGGAGGCAACCACCCCCCAAGGAAGAGAACAACGGTCATCGCGCTCATCATAATCATATTGGTATATTCACCCAAAAAGAATAACGCAAACGCCATAGCCGAATATTCGACCATAAATCCGCCTGTAATTTCAGATTCGCCTTCGGGTAGGTCAAATGGCGCACGGTTTGTTTCTGCCAATATTGAGATCATAAATACAACCAGCATGGGTAAAAGCATAATAACCATCCACCAAGGACGATCTGTTGTAATAACTTCGGTCAGATTAAGAGAGCCTACACATAGGAGAACACAAACAATAACCAATCCCATGGATACTTCATAAGACACCATTTGGGAGGCAGAACGAAGGGAACCTAAAAACGCATATTTTGAATTCGATGCCCATCCCGCAATAATAACGCCGTAAACCCCAAGGGATGAAACCGCAAAAAGATATAAAATTCCCACATTAATATCAGCAAGAACAATCTGCGCACTAACGGGAATAACCGCCCACGCAATAAGAGAAAGTGCAAAAACCAAAATAGGCGCCATAATGAACAAAAGTCCATTGGCTTGTGATGGGATAATTATTTCTTTTGATAAAAGTTTAATACCGTCCGCAATAGGTTGAAGTAATCCAAATGGCCCTACCATGGCTGGCCCTTGGCGACGTTGCATCAGCCCCATGACTTTACGTTCGGCATAGGTATAATAGGCCATTGACCCTAAAATCACACCAATCAAAATACTTATATGCAACAGCATAAAAGAAAGTGGTTGTCCGTATGTAAGCCAGATTTCAGTCACTTAC
>CAWCWJ010000003.1:0-349124 GCA_963799275.1 uncultured Alphaproteobacteria bacterium
GCCGCTTTCTTCTTGTTTTGAATAAATTGCGCCATATCGGGTTTAAAATAATTTGGGCCTTTCATAACCTTACCATCGCTTTCACGGCGGATCGGCTTTCCATCTTCGCCTAGTTTGGACATGTTGGAGCGATGCACTTCTTCAAACGCATCCATTTTTACATTTTGCAGTCCAAAAGACAAAAACGCGCCATCCAATACATATTGCAAATCTATAAGCGCATCTAAAACTTCGACAGGGTCATTATCTGCTAAGGCATCTTTAAGCTCATCCAATTCTTCTGCCAATAAGTTAATTCGAAGCGATTGCGTTTTATGCGATCGCCATTGTTTGTTCGGATTCTACAGGCAGACCGTAGGTTTCATGAAATTCTTGCACCATTTCAATTGTGGTTTTTTGCGTGGTCATTATTCTGCTGCCTCCAAAATTTCCTCTTTTTCAATAAACTCAACCGAACAACGTTTCATAATATCTGAGGCGCGGCAAATTGGGTTTGTAAGATAAAAGTTTTCTATAGGGTACTTAAATGGCGCATCCGAAACTTCTTTTTTATCTTTATTCTTAAAAGGCTTCAATTCAACGGCATGAATTTGGTCGAAATCAACAAGCGCTGGATATTCCTGACCCATAACCTCCCGCAATTCTGATATCTCCGTAAAGCCAATAGATAATTGTGCATGATCCGAAACAGCGCGGATAATTTTCCAATCTTCACGCGCCTCCCCCAGTGGGAAAACCGCACGGCGCGCACGTTGGGCACGGCCTTCGATATTCATATAAATTCCATCTTTTTCAGTATAGGCCGCGCCAGGTAAGATTAAGTCCGCACGATGGGCGCCTAAATCACCATGCGACCCTTGATAAATAACAAAAGAATGTGGATTGATATTGTTTAATGTTTCTTGATTATCAACACCCAACAAATAAACCAAACCCATATTCTCTAAATCAAAATTATTGGATGAGACAAATCCCATCTCCATTGCCGCCATGCGTGAGGCCGCACTATGGACAATATTGAATCCATTCCAATCCGCACTTGTAACATTCTTTTTATCGCAAATTTTTTGAATTATAGCTAAAACAGCATCTGCATCTTCGCGTAGAAATACAGAGGATCCAACAATAACCATCGGTTTTTCAGCTTTGTTTTTTACTTTAAGATAACTTTCTAACGCCTTGATATCATTTCCTAAACATTGCGCAGGATAAGTCATATCAATTTCTTCACCAACATAATGAATAGGTATGCGTTTTTCAAGCCATGTTTTGCGAATGCGGGCATTTATTAAGGTTGCCTCATGACGCAAATTAGACCCAATAATTAGAATAGAATCTGCATCTTCAATCCCTGCAATTGTCGTGTTAAAGCGATAACTTCCTTTGTTTTGAGACTCATATAATGCGCCATCAACGCGACAATCAATATTTTCAACCCCGCGATTTTTCATGAAGGCCTTTAGAGCATATATGCTTTCCGCATCAGCCAAATCGCCTGCAAGCGCCGCAATATTTTTAGAATCAAAAGTTTTAATTTTATCTCCCGCAACTTTTAATGCCTCTTCCCAGCTACATGCGCGTAGTTTTTTGGTTTTATCATCACGTATATAAGGACGATCCAATCTACTTTTTGTTAAACCATCATAAGAAAAGCGTGTGCGGTCATTGATCCATTCTTCGTTCACATCTTCATGTAAACGGGGTAAAATACGCATAACTTCACCCCCACGGCTATCAACCCGGATGTTTGAACCAACGGCATCATGAACATCAATAGTTTGCGTTTTTTGTAATTCCCATGGTCGTGCTTTAAAGGCATAAGGTTTAGATGTCAGCGCACCAACAGGGCAAATATCTATCATATTGCCTGATAACTCAGTTGTTACGGCCTGATCAATAAAAGTACCAATTTCAGCATTTTCAGAACGGTTAAGTTGTCCTAATTCTGTAACCCCTGCAATTTCCTCCCCGAAATCGAACACATCTTGTGCAATTGATACAACGTGTCATAATGGTTTTTATAAGAGGGCCAAGCTGCTTATCCTTAACGGCACGTTTATTTTCGTAATAACGGGAACGATCATAACCATAAGCCACCGCCTGATCTTGCAAATCACATTCGCCCCCTTGGTCACAAATGGGGCAGTCAAGCGGGTGGTTGATAAGAAGCATCTCCATAACGCCTTTACGCGCCTTTTTCACCATATCGGATTCGGTTTTCACAACCATCCCTTCCCCGCAGGCCATGGCGCATGATGCCACAGGTTTAGGAGGGCCGCCTTCAACCTCCACCAAACACATGCGGCAATTTGCAGGAACGCTTAATTTATCGTGGTAACAAAAACGTGGTATTTCAACACCAATTTGTTCTGCGGCTTGTATAATAGAAGTACCTGCGGCAACTTCAACTTCTTGATCATTAATGGTAAGTTTTGGCATGACTGTTAAAAAACCTCAGGCGTTTAAACCCGCTACGGTGACTATTAAATACTTCAGGCGGGTAAACCCGCTACGGTGACTATTTTCTTTTAACGCACCGTTACTTAAAAATACAGTGCAAATTTCATCAAAATAACAAAAAACTATATTGTAAATTTTTGTAGTTGTGTTTAATTACATTATGTCACAACGTATCGAAGTTCACACAATTTCTGAGGATGGCCGTGCTGTCACTTATAAGAATAATTTTTCCAAAATTGCTACTGGCCTTAAAGATGTACATGTTGCAGATGTATACACGATTGAAAATGATATAAGCGACCCTGAAGATATACATAATACACTTCAATCTTTTACCAATCCCGTTACGCAAACGGCATTTGTTTTAGAAGACGGAAAATCCCCTGCAGATGATTATATCTCTACCCTTCCCGACTTTGATTGGGCGTTGGAAATTGGATATCTTCCCGGTGTTACAGATAATATTGGGCATACCGCATCCGAACTTACAAAATTAACAATTGATCAAAATAAAAATATTTTTAGCGCGCGCCTTTTATTATTAAAGGGTGATTTAAGCGCAGAAGATATAAAAGCAATTGCAGCCGAAATTCATAACCCTCTTATTCAACGTGCGGGTTATAAAAGAAAATCTGATTTTGTTAATGATAATGGTATGGGAATTGTTGTTCCAAAGGTTCAATTAACCAGCCAAGGCGATGCGGTTCAAGAGGTTGATTTAGATATCAGCGATGAAGAACTTTTAAAAATTGGTAAGCAAGGTATTGCTAATGCTGATGGAACACGTCGTGGTCCGCTTGGCATGTCCCTCCTTTATATGCAAGCCGTTCAAGAACATTTTAAAAATTTAGGGCGTAAACCTAAAGATATTGAATTGGAAACACTTGCACAAACATGGTCGGAGCATTGTAAACATACCATCTTCGCCTCGCCCATTGATGAAATTCAGGCTGGCCTTTACAAGCATTACATAAAAGGTGCTACAAATGAAATTCGCCAAGACCGCGCCAATGATCCCCATAGCGAGGATTTTTGCATTTCAGTATTTAGTGATAATGCAGGCGGTATTATTTTTGATGATTATTGGATGATTGCGGATAAGGTAGAAACCCATAACTCCCCTTCCGCACTTGATCCTTTTGGTGGCGCTATTACAGGAATTGTTGGTGTAAACCGTGATTGTTTGGGTTTTGGTCAAGGGGCAAAGCCAGTATTAAACCGCTATGGTTTTTGTCTTGCTGACCCTCGAAAAGATTTAAAGTTTTATCGGGGTAAAGATAAGCATAATGCAACACTTTCTCCCGATACTATTATGAAGGGCGTTGTTGCAGGCGTCGAAGCGGGTGGAAATCAATCGGGCATTCCTACCCCTCAAGGGTTTATGTATTTTGATGATCGTTATGCTGGAAAACCTCTTGTTTTTGCTGGAACGGTTGGCCTAATCCCGCGTGAGATTAACGGAAAACCTAGCCATATTAAGGCAGCCAAACCTGGTGATAGAATTATTATGGTGGGGGGAAAAGTGGGGCGCGATGGTATTCATGGGGCCACATTTTCTTCTGTCGCACTTGATGAAGGCTCCCCTGCTACTGCTGTACAAATTGGGGATCCGATTACGCAAAAGAAATTATCTGATGCTATTATTAAAGATATTCGGGATAAGGGACTTTATAACGCGATCACTGATAATGGTGCGGGAGGATTATCATCTTCGGTAGGGGAAATGGGGGAAAGCTCGGGCGGATTTAATCTTGCACTTGATAAAGTACCGCTAAAATATCCAGGTATGCAACCATGGGAAATTTGGATCTCAGAAAGTCAGGAGCGTATGACTTTAGCCGTTTCGCCCGAAAATGTTGATGAAATTATCTCCCTTTTTGCCAAGCGCGGGTCAGAAGCATGGGACATTGGCGAATTTACAAATTCTGGCCGTGCGGTGTTAACATGGAATGATGAGATTGTCATGGATATGACGATGGAATTTCTTCATGATGGCGTGCCAGAAACCCCATTAAAAACCACTTTCACCCGTGGTGGTGAGGATGAGCCAGATATTGCTGAGCCAAGCAATTATACACAAACATTAATTGAAATGATGGGGCGACTTAATATCTGTTCCAAAGAATTTGTCGCCGCGCAATATGATCATAACGTTCAAGGGTCTGCCGTGCTTGGCCCTCTTCAAGGTCAAGGCCGCGTTTTTGCTGAAGCAACCGTAAGTCGCCCTGTTTTAAACAATAAACGCGGTGTAATTCTAAGCCAAGGTCTTGCACCACGTTACAGTGATATTGATACTCACCATATGGCGCAAGCCGCATTGGATAGTGCGGTTCGTTCCTCTATTGCCGCAGGAGGCGATATTGACCATCTTGCTTTGCTTGATAACATTTGTTGGTGTTCATCAGATGAGCCGGAGCGTTTGGGGCAACTAAAACGTGCGATGCATGGGATTTATCATCTTGCAAAACGTTATCGCACGCCTTTTATCTCTGGCAAAGACAGTATGTTTAATGATTTTAAAGGGTATGATGATCAGAATAATCCAGTCACAATTTCCATTCCACCAACGTTATTAATTTCTGGTATTTGCGTTATTCAAGATACAAATTATGCCGTATCGCTTGAACCTAAAAATGTAGGCGATCTTGTTTACTTGTTGGGTGATACAAAAGATGAATTAGGGGCTTCCGAATATTATGATTATTTGGGTTATTTAGGAAATAATGTTCCCCAAACCGATGATCAAATAAATTACACGCTTTATCAAAAACTGTCAGCGGCGAATAAAGAACAGCTTTGTGCTTCGGCTATTCCAGTTGGATTTGGCGGTGTTGGTGTTGCTTTAGCGAAAAAGGCTATTGCAGGCGGGTTGGGTATGGATATTAAATTACCCAACGATCTGCGCCTTGATAAAATGCTCTATTCCGAAAGCCAAGGGCGAATTATTGTAACAATTGCACCACAAAATAAAGACAAATTTGATAAGACGATGGAAGGTTATGATTTTATCACTCAAATCGGAACGGTAACGGATAGCGATAAACTCTCAATTAATAATTTTGAAGTTGCCATTGCCGATTTAGAAAAATCATACAAAGAAACATTAGGGGGATATTAATATGACTGCTAATGCTTTGGTTATAACGGGTTATGGTGTAAATAGTGAGGAAGAAACCGCCTTTGGTTTTGAAACCGCAGGGTTCAATGCAACGGTTATGCATATTAATGATTTGATTGAAAATCCCAAATTATTGAATAATTATCAAGTTTTGTGCGCCCCCGGTGGATTTTCTTATGGGGATGATACGGGGTCAGGGAACGCTTTTGCACAAAAAATGCGCCTTACGCTTGGTGATGCACTTCATAATTTTGTGCAACGCGATACCCTCACCCTTGGGATTTGTAATGGTTGTCAAATTTTGGTTAATCTTGGATTGGTTCCCGCCATTGATGGTCAATATGGAACACGCCAAGTCGCCGTTACCCATAATAAAAATGCACGGTATCAATGCCGATGGGTTGATTTAAAGGTTGAAAATACATCATCTCCATGGCTACAAAATATTGATATGATGCATGTCCCTGTCGCCCATGGTGAAGGGCGATTTATGATGGATGATGAAACTTTAAAAACACTTCAAAATAACAATCAAATCGTTTTGCGCTACGCCAAAGATAACAATGCGGCAAAAGGTGAATTTCCATTTAACCCCAATGGTTCAACCGATGATATTGCAGGTATGACAGATGAAATCGGGGCGTATTATGGTTTTAATGCCCCACCCCGAGCGTGGCATGTTCACATGGCAACGCGATGATTTTGCAAAACTGAAAGATGAAGCGGCACGCAATAGAAAAACTCTACCCGATGCCGCTGACGGATTGCGTCTTTTCGAAAATGCCGCTCAATATTTTGATGTTAATGTAATGAAGAAAATGGCTTGAATGAAACAGCGAATTTTGTTTGCTGTTTCAATGGCGCTTATTAATGCTTGCTTTAATTTCATTTGTTCTAACGGCTATTAATATAGGGTTTCCCGAAGATTTTCTAATGCGATGGGTGAAAAACTTTCTCATCGCTTTCTTAATTGTTGTTCCCTCCATAATATTTGTTGGACCAAGAGTACAAAGCTATTTTGGAAAATAGATATTGACATAATTTTTGATTAAATTTATTTATATTTTATGACAAAAAACTTGAAAACATTCCCAAAACTACAAACTCAAAGAATTTTCCCTTCAGCAGAGTTTAAGCGCAAATCAAAATCTCTAGCAATAGGGTCGTATATGAACGCAGTTATTGTTCTACCTAAAGATTTTGTAAATATATTAATTTTAGGTGCAGGTGGATTAGGTCTCGCAGCCGACGGCTTATCACCAATCCCTTTAGGAGAAGCTATTTTTCGCTGCTATGTATGGGGTAACAAAGCTAAAAGATGAATATTTACCAAATAAAAAAACAAGGACTTATAATAAAGAAGTTATCCAAGAAGCTATAAATAATCTTAGAACACCACAATTATAATTTACGCCGCTAATTTCTTTTTCTTAAAATCTAAAATTCTTGCTTCAACCTCGGGTCTAAAATGACGCATTAATCCTTGGATAGGCCAAGCAGACGCATCACCGTGCGCGCAAATTGTATGCCCTTCAATCTCCTTTGAAATATCGAGCAGTTTATCAATATCCTCAATCTCCGCATCACCTTTGACAAGGCGTGTCATCATGCGCCACATCCAACCCGTTCCTTCACGGCAAGGGGTACATTGTCCGCAACTTTCATGCATATAAAAATGCGATAGGCGCGCAATGGCGTAAATTAAATCTGTTGATTTATCCATTACAATAAGTCCCGCGGTTCCCAGTCCACTTTGTACTTCGCGTAAACTATCAAAATCCATCAGTACCGTATCACATATGTTTTTTGGCAACATCGGACACGATGATCCGCCCGGTATCACCGCTTTTAAATTATCCCAACCACCACGGACCCCACCTGCATGTTTTTCAATAAGCTCTTTCATTGGGATGCCCATTTCTTCTTCTACAACGCATGGGCTGTTGACATGGCCAGAAATACAAAAAAGCTTGGTTCCTGTATTTTTCTCATCCTGACCAAGGCTAGAAAACCAGTCCCCACCACGACGCAAAATGTCGGGTACGCTGGCAATTGTTTCCACATTATTAATCGTCGTTGGGCATGAATAAAGCCCTGCCATCGCAGGAAATGGTGGTTTATTGCGTGGTTGCCCCTTTTTTCCTTCAAGCGATTCAAGAAGGGCGGTTTCTTCACCACAAATATAGGCCCCTGCCCCACGATGCAATGTTATATCAAAATCCCATCCTGTATTCGCAGCATTTTTACCAAGCAAACCTGCTTCTCGCGCTTCAGCAATCGCTGTGACCAGTTCCGAGCTTTCCAATACAAACTCACCACGAATATAAATAAAAGCATGATGCGCTTGCATAGCAAAGGCGGCAAGCAAAGCCCCTTCAATTAATTTATGCGGCTCATGGCGCATAATCTCACGATCTTTACACGTGCCAGGCTCAGATTCATCAGCATTAATGACAAGATAATGGGGACGATCTGTTACTTCTTTTGGCATAAATGACCATTTAAGTCCCGTGGGAAACCCTGCACCGCCCCGTCCGCGCAGTCCAGATTTTTTCATCTCATCAATAATCCAATCGCGACCATTATTTATCAATGCCTTAGTGTCATCCCATGATCCACGAGCCTTCGCGCCCTCAAGGAATGGAGAGTCCCAGCCGTAAATATTGGTATAAATTCTGTCTTTATCTTGAAGCATTAAATTACATTCCCGCTTTTTTGGCTTGGTCATTCAAACTTGTGGGGCCTGTTAAAGCCATTGATCCTATGCGTCCATTTTGTGGGCCCGCAGGGGGTATTTCATCTTTTTGAAGGCTTTGTAAAATTGCGACCATTTTCTCTGCTGTTAAATCCTCATAATATAGATCATTCATTTGAATCATTGGCGCATTGGTACATGCCCCTAAACATTCAACCTCATGCAGGGTGAAATAACCATCTGCGGTTGTTTCCCACAATTTTATCCCCAGATGATCAGTACAAGCGGTAACAATGTCAGACGACCCACACAGCCAGCATGGCGTTGTCGTACAAAGTTGGATCAGGTACTTACCCACAGGCTCCAAATTATACATGGAATAAAATGTCGCAACTTCATAAACTTTAATTTTTGGCACTTTGCACAACTCAGCAATTTTATCCATCGCCGCACGCGGTATCCATCCCCCACCCGTTGGGTAATCACCATAGGGGCCAGTAATCGCAACTTGGCGTTGTGCCATATCAAGAAGAGGCATAATTCCACTACGGATTTCACCCTTTGGGTAGCGATCAAAAATTTCTTGAACCATTTTCATATCTGAAAACTCAAAGGTTTCAGGCTGAAACGGCATATTTAGGGCGTCTGATTTTTTCATTATAATTTTCTTATCGATCAATCTCACCAAACACAATGTCCATCGAGCCAATATTGGATACAACATCGGCCAGATTGTGGCCTTTACTTATGAAATCTAGCGCTTGTAAATGGGCAAACCCCGGAGCGCGAATGTGACATCGGTAGGGGCGATTTGTTCCATCGGCAACCAAGAATACACCAAATTCACCTTTTGGTGCCTCAACAGCGGTATAGGTTTCGCCTGCGGGTACGTGATATCCTTCGGTGTAGAGTTTGAAGTGATGAATAAGTGCCTCCATCGAATTTTTCATTTCAGCGCGCGGTGGTGGCGGTGTACTTTATAATCATTCACACGAACCAACCCTTCGGGCAGTTGCGTTCAATGCTTGACTTCATGATTTTTAATGATTCACGCATTTCGGCCATACGTACCAGATAGCGGGCATAGCAATCACCTGTTTTTCCAACAGGAATATCAAATTCCATTTTATCGTACACTTCATAAGGTTGAGATTTTGCGTAAATCCCACGCCACACCAGAGCCACGTAACATTGGTCCTGTAAACCCCCAATCCAGTGCTTCTTCCTTGGTTGCAATACCAATATCAACAGTACGCTGTTTGAAAATACGGTTATTTGTCAGTAAAGTTATCTAAATCATCTAAGACATTAGGTAAGGCTTCAACCCATTCAAGCATATCATCGGCAAGACCAATTGGCATATCCAATGCAACTCCACCGGGGCGGAAATAATTGGCATGAAGACGGGCACCACAAACGCGATCATAAAACTCCATCCCCTTCTCACGCTCTTCAAAACCCCAAAGGGCGGGTGTAATTGCACCAACATCCAACGCAAATGTCGTGATATTCAGTATATGAGAAAGAATACGACCCAATTCACAAAAAATAACACGGATATACTGCCCACGCTCAGGCACTTTAATACCGAGTAATTTTTCAGCTGCCAAAGCAAAAGCATGCTCTTGATTCATCGGCGCTACATAATCAAGGCGGTCAAAATAAGGGATGGCCTGAAGATAAGTTTTATACTCAATAAGTTTTTCCGTACCCCGGTGCAGCAATCCAATATGCGGATCGGCACGTTCGCATACCTCGCCTTCCATTTCCAAAACCAGACGAAGAACACCATGCGCGGCAGGGTGCTGCGGACCAAAATTCATGGTGTAAGGTTTGATTTGGGTTTGTAATGCAACTTCCATGACATCATTATTTTTTAAGGCGGCATCGGTCATTTGGTATCGCCTTTCACTTTATTATGACTAATGTCATTTTTCATTGCATCGGGAAGCTTATCGCTTGGCTCCCACCCTACGGGTGGAATAGTTGCTTTTTCATCGCCAGCCAACTGAACATCGGTCATCCCTTCCCATGGTGAAAGATAATCAAAACTGCGAAAATCTTGAGCCAAATTTACAGGCTCATACACCACACGTTGTTGAGCTTCATCATAACGAAGCTCGACATAGCCTGTGAGTGGGAAGTCTTTGCGTAACGGATGACCTTCAAAACCATAATCAGTTAGAATACGGCGCATATCTGTATGGCCTTCAAATGGAATACCGTACAAATCCCAGATTTCACGTTCAAACCAATTGGCTGTGCTAAATACTTTTGAGGCGGTTGGTACAAATTCATCTTCTGCAACACTAAGTTTTACGCGCACACGATTATTTTGGTGAAGAGATAAAAGATTATAGACAACTTCAAATCGTTTTTCACGATCAGGGTAATCAACACCGCAGATACTAATCGAGCATTTTAAATTTGCATTCAATATCATCACGTAAAAATTGTAAAATCTTCTCAATTTTAGAAACATCAGCGATAATTACCATTTCATCCAAATCAAAATGCGTGTCTAAAACCGCATTGCCAAGTTTCTCAGCAATATGGTCGGAAAGATCAGTTAAAGATTCGTTTGGTTTTATCATTTAATTCGTGCCATTATTTATTACACGATACTATAATGATTTTATTTCTTTAATCCAGCTTTTTAAGGCTCATTTTATTATAGGTCGCGTACTGGCGGTGATGCTGCGGGAGCTGTTTGTGATGGCGTGGATTGTGGCATATTTCCACTTAATAAAGGAATAAGTGTTTGCTCCTTAAACAATGCAAATCCTTCTTGCCATGCATTGTGCGCCGTTTGAAGAAAATCTTGAACCTCAATTTGTGAAAGCTCGCCCTCACGCGCTTTCAATATGACAGCTTGAAGATTTGTATCAAAAACTTTATCAAAATCGCGGCCTATACGTGCGCCATTAAGTGCATTTACCGCATTGGTACTAACCATATTTGTAACAAAATCGGGAACGGACTGGGATATTCTACGTCCGTCATGGTTTGTAAAAGCATCATAAAATCTGCGTCCACTATTGTTAGCAAAATCATCAATAATAGCTTCAATTGCTTCGCTATCGTGCTCACGCATATGAGTCCAAGATTGTGCAAAAGCATCAGCAATTTCTTGAGGATCCCACGATTCTAAACTAACACTTGATTGCATTGTAATAGGATTTGGATTGTTACCATGAATGTACCAGTTTGCATGACGAACCATTTCTTCACCTAAATTAGTTTTAACGCCTCTTGCGTTATCTGCTTTAGCTGAATCATGTGGTAATGCGGCTGTGCCTAAAGCAGAGGCGGCAGTTACTAAAAAATTTCTTCTTGTTGGATGGCTTATCGTTGGTTTTTGAACATTTTATTTTCCTTATTAATTTAAGCGTAAAATACAGGAAAATAAAATTATGTCAATAAATTATCGAACAATGCGCGTATCCTCACGTTGAATTTTCTTTTGCAGTTGCAACAGCCCATAGACCAATGCTTCGGCAGTGGGTGGGCATCCTGGAACATAAATATCAACGGGTACAATACGGTCACATCCCCGAACAACGGAATAGGAGTAATGATAATATCCGCCCCCATTGGCACATGACCCCATTGAAACAACCCAACGCGGTTCAGGCATTTGGTCATATACACGGCGAAGCGCAGGCGCCATTTTATTGGTCAATGTTCCCGCAACAATCATTACATCAGATTGGCGGGGACTGGGGCGTGGTATCATCCCAAAACGGTCAAGATCATAACGGCTCATATAAGAATGAATCATTTCAACTGCACAACAAGCCAACCCAAAGGTCATTGGCCACATTGACCCTGTACGCGCCCAATCAAACAAAGAATCAGCAGACGTTAAAAGAAACCCTTTTTCATTCAAATGTTTTGCCATCGCGGCAGGAACAACATCTTGCTCCTTTGCATCAATAAAAGGAACAGATGTTTTAAATTTGGCATTTGGTGCCTTAATTACAGTGCGGTCATGTGTCATATTAATGTATATATTCTGTCGGTTTTGCTATGTTAAATCACGAAACATTTTCTTTTCTATCAATTCTTCTATTGCTTGTATTCTGACTTTATACAGTGTAACACGATACATTGCAGTGCTGTTGAATAATGCGCCTAACATTTTATTCCCAATCTAATGCGCCTTTGTTCCATTCGTAAATAAAGCCAACGGTTAAAACCCCTAAAAACACCATCATTGACCAAAACCCAAAAACGCCAATTTCACCCAAACTTATGGCCCATGGGAACAAAAAGGCAATTTCCAAATCAAAAATAATAAATAAAATAGCGACAAGGTAAAAACGTACATCAAACCTTCCGCGTGCATCATCAAAGGCATCAAAACCGCATTCATATGCCGCATTTTTATTGGCATCGGGCTTTTGCTTCCCAACTGCAAAAGACAAGGCAATCGCAACGCAAGATACGATTAATGCGACAATGATAAATACCAAAATCGGTAGGTAGTTGAGAAGTAATTCGTTAGAAGCCATGATGAAATATTAAACCTGCGCTATGGCTATTACAAATAAATAATCTGAATATTATACTTTTTTATCGTTAAATATTAAAACTATCTTATAATTTTTCAAAAAATGGCGCGAGCGACGGGACTCGAACCCGCGACCTCCGCCGTGACAGGGCGGCGCTCTAACCAGCTGAGCTACGCCCGCGCACTGAAAAGAGATGAGAGGTTAATACCCAATAAACCACTCATCTGTCAACTATTTAACGTGAAAATTATTGGTTTTTCTGAAATAAGTTTTTTTAAATTACGCCGTTATTGACTCTGCACTCGTATAATCCAAATCTAAAGATTGGGATACATTTTTGTATGTCACTTTGCCTTTGCATACATTTAACCCCGCCATTAGAGCAGGATTATCTTGTAAAGCTTGCTTCCATCCTTTATTTGCCAATTCTAAAGCATATGGAAGAACCGCATTATTTAATGCTTGTGCAGATGTTACAGGAACCGCGCCCGGCATATTGGCCACACAATAATGTAAAACATCATCGACTGTATAGACAGGATCACTATGGGTCGTTGCATGGCTGGTTTCGAAACAGCCACCCTGATCAATAGCGATATCAACCAAGACTGTTCCTTTATCCATTTGTTTTACCATCTCTTTAGTGACCAGTTTTGGCGCAGACGCTCCAGGAATTAAAACCGCACCAATCACCAAATCAGCATCAAGAACATACCGTTCCGCCGAATTGTGAGAAGATTGAATAATACGCGCGGTATTATTGAAATAATTATCCAAAACGCGAATTTGATCGTGACTTTTTTCCAATATTGTCACATCAGCCTCCATTCCAACGGCCATTTTTGCTGCATGAAAACCAGAGACACCCCCACCAAGCACAACAACCTTTGCGGCCTCAACCCCAGGGCATCCTCCGATTAAGCGCCCTCGTCCACCCAAATGTTTAAGAAGATACGCCCCTCCAACTTGAATAGATAATCGCCCCGCAATCTCAGACATAGGCGCAAGGAGAGGTAAACCCCGACCGTTTGGCCCCGTTACAGTTTCGTAGGCAATGGCAACACATCCTGATTCTATTAGCCCTAATGTTTGTGATTTATCTGCGGCCAAATGAAGATAGGTAAATAACAGTTGATCTTCACGAAGCATTTTGCATTCTTGTGCTTGTGGCTCTTTAACTTTGATAATCATATCGGCATCATCAAAAATCTTTTGTGCGCTATCAATTATTTTTGCGCCTGCTTGAATATAATCATTATCCGTATAATTAATCCCTGCTCCGCAATCCTTCTCAACAATAACATCATGACCATGCGCGACAAATTCACGAACCGATGATGGCACCAATCCAACGCGGTGCTCTTGCGGTTTAATTTCTTTGGGTACACCGATAAGCATTTTTAATCTCCTGTATAATGTCGAAAAACAGTATCAGTGAAATAAAAACGCGGCAATATGAAAAAAAATCAGAGCATTTCTGCCCTGATTTCAAATTGAGAAGGAATTGCAATGAAAAAGCATTGCTTAAAAATAAAATTCGTAACAAATATAATATCGTTACATAAAATATTATTTTTCATCTATTTTATGTTCGACTTACTTATATATTGCAAATGTAGACCTAATAATCTGGTAAACTGACGCCTCAATCTTTTACTTCCTTTACAGATAAAAATTTATATTTGTGATGGTTTCTAAACGAAGTTATTTATTAACGGCAAAGACAATTAACTTTGTTATTTAAAACGATTGAAACATAGATTTGGTTATATAAAAAAATTTTTACAGCTATGATAAATTTTCTTCTTTACACTTAGGATTATACTATGGATTCATTCACACAAATTGCTTTGGGCGCATCAGTGGGAGCGGTCATTGGTGGACGCAAAAATGGCCGAAAATCTGCCTTGCTTGGTGCTATACTAGGCACAATTCCAGATTTGGACACGTTTTTATATTTGAATGCTGATCCTGTTACTGCCTTCACGTATCATCGAGGGTTTAGTCACTCTTTATTATTTACAATTTTGGGCGTACCAATTTTTGCGTGGCTTATTTCAAAAATAAAATGGTTTGGATGGACATTTAAAGATAAACGCCTGCATCTCATCATATTTTTTTGTTTTTTAACCCATATTATTTTGGATGGACTAACGGTCTATGGCACTCAGATTTTTTGGCCATTACAATCACCACCTGTAGGCTTAGGTTCGATTTTTATTATCGACCCATTATATACCATTCCATTATCAGCCGGATTGATATGGTTTTTAGTGAGCAAAAACACTAAGGCAATTAAGTTAGCTTTGTCTATAACTTCGCTTTATTTAATTTGGGGTATAGCAACGCAAACCTACATTACTTCGTTAATACCCAAAATGTCCGAGCAAAAATTATTGGTGCAAACCACGCCGTTTAATACATTTTTATGGCGAATATTAATTGTTGACAAGAACCAATATAAAGTCGGATATTATTCAATCTTCGATGATACAAAAGATATCAAATTTAAAACATTTCCCAACAAAGCAGAACTGGCGTTTTCAAATCAAAATGGTCAACGCCTAAATTGGTTTACCAAAGGATTTTACCAAGCGCGACTTGAGGGTCAACAAATCATTGTTACAGATTTACGTATGGGATTAGAACCTAATGATTATGTTTTTAGTTTTAATATCAGTGATAATAAAGAAAGTACATCTGATAATAGTAATAATACTAAACGAGATACCGAACGTACCATGATTAGATTGAAATCAGTCTGGCAAAGAATTTGGGATGAAAACATCACGCTGTAATTGCTATGGGTAAATTCATAGCAATATAAATTTAAAAAATAAGTGTTCTTTCAATCGGTCGTAAGTTCGCTTTTTTCCATGCAGCATCCGCTTTTGCTAACGAAGCTAAATCTGTATATGAACCAACATCTCTACCTATGAAAAATGAATCAATCGTTTTTTCAATTGGGCGTAAGTTCGCTTCTTTCCATGCAGCATTCGCTTGTGTTAACGAACCTGAATCTGGATATGAACCACCATCTCTACCTATGAAGTATATCTCTGTTAATGGCATGCCCTCTCCTCATATAATCTCTTGTATGATTTATTTTTCATAAAATATATAAATTAAAACTAATGTCAAGAAAAAAGAAATTCTGCAGCGCTAGTGTGGCACTAGATAAAGGACGGATTTGCACAACCCTTTGAAACCCTTGTGAATTTTGGTAGGCGGTAACGGGTTCAAACCGTTTTATTCGCGCCTACGCGAATAAACTCTATTAAAAGAAAGCGGTTCACTATCTTACAATGACATTTAAATTTCCAGCATAATTATATGTTTGTTAATGGTGGGCGGTAACGGGTTCGAACCGCTGACCCCCTCGGTGTAAACGAGATGCTCTACCAGCTGAGCTAACCGCCCCATTAAAAGCGTAAGGTAAGAATTATTTACAACGCGCATTCCTATAATGCAAGAAAATTAAGTATAAATCTTAAAAGAAAAAGGCCACTTTATTAAAGCGGCCTTAAATTCATATCATTAAGAAACAAAATTATTTATTAACTGCTTCTTTAAGCTCTTTACCAGCTTTGAATTTAGCATTCTTAGAAGCTTTAATTTTAATCGCTTCACCTGTACGTGGATTACGGCCTGTAGTCGCTGCGCGTTTTGCAACAGAGAATGTACCAAAACCAACAAAACGTGCATCACCACCTTTTTTCAATGTTTTTGTAATACCACCAAATACGGCTTCAACAGCTTTTTGTGCATCGGCTTTTGTCATGCCTACTTCTGTTGCGACGTGTTCAATAAGATCTGCTTTATTCATAGGATTAATCCTTTTCTATATTTTAAGTTTAAATTAAGTCCACTGATTCGATTATTCGAAAAATGAACATGACATGCTGTAACGGTTAGAAACCCTACCCTCTACAACAATGTAACGAATCAAAATTACGACTTTTTTAAACTCAACTCAATGATGAATAACGTCTTTTCCCTTATTTTCTGCGGATTTTTCACTTAAAACAGGTGTTTTAGGATTTTCTTCCTCAGATAACGGCTTTGGAACCTCTAAAAGTGCGTGAACCAGCACTTCATCAATGGTTCTAACAGGGATGATTTCTATATTCTTTTTAATTTTATCGGGAATATCAGCCAAATCTTTTTCATTTTCTTGAGGAATAAGCACTTTTTTTACACCACTACGTAAAGCCGCGAGCAGTTTTTCCTTCAATCCTCCAATAGCCGTAACATAACCACGCAAATTAATTTCACCCGTCATGGCAATATCTTTATGAATAGGGATATCGGTTAATGTGGAAATTATGGCAGTTGTCATGGCCGCCCCTGCGGATGGCCCATCTTTGGGGGTCGCCCCTTCAGGTACGTGCACATGGATTGATTTATTTTTTAAGCTGTCATAAGAAATACCAAATTGCGACGCCCGCGATTTAATCAGCATTTCGGCAACCGTAATTGATTCCTTCATAACATCTTTTAAGTTACCTGTTGTAGAAACTTTACCATCTTTACCACGTGTTGTTACCGCCTCAATAGATAAAATATCTCCTCCAAATTGGGTATAGGCCAACCCTGTTACGACACCAATTTTATTTTCCTCATCTACTTCACCAAAACGGAATTTCTTAACCCCGGCAAATTTCTCAAGCTTTTTAGGTGATACAGATATAGCCTTTTTACCCTTCATCAAAATTTCTTTGATGGCTTTACGACAAACATTAGCTATTTCACGCTCAAGATTACGCACCCCTGCTTCACGTGTGTAATAGCGTATAAGATCACGAATAGACGCATCACTAATCTTTAATTCAGACTTCTTTAATCCTGCGGCTTTTTTCTGCTTTTCCATTAAATGACGTTTTACAATTTCAAGCTTTTCATCTTCGGTATAACCAGAAATCCGAATAATCTCCATACGATCTAAAAGAGGCTGAGGCATGTTTAAGGTATTTGCTGTACAAATAAACATAACATCCGATAAATCGTAATCAAGCTCCATATAATGATCGTTAAACGTACTGTTTTGTTCAGGATCTAAAACTTCTAGCAACGCGGAACTGGGGTCACCCCGCCAATCAGATGCCAACTTATCAATCTCATCCAATAAAAAAAGTGGGTTCGATGATTTTGCCTTTTTCATGCCTTGAATAATTTTGCCCGGCATCGCCCCAATATAGGTACGACGATGACCACGAATTTCACTCTCGTCCCTTACCCCACCAAGGGACACGCGCACAAAGTTTCGATTTGTGGCTTTTGCGATTGAGCTTCCCAATGATGTTTTACCAACGCCCGGCGGACCAACAAAACATAGTATCGGACCTTTTACCTTTTGGGTTCTTTGCTGAACAGCCAAATATTCTAAAATTCGTTCTTTTACTTTTTCCAAGCCATAATGGTCTTTATCTAAAACTTTTTTTGCGGCCTTGATATCTTTTTTCACGCGGCTTCTTTTATTCCACGGTACATTTAAAATCCAGTCGAGGTAATTACGCACCACTGTCGCTTCGGCAGACATAGGACTTATTTGACGTAGTTTTTTAAGCTCAGTCGTTGCTTTTTCTTCGGCTTCTTTAGAAAGTTTTGTTTCGCCTATTTTCTTTTCAATTTCGCCTAATTCATCAATACCATCTTCGCCTTCGCCTAATTCTTTTTGAATGGCCTTCATTTGCTCGTTCAAATAATATTCGCGTTGGGTTTTTTCCATTTGGCGTTTTACACGATTACGTACGCGTTTTTCAACCTGAAGCAGGCCAATTTCACCTTCCATGAAACCATAAATTTTCTCAAGCCGTTCCATAATAGTTTTCAGCTCAAGCAATTCCTGCTTTTCTTCGATTTTAAGGGTTAAGTGTGATGCAACCGTATCGGCCAATTTGTCCATTTCATCAATTTGATTAATCGAAACCAAGACTTCAGGAGGAATTTTCTTGTTTAATTTAACATATTGTTCAAATTGGGAAATAACCGCGCGTCCCAAAGCCTCTAATTCTTCGTTTTCTTTTGAAGTATCCGTATCAAACTCACTCGCATGGGCTTCTAAATATTCACCCTCTTCAAGATATTTATCAATTTTATAGCGTTCGCCCCCTTCAACCAAAACCTTAACCGTGCCATCAGGTAATTTTAACAATTGAAGAATATTGCCAATTGTTCCCACATCATATAGGTCTTTGGCCATTGGATCATCTTCAGAAGGCGATTTTTGTGTCACCAGTAAGATTTTTTTGTCTTCTTCCATCACTTTTTCAAGTGCCTTGACCGATTTATCACGCCCAACAAAAAGCGGCACAATCATTTGCGGAAAAACAACAATATCGCGTAACGGTAGTACAGCGTATAAGTTATCTTTTTTGGTTGAGCCAATCATTTAAATGAGCCTTTCGAGATGATTAAAATGCAATATTCGGTCATATAACACCTATAGATACAGATAAGTGCCATATTAATGATGAATAATAACAACTAATTATAAATTTAGTAGCGTTTTTGCTAAAATTTTTAGAGATATATAGCTATATTAGATAAAATAAACGTTATTTCTTGGATTTATCGTCTTTTTTGTTTTCTTTTTCTAATTTTGCATCCGCTTCTTTATGCGCTTCTACAACTTTGTCAATCAAGCCAAATTTTTGTGCTTCTTCCGCAGACATGAAATTATCACGATCCATTGATTTTTCAATGTCTGCTAATTTCTTGCCTGTATGTCTGACGTAGATATCATTTAACATTGCTTTCATGCGTAAAATTTCGCGTGCTTGGATTTCAATATCTGATGCTTGCCCTTGTGCGCCACCTAGTGGTTGGTGAATCATAATACGCGCATGTGGCAATGCAAAACGCTTGCCTTCTGCACCCGCGGTTAAAAGCAATGACCCCATGGATGCCGCCTGACCAATACAAACGGTTGATACATCGGGCTTGATATATTGCATTGTGTCATACATTGCCATACCCGAGGTCACGACCCCACCTGGTGAGTTAATATAAAATGATATATCTTTGGTCGGATTTTCTGATTCTAAGAAGAGTAACTGCGCACAAATAAGGGATGATACATAATCATTCACCTCACCTGTTAAAAAGATAATCCGCTCTTTTAATAAACGAGAGAAAATGTCAAACGCCCGTTCCCCACGGTTTGTTGACTTAATAACAGTTGGAATAAGGTGGGAATTATATAGTTCTAAAGGGTCGCGTTCGCTCATGGGTCTCTCTTATGTTTTATATTTGAATCAATCTACTAAGACAATAGCCATTGCAGGCATAGAGTTCAATAGATAGTGAAAGAGATTAGAAAGGTATTTTATTGACATAATTAATATGCTTGGCTATCTATTTATGATGAATAGTTTAATCACCGATTTTGAAACCTCTTCTCGTGATGATCTAGTAGAAATAGCTAAACAAATCGCTGAAAAGATTTGCACATCCATTAAAAAGGGCAAAAAGGATAAACCATTAATTATATCTATTGATGGAAGTGTAAACTCAGGAAAAAGTATTTTTTGGGACGTTATTAGAGCGGATCTTTTTCAAAAAGGTGGTATTTACATCCCTTCCCTATCAGAAAGTTATCAAACAAGGGTAATCGACAATAAATTATCTGTAGAAGAAAGGCGCGTTGCAGAAACTTGGAAAGGCCAATTAGATAACGGTGAGTGGGCTAAAATTTTTATGATAAATTTAAATTGTTTATTTTGGATGAATAACGGCGACCTTCATAACCTTATCCATGATTGTAGAGAGAATTTAAACAGTAAGAAATTAAATGATTTAGGAGATATTTTAATTTTGAATAATCCTTTTGAGCGATTTATTCCTCCTGAAGATTATGATTTAAGAATTACTATTCAAAACGATGTTCGAGAACGAGGCTGGAAAAGAAGTTTAAGTATAAGAAGTGCTGTTTCTCTACAGATGGATTTAGCTTTGTAAAAATAAAAAAGGCTCCGTAATGAAGCCTTTTGGTATTCTTAATTTAGCAAAGCTTATGTCTTGGCCGCTTTTTTCGTTGTAGCATTTTTAGCGGTTGGTTTTTTGGCCGCAGCCTTTTCTTCACCATGGTCATGACCACAATTTTCATCGCCACAACTATTTTTATCTTTTTTAGCTGCAGGCTTTTTCTTTGTCGCTGTTTTTTTCTTTGAAGATTTTTTTGCTTTATCTTTGCGTGCTAAAACTTCGTCCTCATCTTCTTTCATTAATTCTTCGACAGTAACTTCTTTTTCAGTTACATCCGCTTTATCAAAGATAAGATCAACAACCTTGTCTTCAAATAACGGTGCGCGTAACCCTTCCAAAGCATTTGGATTTTTTTGATAAAAATCAAAAACTTCTTTTTCCTGACCTGGGTATTTTTGCGCTTCGCTTATGACGGCACGCTGCACTTCTTGATCATTCACCATAATTTGATTTTGTTGCCCAATTTCGGCAATGACCAAACCAAGACGAACGCGTCGCTCTGCAATAACTTCTAATTCTTCACGCTCTTCATCGGTGATCTCATCCGCTTCAGGATTGGCTTTACGCTCATTCTCAATTTGTTGAGTGATACCTTCTAACTCTTGCTCTACCATACCTTCGGGGACTTCAAAGTCATGCTTATCATCTAAGATATCAAGCAATTGACGCTTCATTTTCAATCTTGTTTGATTGCTGTAATCATTATCAAGTTGGTGTTTCACCGCATCGCGTAATCCCTGTTCATCATCAAAGCCAAGTGTTTTTGCAAATTCATCATCAACTACGGCTTCGGTTGCTTCATGAATTTCATGTATTTTTACATCAAAAATCGCTTCGCGTCCTGCCAAGTCTGCTGCTCCATAATTTTGGGGGAATGAAACATTAACTTCAATTTCATCACCTGCTTTTTGACCGATTAACTGATCTTCGAAACCTGGAATAAATGAATTGCTACCCAATTCTAATTTATGGCCTTCAGCTTTCATGCCATCATGATGCACATCATCATCTTTTGTACGGCCATCAAAATCCATTACAACAAAGTCACCCGATTTTGTTTTGCGATCACCAGAAATTTTCTTTGATCCTTTATGATGTGCCGTAATACGCGTGAGTGCTTCATCAATATCTTTTTCTTCAATTTTTGCTACGGGCTTTTCAATTTTTAATCCTTCAAGCTTCATCACATCAAAATCTGGTAAGATATCTAATTTCATTGAATAAGTAAGGTCTTTACCTTCATCAAATTCTTTCACTTCGATTTTTGGTTGCATCGCAGGGCGCAATTTTTTGTCTTTAATAACTTGCGCGGTTGCATCATTTACTGCGGTTTCCAAAACTTCACCCATTACGGCGCGCCCATATTTCTTTTCCAAAATATTCATAGGCACTTTACCAGGGCGAAATCCTTGCATCTTAACAGTTTTACCCACTTCGATTAAGCGTGCCTCAACATGTTTTTTAATTTCATTTGCTGGAACGGTGACTTCCATTTCACGGGATAAGCCTTCGGATTTAATTTCTTTAACCTGCATAATATCTTCTTTGTCTAAAATGTTGTTCTTAAAAGTTTAAAGCATGGTGCGGGTGAAGGGACTTGAACCCCCACATCCTAAGATACCAGAACCTAAATCTGGCGCGTCTACCAATTCCGCCACACCCGCGTTCATGCTTTACTGCCGCGTTTTAACCCATTGAAGGCGATTTGCCAAGGGACTTTTTAAAAAAACCATCAATCGGCAAGCCAAAAGATGCTTAAACAATTCATCAATCGGCAACCCAAAACATTTTATAGTAAAATCTCTCTTTGAGATGAAAATAAAAAATGGGGCGACTGACGGGGTTCGAACCCGCGACAACTCGGACCACAACCGAGGGCTCTACCACTGAGCTACAATCGCCACATAAATTTCGCCAAAATGACGAAGTTTATTATCTATATTAAACACCCCTTTGCGGTCAAGGATTTAGTGTATCAAAATAATTCAATATTTTTGTCTATAAAATTTAATAATTCTTTCAAAAATGCTTTACCTCTGTTTTGATGAATGATAAGAAAAGCTATCATGCAAAAAACGCATGATGTTTATGCAAAAAACAAATAATAGAAAGTTTATAATATAATGTCTGATAAAGGTCTAAAATTTAAAAGCCATAGTGAGTTCAAGAAATATTGCGATGAAAATGATATCCAATTTATTGGATTTGAATTTACTGACCCTAGAGGAAAGCTTCAACATACTGACCAATTTGTAAAAACCGTTGATAAAGATATGTTTGAAAGTGGTATTATGATTGATGGATCATCTATTGCTGGATGGAAAACCATTGATAAATCCGATATGATGTTGGTTCCTGATTGGAATAAATGCTTTCTCGATCCCTTTGCTGCACAGCCAACATTAAAAGTATTTTGTACTATTGTTGAGCCAGAAGATGGCTCACCTTATGGCCGTTGCCCCCGAAATATTGCTAAAAAAGCAGAAGCATATGTTAAAGATGCAGGATATGGTGATGCTGCCTATTTTGGCCCTGAGGCAGAGTTCTTTATTTTTGATGATGTCAGAATGAAAGCGGACATGAATGAGGTTTCTTATAAAATTGATAGTACCGAAGGCCCCTATAATAGTGGTACAGCCTTTGAAGAAGGCAATGCAGGCCATCGCCCTCGTATAAAAGGCGGTTATTTTCCCGAAGCTCCGATTGATAGTGGCTCAGACCTTCGTGCGGAAATGGTAACCGTTATGGATGCCATTGGCGTTCCTGTTGAAAAACACCATCATGAAGTTGCCCCTTCCCAACATGAGCTTGGGATTTTCTTTTCAACTTTAGTTGATTGTGCAGATAATCTACAACTTTATAAATATACAGTCCATAATGTTGCCCATATCTACGGTAAAACAGCGACATTTCTACCCAAACCTGTATTTGGTGATAACGGATCAGGAATGCATGTGCATCAATCCATTTGGAAAGGGAATAAACCAACCTTTGCAGGTGAAAAATACGCAGGGTTATCTGATACAGCGCTTTATTATATTGGCGGTATCATTAAACATGCAAAGGCATTGAATGCATTCACAAACCCTTCAACCAATAGTTATAAGCGTTTGGTTCCAGGATATGAAGCCCCTGTCCTATTGGCTTATTCTGCCCGAAACCGTTCCGCGTCTTGCCGTATTCCATTTGGTCAATCACCAAAAGCAAAACGGGTTGAGGTTCGATTCCCCGATGCAACGGCTAATCCATATTTAGCATTCTCTGCGATGTTAATGGCCGGTCTTGATGGAATTGACAATAAAATCCACCCCGGTGATGCCATGGATAAAGATTTGTATGATTTACCAAAAAGCGAGTTAGAAGATATTCCAACTGTTTGTGGCTCTCTTCGTGAAGCTTTAGATTCATTAAAATCAGATCATGAATTTTTATTAAAAGGCGATGTCTTCACCAAAGATGCCATTGATGCCTACATTGATCTAAAAATGGAAGAAGTTATGGCTTACGAAACCATGCCTCACCCGATAGAGTTTTTAATGTATTATTCAGCATAGAAAAAATTTACATGACCAAATATAAAAAGCCAGTTTGAAAGCTGGCTTTTTTATTATCTGCCCATTTTCATAAAATTTGGATCAACATTGGTACGTTGAATATTTTTTAATACTATTTTATAAGCTTCAATATTTCTTGCCCATGATAAAAAAGTCGTATTTCGTTCGGGTGTATAAAGAACAATAAAATAATAATAATCTTTATTTTCTAAAAAACTGAACCAGGCTTCATAATCCATATATTTTTTATTCATGGCGTTTAAAGCATAAACTTCTGTAACACCAAACTTCATTTCTTCATGATATTCAAAATCTTGATCTTCTAAGAAATTACCAAGAGTATACCCATCAAAAATAATTTTATCTTTATAAAATTTTATCTCTGAAGATCGTGTTTTATCAGAATTTTTCTTTGAGATGTAAATGTTGATTTGCCCATCTAGACGATCTCCTTTTGTGTTTCTGAATACCCTTGCTGTCATTCTGTCAATTGATCGAATATAGGGTGATTCCAATTGCCATGAGGCAGGATATTTCATAAATGATTGATCTAAAAATCCATAAGATTTTAATTCTTCTACGGCAACCGTTTCAGTATTTAGAAGGGTAAATGAATCAACAACTTGCGCTTGTAAAACACGATTATCATTATATAAGGCTTGTGGTAAATAATAACGCGCCATTACAATACGTGGACCATTTTTAATCGCTTTAATTCTTACAATATAGGTAACATCTTTTATAATCTCGATATAGATGGCTTCAACATAACCATCATTTTCTATACTGACCTGTTCAAGCGATAATCCATTGGTGATAATATAAGAAATAAACCAGTTTCGTGCCGATATTTCATATTCAAGCTCTAACGCTTCAACCACAAACGAACTGCGTAATGAATCAATAGGCGCACTAACATAGCGAGAAACGACACCCAAAACACGTTGACTTACATTTGTCGCTAAATTTCCAACGCCTAACTTTGCATTAGATGCTTCAAATCCATTGGTAAGCCTTATTTTATATTCTAAAAACGGATCATCAAAAGGCGTTTGTTCAATTAGTTTGGTTTTATTGTTAAATTCTTTTTCATCTAAAAATTCAATTTTAGTGAGTGGTTTATAAGATGAAATATTAAAAGCATGCGCCGCGTTAAAAAAGAACAGCGCAGCAAAAAAAACAATCAGAATTGTAAGATAATTAATATTTCGATATTTCATTCAATCCACCAGAAATTTTATAAATGTTAAAACTAGCTGTTATTCCTTTGGTTTTAGGCATTTTATTATACCACATATTCCTATATGAATAATAATAACGCTGGCTAAACAAATAGTTAAGCTTAACAACATTTTATTTTAGATTTTAAGTATGACATCTTTATTCGACGAAAAAAAGGCAAACACCGAAAACAGCTATGATGCTGCGGATATTGAGGTATTAGAAGGGCTTGAGCCTGTGCGGTTGCGCCCCGGTATGTATATCGGGGGAACGGATGAGCGCGCCTATCATCACTTGGTTGGAGAGATTCTCGATAATTCGATGGATGAAGCTGTGGCGGGTCATGCGGACCGTATTGAAATTCATCTTCATGCTGAAGGGGGAATTACAATTTCCGATAATGGGCGTGGGATACCTGTAAATAATCATCCTAAATTTCCAGATAAATCTGCTTTGGAAGTTATTTTAACTACTTTGCATTCGGGTGGTAAATTTACAGGTAAAAATTATGAAACTGCAGGGGGGCTGCATGGTGTTGGTATTTCTGTTGTAAATGCCCTTTCGGATGATATGTGGGTTGAAGTTGCACGGGAAAAGCAGCTCTATAAACAAAGCTTTAGTCAAGGAAAACCAACGTCAAAGCTTGAGAAATTGGGCGTTGTCCATAACAGACGCGGAACAACTGTCTATTTTCATCCCGACCCTGAAATTTTTGGAACAAAGCATAAATTTAAACCTTCATGGCTTTATAATATGGCGCGGTCAAAGGCATATTTGTTTCGAGGCGTAAAAATAAAATGGTCTTGTGATGAAGAATTAATTGATAAAGAATTTAAAGTAAAACCAATGGAAGTTTTTCATTTCCCTAATGGAATTGAAGATTTCTTAAACAATAGTTTGGCAGGGCAACAAATGCTGACCCCGCGGCCTTTTTGTGGTCAAACAACTTTACCGGATAATGAGGGTCGCGTTGAATTTGCCATTGCGTGGCCTGCGCGTGGTGAAGGGTTTATGCGGTCTTATTGTAATACAATTCCTACCCCATTGGGTGGTACGCATGAACAAGGGTTACGCTCTGCGCTATTGCGTGGCTTAAAATCATATGGCGATATGATAGGCAATAAAAAAACGGGTATTATTACGGGAGATGACATTTTTGGGGAGGCCGCTGCGCTTCTTTCTGTTTTTATTCGCGACCCTCAATTTCAAGGTCAAACCAAAGAAAAACTAGTAAGCACAAAAGCTACCCGCGCTGTTGATACCGCCATTAAAGATTATTTTGATCATTGGCTTACCGCAGACCCCCAAGCTAGCAAGCTTTTATTAGATAGTATTATTTTAAAAGCAGAAGAACGTATAAGACGTAAAGAAGATAAAGCCACACAACGCAAATCAGCCACGCGTAAATTACGCCTTCCTGGTAAGCTGGCGGATTGTAGCCGCAATAACGCTAACGATACCGAATTATTTTTGGTTGAGGGAGATTCTGCGGGGGGATCGGCAAAGCAGGCTCGCATGCGCGAAACCCAAGCCGTATTACCTTTGCGCGGTAAAATCCTAAATGTTGTGAGCGCTTCACGCGATAAAATAAAAGCCAATCAAGAAATTCAAGATTTAATACAAGCCACAGGATGCGGCATTGGTAAAGATTTTGATCTTAATAAATTGCGGTATGAGCGTATTATTATCATGACTGATGCGGATGTGGATGGGGCGCATATTGCCGCCCTTCTCGTCACGTTTTTCTACACTCAAATGCGCCCTTTGATTGATAACGGTCATCTTTATATTGCCCAGCCCCCGCTTTATCGTTTGGTCAGTGGTAATTTAAGCGAATATGCCCAAGATGAAGCGCATCGTGAAGAATTAATGAACACTGTTTTCAAAGGGAAAAAGAAAGTAGATGTCAGCCGCTTCAAAGGATTAGGCGAAATGCCTGCCGCCCAGTTAAAAGAAACCACCATGAATCCGAAAAGCCGCGTATTGCTTCGCGTTAGTTTGCCTGAAGTTAAGTCTATTATTGGTTTAGATGAAAATGATGATATGTCACCTTCTATTGCGGATGTTGACGACTTGGTTGAACGTCTTATGGGTAAGAATGCGGAGAGCCGCTTTAATTTTATTCAAGACAATGCAGAATTTGTTCAAGATTTAGATATTTAAAAGCCGTTTTAAATGAAAATATTTTTTATTTCGCTCCTTACTTTTATTCTTTGTATTTTTTTAACCATAAAATTCGTGGCTGTACCAAAGGCAACTTCGAAAGTTGAAGACATCCTTATACATTATGGTTTTCAAAATGCTGATATTAAGGATGTTCAATTTAATTTTGATGGCTTTACCATTCCCAAAATTATTCTTGATGATGAGGGATTTAATGTTATTGAGAATTTAAAAGTTGGATTATTTTGGCCAACTTATTTAATAACGTCAGAAATAGAAAATATTAAATTTAAAAAAATAAAAATATCTTCTACAACAAAAGAAATTATAAATAATTTTAATCTTCTTAAGCGTAAATTTTTGCGTTTTGATGCGTTTCCCTCTTTGGATTTAATATCTGCTCCACAAATTATTTGGGATATTTCTACAAGATACGGAGCTATTCGTATTAATGCCGCTCTCGATTTTAAAGATAATAGTGACTTACTGCTAGATATTAACGCGGCGCAACATCAACTTGCATTCGACAGTCAATGGAATGCAAAAATTATTGATCAAAATCATATTGATCTACAAGGTACTTTTACGAATATGAAATTAAATATGCCGCCTTTTACCTTAAATCGTGCGGATGGATGGGTTTCATATAATGATAAAAATGGTATTTCGGGACAATTAAATGCAGGTAGCGGTACATTTTTGACCCTTCCATTACAATCTATTAATATCGCTGCAAGTACAAAAGAAAATTATTATCCTGTCATTATTCGCAGCCAAATTACTGGCAACCCTACATCAAATATTTATGCTGATATTAATTTATCCAATAATATAGAATACCAAGATTTTAACTTTCGATTTGTATCAACAAACTATCAAAATTTATTGAAGTATTTGAATCAAAGAAACATTGTTTCCGCTGATTTGGTGAAACAAAATAATTTAGAACGCTTTTTATTTACAGCTGATTTTTTAAAAGAACGTAGATTTGTCGATGGCCCTTGGCCTTTTTCTATTATGGCATCTGATCAAATCTATAAAGATGTGAATGGTGTAATGTTATTCTATCCAGATACACAAACATTACGCGGATCGGCACAAGGTAATAAAGATATTGTATCTTTTTTAAAATTTCTTTTTTCAAAATCGGAAGAAACAGGTGATGAAGTTATTCGATTTGATGATGATATGAAAAAATATCTTATTCCAGTAAAATAAATTAATTATGGGTAGTTACAGGAATCAAAAACGACCTTTGCAAATGATCGTGCGCCTGTTTCCACGCTAAATCTATACTCACGATTACCGACCACCATTGAATGACGAATGGGTAGTACACCCTCTTTTACTTCGGTGGTTTTACCGTCATTAAATGTTATTTCGACTTGTTTTGCAGGATCGTACCATGCTTCTGGATTGCCGTTATCATTTTGTGCCGATACCCCGACACCAGTTACGGTTACAGTATCACCAATTTTAACAATATTCTGTGGGCCTTTATTGGCAGCTGTGGAAACAACAAAACGCTTGCTGTCTGGATCAACGCATCCCGTTGGGGGACGGGCAGAGCGTATAACAAATGATAATCTTTCAGGATCTGTTCCTTTATTTAACTGCTCCCGCAATATGGTCACTAAGTCTTGCATAGGCCCTTCGGGGAGAATACTAGCAACTTCCTCTTGCAATTGTTCAAAACGCTTATTGGCTGTTTGTGCAGAAGCGCTTAATTCTGTTATTTGTGTTTGAAATTCACCCCTTTGCGCCTCCAATGTTTTAACGGAATCTTTTAAAACAATAAGTTGTTCTGCGCCATATTGCTTTCCCAGCCAAAACCCCAATACTGAAAACACAGCAATAAATGCAAATAACTTAAGAAAACCTGCCATGCGTTGTGCTGCACGTTCTTGGTATCTTTTATGGGGGTTGTAACTATTCAGGCTCATAAAATATAAGTTTCCTTACAATCCGTAATAATATTTCGCAATAAAAATATAGGCCACCCAAACCACTAAAACAAGGGGAACCCCTGCTTTAATAAAGTCGAAGAATCGATAATTCCCTGGCCCCATAACCAGCAGATTTGTTTTATATCCAATGGGTGAGGCAAAGGAACAATTGGCCGCAAAAATAACGGTAATGGCAAATACAATAGGATCAGCGCCAATATTAAGAGCCATATTCATGGCAATAGGCGTAAATAAAATTGCACAAGCATTATTGGATAAAATATTCGTACAAATTGCCACAATAATAAAAAGCAATGCCGCCATATATAATGGCTGATCTGCAAATGGCGCTTTCATAATTAAGCTTGCGATAAACTCTGCCCCCCCTGTGGCTTGTAATGCCACGCCAAGGGCAAGCATCGAGCCAACAAGAAAAAGGATTTTTCGGTCTACCGCACGTGTTGCTTGACGAATATTTAAACACCCCGTTGCAACCAACGCAACGCAACCCGTTAATGCAGCAACAGCAATAGATAAAACACCCGATGAAGCAAGCAATACAGTAATAAAGAAAATAAACGCGGCAATAGGTGCCTTTTTAGGGATAGGCAATTCTTTTTTCGAGCCTGATAAAACAATAACATCCGTTTTATTTGTGGCACGCATTTCGTTCACCCCCCCTTGGGATCCCGCAACAAGTAATACATCACCTGGCTCTAAGCGTACGCGTCCTAATGTGCGACGCACAACACGGGCGCGTCGTTGAATACCCAAAACAATAACACCAAATTGACGTTGGAAACCCACATTATCAATCGTCATATCAGCAAAACGTGAGCCTGGAGGAATCATTAATTCAGCCAAAACACGCGTTTCTTCTACAGTATCCTCTAGGTCAAAGGGTCCTTCTTTTTCTTCATCATTGTTGTTTTCCGTATCATCAATCAGTTTGACTTCCTCTTCAGAAAGTAAAAAGCCAGGGAATTTTGATAAAATATCGGCCAAAGAATCTCGTGTTGCGGCAACAATCATAATATCACCTTCTTCAATTATATACCCTTCAAAAGGAGGGAGAATAAGATGCCCTTGACGTTGAATAAGACGGACATCCATGTTTGGCAATGCAGCAAATCGGCCATCAATACATTCCATCCCGATAAGCAAACTATCTTTTGCAACATCCAACTCAGCAACAAATTCTTTATTATTTCCCTGAAGTGACTGTTTCAAAGAAATTCTTTTCGGTAATATATAAGGAAGGACAAAAATAACATATATAAATCCAGTCGCCGCCAGCATTGCACCCGGTACAAGGAAATCAAAAAATCCTAATGGTTTATACCCTAATTCGACCATCGCGCTCGATACCAAAAGGTTTGTCGAGGAACCAACAAGCGTGAGCATTCCGCCCAAAATAGCAGCAAAGCTAAGTGGCATCATAACGCGGCTATCGCTAATTCCTGATCTAATCGCAACGGCTTGAACAATAGGTATAGCAAGGATGACAAGGGGCGTATTATTCAAAAACGCACTAAATAGTAAAACAAAAGCCATAATGCCAAAGAGTGATAGCCATGCTGGCATATATTTATTATTCACAAAAAATTGAATAAGGGGGCGCAGTGAATCGGTTCTGGTAATTGCCTGCCCCATAACCAATAAAGCCAAAACGGCAACTAAGGCAGGGTTAGCAAACCCAGAAAGAAGATGATAAGCATCAAGTTGGTTACGACCATTGGCATCTTCCAATGGGAAAAGCTGCCCAAAAAGTAATAAGGCCGTTAAAATACCAATGCTGGTTACTTCTAAAGGATATTTTTCACGTGCAAAGAAATATACAGCCGCAGCCGTAACAAACAAAACAAACCACATATGGTAATTATCAATAATGAAGGAAAACAAAATATTCTTTCTTTTCTAAAATATATTTAAGTATAAGTTTATTCATTACCACTGCCTATTGAAATATTTGATGTTTGGAAATTTCCTAAATTACGTAAACCCAATCTTACCAAAATTGTTGTGTCGCTTTCACCTGATAAATCATTGGTCAGCCTTCGTTCCCCCCCTATACCCAATGAAACACATTGTCCTGTGTAATCTATACCATATTGTAGGCGACGTAAGCCTTCAGTTTCTTTGGCCAAATCATATTGAATGCCACTATAGACCGACCATTGTTTATTATGTTTATATCTTGCAAATGTTTGGACTTGCTCCCGAACATTATTAAGGTCGGTACCTTGCAAGGCATTTGCATAAAAATAACGGGTGGAAAAATCAAATTTTTCAAATGATGTGCTTAAATCAACCTCATGTCTTTTTGAAGATAAATCATCATTGCCAAGACGCGTGGCATAGGTTAGATCAAATTTATTATCTATATCAATGGTTACTGCGCCCACAAAATCAGATCGTTGTTTTGATAATCCCGATCCTTTGGGGAACGGGTTTTCATCATCATCAAATCTATAACTTTGCCCGACAAAAACTTCGGCTTTATTTCCATTATGATGATGCCCCCCAAATCGTAAACCATATGTTGCGTGGCTTTGATCTTCGATTTTATCATATCCGGGAAACCGATTATCATTAAAAATATTTGTGGCATCTAAAAAAGTATCCTCACTATCTTCATTGGGGATGTCGTTGCTATCCTCGTTAATATCTGACCCTGCGGTAATAGAACCTATGGGTTCAATAATGATTTGAGCTTGCTCCAATGGCTTTACAAATGGGTAAGAAGCTTCATAAGTTGCATTGGCAAATCCACGAATGGCATTGGCCTCATCACTTCTGTTATTTTGCGCGGTAGAAACTTCGCGGTCATTTGCACGGTAAATATCACCGCGTAAATTAAGATCAAAATTACTGACTAATCCAAAATTACTAATATGCTTTCTTTCCCACCCTGCTTTGGTTGTTCCCCTTAACAAATCTTGATCACGCCCTTCTCGGGCTAGATTTAAGGCTGATAATTCCAAATCCAAACGTCCACCCAAAACTGAGTTTGGATCGCCTATAAATTTTGAATAAAATTCAGGGAGGATATTTGGCTGATCTTCGGCACGATCACTGACCCTAAGATCCTTAAATCGAATTAAACGTGCAAGACTATAATTTCGATCGTTAAATCTTTCCGCATAAATCTGACTTTCTAAAACATCTTCATTTACAAAATTATAGCGATTCAAATATTGATTATCAGATACATATTGTATATCCGTTCCTGCACGCCATTTATCATTGATATTCCATAGACCTTGAGCATAAATATGCCCCCTCAAGTCTTCATCTTTTGTTACTTCTTGACCATCTACAAAATCTTGTCTTTCATTGTAAGTGATCCCCCCTGTTAAGTTAATCTGGGCATCGGCAAATCTTTTTCTATATTCAGCCGTTAGCAAAGGATTAGAATCTGTCATAACCGTTGCGCCAAGGGTGGCATCTTGGGAAGGGGCAATATTCCAATAGTATTGTTGATTGTAAAACGCTCCCAGCTGACTATCATATCCTGCCGTAGGGGTTAGCAAGCCACTCTTACGTTTTACTGAACCGTCAGGGTGCGAAAAATATGGGGTATAGGCAACGGGTACGCCCGCGACTTCAAATGTCGCATCTTCGTATGAAATGCGGCTTTCATCTTTATGATGGGTGACATTGCGTGCTTTTATCTGCCAAATTGGTGCCCTATCAGGATTTTTTTTACAAGGCTCGCAGGCTGTATATGATGCCTTATCAAGAATCATTTTTAGATCATTGATTTTCTCTCCTTGTTCTGCGGTAAAGCGTGAGCCATCTGATAAAACGCCCCTTAAACCTGCCACAAAACCATTTTTCATTTGATCGGTTAGTTCAAGCGTATCTGCAAAATAAACATCGCCCGTTATTTCGTTTAAAACAATATTGCCTGCAGCGCTGACTTTATCATTTTTTAAGTCGTAATTAATTTTATCAGCACGAAGAATCCGCCCCGATTGTGCAATTTCCACTGACCCCAATGCCGTTACGATTTGCGTGTTCTCATTGTAAATCACTTCTTGCGCCAGCAAATCAACTTTCTCATCTACTGGTTCATCACCTGTTATTTTCTCTAAAGAAGTAGAAGGTAGTAAGTCTTGTGCAGAAGATTTTTGAATAAAGACAAAATTAAAACAAACACATATCATTAATAAATAAAAACAACGATATAACATTTAAAAAAACCTTGATAATTTTAACGAGCCCACGCGAGTGTAGCTTACTTTAAAAATGCTGGAACATCATCACCAAAACCAGTTGGAGTATCTAAATCATCATCATTTTTATGGTAAGATTGTTTTTGATTGGGTTTATTTTGGTGTTTTGGTTTTTCTGAAGATTTTGATGATGGTTTTTTATCTTTTGATTTATTTGAGGCATTTGGTTTTTGGAGCGAAACTTCAGTAACGTCAAATTTTTTGTTAATTAGTTTTTCAATCGCATCCATAAATTTATCATCGCGATCTGTTGCAAACATCCACGCACGGCCTTTTTCACCCGCTCGTCCTGTACGTCCAATACGATGAACATAGTCATCCGCGCTCATCGGGACATCGTAATTAAAAACATGCGATACACCTTTTACATCAATACCCCGCCCCGCAACATCACTACAAACAAGAAATTCAATCTTATCATCTTTGAAATCTTGCAATGTTTCGGTACGGGTGACTTGCGCCATATCACCATGTAAAGCGGCAGCATTATACCCTTTTGATTTTAGCCATTTGGCCACTTCATCAACATCTTTTTTACGATTTAAAAAGATAAAAGCATTTTGTACTTTTTCTTGCTTTAACAAAACATCAAGAAGCTGATTTTTTTCTTTATAATGGCATTTGACCAAAAACTGTTCCACCGTTTTGGCAGGGGACGCGGCAGGCGCAACAGAAATTTCTCTTGGATTGCTCAAAAATTTTTCAGTTAGCTTTTTAATCTCGCTTGGCATAGTAGCAGAGAAAAGCAATGTCTGACGCGTTGGTGGCAATAATGATACAATTTTTTCAATATCAGGAATAAATCCCATATCTAACATTCGATCCGCTTCATCAATCACAAGGATTTTAATATCGTTCAATAAAATTGCGCCACGTTCGAATAAGTCAAGCAATCGCCCTGGCGTGGCAATTAATACATCAACCCCCTGATCCAAAAGCTTTTTTTGTTCGATCATGGATTCGCCACCAACCAACAACACTTTATTTAATTTGTGATATTTGCCATAGACATCAAAGTTTTCTGCTACTTGTGCGGCCAATTCCCGCGTTGGTGCCAAAACTAGTGACCGTGGCATCCGCATTTTTGCACGTCCGCCACTTAAGGCATCAATCATGGGTAATGTAAAACTTGCCGTTTTTCCTGTACCTGTTTGTGCCAAACCCACAACATCACGGGTCATCTGAATAAGGGGAATTGCTTTGGCTTGTATCGGTGTGGGTGATTCATACCCACGCTCTTTTACAGCTTTCATAGTTTCAGCGCTCAGGCCTAAATCATCAAATTTCATATGATTGTTTCAAATATAGATATTTTGTATTTAATAATGAAAAACAAAATATGCAGTTAAGTTAAAAATAAATAAGCCTGTTGCAATTAAAAGAATTCTACTTGATCTCTTCTTTATTGGCGCGCAAGGCTGATGAGAGCAATGTCCATCTTCACGACAATCTATTCTTTGTGAAAACAAATGCAATACCCAACCCAACGTAAGTAATACAGCAGAAAATATTATAAGTGGAATTTCGTAATTATGCATTACATTGTGAAAATAATCGAGTGATGAAGGCATGGAAGTTAATAAACCAAAACTCGTCAAAAGGTTTAAAAAGCTAAAGGCCAATGGTAAAGCACAGCAAAATAAATGTGTTATTTCTGATGTAATGGATATAAATGGAATGTAGCGGTTTAGGTTTTGCATATTCATATGTGTCTTTTTTTTGAAATATGCTGAAAATTATATGTTTTCTGCGGTTTCGTCAAATTTTATTTGCGAATGAAATGAATATATAAACTTTCACTAGCTCCATTTTCGGTATTTGTTAAACCATTATCCCCAATTTGAACATTATTGGAGAGAGATAAGTTTAATCTTACCCCCGTAGCGCCTACGTTTTCAATCGTATAGCTTTCTAATAATTGCCCTTGATCCCCTTGCCATGCTTTTTGTGCATTCCAGTTTGCGTAGGGAAATTCTACAAAAACCATATTATTGGTATAATCATGACTAATGGAATATTCAATGGGGGCATTTGTATTTAAAAACAGTTTTGATGAATCACCCGTCCCCATTATCTCTACCCCCATAATATTAACAGGCGCATCAGGTTGATTAATCTTCGCAGCAATTTTATCTAAAATATTAGTTTTTATGGCTTTAGGCGTTTCTGTAGGTAGAGATGTTGTTTGTTTTTGCGATTCATTTTGTAAAACAGCATCAAACTTTTTTGTTTTATTCATTTGCGCTTTTTGAACAGCATTTTGAATTTTTGCGCGTGGTTGCACGGAAGTGGTGATACCTTTTCCACTCGATTTAAATCCTTTTGCGATAGATAGAATATTTTTGGCATTTAATGATCCGTCTTTATCAAGTCCAATATCTAAGTCCACCATCATGGGTCTATCTAGGTCAACAACATCAATATCTGTACCAAATTTAAATAAATCATCAGGTGTTAAATTTACAGATTTAAAGGGAATATTAAATCCACTATCGGGGTTGGCACGAATAGTAAACATTCCAGGTTTAACACGCTCAAACGTAAAATATCCGTCTTGCGCCGTTACGGTATCGGCAACAATATCACCATTATTATCCATTAATTGAAGGCTCAGGCCGCCAATCGGTCTGCCATCATTGGCCCATCTTAATGTACCGTCAATCGCGCCAGTATCAACCAAGGGGAGTTCAACATACTGCTTCACACCCGATCTTGGATAAACACTAAATCCTTCTGGGTTGCCTGTAACCAAATAAGGATCAGCGATTGAGCTTTCTTCAATAGAAATATTGGTTAATCTTCCTTTGCTTCCCCCACTAATGGTCGTAACCAATCCTTGCTCATCTGTTTCATCAAGGGGAACGCGGCGTGCCACTTTTAATCGTGCATCTGGTTCGGGCTCGTCCCCTTCATTGAAAATTCCATCATAATTATGATCACGAAATACCAACGCAGAAATAGGCGCAGCATTACGAAGGGATGTGCTACTAAACATATAGGAATCATCGTTACTATAAGGGCCAAGAGATGTACTGGCACGAACCAAAAAGCCAAAACCACCGATTGATGCATGACTGACTTCGGCACTCCCCAAAAACTTTTCAAAATCTTTTGAGACTTGAACACTTGCTACTGATTCATCAGAATTGAAATTATAGGCCAAATTCAAACCAGTAGAAATATCTCTCGTTGTTCCAAATCGTAAACTGCCTGAATAACCGTCAATGTTAAAATCAGGATAAACACTATAGCTTAAAGCATTTCTAAGGCGAAACTTTCTAAAGGATGTATTTGAGCTTATATTACCACTCGCATCGAAAAAATTATCATTTAGATATAAAAATCTATTTTGGTTTGTAATTCTGGTTGATTTAATACCAAATGATTGCCTTGTATCAAAGGCCATGACGGAACTGTCATTTTGACGGGTAATACGCTCAACTCCACCTTGCAGCCCGATTAACCCCAATGGTGTGCTAAAGTTTTTTAAGACATCTATTTCAATATCTGTTTCTTTTGCTGACTCTCCAACCCCTGCTTCAGGACTATTAAAATCATTGAAAAGTGCTGCATTCACATTTACTCTAAATCCTTTGAAATTTGACGCTGTTCTTAAATCAATCGCTTGCCCTCCCCCCAATTCATAAAGCGCTTCGGCTTGTAACAATGTATTTTTAAAGGGTCTTACAATTCCTGCAGAAAAATATTGCCTTGCAACATCATCAATACTTCCTTCTTCATAATCAGGAATAATTGTTGCTGTTGCAAAACCCGTTAAATCACGTGAAAATCCATAAGCACCATAGGCACTGGAAGCAATCCCTTCGGGTGTGGCTCTATCAATTTCATCAATAGGAATTAAAGGTTCGTCTTTATCGGCAATACCAACTGTATAACGGTATCGCCCTGGCTCTACCATGTTCGAGCTTAAAAGATAATTTTCAACATTTTCGTTTAACTGACCTTGGGGGCCATAAAGTACCGTTCTAATTTGGTTATTCCCGTAAGTAATCGGGACATCATCAAACTGATAAATACCTGAAGTATCAACAATAGAAAAATCTATAAGCTGGTTATTTATATATAGCTCTACTTCATATCCTGGCGTGCCAACCCCATCAATGGTAATAACGTCAAACTCTCGTGAGGCAGTAACCTTAGAATTTGTAAAACGAAGCCCTCGCCCTCTTGAGTTATTGGAAACTAGATTGGGATTTGCGAAACCAATATCACCATATTGAATTTCTTGTAAATCTAATGGTAATGCCCCTTGGTGGTTTCGTTCGCGGGTAAAGCGAAGCCGAATGCTTCTTGGCTCTTCAAACTCGCCATCAACAAAAGCGGCATTTGTTGAATAATCTGCACTGGCAAAAGCTAAATCCTGAACCCCGCTTATTGTAACTTCTGAAGAAGGATGCTGTTGTACAGCTTCGTATCCTGCAGAAGCTTGGATATCAATGCTAGGCCTTCCAATCGCTCTATAAGGTGTTGAAACAAAAGGATAAAAAATATCAGTTTCTTGGTCTTCTAATTCTTTATCAGCAAGAAATTGTTTTTGTCGTTCTTTTCTTTTTAAAAATTCCATAAAAGGAAGTGATTCATCTGCGTCAATATTCAAAATAAGACTGCTTAGATTAACATTAAATTCAAGAGGCCAAATCTCATTAAAAACCTCAAGCAGCATATAAAAATCATCCCCTGAAACCGTATCAATTATTAAAGCATCTTGGGGAAGTGGATATTCTTCACCACGATATTGTAGCGTATTATTAAGACCATCAATTTCAAAACTTCTATCTTCTTCAATTGCCCAGCCTGTAATCAATTGTTCAGCTCGGTTAAACTCAGTGTAAAAGCTTAAAGCATTGGAAAGCTCTAAGACGGGAAGGTAATAACGTCCATTTTTTTGGATCGCAAAAATTGCAGGTGATATGACCTCACGATCTGCATAAACGGCCAAAACAAGATCTTCATTTTCGTAAGCATCTTCATCACCTGCAAGCTGTGCATATGCTTTCAAAGGCGTATGTATAGCGGAAAGTGCCATAAAGGCAAAAAATAACAACCGTATAACCATATAAAATCAAAACTATTTTTAATTAATTAAGGAAACAGAGTTTTCAAGGAATAGAAAACCTGAAATTCGAATATAACTTTTTTATTATATCAAATAAAAAACCGGTTTAACAGGGATAATTATATATTGGTTATAGAGAGCCTACGGCAGTAGTAGCCTGAAGACTTAAAGCTTTTTCTTCTCGTACAGAATTTGATG
Source organism: uncultured Alphaproteobacteria bacterium (assembly GCA_963799275.1). Taxonomy (GTDB): domain Bacteria; phylum Pseudomonadota; class Alphaproteobacteria; order Micavibrionales; family Micavibrionaceae. The sequence goes on from CAWCWJ010000003.1 coordinate 39,171, forward strand.
TTTCTTGAAACGAAACGGTAAGGCTATTACAAGCACCTTTATCAATTGGTTTTTCTACTTTTAATGAATATTTTCTAAGATTAACCTCATTATAAACGCCTACACCACGCACTTTTCTAAGAAGATAAGATGATGATGTTCCCGCATTACAAATGTAATCCGTATCGCCATAAACACTTCGCATTCCGTCCCTCAAAAAATCATAGCTTATACTAACAAAGCCTGGTGATTGTTGCGCTTGTAGGTTTTGAATATTAATAGCGGCATCCAAATCACCTTTACGAATTATGACAGGCATTGTAATCCCCGGAAGCATTTCCAAAGTCATGGATTTATTCTCACCTGACTCTCGCATTTTCACTTCAGCATCTTTTTTCATACGCTCGACATCAGGTTCGGTCCGTATCCAAAGATGGGACCTATATTCACCATCTTCAACCCCTGCGGGCATACGCATCATAATTCTAATTTGTTGTGATTTTTGTGCGGGTACGGTTATACGTCTTGGGGCATAACGAACCATATCTTCTGCAGGTTTAATAGAAGGAGGTAAATTTTCACGCTCAACAGGGACCAAGCGTCCTTGATCATTCATCACATAATGAAGCCACCCAATACGATAAGTCTCTGCCCTATTTGAATTATTAATAATAGTGAGAACTTCGGAGCGTTTACTGCCTTCAAATACAATTCTTTTTAATGTCACACTTAATGAATATGCGGGTGTAAAATCAATAAGAACCAAACAAAATGTTGCCAATAGTGTAAAAAGAATTTTATTTTTCATTATATTTCTCATTTATTGATAATTTGCATTTACAGTATAATTGCCTGAATAGGTTCCTGCCGGTTGGTTTGAGGTAACATTAATTGTTCCCCCCAATGGAATTGTCTGTGTTGAGGTTGCTAAAGTAATAACAGTACTCGACATACCTGCGGATGAATTGAATTTAAAATTATTAATCGCCATGTTGTCGGCGCCGTTGCTGATGTTAAACATTGAGTTTGCCATTGATAAAGTAATGGCCAACCCTGTTGATCCCGACAATGAAATAACGCCATTTCTTTCAAGGCCAGCCCCTGCTACCAAGGTAACACCCCCTGTAAAGGTTCGCGCGCCAGTTGAAGGATTTACAGTAATTGTACCTGCGAGGGGTCCTGATGCAAATGATCCAAAATGCAAATTTTGTGTTCCAGAAACAAAAATTGTCGCCTGCGCCATAGCATGCATGGGTATGACGCTTAGTGGAATTGTTAAAATAGATGTTTTTAATTTTTTAAGCAAAATATTACTTTTTCATAATTTAGATAAAAAAAACCTGTCTTTATAGTATATATAAAAACAGGTTTTAAAAATAGTTTTAAATATTAATTATATACGGCATTCAAAGTATAGGCACCTGTATATGTTCCAGCTGGCTGGTTGGCATCAACGTTAAGTTTTGCACCAATGGTGAAGTTTTCAGTAGCGGTTGCTGCTGTTGCAGCTACGGTAACAACGTTACCCACTGCTGTGTCTTCTGCACCTGCGACGTCAACATCAAAATCAAATACTTCCATGCTGTTACCACCATCTGCCATTGTAATTGTGGTTGTTGCAGCAGTTGCCGCACCACCAACAACACTCACTTGCAACGCAACACCACCAGCAGAAGCAACTTGCATGTCACCTGCAGTTGGGGTTGTACCACCAACTAACACTGTACCACCTGCACCACCACTTGCACTACGGCTTGTTGCTGGCGTTACTGTTGGCAATGTTACTGTACCTGCAACGGCACCAACTGTTAACTGACCAAAATTTAATGGTGTAATAGATGTAATTGTAATTGGCGTTAATACTTCGGCAGATGAAACACCCGCGCCTGTTGCGGCCGCAGCCATTTCAGAAGCAACACCATTTAAAGAAACAATCGCTGTTCCTAATAAAAGAGCCTTGCTCAAATTCTTTGTTTTGTTATTCATAGTTAATCCTCTCTCAATCCTTGAAATAAAAGTTTTTAATAGTTAACATTGATTATATCTTCTTAATTACTAATATTTTATTAAAATATATAATTAATGTTTGTTAAGTTTTAATTTAAGTAGATTGCCGCTCCAGAACAAAACGACTCCTAAATAATACTGGAAAACCTGCTATAAAGAAACATTTAATAATAAAAATATAACGATAAAGGAAAGCTTATGTCTCAAATCAGTGTTGTAGAACAGGTAAGTCTTGAAGATGCCCATGAAATTGCAAAGGGATATCATCAAAAAAATAACTTCACCTTAGCCGAACGTACATACATAGATATTTTAAATGTTGTATCCGATGATTTTAAAAGCTTACATTTTTTAAGTGTTCTTTGTTATCAACAACAAAAATATGAAATTGGACTTGATTATGCACAGCGTGCTTTGAAAATTGATCCTGATGATCCAGAAACATTAAATGTATATGGCGTTTTACTAAGTGCATTGGGAGAGTATAAAAAATCCCTATCTCAATTTAAAAAAGCTATTAAACAAAAACCTGATTTTATTGATGCTTATAATAACCTCAGCCATTCTTTATGGCAGTTAAAACAATATAAAGAAGCTGAAAAGAGCGCTAAAAAAGCTATTGAGGTTAAGCCCGATTATGCAGATGCGTATATTAACCTTGGTGGGGCATTGGTCGCACAAAAAAAATATGATGAGGCAATTGATGCGTGGGAAAAGGCAATAGCCATTAATCCCGATCATCCAAATGCACATATTAACCTTGGGAATGCTTTACGCGAAAAAGGCCGCATACAAGATGCACAAAAATATTGTCTGAGCGCATTAAAATTAATGCCTGATTCCCCTGAAGCGAACATGAATTACGGTAATATTTTACGTGACCAAGATAATTTAGATGATGCCGAAATTTATTATCGCAAAGCCATAAGCTTAAAACCAAGCTATGTTGATGCACATAATAATTTATCGCTATTATATTTAATTCAAGGAAAATTTGAAGATGCCGCAACCTCTGCGCGTTTTGCAAATGCATTTGATAGCAAAGATATTTTAGCACTCAATAATCTATCAACAGCATTGAGAAGTTTAGGAAAATTGGTTGAAGCGGAAACAATTACCCGCCGCGCCCTTTATCTTGAACCTGATTCTGCAGAAGCAAAGCTTGATTTAGCCGACATCCTAGCCCTCTCTGATAAACTATCAGAGGCGGAAACATTACTAAATGATATTTTAGATAATTTTGATGTCAGTAGTAATATTGATAAAACCCGTTTGCTTATAAAAATAAGTGTTGTATTAGAGCGTGCCAATCGATTGGATGAAGCGCTAGAAATGGTTGACAAGGCCATTGAATCCAACCCAGAAATGCCAGACACTTATCATAGGAAAGCACAAATCTATTTCTTAAATCATCAATTGGAAAAGGCGCTTAAATTGATACAAAAGGGATTAGATGTTAATCCCAATGCTGGAATGCTTTTGGGGACAAAGGCAGAAATTTTACAAAGCCAAGGTTTAATGAATGAATCATTAGAAACCGTGAGGCAAGCTTTAAAATTAAGGGATAGCTTTTCTATTTCTAGTTTGTATTTCACATTAAGCAAAGTAAAAAAATTCACGCCAGATGATCCTGATATTAAGGATATGGAAGATTATATCCGAAATAACAGATTTATGAGCACCACTGACAAAAGCACTATGCATTTTAATTTGTTCAAAGCGTACCAAGATATAAAAGAGGATGATACCGCCTTTAAACATCTTCAAATTGCCAATGATTTGAAATCACAAATTGTCATTCATGACCGTACAATTGAAACGGAGTATTTTAATAAAGTAAAATCAGTGTTCTCCAAAAAATCTCTTTCTATTGTACAAGATACGGGATACCCATCAAAAGTTCCTGTGTTTATTGTAGGGATGCCGCGTTCAGGCACAACTTTAACCGAGCAAATTATTGCCTCCCACCCCGATGTTTTTGGTGCTGGAGAGCTTTATTACATCAGCATGTTAAATGAGCAATTTAAAAATCTAAACCAAGATAATCATTATCAATATGGTGAGGCCTATGTGAAATATGTTCAAAGTATTTCTGATGAAGCAGCGCAAGCAAAACGCATTACAGATAAAATGCCTGGAAATTATATGCATTTAGGGCAAATTGTTACCGCCCTTCCCCATGCAAAAATTATTCATTGTAAACGAAACCCGATTGATACCTGCCTCTCATGCTACAAACAATATTTTACATTGGGGCATTATTGGACATATAATTTGGATGACATGGCGGAGCATTATAAAAAATATGCCGACCTTATGGATCATTGGCGCAATGTTATACCAGACAGATTTATTGAAGTTTCATATGAAGATACAGTCAACGACCTTGAAACCCAAGCACGCCGTCTTATTGATTATGTTGAATTAGAATGGGATGACGCTTGCCTCACCCCACATAAATCGGAGCGTTCAATCCTAACTGCTTCTAAAGGACAGGTGAGAAAACCAGTTTATAAAACATCTGTAGAAGCATGGCGCCGATATGAAGATCAATTGGCAGAATTTGCACAAAAGCTTGACCCTTATATTGAGAAGAAATAATAGCTTTAAAACTAAATTATTTTTCTGCGGGAAAAAATATATTGCGCAACGGCAATGTAAAAACTCCATACAATCTCACTCAATACAATAAAGAGTGAGGTTAAGGGATCAAAATATGCAAATGATAATCCTACTGCCAAAGAATTATTATTTGCGCCAGAGCCATAAATAAAGGCAATTTTCTCACCCTCTTTAATAAAATATGAATATACAATACCAAATAAATATAGCAACGCATAAAGGCCACTCATCACCAAAATACCTATAAAGATTAAATCAAGATTATTGAGAAGCTCTTCTTTTTGTGCCGCAATGACGATGGCTAAAATAATTGCTAAAAATAATATCGCGGCGGTTTTATTAAATTCTTTTATCGCTTTTTTTGCAGGTTTAATTTTATCAAATACAAAAAAGTAAAGCCCGATGGGAAATAGCACCACATATATGAGGGTTAAAAATAAATCCCAAATATCAACATTAACCGTTTGCCCTAAAAATGAGAAAACCGCAGGAATAATAAACGGCGCAAGCAGGCTACTAATGATTGTAATGCTTAACCCAACCACAACATTGGCCTTGCTCATCGAACATAAAGAGGCAACCGCAACCCCCGCGGGCATTAATGCTAATAGCAATATTCCTGTTGAAAATTCAGGCAAATATGTTTTTACGCCATAAAATAATACAAGGGGAAAAACCACAAATCGTATCATGGTAAAAACGCCCATTTGGAAAATGTCAATTTCCAAAAATCCTTTTTTATCAATATCCGAACAAGATAAAAATATAAGAACCGCTGTTAAGAAAATGACAACTTCATCTGCCATATCGCCTAAACTTGGAAGAAAAAACCCACTAATCGCACCGATTAGTAAAAGAAGGGATAGATTATTTTCAATAATATTTTTTATTTTATTCATGATGCGATGGCTTCTTCTTGATTATAATTACAATTTTGTTGTGCGCTGACCCCATCAATCAAATGGAACTCAACACATTCCCGACCTTGCCAGCTATTAATTTGAAATTGTCCGACCAAATGAAAACATGTATTTTTATAATTTTGGATAAGCATTTGCCCCAATGATGTATCAACACCGTTAAAAAAAACGGCCTTCATTCGGCTGCCCCCTTCAACATCGCTTATCATAAGGCGTAAATGCTTATCTTTCATTATATCAAGCTGATGCACCCGAATTTCGGATAAAGCGAAATAGGGTTCTGGGTTGCCCATACCAAAAGGGCCCATTTGTGTGGTCAGCATTTTGATAAAATCCACGGACGCCCCGCGCACCGTCGCAATTGAATCAATTTCAATTTCTGACATTGTTTCAACCTGATTTAAACGCTCAATATAATCAGCAATAAAATTTTTAAAATCATCAAGACAATCGGGCATAATGGTAAATCCACCTGCCATGGCATGCCCGCCTCCTTTTTCTAAAATTCCTTCATTGCGGGCGGTGATAAATATATCTGCCATATTGACACCTTTGACTGAACGACCCGATCCGCGCCCTTCCGTTATGCCATCTTCATTTTCAACATATGTAATAACAATGGCTGGCTTAGAATATTTTTCTTTTAATCGTCCTGCGACCAAACCACTTAAGCCAGAGTGAAAACTTTCATCATCAACCAGTATAAAATGTTCGTACTCGCCTTTTAAAAAAGCAATATTGTTTTCGGCGACATGCATCATCTCGCTTTGAATTTTTCGGCGTTGAACGTTGCATTCTTCCAATGCCCATGCATATGATTGTGCTTCTTCCATATTATCGGTTGATAATAATTTTGCCCCTAAATCAGAGCGATGAACGCGTGATCCTGCATTAATACGGGGGCCCATGGACCATCCCGCATCTTTTGGTTCAGGTAAGGTTTCAATTTTACCGACTTGTAATAATGCTTTAATTCCAGGGTTATTATATTTGGCCATTTGTTCAAAACCAATTTTAACAAACAAACGATTAACCCCTTTTAACGGTACCATATCGCAAACCGTCCCAAGGGCGACCAGATCAAGCCAGTTTTTCAACGGTGGCTCAGTAATATCATTATCCTTAAAATAATCTTTTGCGCGCAATGCTTTATTGATTGCTACGCAAGCCATGAATGTAACCCCACAGGCGGCCAACATCTCTAAATTTGATTTGTCATCTTGACGCTTTGGATTAATGATATGGGCAGCATCGGTAAATTTTCTTCAGCCTCGTGATGGTCAAAAATAGCAACGCGCAATTCCTAAATCATGCGCTGCCTTTAACGGGTCAAACGCGGTTGTTCCACAATCAAGCATAAGAAGAAATTCAACCCCTTGATCTTTTAAAGATTGCATGGAGGCTACACTTGGCCCATATCCTTCGGTTAATCGGTCTGGAATATAGACTGCCGGGTCAATTTCAAAATGACGCAAAAAACGGGTCATTATTGACGCAGAAGTTGCCCCATCAACATCAAAATCTGCAAATATACCAATGGGAGCTTTATCAATAATGGCTCGCGCCATATCATTGGCAAAATCTTCCATCCCCATCATTGAATAAGGATCAGGAAAATTATTGCGTAGAGTGGGATTAAGATAGCTATCCACATCTTCCGCTTTTACGCCGCGCTGAACCAACATTCTTGCAATAAATTCTGGTAACTCTTTTGATTGGCAGATTTGAGTGACAATGGCATCATCTGCTTGTTTAAAAATCCATTTTTTATCATTAAGGGATTTTTGTACATTCAAAACATTTTGGCTACGAATCATTTAATCAGTATAAGACATTTAGGTATCTTGTGCATCGAAGCCTGTCTTGCGGTTAAAATTATGGGTCGATTTGATATAACGTGTTGTCCCCGATTTTGAACGCATGACAATTGAATGAGTTACTGCACCATTTGCATAACGGCGCACCCCTGGCAACATTGACCCTGTTGTGACCCCCGTTGCGGCAAACATAACATTATCTGGTTTTGCCAATTCGTTCGTTGTATAGATTTTATTGTAATCCGTAATGCCCCATTTAGTGGCACGTTCTTTTTCAACTTCATTACGAAAAACAAGGCGCCCCAGCATTGATCCACCAACGCATTGTAAAGCGGCCGCGGCCAATACGCCTTCGGGTGCGCCCCCTGTTCCGACATAAAAATCAATGCCCGTTTCGTGTTTCTGTTGTGGCAATGACCGCACTGACATCTCCATCGGGTATCAATGTGATACGCGCCCCTGCCGCACGAATTTGGGTAATAATATTCTCGTGACGGGGACGATCCAACACACAAACCAATAAATCTTCAATTTTTGATGATTTTTCTTTCGCAATTTTCTTTAAAATCTCGCTGATCGGGGCATCCAAATCCAGTACATTTTCTGACACGCATGCACCAATGGCCATTTTTTCCATATAAGTGTCTGGTGCATTTAAAAACCCATTCTTATCTGCCATCGCCATAACAGCAAGGGCATTTTGCCCTCCTTTGGCGGTGATAGTTGTGCCTTCTAAAGGGTCGAGGGCAATATCAACTTCTGGCCCGCCCGCCCCTACTTCCTCACCAATATAAAGCATGGGCGCTTCATCGCGCTCCCCTTCTCCGATTACAACGCGGCCCTTTATGGCGAGTGAATTTAACGCATCGCGCATCGCATCAACAGCGGCCTTATCGGCGGCCTTTTCATCACCCCGCCCAACCAATTTAGACGCGGCAAGTGCCGCAGCTTCGGTAACACGAACTGATTCAAGGGCAAGATTACGATCCATCAATTCTTTGGCAATCATATCTTGATTATCTTGCATGCTTTTTACAGCCATTTTATCGCTTTCTATAAATTAAATTTCTTCGATACGCATCAAAAGTGGTTTTTGCAAAACAATATCATTTTGCTCTAATGATTGAATGGCTTTAACGGCATGCTTAAAAATAATTTTTTGAGTTACAATAATAACAGATGCAATACCATCATCATCATGACCATGTTGAATAATACTGTCGATTGAGATATCTAAATCTGCCAACTCGCTCGTAATTTTTGCCAATACGCCAGATTGATCTTTTACAATCAAATGAATATAGCAAGCACTTACCACCTCTTCAAAGCCTTGTAACTCTATATTTTCCAGTTTTTCTACGGTTTGACCAAAAGCAGGGATGATATTATCTTTTGCGACATCCATTATATCTGCAACGATTGAAGATGCTGTTGGCCCTTCTCCTGCGCCACGTCCTTGTAAAAATGTTTTTTCGCAATAATCACTTTCTATAAAGATGGCGTTGTAAGAATCATCTACCTTGGCAATTGCGCTGTCTATTGGAACAAGGCAAGGCTCAACCGTTTGCATGATGTTCTTATCTATTTTCTTGGTTACACCCAGTAATTTTATGCGATACCCTAATTCTTTCGCCGCCTTGATATCGCTTATTCGGATATTTCGTATTCCCGATATGTTTAAAGCATTAAAGTCTGGCTTAACACTAAAAGCAAGCGCGGTTAATAACGCAAGTTTATGCGCACTGTCAATTCCATCAACATCAAAAGTAGGGTCACTTTCCGCATACCCTAGGTCTTGTGCTTCCTTTAAAACGTCATCAAAATTGCGACCTGTTTTTTCCATTGTTGTAAGAATATAATTACAAGTCCCATTTAAAATTCCCAAAACACTTTGAATTTGATTGGCGGCAAGCCCTTCACGCATAGTTTTTACAATAGGGATACCACCCGCAATCGCAGCCTCGTACATCAGGGCGACATTATTTTGCTCTGCCATTTTAGATAACTCTACGCCATGGGTAGCGATCAGTGCCTTGTTCGCTGTTACGATATGTTTTTTATTTAGTAATGCTTTTTGAACAAATTCTTTAACGATCCCTTCTGATCCCCCAATACATTCGATGATACAATCAATGTCCGTATCATTTGCCATTGTTTGTAAATCATGAGCCCATTTATAAGTGGATAATTCAATACCGCGATCTTTATCTTTTGATTGGGCATGAATTGAGACAATCTCAATATTACGGCCACATCGTTGGGCAATAATTTCTTGGTTTGATTGAAGGATTTTTATAACACCAATGCCAACGGTGCCTAACCCTGCAACTCCAATTTTTAATGGATGTTGTGACATTGTCATTAAGCTTTATCGTTCGCCCATTATCATATCAACACGTCGATCTTGTTGGTCATTACCCGTAGCCATAGTTGAGCCATAGCTAACAGTTTTTATTTTTTCTGCGGGCAATCCATTACGCATTAGTGATTTGGATACGGCGAATGACCTGTTCATTGATTCTTTAAGATTTAAAATATGGCTTTCAACTGTGCCAATACCTGCTTGGGTTGGTTTACTTGCATATCCTTCGACAGTAACGCGATTGATAGGAGCAAATTTTGCTGTATCTGCAAAAGCTGAAATTTTTTGTTGATCAACACTGCCCAATCGTGATGATCCAAATTTGAAGAATATTTGTTCATCTACACGACCACCGCGCATTATTGTTTGTTGATTAAATTGATTATTCGCAAGTGGTTGATAGGTATTTCCAATAGGCATCGCTATAACAGGTGCAGGTGACATATTAGGCTCAATCCTTGGGGTGATGGCAGGTTCCGCCCCATCAAGTGAATACACCGTAACATCACCATTTGATGCATTTGTAATTTGATAATCATAGTTTGGAAGAGTACCATAATTTTGTTGTGCCATTCTTGTTACGGGTTGGCTTACAATCACATTTGCAGAATCTTCAGGCATAGGCGTTATAGCAATATTTTCACGCGGCATTGTTTCACAAGCAGATAATATAAATATACAAAGCAACATTGAAAAAAATTTCGCTGAATTGATAGAGTATTTCACAAGGTTGCTCCTAATCTTTTATGATGTTCATATCCTGTGATATATCATCTTAAAATGCAATATAACACACGAAAAAATAAAAATTTATACCTTACATATATTCAACAGCAAGTTTAACATAATTTAACGCTGAAATTTTGAGAAAATCTGTTTCTTCTTGTGACAAATCACGCATATATCGTGCAGGATTACCGCCCCATATCTGCCCAGTTGGAATGACTTTATTCGGTGTAACAACGGCGCCTGCCGCAACCATTGCGCCCGTTTTAACAATGGCCCCATCCAATATAATAGCGCCCATCCCGATAAGGCATTCATCCTCAATCGTAGCTGCATGAATGATTGCCGCATGACCGATTGTAACATAATTGCCTATATATGTTCCTGAAAAATTGCGGGTTACATGAATAACTGCATTATCTTGAATATTGGTACGACTGCCAATTCGTATTTCATGCACATCGCCACGCATTTGCACCCCAAACCAAACGGAGCTTTCATCCCCCAAATGCACATCGCCTGCGACAGTGGCATTATCAGCGACCCAAACATTTTGACCCAATGTTGGGCTAACATCTTTATACTTTATTATAGCCATAGCATTATATTTTTATAAAATTTAATTTGGCAATGGTTATAGCATGTTTTGGTCTATCGATTAAGATTTTAATAGGGTATCGGATATTTACGATAAACAGCATCAATATCTTTCATCACATCTTCAGACAATTCAATATCAAAGGCATCAATATTAGATTTTAATTGTTCCATTTTGGTCGCACCAATAATGGTAGAGGTCACAAAACTTTGCTTATCAATAAATTTTAATGCCATTTGGCATACATCAAGATCATGCTTTTTGGCTACATCTATATAGGCGCGTACGGCATTATGTGTTTCTTCATCATCGCGGAAACTACTGCTATTTTCTTCATCTTCAAGAATTTGCATGCGGCTGCCTTTGGGTCGATCACCATTTAGATATTTTCCGCTTAAAACACCTGTTGCAAGGGGCGACCATGGAAGATATGCAACCTCCTCTAATACACACATCTCGGCAACATAAGGATCATCGGTACGATTTAATAAGTTAAATTCGTTTTGAATAGATTGCATTCTGGGCAAATCATGTATCTTTGATAATTCCAAATATTTTGAAATTCCATAGGCGGTATCATCTGATAACCCTACATGACGAATTTTTCCTGCTTGAACAGCTTTGTTTAAACCTTCGAGAATATCATGCAAATTATCTTCAACTTTAGAAGGTGTATTCTTTGTAAAATCTATCGCGCCTGCATGATTTTTACCAAAATGGGGGAATGGACGGTTTGGCCAATGCAATTGATACAAATCAATATAATCTGTTTTCAAACGCTTTAAAGATCCATTTACTGCGGTTTCAATTGAATCTCCCGTTAAACGTTCCCCATCCCTTACCCATGACATACCTTGCCCAGCAATTTTACTTGCAAGAATGATATCATCGCGCTTTCCACGATTTTCAAACCATGTGCCAATGATTTCTTCTGTTTTGCCATATGTATCAGGCGTGGGGGGAACAGCATACATTTCGGCCGTATCAAAAAAATTAACGCCTTGTTCCACCGCATAGTCCATTTGTTCATGTCCATCGGCTTCGGAATTTTGTCGCCCCCAAGTCATTGTACCTAAGCATACGCGTGAAACATCAATACCTGTTTTACCCAATTTAGAAAATTTCATTATTGCTCCTATAGTTTTATAACTATAACAACATATAAATTCTTAATTAGTTTCAAGGAAATTGAAAACAATTAAACGGCTGTATAATTAATACTGGGAATTCAAACAGATCTAAAATAAGGTTTTATTAAATTAAGAAAGTGATCTGTAATCTAATTCGGCATAAACCGCACCTGATTGCGGGGTGGTATTTTGAACTTGAGTATCAACAAAATCATGTATTTGACTGAAAACTGATTTTAAACCTACCCCTTTGGTTTTTGTTGAGACAGCGGTTAAGCCAGCTTTTATTTCTCGCCAGGCAGTATTTCTACAATGTTCTCTGGCATTACCAGAAAAACATGTCACTAATTCAAATCCAATATTGTCAAACTCTTTTTGTAAATCAGATTCAATTTTTTGACTTTTTGATGTTCTAGGTTGTTGAACAGGAACTTCGTAAGGAAAACCATGAAAAACTTTTTCTATTCCTTCTAATGCTTTTTCTTGAATAAACAATTTAACAAATTTAGGGAATTTTAAAGTTTTTACTGCTTTTCCTAGAACTGATCTTTCTTTCAAGATTGCATCAAAGATTTCATTCCCCTCAATCTCAACTGCCTTCTTCGTTTCTTGTATAAACTCAAGAAGCTTACTTCTGGCATGCTCTCTACTATTAATATCGACAATATTCATTGTATTTTCCTCAATAAAAAATAAAAAATACTTGCATGAGACCATTATGTCAATAAAAAAAGCCCCTTTCGGGACTTTTAAAAATTCTTAGCTTTATAAATACTAAACAGTATTTTCTTTCAGCTAGGCAATCAGGCGAAGTTTATTTTTATAAACAAGCCACAATTTAACGACGCTCGAAAAGAAATAATGGAAACTATCGTTTTGCCCACTGTTTGGAACGACGCGCTTTGTGTTTACCGATTTTCTTACGCTCAACCACGCGGGCATCACGGGTAAGCATTCCTGCTTTTTTCAATTCAGGACGTAAATCAGGTTCATGATTTTCTAACGCACGGGAAATTCCGTGACGAACCGCACCCGCTTGACCAGAAAGACCACCACCCTTAACAGTAGCAACAACATCAAAACCATTAACGCGATTTACAATTAAGAAAGGTTGGTTCAAAACAAGCAAATGTGTCTGACGACCAAAATAATCATCCTGAGATTTACCATTTACCGTCACTTTACCCGACCCTTTTTTCAACCATACACGAGCCAACAGATTCCTTACGACGACCTGTTGCGTAAGAGCGACCCAAATCATCAATTTTTGGTTCTTTCTTATCCGTACTTGTTTCTTGCTTTTCAGCTTCTTTATTGGGAGCGCTTGCCGTACCAGCGGTAAGATTTTTCAAATCTTCCATGCTGTTCACTGCATCTTTTTTTGCTTCAGCCATAATATATTCCTTATTTTTATTAAATCTAAAGCTTACGCTTCACGTTTATTTTTTGGGTTCATACCTGCAACATCCAAAACTTCTGGATTTTGCGCTTCATGGGGGTGTTCCGCACCAGGATACACACGAAGATTTTTAATCTGCGCACGCCCTAGTGGGCCACTTGGGATCATGCGTTCAATCGCTTTTTGAACAACACGCTCTGGAAAACGACCATCTAGGATTTCCCCTTTTGACTTTTCTTTAATTCCACCTGGGTATCCAGTATGCCAGTAAAAGATATCACCATCACGTTTGTTACCGGTTAAGCGCACTTCTTTAGCATTAATTACAATAACGTTATCGCCGCAATCAATGTGGGGGGTATACATGGGTTTATGCTTACCACGCAAACGATTGGCAATAACAGAAGCCATACGCCCCAAAACCACATCTTTTGCATCAACGATAAGCCACTTTTTCTCAACCTCGGATGGTTTAGCAGAATATGTTTTCATCTTATGTTCCTTATAAATTTTAGTATTCTTTTAAATTCTGACGCTGTTATGCAAGAAACATTGCACCACGTCAAGAAAAATCAATAAAAACAAAGCTATAATTATATGGTATTATAATACCGTGTAATTATATACTATAGTTTGAGAAATTTTTTAATCTGATCATTATGAAAAAAGAATAAATATTAATCAAGTTTAGCCGTTTGTATTGAAACATTTTGTGCCACTGTAATTTTGGGTATAAATGAACACGCATCATTCAAATTTTTAACTATTCGTTCCCAATCGCATTTTACTTTTGATGCTCCTTCTAACGAGGTGGGCATGATAATTTCTGCACCGCTTGCAAGCGTATTTGGATTATCTGCAAGTTCTGGATTTATATATATATAAGCATTAAAGCGTTCTTTAAAATCACCGCCAATTTCGGTAGTGTCCAAAGCGACAATTTCACTAAATGATATTCCATTATCTGCAGAAAAAGTTATTGGTTCATCAGGCTGATACGAAGGGGGTGATACAGGTTGATCAATTACTATATCTGGATTGGATAATAAAGTAATGACAGGCGCAGTTTTTGTTAATACTGGTACATCAGTAAAACCAATAGCGGGCAAATTAGAAGGTGGGTCACTATAATCTCCATTCATACTTTCTATTGTGCTCATAACAGCAATAGGCACATCTTCACTATCGAAAAGAATACCAGAATCTTCCGATACTGATTGTATTTGTGTATCTGATATAGAGGTTTCTGTAGGAGTAACCATTAATTCACTAATGTTTGCTTCGCTTTCACTGACCGTACTAGGAATAATAGCAACACCTGTAGCAATAGCCGCAACTTTTAAAATTTTTGATAAAGATGATGGAGATGTTTGTGGATCATCTTTTGGAGGTTCTACACTTTTAATAAGGGAGTCTTTAACTCTTGGAATGCTTGCTATCCAAGCCGGCACCGCAGTTATATCTTCTCGAGGCTGTGTATCAGTATGAGGAAGAAAATCGGCAAGCCTTACACTCTCAGCTTCACTATCTATAAATTTTAATTCGACGCTTCTCTTTGCTAAAATATCAATTGCTTTTGAGGGTATATCATAAGGCTGTCGAAGTCTGAGTGCGGCATTTTCAAGCAGAGCTTCTTGACGTAAATATGCGTCTTCATCTTGCTCCACTTGGGTTTTATTGTTATCGGCATCAACTTTCATAGCTGGTGTTAATAATAAAGGTGGTTCACTCAATTCAGCTTTAACAACTAAAGTCGGCTCTTCATACGTAAAATCTAAACGGATAGGGTTTTGAGTAGGTTCAACAATAAACTTTTTGTTATGAACTTGCTTTAATTTGGTTGTTTCAGGATCAATAAATTGATCAATAGTTGCACGAATTTCGTCAGCAGCGGCGGAACTATCATCTTGTAAATGCTCGTCTAATAAACGCAGCAAGTTAACTTTTCTGCCTTTTGTATCTTTTTGATTTAAAGAAAAATCACTATAAGCGAATTTTGTAGGTTGTGCATATTCCCCTTCATCGGTAATGCCTAAAACAGCAACTTTTAATAAATCATTTAACTTATCTGCCGCGGAATCATTTTTATCTTCACCAGAATTAAATAATTCAGCATGTTGACCGAAAAAGTCATCTAATACAGCTTCTACATCATTACTTTTGATTGTTCTATTCTTCTCTTCAAATGAACTTATAAGTCCAGGATTAGAGAAAATTCCATTTGCTTGACTTTCATAAGTCTGTGTTATTCCTATTCCATAATCTACAGCTAGACCTTCTGGGTTATGTGAAAGAGGCTGGATTTCATATGGTGAAACTTTTAATGTTCTTTTCTCAGGCGATAATACATATTCCATATATGCATCTGTTACATCACCAACAATAGTAGGGTTTTGTTCAGCAAGAATTGGATTTTTTGAGATATAATCATGCATCAACCATATTAAATTATCGCGATTATCAACTCTTGATAAAGCAACAGATCCGACTGAAAAATTACCAAATGAAAATCCAACAGGCGTTTTTTGAGTTAAGTCAAAATCAGGTTCTAAAATTTTAGCTTGAAGATAGGTACGAAAATTTTCAAATGCTTTTCTCATTCCAAATGGAGCTTTCTCCATTAAAATGATTGGTTACATAAGTTTCAAAAGTTGTTAAAAATTGATCGAGTTGATCTTGTTTTATATAAGTATCACTTAAATCTCTCATCGCACGCCTCATAAATTGTTAATAATTTATTAAACAATTATTTGACAGAAAATTGCAAAATTGTCAATTTTATTTACGTAATTATGTGATATTTACTATCCTAAAGGATATTTTTAATTTAAATTGGTCGGAGTGAGAGGACTTGAACCTCCGACCCCTCGCCCCCCAGGCGAGTGCGCTACCAGACTGCGCTACACTCCGAACAAATGGTTGATACGATATTTATAATGAAAAATCAATTCTATGTTGAATGATTTATAAAAGATTATTAATTTTAGCTTAAACAGGCAACATGGCGCGCATTGCCTTTAATTCATTCAGCATAATTTCTAAAACAGCGCGTTGTTTACTATCCATAGAATTATTGTTCTTTGGAGGAGCAGATTTTGAAATAGATGTCGTTATAGATTGCTGATCTTGCAAGTTTTTACTGTTAGAATTTTGATTATTGGCTTCGGATACAATTTGTGATTTTCCTTGCCCTTTCAATAATTTCTGAACACCTTTTATAGTGTACCCTTCAGTATAAAGTAGATGGTGGATACGTTCCAACAATGCTACATCTTCTGGGCGATAGTAACGACGCCCTCCACCACGTTTCAGGGGTTTTACTTGTGAAAATTTAGTTTCCCAAAATCGTAAAACATGTTGTTGAACATCAAGTTTATCAGCAACTTCACTAATTGTACGAAATGCATCTTGCGCTTTTTTAGCGCGGCGACTACGTATGTTGCCTTGAGGCGCGTTAAATGTTGCTTTTGAAGTTTCTTCACTACCATTTTGGTCATCTTGTGAAGAGTTTTTGTTCAAGCTTTGAATATTCATTTTAAGATCTTGCCTAATTGAAAGTGAATTTAAGAACTTTCACGATTTTGCATCGCAATTGTTGCTTTGTTTATTTTGTCTTTCAATACATGGGAAGCCCGAAAAGTAAGAACTTTACGTGGTTTAATGGCCACTTCTACCCCTGTTTTAGGGTTTCGGCCAATGCGTTCTGCCTTCTCACGAATTGTAAAACTACCAAAAGAAGAAATTTTAACATTATCACCCGATGCAAGTGCATCCATCATATCATCTAACAATTGTTCAACCAGATCAGCCGATTCATTGCGTGACAACCCAACTTGCGCATAAACAGCTTCGGCCAAATCGGCACGGGTTACGGTTTGAACAGTATCAGAATTTGTTGTCATTATTTACTTCTTTCATCTAATAAGTTAAGGCGTATAAACGTAACCGTCAATTCATCCTCCCAATTTAACCACAAAAAAGTGATTTATTTCAAAGGGGGTTAAGGTTGTTTCTTTAATAATAAATTATAACATAATTGGAATAAACAATCTACTTCGTTGTTTATATTCAATAGCTTATGGAATTTTATTATCTTTAAAATTGAATGTAGTTTTTTTAGAATGCATCCCTTATTTGGAATGAATATAAAATAATTTAAAAACGTACCAATGCAGCGCCCCATGTTAGGCCGCCACCCATTGCTTCAATAAGTAGCATATCATTTTCTTTAATTCGTCCATCGCGTACCGCTTCATCCAATGCCAACGGAATTGAAGCAGCGGAGGTATTGCCATGGTGGTCTACGGTAACAACAACTTTGTCCATACTCATCCCAAGCTTTTCTGCAGTGGCACTAATGATTCGAATATTCGCCTGATGGGGGACGAGCCAATCAATTTGATCGGGCGTGATGTTATTATGATCCAATGTTTCCTGCACTACATCTGCCATATACGTAACAGCATATTTGAACACTTCGCGCCCTTGCATTTGGATAAAGCCATTTTCCCCCGTTGTACTAACGCCTCCTGAAGTTTGAAGCATTTCACGTTGCGCGCCATTCGCGTAAAGATGGGTGGAATGAATGCCACGGCTTTCTAATCCATTATCTGGGCATTCTTGCCCCTCTAATACGACCGCCCCCGCCCCATCGGCAAAAAGTACGCAAGTTGTACGATCTTTCCAATCCACCAGAGCGCTCATTTTTTCGGCACCGATCACCAAGATACGCCTACACTGACCCAGTTTAATAAAATTATCTGCAACCGTAAGCGCATAAACAAACCCCGTACAAACGGCCTGAACATCAAAAGCAAGCCCTGCAGGTATCCCTAATTCCCCTTGTACCTTTACAGCGACAGATGGAAATGTTCGGTCAGGCGTGGTTGTCGCCACAACAACGCCATCAATATCAGAAGGGTTCAGATTGGCAGCCTTAAGCGCGTTTTTAGCAGCATGGATAGCCATCGTTCCCGTTGTTTCGTCATCATTTGCGATATGGCGTTGTTTAATACCACTGCGTTGTGTAATCCATTCATCTGTCGTATCGACAATTTTTTCCATATCCGCATTGGTCATTATTTTTGTCGGTAGGAACGATCCTGTTCCTTTTATAATTGATTTTATGGGCATCTTATAACTCCGACCTAAACCCCAACCGCGCTGACAAATGATTCTTGCGACATTAATTCTTCAATCTCTTGGGCAACTTTTTGATTAAAACCATTTTTGATAAGGTCCGCGGCAACGTGAATTGCATTCTCTGTCCCTAAAACATCACTTCCCCCATGGCTTTTTACACAAATACCATTTACACCCAAAAACATTCCGCCATTATATTTTCTGGAATCAACCTTATCTGTCATGCGTTTAATCGCCCCACGCGCCAATAGATATCCCAATAGAGCCAAGGGTGACGACTTAAATGCATCTGTTAAATAATGTTTTGATAGTTTGCCAACCCCTTCTGCAGTTTTTAAAGCTACATTTCCTGTAAATCCATCGGTAACAATGACATCTGTTGTGCCTTTAGCGATATCATCCCCTTCAATAAAACCAACATAGCGACCAGGAAAAGAAACATCCGCCAATATTGTAGCGGCGGCGCGTATTTCTTCATGTCCTTTCATTTCTTCGGTTCCAACATTTAACAAACCAACAGTGGGGTCTTCTATACCACGAACAACTTTAGCGTAAACCGCGCCTAGAACAGCAAATTGGGTGAGGACTTCGGCATCACATACTAAATTCGCACCCAAATCCAACATAACACTCACATTTTTTTTATTAGGAAGAACACTAGCAATGGCAGGACGTGTAATACCCGGCAATGTTTTCATAATCATTTTAGACATAACCATTAGTGCGCCTGTATTTCCCGCAGAGACAACACCATCGGCCTCACCATTTTTAACCGCCTCAATCGCAAGCCGCATTGATGATCCCTTACCCTGACGCAATGCCACGGATGGTTTATCTGTCGAAGCAATCTTTATATCTGTATGTGTGATTTTTGATTTCTTCTTAAGATCGGGATGGTCACTCAACACTGGATTTATTAATTTTTCATCACCAAAGATAAGAAACTCGATATCCTTATTTTGTTTTAGCGCATTCGCACAGGCAGGGATTATAACTTTTGCACCAAAATCACCGCCCATTGCATCAATCGCAATTTTTATTTTTTGAGTCATATTTTACCTTATGGTACAAAACCAAGTTACGGTTAATTAGATTAGGGTCAGCATACGCATTTATAAAGCATAAAAAAACGAGCCTCGTTAACAATTATAACGAAACTCGCAGGTGATTATGTTTGTGTCAATTATCAATAGGAAATAAGAAGAATTAATTCAGCACTATTTTGCCAAAATAATTGAAACTCATATTATCCACGATCTTCCAAAACTTGGCGGCCTTTATAGGTACCTGTTTTGAGGTCGATATGGTGACGACGCTTTGGCTCACCAGTATTGGCATCTTCAACCCAATTCGCAACGCTTAGAGAATCGTGGGAGCGACGCATATCACGCTTTGATTTTGTAGTTTTTCTCTTTGGTACAGCCATAATCTTATTCCTTAAATACTTTAAATTTGATGCTTTTTAACGATATACGTAGAAAAATGCAAGCTTTTTGATACCGTCACTATATATAAACCTGTTGTGACGCTATAAAAAACTAAAAAATTAAATCTATCGGTTCTCTTTCCAGTCTTTTAATGCTTCAAAAGGATTTTTACGTAAAGGTGAGTTTTCATTCAATTTAAATTTATCATCTGTTACTTCAAATTCTGCCCCTTCTTTATGTGGGTACGGAGGTATGGCGAGTGAGATGTGCTGTGTTACCAATTCACCCAAATCAATAAGACCTTCTATAATCGGTTCGGGATCTTCGCTTTCATCTAAAATCTCAATTTCCCCTTGTGTTTTAATACCTTCACGCTCGCGTTTTGCGGCAGCAAATGATACCGCGCTTTGTTTATCTGCAAACCATCCTTCAATGGCTTCAGAAATCTCAGTTTCAATGGGTTCAAGCGTAATAACGCATTCTTGCGTGACGATCGCTTTAAATTTACCTGAAACATGGTGAATCGCACTGCCAGATTCGCGAGTGATAACCAGATTGGCTTTAACATCTTTAATATTAAGAACATCTACGCGGCGGGCAATATCTTCGCATTCGTCGTTGCTTGGTGAAATTGTAAGCTCGGCACGGCCTTTTTCAATATCATTAATATTGAATAAATATGACCATTCTTGTTCGGTCAGCTTATCATGCTGCGGCATTTTGCCCCTCTTTCTTCGAAAAATTCATACTGCCAAATTGCGGGTTTTCGATATTGATTTTATTGCTTGTGCTTTCGAAAACATAAGTTGCCAATGCTTCTAAATCATCTTGGTTCACTTTATCGTCATGAACCGTTCCATATACATTTCTTTTTAATGCTTCTTGCATTTCAATTTTATCTTGTTTTTCAATCGCTTGCGTATAGTTTATTATGCGTCCGTTAAAGCCTTGCATCATACGCTTCATATGTTTTGGTACGCTTAAATCCCCTACGCCCATTTCACGCAACATCGGGTCCATTACCTTAAACATTTTATCAAACAACGCTTGCGAAAGATTTGTTTTTCCATCTTTTTTTAAATTATAAACTAAAATACCACAATGAAGTGCCAACATTTCAAATCGGCCATCTACCGTATCAGGAACATTTAGATCTGCATAAAATTCAGCCTGCCGTGACTGTACCACCGCAATATCATATAAATGCGCGGCTTGTTTTTTTCGTTGATTTCTTTGGCGTATAAAAGCAAACATTCTTGATTTTTTACGAATTTCAGCCTTATAGTGCAAGCATGAAAAAACAAAATACATTTTTATTTATAATTATAGCTTCATTTCTAAGTATTTCGGCCTGTACGCCTATGCAATCCACACGGGGGAATATGGTTGAAGATTTTCGGATGAATGAAGTAACTCCAGGCATTAGCACCCGTACGAATGTTCTTAAATCATTGGGATCGCCAACAACAACTGCACCATTTGATGATAACACATGGTATTATATTGGTCAGATCATGGAGAAAAAAGGCGTTTTCGATTCAAAAGTAGCCCAAGAGCGCGTGGTTCTAGCGCAATTCGATGATTCTGGAATTTTGCAGCGCCTAGAAGAGATTGATAATAAACGTTTGGATGTTCCAACTGTAAATCGTGAAACACCAACGGGTGGGAACGAGATTACAGCATTAGAGCAAATCTTAGGCAATGTTGGTAAATTTAATCGTCAAGGTGGTGACAGTGCCGTTGATACCGCCGGTGGCGCAGCCCCGCGATAAATTGATTTATCTATAACAAATTATAAAACCCATTTTACCGATTAAGGTAAAACAGGCTATATAATTTTCTCAATGCCTCTTTATAGTACATTTGAGAATAGCTAAGAACACCGTATTTTATAGTTATATTCGTTATATTGCGCGTTGATTTACAACCTGCAATAAAACTGAATTTACTTTATCATCCCCTAAAATTGCGGTTGATACACGGTTTAGACGCTCTTTTAATTTATCCACTTTTATCACGCCACCTTCCATTGATGCTTTACGATTTAAAACACCGTACATATCCTGAATATAGGCATCTTTTAAACGCGGCATCATGCTTGTTGCAAATTCCGCGTTTTCATCGCCATTTACTTCCAATGACACAACCAAGGTTACAACTTGACTAACGCCGCTATTGTCTATGATGGGAAGTATGATGGGTGATAATTTTACAAATCTTAAATGCTTTGCCGCTTCTGTTGCTGACATTTTTGCGTATTTATTTGCTTTTTGGTCTGCTTTACTGATTGAGCCGTCTTCGCTATATGAAGCGACTGCTTGTTTTTGAGTAAAGAAATATCCACCCGCACCACCAGCGCCCACCAGCAAGGCCGCCATGATTATGATCACTACAAATTTCATCTTATTATAAATTCCCGTATTTCCTATCAAAATTGATAAGAAAAGTCCCTTAAACCACTTTTAAGAATAAAGGAAAAAGGTTAACAAACTCTAATAATAGATAAAATTTGAGGTAATTATTCTAATCACGAACCGTTTTACGAATTGAATCCAATACGGCATTGACCAATTTACTTTCCGAATTCTCATAAAAAGCTTGGGTTACATGCACATAATCAGAGATGATTACAGGATAATCAATATCTTGGCACATCATTAATTCATACGCCCCACACAGGAATAAGGCGTTCAATAATGGCTCGTTCGACAATGCTTCTTTATTGCGATTTTTGGACACCATATCGCCTAATTGCTCAATATGTTCTTCGACCCCTTGCACAACTTTTGAAAAATGTTCGGCATTAGGGCTAACCATTTGATCGCCATCATCATCAATCCCTAAACGATGGTCTAAATACTCCTTTACCACTTCTTTAGCAGATTGTTTGTTTTTTTGCATTTGATAGACCGCCTGCACTGCCAATAAACGAGCAGCGGAGTTACGGGCAATCTTTGATCCAGTTTTTTGTTTTGCTTGCGTCATTAATAATATCCAATATGAATTCGTTGACGCAAACTACAAAAGAGCCGCAAAGAACGCAAACTTATTTTTTTCTTCTATAATGTAGGTTCGTCCAAGCTTACATAAACTAAAAGCTTTTTAAAAGCGGCTCATATTTTCCAGCGTCTTGAGGCAGGCATTGGCGGCCTCTTCTCCTTTAAGCTTAAAGTGATCAAAGAAAAATTTTTGATGCTCGTCCGATCCGTGAAAATGATGCGGGGTTAGAACCACTGATAAAATTGGCACGCCCGTATCAAGCTGCACGCGCATCATTCCATCAATAACCGATGTTGCAACAAAATCATGACGGTAAATTCCCCCATTAATAATAAAACCGCAGGCAACAATAATAGCATATTCATTTGTTTGCGCTAATTTTTGAGCCATAAGAGGGATTTCAAGGGAGCCAGGTACATCAAAAATTTCTATTTTACTGCTTAAAATTCCTGCCTGTTCCAGATCATTGGTAAATGATTTACGCGCTTCGGCAACAATATCAGCATGCCAGCCCGCTTGGATAAAAGCAATTTTTTGGTTAGTTGGTAAATGGTTGGTCTGATTCATAGGTTTCTCCTTATTATTCGGAATAGATAAACTTTTTCCGATGTTCAATCGCTACTTAAGCTCCCGTTCGTTATTACGAACGAGGCCGCGGTCGCGACCTTGGGTTGCATATAAATCAGGGCATGTTTTTTAAAGAGTACTGAAAATAGCCAGTACAATTTCGCCCTTCGATTTACCGATTGGCGACTTTAAAAAAGCTCTCTTTCATCCGGACTATGACCGTCGGCTGGAGAGTTTCACTCCATCTGCTTGACCTTTATCTATATTTCAAAACCGCGACTGCGGTTTCGGCACATCGTTGTGCCGTAAGCCTTCGTAGCGTTTGAACAAAATTCTTTTAAAAAGAATTTTATAAATAAAGCGCTCGCGGGCTGATGATTATAAAAATCAATTACCGCCGGTAGGGAGTTTCACCCTGCCCTGAGAACTTTTTTATTTATATAAACTATAATAATATTTTACAATAGCTATTGCATATATCGTGCAACATATCGTGCCAACATATCGGCTTCAAAATGAATCTTATCATTCTTTTTTATTTTTCCTAATGTCGTATTTTGCCATGTATGGGGAATGATGTTGACGCCAAATGTTTTTTCATCAACTTCATTCACCGTTAGAGATATTCCATCGAGCGTTACAGACCCTTTTGGTGCCACCATTTTATCCATACCTTCGGGTGTTTGAAAAATAAGGCGGTGGCTATCCCCCTCTTTTGCAATAGATACACATTGCGCAAGGCCATCAATATGACCTGTTACAATATGCCCTCCCAGTTCATCCCCCATTTTTAAGGCACGCTCTAGGTTTATTTTTGTACCCTCACCCCACTGCCCTAAATTTGTTTTGGACAAGGTTTCGGCAGAAACATCAACAAAGAATATATCATCTAATTTACGAACAACAGTTAAACAGCATCCTGAACAAGCAATTGAGGCACCAATATCAACATCAGATAAATCAAAATTCGTATAGATTGCAAAGCGTGTATCGCCGCGCGTTTTATCGACACTCGCAATTGTTCCAATATCTGTAATTATACCTGTAAACATTTCTTATTTTCTTACTTACTTTCTTTGTGGGTATAAATAAATTTATACCATCTTCAAACGCTATAAAAGCTTCTATCCGTAATTATAAAAACAAAACCGCGGCCACCTTTAAGCTTTTTTATAGATTTCAAGTATATCATTACCTAGCGTTATTGATTTTTTCAATTGTAACTTTTTAATATCTGTCATTTCAAAAATATCTAATAACTGAACAGCATTTAGTCCATCCCCTCCCATTAAAATTGGCGCTCGAAACCAGTGAAGTTCATCAAATAAATTTTCTTTTAAAAATGATGTCATAAGATGAGCCCCCCCTTCAACCAATAAACGCGTAACCCCTTCGGCAGTGATGGCCTGTAGGGCTTCTTTAATATCAATCTGGTTTTGATTGTTTTTAGAAACCTGTAAGATTTTTGCACCAATAATATTTAAATTTTTTGATGCTGTCACAATCCAAACAGGATTATTTTTGATGTCAGCAAAGATTTTTTCAGTGCCCGTTAATTTACCATTGGTATCAAAAACAATGCGGGTGAGTGATTTTTGCCCCCCTTCCAATCGACAGGTTAGGGCAGGATTATCTTGTGAAATTGTGTTTAATCCCACTGCGATTGCATCATGTTGCGCCCTTAACAAATGCCCCCGTGCCCGCGCCATCTTACCCGTAATCCACTTTGATTGACCTGTAGAGGTTGCAATTTTTCCATCCAGCGTTGTGGCTGTTTTTAAAGTAATAAATGGCCGTGACTTTAATTGCTTAAGAAAAAATCCTTCATTAAGGGCAAAGCATTCTTGCTCCATCATACCAGAAACAACCTCAACCCCAGCTTTTTTTAGATATTCCATACCTTTTCCGTTGGTACGTAAATCAGGGTCGAGTATTCCAATGACAACTTTTTGCACTCCAGCTTCAATTAATAATCTTGCACATGATGGTGTTTCGCCTTCATGCGCGCAAGGCTCTAGTGTGACGTAAGCGGTTGAGCCTTTAGCATTATCACCTGCATGTTCGATGGCTAGCTGTTCTGCATGTGGTCTACCGCCATTTGCTGTTCTGGCACGGGCGATAATACGGTTATGTTTAACAAGAATACATGCCACCGTAGGATTAGGCCAAGTGTGCCCCAATCCCATACGTGCCAAAGCCAAAGCATTGCGCATATATTGAAGGTCATTTGACATTATATTTTAAGCAGACTTTTTCTTAGGTTTATTCTCGGCTTGAAGTGTTTGAACCTCATTAAGGAAATCATTAAAATCTTCTGGGTCACGGAAATCTTTATAGACTGAGGCGTAACGAATATATCCTACAATATCAAGCTTGATAAGCGCACGCATAACCAAATCACCAATATGCGCGGCAAGGGTTTCATTTTCACCCTCATTTTCAAGCTGACGAACGATACCTGTAACCGCTTGCTCAATCACAGATTCATCTATGGGGCGTTTACGTAATGCTACACTCATGGAACGGCTAATTTTATCGCGGTCAAATACTTGGATTTTGCCATTTGATTTTTTAACCATCAACTCACGAAGCTGTATTCGCTCAAACGTTGTAAAACGGGCCCCGCACCCGTTACAGACACGACGTCGACGAATGGCGGAGCTGTCCTCCGTTGGTCGCGAATCCTTAACTTGCGATTCTTCAGATTGGCAAAACGGACAACGCATTAATTCCTCCGAAATGTCTTTAATATAGATATGAATACAGGGTGATTAACATGCCCCGTAATTAAATAACGCAAACCAAACCCCAACATATATGTTGCAAAACTAAAAATAAGTGTTGCTGTTCCACTTTTCTCTTCATCAAAGGCGAAATTAAAACTTATAACCATAATTAACAAGGAAAAGATAAAAAATGCCCAGTAAATAAAATCAGCTAATCTTGTTAGAATTATATTAGATGCCATATTATTTATAAATTGGAAAACTCTCACAAAGGGCGCGAACTTTTGCTTTAACAGCATTTTGTACCGCGTCATTACCATCTGGTCCATTGGCAACCAAGCCATCAATAACCTCAATAATCAAATTCCCAATTTCCACCCATTGTGCCTGACCAAACCCTCGGGTTGTTCCAGCAGGGGTTCCAAGACGTAATCCCGATGTTACAAATGGCCCTTCTGGATCATTAGGAACGGCATTTTTATTGGTTGTTAACCCTGCATGTTCTAAGGCCAAATCGGCAACCTTACCCGTTACTTTTTTAGGCTGTAAATCAACAAAAATCACATGAGAGTCAGTACCACCAGAAACCAAATCCAGCCCCCCTGCCTTTAAAGTTGCCGCCAATGTTTTGGCATTCTCGACAACGGCGTGGGCATAATCTTTGAACTCAGGCTGGAGCGCTTCACCAAAGGCAACGGCCTTTGCTGCGATAACATGTTGTAATGGCCCCCCTTGTAATCCTGGGAAAATGGCACGATCAATTTTTTTGGCCATCTCTTCATTATTTGTCATGACAACACCGCCCCGTGGCCCACGAAGGGATTTATGGGTTGTTGATGTTATCACATCGGCAAAACCAACTGGGGATGGATACGCCCCCGCAGCAATAAGACCTGAATAATGCGAAATATCAGCCATAAGAACCGCGCCAACTTTATCAGCGATTTTTTTAAATCTGTTCCAGTTAATGGTACGCGGATAACAGGTAAAGCCAGAAACGATAACTTTTGGTTGGCATTCCACTGCCATGGCTTCAACCTTATCATAATCAATTAGCCCTGTTTCATCATCAACGCCAAACTGAACCGGATTAAACCATTTACCAGAAAAATTGGGTTTCGCGCCATGGGTTAAATGACCACCCGCATCAAGGCTCATCCCCATAAAGGTATCACCTGTATTCATTAAAGCAAAAAATACGGCCAAATTTGCATTGGCGCCACAATGCGGTTGAACATTTGCATATTTAACCCCAAAAAGCTTTTTAAGGCGATCAATAGCGAGCTGTTCGGTTTTATCAACATTAACGCACCCTTGATAATATCGCTTGCCTGGATATCCTTCGGCATATTTGTTTGTCATCACTGACCCTTGAGCTTCCATTACCGCAACAGAAGCAATATTTTCAGAGGCAATTAATTCAATTTGATATTGTTGACGCTCCAACTCATCTTGGATGATTTTTGCAACTTCCGGATCATTTTTTGCCAACGGGGCAGTAAAAAATCCTTCTTGGGTCATATGGGTCATTTGTTCTTCTTTCATTACTGCGTTACTCATTGATTAATCTCCTCTATTTTATCAATACGTCGTTGGTGACGCCCCCCTTTATTTTTATCGGCAAAATCGGTTTCTAAAAAAATGCGTACGATGTCGAGCGCTGTTTCTATACCCATTATACGTTCCCCTAAGCAAAGCACATTGGCATTATTATGCTCTCGTGTTAGGCGAGCCATAGTGGTGTCAGTACAAAGACCTGCACGAATATTCATATGGCGATTAAGAGCGATAGAGATTCCTATACCTGTCCCACAAATAGCAATGCCAAATTCCGCTACACCATCATTAATAGCATCGGCAAGCGCATGTCCAAAGTCTGGATAATCAACAGATTTTTTATCACTATCCGTTCCTAGATCAATCCATTTGATATCGAAGCTGTCTTTGATTGCTTCTTTAAGGTTATATCCGCCATGGTCACTAGCGATTGCCACTTTTATTGTCATGGCGAAGTTATAGGGTTTACGCGGTTTTGATTCAAGCGAAATTAGGAAATTAGCCCTTTTTTCTTGAGGACATATTCAAGACGTTTTATAGCATTTCGCTTTAAAGTTTCCTCCCCTGCGCTTTTAGGGCCTTGAATTGATATTTCAGTCAGGGTCTGGCTGTCCATTGCAGAAACGCGAACAATATTACCAATATTGGCAAATTCAATGATAACTTCACGATTTTTCATGGCGGGGAATACAATATTGCTCATTTCATATTTTTAACATTAAGAAACAAAGAGTCCAAGGATTGTTTGATACCTCTCTATTTTATTCAATTATTTACACTTTTTGTGATAATCTTATTTTATGAACAAAGCAGAATTTAATTGGCAAGATCCCCTAAATTTAGAAGCATTATTAACCGATGATGATCGGATGATCCGTGATACCGCGCGGGATTTTGCACAAAAAGAACTCCTCCCCGGTATTGTAGATGCCAATCGTCACGAAAAATTTGATCCTGATCTTATGAAAAAGATGGGGGCGATTGGATTATTAGGTGCCCCTTTGCATGGGTATGGTTGCTCTGGCGTATCACAAATTGCCTATGGTTTGATTGCCAAGGAAATGGAAGCAGTAGATAGCGGATATCGCTCTGCTCTCTCCGTTCAATCTTCCCTTGTCATGTATCCAATTCATACTTTTGGCTCGGAAGATCAAAAGGAGAAATATCTTCCTGGATTGGCTACGGGTGAGCTTATTGGTTGTTTTGGGTTAACTGAACCTGATGGCGGATCAAATCCAGCAACCATGATCACGCGTGCTAAATCCGTCGATGGCGGGTACAAGATTTCGGGTGCAAAACAATGGATTACAAATTCACCCATTGCCGATGTTTTTATTTTATGGGCAAAAATGGATGATGAGAAGATTGGTGGTTTTATCCTTACCAAAGATATGGAAGGCTTAACCGCACCTAAAATTGAAGGAAAATTCTCTCTTCGCGCCTCTATCACTGGTGGCATCATGATGGACGAGGTATTTGTCCCAAAAGAAAATAGATTACCCGAAGCGCATAGCTTGAAAGCCCCTTTTATGTGCCTAAATTCCGCAAGATACGGCATCAGTTGGGGCGTTTTGGGTGCGGCGGAGGCTTGTTGGCATATTGCCCGCGATTATGTGATGGAACGATCTGTTTATGGCGGCCCCTTGGCGGGTCATCAATTGGTTCAAAAAAAGCTGGCAGATATTCTAACCGAGATTACACTTGGCCTTCATGCCGCGCACCGATTGGGTCAATTAAAAAATGATGATGTTGCACCACCCGAAGCGATCTCAATGTTAAAACGCAACAATTGCGGTAAAGCGCTTGATATTGCACGCATTTGTCGCGACATGCTGGGCGGTAACGGTATCAGCGACGAATATCATATAATTCGACATATGATGAATTTAGAGGCGGTTAATACTTATGAAGGAACACATGATATTCATGCCCTTATTTTAGGGCGCGCCCAAACAGGCATCGCAGCGTTTGAGTAATTAATATATTTGATATTTAAGATTTTTTCTAAAATTAAATCTCAACCAATCAAGTCAATGTAAAAGCGTTACAACTATAACCTTGCCATTATTACTGTTTCAAGAGTATTTTGTGTGTGTTTTGCAACCACCCTTTTCCGATCATCGTTTCCTGTAATATCGACTGAAAATCGTTTTGATAATTGAGCAAAATAGCTTTTTAAATTACCAACTTGTAAATCTTTGAAATCATCTTCTTTTAAAACTTTTTCAATATAACTTCTAAAAAGAGACAAAGGGATTTCTAATTCTTTATGATCTGAATCAATAAATTTTTTATGGGCTACTTTAGACCAAAGATCAGTAATAGATTTGCTTAACATAATAACACTCTTTTTTGATGTATATGACAAATAAATTTTTTATTGTCAACTTTATTTCTGCTTGCATTACAAAAATAATACATATATCTATTTACGTATTAATTATAAAAGATATTGAGGACAGCCATGAATACGCCAAGAATACTACAACTTACTGACCCTAAAGACAGACAAATACTTCTATCTCCTTCTCAACTTGTGAACATGAGTTTAGATAAAGATTTGATAAGAAAAACTCTCCATGGCGCTAAAGAAGCTCTGCTTGATGCTGTAGGACCAGATCATCATAAAGCTGCATCTATGGCTGGCGCTCAAATTGGTATTCCATATGATATTTGCGTTATGCAATATAAACCAGATCCAGAAAAACCAAATGTCATTAGAGCGTTTGTTAAACCAGAAGTACAAATTGATCCGAATGCAAAAATTGAACAAGATTGGATGGGGTCATTCAGTTTGCTTGAATTAATCAGAACACGTATTGAACGTCCCAATAAAATAGCTGTGACTGCATGGATGATGGATATAGCTCCCGATGCTACCCTAGATGATATTGATTTGGAAAAGCTAAAACACGATACTATTGAATTATCAGGTTTTAGCGCACATTCTTTACTACATGTTACAGATCTTGGAGAAGGTATTTGTGTTTTAGATCACATCCCAGAGAGAAGAGCTTAAACGTTTTCTAGAATCAGATGGACAATCTTCTGTAAATGACCAAGGAGGTAATTTGGTTTGTGGTAGAATAGATGCTTACAAATTACAAGGTCGCATTGCCGAAGCAAATAAACTACCCCCTTTAGAAACGCTTCCCCCAGAAATAAAGGACCTATTAACAGAAATAATTGAACGCAAAGATAATGGCATGGATATGAATATGGGTAATCACTTACCAGGTCATCGTCGGGATATGTAAGTTTTAATTATTATTTAAAATGAATTAAAAGTTCTTAATCATCTTCCATGGCGGCGAACTGGGTTTGGGCGTTCCAAAAACGTTCCACCATCTGTAATGTATTTACAGTTTGATTTAATGTTTCATCGGTAAGCTTAGTCCCATCAAGCCGCCCTTCATGACGAAGAAACATTTTATTTAAAATACTATAAAGCTCTGTCCCCTTTTGGGTTAATTTTACACGAATAGAGCGTTTATCATGAATGGAGCGTTCTTGTTCAATATATCCATTTTCGCTCATCTTCTTAACATTATAAGAAACGTTTGATCCAAGGTAATAGCCGCGATGCGTTAATTCCCCGACGGTCATTGTGTCATGCCCAATATTATATAAAATCATTGCTTGAACATTGTTTATATCTTCAACGCCTTTGCGGTCTAACTCAATCTTTACAACATCTAGAAAATAACGGTGAAGACGTTCAATCATTTGAATAGTTTCATAATATGGTGACGACATGTTTTATTTTCCTAAAAATATAATGTGATTTTGATGCGTTACGCTTTGATACTTTAAAATAACGCATTTACATCAATAATAAAATAGAATATCAACTTTCCATTAAATCTACTTTAATTTTAAATAAAATTAGATATATTATTAATATGACTGACAAGACAAAATCATCTTTATCGCATTTCTTGCCCGACAACATGAACGAGCCAAAAAGCCATGCGGAATTGATGAAGCATAAACGCTTGACCGAAAATGCCTTCCCGCATGTTCGCATGCGTCGCTTGCGCCAAAATTTTGGCATTCGTCAAATGGTGCAGGAAAATCAAGTGCAGGTTAGTGATCTAATCTATCCTATGTTTGTTGAAGAAAATATTGATGAGCCTGTGGCTATCGCATCTATGCCGGGCGTTGTTCGTGAAACAGAAAAAACACTTCACACAAAAATTAAATCTGTTGAGGGGTTGAAAGTTCCCGCAGTGATGTTATTTGGTGTTTCACATAATAAAGATCACATTGGGAGCGATTCGCTTGACCCAAATGGATTAATGGCACGTATGATTGATCGGGCCAAGCAGGCCGCTCCCGATACAACAATTATCGCTGATTTGTGTTTTTGTGAATATACCGACCATGGGCATTGTGGCCCCATCAACATTTCAAAAAATAAGGCGGATGTTGACAATGATAAAACAGTAGAAAATGTTGCAATGCAGGCGGTTATTGCCGCCGAAGCAGGCGCAGATATGGTTGCCCCATCGGGGATGATGGATGGTCAAGTTTCTGCTATTCGTCATGCTTTAGATGTTACTGGCTTTTCTCATGTTCCTGTTATGGCCTATGCCGCAAAATTCGCAAGTGTGTTTTATGGTCCTTTTCGGGATGCAGCGGGATGCTCCCTTGGTCACAATCCAGATGTTCCATCAAATCGTAAATCATATCAGCTTAACCCCGCCAACGGTCGGGAAGCGATTCGCGATGCCTTAATGGATGAACAAGAAGGTGCGGATATCTTGATGGTAAAACCTGGTATGCCCTATCTTGATATTTTGGCAAAATTGCGTGAGAAAACCGAACTGCCCCTTGCCGCCTACCAAATTAGTGGCGAATACGCCATGATCCGTATTGCCGCCGAGGCAGGCGCAATTGATTATGAAAGTGCAATGATGGAAAGCCTTCTTTCATTTAAACGAGCAGGCGCGGATATGATTTTAACATATTCTGCTTGTGATGTTGCAGATTGGTTAAGATAATCAAGCGGTTAAAATAAACCTATAACGACTTGAAAAAATGGCCAAATCAGGTGATACTTAATTTATGTTGTATAACATAACTGTACCAACCCTATTCTTTTTATAAAATCTTAACGACTTTTCCTTACACTATTATTTTATCAATAGTGTCTTATCACCAAAGAAAAATATAATGCGTTTAAGAAAGGATTTCTAAAGGCTATATCATGAAGTTTATTGCGATCTTACTTGTTTTTGTATTTACCTTTGGCGGTGTTATCGTTGCCGCAGGATTAGATGCGGGTATCCATCTTGTTACGGGGGTTATCCTTCCTGCCATGCCGGGGGAGGTTATGATTATCCTTGGGGTTGCGGTTGCCGCGTTTATAATTGCCAATCCACCTGAAGTAATCAAGCAAACCTTTGGTGCCTTTCGCGCGGTAAAACAAGCACATGCCTATAGCAAAAAAGATTATGTCGAACTATTAAGCCTTCTTTTCACGCTTTTTAAATTGGCAAGAACCAAGGGATGGCTCGCCCTTGAACAACATATTGAAGAGCCTGAGAAAAGTGATTTGTTCAAACAATTCCCCAGTGTTCAAAACAATCATCATGCCATTGTATTTCTGTGTGATTATTTACGAATTATTTCTTTAGGAAACGATAATGCTTTTCAAATTGAAGCTTTGATGGATGAAGAAATTGATACAATCACCCACCATGAAGAACAACCTGGCAATGCCATGCAAGTCATGGCTGATGGCCTTCCTGCATTGGGGATTGTGGCTGCGGTTTTGGGGGTGATTAAAACAATGGCGTCAATTGATCAGCCGCCTGAAATTTTGGGTAAGCTTATTGGGGCGGCTTTGGTTGGAACATTTCTTGGGGTTTGGGCAGGATATGGATTTGCAGGCCCGATTGCATCGGCCATGATGAACCGCGCTCATTCCGAAGTAATGTATTATAAATGTATAAAGGCAGGAATTGTCGCGTTTTTAAATGGTGCGGCACCACAAGTTGCCGTTGAGTTTTCACGAAAATTATTGCCGCATAACGTTCAACCCAGCTTTTTAGAATTGGAAGAAAAACTTAATAATTTACCTAGCCCCAGTACATCGGCAGGATAAAATTTAAGCTTTAAGAAAGAAAAAAGATGTCCGATAAGTTTGATGAACAGCAACCCATTATCGTTAAGAAAGTAAAAGGTCACGGACACGGCCACCATGGGGGCGCATGGAAAGTAGCCTATGCCGATTTTGTAACTGCGATGATGGCGTTTTTCCTTCTTCTCTGGCTTTTGTCAGTTACAACAGAAGTGCAAAAAAATGGAATTTCTGATTACTTTACCTCTACCCCCATGATTACAAGAAGTGAAGATGGCGCAGGTGGAATTTTAGGCGGGACAACAGTTGCCCTAGAAGGCGCAATGACATCAACGGTTCAACCCCTTGTTGAACGTCCAAAAACACAAGACCCTGCCTTAACCCCCGGTAGCATGCCTGTTCAAAAAGAAGCCAATATTTCCGATCAGAAATTTTTAGAAGAACAACGCAAACGGGAGCAAGCCGAATTTGAAAAAACCGCGCAAGCGATTGAGAGGGCAGTAAAATCCAACCCTCAAATTGCCGATATGTTGCAATCTATGCGTATTGATCAAACCACGGAAGGGTTGCGTATTCAAATTTTAGAAGAACAAGATAAGCCATTATTTGCGAGCGGTAGTGCGACCCTCCTTCCCGATCCAAAAAGATTAATGCGCCAAGTGTCTGAAGTGATCCAAAAAACCTCAAACGAGATTTCGATACGCGGTCATACCGATAGCGTACCTTACGGCCCTGGTTCATCCTATACAAATTGGGAGTTATCTGCAGATCGAGCGAATGCCTCCCGTCGCGCCCTTGAAAATGCAGGAATGCCAGCCGTACGCATTAATAATGTTTTGGGCAAAGCAGATAGTGACCCACTAATTGAAGATAATCCCCGCGATGGTCGAAACCGCCGGATCAGTATCATTCTATTACGCCAAGATGTAGCAGGCGTTGATGGCGCCAATAGCTCAGCCCGCGCAAAATCCCGCCAGGAAAAGAACCTCAATGATGCGAGCAAGCTATATCAGCGCAGTGAAGGTGTTGTTGAGTTTCCTTAAATACTTTACATATTAATATAGTTCTGATACAGAATACTCATGCCTATAGAAATGCATGATACTGGTGATGTACCCTGTCAATATAGCGGGAGAAACAGCACGTTTTCTTATCCGTTATTTTCAACCCGCGGCTCAAGGGCGCGGCATGACTTTGGCTCAATATCATAAAAAAAAATAGAGAATTAAAGCTTGCAAAAATAAAGGCTGGATATTTCAATCAAACCGAAGGATGGGGAGAATTTGCATGCCCTTCATGTCGAAAATGTTTTTCTGCTGCGATAAAACTGAGTGATTATAAACCCAATAAAGGCCAAGATAAAACATTAAAGAAAAATCATGATGTTGAATTTACTCTATCAGAACCATTTGCAACACGGCATTTATACGATCTATTAATGGATTATATTCATTATCGACATCCTGAATCAAATATGACCGATTTAACTTTTCAAAAGTTTAGAGAAAAAGCAATCTCACACTCCCATATGGCTACATTGAAACTTAATGGAGAAATCGTTGCATGCTCATGGATTGATATGGATAAAGAAATTATGGTTGGTGATTATTGTTTTTACAATATAGATAAAAGCCGTGATAGACGATTAGGAAGTCTAATGGACTTAAAACTACTGGAATATGCCCAAGAGCATAACATTCCTTTTATTACTTTTGGTGCTTTAAATGATGAAAGCCCAAAATTAAGGCATAAAGGACAATATAGAGGTACCCATATTTTTACAGGTCAAAAATGGCAGTCTTATCAAAGACCAGCTAATCTATAATTACCCAAACTTGTTCGATTTAGGAAAACCATTGGGTGGCAATCGTCCTGCTTGGGCGCGTTCACCCAGCCATGGGTTTAAATCTTCGACATAGGTTTCGCCTGTACCATACTTATAAGTCAAGCCATCATCCCATTTAAATGTTTTAAAATCGGATAATCCACCATCTTTATAACGTTGTAAGATAACCCCCTTCCCCTTTGCCATTTCAGGAATTTGGGTCATATCAAAGACAATCATTTTACGGTTCTTACCAATGACGGCAACATGGTCATGCCCTTCCCCAATGGCTTTACAAAGTTTGGCTTCGACCTTACCTGATACGTTTAGAATTTGTTTACCACTTTTTGTTTGTGCCAAGCAATCTTCCATCGTTACAATAAAACCGCGCCCATCATCCGCTGCCATTAACATACGCACATCGGGTTGATAAATAACCATATCAACAATATCAGCATCATTTGGTAAATCTACCATCAGACGAAGTGGCTCCCCAAATCCGCGCCCTGGGGGCAATTTATCACCTTGTAAAGTATAAAATCGCCCGTTTGAGCCAAGGATCATCACCTTATCAGTCGTCATGATTTCAAGAACAAATTTTGCGCGATCGCCCTCTTTATATTTAACGGCTTTGGGGTCAATTTCATGACCTTTCATTGCCTTGATCCACCCTTTGGAGGAGCAAATAACTGTAATGGGTTCTTTCTCAATCATTGCTTCTTCTAATTGATCAAGATCAACAGGCTCCAATGCTTTACCAATTTTTGTACGGCGTTTGCCCAAAAATGTTTTTGAACCAAACTCTTCATGTAATGATTTAATTTGATTTTTAATTGCTGTCCATTGGCGCGCTTCTGATTTAATTAATTTCTCAAGATCATCTCGTTCTTTGGATAGCTCATTTAATTCGCCCTTTAACTCAATCTCTTGTAGTTTATTTAAAGAGCGTAAACGCATGTTTAGAATGGCTTCGGCTTGGATTTCGGTGAGTTTAAATTCTTTTATTAACTCATCTTTTGGTTTGTCTTTGGTACGGATAATTTTGATGACTTTATCTACATTTAGATAAACCGTTAAAAATCCTTCCAAGATTTCAATACGGTTTAAAACTTTAGCCAATCTAAATTGTGAGCGTCGAACCAGCACGATTTGCTGATGGTCTAGCCATGCTTGCAGTACCTCTTTCAATGGCATGACCCTTGGGGTTAAACCATTTTCTAAAACATTCATATTCATTGAAAAACGTGTTTCCAAATCACACGTACGGAACATCAATTCCATCAATAATTCAGGATCAACAGAACCGTTTTTGGGTTCAAGCACGATTCGAATATCTTCCGCACTTTCATCTCGAACATCATCAAGCAAAGGAACCTTACGGGTATGAATAATTTCGGCAATTTTTTCAATTAATCTTGATTTTTGAACTTGATAGGGGATTTCACTAACAATAATACTATAAGTTCCGCGCTTGCCTTCCTCAACTTCCCATTTGGCACGCATACGGAAACTACCCTTGCCTGTTTCGTACGCTTTAACAATATTGGCTTTGGGTTCAATTAATGTACCGCCCGTAGGGAAATCAGGGCCTTTAATAATTTTTTGTAGTTCTTTTGCATCCAAATCTTTATCTAACATCGCAAGTGAAGCCTCGCATAACTCAGCAATGTTAAAGGGAGGAATATTGGTTGCCATCCCTACTGCAATACCGCTTGCCCCATTGGCTAAAATGTTGGGGAAACCACCCGGAAGAACAACAGGTTCATTTTCCGACCCATCATAGGTAGGGCGAAAATCAACTGCGTCTTGCTCAATCCCTTCAAGCATTAATTGTGCAACGCGTGTAAGGCGTGCTTCGGTATATCGCATAGCGGCGGCATTATCGCCATCAATGTTACCAAAATTACCTTGCCCATCCACCATAGGGTAACGCACAGCAAAATCTTGTGCCAAACGTACCATGGCATCATAGACAGAGCTGTCACCATGAGGGTGATACTTACCAATCACATCACCAACCACACGTGCAGATTTTTTGGGTTGAGAATCATGCTTTAGATTTAATTGTGACATCGCATATAAAAGGCGACGATGTACCGGCTTCATTCCGTCACGAACATCGGGCAGTGATCGGGACATAATGGTTGATAGAGCATAGGACAAATAACGCTCAGACAGGATCTCACCCATCTGTTGGTCGATTACTTTTGATTCATATGCGGGTTCATTCTTTTTAGCCATAGAATATGTTTTTAATGGCCTTTATTATGTTTCGCAAGGGTGATACGCGTGATTATCCTTTAATATCCACGGTTATGCGTGGGTGCGGAATATTTATTTCACCAATATCTAATCTCCACCGCGTTTGCTTATGACGTTATATACCCACAGTTTCAAGAAATCATATTCATATAAATTATTGAGCCTTTATATATTCAATAAGCTCAACTTGATAAAGGATCAAGGCACGACGTAACTTTTCAGATTGATGCGCTTCTGATGACAAATGTACGGCCTCAAGTGTTTCCGCCAATGGTGTCATATCAAATTTACTTTTTTTACTCAACACTTTAACGGCATCTTCAGTTTTATAGCTAGTTTCATGGATAATTTCCATCTTAGTCTCATTTAAATCCTCATTACTTGCAATCTGAGCTATCTCTTTAGATGTTTGAAGCAATAATTCCATAGCTTCTTTTTTGTTATCAATTTGCGCCCCTTCGTAATGATCGACGCGATTATTATTCTCTAATTTCTCGCCTGCCTGAACGGCAATTGTTGTATGATTTATTCCAAGAATAAAAACCAAAACGAAAGCTATTTTTAACATTATCTTCCTTAATTTTTAAAATTATTAATAAATCTAGTAATAAAGGATTAGAATTTTTAGAGCAACAGTAAGTGCGAATTATTCGCAAATAAAAATATTAATTTACATTGCGTTGTGAAATCGCTCAATTAAAAGCGATCTTGCTTGGGGCATTCCTTGGGTGTGGTGAATAAAGGCCCAATTTTTTAAAAAATATTCGGTCATTTCTAACCCCTTTAAAATATCTTCGTGATTTGCAACCGCACCCATTCGCGTCATTTCAGGGCGAAGGAAGTTTGGTAATTCTAATAATTTATCTTTATATGGTTCGGCTTTTTGTGCGCTGATGGCACGGCCTGATTTTGGACTTACATGGGTCAATAGATTGGGATCACCTTGCCCTGCACATTTATCCAATTCTAAATGAAAGCCTAATTCACGAAGCAATTGTATCTCCCACATTACATATGAGATGCCCCAGTAATCCCCTTCCATTGAATCCATTAATGCGCGTAATCCATGATATAGCCCGCTATGCCCTTCACGTTCTGGTAATGCTTCATGGCATAAACTACAGGCAGATAAAATTGCGGCAAGCTTTAAAGAATGATCCATAATCGTTGCAGAAATACCATATTCGACTTCTAGATTAAATGTGCCTAGATTATCAGATAAACGCGATTGCCACTCGGCCTTCACCAATGTTGCAGGCTCACTCATATTTCGTTTTTTAGATGACATGCCACCATGAACATATCCCGCGTGCCTTCCATGGTTTTCGGTTAGCAAGCTTATAATTGCCCCCCCTTCACCATGGGGGCGGGCGTGTAATACGATACCGTAATCTGACCAATGCTCCATAAAAATATTGTGCAATAAATATTCAATAAAATCACTTTTAATTTTGTAAACTTAAACTGCTGGCGCTTTTGTAAAAATAAAAGCTGTGCTAAACAAAATAATGACATCTATCAAAATTGAAGAATTAGAAACACTTTGCAACAAAGCTTTAACCCATGCAGGGTTGAATGAAGCAGATGCAATTGTAACAACAAATCACTATTTGGAAAATGAATTGAGTGGCAAAACTTCTCACGGATTGGTACGTGTGGTTCAAGCGGTAGGATTTATAAAGCAAAATGGGGCCGCTGTTTCCCCCCCTGAAATTACTATCGACAAAGGTCACATTGTTCTTATTGATGGTAAAATGAATATCGCCCCTGTTTTAGGAAAGGCGGTTTTAGATGAAGCAATATTGCGCGCCCAAGAACATGGATTGGCCATGGTGGGTGGCAATAATTATTTTGGTAATACAGGCAGTATGGCCTATTACCTTAAACGCTTAACACAAAAAAATTTGATTGCCTTTGTAAGTTGTAATTCGGTTGCATGTGTTGCCGCACCGAATGGTAGAGAGAAATTATTTGGAACAAACCCAATTGGCCTTGGCATCCCTAGTGAAGATGGAAACCATTTTATTAGTGATTTTGCCACCTCAGCAATTGCCTATGGTAAGGTTTTAACTGCTGTAGATAAAGGTGAAACCATCCCCAAAAATTGCATTATTGATAAAGATGGTAATCCTTCCACCGATCCAAATGATGCTTTTCCAAATGGTGCGATTCTCCCCCTTGCCGATTATCGTGGGCATTCCTTGGCCTTATTTGTTGAAATGCTTTGCCTTCTTTTAGGAGCGCAAGTCATAAAGGATGACCTGCACGGTAAAGACGCTATATTTATGATTATTATTGACCCAAGCCATATTGGCGGGAAAGAATATAGCTCGAAAGTAAAAGAAATTTTAAATCAAATTCGTCAAAGTGCCCCTGCCCCCAACCAATCCAAAGTTTCCATACCTGGTGATCGCTCTTCTAAGAAGTTGGCACGATCTTTAAGCCTTGGAATAATTGATGTTACCGAAAAAACGCTTCAAAACTTAAAGGAATTAGCGAAATGACAAAACCAATTAAAATCGGTGTTGCAGGATGTGGTGCATTGGGAAGTATTGTATGCAACGCCTTAAAAGATGGGATTAAAAACTACGATTTTGTTGCTGTGTCTGACCTAGGAAACCCTGAATTTGGCGTACCTAATTTATCATTTGATGAATTGGCGATGCAGTGTGACTGGGTTGTTGAATGTTTACCGCCAAAAATTGTTCCGCAATTGGCACAAGCTGTTTTATCGAAAGATAAAACAATTGTTATGATAAGTGCTTGCGCGTTGCTTTTATTTCCAGAAATTGAGAAATTCGCAGAACAATCCCAAGGACGTATTTTAGTACCCTCAGGCGCAATTGCAGGTTTAGATGCTATTGCCGCCCTAAATTGTGCCAATATAGATAGCGCAACGATTGCGACAACCAAACATCCCCGCGGATTAAAGGGTGCGCCTTTTATAATTGAACAAGATATTGATCTTGACGATATAACGCAAAAAACTTGTATCTTTAAAGGCAATGCACTGGCGGCAGCAAAGGCTTTTCCCGCAAATGTTAACGTTGCTGCTACATTATCACTTGCAGGAATTGGAGCCCAAAACACTAACGTTGAAGTTTGGGCAGATCCAAACGCCCAAGGCAATAAGCACGAGATTACAGTGATGGGCGGTAAAAGTACGATTAAAACCAGTGTCGAAAACTTACCTGACCCTGAAAATCCTAAAAGTTCAATGTTGGCGGGTTATTCAATTGTTGCGGCACTAAAACAGCATACTCAAATGATTACGGTGGTTTAAATGTTTCCTGCGAAAAAATTTTATATGGTGCGCCATGGGGAAAGTGTTGGAAATCGGGATGGTTATTTCACAGGGTCAATGGATATTGCATTGTCCGAGGAAGGAATAGAGCAAGCAAAGCAGGCCCATAAAGCATTAAATATGCACCAACATAAACCTGATATAATCGTTCCGCCCTTAATCGTGCAAAGCATACGGCGGAAATTATTAATAAAACCCAAAAATTAGAAATGGTTGAAGATGCACAACTAAATGAACAAAATTTTGGAAAGTGGGAGGGAAAATCAGTTGAGCATTTTCGTGAATTCTATCTAAGTGGTAAAAACCCAGATGGTGGGGAAAGATTTAAAGATTTTTATCATCGTGGACAACAAGCTATTGTTAAAGTGCTCAATAAATATGAAAACCCGATGATTGTTTGTCATGGTGGTATTTTCCGCGCTTTTCTTGATTTATATGATCAAAAACAAAATAAAACACCCAATGCAATCATTCATTATTTTGACCCTAGACCGCAAAATGATTTCCCTTGGAATATCACAACGATTGATTGATATTTAACCAGATATCAAAGGCTTGCTTGGTTTGTTTTACATCATGGATACGAAAAATTTGAACACCTTGCTCTAACCCTTGTAATGCCGATGCGATTGACCCGCCAAGGCGCTCATCCGCATTCGTATTGTTACAAATTTTTTCAATAAAGCTTTTTCTGGATGTGCCAAGTAATATGGGACACTCCAAATTATGAAAATGGTTTAAATTATTTAATAAAGCCAAATTATCTTTTAAAGATTTACCAAAACCAATTCCCACATCAATTGTTATATTCTCTTTGTTGATCCCTGCGGTAGTACATGCATGAATACGTTGTTCAAAAAATTGATACACATTTTCTACAACATTTGAATAAGTTGGCTTTTTTTGCATGGTTTGAGGTGTGCCTTGCATATGCATAAGAACAACAGGAATATTTAATTTAGCAACCATAGATAATGATTGAGGATCATGTGATAATGCACTGACATCATTAACAATATTTGCCCCTGCCTGAATGGCTTGCTTCATTGTTTCGCTATGGCGTGTATCGATTGAGATAGGGGTCGTTATACCAAGACGACGTAATTGTTTTATAACAGGAATAACACGCAATTGCTCCTCTTCGATGGTAATAGGAATAGCACCCGGCCTTGTGGATTCACCACCAATATCTAAGATATCCGCTCCCTCCTCCGCCAAATTTATTGCATGTGCCACTGCTTTATCAGTATTTAAATATTGCCCCCCATCTGAAAAACTATCGGGGGTAACATTAATAATTCCCATTAATTTATAGGGTTTATCTACCATGCTTCATCCAAAATTTCTGCTTGCTGTTCTTGCGGGGTATTTTGTAACATCTGATCTACCGATTGATTAAGCAATGGATGAACCCAGTTTTTATTTAATTGCTGTAAAGGCTTTAAAACAAATAATCTTTCATGCATTCGCGGGTGGGGAATTGCCAAATTTTTACTGTCATAAACCTGATTATTAAATGCAATCAGATCTAGGTCTAAAACGCGGGGAGCGTTTCGTTCGGACCGCACGCGACCAAATTGCCTTTCAATTAAGAGTAAATTTTCTAATAATGTTTCAGGGGCAATATTAGTATCAACTTCAACCACACAATTATAATACCAATTTTGAGTAGAATCATAAGGAACAGGGGCAGATTTCCAAATATTAGATTTTTGTACAATATCCATCGAAGCGGCCATAATTAAAGCAGCTGCGGTCAATGTTTGGGGCGGTGATCCATAATCACTATCAAGGTTTGCGCCCATTCCAATTAAAATCATAAAAAACTCCCAAATAATAATATTGGGAGTATCTTAATCAAAGCAATGATATTTAAAAAGAATTATTCGTGCCTACCACGTACGCACATCACCACAATCCAGATGCACAAAATTACTTTTCGCGTAATAGCCAACGCCACCTGCATTTAAGGAGGAAGCTAAATCACGAACGCGTGCCGAAGAAAACCCATCCATACGCAAATCAATCGCCTGACCCTTCATGTGAAGAGATTTTTTTGCTACGCCTGTCTTGGCAGAGCGTCCACGAAGCATAGTATTTGTTTTGGGCGAACGATAGCCAGAGATGATCTGAAATGGCTTTTGCTGTCCTGTCATATGATGAACAGAAAAGATAATATCAATGACACGAGGATCAATAGGATAAACTTGACCAGTACGAAAATCACGTAAAACTGTATTAATTTGAGTAAAAGCATCGGGAAGATATTTATCACCAACGCGGTACACGCCAGAAAAGCTTTCCCCTGTATGGGTGTTACGAAAAGCTAAGCGTCGTGCGCCACTTCCAACAACTCCCCCTTTAAATGTTGCGGCAGCGGCAGGGGAACAAATTCCTGGAATTAATGTACCTGCTAATGTTGCCGCGCCAAGGCCAAGAAAAGAACGGCGGTTTAAATCTGATTTTGTTTGAGGTGTTTCGTCGAAAATAATGCTATCGCTAGACATGCTCATCCTTTGCTTTTTAAAGTTATAGGTTTAAAACAATATTATTATATTAAACTAAAAATTTTATTAATCTATTATGTATATTCCGATTGGAAAAAGTGATTATTTATTAATGATATCAAAAAGTTGTTATGATTTTATTAAATATAGATAAAGTTCCATATATTTTTAAAGTTTACACAAATCAATGTATGTAATCAAGTCGATTTGAAATTTTTTGTTATAAATTAGATATT
The DNA here is from genome assembly GCA_963799275.1 of uncultured Alphaproteobacteria bacterium. Classification (GTDB taxonomy): domain Bacteria; phylum Pseudomonadota; class Alphaproteobacteria; order Micavibrionales; family Micavibrionaceae. Next base: position 83,369 of record CAWCWJ010000003.1, read on the forward strand.
CTGTGGAACAAAAATATCGTTTTGTTTTTTAAGAGCAGAATAAAGCGCGCTGTCTTCATCATAAAGATCATTGCCGTAAATAAGTTGATTGTCAGCCCCCATCCAAATAGTTCTATATTTCAAAAAAACAGGAAGATTTTCACCTGCGGATACTTCTTTCATCCTACCTGATTGTAAAATTTCTGCTTTTCGTGATTCGGACCATTGAGGATTTGTTTTTAATATAAAATCAGTAACAGCCTCGGCATCCTCCATACGGACACATCCTGAACTTAATGCCCGATTTGATTGCGCAAAGTTAGATTTAGTCGGCGTATCATGGAGATAGATATCATAAGGATTATCCATTAAAACACGAAATCGTCCCAAGGGGTTTGAACTGCTTGGCCCCTGCACCATTTTAAATGCACCTAGCTGATTATCACCGATATTTGCCCAATTGATGGATGTTGAATTAATTTCTTGGCCATTTTTATAAAGTTTTATACCGCGATTGTCCAAATATGCTGCATCTTTACGTAGTTTTGTCACAAAATCTTCACGTTTAATGGTGGGTGGTATTGTCCATGTCGGATTAATACGCACGCCTGTTATATTGCTATTAAATGCAATTGTGGGGCGTTTGGGTCGGCCAACAACAACAGCCATTTCAATTTGTGTTGCCCCATTTTCAACGGCCCATAAACGCTCATTGGGTATATTAACAAGAATATAACGTTTGGGTTTTTTTTGATTATCCCAGCGTATACGTTCCATATTTACAATTAATTTTTCGATTTTATCTTGTATTGATAAATTCATAACTTGCAATGTTGCGGGTCCAATAACACCATCGGGATTTAGTCCATTTGTCCGTTGAAAGGCCATAATGGCGCTTGCCAATTCATCATCATAGAAACGATCATCTTGTGCCAAATTATCACTACGGCTTCCCATTCTTTGGCGAATTTGTGGAATAGCAGGGTGACTTGTTCTAGGCTTCACTAAACCTGAAACGGAAATAAAGTTTTCTTGATGTTCATTTGTTGTATATAAACGTACAAGCTCGTCACGCATCATACGGTATAGAGCACTTTGAGGGGCTATATCTTCGAATGCAGAATTGGGATTGCGCGATTTTTTTACAAATTGAACAATCTCCCGCGCCAATACACCTTGATTAATAGAAGGCGCATGCAAATTAAGTTTGGATGGGATTATACGCGCCCCTGTTAAATCCTGCCCTAAACGAATAATTGCATCTGTGAGAATAATATCGGCTTTTATAATTGTATCATCTGAAATTTGATCGAATGATGTTGATAAGAATTTATATAATGCCTGACTATGATATCGGTTTGGATTTAATCCATGCGACCACGAATCCAAAATCACGTTATAATAGTCATTTACTATATCTTGGGCGCGTCGATTATTTGTAATAAAAATGGGTTGATAATTATTTTCAGCATAAATCTCTTGTAACGCATTCAAATTTTTAAACCGCACATCATCAATTCGCCCTGATTGAAGAATTTTAAAAATTTGATTTTGAGGATCAATTACAATTTCTTTTGTTTCTAACCGTTCTGCCGTAAAAGCTTTTTCATCTATATAACGCTCATCTAAAAATCGAGGTTCAACATTTTCATTAATATTAATATTGCTTTTTGTATTGAAATTTTGAGCTTTTGCATGCGTTGGAATGAATATAAAACTCAAACCTAATATGAATAAAAAGCTACTTTTAAAGAAACGAGTATTTTGAAAATTCATGCTGTAATCTTACTTTATAAAATATAAGATATATTTTTGCCTATGAATGGATATATGGACAAGAAATGAACCTATATTAGGCAATAATGTCGGGGATAATCTCACTTTTGATCATCTGTATTTGATCTTTAAGCATAAGTTTTTTCTTCTGAAGGCGCTTCATTTGAAAAAAATCAATTGGTGGCGTATTACGCAACCGATCAATAATTTCATCAAGATCTTTGTGTTCACGCTCCAAAAGAATGAGTTTTTCTTCGAGCTCTTCTATATCTTCCATTAATATGCCAGATTTATTGCTGTAGTTGTTATAAAACGTTTAAAATATCTATCAATTTTATAAATGAGATAATAGTATAGCAGAATTAATGGTGTTTTTATAGAAAAAATTATTGCTCAGTTGGGATTTTCTTTTCATTATGAGGACGTTATAGTAAAAATCTAATTACGTTTTTAAATTAAGTTTTATCTTTTTATTATGCGCATATTAGAATCACCAAAATAAGGAAATTATAAATATGACCAAAAAAATCGGAATTCTAACCAGTGGTGGCGATTGTGCGGGTCTTAACGCAGTTATTCGTGCTGTCGTTCATAGCGCCCATCAAAAAGGATGGGAAACAGTTGGAATTTTAGATGGAACAGCAGGGTTATTGGGTGACGAACCTGAATATATCAATCTTACCCCTGATGAGTTTGATGGCACATTATTACGCATGGGCGGAACAATATTGGGTACGACCAATAAAGGTGACCCCTTCCACTTCCCTATGCCTGACGGCACATTTAAGGATCGAACAGAAGAAATTATTGGCAATTACAAAAAACTTGGCCTTGATGCTGTTGTTGGTATTGGCGGTGATGGATCACATGCAATTTTGCGTCGATTGGCCCAATCAGGTGGGGTGCCGATGGTGGGTGTCCCTAAAACAATCGACAATGATATTGGGGAAACTGAAAACTCAGTTGGTTTTGATACCGCAGTTATGGTCGCTACCGAGGCTTTAGACAGGCTTCAACCTACTGCCGCTTCACATGATCGTGTTATGATATTGGAAGTTATGGGTCGTGATGCTGGTCATATTGCCCTTGCCGCAGGAATAGCAGGCGGGGCTGATGTCATTCTTATCCCCGAAATTGACTATACTATTGAGAATATTGTTAAAAAGCTAAAATCTGTAAAAACAAAGGGGCGTAATTTTGCCTTGATGATTGTGTCTGAGGCGGTAAAAACCGAAGATGGCAAACCTTATATGATTACGCATTCAGATGGTCAAAAACGATATGGTGGTATTGGTAATTATTTTAGTGAGGAAATTTCCAAAGCGACAAGTTTTGAAGCACGCGTCACTGTATTGGGGCATGTTCAACGGGGATCACCCCCGACTTATAATGATCGCCTTTTGGCAACTGCATTTGGTGTCAAAGCCGTAGATTTAATTGAAGAAGGTAAATTTGACCGTATGGTCGCATGGAAAAATCGCGATGTTGTCGATGTGTCAATTGAGAAAGCAATCGCTGCGTATCAAGCCGTTGATCCTAATGATACATTGGTTCGTACCGCCCGCGGTATTGGTATATCTTTCGGTGACAAATAACGTATTAGTAAAATGGAATAATAAAGATGAGCAATAATGACTATATAAGACAATCTTTAACCGATGACGAAGAACTTATCCATATTGCGGAATTTCATTGGATGTACACGGTAAATGCTGTTTTAAATATGGTATTTTCTTTTGTTCTGGCTCTCGCAATTTTAATTTTTGCTTTAAAATTCCAACCTATTATGTTCGGTGCTGTTGCCCCTGAAAGTGCAGGTATTATTGAACGCGTTATGAGTTTACATCCTGCGTTAAGGATTTTATCTGTATTTATTTTTATTTTGGGAATTTTAAAATTCGCTCAAATGATGATTATTAAGCATACAACCGAAATTGGTGTGACAGATATTCGCCTTGTTTATAAGCGTGGACTTGTCGCGCGTGCCGTAGGGGAAATTAATATTGATCGTATTGAAGGGGTCAATGTCTTACAAGGGATATTGGGTCGTTTATTTGGTTATGGTCGTGTGATGGTACGTGGTATGGGTGTGGGTGAGGTTGTTCTTCCCCCTATCGCGCAACCTATTCGATTTAAAAAAGCGATTGAAAAAGCGCGAACAGCTACAAAATATAAACGTGATCAGAACAATCCTTAAACAATCTTTAAAATATTATAAGTGGCAAAACGGTTAATGCAATTAACAATGCAATCATTCCCAATATAATAACAATGCCATCTTGAGTTAATAATCCGATTGAAAAAAATAAAATTGGTAACACCAAAAGATCCGGTAGAAAAGGTATAAACCCAATTGAAACAACACCCATTGATAAAATTACACTCATTATAGACACGAAAAAATAGGCCAATTTATTAGTTGCTAAAAAACAATAGCGTGGTTTTATAACCCGTTCGATTTTTTTTAAAATAGGCTCCGACTTTTCCAAACCAGAACAAAAGCTTTTTGTTTCAAATTTTAATTTTTTGACAAAAGATGGCAGCCAAGGCTCGCTTCGTCCTAACATCATTTGAAAAGCAACAAAAAATATAAAAAGCCCTAAAATAGCAGGCACACCTGGTATGGCTCCTACTGGGGATAAAATTATTAAAGAAGGTACAATAAGAAGTGGTGCATATCCCCTATTATTTAAGTTATGCAAAATTGTTTCAAGCGTTATGTTCTCATCATTTTGATCAACACAAAGATCATCAAAGATATCGCTTAAATAATGTTTTTCGTTTGTTATAACTTCAGAATAAGGCATCTCTCATAAAACAAACCAATCTTAACTATAGTTCCTATCCTAAAATTTTATTCCTTTTGTCATCATTTAAAATATTCCTTGGTATCATCCTGCCATGATGATAAAAATTTTATTATAATTTTAATCAACAGGAATAAACGTATGACGGATTCAAAGCCCCCCAAATGGGATAAATCAAAACTTGTTTCACGCTATGTGACCGAAGGGGCTAAATCTGCCCCCCATCGCTCCTATTACTATGCGATGGGCATGACTGAGGAGGAAATTCATCAACCGCTTGTTGGGGTTGCCACCTGTTGGAACGAAGCCGCACCATGTAACATTGCCCTATCGCGTCAGGCGCAGGCGGTAAAAACAGGCGTGAAAGAGGCCTATGGAAGCCCACGTGAATTTACAACAATCACAGTGACTGATGGTATTGCCATGGGTCATGAAGGCATGCGTTCCTCCCTCGTTTCGCGTGAGATTATTGCCGATTCGGTTGAGCTTACAATGCGAGGACATTGTTATGATGCCCTTGTTGGATTAGCGGGATGTGATAAATCTTTACCAGGGATGATGATGGTGATGCTACGCCTTAATGTACCATCGGTCTTTATGTATGGCGGATCCATTCTTCCTGGAAAATTTCGTGGAAAAGATGTTGATGTCATCAGCGTGTTTGAAGGGGTTGGAAAACATTCCTCAGGCGAATTTAGTGATGAAGACTTAAAAGAGCTTGAATGTGTCGCTTGCCCCAGTGCGGGGGCCTGTGGCGGACAGTTCACCGCCAATACAATGGCATGCGTGAGTGAGGCAATTGGCCTTGCCCTACCTAATTCTGCAGGGGCACCCGCCCCTTATGAATCGCGGGATGAATATGCTGCCGCTTCGGGCAGAGCCGTGATGGAGTTGATTAAAAATAATCTGCGTCCACGTGATATTGTGACACGCAAATCATTTGAAAATGCTGCTGCGATTGTGGCTGCAACTGGTGGCTCAACCAATGCAGGACTTCACCTTCCTGCAATGGCGCATGAATGTGGTATTGATTTTGATTTGCATGATGTGGGCGCGGTTTTTAAACGCACCCCTTTAATTGCAAATCTACGCCCCGGTGGAAAATATGTAGCCAAAGATCTTTATGATGTGGGTGGTGTAGGTGTCGTTATAAAGGAATTATTAGATAATGGTTTTATGCATGGCGAATGCATGACCGTAACAGGCAAAACATTGGCTGAGAATTTAGAAGGCGTGACCTTACCCAAAGATCAAGATGTTGTATTTCCCGTATCCAATCCAATCCACCCCACGGGCGGTGTGGTAACATTAAAGGGTAATTTATGCCCCGAAGGCGCAATTGTTAAAATCGCGGGACTTGAAAATCTTGTATTTGAAGGACCAGCGCGTGTGTTTGAAGGGGAACAAGCCTGTTTTGATGCCGTTCAAAATAAAGAGATTAATGCTGGCGAAGTGCTGGTTATCCGTAACGAAGGGCCAAAGGGTGGGCCTGGTATGCGCGAAATGCTATCCACCACCTCCGCCATTTATGGTCAAGGGTTGGGGGATAAGGTTGCACTTATTACAGATGGGCGTTTTTCAGGCGGAACGCGAGGCTTTTGTATTGGTCATGTCGCGCCCTGAAGCCTATGTTGGTGGCCCGATTGGCTTAATTGAAGATGGTGATATTATTCGCATCGATGCCGAAAACGGGACAATGGATGTTCAAGTTGACCGATGATGAACTGGCGAAGCGCAAGAAAACTGGAAACCCCGCGCCCATAATTATCAATCTGGCGCGATTTGGAAATACACCCAAACCGTAGGCTCCGCCCGCGAAGGAGCTGTTACCCACCCCGGCGCAAAAGCCGAAACGCATACTTTTGTTGATTTATAGTGCAAACGATGTGACGGCGGTAGTAATGAACGTGTTTCAGGTGTCGAATTTAAGTCTTGATGCATGTCTGCAACCATTCTTGCGGCCGTGATATGTAACTCAGGTCGTTCTTGCTGATCCAAGGCGTTTAAAACAGAAGTTGCATCCTTGTAGAGATTTTGCCGTTCTTCATCAGTACTAGCACTTTGTTGAAAACATTCATTTGATAGTGATATTACACCTACAAAAGATAATTCTCTTTTTTTAATATCATTACTCATAATAATTCCTGTAATTTTCTCAAAAAAAAACTAAAACACGATGAGTAATATGTCAATACTTTTCTTTTCTTGATTAAATTTTTATCTTTTGACATTGTATTGTCATGACAAATAATAGTGAAAATCCAATAATAGGTATTATCATGGGCTCCCAATCTGATTGGGGTACCATGAAAAACGCGCATGATGTTCTGCATGAATTGGAAATTGAGCATGAATGCAAGATTATCTCCGCGCATCGTACCCCTGATCGCATGAATGACTATGCCAAATCCGCCAAAGATCGCGGGCTGAAAGTTATTATTGCGGGCGCAGGCGGCGCGGCGCATCTACCTGGAATGGTGGCTTCGATGACACCGTTGCCTGTATTGGGTGTGCCTGTTCAGTCAAAGGCATTAAATGGTATGGACAGCCTTCTTTCTATTGCACAAATGCCAGGCGGCATTCCTGTTGGCACGTTGGCTATTGGTGAGTCGGGGGCAAAAAATGCTGGTATTCTTGCAGCCTCTATTTTAGCGGCCTTTGATAATGATCTAGCCAAAAAATTAGATGCGTATAGGCAAAAACATACCGATGCCGTTGCAGATGAACCTGTATAAAATTATATGAAGATTAGAAACAAAAACTTTAGGTATTTTGGGCGGTGGTCAATTGGGCCGGATGAGCGCCCTTGCCGCGGCAAATTTAGGAATTTCTACACATATTTACTGCCCTGAAGATAATTGCCCTGCCTCCCTCGTTACGCCGTATTTTACCTGCGCGGAGTATGATGATGAAAATGCATTACAAAAGTTTGCGAACAGCGTTGATATCATCACCTACGAATTTGAAAATATTCCAATTGAAACGGTTCAGTTTTTACAAAAAATAAAACCTGTTTTCCCTGATGAGAAATTATTGCAAGTATCGCAAGATCGTTGTTTGGAAAAAGACTTTCTTAATTCTATTGGTATTCCCACCGCCCCATGGGCGCCAATTGAAAAACCGTCCGATATTGATATTACCTTTGGCAAATGGGGTTTGCCCGATGCGATAATAAAAACGGCACGTTTTGGGTATGACGGTAAAGGACAATTAAAAATCTCTAATAGTGATGATACTCAAACTATTTGGAATGATTTAAACACCGATAAAGCTATATTGGAAGGTTTAATTAATTTTGATTATGAGATTTCGGTTATCATAGCACGCGATTTAAAAGGGCAATCCGTTATCTACCCCCCTGCCCGTAATACGCACAAAAATCATATTCTTGATCGCTCTATCGTTCCCTCAAATATTCCTGAAACCATTCAAACCCAAGCCGCAGATATGGCACATAAGCTTGCGAATGCCGTAAATTTGGTGGGAATATTGGCATTGGAATTATTCGTTACAAAAGATGGCGAAATCCTTGCCAATGAAATTGCCCCCCGCACCCATAATAGTGGCCATTGGACAATTGATGCGTGCAGTGCTTCTCAATTTGATAATCATATACGAACCGTTTGCGGCCTTCCCGTTGCAAACCCTAATCAGCATAGCGCAGCGGAAATGATTAACTTAATCGGTGATGATGTAAATGATTTAAATAAATATCTAAACATGAATGGTGCAAATATTCACCTTTACGGAAAAACAGATATAAAACCTGATCGTAAAATGGGTCACGTTACAATTATAAAAAAATTACCCTAATTTAGATTGTTCTATTTTTCTAGAAGCTTTGTGGTGTGAAACATCGCAACATTCGGGAAGCGTTTGAAGTGAAGAGGCAGGCTGTCGTTTAAATCTATTAAAAATAATTTTTAACGAATCAATGGTTTCCCTACCCAAAAAATATGTCGCCGCAGGAATGCCAAATGGTACTGGTGAAATAATCCATGCAATAAAAAACGCTTTTTTTAACGGTAATTTTCGCCAGTTTACTTTTAGCTTTGTAGAAAGTGCGGGCTTGCTAAAGTCTATTTCTTCGTATGAACGATGGGGTGGGTTTGTGTTCTTCATATAAATTTATTAAAAACAAGACATGATTTTATGTCAATAAAAACATGCTGGATTTCTTTGTTATACGCTTTTAATGTAATTTTAAAATTAAAAATAGAGGAAACCATGACAAAAGTAAGAATTGAAACTGACTCCCTTGGAAATGTTGAAGTGCCGATTGATGCTTATTATGGTGCACAAACACAACGTAGTTTAGAAAATTTTAAAATTGGTACAGAAAAAATGCCCCCCGCATTAATTCGTGCGCTGGGTTTTCAAAAAAAGGCTGCCGCGCTAACGAATATATCTATGGGTATGATGGATGAAGATATTGGTAATGCCATTATTGATGCCGCAGATGAAATTATTGATGGTACGTTGGCTGACCAATTCCCCCTTGTTGTTTGGCAAACAGGATCAGGAACGCAAAGCAATATGAACGCCAATGAAGTCATTGCAGGCCGCGCCAATGAAGTTCTGACAGGTACGCGTGGTGGAAAAGACCCTGTTCACCCAAATGACCATGTAAATATGGGGCAAAGCTCAAACGATACTTTTCCAACCGTAATGCATATTGCTGCTGCGGAGAAATTGCATGATGCACTTATTCCTGCATTACAATATATGCATGAGGAATTAGAGAATAAAGTGGAGGCGTTTAACAAATATGTTAAAAATGGACGTACCCATTTGCAAGATGCAACCCCCCTTACATTAGGGCAAGAATTTTCTGGCTATGCCAAACAAATTGAATATGGTATTGCCCGCATTGAAGCTTGTTTGCCGCGAGTCATGGAAGTGGCTCAAGGGGGAACTGCTGTGGGAACAGGTATTAATTCTAAAGAAGGATTTGCAGAAAAATTTGCGGTTCAGCTTTCAAATGTTACTGGATTAGAATTTGTAACCGCAGATAACAAGTTCGAGGCGCTGGCCGCGCATGATGCTATGGTTGAATTGCATGGTGCTCTTAACGTTGTTGCGGTATCGTTAATGAAGATTGCCAATGATATTCGTCTATTGGGATCTGGCCCCCGTTCGGGTATTGGAGAAATCATTTTGCCTGCGAATGAGCCAGGGTCTTCCATCATGCCGGGTAAGGTTAATCCTACACAATGTGAAGCCATTACAATGGTTTGCGCGCAAATCATGGGAAATAATACTACCGTGTCAATTGCGGGTAGTAACGGGCATCTTGAACTTAATGTTTTTAAACCTGTTATTATTTATAATGTTTTACAATCTATTCAACTTATTGCCGATAGCGTCAATAGCTTTACCAAAAATTGCTTAGTTGGGATTGAGGTGAATGAAAAACGTATTGCCGAACTTATGCAAAATTCTTTAATGTTGGTTACGGCCTTAAACCCGCACATCGGGTATGACAATGCCGCAAAGATTGCCAAAACCGCCTATGCAAACGGCACCACTTTAAAAGAAGAAGGGGTTAATTTGGGTTTGTTAACCGAAGAAGAGTTTGATAAATGGGTGAAACCAGAAAACATGGTTAAACCAAGTGCCTAAGGCTAAAGATGATAATGATTTGGCCGATATTTTAAATCAACCTATTGTTAAACACTCTGTAACAATTGCGGGCCATGCGACAAGTGTTTCTATTGAGCAGCCCTTTTGGGAAATATTTACCCAGTTGGCACTAGACAATAATAAATCAATTAATCAATTGATTACCGAAATTGATGAGGCGCGTTCAATTAACCTTTCAAGTGCCATTCGCCTATTTGTTTTAAATAGTTTTAATAAGAAAGTTTAAAACAAACCATTTATTAAATTGTTAACGGCATCTTCGGGCGTTTCACTGTTTAATAATTGCTCTACCGCATCTTCAGGTGTTTCAATTCTTTTTGGTTCTTCTTCTACAACTTCAGGAACAATTTCTTGTGCTGGCGCTGGAGCTGTTTCCTGTACAGGCTCCACGGCTGTATCGTTCGTGTTCGCATCATCTTCTGGTATATTTTGTGCATTATTATTATCATTTGCCTCTTGTTTGATAATATCACTTAAACCAAAATCTTCTTTTGGGATCGTATCTGCCGCTTTGTCTTTTTGAGGCAAAATTCCAAATTGTTGTAATTTTTGTGTGACATCATCGCCTAAAATATCAGGCAACTCTTTACCAAGTTTACGTTGTAATTTTTGTTGCAAGTAATCTTGTAAGATATCTTTACCGAATGTACCAGGGTTGCTGATTGATCCTTTAATTTGAATGATTATAGGATCAAAATCTTCGACAGTTTTTAACAATATTTTATTATCAACATTAATATACCATTTTGGTAAATCAGCCTGACCCGTACTATTTATCACAGATGAAGGTCCATCCAAAACCATGTTGGTAATACTTACGATTCCATTATTAATCGTATAATCACCATTGAGTGTATCAAATTGTGTTTGCCCACCGCGTAATGCACCACTGGCAAAATTTTGTAATGATATTGCAAATTTTTGCTTTGTATTTAAGCCTTGCGCTAATTTAGCAAAATCAAACCCTTCAATTATAATATTTTTTCCATTGACTATTTGATGATCCATTAAGGTTATTAATCAGGGCGCTAGGGCTGTTTCCAACCGCATTTACATCAACAACAAAAGAAACAGTTCCTTTTGATTTTAATTTATTAGAATTACTTAGCGCACCAGCCAATTGTTCAATATCAATGCCGCTCATATTACTTGATAAATCAATCGAAACAGGGTTTGCAGTTACGGTCGTGTTTAATGTTGCATTACCACCAAAAACACCCGCCTTTAATCCATTAACTTTCATAATGCCATTTGAAATTTTTAGATCCGTTGATGGGTTAGAAAAATTCCATTTACCGTAGGTTACATTTTGCGCTGATAAATTGACATTAATATTATTATTGTTCATCCATGATAAATCAATCGGTTCGGTTGACCATTTTGCGTTTAATGAATTTGTATTTGCACGCCCTGCACTTCCATTACGGGGATTTGTTCCACCAGAAGAATTTGATTTTAACAAGCTATCTAATGCAATTTTTCCGGCATTAATATCACCGGAAATTCCCGTTATTTTATCGGTCATATCAACCTTTAAATTACCTGTAAAATCACTCGACCCAAGCGTAGCTTTGATATCAGAAAAGTTATAAATTTTTTCGCTACTATTTATTTTGGCATAAAAATCAATGGGTTGGCTAAGCGGATCAGATCCTTGAAAATTTGGAGAGAATGCCTTGATCGCATTATTCGCATTGGGATGTTTGATACGCAAAGCAAGCCCATCAAATGATGGTGTTTTAAGGAAGTTTGTCACTTGACCATTCGCATCAAGCTGCCCACCCAACGCTTTAACATTCGAAGCAAACGTCATGTTCTCAATTGCCCCTTTTCCTTCAATTGTTGCCTCTAATTTATTAACGGAGTCGGGGATTTTCGTTGAATCAATTTCTAAACTTTTGGCAAAAGACTTTAAATCATCTGTTTTTATATACGCCGTTAAATCTAACCCTGAAAGTTTTTGTAAGTTTTCAATTTTACCTTTTAGGCTTAATGTTGCGCCATTAAGATTATTCACCGACAACGTATCAAGGATCATTGTATTGGGACGAATTTTCCCACTTGCACGCAACCCAGATAAATCTAAATTATTTATAATTGCGTTTTGAACACTCATATCAAAATCAACATTCATTGGTAGTGATAAGTTACGAATGGGGTCTAAGATTTTTGAATGATCATTAGAATTGCTAGCGCGCGTTACATCCGAATTATTTTCTACAACATTATTTTCTGATTTTACACCTGATAATTTATCAAAATTAATCGTATCCGCACTAACATCAATAATCGCTTTTGCACGATTTGAGCTTGTTTTAGGTTCATAGCTACCTGATAAACCCAAAATCAAATCATTCATTTTTATTGTGCTGTCTTTTAATAGAATGGCGCCATTTTTAATTGATCCATCTAAATTAAATTGTGCATTACTGTATAGCTTAGTGATGGCTTTGGTATCGGCTTGGGGTGCAAATTCATTCAAGAATGCCGCCAATTGACCAATTTGACCATTAATTTTATAACCAACCGTTGGGTCAGAATAAATAGCTTGCCCTGTTTTTGCAGATTTTGATGAGGAGGCATAATTAATAGCAAGCGTTCCTGATGCGCTTGCCTGTCCTGGCATTTCATTTACTTTAAAAATAGATTTTATCGCCCCATCTTTTTTTGCAAGGGCAAGATTCACGCCTTGAAGATTATATTTTTGAAACCGCAATCCTGCAACATCCATTTTCAAATCTACATTAATGGGCATCGGTAATGTCAATGTATTGGGTATAATTTCATTATTATTCGATGAAGTTTTACTATCATAATTTCCCGTATTTTGAGGTCCATCATTTTTAGATTTTTTTAAGAATGGATTTAGATTAAGAACATTTGAAGATTGTACTGTACCCGCAAACAGTAAAGGTTTGTTATTATTTAAATTCTCAACAAATAAGTTACCTGTGCCAACAAAATCTGATGTTCCTATTTTTAAATCATCAAGCTGAACACGATTTTCATCCGCGCTTAGCATTCCTTCAATAGTAATATCTTCTGTAATATTGATATTATTTTCATTATTAACAACAGATATTAAATTTGCAATTGATTGCGCTTTTACTAAAGTTTTTCCTTGGATATCTAGAGGTTGAGACAATGATGCAACGCCGTTAAACTTAAGATACGCGCCAGTATCAGGAATTGTAACCTCAAGCTGCAAAGGAAGCGTTCCTTCTTTTGGAATTTCACCTGCGGTCATATCAAATTCAATTGAATTATTGTTATAATCAAAACGCCCTTGACCATCAAACGGGCCCTTTAAACTGTTTGCTTTTACAACCATATCCATATCATTTATGGTGTGACGCGTATTTGATTGATGATTAATAAAAGCCAGCTTTCCATCTTTTATTTCAACTTTATCAAGAGCAATTGATTCTAGTTTATTGTTAGAATTATTTAAGTCTTGTTCAATACTCTCATCTGAGCGGGTCTGTTTATTCTTTGCTGTATTGTTCAACTGTTCTGTCTGCCAAGATGGTGTACCATCTTCCAAAATTTCAATTTTAATATCAGGCTCAATAAGCGTGATACTCGTTACTTTGATTTGTTTTTGGAAAAGTGGCATAAGCTCAAGATTTACTTCGGCACTTTTCATTTTTAAAAGATTCTCAAATTCTTTTTTTCGTGGCGCAATAACTGTTAAATCTTCGATTTTTACGTGCGGTGTTGGCAGAACAGCCATTGATAAGTTACCTGCAACATTAACATCTAATCCAGTGGCTTTTTGCACTTGGGAAATAATTTGTGGTTTATATTTGTTCCAATCAACAAATTGCGGTGCCACCAATGCACCCACTAATAACACAGCAATTAATGTAAAAAATCCAATTAATAAGCGCATAAAATTTCCTTATATATACAATAGAGAGATCATAAAGATGCAAACTATGTTGTAATTATTTTGTTTCTCTGTTGTATAAAAAAACATAAAACTATGAATTAAGTATGACAAGCTTTACAAAACTTTAATTAAAGCTTTTCTGCTATACGATCCCGTGCATCCATAGCCAAATCCATATCATCAGCCGTAGTTTCATGAACAATAGCGATATAATGATTGTCACGTTGAGTAAATAGCAATGATGATGATCTATTCTGCGCCCCGCCAACACATGCAATCTCGTAGTTATTAGGCTGACCTGTTTGTGATGGAAGAGAGGCAAAATCACCCTGACAAGATTGTTTTGCATTGGCAATGTACCCTTGAACAAAACTGTTCATATTGGGTGTTTGTGAAATTTCAGCAACCTTTGCTTTTCCATTTACATTGCCAATATTCCAGCGAAATTCATTTGAAGATGTTTGGCGCACTCCAGCATTAGGAAATAAACCGGATTGGCTTAAAATAGATTCAATTTTTCGTGCATTAAAAGCACGTTTTTGGGCTTCTAATTTTGCTGCTTGCTCTTGCTGTGCCATTATTGCAGCTTGTTGTTGTGCTTGTTGTTGTTGCGCTTGGGCCAAGGCGGCATTTCTAGCCGCTTGATCTTGCTGTGTTTTTAATTGTTGGCGTTGCTGCGCTTGAGCTTTTAGTTTTTCTTGTTCCAAAAGTGCTAATTTTGCTTGTTCTTGTTGTATTTTTGCGCGTTCTTGTTGCAATGTATTTTGAATACGCTGCTGTTCCAACCGAAGTTTTTGTGTTTCGGCTTGTGCTTCTTGTTTTGATTGCACCATTGATTGTTGCGCCATTTTTGCTTGATTTGCTGCTTGTTCTGCTTTTTGAGTGGCGATTGTCGCTTGTTGCTTTAAAAGTTCTTGCTCTTGGCGTAAACGTGCTTGTTCTTGTTTTAACGTTTCTTGTTCTTGTTTTTCAAGTTCAATTTTACGTTGATATGTTTCCAATTGTTGATTTTGTAAAGAAAGCTTTTTATTAAGTTGTTCAATTTGTATGTTGTTGCGTTGTACTAAAGGATCCGCCATGGCGACGGGGGGCTTACGTTCTTCTTGTTTTTTCAACGCAATTTGAGTTTGATTTAATTGACTTTGTAATGTTTGCAACTCAATTTGTAGTTGTACTTTTTCTGCGGCAAGGCGTTGTTTTTCTGCTTCAACTTTTGGATCAGGTTTAATCACAATCTCTGTTTTTGGTTTTTGTTGTAATGCAATTTGCGATTGTTGCAATTGTTGTTGTGCCACTTTTAATTCTTGAGCATATTTTTGTTGTGAAGCTGATAATTCTTGCTCTAGCTTTACCTTCTCATTGGCTAAACTTTGTTTTTCTTCTTCTATTCTAGATTTCTGTTCTAAAGAAAGTTTAGACTGCTCTAGTTGTTGTTGTGCCACCTTTAATTCTTGAGAATATTTTTCTTGAGAAGCCGATAATTCTTGTTCTAACTTGACCTTCTCATTGGCCAAACGTTGTCTTTCGGCTTCGGTTTTTGGGTCTGGTTTAATAATAACTTCTGGTTTTATAGCCGCGCGTTTTGCAAGCTCACTTTGAGCGCGGGCATATTGTGCCTCGCTTGCTTTCAATCTATCTTCTAACTGAGATAATTTTTTACGTTGTTGCTCATTCGTCACGGCAGGGTCAAAAAGCATTTGTTCTAATTCTCGCTTTTCTGAATTATGAGCAGCACGCTGTTGTTCTAGTAAAAGGCCAAGACGATTAATCTCCCGCTCTGCCTCATTATAACGTAATGTTGTTTGCGTTAAATCCACATCACCATTTACTGTATCCAATCGTCCTTGCGCTTTTAGATTTTGCATCTCATCCATTTGACGTGCCAATGTACGGTTATCCGCTTGCGCGGCTTCTAATTTTCGCTCGTACTCGCGTATTCGCTTCATGGCTTGAGTACCGCTTTCAACAGCCACACTATCCAATTGCGCGCGCGCCTTTTGGGCATCTTCGATAAGTTTTCTATTTTCAATACGTAAAATAGCAATCTCTTCACGAATGTTGTTGATTACGACTTCGTTTTTAGAATCTTTTTCATCTAATAATTCTAATTTTTGTTCTTGCTCCTCTACTGCTTTGGCAAGTTTTTGTTGTTTTTGATTGATCGCTTTTGCTTCGGCTTCAATAACAGCTTTTTTCTGTTCAACTTTTTGATCCGTATCATTTGCAGTAACAACCTCAACCTTTTGTGGCGCTGATACTGTTGATGAAAAAGGTTTAGGCGCATTCAACATATTAGGCGTAATTGGTGCTTCATAATTAGTTTGATTAGTATTATTTAATGCCGTTTGTGTTTCAGTATTGGCGGCTTGCGTTTTAATAGGCACAGCAGGCTTTAGCTGAGCACTATCAGATTCAACAATTTCAGGAGAAGGAACAGCCAAAACATTTTGATTGGCGACATTCAATGTTGGTGAAACAGATTGATTACCAGATAAGCGGTTATTTCGGGCAATTTCAGTTGGTCTTTGTAATTTAGGTTGCGCGGCAACGATTGATTGTTTTTGAGTAGTAACAGGCGCAATTTTTTGAATTTCGACTTGTGAAGGCTTCGCAACTGTTTTAGGCGCCTCCGCTTTCACAGCAACTTTTGGTTGGGTGTTTGTTGATGTAGCATTCGCAACCGTTACAGCTTTTTCATTTTGTTTAATATCTTGCTTATTATCTACAAGTTTATTTTGAACTGTAGGTTGGGAAGGCTCTATAGATGTGATCTCTTTTTGGCCGACACGTTTTATGGTGATTTCTTTGGGTGGCTTTGCAATTGCTGGTTTTACTTCTACAGCTGCCTTTTTAATTTCAATCGGTTTTGGAATTTCATTTGTAGGCTCAGCTTTAGTTGTAACAATTGGCGTAGGATTAGCATTATTTTGAACTTCGGCTAGTTTAGTTTTTTCTGCCGCTTCAATTTTTTCAGCTTTAAAATTTTGCGCCACTTCTACATTGTTTGTTCCCTTAATTTTGGCAAGACAAGTATCTAACTGCGCGTTTCCCTTGCCCATATCATTAATTTGAAAATTATATTTTACTTTATTAATTTCAGCTTTTAATAAGTTTGATTTTTCTAATGCTTTAAAAAAACTATCATCATATCCAAGGCGCACGACAATTGCGCGCGCAGATGCGGGCATCATTTCATAGGCGCGAATTTGACCCGGTGCAGGCTGTAATGTGATGGGATATGCTTTATCTTCATCCAACTTGGCCCTTTGAAAATCAATCGCTAAAGAATATTCTTCCGCTTGATTACGTCCCAATGTCAAAACGACATCATCATCGAAAGATCGGGACAAAGCACAATAACCACTGGTTTTATCGGCATCAGATTTTAAATTCCACCCACTTGTTGGGTTTAGCGCGGCAACTTCTTGCCCCCATGCTGTATTATTTGCAAACGATGGAGCAATCACAAGAACCGCGAGTGCAGAACATCCAAGCCCCAAAGACTTAAGTGACAAATGAAATGAAGATTTATTTTTGCGCATAGTTATGAACCATTTTTAAGTTTGGAATAATAAAATAACAGTAAAGCCAAGAATTAGGACTAAAAGCTTTTATAAACTTACCATGCCGAGCCTATGCATACCAAGCCTTGTATGCAGTTTTACCCTAATTTATAAACATTAGAAATTAAATTATAAAACGCGTGAAGACTGTACTATTAAAATACGGCGCCCTGTTGTCGGGTCATTATTCAATTGAGCAAGAGGACGCACAGAATCATTTGTGAATTGCGTTAAAATAGACCGCAATGCTTCTTCATATGATCCATCACTCGCAATATTTTGCCGCACTGAAAAACTTTGATTGGCTTGCCAGTGTAATTCAACACCTGCACGTTCTGACCATTCTTCTAAAGCAACACGCAAATTTTCCCCTTGATTGACCTGCCAATTTGCATTGTTTTGGGTTGTATTCCTACGCATGGTTTGGGGTGGAGTTGATAATTGAGTTGTTCTAGGTGGTGATACTGATGATGATGATGATACGGGCATTAATTGTGTCGGCATTCTTGATATTGGTGATGCCTCACTATTTTGATTTGATGCTTGAACGCTGCCGCGCATATCTGCCTGTATGCCAGTGGCAGCTGCGTTTTGCGCGATAAGTGTCTGCACTGCATTTTCAAAACTATTTGTCAGCGCCATATCTTGTATAACTTCGCCTTGTATATCGGCTTGCCAATCAATGGCAACTCCTGCTTTATCCGCCCAGCGGGTTAAGGTTGCTTTGATACTATCCCCTTTACGGGCGCGCCAAATCTCAGATGGTTTTAATCGGCGGGGTTGTGATGGTGGCATTTCAACGATGCTACGTGGATTTGAAATGGCCTGTTTGGTATCATTCCATTGAATATTTGCTGTTGATTGGTTCCCTAATGATGCTGTTTCAATATTACTGCTTGGTGAGGGGCGATCCCCCCCTAATGCTTGTGGCATACCTGCCGTTGAAATAGCATTATCGCCATTATAACAAGATTCTAACCTTTGTGAGGCTTCTGAAATATTGCCAAGGCGGAATTGAAATTGGTTGCCTTCAACATCTAAAGACAATTGTTGTCCTGTTGCGATTTTATTATAAATATTTTCGATATTTCGCGTATTGATAATTAGTGCATTCTTGGAGAATGATGTAGCTTGAACCTGAGCGATTGATGTGCCGTCGATTAAAATATTGGCATTGTATTTGCGCCCTTGAACAAACACATCTTGACGAAAATCAATAGCCATCGCCATCAATTGACCATTACCGCCCGATAACCGCATAACATAGCCATTATCATATTCAACCATCATCAAACAGGGTAGTTTTAAACCATTTAAACTGCGTAAATCACCAGTAACTGCTGGCTTTACCGTCCAACCAGCCTTTGGTAGAAACTGAGGGATTTCTTGAGATGCCATTTGTGCATGAGCAAAAGTAGGCATACTTAGCATTGAAAGCGATAATAATGTTAAAGGAATTTTACGCATTTATTTTAACCTTAAATTTTAAACCCTGCGTTAAACAACATAATTTTATATGTGCCGCATCTTTTATTAAGCCTAAACTTTAGGGATTAAACATACATTATGCAAGGGGCAGCATTCCCTTACCCTCATAATTTTAAAAATGCCGTCAATACCAAAGCAGAAGCACTTTTTTAAATACCGTTAATACGCAAGCGAAAGGACTTTATTAAATACCGTCAATTCGCAAGCGAAAGGACTTTGTTAAATACCGTCAATTCGCAAGCGAAAGGACGTAATCTATTCAATAACCTACATATATTAAACTTATTCAGGGTTTAGTTTCTTGGCGAGTGATGCTTCTAAAAATGTATCAATTTTACCATCTAAAACGCCGTTAGTATCTGTAGTTTCGCAAGCTGTACGCTGATCTTTCACCATTTGATAAGGATGTAAAACATACGAACGAATAGCATGCCCCCATCCAATATCACTTTTATCATCATGGGCATCAGCTGCATCTTGTTCACGTTGTTGAATTTCACGCTCATATAATCGTGCTTTTAGCATATTCATTGCCGTTGCCTTGTTTTTATGTTGGGAACGCTCATTTTGGCAAGCAACCACAACACCCGTAGGCTCATGCGTGATACGTACCGCACTGTCGGTTGTATTAACATGTTGACCGCCCGCGCCGCTGGAACGATAGGTATCAATTCGTAAATCTTTTTCTTCAATCTCAATATCAATATTATCATCAACCACGGGGGCAATTGCCGCAGATGCAAAACTGGTATGGCGACGTGCATTAGAATCGTAAGGTGAGATACGTACCAATCGATGAACTCCTGCTTCGGTTTTAAGCCAACCATAAGCCATCTCACCTGCGATACGCACCGTTGCGGACTTTATTCCTGCCTCCTCGCCATCGCTTCTGTTAATAATGGTCGTCTTAAAACCACGCTTTTCAGCCCATCGTAAATACATACGCAAGAGCATTTCTGCCCAATCTTGAGCTTCGGTTCCCCCTGCGCCTGAATTAACCTCTAAATAGCAATCATTACCATCAGCTTCACCTGAAAGAAGGCTTTCAAGCTGTTGTTTTTCAACTATTTCTTTTAATTCTTGAAGTGATTTTTCTGCCTCTTGAACGATTGACTTCATCCCCTTCGGCCTCCCCCATTTCAATCAGCTCGGCATTATCTTGGGTATCTGTTTCAATTTGAAGGACATTGGATATTTGGCTATCAAGGCGCGTGCGCTCGCGCATCAAACTTTGCGCTTTATCTGCATCATCCCAAAGGGTGGGGTCTTCGACAAGAACGTTTAATTCTTCCAATCGACGTGTTGCATTATCCCAGTCAAAGATGCCTCCTTAGCACACTTAACGCGCTATGAATATCATCAATAAGACTTTGTGTTTCTGCCTTCATATGACTTTAAGCGGCGGCTTTTATATCATCGCCATTATTAATATGATCTTTTATCATATCTTGCATGGCGGTGGCATAATCATCCGACCAAACTCCTGTGAGAAGATTATCATCAATAGTAACGGATTCTTCATTCCAAATCGCAGCATTGCTTGTTGCCATTTGACGTAATTCATCGGGGCCTGTAACGGTACGACCATCAAGCTGTTCTGTTTCGGATAAAAGATTAACGGAATCACCTATTGCCATAACAGGCTTTTGAGCCATCATCATACTACCGATAAAGCGTTTTGTATGTGCCGTCATTTTAAGTTTGTCATGGCTGCGAGTTCCTCCCGGAATTACCAAAACATCATAGTCAGCGCCAAGGGCGGTATTAATTTGGGCATCAACGGCATAATTATGTCCCCATCCTTGACCATCCCAGCCATTAACAAGTCCTTGATTGGCACTAACAATTTTCATATCAACATTCAATTCACGCATTGTTTTTTGCATTTGAATAAACTCGGATTCGATAAAACCGTTTGCGACCAAAATCGCAACTTTTTGCCCTTTTGACATCATAGACACACCTATTCTTTTATTATTATTTGATTTGTATTTTTCAAGATGACGAAGGGATACGATATTCCTAAGCATTCTGTCAAGCTTTGCAAAAAATTATTTCGGAAACACATTATAGACTTAAAGAAACAGGGTTTTTTTTCCTTATATCATTGATAAAAAGTACATTTTCACCTTTACTTTTGCCACTGGAAGGGTATAAACATAATATTCGTTCAAAAAATTGGTTTTGAACAAAATAATAATTTTTAGGAGTTTTTCCCCATGAAAATGATACGTCCTGTTTTGGCTTTGGCCGCAATTGTATCGCTAAGTGCTTGTTCAACACATAATTTTGCAGAAGTTGATGCATTAAATGAAGCGAACGCGGTTGGTAATACTTTCACTCAAGAATTGACCACAAATTATCGAGCTTTTGTGAATAACGAGCTTGATAATTTTGATGATGAAGCAGACGCTTTACATTTTAGTCGTAAGGGATTGGCTGCGGCGCGTGGTGATATGGTTATGCCTGAACCCGTTAGTGATTGGAGTTTATTACAAGGACATGCAGAGGAGCTTATTGTTGCGCGCTCCCGTCTTGTTAATGTTTATGCAAATGGTGCACGAGAAATGCAACCTGCATTATCAGCCTACGCACAAGTTCGTTTTGATTGCTGGATTGAAGAACAAGAAGAAAATTTTCAGCAAGATCAAATTTCTGCGTGTAAATCAAAATATATGGATGCCATCGCACAGTTAGAAGCAGCAACACCAGTTGCACCGCCTCCTGCCCCTGCGCCTGCACCTCAACCATTTGATATTGACCCGAATGAGCCGATGGCTTTAGAGAATGCAAAATATATCGTATTCTTTGATTGGGATGAATATACATTGAACCCTGGTGCCATTAGCATCCTTGATGCGGCTGCTGCCGAAGCGCAGACAAGAAGCTTGGTTTCAATTGATTTGGTTGGTCATACTGATACTTCTGGATCAGATGCCTATAACCAAAAGCTTTCTATGCAACGTGCAAATGTTGTTCGGGATGCAATGGTACAGCGTGGTGTTGATGCAAACTTGCTACAACTTAATCACCGTGGTGAGAATGAACTTCTTGTTCAAACACCTGATGATGTGCGTGAGCCTGCAAATCGCCGTACAGAAATTACCTTCCAGTAATTTTATAAATATATAATTTTTAAAAGGTCGATTTTAATATCGGCCTTTTTTATTGCGTTGTGATAATTTGTTCTTGGTATAGGGTTTAAATAAAAGTGGTTTTTATGAATGGACTGCTTTAAATTATGATGATGGACACACGCCCTATATTCTATGTCATTGGTATTTTATTATGCACTCTTGCGGGGGGAATGATATTGCCCCTAATTGCCGATTTGGTATCAGGTAATGAAGATTGGAAAATCTTTTTGGTTAGCATGGTCTTTATCCTCTTTTTAGGGGGTGGGCTTATCCTGATGAATAAAGGCGATCAATTTCATATTACAATGCGCCAAACATTCCTTCTAACAACCCTAAGTTGGCTGGTTCTAGCGGCGGCGGCATCACTTCCCTTTTATTTTTCTGCAATGAATATGAGCTTAACTGATTCTGTATTCGAATCTGTCTCGGGTATCACCACAACAGGATCGACTGTAATTGTCGGGTTAGATGATGCCCCACCGGGTATATTACTATGGCGGGCAATTTTACAATGGCTGGGGGGTATCGGTATTATTGTTATGGCATTATCTGTTCTTCCTTTTCTAAAAGTGGGCGGAATGCAGTTATTTCAAACTAAATCATCAGAGAATGAAAAAGCCCTCCCCCGTGCAAAACAACTTGCGGCCTCTATAGGGATGATCTATTTGCTTTTAACTTTGATCTGTATGGCTTGTTATCGCCTCTCTGGTCTCAGTGGTTTTGATTCAATGGCACACGCCATGACCACCATTGCAACGGGTGGGTTTTCAACATTTGATTCCTCCTTCTCAAATTTCGATAATCCGTGGACTGAGATTACAGCAACGGTTTTTATGATAATGGGGGGGCTTCCTTTTATACTTTACGTAAAAGCCGTTCGGGGCAATTTAAAAAGTCTTTTTCGCGATTCGCAAGTGCAAGCGTTTCTTATGCTTATTTTTACCGCTATTGGATTTATGGTTATCTATCTGACGATTAATAATGGCATGGATTTGGGCGAGGCATTGCGTCGCGCCAGTTTCAATATCGTATCCCTTATTACGGGAACAGGATATACCAGTAGCGATTATATGGCATGGGGCAGTTTTGCTGTAATCTTATTGTTTTTTCTTATGGTTGTTGGCGGCTGTGCAGGATCAACCACTTGTGGGATAAAGATTTTTCGCTTTCAAGTCCTCTGGTCAATTACAATTACACAATTAAAACAATTAATTCATCCGCATGGGGTTTTTACACCGCATTATAATGGCAGAGCAATCCCCAAGGGTGTTGCATCTTCGGTTATGGGGTTTTTCTTTGTCTTTGCATTAAGCTTTGTTTTCTTGGCTATTGCTTTATCTTTTTTGGGTTTGGACTTCATCACAGCCATGTCTGGTGCGGCAACCTCTATCGCCAATGTTGGCCCAGGACTGGGTGACATTATTGGGCCAACAGGCACGTTTCAGCCTATTCCCGATGCGGCAAAATGGGTCATGTGTGTGGGTATGATTTTGGGACGGTTGGAATTATTTACAGTCTTGGTTCTTTTCATGCCGCAATTTTGGCGTTCATAAAAAACTTTCCTATAGTTTGTTTTGAATAATATCGCTGACCGCCCTATCAATATCGGTAATCATTTTTTCATAAAATTCAAACTGAGCATACTCACGCTCTTTCAAAGTTACATTTGAGGATAAAGTTAATTTTTGTTCATAATAAACGTTATGCGGTTGCGCCTTTTTTCCATTGGGGTGCAATAAGGATAATTCCAAAAGAATTTCCATTTTATAAACATCCAGACTTAAACCCACCATAAAATTAAGGGCATCTGTATTAGAAGACGTTTTACTTAATTTTGCCTTTTTAATGTTAAAAACAAAAGTTTGGGGGGCGCCTGATGTTATGAATCGTTGATTTGCATATTGTTTTAATAACGATGCAGGGCTTTTACCAAACTCTAACGATGTTTGGCGGGTCATATCCCCCGATTGAAAACTTTGCGTAATGCGCGTTGCGCCACTATTTACCGAATAAGGATTTAGGTGATTGAATGTTAAACTAGGAAGGGGTTTTGCGGTTGAATAATCTGCCGTTGTGCATCCCGCTATCCCAACACTCAATAAAAGAACAATTACAAAAAGTGGCAAAATCTTAAATTTATGCATTGGGATTGGTCTGCTTTGGTTTTGGCTTTAAAATATCATCACTTAGAATATATTCCTTGCTACAAAACTCACATGTCATGGACAAATTATTCTCATTTGCCATGTCTTCACGTTCTTCTTGGCTCATCATGCGAACGATATTCTCAACCTTTTGTATAGAGCATCGGCATTCATGACGTAATTTTATAGGGTCAAAAACACGTACCCCCTCTTCATGAAATAAACGGATGAGAATATCATGCCCATGCAACGCTTCGGATAAAAGCTCCTCCTCTTTACAACTTTCTAAAAACACCATGGCGCGTTGCCAATCATCTTCATCACGATTGCTAATTGGGGGTGGCTTTATGCTTTTCTCTTGGCTGTTTCGTTGGCTGTCCTGTTGGCTTTTCTCTCCCCCTTCTTCTGGCATATGTTGTAACATGATGCCTGCCGCACGCCAGTTTTTATCTTCTTTATTAACGGCGATTTTAATTCCCGTATCAATTTGTTCAGATTGCGTAAAATAATGTTGAACACATTCGGTCAATGATTTACCACGCAATTCAACAATGCCTTGGTATCGGTCTGTATTATCTCCTTGATCTACTGTAAAGGCGATATGCCCTTTTCCTAATAAGAGGGTAAGCGGTGCTTTTGATTTTAAGATATCTGTTTGCATATTAAATACACGCTCCGCATCAAAGCTGGCACAACCACGGATCGCTCCATCACTAGACATATCAGCAACCAGCATACCAATGGGGCCATCCCCATGCGTTTGAAGGGTAAAAACCCCATCATATTTTAACATCGAGGATAAAAGTGCGCATAACGTTACAGTTTCCGCCAATAATTGACTAACAATTTGCGGATAAGCATGGGCATCTAAAATATTATCCAATACCTTATCAAGGCGTACAATACGGCCGCGCAGGCTTGAAACTTCTAATTGAAACGGGCGAATAACATCACCCGATAAATTTGCCTTTGAATTTAGGGAAACAACATCACTCATTTTTTAATTACCATATATAGGATTGTGCATTTTATCAAAAATTATGATTTAATTTTATATCCTGATTTTATCATCCACCATGTCGATAATGCCAGAACGATATTGATAACAGTAAGGAAAATCAATCCTATAACTACATTTCCATCAGATTGCCCGATAAAACCATATCGAAACCCATCAATCATATAAAAGAAGGGATTGAAATGTGCCAAATCTGCCCAAAATTTGGGTAATTGATTAATGGAATAAAATGTTCCCGATAAAAATGTTAAAGGGGTCACAAGGAAGTTTGTAACCGCAGCAATATGATCAAATTTTTGTGACCATATTCCTGCTGCCAAACCTATACTGGACAACATCATGGTACCAAGAACGGCAAACGCAAGAACATAAAAAATAGAATGAAGGGGAACACCCACAGTAATGGCAACAACTAAACCCACCACCCCACCAACCATAATACCGCGGGCAATACCGCCAATAATATACCCCCAATAAAGCTCTCCCGCTGATAAGGGGGGCATTAAAATATCAACAATATTCCCTTGAACCTTTGCAATCACCATGGACGATGACGTATTGGCGAATGAGTTTTGAACCATAGTCATCATAATTAAACCTGGTGCCAAAAAAGTAAGGTAGGGTATATCACCAATTGTGCGGGTAACACCGCCAAATGCCAATGCAAAAACTGCATAAAACAGCAATGTTGTCACAACAGGCGCAACAACGGTTTGTGTGTAAACATTAATAAAACGCCCCACTTCCTTACCGACAAGGGTTTGAAGGCCAACAATATTTATGCCTTTTATTTCCCGTGGATCTAATGAATTTTGATTTGTTTCATTCATGAACATGCTATCTTATTATTTATGACTTTATCGACATACGATAAACCACCGACGAATAAAAGAAAATCGAAAAAGAAATTTTCCGATACATCGAAACGTGAAATTGAACCCCCTAAGAAAATAAGCGAGAAATATTTGTATAATTCTGGTATGGCGTATCTACAAAAATTCACCGCCAGTTCAATGCATTTTAAAACAGTGATGAAACGCAAAATCAATAAATCCTGCCGCCATCATGTGGATCAAGATTATGATGAATGTTTGATTATGCTGGATACTGTCACTCAAAAATTCATAAATATGATGCTGCTTGATGATGAAGCGTATTTAAAAGGAATGATAATATCTTTTCGAAGACGCGGATTATCCTCACGCCAAATTGAAGGTAAACTTCGCCAAAAGGGATATGAGGGGGAACAGATTAAAACTGCTTTAAAAATCCATGATTTGGATGAATATGATACCGAGTATCGTGGTGATTATTACGCCGCACTGACTTTTGCACGTAAAAAGAAAATTGGACCTTATGACCTCAATAATAAATATGAATTTGATAAAGCATTGGGCATTATGGGACGTGCAGGATATAGTTTTGAAACCGCGCAAAAGATTATTAATATGTCCCACCAAGATTTAGAAGAAGAATTAAAAGCAAATCAATTTTTATAAAAGCTTATGCATCTGTAGAAATATTTTTAGGATTGCTTTGTTTATTCGTCACACGTTTTGCAGGGAAAATTAAGGTTGCCGTTGTTCCTATTCCTTTTTGTGAAACAAGATCTAATTCACCCCCATGCAATTCAATCAGTGATTTTACCAATGTTAATCCAAGCCCTGTTCCCGAAGTTGTACGGCTATGCTCTACCTCCACCTGACCAAAGGGGGATAGCGCCTTTTCCAGTTCGGAGTCTGACATTCCAATACCCGTATCGGTTATGGATATATGCAATCGGCCATCATTGCTTGTCGTTGCATCGACCATTATCAAGCCATTAGGGGGGCTATATTTGACAGCATTTCCAATTAAGTTCATAAGCATTTGTTTTATCGCTTGGCTTTCACCAATTAAACCCAAACTTTCATCTATGACTTTATTATCAACACGAATTTTTGCCGTTTTAATTTTTGATTCCATTAATGACAAGCATGATAAAATAGATGACCTTATGTTCACCGCCCCTTCTTTTAAGGTACGCTCTCCTGCTTCAATTCTAGACACGTCTAAAATCTCATTGATAACTTTTAATAAATTGTTACCACTATCATAAATACTACCCGCATATTCCTTATATTCATCATGCTCAATCTTGCCAAAAGCTTCGGAGCGGATGATATCCGAAAATCCAATCACTGCGTTAAGAGGTGTTCGCAATTCATGACTTATATTAGCAAGAAATTCGGACTTTGCACGGTTGGCCAAATCAGATTGTGTCATTGCATCTTTCAACGCCATTTCTGCTTTTCTACGTTGATCAATATCTTCCAAACTTCCTTCATAATATAAAAGATTATTTTCCTCATCAAAAACGGGACGCACATTATCACTGACCCAAATAATTTTATTGTCGGCACGACGGACACTTGTTTCATAGCTTTTGGATATATTTAATGAACTAATCTCTTTAAGAAATTTTTCACGCTCTGCCTCATCTACATAAATATCTGTGCGTGCATTGACAATATCGCGTAGAACAATATCAGAGGATTCATAATTTAAAATTCGGGCATAGGCTGGATTTACACTTAAGAACTGACCTTCTGGTGTGACTTGATAAATTCCACTTGCAGCATTTTCAACGATGTTACGATATTTTTTTTCTGCCTCGCTCAAGGCACGTTCGGCGCGGCGTCGTTCTTCAACATCTGTGATTGTTCCCACTAAATGCATCTCTTTATCTTCTGATTTACGCACAATAGATAAAGAAAATTCAACCGCACGAAATTTACCATCTGCACTACGAATGCGGGTAAAGGCGCGGTAGGAATGTGATGTTCCAGACACAAGTGCTTCAATACTCTTTTTCAATTCTGCCTGATCTTGAACATAGATCATATCATAAATACTACGTCCAATAGAACGATCTAGATCAAATCCTGTAACCGTTTTCCATGCATCATTTAGATATTGAATTTTTCCTTTAGCAGATAATTCAACAATAATGTCACTCACAGCATTGATAATTGTTTTATGCTCTAACGCTGATTTTTGAATAACATCATTTAATCTTTCACGCTCAGTTACTTGTTGGTTAAGCTCGAAATTTTTATAGGCAAGCTGCTTGTTCATTCTCGCAAGTTTCTTGGACTGCATTTGATTATTACGCACATATAATGTTCCAATTAATGTGAGCGTTACTCCAAATAAAAGCATGAGAAGAGGAATTTTTTTCAAAAACGCTTCACGCGTTCCAATATGTAGTCCTACTTCAATGGCTAGGTTTTTACCTGCAATAACTCTGTATTTCAACATCTGTATATTGGGCAAAATTATCGCTATTTTTATCTGGAGTTTTTTGTTGAATAAATAAGGCTTCGGATTGATCAACATCTAGTATCCTCACTTGCTCAATCGTTTGATTTTCACCAAAAGGATCTTTTTTAAGAAAGTTTTTAAAATCAAAAATTGCAACGGTGAAAATAAAATTTCCATTTGCTCTTTGTTGCTTTTTCACCATGGCATAAGAATTATTATTATTCACTTGCTTTACAGGGGTGAGTAAGAATTCATTTTTTGTTACATTTCTAAATATATCAATATTATTTTGAATAACTAGATAATCATCTTTAAAGTCGTAAGGCGTATCATCTTGTATAAAGAGCGAGGATACTTCATCCCCTTCAATTAAAAATAAGGAATCAAAATACTGCGATGATTTTATTTCAGAAGAAACATAATCTTGAACCGCTTTATTATCACCATAATCAACTTGTGAGATAATTGTTGAAAGGGCATTAATTGATTTTTCAGCTTGAGTCATTTGAGTAAAGATTTGTTCTTGAACTTTACTGGTTGTTTCAATCAATTCTTCACGGACAATCTCGCTAATGAAAACATTTAGGGTTGCGAATGCTGTAATGGTAAGAATAACACCATTTAAGAAAACCATTAATTGTGCCATATTGCTTGATAACCAACCCGAATTTTCACGCATTGGTTTTGGTGGCTCTAGCCCTGGCTGGTAATTATCGTTGCCTATATCATTCATATTTATATTATTTTATCATAGATTTTTGTTATTGTACCTGTTTGTATCATCGCGCAAATGGGTTAATAGAATCCTAAATAAATCAAATAAAATAAATATTTATTTTCTTATGACAAAGGCACCTCCATGACATTTATTACATATAATGATTTTACCGCTGTTGATATACGTGTCGGCAAAATTATAGAGGCTGCAGAATTCGCAGAAGCTAGGAACCCTGCTTATAAATTAAAGATTGATTTTGGTGATGATATTGGGATTAAAAAGACCTCGGCCCAAATAACGCATAATTATACCCTTCAGGGCTTACAAGGCAAATTAATCGCCGCAATTGTGAATTTTCCACCCAAACAGATCGGGCCTTTTATGTCTGAGGTTTTGGTTTTGGGATTTATGGATGAAAATAATCATGTGATCTTAATTTCCCCCGATAAAGCAGTTCCAATTGGTGGGAAACTAATGTGATTAATTTATATTGGTAATGTAATAGTAACAGCTAAACCGCCTAATGATTTACTACGCCCTAATTCAATTTGTCCGCCATGTGCCAAAACAATGTCTTGGGCAATGGGTAAACCCAATCCAACGCCCCCCGTTTTTAAATTACGTGATTTTTCTTCGCGATAAAACGGCTTAAATACATCTTCATAAAAATGAGGGTCTATTCCGATACCATCATCTTCAATTTGAATAACAATATCATCTTCTTTTTGTATTGTTGTTACTTTGACAAAACTCGCAAATTTTTGGGCGTTTGATAAAATATTATTTAAACATCGCTCAAACGCAACGGGACGCAAATATAATTCAAAGTTCTGACCTTCAAATTCTAATGTTATTTTTAATCCTGCACGCTCGAATGATTTTTCAGTACACTCAATTAAGTTTTTTA
This sequence comes from uncultured Alphaproteobacteria bacterium, assembly GCA_963799275.1. Lineage (GTDB taxonomy): Bacteria > Pseudomonadota > Alphaproteobacteria > Micavibrionales > Micavibrionaceae. Next base: position 113,744 of record CAWCWJ010000003.1, read on the forward strand.
AATTAATACGCTCTGGCTTTTCATTGCCCTCCCCTTTTGTAAATTCAAGGTAGGCTTTTATCATCCGCTCCATTTCTTCAATATCAGATTTTAAAGATTTACGTTCTTCAATATCATCAATCATTTCCGCCTGAAGTTTCATGCGCGTTAGAGGGGTACGCAAATCATGAGAAACACCAGCCAACATCAATGTACGTTGTTGTATTTGTTTATCCATTCTGGCACGCATACCAATAAAGGCGCGGGCGGCCTGGCGTACCTCTCTTGCCCCTTCTGGTTTGAAAAAAGGAACATCCCGCCCTTTACCAAAACGCTCCGCCGCGATAGCAAGTTTTTTAATTGGTTTAATTTGATTACGCATAAATAAGATGGCAACAACCATTAATATAGTAGAAACCCCCATCATCCAAAGCAAGAATACATATCCCGAAGATGAGAATAACCGCCTTTCTGGTGATGTTAGAATTAACAATCCTGGTTCCAACTGGATATGTATTTGTATCCATTTTTCTTGTGTATCAATAATAATTTTAAAAGGATTATCAAGTCGGCGTTTTAATTCACGTTCTAAAATATCTTCAATAATATTTCCACGCCAAAAATATTGCTTTTGTGTTTTTACAATTTTTCCATTGGGGACATACTTTACATTTAATTGCATATGCTTAAGGCTATTATAACTTAACCGATCAAGTGCATCTTGTGTAATCCCTTCATTAAGGTATGCTGTTATAAAGGCTGCCTCCCCTGCCACACCAGTGGCTAGTCTGCTTGCCATACGCTCCCAGTGGCGATCAAAAAAGATATAGGTACTGATGGAAAGCGTGAGGATAATAGGAATTGTAAGTATTAATAAAGAGCGATAAAAAAGCGAGCGTGGTAAAAACTTTTTTGCAGAAAATTTCATGACTAAACCTCTTTAAACACTTCTTTGCGCGCGTAAAATATATCCTTTACCGCGCACCGTTTGTAAATATTTTGGGTTATCATTATTTTCTTCTATTTTTCTGCGCAACCTTGTTATCTGAACATCAATAGTTCGTTTAAAAGGATCAAAGCCACATTTTTCAGATAAAGTTTCACGATCAATTATCTCTCCCGCTTTTTCACCTAAAGCGTTCAATAATGTTACTTCCCCATCTGTCAATTTAACTATATCGCCTTCATTCGCGGTTAAAGAATTTAAGTATGGATCAAAAAACCATGGGCCAATTTGTAATTTTGTTGATTCCATATTGTGTGATGGTCTACGCCTTAAAATAGCATCAATACGCAATGTAAGCTCCCTTGGGTCGAATGGTTTGGTTAAGTAATCATCTGCGCCCGTCATTAATCCATTAATACGATCATCCGTTTCGGCCATTGCCGTTAAAAGCAAGATGGGGATATCAGATTTCACGCGTAATTCTTTGGTCATCTCTAACCCTGTTTGCCCAGGCATCATTACATCCAATACAATAAGATCAAAAGAAAACATTTCCAATATATCAAACGCTGTTTTTGCATCTTGGGCATTTGAGACAATATATTGATTTTTCTTTAGATACTTCGTAACCAAATCCCGAATACGATCATCATCATCAACAACCAAAATATGAGGCATGTTTTGAGGATTATCGGGACAGATAAAAATATCTTCTTTATCATTATTTTTAGGTGTATCTTTAATCATGCTTATTATTATTTTATAATTTATAAAAGAATAGTGACGCATTATTTGGGTTTAGTAAACGATTTCAATTTTAATGAAAGTACAAGAAGATGGGCATTGATTTTAGCGACCGCGAAGGCTTTATCTGGTTTGATGGAGAGATTGTCCCTTGGAGAGATGCCAAAGTCCACGTTTTAACCCATGGCCTTCATTATGCCAGTTCGGTGTTTGAGGGGGAGCGTTGTTATGATGGAAAAATTTTTTTAGAAACTGAGCATTCGGAACGCTTTACCCGTTCTGCCGAACTTATTGATATGCCAATGCCCTACAGCGTTGAGGAATTGAATAAAGCAAAGCATGATATTTTAAAAGCCAATAATTTAACAAACGCCTATATACGTCCCGTCGCCTGGCGTGGGTCTGAGGAATTGGGCATTTCCGCACAAAAAACAAAAACCCATGTTGCCATTGCCGCATGGGAATGGCCAAGCTATTTCGGGGAAGAAGCACGCAATAAGGGAATTTCTCTGATGACTTCAAAATGGCGCGCCCCTATGCCCGATACCGCAACAACGGCGAGTAAAGCCGCAGGTTTATATGCCACCCACACAATGTCAAAACATACGGCTGAAGAAAAAGGATTTACCGATTCTCTTATGCTGGATTATCGTGGATTGGTTGCCGAATGTACGGGTGCAAATATTTTTATGGTGAAAGATAAGGCAATTAAAACCCCTGATCCAGATTGCTTTTTAGACGGTTTAACCCGTCAGACAGTTATAAAATTAGCCAAAGATTTGCAAATACCCTTGCTTGTATGTCAAATTAAACCTGAAGAGTTAAAAGATGCTGACGAGGTATTTATTACAGGTACAGCGGCAGAAATAACCGCAATCGGTCAAATTGATGATACACATTACGAAGTGGGCCCAATAACTAAAAAACTACGTGATGCTTATGAATCGCTCGTTCATACAAAATAGGTAAAATTTATTTTACAGTCTAAGCCATTGATATAGTTATATTTATCCAAAAACCCTCTCCCTTCTTTGCAAAATATTAACCTTTTTCCGTATAATAGGAAGATAAGAAGAAAAGGGGTTTTAAAAAAGCAATGTCATCCGTTACTGAATTTCAGCAAATAGCATGGACAGTATATACCAACCTAAGAGGGGATCTTAGTGATCCTTCATTAGAGGAGTTTCAGGCTGAGAATTCTCTTGATCTTTTACGTCAGCTTTTGAGGCATGAAGACTTTGAATTTGCTGTTAAAACGGCGGCAGAACAAATTGAAGGGCCTGATCAGGCTGGTTACACTATCGCAGATATAGATCGCCAAACTTCAGTGGCTTATTCTTCTTATCCAGACGCAACAACACAAACAGCAGATTATTTAGTTGAATCAATGCAACAAGGTAATATAGCTGTTTTAGCCAATTTGGCTGAAGGTTTTAAACCTCATGATCTTTTTGTAACAGATGTAGATCAAGCAAAATCTATAGTTTCATCTATGCAAGCTGATGATAAAGATTTTTCTGCAAATGATTTTTCTCAACAGTTTTCTCGTATAAATCCTGCTTTTGAAGGATTTTTTAGAACAGTAAAATCTTCTTCTGGGGGGTTCCTAGGTTTAGGTAGAAGTCACCTTGAAGCTGATTTAATGGATGGATTAAATGATCCTAGCTCTACACTGGCGCAATCACTTATTGATATTGGCCAAAATGAAGCTGCCATGGATGTTCTTTTGGCACAATCGGTTGGTCATCTAGATGATGATCAAGGTTTATCTAAAGTTATCAATGCCGCTATATCTGCAATTCCTCCCAAAGAAACACCAACTAGTACTGCCGAAACTGCGCCTATTACTCTAACTTCAGCATTTTCAAATCCCGCTTCTGTTGGTTTAAGAAAACTAATTGATGTAGAGGCAGCTTTAAGAGAAGAAGCGGATGCAGTACGCGCTGAAAAAGAAGATATTGCAAAAGCTTTATCAGATGAAGATAGAGTAATGGAACAGCAAGTGATTGCTGAGAAAGCACCTGCAGTTGCATTAACTCAAGAAGAAATTAATGCGCAAATTGCAGCAATGCCTCGCTCGGAATTATTAGAAACTCTAGCTACTGCTCATGATAATGGGGGTGCTAGTTATGAGACTTATAAAGCAAGCTTTATTGCTTTAAATCCTGATTATCAGCAATTCTTTGATGGCTTAGAAGGGCAAGCGGGCGCTTTAGGAATTAACTCTGCTCAAGAATTACTTGTAGGCGCATTAAACAATCCAGACTCTAGTGTTCTCGACCATATGGTTTTATATGCTGATGATCCTGAACAACTGCAAGCTTTGACTGTAATGGTAGAAGATAGCGGTTTTATGGCTGATGAACGTCAAATGAGCGATCTTATACATAGTTTGGCACGTGAAAATGGATTAGATGTTCATGCAACTTCGAATATGGGTGCCACTCCTACTCCAGAAGTTCTTGAAGATGGTCAAGTTGTAAACCCAGAAGTTGAAACATTTAGTGCAACTGTACAAACTGAAGTTCAGACTTTACGCGATGCTCCCCAAGGTATAATTGCGGACGCGGATAGCGTTTTTCCAGATACAATTCCTGAAGAAAATATTATCACAGTAACGCCAAGAGGTTTAGAAGCCCCAGCTATACCTGAGCTTGATTTTCAAATACCTTCAGCGCCTGCACCTGTTCCTCCTACGACTGAGCATTTTATTGGTGTTGCTGCAAATGTTGATGCCGCTCCTACGCCTGAAACCTCACCTGCATTGGATGTTTACGTGGTTCAAGGCATTGATGGGAAAGCGGGATTATGGGGTATCGCACAAAGAGAAATGGGGCTTACTGATTACCAAGATATTATTAGTTTTACTGACCATGTTGCAAAATTGAATGGATTGGATAATCCAGACCTAATTCATCCTGATCAATCCTTGGTTTTACCAACCGCAGAGATGATTGAGAATAATGCTGAAACTTTTTATGATGGAAAAGATATCGGTCAAATTAGACAAACTGCCCTTGATGCAGCAAACCCTAGCTTAGTGGAAAGTTCACTACGTCCACAAGCAAGACCAGATGCACCTGCTGGTGGAGCGCGTGGTTATTTACAAGATAGTCGCATTGCTGCGGCAAGATTTGATATGTAATCTTTAGACATTAAATCTGAATAAAATAATATCACCATCTTGAACAATGTATTCTTTGCCTTCTTGGCGCATTTTTCCTTGGTCTTTTGCGACTTGTTCGCCCCCTAATCCTACAAAATCATCAAACGCAATGACTTCGGCTTTAATAAAGCCTTTTTCAAAATCTGTATGGATTGCCCCTGCCGCTTCTGGTGCTTTTGCACCTTTGCGTGTTGTCCATGCACGTGTTTCTTTTGGCCCTGCTGTAAAATATGTCTGAAGACCAAGCAATTCATATCCCGCAGTAATAATACGGTCTAACCCCGCTTGTTCCAAACCAATTGCTTCTAAAAATTCTGTTTTTTCTTCTGTGGATTCAAGTTGTGCAATCTCAGATTCAATTGCCGCGCAAATAATAACAGATTGCGCCCCTTGCTTTTTTGCCATGTCTGCCACTTGTTTTGAAAATTCGTTTCCGTTTGCGGCATCATCTTCATTCACATTACAAACATATAAGATTGGTTTTGATGTTAACATTCCCAATTGGTGATAGATTTTTTCCTCATCAGCATTTTCTGGCTCTATTGTTCTGGCGGCATGTCCGGCATCAAGTGCGGTTTTAATCCGCTCCATCAAATCAAACTGAATTTTTGCGTCCTTATCACCACCTTTGGCTTTTTTCTCCGTGTTTTTGAGTTGTTTTTCAAGGCTTTCTAAATCAGCCAATAATAATTCTGTTTCAATTGTTTCTGCATCACGAATGGGATCAACAGAACCATCCACATGGGTAATATCACTATCTTCAAAACAACGCAGCACATGGATAATTGCATCGGTTTGACGAATATTGCCAAGGAATTGATTGCCCAAGCCTTCGCCTTTACTAGCCCCTTTTACAAGTCCTGCAATATCAACAAACTCCAACTGAGTTGGAACAATTTTGGCAGACCCTGCAATACGCGCAATATCATCGAGGCGTGTATCAGGCACGCCCACTTTACCTACATTGGGTTCAATCGTACAAAACGGAAAATTTGCTGCCTGAGCTGCCGCAGTTGCAGTCAATGCATTAAATAAGGTCGATTTTCCAACATTCGGCAAACCCACAATCCCACAATTAAATCCCATGATTTCTTTTGGCTTATAGCGGAAAAAACCGCTATGCCCTCCTATAATTTATTTATAAAGTTTTTACCACCAAGGCGCAAAGACACCAAGCTAAATTATATCTAATAATAATTAGTCGCTTTAATAATCATATTTGTTTTATTACTTCTAGAAACAAGATTATGCAGTTTTTAATTTAAATTTATCAAAAATTATTCACTTTTCCCAAATAATCTTCCCGCTTACCTTCAACCAACAAATCAACATACCGCACTAAATCATCAATCCAATCGCCTAGCCATAATTTTTCTTCTTTACTAAAATCATTCAGCACATAACCACTTACGCGATTTTTATCCCCCGGGTGTCCGATGCCACATCGTACCCGCCAATAATCTATATTGCCTAAATGGGCATCAATTGATTTTAATCCATTATGGCCGCCTGCCCCGCCACCTTGTTTAATTTTTACCTTGCGCGGATCAATGTCCAATTCATCATGAAAAACGATGACTTTATCAACATCCATCTTATAAAATTTTACGGCCTTACCCACGCTTTGCCCGCTTTCATTCATAAAGGTTTGCGGTTTAAGTAGCGTAATCTTTTGTGTGCCAATACGCCCTTCGCTCAACTCGCCTTGAAACTTGGATTTAAAGGCAGGAAAATTATTTTGCCGCGCAATTTCATCCATCACCATAAACCCTATATTATGACGATTGCCTTCATATTTTTTCCCAGGATTTCCAAGTCCAACAAGCAAAACCATATTTTTATCAATTTTCTTTTTTAAAAAATTAAACATAAGAATTAACTACCATAGAGAATATTGATTTTAAACAAAGTTTATTTTACTTCTTTCCTTTTTGAATATTCGTGCAGCGGCAACCCCAATTGTGACCTTCGGATTATAATATAAACTGCAACCCCCCAATCAAAAATCATGAGAAAGAACGGGTACATTAAGTTTTCCCATGTTGGGTTGGGCACAGCAAATAACATTAGAAAATATCGCATTCCAGCCATAAAAAATGACAACGGCGGCTCTGTATCTGGTTTGTAAAAAGATTTTCGGATGGTCGGCCAATAAGTTAGCGCATCAATCAAAACGATAATGAGTAATGCGGTAAATGCGCTATCTGTAATTTTCCAAACTGGAATGGCAATAAGACAAGCAATAAGAGCTAACCAATCGCTTTTGGTATAATCACGCTCCCCAATAAAAAATGCAAGAAAGGCAATAAACAAGCAAGTCACAGATACAAACGCTAGCGCCCAAGCGGATGGCCCTGCATTTAATTCAAACTGGGCGAATGTACCAATCCCCGTGACCGTCCCCCATAATAACCAGCTAAAGGCATGTGGTTTGGTCTCACCTAAATAAATCGTATAAAAATAGATCCCATATCTTGCTGTTGCCAAGATAATGGCAGCAATAGCAAAAAATAAATATTGATCGACCATAAGTTTTTCTTCTTCAAGCGAAGGGGTTATTTTAAGCTTTAATAAAAAAGGAACGAAAAAGGCGCTATCAAAGCGCCCTTTTAAAATTTTATATTTATCACAAAACTAACCTGGTTCAGGGGCGTTTTCTGGTTTTACATCATCGCTGCCTTCTTTGGCTGCGCCTTCACCTTCGCCATCGCCATCACTTTCGGCCAATGCTGCGGCTGCTTCATCAGATTCTGCCTCTGCGGCTTCTTCTTCCTCAATCGTACGTGGGGCAGAAATTGTCGCCAAGGTAAAGTCACGATCATCAATCGCAGGCTTCGCCCCTTCTGGCAATACTGCATCACTAATTTTAATTGAATCGCCAATATCAAAATCTTTTACATCGACAATAATTTCATCAGGAATATTTTTTGCCTTACAGACAATATCAACTTCATAACGGTTGATGTTAAGAATACCTTTTTCATCAACATATTTTGCTTCTTCTTGGTTGATGTATGATACACCAACTGCAACTGTAATGGTTGTTTTGTCACTGACACGTAAAAAATCAATATGTAATACATTATCTTTTACGGGATGCAATTGAACATCACGCGCCAAAACAAGTGAAGTATCGCCATCAATTTCAATTTCACATAATGTTGTAAATAAGTGACCTCTATTAAATTCAAGATTAGCCTCTTTTGCCGCCATTGAAATGGTAACAGGTTCTTGTTTATCGCCGTAAATCACGGCAGGTATTTTGTCTTCACGACGAAGTGCTCGGGCGACCCCCTTACCGGCGCGCTCACGTTTCGACGCTGACATTTGTATGTTTTTAGCCATCGTTTTTTCCTTTAAGTTTTTGGTTATGATCGGCCTCCAGGGGTGTCCGATCTTTATATATTCACAATTTGTAAATATGGGCGCAATATCGCGGAATATTACAAAAAGTTCAAGTATTTATTTAAATTTTAAAAAAAGCGCAAAATAAAAAACATATTGCTTTATGTAAATAATTTATATATATATTTTTCTTATGAAACTTAAAGCAATTTTTATGGCAGGAATAACTAGTTTAGGTATAACTACTCCCACTTTTGCCAATCCAGTGGATGGTTCACCATTAATGCAGCCTTTCCAGACAGCTGATATTGGATCTCACTTCAATTATCTATCTCCTAAATATGAGCCTAATTTTACAATTAGAACAATTGATGATCACCTTTCAGAAATATTGACTGCGCTTCTTATAGCTGAAATTGATTTTGATAGTGAAAATTATTTTGATAGTGATTTATTTACATTATATTATGAGCCTTATGCAGGTGAGATGGAGCGTCTTTTGCAAATGCCGTATCATTTTATTCATAATATATCCCCATTGAATAAACCTATAGAACTTTGTAAAAGCATTGAAATACAAGAATTTTATGAAATGTTTTATGATCGATTTTCTATTTTTGCTGCCACTAATTATAATATGCCACCAGAAATGTTAAGAAAATTGGAAGCAGCCGATAAAAGCATTCGCGATTTAAAAACAATGAATGATGATCGATTATTAAATCCATTAGAAAATGATGAATTAGAATGTGGTACAGTGCTTATAGGGTCGGTTGAACCTCAAACCAACGGCTTTACCCCTATTTAAATAACGCGGAAATTGAGCGTTCTTCATAAATACGCTTGATTGCTTCACCAATTAATGGGGCAACACTTAATTGTTCAATATTATGGGCCACACGCACCGCTTCTGTTGCGGCAATTGAATCTGTTATGACCAAACTTTCCATAGGACTGGCAGACACGCGCGCCACTGCGCCCCCTGATAAGACCCCATGCACAACGTACCCATGAACCGATTTTGCACCTTGCTCTTTTAATGCAACGGCGGCATTACACAATGTTCCTGCACTATCTACAATATCGTCAATAAGGATACAGTCTTTACCATTTACATTACCGATAACGTTCATAACTTCTGAAACGCCTGCTTTTTCACGACGTTTATCAATAATGGCCAAATCGGCATTCATACGTTTTGCAATTTGACGCGCACGAACAACGCCGCCAACATCGGGGGATACCATAACCATATTATCCCCATTGAATTTTGATTTCATGTCTTCGACCATGGTAGGGGATGCAATTAAATTATCGGTAGGAATATCAAAAAACCCTTGAATCTGCCCTGCATGTAGATCAAGTGTTAAGACACGATCTGCCCCTGCTGATGTAATAAGATTTGCAACCAATTTTGCAGAAATGGGCGTTCTTCCCCCGGTTTTACGATCTTGGCGTGCATAACCATAATAGGGTAGAACTGCTGTAATACGTTTGGCTGACCCTCGTTTCAGCGCATCAATAGAGATCAGTAATTCCATCATATTATCATTTGCGGGATAAGATGTGCTTTGAATAATAAAAACATCTTCACCGCGCACATTCTCCATTATCTCAACAAACACTTCCATGTCGGAAAAGCGACGCATGCTTGCTTTTGTTAGCGGAATGTTTAGATATGCCGAAATTGCATCAGCCAAAGGTCGGTTTGAATTACCAGCAATAATTTTCATCGTGAGATTTCCGTAAAATCATTATTTTATATGGTTGGACTTTAAAAAAAGCGATTTGATAAATCAATATGTGATTCGAAGTTTTTACGCTTTATTCAAATTAATTTAGTCTTTTATCATGATGGCTGATATTTGCCGTCCATAATCAGGCTCTCCCCGATGCGTTTTTTGACGATAGCTAAAAAATTTATCTTTTTCCGCATAAGTATCATGACCCGTTATTGCAACATTACAAATACCTGATTGCGCAAGCCGGTATGCAATGTAACCTGGCAGATCAAACAGGATTTGTTCTTCTTTTTGAGTTTCTTTGAAAAAATGTTCATTTGCGTTATCTTGCGCTAAAAACGGTATTGCAAAGTCATTTTCTACTTCATAAGAACGCGGACCAATGCATGGACCAATGGCTGCTTTGATTGTTTGTTTTACCACCTTACAATCAAGCATTTTTTGAACTGTATCTTCAAGCACGCCCCCTAATGCCCCACGCCACCCTGAATGTGCCGCACCGATTACCATTGACCCATCCTTTTTTTCACCTGTAAATAAAATGGGGCCACAATCTGCCGTTAAAATACCCAAAATTAGATTTGGTGAATCTGTTACCATTGCATCAGCTTGAGAACGGGACGATTGATCATTAAATGGTTGATCTATGATAATGCATTTTGAGCTATGCACCTGATGCACAGTACAAAGATTGTCAATTTTTTGATCAAAAAATTCTGCTATTTTTTCACGGTTTTGATTGACATGGTTAGGGTGATCATCTGATCCAATTCCGCAATTAAGGCTTTTATAAATACCATGACTAACACCACCATCCCGACCAAAGAAGCCATGTTGAATTTTATCAGACATCATATCAATGTTTCTTGCAGTTATTACATTCATGAGAATCCTTCAAATTCTAATGCGGCATTATCGGTAAATGCCATTACTTTAAATAATTCACCCATTTGGTTATTTTTTGTATCGCGTCCTATCAATCTAGTGAGGGCAGTATCAATATTTTGTTTTTGTTGAGGCGATGCATTTTGTTTCAAATTATGCGCCCTGACCAATATACCCAAACGTTTTAAAAAATCACTTTGCGTGACAGGTCCATGAAGGGTCATGTCATTTGTTAAGACTTGCTCACCCAATTGTGCAAAATTGATATGGGCGGTTATATCACAATCACCATTATGGCTAAAAACATCGACATATTGATGGTTCATTACGGCCTGCACAGTCGAACCATAAAAAGGTAAAGTGAAACCATAATCAATAAACAACGCGCTACCCCGTTGTTTTTTAATAATATTTATAACATCATTCATAAAGTCATATTGCATAGGTGATATATTCATACGCTCCCCCTCTTTTGGAGGAAACATCATTGTTGGAAAATATTTTTCAAATGATTTTTTGATAAAAACGTCATCATTATCATACATTCGAAACGATCCGTTTTTATCAATTTTTATAATTTGTTCAATCCATTGACCTGCTTTAAACACAAATTCTTTTACTGGTAATGCATCAAGAAACTCATTTCCAATTAAAATGACAGGTGCATTAGAAGGGAGCATGTTTATATCATTGCACCAATTTATTTCTATAGTTTGAGTAAATTTCTCTAATGTTTCTTCTTGTGATTTTTTTAATAAAGGACTTGTTTCAAGGAGATAAATATTTATCGCTTTTAAAAAATTTGGATCTATTTTTGCCGTTCTTAATATATCAGCCATTAATGTGCCACGACCAGGCCCACATTCACATAATATAAATGGATCGGGTGACCCCATCTTGTGCCATGTATCTATAAGCCATGCAGCGATCATCTCTCCAAATAACTGTGATATTTCGGGTGCAGTGGTGAAATCTCCACCATTCACTTTTTGCGTTCCAAATGGGTCACGGGTCATATAATAACCATGTTCTGGATGGGCAAGGCATAAGTTCATATAGTCATCAAAAGCAATCCCACCCTCACTTTTAATATGGTTAATAATTATATCACGTAGCGCATCGCTCATTTTTTATATGGTTCGCTATTGCGCCCTTTTATAAGAGCATAACCTATCACGCCTAGGCCCAATAGTATCATAGGAAGACTTAAAATTTGCCCCATAGAAATTGACCCATATATGAACCCTAAATGTGCATCAGGTTCACGATAATTTTCGACAATCATACGAAAAATTCCATATCCAGCCAAAAATGCACCTGTGACAATTCCTGGGCGATGTCGTGTTACGGGCAACAGATATAAAATTAACAATATCCAAAATAAAACAAATCCTTCTAATATTGCTTCATAAAGCTGGCTAGGGTGTCGCGCTATATCTCCCCCATTTGGGAAGACAATACCCCATGGTTTATCGGTTATCCGTCCCCATAATTCACTGTTGATAAAATTAGCAATTCGACCAAAGAAAACACCGATAGGTACAGCGGCACAAACAATATCAGTTAAACGTAAAAGGGGGATTTTTTTAACGAAAGAATAAATAAATAAGGCAATAATGACGCCTAAAGCTCCCCCATGAAATGACATGCCCCCTTGCCATATTTTTAGAGCGCCAAGCGGATCATCAGCATAATACGGCAATTGATAAAATAAAACATAGCCAATACGCCCTCCCGCAATAACTCCTAAAATTGCCCAAGGCAAAAAGTCATCAATTTGTTCGCGTGTCGGAAGCAACTTTGAATCTTTAGAGGCAAGCCATACGCAATATTTCCACCCTGCCAAAAACCCTGCAAGATACGCGAGTGCATACCAACGAACAACAAGAGGCCCTACAGAAAAGGCAATGGGGTCAATATTGGGGAAATCTATGGCCATATTTTATTCTTTACTAAATGTTAATTTATTTAAACTATAATTTTGACTTATGGAGGAAATTTTTTGACATCAGCATTTGTTAAAGCTTGCGGCGGCCATCAGATGCATGCGCAGGCGTTATAAATGGTGTTGGTAACTTAATATTAGACACAGGTGATAGTACTCGCCCTTCTCCTGGTTCTGGAAGTGGCTTCGGATAGCTCATCTATACTGATCTTCACATCCCATATAATTCTTAATATAATCCTCTACGCCATCTTCCAATGATGTAAAATCATTATTATATCCTGCTTGTCGTCAATTTGCTCATATCTGCTTGTGTAAAATATTGATATTTTTCACGCAATTGTTCCGGCATATCAATATAATTAATCTTTGGTTCCTTCCCTGCTGCTTTAAAAGTAGCCTCGGCCAAATCTTTAAAGCTACGTGCCTCTCCCGTACCAATATTAAAAAGTCCGTTAATCTGCGGTTGGTTCAACAAAAATAACATTACATCTACACAATCTTTAACATAGACAAAATCACGTAATTGACCGCCATGATCATATTTATGATGATGGGATTTAAATAATTTTGCCGTCGCTCCTGCAACTACTTGTGGGTACAACTTGCAAATAACACTCATTTGATCTTCTTTATGATATTCATTTGGTCCGTAAACATTGAAAAACTTTAATCCTGCCCATTGTTTTGGTATCGGCTCATTTTGTGTTTCAAGTACGCGCGACACACGACGATCAAAAACATGTTTTGACCAACCATAAGCATTTAGTGGCTTTAATTTAGCCAACTCTTCAGGATTTTGAAAATCTTCAAACCCCTGATTGCCATCACCATATGTTGCCGCACTTGATGCGTAGATGAACCGTTTTTGATTTTGACCACACCATTTCCAAAGCCTGCGTGATAAGACCACATTGGTTTCAACAATCAGATCAACATCAACTTCGGTGGTAGAAGATATTGCACCCATATGGAAAATAACTTCAATCGCATCTTTATGTGTTTCAAGATAGTCAAATAATCGGCTGGGATGAACAACATCTTTAAATTCACGCTTGGCTAAATTACGCCATTTATCATCCGTTCCAAAAGTATCGCAAACAACAATATCTTTGTGTCCTGCCTCTTCCAACCCTGCGGTAAGGTTGGATCCTATGAACCCTGCGCCGCCTGTAACAATAATCATATTCTAACCTTACAAAATTTTTTCGTGGATAGCATTCATTCTTTCTCATTCTCAACTTGAATACTATAAGCTTTCAGTGATATCACAATAGCTATCATGTCAAAATCAAATAAAATATTCGAAGATCTTACACAATTGGCAGGCAGTGCGGCTGGACTTATGAATGATCTACAAAAACAAATGCGCGATGATGTTAAAGTTCGCGTGGAAGAATTGGCAACTCGCCTTGATCTTGTCCCCCGTGAAGATTTCGAAAAACTTGAGGCACAAGTTGATAATCTCCAAAAACGTCTTAAAGAATTAGAAGATAAATAATTCAATATGATGCATAAACAGTCCCAAGAGATTAATTTATATGACGAGGTCAGCAACCCCATTGATGGGCTTGAAGATATAATGCTTCGTAATGATTGGGTGTTTGAGCGGCGCACAGAAGAAGAATTAAGCGTTCAAGTTTCTGGTAAAATGGGTGAATATCAACTTCGTTTTATATGGCAAGAAGAATTTAGCGCTATGCAATTTATCTGCGCCCCCGATCTACGCATTCATGTCGATCATTATGATGAAGCATGTCAGATTGTTAATAATATTAATGCCTCCTTATGGCTTGGTCATTTTGATATCGCTATGACGAATAAAGAGGTTAAAAATAAAACTAAACAAACCAGCTCAATTCCTTGTTTTCGTCATACAACATTAATGCGTGGGCAAGTTGAAGGATCAGGGGTTGAGCCAATGGAAGACTTAATTGATGTCGCCTTGGCAGAGTGTGAGAGATATTATATAACATTTTCTTTGTTATCTGAAGATGCCGCCCAAGATAGCAATCAGCTATCATTTGCTATGATGGATATAGCGGGATCATCTTAATGCAAATTAGGGTCATTTAAGCATCATGACATCTTATAATATAATTCTTATTGGATGCGGCAATATGGGCAGCGCCCTTTTAAATGCGTGGTATGATTTAAACCTGATCCAACAAGCGCAAATTTTAGACCCCTCCGATCAACTATCTGAAATCAAACAAGAAAATGATATGTTTCACGTGAAACAAGCGGCTGATCTGGATTTCAACGATATTGATATTTGTATTCTTGCTACAAAACCACAAATTTTAGATACTGTTTGCCAAGATATTAAGCCCTATTGCGATGGGTCATTTGCGGTTCTTTCAATTGCAGCTGGCAAAACTCTTTCTTATTTTGATAAAAAGCTTGGTAAAAATCTACCCATAATTCGTACCATGCCAAATACGCCAGCAATGGTTCAAAAAGGATTTACAGCGCTTATTGCAAATAAATATGCTTTGAAGCAACATCTTGATTGTGCCCAAAATTTATTCCAAACATGCGGAACAACATATTGGCTTGAGGATGAAGCCATGATGGACAATATAACTGCTGTATCTGGTTCCGGACCGGCTTATCTGTTTTACACGATCGAAGCATTATCAAAAGCAGCAATAAAAAATGGGATGCCACATGAAATTGCGTACGAAGCCGCAAGACAGACCATTATTGGGGCAAGCGCGTTGGCAGAATCTCAAATGGACAAATCATCTGATAAATTACGGCAAAATGTCACCAGTAAAGGCGGAACAACACAGGCAGGGTTAGAAGTTTTAATGGATGGACGATTTGATGAGATATTAAATCAAACTGTCGCTGCCGCACAAAAGCGGAGCCGTGAACTTGGCGAGTGATTTATTTTCATAATGTAAATTTGTAGCTTATTTGCTTAATTAGCTTAATTAGCTTAATTAGCTTTTTCTAAAGTACGTGGTTTGTTTTTGGGTTGTGATGTATCTGCACCCCTCAAATAAAGCGGTTTTAAAGGAGTATAGCCAACATCATTATTTTCAAATTTTTGTAGTGTAATATCTAATAATATTTTTGGGTTTGGCTGCGCTATATTCTTTAAATAATTTGCTTTATCAAAACCAGAAACAGATTTAAAACGTTCTAAACAATCCCCTCCTATTGAAAAATTCTCATAAGGGGCTTGCTCCAATATATCCCTAGATGAACCTACGAAAGGATGCGAAATAGGGTTAAGATTTTGGTCATAATATCTGGCATAAAAATCTTGTCGTTTCGTTTCTAGAAGAATTAATAAAGGTGCTTTCGTATCATAATGCCGCGCCATTAGCGTCAATGTGTTAATACCAAAAACAGGCTTGTCATTCACCAAAGCAAGGGTTTTTGCCGTTGTTAAACCAATACGAAGACCTGTAAATGACCCAGGGCCAATGGTGCAACCAAATGCATCTATATCTTTAAAATTAAGCCCTCCTTCTTCCAAAACCCCTTGTAACATAGGAACAAGAAGTGAAGCTTGCTCCCGCATAGTTTCAATTTGACGCGTCACAATTTTACCTTCATTGCATAACGCAATTGAAATACCATGAACAGCCGTATCAAATGCAAGAATTTTCATAAAGTATGATTTTATTTTATTATTTTTTTGACTGTAACGAGCCCATTATAAAAAGCAAGAATTTTGGCTATGAATATATTTTTGAACGTGCTTTATAGATATTATGCATAAATATATTGCTTTGCTGTTTTGTATACTTTTGGGATTTACATCTCAAGCGAGCGCGAATGACGCGTTTAATAATCTTCACATTCTTTATTATGAGAGCATAGAATTTGAAGATGATCCCTATCAATTATCAGATGGGCTGCCTTTTAATAATTTTAAAGATCATCTTGCTTTTTTCAAATCAGAAGCCTATGAAGTCATTGATTTTGAAATGCTCGATCAATTGGAAACAAAATCTGATAAGAAGGAGAAAAATTACATTGTCATTATTCTAAATGTTAATGATGAAAATGCACTAAAATATGCCCTTCCCCTTATGAAACAATACGGTTATCCCGTTGAATTTTTAACCAATTTTGAAAATTTTAAGAAAAAATCTATTTTTAAAAACATGAATAATAATATTATTCTAGATGTAAGCATTAATGGCAAAGATATTAATTTTATTACAAAAAATATAAATAACGAAACGAGCAGTTTTAGAAATTATTTATACAAAAATATAGATATCGTAATGTTAGATGATTTTATTTATAGTGATCAGATCAAATTACTTTTATCACGATATAACTTTGACAAAATGCTTATTCCTACAAGTGTAGGCAATAAAGTAGGTCAGCATTCTCCTTATTATTCATATATAAAAATGGGGTCAGGTTTTACCAATGTCGATATTATGAATGTTCATTTGAACCGTCGTAAATTGATGCATCAAAATTTGACTGTAAACCATATTGTTGATAATGAAACAAGTGACCATAAAATTTCATGGGGTTTAACAATATTGGATTTAGATAAAAATCTTTTGAGTTCTTTAACGTGTGTCGATAGTAAAAATACAAAGTCTGAAATTTTTATTTTAGAAAACCGTATTGAAATTCGTCATAGAATGGATAAAAATGCATCATCAGTAACAGTTCATTGCACCCTACCCATTATTGATAAAAATCTTAATATATCAGATACTTACTATTACATGGCGCTTCATAAGACCTTGCAATAAAATATTATGAAGTTAAGTTAATATTCTTCAGTTGGCCGCACTTCTAGCACTTCTGGAACATAATGACGGAGCATATTTTCAATTCCACTTTTCAATGTCATGGTTGAGCTGGGGCATCCTGCACAAGCGCCCCGCATCTCAAGATAGACAATACCATCATCGAAACGATCAAATATTATGTCCCCACCATCCATAGCCACCATTGGGCGTACACGTTCCTCTAACAATTCTTTGATCTGAAAGGTTAATTCATCATCATGAGGGTTTGATGCCCCCTTGTCATTGGCCTCCATATCTTCGTAGAAAGGGAAACCTGCAGTAATATGATCCATGATTAATGCCATGATACGAGTTTTTAAAATTTCCCATTCGGCATCATTTGATTTTGTCACAGAAATAAAGTCTGAGCCATAAAATACGCGGGTTACATCACCCAAATTGAACAAATTTTCAGCCATTTGATTGTTGTTCGTATCTTCAGCAGATTTAAACTCAACCATCCCTTTGGGCATAACATCGCGCCCCGGTAAAAATTTTATAGTATTTGGATTGGGTGTTTGTTCGGTTTGTATAAACATGGCGTTTTATATCATCAATAACACTCTTCGTGCAAGTATGATAATACGTATTAATTGTAAGCAGCGGTACCTTCTGGTCCTGTTTGTACCCAAAAATATTGATCCACATCTTTCAGGAAATTACGATAATGACCGTAACTTTTACCATGGTACATTTTTTCAAAATCAATAGATTTAATAACACTAATAAAGTTACGTTGCCATTTTTCAAACGATGAAGCGTAAGATGAGCATTCCACCGTATAAAGTGTGTCATAATAAAGCGAAGCAAACATGATAGCGCGTCGGTTGGTCATTACCGTCCCATCATGGGTAGCGTATGATGCGGTTGCATAACTTGCAATCCAGCGTCCTAGGCCGCCCCCATCATAAACACGCGCAATATCATACGTATCGTAATGACCCATATATGACTTCCAAAATGGAACGCTTACCGCAACTTTTTGGACATCACGTCCATAATCACTTGGAAATATTGTATAGCGATGATCATCATAAGTTTTAATTGTGCAAACTGCATCATCTCCATCCGATGGTGCCGCAATACGTAAAATTCCATCAGGATTTAAAACAGTTTGTCTTTCCCAAGTATCTGGAAAAGTTACAGTTAGCCCACTTTTTGGATCTTCCCATAAAAAATAATCTGCATAAGCAGGGTTGGAAATAAGAAAAAGAATTAGGGTTAAAACAATACGATTCATTCTATTAGTATATCGAATAATGGTGATGTATCACAAATGAATAATTAACTTATCACTTTTGCAACATTCTTAAGACCAAAAGCCTGTCAGTTTTTTAATCTCATCTAAATTTGGCTGGGCAAGCTCATTGGCTTTTTTATTGCCTTGACGCAAAATATTATCCAGTTCTGCCGGATCATTCATCAATTCATTCATCCGTGACGTGATCGGTGAAAGCTTTGCCACGGCCAAATCAGATAGGGCATTTTTAAAATCGCTAAATTGTTTACCGCCAAATTCTGCCATCACTGATTTTTTATTTGTATCCGATAATGCGGCATAAATTCCAATAAGATTGATCGCTTCAGCGCGCCCTTGAGCTTCGGCATCATTACTGGGCACGGCAAGCGCATCGGTGCGCGCTTTTCGAATTTTCCCCGCAATTATATCTGCGTTGTCGGTTAGGTTAATGCGTGTCATATCGCTTTGTGCAGATTTACTCATTTTTTGTGTACCATCACGAAGGGACATGACGCGTGTCGCCTCCCCCATAATTACAGGTTCGGGCAACGGAAAATAATCTTCCTTGGCAATATGTTGGTTAAAACTGCTGGCGATATCACGTGCAAGTTCAAGATGCTGTTTTTGATCCTCACCCACAGGAACATGCGTTGCCTTATAAATCAAAATATCTGCAGCCATTAAAACGGGATAAGCGTATAAACCCAAAGACGCCAAATCTTTTTTCTTACCTGCTTTCTCTTTAAATTGTGTCATACGGTTGAGCCATCCCATCGGGGTCATGGCACCAAATATCCAGTTTAATTCACAATGGGATGGTACGGCAGATTGCACAAATATATGTGATTTATCTGTATCAACCCCCGCCGCAATATAGGCTGCAGCTGTTTCACGTGTGGCTTGCGCCAATTTTGACGGGTCGTGCCCCGCGGTAATCGCGTGTAAATCCACTACACCATAAAGGCATTGATTGTCCCCCTCATCTTGCATTGCCACCCAATTGCGAAGCGCACCAAGGTAATTGCCCAGTTGAAGGCGATTGGTCGGCTGCATACAAGATAAAATTCTTTTAGACATTTTTAATTGTTTCCTTCTTAAATATCTTTTTAATTTCTGATATTTTTATCGCACCTGTGCCAAAAACACCAGCCGCATATATTCCCATTCCTATAAATACTAAAATAGATAAGCGTAAAATTTTTGTTCCTTCGCTAAAGAATTCATTTAAATTATAATGATTGTCAAATGCCAATAAAAATAAAGCCATTAACAATGTTGCAAAAATAATTTTGAAAAAGCTTGATTTAAATTGCCTGTCAAAACGCAAAGAGGTCGATTTCTTAACACCACGATAAAGCAATGCCAATTGTAACCACCCAACCAATCCCGTTGATACTGCAATTCCTGCTACTCCAAATGGTTTGATTAATGCAAGACTTAACCCAATATTTATTGCAGTAATGAAGATAGAAATTTTGACGGGGCTCATCGTGTCTTGTTTGGACCAATAGGCCGTAGAGAAAACTTTGGCAGCAATATAGCTTGGTAAACCTATCGCATATCCCATTAAAACATGAGAGGCAATGGCTGTATCTTCAGCAGTAAATTTTCCACGTTCAAACAATGTGCCTATTAATGTTTCTGGAATTGTAAAAAGTGCAATTGCCGCGGGAAGTGCCAAAATTAACGAGATTTCTAATGAGCGATTAAATAAATTATTCGACCCAGACTCATCCTTTGCGGCAACTGTTTTTGAAAGCATGGGTAGAAGTGCCGTACCAACCGCAACACCAATCATACCAAGGGGCAATTGATTTAACCTATCGGCATAATAAAGATAGGAGATTGAACCTGCTGATAATAAAGATGCAATAACCAAATCAGCAAAAAGATTAAGATGCATAACCCCCGCCCCCAAAACACCGGGCCCCATTAATCGAAATGTTTTTCTAATTTTCGGGGTGAATTCAGGCTTTTTAAAACGGATACGAATATTATTTCGAAAAACAAAATAAAGCAGAAGTAAAAATTGTGTTACCCCAGCCAATATAATTCCATAGGCCATGGCATACCCTGCATTTTGTGTATAATTTGTAAAATATAGCAATGAAATTATAAGGCAAAGATTGAATAAAATTGGTGCGCCTGCAAAGGGGGCAAATTTGTTATGCGCGTTTAAAACGCCCCCCAATAATGCCGTGAGCGATATCATTAATAAATAAGGAAAAGTAATACGCGATAAATTCACCGCCATATCATAACGAATAGGATCATCAACAAAACCAGGCGCAATGGCATAGATAATATAAGGCATCACCAAAATTGCCAGTATTGTGAAAGGCACAAGAAAAAAGAGCATAATACCAAACGCATTAGAGGCAAAGGTGGAAGCACGCTCTTGCCCTTCTTCTTCCAATGTTGAAGAATAAAGAGGAACAAATGCGACACTAAACGCCCCTTCGGCAGTAATACGGCGAAAAAGATTAGGAAGTTTAAGGGCGACAAAAAATGCATCAGCAATTGGCCCTGCCCCCAATATAGCGGCAGTTAAAATATCACGAACAAACCCTAAAATGCGGCTTGCCCCCGTCAGACCACCAACGGTCACCATCGCTCTTGCTAATTTCATAAGATTTAGTTTTTACAGGAAAGAGTATAAAAGTAAAGAACACATAAAACAGCACCGTTTTGAATAGCGCTTTTTTTTAAAATATTTATATAAATTAGATTTCAAAACATCATGGATTTAGAGAACCGCTTGGCGAAACTGCTGATGGTTTGTCTGCTTAGTGCAAACCTTTTTACCGCTTTGAGCCAGCAACATTAATTCCAGAAGAGCTTTCAATATTCTTCTTTTATAATTATTTATTATATAGATTTATAATTACCTAGTGTTTATGTTAATAAAACTTTTAATGACAATATTCTTCCTATTCGGTAAAACATTCTTATGACACAAAACCCAGAAAGCGTTCAATTTGGCACTAAATCCGTTACGCCAGAAGAAAAAACAACCCTTGTTCGTGGTGTTTTTGATTCTGTTGCTGATCAATATGATGTAATGAATGATTTAATGTCGGGAGGGATACATCGGGCATGGAAAAATCATCTTATTCGCCGTATACGTCCAAAACCCCATCATTCTTTTATTGATGTGGCTGGTGGTACAGGTGATATTGCCTTTCGTATACAATCCGCGATTGAGCGTAAATCTTCTCTTGTTACAACGCCTAATATTACTTTATGTGATTTGAATTATGATATGCTTCGTGTTGGTCGGGACCGTGCCTTGGATAAAGGATGGCTCAATAACTTTAACTGGGTTACGGGAAATGCCGAAAATATTCCTGTTCCAGATGAATCTTACGATGTTTATACAATTTCATTTGGCCTTCGCAATGTAACACGCATTGATAATGCACTTAAAGAGGCAGCTCGTGTTTTGAAACCAGGCGGACGCTTTTACTGCCTTGAATTTTCTAGGGTGGAAAATCCTTTGTTATCTAAAATTTATGATGGCTTTTCATATAATGTTATTCCCAAAATTGGTAAATCGTTGCAAAAGATGAGGATAGCTACCAATATTTGGTCGAATCTATTCGTAAATTTCCAAATCAAGAAAACTTAATACAAAGAATGGAACAAGCAGGCTTATCAAATGTTTCATACGAGAACCTGACATTTGGGGTTGCGGCAATCCATTTTGGAATAAAATTATAAAGTTATATGTTTTTTAAGGTATTTTCCGAAAAAACTGTTGCATTGTTAGGTCAAAATGCTTTAACGTCCCTTCAACATAAGCTGTACTGCTTATGAAATGGGTGGAAAAACAATAATTTAATAAATAATGACCCCCTTATTTTAATTTGAAGGAAGGAAAATCAAATGAATAACAATGTATTGAAATCAATTTTCTTTGCGGCTGTTGTATTGGTTGCTGGTATCGTTGCGATGCAGGTTGTCTACAATAACGTAACAAATGATGATGGTTCAGAATATAGCTCAATCGCGCCTGCGGCTGGTGATATGGATGCAGACATAGATGCCGATGTTGATGCATCTTATGATGCCGATATGAATAATGATATCGAAACCGTTGGTGATGAAGTGTCCGAAATGGGCAATGACATTGAAGATGGTGCTCAAAATGCTTATAATGAAACTGCTGATGCAACAAATGATGCTGTTGATACTACTGATAATGCTGTAGATGAAACTGCAAACACTGTTGATAACGCTGTAGATGCAACTGCGGACGCTACGAATGATGCTGTTGATGCGACTGCTGATGCCGCTGAAAATGCTGGTGATGCAGTTTCTGATGTGGCTAACGATGCTGCGGATGCAACTGCCGATGCCGCGGATGCAACTATGGATACTGCCGAAGATGCAGGCGACGCAATCGCTGAAACTGCAGATGATGCTGTTGATACAGATGTTGACGTCGATGTTGATGCGGACGCTGATACAACAAATATGTAATTTTCGAATTACTTAATCTAATATTTAAAAGCCTCGCTTATTGCGGGGTTTTTTTTGTTCATTAATATGCTGCTTCACCGTAACAGAAATAATATAGACGCTCCGCCATTGATTATATATATTGCCTTCTATGCTAAATGGTAAAAAAATATTATTAGTGATCAGTGGCGGGATTGCAGCCTATAAATCGCTAGAGCTTATTCGGCTTTATAAGAAGTCTGGGGCATCTGTAAAATGCATTTTGACCAATGGCGGTTCATATTTTGTGACCCCATTCTCCGTTGCCGCCTTAAGCGAGGAGCAGGTTTTTACTGATCAATGGTCACTCAAAGATGAAACAGAAATGGGTCATATACGCCTCACCCGTGAGGCTGATATTATTATTGTTGCTCCTGCAAGTGCGAATTTGATTGCTCAGATGTCATATGGTTTGGCTGATGATTTGGCGTCTACAACCCTTTTGGCGGCAGATAAACAGATCTTACTTGCCCCTGCAATGAACCCCGTGATGTGGCAAAATCAATCCACTCAAGATAATATTAAAACGCTTGTTCGTCGAGGCGTTCAAATGATTGGTCCTTGTGATGGGGAAATGGCCTGTGGCGAAACAGGGTCAGGGCGAATGAGTGAACCCAAAGAGATATTTGATGCAACTATTGATTATTTTAGTGTAAATAAACCCTTAAAAGGATTAACCGCACTTGTCACAAGTGGCCCCACCTATGAAGCAATTGACCCGGTACGATTTATCGGCAACCGATCAAGTGGAAAGCAAGGATATGCAATAGCGACAGCATTATCCAACAAGGGCGCAGATGTCATATTGGTGTCAGGACCAACCGCTCTTATCAATCCCAAAGGCATAAAAACTGTGCGTATCGAAAGTGCGAAAGAAATGCTGGATGCATCATTAATGACCCTTCCTGTGAATATTGCTGTTTGTGCCGCTGCTGTATCAGATTGGGCCCCTGCCGAATTTAATGATGAGAAAATGAAAAAAGACGATGGAGCAAACCCGCCTCATCTAGATCTAATACAGACAACTGATATTTTAAAAGCAATCTCAAACCATAAAAATCGCCCACAATTGGTTATTGGATTTGCTGCAGAAACCAATGATTTGCTTGAAAATGCATCCAAAAAATTACAAACAAAAAAATGTAATTGGATTATTGCAAATAGTGTCAAAAACGGGTCAACATTTGGATGTGACCAAAATGCTGTAACAATTATAAAACATGGTCAAACCAAAGAATTTCCAATTGCGGATAAAGAAATAATAGCCCGTGACATTGTTGATGAAATTGTTCAGTATTTTAATGAATAACTACACTTATTGTAATATTAAACGTAAAATAAATCTTTATATAAAAACGAAAGTCGCTTGATTATGTCAAACAAAATAAAAATATCACTCACGCCTTTGGATCATGCGGTTGGTCTCAATCTTCCAACTTATGCGACCGAACAATCTGCGGGGATGGATTTAACCGCCGCCCTTGAAGAAGCGATAGAGCTTGCCCCTGGTGATCGTTTGCTTATTCCAACAGGATTAAGTATTGCCTTACCACGCGGATATGAGGCGCAAGTGCGCCCGCGTTCTGGCCTTGCCCTTAAACATGGGGTTACAGTTTTGAACACACCGGGTACTATTGATGCGGACTATCGAGGGGAAATTGGCGTTATATTGATTAACATGGGTAAAGAGGATTTTACCATTGAACGTGGAATGCGCGTTGCCCAATTGGTAATCGCCAAACACGAAACCGTTCAATGGGAAGTTACTGAAGCGTTAGAGGAATCAGACCGTGGTACGGGTGGTTTTGGCTCAACAGGTACAGGCGGATAACAAAAAAAGCTGGAAGATTTTTACATCATTCCAGCTTTTCTTTTATATTTAGATAAAAATCCTATGCGGCTTCTTTGTCTTTATCGCAATTATCTGCTTTTTCATTTGTTTTATAAGAAAGCTTTGTCAGTTTTTCATCTGTTTGTTTTTCTTGCTCTAAAATCTCATGCAAGATTTTTGCAGCATCATCTTGGTTAAGCTCATTTGCCATAGCACATAATGTACCATAAGAGGCAATTTCATAATGCTCCACCTTTTGTGCGGCAGCAATAAGCGCAGCATCACGGACACTACCTTCAGCAGCTTCTTCGATTAAATGTGTAGCTTCTTTCATCAATCCTTCAATGGCTTCACATTTTTCTTTTTCTTTTTTGTAATCTAAGATTTCAAAAACTTTCTCTAGCTTTTGAATTTGTTCTTTGGTTTCTTCCAAATGTGATTCAAATGCATCTTTTAAGTCTTCACGACATGCTTTTTCAGCCATTTTTGGTAATGTATTTTTAATTTTATTTTCTGCGTAATACATATCTTGCAATAAATGTTTAAACAGATCTTCTAATGATGAAATTTCAGCTTGTGACATAAATTTTCTCCTTCAATTTTTAGTAGGTTTGTGTGTATATCAAACGGATTAAAGCCATCTTTGTTCCCTAATTAATAAATAAAACTGGGGTAAAATTTGGTTTAAACATGGATTTTGATACATCTTAATGGTAGAAAATCTTATGCCAAACGCCTCTGTTAAAGCAATCAACACTGATGATGTGCCTAATATGACGATTGATGATTATCTATCGCAAGGGCATACGCCGATGATGGCGCAATATCACCTTTTAAAATCGCAATATCCCGATACAATTTTATTTTATCGTATGGGTGATTTTTATGAAATGTTTTATCAAGATGCCGAAACCGCCGCAGGTGTTTTGGACATTACCCTCACCAAACGCGGCAAAACAAATGAAACAGATATTTCCATGTGCGGCGTTCCTTATCATTCGTACGAACCCTATTTAGCAAAACTTATCCAATCTGGATATAAAGTTGCCATTTGTGAACAAACAGAAACTCCCGCCCAAGCAAAGGAGCGCGCTAAACAATCTGGAAAACCTGCGGCAAAGGCATTGGTAAACCGTGATGTGGTACGCATTGTTACCCAAGGAACATTAACAGAAGATAACCTTCTTAACGCACGCGTTAATAATTATATTGCAGCATTAAGTGTTGTGGGCGACCAACATGCACTCGCATGGTTAGAGATGTCCACGGGTAGTTTTATAGTTCAAGATGTAACGTTGAAAACCATTGGTGCAACATTGGAAAGTGTTAATCCACGGGAGATTTTGATTAATGATCAAAGCCAACAAAACGAAGATTTATTCAATATTTTTGCGCCCTATCAACAAAAAATTACGCCTTTATCCAATAGTCTTTTTGACAGTCAAAATGCACAAAATCGTTTAGAAAAGATTTATAATGTAAAAACATTGGATAGTTTTGGTAATTTTAGCCGCGCTGAAATCTCAGCCGCAGGAACATTAATTGATTATGTAGATCGTACCCAAAAAGGTAAGATCCCCTATCTTGCGCGGTTGTCGCAAATGACCATTAATACAGTGATGGAAATTGATGCGGCAACGCGCCGTAACCTTGAACTAACCATGACTTTAAATGGGGAGCGTAAAGGCTCCCTCCTCTCCATCATTGATCAGACAGTAACGGCATCTGGGGCACGACTATTAAATTCGCGCTTGTCTTCGCCATTAAATAACCCGAGCGAGATTTATTCGCGCCAAGATGAAATTGAAGCCTTTATTGGTAATAAAAAATTTCGAGATGCGGTGATTGATCAGCTAAAATCTGTTCCTGATATGGCGCGAAGTATTGCACGATTATCAGTTGATCGCGGTGGCCCGCGTGACCTGAACGCAATAAAGAATGGGTTAATTGCCGCGCAAAATCTTTGTACTATTTTAGGTTCGGTTCAAGATGATGCATTGCAGACTATTTATCAAAATCTTCTCCAAAATCCAGCCGTACAAAAATATTTTGATACATTGCAAAGCGCATTAAAAATAGATGTTCCTTTTATGGCGCGGAATGGTGGTTTTATTGCCGAAGGGTATCATCCTAAGTTGGATGAGCTTCGTCATTTGCGTGATAATTCAAAACGGCATATCGCACAACTTCAATCCGACTATCGTACGCAAACAGGGATTGAAACACTTAAAGTTACCTATAATAATGTATTGGGCTATTTTATTGATGTTACTGCACGTCATGCTGATAAGTTAATGATTAAATCAGGAACAGAAAATAACGCTGATAATCCGTTTATTCATCGTCAGACTTTGGCCAATAATGTTCGCTTCACGACCCCTGCCTTGTCAGAGTTAGAGCGTGATTTATCGAGCGCGGCAGAAAAAGCAATCGCTATTGAAATGCAAATTTTTGGCGATTTAATCCGCGCCTTGGTCGAGGTAGCAGATGATATTGGGCGTATCGCCAATGGAATGTCTACCCTCGATGTTGCCACCGCTTTGGCGCAGTTGGCAATTGATAATAACTATACAAAGCCAGTGATTGATACATCGCTTACTTTTGATATACAAGGGGGGCGCCATCCTGTGGTTGAAGCCGCGTTAAGTAAACAAAGCCAAAGCTTTATC
The DNA here is from genome assembly GCA_963799275.1 of uncultured Alphaproteobacteria bacterium. GTDB lineage: Bacteria > Pseudomonadota > Alphaproteobacteria > Micavibrionales > Micavibrionaceae. The sequence continues at coordinate 141,511 of CAWCWJ010000003.1, forward strand.
GCTAATGATTGTAATTTAGGGGAAGAGCAAAGATTATGGTTGCTGACGGGACCAAACATGGCAGGAAAATCTACTTTTTTACGCCAGAACGCATTAATTACGATATTGGCACAGATGGGCAGTTATGTCCCTGCACAAAGCGCACATATTGGTATTGTTGATAAATTATTTAGCCGTGTGGGCGCCGCCGATGATTTGGCACGGGGGCAATCCACTTTTATGGTTGAGATGGTTGAAACAGCCGCAATATTAAACCGTGCAACTGAACAATCATTGGTTATTCTGGATGAAATTGGACGTGGAACGGCAACCTTTGATGGGCTTTCTATTGCGTGGGCTTGTGTTGAAAATTTAAATGCGGTCAATAAATCACGCGCTTTATTTGCTACTCATTATCATGAATTAACTGCGTTACAATCACGTCTTGATGCGCTTTGTTGTTATTCAATGGCGGTGAAGGAATGGAAAGGTGATATTGTTTTTACCCATAATGTGGTAAAGGGAAGCGCAGATAAATCCTATGGTATTCATGTTGCAAAGCTTGCAGGACTTCCCCCAAATGTTATTGCGCGGGCTAAAGAAGTATTAACAGGATTAACAACGGGAAAAGGGTCAACCGCCCCTGAAAGTTTGGCACGTGACCTGCCCTTATTCACCAATGCGGGTGTGATTGAATCCGCTCAGAAATCCAAAGTTGAGGAAGCTTTAAAAGAAATTAATCCTGACAGTCTTTCCCCTAAAGAGGCGTTAGAAATTCTTTATGATTTAAAAGAAAAATTAAATTAATTCATTATAAAAATTTTTTTCAAGACTTTAAAATACAAATAAAATATCTTTTGCGGGCAACGCCGTATAACCAATATATAGTCCTATCAGTATAATAATGATAGAAGAAAAAATACGTAACCCTTTTAGAAATTCTAAAGGGATTTTCTTTCGATATAATGCCAGTGGCGCGCAATATAATATTGGTATAATCCCTTCAATAAACAAAACAATTCCAGCTATGATCACCATATCATTTATAGTCATAGATGAGACGTCTAAAATACTAGGTAGTATTCCAGCATAAAAAACAATCACAAGTGGATTTGATAAAGTCAGTATCATTGATGCCGTTAGATTGTCGTAAAAACTATGCCCTTTGGGGGTTTCATCTATATAATCAACATTTGGATTTTGTAATCCTTTAATCCCTAGATAAATTAAATAAACGGCTGCTAATGTTTTTATTAATATCATTACAAATGCTATGTCAATATTGGTCATCTGAAACCCAATAAAAACTAACATTAGATAAAGTAGAGTGATGACCAAAAAGCCAATAAGGAATGTGAAACACGCTTTCATCCCCTGTCCCATCGTACGTGACATCACCATCATCATACCGGGGCCTGGTTTCATCGCCAATCCTAATACCGCGATGGCTAGGGTAATTATGGCTTCAAATGTCATTACGATATTCTTTCTTTATTTTTAAAATACGCTGAGTAAATCTTTTGCAGGAATGGCAGTATATCCGATATATAAGCCCACTAAAATTATGACCGTAGATGAAAATATTTTTAATCCATATAATGATTGTTGCTTAATTTTATAGCGGAACATAATTAAAGGGGCGCAATACGCAATGGCCACTGCAAATTCCACAATTACAATAACTGTAGACATGATAAAAAAATCGTTCCATGAAATTTGATTAACATTAATGATGGTTGGGATAATCCCTGCATAAAATACAATTGTCAGCGGATTAGATAATGTCAATACGATTGATGCCGTAAGATTCTCATAAGCATTTTCAATTTTTGTTTGTTCTATGTTTAATTCCTGCCGTGCATTTTGCAATCCCCTTATTCCTAAATAAATAAGATATACCGCCGCAACGGTTTTAATTAAGATTGAAATAAAGACTAAATCAATATCGGCATATTTATACCCCATAACAACAAGCCCAAGGAAAAAGATGCTGATAATACAAAAACCAACCACGAACATAAGGCAAGCAGACCAGCCGCCTGCAATACTTCGTGACATAACCATCATCATTCCAGCTCCTGGTTTTGCAGCCAAGGCGGCAACGGCAATAACCAAGGTAAAAATAGCATCAATTGTCATGATTTTTCCAATATTTTACAGGGAAAATTAGATAGAATCCCTTGTTTTTGTTTTATAAACACGATACATAATAATTATTCAAAAATAAAGATTAGCTGAGTATTTTAATATGAAGAAGACACCCCTTCACACTGCCCATCTTAACCAAAAAGCACAAATGGCGGCGTTTGCAGGATATGAAATGCCTATCCAATATCCAACAGGGGTTTTAGCGGAGCATAGCTGGGTGCGTGAGAATGCAGGGATTTTTGATGTCTCACACATGGGGCAGATAAGCTTTGATGGTGTTGATATACAAAAATTTCTTGAACGCATGACCCCATCTTCCTATGACAAATTAAAACCAAATCATTGTAAATATAGCGTTCTGACCAATGAAGAAGGCGGAATTGTTGATGATTTAATTATTACAAAGATTGATGATACAAAATTTACTGCCGTTGTAAATGGGGCCTGTAAAGACAAAGATATCGCATGGTTTGAACAATATCTTCCCGAAAATATTATGATGACCCACCATGAAGATCGCGCATTAATTGCCCTTCAAGGCCCTAAAGCTGAGGCGGTATTACGCGATGCCCTCGACATTGATGCAACAAATCAAAATTATATGACATTTGCCCAATATGGTGATTTCGATGTTTATCGTCTTGGTTATACCGGTGAAGATGGCTTTGAGATAAGTGTTTCCGAAAAGCAGGCCGCGATTGTTTGGCAAAAATTATTGGATCATGATGATGTGAAACCTATTGGTTTGGCTGCGCGGGATTCTCTCCGTCTTGAAATGGGCTATCCCCTTTATGGACATGATATTAATGCCACGACCACGCCTGTTCAGGCAGGATTGAATTGGATTATGGGTATGCAAACCAATAAAGGATATATTGGTGCGGAACATATTTTAAAAGAATTTGATGAAGGGCCATCTAAAACCCGTATCGGTTTTGAAGTGATAGATCGTGGTGTCGCCCGTGAAGGAACGGAAATTTTTGATGAGGCAGGAAAACAAGTTGGTGTTATTACAAGCGGTACATTTTCCCCCTCCTTACAAAAAGCGATTGGTATGGCCTATATAGAAATGCCGCATGCTGCTATTGATAATATTCTCATCGCAAAGGTTCGTGGGCGTGACCTTAAAATCAAATTGCAAGCCTTTCCCTTTATCAATGCAAAAACCAAAAAAACGTTAAGAAAAGCTGCATGATTAAATTTTTTGTTTTCTTTATCTTTATTTTACTTGGGGCAATCTCTCCTGCCTTTGCATTAGATTGCGCCCCGTTTAAAATAAATAAAGAAAATATTTTAAAAACAGATTTAATCTTTGAAGGTAGAGTTATTAAGGCAGAAGATTTAGGCGATAATCTTGATTATTCAAAAATGGATCGTGATGCCTCTTTCGAATTTACAATCGATAAAATTTGGAAAAGCAATTTTGAAAATGGCGTTATTGATACCAATTATATTACGATTATGCGTAATATTTACTGGGGTGATGGATTTAAAAAAGACCCCTCATATCTCGTCTTTGCTAATAAAAACAATGATGGTAAATTTTACGCGCCTATATGTGGTGCAACCGTTCAAACTAAATATGCACAGGACACAAAAAACAAACTAACCACTATTTTAAATAAAAATGAGGAAGAAAAGAATGAGTAACGTAAAATATACAAAAGATCATGAGTGGTTAAAAGTTGAAGGTGATATCGCTTGGGTTGGGATTACCACATATGCCCGTCATGCATTGGGCGATTTGGTATTCTTAGAATTACCAGAAGTCGGACGTGAAGTGAGCAAGGGTGACGATTTTGCGGTTGTAGAATCTGTTAAAGCCGCTAGTGAAATTTATACACCCGTTACTGGTGAGATTGTCGAAGTAAACGAAGCGTTATCCGATGATTTGGAAGGTTTAAAAGAAGATATTGATACAGGATGGATTGTCAAAATTAAAATGACCAACGAAAACGAAGTGGCCGAATTAATGGATCGCGCCGCCTATGATACGTATTTGGAAGGATTAGAATAGATTTTGAAATATATTATATCGTTTTTAACAGGAATAAAAGTACTCGATCAGAACAAAAAAATATAATAATAAATATACGATTTTATATTAAATGATTAAAAATAAATTTTAAAAAGCGAACCAACAGAACTTGCAATAAAGGTGAATAAAAATGCGCTACCTACCCCAAACAAAGAAAACTCGTGATGAAATGATGGATGCGATTGGCGTATCGCATGTAGATGAATTGTTTAAGCAGGTCCCTGCAAAAGCATTTGTAGATGGCAAAGTAAATCTACCCAACCATAAAGGTGAACTTGAGATTGAGCGTATTATGCAAAGCTATGCCAATCAAAATTTGGATGCGGTAAGCAATCGGTTTTTCCTTGGTGCGGGGACGTATTTCCATCATGTGCCTGCCTCTGTCGATTATATTATTCAACGCAGTGAGTTTCTTACTGCTTATACTCCGTATCAACCTGAAATCGCGCAAGGTACTTTGCAATATCTTTTTGAATTTCAAACCTTTATTGCGCAATTAACAGGTCAAGAGGTTGCCAATGCTTCCCTATATGATGGGGCTACCGCCATGGCAGAAGCTTCTTTGATGGCAATGCGTATTACAAAACGTAGAAAAATTTGCTTGGCAAATGACATCCATCCACAATATGTTGAAGTACTTCAATCTTTTCTTGGTAATAATAAAGGGGCTGCAAGTCACAACGCCAATCTTGATCCCAAAAATATTGAAGATGATACAGCAGCCGTTATACTTCAAACGCCTGATTTTTATGGCACACCCCATACGCTCGACGATTGGCGTGCCGCTTGCGATGAAAAAGGCGCGTTATTAATTGTTGTTATAAATGAGATTGTTTCGCTTGGCTTGCTTCCGTCCCCCGAACAGGCGGACATTGTTTGCGGTGAAGCGCAAAGCATTGGGGTGGCAATGAGTTATGGTGGCCCCCATCTTGGTTTTTTTGCCTGTCGCCAAAAATATCTTCGTCAAATTCCGGGTCGCCTTTGTGGTGAAACTGTTGATGCCGATGGGAATAAAGGATACGTCCTCACATTAAATACGCGTGAGCAACATATACGCCGTGATAAGGCCACATCCAATATTTGTACCAATCAGGGGCTATGCGCCCTCGCCTTCACCGTACATATGAGTTTATTGGGTGAAGATGGATTTAAACAGCTTGCGATTTTAAATCACGAACGTGCATGTCAGTTGGCTGATGCATTAGATAAAATTGATGGTGTTAAAATTATTAATGATAATTTTTTTAATGAATTTACCGTTGAAACAACAATGAATGCAGAGAAATTAATTCAAAATTTAGCTGATAAAAACATTATTGCTGGCTATCCCCTCACCAAACATGGACATGAAAATCGTTTTCTTGTCGCCGCAACAGAAATTACAACACAAAGCGGTATTGACGCGTTTGCCAAAGCCATCACAGAGGAGCTTGCTTAAAACATGACACTCAACATTAAAAGTGAAAATAATTTTTATATTACCGCTCGCGATGGAAAGAAAATTTTTGTTCGCCTATAGTATTAAAGATTTATTAAATAGAACGTATCAATGGTTTGAAAGACTTTAAAAATGACAAACACAATTAGAAGAACGGAAAGTACAAATAATCCTATGAATGATAATGCACAAAATAACACTATCGAAGTGAATGATCGTTCTCGCGGGCTTAATTATGATGAAAATCTATTGTGGGAGAAAGAGCAAGGTGACGAGCCGGGTGTTGATCTACCCAAACCGCAAGGAATAAAAAGCCGTACAGGCGTGCCTGCGCGTGGTAATATTGGTTTGCCGCAGGTCAGTGAGCCACAAGTGGTGCGCCATTTCGTGCGTCTATCGACCAAAAACTATTCGATTGATAGTGGGTTTTTCCCACTTGGGTCTTGTACGATGAAGCATAATCCACGCTTGAATGAAAAAGTAGCGCGCCTTCCTGGCTTTGCCCATATTCATCCTATGCAACCGATTAGCACGGTTCAAGGGGCGCTTGCTGTAATGTTTGATTTACAAAAATGGCTTGCCGAATTAACTGGATTGCCAGGGGTGTGCCTGACCCCTGCCGCAGGCGCGCAAGGGGAATTGGCTGGTGTGATGACTATTGCTCGCGCTCATACCTTGAAGGGAAATACTGAAAAAACCGTGATGCTGGTGCCCGATTCCGCGCATGGAACAAACCCTGCAACGGCGGCGATGTGCGGGTTTAAAATTCGCGTTATCCCAACCAAAGAAACGGGTCGCGTCACGGTTGAGGCATTTAAAGAGGCCCTGTATAAAGAAGACCCCGAAGGCAAAGATGTTGCTGGCATGATGGTGACAAACCCCAATACATGCGGTTTATTTGAAACTGATATTGCCGATATTGTGGATTTATTGCATGAGGCTGGCGGTTATTTTTACTGCGATGGTGCCAACTTTAATGCGCTGGTTGGTAAAATACGCCCTGGTGATTTTGGTGTGGATGTGATGCATATTAACTTGCACAAGACATTCTCAACCCCTCATGGTGGCGGTGGTCCAGGGTCAGGGCCCATTTGTGTAACCGAAGAATTGGCAGCATATGTTCCTACCCCGCTGGTCATTAAGGATGAAAATAGATACCGCCTTGAACATGATGGGGAGCGGGAAACAAGTTGTGGTCGCTTAAAAGGATTTCAGGGGCAGTTTGGAATGCATGTTCGTGCGCTTTCCTATATGATGAGCCATGGGGCGGATGGTTTAAAACAAGTATCCGAAGATGCGGTGCTTAATGCCAACTATATTTTAAGTCAATTGGCCGATGATTATCATGTTCCCTTTGAAGGGCCATGTATGCATGAAGCTTTATTTACCGAGAAATATCAAAAGGAAAATGATGTCACCACATTGGATATCGCAAAAGGGTTGGTTGAATATGGCATGCATCCGATGACGGTCTATTTCCCATTGGTGGTGAATGGCGCGATGTTGGTCGAACCCACCGAAACCGAAAGCAAGGATTCCATTGATCGTTTTATTCTGGTGATGAAAAAGCTAGCCCAAGAAGCCCGCGAATTAGGCCACGACCATTTCGCCCAATACCCCAAATCCGCCCCCATGCGAAGACTGGATGAGGTAAAAGCCGCAAGAGAGCCGAAGTTACGGTGGGGTGCTTAAATGGAAAAAATTTTTACTACTTTTATATTATTTTTTATTTCAACTATTATAATAATTTTATTAGCAGATAATTTTTTCCCTAACGCTTCAAGTACAATACTTAAATATGAGCTATTTATAACTGCATTAGCCGCGCTATTTGCTGTTTTGCTTCCGTATAAAGCAACTTTAGAAAACAGGGAAGAAAATAAAAAAATAGAGCAGATGAAAAAGTTTCTGAAAAAGCATCTCTTTGTTCTGCTCTTTTAGCTGAATTTCAAACAATTAAGATTTCAGAAGCAAGATACCGTGTTCAGGAAGTTATTGGTCAACAGTTTGACTCAGTAAATATGGTTAAACAACAAGGGCATAACAATTTTTTATTTGGAGGTAAGTTTTTCTTCTTCAAAGATAATCCACTACCTATTTTTGAAGCTAATTTAGATAAAATTGGTTTGTTAGAACCTAGTATTGCAAAAGAAATTGTGATTACTTCAAGCTTTATAAAATCAGCTATAAATCAGATAGATTTAATTGGTAATCATAATATTAATAATCAAAAAATAAATATTGATAGTGCTATTTATGATTTATCTTTAGCTGTGATTTCAATTGCAGAAGCTAAAAAAGCATTAGATTATACTATAATAAAACTTGAGAAAGTAATTAACGAATACTCTAAAAAACTAAGCAATCCATTTCCAAACATAGATAATGAAATACTTATTGGTTTAGGAAAATCTGTTGAAACTATTCCTGCGAATACAATTGATACTTAATTACAGTATATAATTTTCTTTCGTCATATCGCGCACCTCTAAGGTAAGCTTACATTTCGGCATGCTTTCTAAATGGGTTTGGACAGCATTATAAATAGCTTTGCCATACGCGTTCTTTGTTTTAATATCCCGCCCTTCTAACAACAAAAGGGTTACATGCACCATTGCACCGCTTATGCCATCGTTGCCTACAACACATTCTTCTGCGACCATTAAACGAGATTTGATGCGGGATAAATCTTCTAATTCTTTGCCCAATGCATTATGGGCATCTTCAACCATTGCCGCGCTGTTTATTTCTAAGAATACATTCTTCGATGCCTCAATAATAATGTGTGGCATGATTATTCTTCCTCCAATATTAATTCATCACCGTTTTCGGTTAGCATCTTTGCCTCGTGTGCGATGCGGTCTTTATCGGTATAGGTTCCCATTAAATCATCATTCACGGCAAAATGCGTTGCAATCGCGGCAGCATAGGCAACCATAATTACCGGCATCCATTTTAAATGTCCCATAAATGTATAATGCCCGCGTGCCGTTCCCATTAATGCCACCCCTGCGGCAGAACCAATAGACAACATTGACCCACCAACCCCACAGGTTAGGGTCACAAGCAACCATTGGAATTGATCCAAATCAGGTTCCATTGACAAAATGGCAAACATAACGGGAATATTATCAATAATGGCAGAAGCAAAACCCATTACAATATTGGTGATTGTATCCCCATATCCATCATACATGGTGGTCGAAACCAATTCTAAATACCCTAAAAACGTTAGTCCCCCGACGGAGAATATAACACCGAAGAAAAACAACAAAGTATCCCATTCTGCATTTTGTACTTCTTCCAAAATATCAAAATCTGAATCTTTATTTTTTCCAAATCTGCGAATAAAAAAAGCCGAAATCATGAGTAAGCTCATCCCCGTCATCATCCCCATAAAGGGAGGCAAGCCAAGAACTTGTTCAAAACTAATCGCCATGGCAATAGTCAACAACCCTAAAAAGATAATTCGTTTTGCCCCACTTTTCATTTTTACATCATCTTTGATTGCCATCGGTTTATGCGGCTTTACAAAGAAATTCATGATGATTGCAGGGATAAGAAAACAAACCAAGGACGGAAGAAATAATGGGAAGAAATCAAAAAAGGCAACATGCCCTGCCTGCCACACCATCAAAGTTGTAATATCACCAAAAGGGGAAAATGCCCCTCCTGCATTGGCGGCATTAACAATGTTTATACAAGCCAATAAAATAAATTTTGGATCGTTCGCACCAACGGCCATCACAACCGCACCCATGACCAATGCCGTGGTTAAATTATCTGCGATAGGCGATAGTAAAAAGGCAAAAATTCCAGTTGCCCAAAAAATTTGGCGCATGTTTAAGCCTGCATTTACCAATTTTGAGCGTAACGTTGCAAAAACATTACGGTTTTCTAGCGCGGCAATATAAGTCATTGCTGCCAAAAGGAATAAAAGTAATGATCCGTATTCTTCCAAACCATGATGCACCGCACTACGGAGGGTATAATGATCAACACCATATTTGGGCGCCACAATTCCAATACAAACCCAAATAAGCCCAGCACCAAGCATAACTGGTTTAGATTTCCTTAAATGCGTTTTTTCTTCAAACAACACGGCAATATAAGATAAAACAAAAATAACCAAGGCAGTGATGGCCCAAGGGTCACCCACCATATTAGGAATAATTGTATCACTTAAAGGGGCGGCAAATGCACTAGGCAACAATACCAAGATAAGCATCACGATAGGAAAAGCAGAGAGTTTTATAGTATGCTGTAAACTAGGGCGGGAGAATGAGATGATAGACATATAAATGAAGTATCCTTATTATGAGGAGAGAATTTTGATAATGATTCTAGCATACTACCCCGACTTATCAATGATATTAAAATGGGGAAAAAATGATGTTACCGCTTTCGATATTTTGAGAATTTTGTAACTATCCGCTTCATGAAAAACCTTTTATTTCTTGGATTGTTATTTCTGTCGGCTTGTGGTGGTGCCTCTGAAAGAGGGCTAACCCCTATGCCTAACACTCTTTTCACGGGGCCACCCGATAGTGTTTTGTTTGAAGATGTTTCAAAATATGTTGCCGCTATGGGTAAACCAGCAAACTCCACTTATAAACATGCCCGGGTTGATTTGAATAAAGATGGATTATTAGATGGCATCGTTCTTTTTCGCCTACCCCATCAATCATGGTGCGGATGGGATGGATGCGGCATGGCAATATTTAAAGCGGGACAAAAAAACTTCACCCCCATGGCAACGATGGGCGGGGTACGTGGGCCTATTTATGTTTTGGCAACGTCGAATAAAGGATGGCGCGATATTGTTATTCGTATGACGGGAATGAAAACGCGTGATAAAAATGTGTTGATGCGCTTTGATGGTCGTACCTATCCCAACCATGCCATGATGGGTCAGATTTACGCGCTTCAAATATCAAAGGCGAAAAAGAAAACGTTGTTTAAGTAAAGAGAATTATATGGTTTTAAGTTTATTTTTTGTTAGAAAATCAAAAATTCCCTTACGAGGCTCAACCCCCGAAATCCGCCATTGATCTTGGTTTAATTCAATTTCATGAATGATAGAACGGCTTTTATTCAGCATTAAAACCTCTTCTTCATTTATATGCACTTTTTCAAGATTTTTAAGAATTAGTTTTTCTTGTTTATCAAAATTTCCATCACTCCACCCTATTGCACGGGCAAGCGAGAAATAATCCTCTTTATCTTCTGGATCAGTAATTTTTGAAAACATGATGTAAGAGTCTTGTGGCGTTTGCAAATCGTCGCTTAAAATTTCTATCTGTTTTTGTGATAATCCTAAATCTTTTATAGAATCTTGGATAAAGGCCGTCTCATGGGGGGTAACAACACCATCTGCATGTACCATCGCGATAACTGCACGCCACATGTAAAACCTGCTATCCGAAACAGTTTGATTTGTCATTTATTTGCCCCTTGTTTGTGACTTAGTCTTTTATTATAGCCTTTAAATAATTAATGCGGTCTTAATATTATTTATAAATCTTATCATATGTTAATAGACAAGTATGCACATAAAATGGTAGAACAAATCATGAACAACAACTTTGGTGCTTCGCTTTTGCCCCCTTCGGAAGAAGGGCTAAAATGGCTGTTTTTGGATTTAAACAGTTATTTCGCAAGCGTGGAACAAAACGATAACCCTAAATACCATGGTCGTCCTTTGATTGTGGCGCCATCGGCCACAGATGCCACTGCGGCTATCGCTGTATCATATGAGGCGAAGGCCTTTGGCATCCGAAATGGAACAAAGGTGTATGAGGCGAAAAAAATGTGCCCTGGCCTTATTTGTATTCAGGCCGATCATGAAAAATATGTTGATTATCATCACCGCATTATCGCAGCGACAGAAAAAGTTATTCCTGTAAATAAAACTTGGTCAGTGGATGAGTTTGATTGCCTATTAATGGGCAAACAGCGTGAGCCACAAAACGCTATTCAATTGGCCAAAGATATCAAACAACAACTTCATCAAGATATTGGCCCAATGATAAATTGTTCTATAGGCATCTCTTCTAACAGCTTTTTGGCTAAGGTTGGGACGGAGCTTCAAAAACCAAATGGCTTGGTTGTACTTCATCCTGATGATTTACCAGGAAAATTATTAGAGATGGAATTGCCCGACTTACCAGGTATTAGTCATGGTATTCATACTCGCCTTTTAAAATGCGGTATCAGTACAGTTGAACAGCTTTATAACATTTCACCAAAGCAGGCACGCGCCACATGGCATAGTGTTAATGGGGAGCGTTTTTGGTATTGGCTTCATGGATATGATGTACCACATGTTAAAACAAAACCATCTATGTTGGGGCATTCACGAATTTTAGATCCGCAAATCCAATCCCCTGGAAAAACCTATCAAATGGGGCGACGATTATTATTCAAAGCATGTACCCGTATGCGTCGCAAGAAATTATATTGTAAAGAATTGGTTGTTAAATTGACCTTTTTAAATGGTCAGAAATGGGGATGTGTTCGTGAATTCCCCGCATCGAATGATCCTTTTTATATTATGAAATTATATCAAGATATTTGGACACAAATGGAACGTGAATGTGCGTTTGTCTTATCACAAAACTATAATAATAAAAGAATGTTTTTAAAAATTTCAACCTTGTTACGTGGGCTATGTTATAAAACCGAAATAACGGATGATTTGTTTGAACAAAATATATCGCGCGATTTAAAACAAGCGGAAAAGCATCAAAAACTTGCCACGGCGATGGAGCATTTACAAAAGAAATATAAATCAGAAACAGTCTGGCTAGGCATTGTTCCTGAAACGTTAGCAGGTAATGTAGGCACCAAAATTGCCTTTAACCGCGTTCCTGAAAAAGAAGAATTTTGGCATTAATAAGATTGAATTTTTTAGATAAAAATAGATAATATAAATATTTAAAACTAAAATTTAATATTATGATCGTAAAAAAAAGGTGCTTTTATTAAAGCTCTTTTTGATGGATCTATATGCAATCCCTCATCAATTGCTTTGTCAATTTCTGCCGCATGACGTTCAGCCATTTTTGCAAATTGCTCACCTATTCTAGATCCAACTCTTAATAAGGAAAAATACCCTTCTCCTGTGGCTCTTGAAACAACGTTTCTTGCACGCGATTTCTTTTCAAATGTAGGCGCATGTTCTAATGCTTCTACATCTATATCTAAACCATCAATATCAGACTGGTGTGCTTTGTGTGCACTCTCTTTTTCACCCGCATGACGCTCAAAAACCTCACCCCAAGTTTCGAATTTTATTCCAAAAATATCTGAAACATTCTCTAAGGGTTTATTATCTAAGGGTTCATCAAGGGATCCGTAATAGTTAACAAGTTTAGGTTGAGAATGTAAAATTGCTTTATCGAAATATTTTACTGGTGGAGTAACAAAATACTGGGAAAAATCATAATTACCAGGATCAAATAAACCGTTAGTAACTTCTGGTGCTTTAAAGTCAATGCTAAGCACAGGAGGTCGTTTCAGGTAAATCTCTAGAATCTACTTCTATCCTAAGATCAGGTTCGTTCGGATCACGAAGATAAGAAGGTGGGTTCTCTCTAATATTTGTGTCGAATTCTGATTCCATTTATATTCCCCTTTAATAAGAAAAGAAAAATATCGTAAAGAGTTAGTTATGTCAACTATTTTCTTTTCTCTTTTGCGGCTTTCCTTATGGGTAATGGCTCTGAGAATGTGAGTGTTCTATAGGGGAATGGGATTTCAATGCCTGCTTCATCCAATCCACGTTTTACAGCGGCAACAACTTGGTCGCGGCTTGTCCGTACATCGACAGGTTTACTATTTGTCCACCATGTGACTTCAAAATCAATTGAGCTGGCGCCAAAGGCTTGAGCAAAAACTTGAACAGATTTTTCTTTATTCACGGTATCAACAGATTCTACAGCCTTGCGGATAACTTCGCGCCCTTCATCTACATCCTCACCATATCCAATACCACACATAATGGTCACACGGCGAATTGTTTCATCAGTTAAAATACGCAAAGGATTTTTATAAAGATGGTTGTTTGGCACAATCACAAGCTCCCCATCGGTGCGGCGAACATAAGTATCCCGAATGGTGATATGCTTTACTTGGCCCTCTACCCCATCACATTCAATAAAATCATCAATACGCATAGGCTCACGCATTAAAAGCAAAATACCCGCCAATAAATTTTCAAACGTATCTTTAAAAGCCAAACCAATGGCGATAGACCCTACCCCTAAACCAGCCAATAATTTTGCAGGGGTTAACCCAGGCAAGGCAATCATTGCGGCAATCATAAAACCAATCACCCAAATTGTAATACCAATAATCGTTACAAATGCAGCTTTTAGGGAGGGACGCATATGCGAATGGCTACTGGCCTTCTTAAAAATTTTTATAACAATTTTTTTGATAATCCATGTCAGAATAAGAAATACAATTGCGGCGATAAGCTGTGGCGCACTTTCAATAGCGCTTGCGGCGAAATCGTTGATTTGACCTTGTAAGATTGTAATGGGGTTGATGTCAATTTTCATAGATGCACTCTAATAAATCTTATTTAAATTCAAATAGATAATAGATAAAGGCGTTTATTTGTTCCAAAAAAAGATAGTTTTTGGTATAACGCGCCTTATGAATAAAAACAAATCGCAAGAAATACATATTATCGGTGGTGGCCTTGCAGGGTCAGAAGCCGCATGGCAGGCCGCACAAATGGGTGTTCGTGTAATTTTGCATGAAATGCGCCCTACCCGCAAAACCGAAGCCCATCATACAGATGGTTTGGCGGAATTGGTTTGCTCTAACTCTTTTCGGTCAGATGATAAGCATTATAATGCTGTGGGTGTTTTACATGAGGAAATGCGTATTTGTAATTCCCTTATTATGCGAGAGGCGGATAAGGCCGCCGTTCCTGCGGGCGGTGCATTAGCCGTAGATCGTGATATATTTTCCCAAAATGTAACAAAAGCCTTAGAAGAACATCCCCTAATCACCATTGACCGAACCGAGATTGCAGGATTGCCCCCTCAAGAATGGGATAGTGTTATTATTGCGACTGGCCCCCTCACCTCCCCAGATTTGGCAGCCGCTATTCAAAAATTAGGAGGAGAAGACGAATTGGCATTTTTTGATGCTATTGCCCCTATCATTTACAAAGACTCCATTGATTTTACAAAGGCATGGATGCAAAGTCGATATAATAAAGAAGGCCCTGCGGGAACAGGTTCGGATTATATCAATTGCCCTATGGAAAAAGATGATTATTACGCCTTTATTGATGCGTTGAACAATTCAGAGAAAACCGAATTCAAACAATGGGAAAAAGATACTCCTTATTTTGATGGATGTATGCCCATCGAAATTATGGCGAGCCGCGGCAAAGATACCTTACGCTATGGCCCAATGAAACCTATAGGGTTGGAAAACCCCCATGCCAAGGACGGTGAATTTAAACGCCCATGGGCGGTGGTGCAATTGCGTCAAGATAATGCGCTTGGTACGCTTTATAATATGGTTGGGTTTCAAACCAAAATGAAATATGGGGAACAAACCGAAGTATTTCGCAAAATTCCAGGGTTAGAAAATGCAGAATTTGCGCGTCTTGGTGGTATTCATCGCAATACTTTTATTAATTCGCCTAAATTATTAAATGATACACTTCAAATGAAGGCAGATACACGCCTTCGGTTTGCGGGACAAATTACCGGATGTGAAGGATATATTGAAAGCGCAGGCGTTGGCCTGATGGCTGGGCGCTTTGCCGCCGCACAAAAATTAGGGCAGAAGATAGAACGACCCGACCAAACAACCGCAATGGGTGCGTTACTTCATCATATTACGGGCGGTGGGAATGCCGATACCTTCCAACCCATGAACGTTAACTTTGGGCTGTTTCCCCCAATTGAAACAACCAAAAAAGATTTTATTGGTATGAAAGGCAAAGAAAAAGGGCGTGCCAAGAAAAAGATGATGGCCTTACGCGCATTAAATGATATTCAAAAATGGAATGGCCAAGATATTAAGAAGGTGGCGTAAATTTCATGGGTGATGTAGGAACACGTATTAATTTTTGAGGTTTTATTCTTAAAGGATTTTGAACGCTTGGTGGTTCTTGATAAATTCTATTTTCTACATCTATCATAAAACCAGTAAATTGTGTTTTAACATCATCAAACGAAACAACAGGTTCGAAATCAAATATACCTTTAATTTTATCACAAAAATTTACAGTATATCTGCGAGCTGCTTTTCCTATCAAATCTTTAACATCAACAAAATAGAGTAGATTATCAGCAGGAAATTCGGGGCGATTGATACGGACAGATATTTTTGTTTCAATCGTATTTTTATTTTGTTCTAAAATAATTGTGAGTGATGCTTTAAGTTCAAAATTATCATCAAAAAATTGAATTTCAAAAAATGGTGTATCTGCCTCACTATTTTCCACATTTATTATATAGCGAGATGATGCCATATCCGCCTGAGATAAAAATGTTTTAAAGGCTTCAATAAATTGCTTTTGACGTTGTTCAGCAGTGCATCCTATAGGTTCACCTGCTGCTGAGAAAAATTGATCTTGAGGTTTTTGTAACACAATCTATACGCTCTAATATACTTGAACCATATCAATAAAAGTTTGACGCGTTTATGTCAATTGATATTTAAGGAAGTATTAGTCGCAAGGCTTTGAAATTTGGCTCTGC
This sequence comes from uncultured Alphaproteobacteria bacterium, assembly GCA_963799275.1. Taxonomy (GTDB): domain Bacteria; phylum Pseudomonadota; class Alphaproteobacteria; order Micavibrionales; family Micavibrionaceae. Next base: position 157,847 of record CAWCWJ010000003.1, read on the forward strand.
TAAAAAATCAGGATTTGTAAAATCTCCCTCGACCTTTTTAATTTTATTATGATACAACCAAGCCGTTTTTTGAATAATTCGCATATATTTTGTTTTTGGTGTTAAGTATTGATATTTTTCTAACTGACATAAAACGTCCAATATGGCATTGGGTAAATTTTCTATTTTATTAAAATCTAAAATTTGCTGCATTGATACATTGTGTTTATCTAAAACATCTTGAGGGATAAGCAATCGCCTGTGGTTTAATAAATATGGTATAGCGCGTATCAATCCAATCGCACCATAATAAAAAGATAGTTGGTTTAAAACATCTTTATCCTCCATTACACCTAAAACCTTCAATATCAACTCATTAAGCGGCGCATTGGTTTTACGTGCGTATATTTCAAAACTTTCCCAATCGCTCAGCATTTTATATTCCAAATCAAACTCGCGCACATTAATTAAGGCAAGAAAGTTACCTTTTGGTAAATTATGTTCTTTTATAACCCTTGCTAATGGTTCGACCACTTCATGCTTTCTCGGTTTTACATTATTGTAAATTTCTTCAATCTCATCGCGCCACCATTGCAGACGAATATTACCCATCATCGGCTCGCTCACAATTTCGGCTGTTTTGGCGATTTCAAAATTAAAAGCATAGATTGGCCAAAGATCACATCGTTTTGCACGCGGCATCAATAATCCAATTAAAAATCGGTTGGGGTCGTTATGGCGCACAATGTCAAAACAATTATTCATAGGTTTTTGTGTAAACCACCCCTTGATTAAAGGGAACTAAAAATGTTCATATGCTTTAGGTTAAATGAAAAATTATTTTTATAAAAAGGACACACTATGACTTTTAAAGTACCCGATCTTCCCTATGCTTATGATGCACTTGACCCCTATATGTCATCTGAAACGTTGGAGTTTCATCATGATAAACACCATCAGGCCTATGCTGATAAGGGCAACGATATGATTAAAGGAACCGGAATGGAAGACACCGAGATTGAAAATCTTATGTTTACTATTTTTAAGAACCCTGAACATGCAGGATTATTTAATCAAGTTGGTCAATTTTATAATCATGTCCATTTTTGGAACTGGATGAAACCAAATGGCGGCGGGACAAAATTGCCCGGATCATTAGAAACAAAAATCAATGACGATTTAGGTGGATATGAAGGTTTCAAAAAGAAGTTTATTGAAAAAGGGGGCGCACAATTTGGCTCTGGCTGGGTTTGGCTTTCCCAAGAAAACACGACAGGTAAGTTAGATATTATTAATACACCCAATGGTGAAAACCCTGTTGTCTATGGCCAGACCCCATTGCTTGGCTGTGATGTTTGGGAACATGCTTATTATATTGATTATCGCAATGCTCGCCTTAAATATCTAGAAGCATTCGTAGATAACCTTATTAACTGGGATTATGTAGCCGAACTTTATGATAATGGCCCGTTAAAATTGGAAGCTTAAAATTTCAATTCTCACGAATAAAAAAATTATTAATGAGCCAATAATTATCCAATTCATTTTTATAAACAGGTTACATTAAAGTGACCTGTTTATATTAGAGGTTTATCTTGATGAATAAATTTGAAGAATGGGAAATAAACTCTACAAAAGGGTACAAAATTGAAGGTAGAACAGATTTTGCCCAAGAAAATCTATTAAATAAGTGTTTTGTAATCGTCCACGGCTATTGTGGTAGCATGAATGAACATCTTCATGAAAGAGCCGCAAATTTTTTCACCTTCCAAGGATATGATGTTGTCCGCTTTAATTTACAAAGCCAAGAACATAAATTGCGTGACTGTACACTTCAAACACATGCCTATTATTTATTGAGCGTTTTAGAAGAAAAATGTAAAAACTATAATAAAATTTTCTTATCAGGTCATAGTTATGGCGGTCCTACAATTATGATTGCTCAACCACAAAATATTTCTGCCCTTTGCCTATGGGATCCTTCTTTTAATCTTCCAGCGCTATGGAAGCAGATTGAGGTTGAAGATTATAAAGAATTTTCTGTTTTAAATTTTGATGGAAATGAAGTATTGGCGGGTTCCAATATGGTAAAAGAGGGAAGAACTCGTTATAATACAGCTGAATGTCTTGAGCTATCGAAAAGAATTAATTGCCCTATTAAGGTGCTTAGTGCCTCAGAAGGTGAAGAATTTGAAGTTTATAAAATAGATGAAAAATCCTGGCATAGCTCGGGCAATAGCCAAAATCATAGAATAGTTATTCCAAATTCAGATCATAATTTTACAAAAGAAAATTCATTAGAAACGATGTTAAGCGAGACCTATAATTGGTTTCAAAAATTTTAGCGAGCGTATTTCGTATTTAATATTTAAAGAATTTTCTAAATTATGCCCTCTTTAAAATGGCTTCTTACTGATAAGGAAGCATGGCAACCAAGATGCGTCGTCCTTCGGCCATTAGCACATTATAAGTACGGCATGCCGCGCCCGTATCCATCATGTCAAAAACAACGCCTTCGGCACGCAATTGTTTTTTTAGCTCTGGATCTAAAAATTTCATTGTTTTACCAGTGCCCAATAAAAACACATCATATTCACTGGTAAGAGCTATAATAGGTTCAAAATCAGATAAACAAATATCACTACTATCTATAAAATCACCCCAAGGAGTGGTTTTTTCAGGCGATAATAAAACCGCAGTTTGATATGTTTCATTGCTAATATGAAAAACGCCATTTGAATAGGATTTGACTATTTGTTGTCCTTTCGCAACAAGTGGCGTTATATCCATCTTAAACTCTACCCTTATAGATTAATTAATATGTTGGAATATAGGGTGATACACGCTCTGCTGATTTTGTTGCTGGCATTTGCGGTTCAATCAAGATTTCCTCTGCTGCTTCAACAGCGCTATCAATGGCTTGGTTCTCTGTTACAATTGGCTGTACAGGTGGATATTGATCAACGCCTTGATGCTCGGTTACAACATTTAGAACACTTGCGACATCACCCGCAGGGGTTTGTACTGGCAATTCTGGAATTTCTACAACAATCTCAGGTGATGCAACGGATGGTGTTGTAACTGGAACAATGACATCTCCGCTTGCTGCTATGGCTGGCGCACCCACAACTGCAACAGGAGCCATAGGCGGAATAGCAGTTCCTGTGGCAATTGGTGCGACAGGGACGACTTCTTGTGTTGCCGTTGTTTCAGTCTCCATCGTAGCCGTTGGTGGCAAAATGGGTGCTGTATCAACAGGCGCCTGCATATCTGCGACTTGCACAGTTGAAACATCACCACGGTTTTTAACAATAATATCATCTCTTGTTCCAACGTTAGCTTCACTTGTGGAACATGCAGTAAGGGCAATGGCACTAGCACAAATAAGAACAGCAAATTTATTTTTCATGGGGATTTTCCTTTTTTTATAAAATTCAATTATTATACGATTTGATTAAACACAAAGTTCCTGCTTTTTTCAAATACACAGTTCAAAGAGCGTTCTATGTTAAGAGAATTAAGTCGATACTTTTTCTTCGAGCATTGGGTCTTTCTTTTTATGGCGAATATTTAAAAATGTTAAAATTGGTGCGGCTACAAAAATAGATGAATATGTACCGATAATAATACCAAATAACAATGCATTAACAAACCCACGTATAACCTCGCCCCCAAAAATCCAAAGCGATATTAAGGCCAATAATGTTGTTAACGATGTCATAATTGTACGGGACAAAGTATCATTAATGGAAAGGTTTAGCAGGTCTTTAACAGGCATTTTCTTAAATTTACGCAAATTCTCACGAATACGGTCGAACACAACAACTGTATCGTTAATTGAATATCCTGCAATCATCAAAATAGCGGCAACGGTAGATAAATTAAATTCCATCTGTGTTAAAGCAAACAAACCAATGGTCGCTAAACTATCATGGATTAAGGCGACAATTGCCGCGATAGAAAACTGCCATTCAAATCGAAACCAAATATAAACTAGCATCCCAAGGATAGAGAATAAAACAGCATAAAGCCCTTTTTTCTTTAGCTCCTCCCCCACTTGTGGCCCCACAAATTCGATGCGGCGATATTCAATACCTTCCTCATATTTAGATTCAAGGTTTTCTTTTACGATATTGATAGCGGCTTGCTGGGCTTCATTATTTCCTTCTTGTTCAGGCATACGAATAAGAAGATCGTTGGGGGCACCAAATTCTTGTATAGAGATCGCCCCAAGATTGAGCGCATTCAGTTCACTTCTTAGTTCTCCCAAATCTGGTGCTTTATCTTCGACACGAATTTCAATTAATGTACCGCCCGTAAAATCAATGCCAAAATTTAACCCATTGGTTAGCAATAAAAAAAGAGAGGCCAGTAAAATAAATGCCGAAAAACCAAACGCAATAAAACGTTTTCCAACAAAATTAAATTTGGTATTGGATGGAACCCAGTGAAGCATGATATTAAATCCTATTATCTATAATCATTATAATTTGATAGTGTTCGGCTTGTTCTTTTTCAACCACAAGACAACCAGCAATCGCGTTACCATAATAGCGGAAAAGAATGATGTTATAATTCCAATTATTAATGTGACCGAAAATCCTTTGATCGGGCCTGTTCCAAATGAAAATAAAATAATGGCTGCAATTAATGTTGTTAGATTGGCATCAATAATGGTGCTCATCGCACGGCTAAACCCTGCATCAACGGCTGATATAGGGGAACGCCCATTGGCAATTTCTTCTTTAATACGCTCGAATATTAATACATTGGCATCCACTGCCATACCAATTGTTAAAACAATTCCTGCAATACCGGGTAAGGTTAATGTCGCCTGAATACTGGACAAGAGTGCGAAAATAAGGGCAACATTTACCAATAACGCAACATTGGCATAAGCGCCAAAGCGACCATAAGATAAAAACATAAAAATCAAAATTCCAACCAATCCAATGATACTGGCGATTTTACCCGCCTGAACCGAATCTGCGCCTAATGAAGGGCCAACACTTCGCTCCTCTAAAATCTCAAGGGGTGCTGGTAAGGCTCCCGCTCTTAGTAATAAGGCCAAATCGCTTGCTTCTTTTATTGAAAAACTACCTGATATTTGACCTGCACCACCAATAATAGGTTCGCGGATTACTGGCGCGCTAATAATTTCATTATCCAAAACAATGGCAAATAATTTTCCAACACTTTCACTGCTAAATTTGGCGAATTTCTTTGTTCCTACCCCATCAAAGGAGAAGGATACGGCGGGTTGCCCATTTGAATCCTGTGATACACTGGCATTGGTTAACATATCACCACTTAAGATTGATTGGCGCTCCAAAATCATAGGTAAACCATCATTCTCTACCATCGGCAAGCTCATCGTGCTTGACCCTTGTGCGCGTTCAACGACCAAATGAAATGTAAGTTTCGCTGTTGTCCCCAATAAATCTTTTATGCGAGAGGGATCATCCAAACCTGGCAACTGTACTAAAATACGGTCATCACCCTGACGTTGGATAACAGGCTCACGCGTTCCTGTTTCATCAATACGGCGGCGGACAATTTCAATAGATTGGTCAATGGTTTGATTTTGAATTTCTGTAATGGCCTCATCCGAAAAGCTTGCCGTTACTAAGTTTTCATCAACATCAATAGTTAATGTATTATCCAATTGGCGAACGATGTTGCGTACCGCTTCAATATCTCCCTCATCCCGCAGTTGAATACGCACCCCACCCCCATCACTTGCGGCAATATCGTCCAAACGACGATAGCCAATTTTATCTTTACGTAAATCAGGACGAAGGGAGCTGACTAATCCTTCACTTCGCTCTGTAATGACGCTTGATAAATCTACTTCGAGTAAAAGATGTGATCCCCCTTGTAAATCCAGACCCAAATTAACGGTTTGATGGGGCACAAATGCTGGTAATTTTGATGATATAAAATCACGTGCCCCCGCCCCTATAACATTAGGCAAGCTATATAAAAGTGCAAAAGCACAAACAATAAGGGTAAGAATAATTTTCCAACGGGCAATATGAACCATAGATTTTTCTTTTATTTAAATAATATTATTGAGAATTGAGGGCATTGAATAATATAATTACTTCTTTTTCTCTTTCGCTTTTGGCGCTTTCTCCACAGGCGTTGCACTAGATGTATCGGTCTTAATGGTTAAAGTGCTGCGTACAGCTGTTACTTTTGATCCGCCAAGGTCAACTTCAACTTCCTCATCATTGGTCAATTTGCTGATGGTTCCAACAAGCCCCCCTGCCGTGACAACTTTATCACCTTTTTGAAGGGCATTAACCATATCTTTATGGGCGGCAAATCGTTTTTGTTGCGGACGGATCAGCAAGATATAGAACATCAAAACCAAAACCAGAATTAACCCCATGTTCCATGCGAATGCGTTTCCTGCACTTGGGGCTTGTCCAACGACAACATCCATATCACTGGCTGTATTGGCAGCAGCATTTTGTGCAACTTCTTGGGCATAGGCGATTGAAATCATTTTAATATTCCTTTTGTTGTAATTTTTTATATTGATAAATTTTATATTATGGTGCGAATATAATGCTTTACCACGCAAACGCAAGGATATGAATGCATGAATCAGTCATCCATCAACCAGATTTTATCAAAATTAGATCGAATGGCTTGTGCATTAGAAAGTCAAACCTTAGATAATGTTGCAACGCCACCTGAAAATTGGGATGTTGCAAGGCTTTGGGTATGGCAATCAACTACATTATCTCTAAAACCAGTGACAGATAATTCTATTCTTCCACTCAGCCTTTTGGTTGGGTTGGAGCAGCAAACTGAGATTCTTCTTCAAAATACCCAACAATTTGCAAAAGGATATTCTGCCAATAACGCTTTACTATGGGGTGCGAGAGGTACAGGGAAAAGCGCCTTAACCAAAGCTATCCATAATAACATCCTTGAAACGCATCAAAACCTTCATTTAATTGAAATTTACCGGGAGGATTTAAAAACCCTTGTTCCGCTTCTTGATTTAATTCGAACCGTATCAAAACATCGTTTTATTTTATTTTGTGATGATCTATCTTTTGATGAAAATGACAGTAGTTATAAAAGCTTAAAAGCTATTTTGGATGGAGGCGTTCAAAGCCGTCCCGATAATATTATTTTATATGCCACATCAAACCGTCGTCATTTACTCCCCCGTAATATGATTGAAAATGAACGCTCAACCGCCATCCATAAAAGTGAGGCAACGGAAGAAAAAGTATCACTTTCTGATCGTTTTGGTCTATGGCTTGGCTTTTATAACATAGACCAAGAGGGTTATCTTAAAATGATTAATGGGTACGCTAAACATTATAACCTTCAAATAGATGATAAAGACGCTTTAGAATGGGCAATTACACGCGGAAACCGATCGGGGCGTGTCGCATGGCAATATATCCAACATATTGCAGGACAACAAAACGTAAAAATATAGTTGACATAATAAGTATAGTTTGTTACAATTTTGATCAATAAAAACTTAATACTATCTTTATCTTTTATGGATAATATAAATAATATTAATTTTAGGAGATAATATGATAAGAGCAAAAGATGATCGTAATGAACGCATTGCAACCGTTCTTAAGGAAATTGTTGCTGATAATAAAAAAACGCCCGACCTACATTCAATTCTAGAAAATCAAAGAAGCGCTTCAAAAAGAGAAGATCTTGTCAGTCAAACCTTGAAAACCGTTATCGATGAAATGAAAATGGATATGGATGATATTGCTGGTAAAAACCCTGATCATATTGGCGTTAGTCTATATAATAATATGCCTGTAAAATCACAATATAAAGCTGATACAATTCAAACGGCAGCAAAACCATTATTGGATGTTGCGGCAAAACTTTCAACCGCAGCATCGGTAAAAGGATGGGGTGAAATTGATATTCCCTACGATATGTAAAACGCTCTCGGCACAAGTAGTGTTGATATTAACGAACTTGAACAAGAGACGACAGGCGCTATTAATGATTGGCTAAAGCGGGTTTGCGACATGGGTGAATTTGATAATGTAGGACTTCCCGTTGCTATTAATGCGGATAGGATACGTAAACTTGAGGAGATTGAACCTGGTCTATATGCCTATCCCGAAATTGATACAGTGCGTGATGTCACAACACAAACAGAAGATGGGCATGTTGCTAAGCCCTTCATCACCAATCCCGATGCAGAAATTAAAATGGCAAATTCTGTTAGACGCGAAGCGAGCGCAAGATTAAGTGAAATTGTCTCTAAGCATCCAATTCCTAATAATATTTAATTGTTTACAAATATTTATCGGGATTCACAGGTGTGCTGCCTTTTCGAACTTCAAAATGAAGCTGGGGGGTATCGACCTGCCCTGTTGACCCTACCGTTCCAATGGATTGGCCACGCTCAATCGTTGCGCCTCGTTCCACCAGCATTTTATCTAAATGGGCATATGCGGTCATAATTCGACCCTCATGGCGTACCAAAATTAAATTGCCATATCCCGCCAATTCGTCCCCTGCATAAACCACCACCCCATTTTCTGCAGCGCGTACAGGCGTGCCGCGTGCAGCCTTAATATTAATACCATCATTATGAAGGCCGTCGGCTTTTGGTCCATAGCTTGAGATGACTTTACCGCTAACGGGGCGCATATATTTACCACTGCCCGATGCCCTTGGCGTAGTGCTTGGGATTTGAGCGCGTGTGGCAACAGATGCTTTTTCAATATTCTTTTTTGCTTTGGGCTGGGGTGGCATATTATTTTTTGATTGCGGAACAATGACCGCCTGCTCAACATTATTACGCGATGTTGATTGTATTGATGTATCGTTATTGCGCGCCTTGCTTGTGGAAGTAATATCTAAATTCTCACGTTCGATTGATCCAACCCTTGCAGATGTATAGGTAGGAGATTCACGTTCCTGCCGTTCTAAATTTTCACGTATCATTGCTTCTTTTTTTAAGCTAGGCGTCGGTAGGCGCAAGATTTGACCACGGATTAAATTATAAGGTGGCTTTAGCTTATTCAACTCAACCAACCGATTGGGGCTAACCTCATATAATTTTGATATTGAAAAAATACTATCATTTGCGCGTACACGATATTCATTTGGCGGTGGTAGTTTCATTCGAAACCCTGTATTTAAAACATAGGGCGCAGATATATTGTTTAGTGTAATAATTTCACGCATTGGCAATTGATAATTTTGGGCAATTTTATATATGGTATCACCAGCCAAAACAGTATGAATTCCCGTACTCCCCGCCCCTTTTGTCACGCCATAAGTTTTAAAACTTGATGGGTTTTGTGAACATGCACCAATAAAGAATATCGAAAAAAACATAAAAAAAGTATATTTATTCATGCTGTTATCCGCGTGTTCCTATGATTTTCTTCACTGTCCCGTGCAACATCTGGCAATAAAGGCACAAAGCGTACGGGCATTATATCGGATACAGACCATGTATCCTCCCCTTCTTTTTTGTAACGTTTAAGCATTTGTTTGCCACTTTGCCCGATGGGGGCAATCATAATTCCCCCAATTTTTAATTGGTCAATTAATGGTTGTGGTGGTTTTTCACGTGCGGCTGCCGCAACAATAATGCGGTCAAAGGGGGCTTGGCTTATACCGTTAATTTTTGGCCACCCCCCCATACCATCACCATATAATGTTGTAATATTACGCAAATTTAAATCATTAAAATTTTGTTCTGCCCAATCGTATAAAAGTTTTTGGCGTTCGATGGTATAAACGCGGCGACATATTTTTGACAAGACGCAGGCTTGATATCCTGTACCTGTTCCAATTTCTAAAACCTTATGGCGGTTTGTGACTTCTAAGGCTTGAATCATTTTTGCAACAATTGATGGCTGGCTTATCGTTTGCCCACGCCCAATGGGTACGGCGATATCATCATAGGCTTGGTCAATCATTCTATCTTCAATAAAATGCTCACGCGGGATATTCTCAATCGCGTTTAACACAGCAATATCAATCACTCCTTGCTGACGAAGAAACATAATAAGCTTTATTTTACGTGCCTGAATGGCGTCTAAAACAATATCCACGAAGGTTCAATATCCTTAAAAATCTGCTTCATAAGAATTATAAAGCCAATAGAATTTTTATTTTACCGCTTATCGAATCGCGACGCAAGTATTTGGATAGCAAACCAAATACTATGCTTAACGATTTTAAAAACTAATTTTATTCTTTGAGGATTTTTTCAAGTCCACCCATATAAGTTTTCAAAACATTGGGTATAAATATTCCACCATCTTCGGGGTCATAATAATTTTCCATCACGGCGATCAAACATCGACCAACGGCTAAACCAGATCCATTAAGGGTATGCACAAATTGTGTTTTTTTATCGCCTTTATCTTTAAATCGGGCATTCATACGCCTTGCCTGAAAATCACCGCATGTGGAACAGCTTGAGATTTCACGAAACGTATTCTGCCCCGGCAACCATGCCTCAATATCATAAGTTTTTCTTGCCCCAAATCCCGTATCACCAGAACACAGAACGACAGTACGATAGGGTATTTCTAACGCCTCTAAGATACCTTGGGCGCAGCCTAACATACGCTCGTGCTCTGCATCGCTATCGTCTGGTTTGGTGATTGAAACCATTTCAACTTTATAAAATTGATGCTGACGCAGCATTCCACGCGTATCGCGCCCCGCACTGCCTGCCTCACTTCTAAAGCATGGGGTGAAGGCGGTATATCGACGGGGCAAGGTTTCCCCTTCCACAATTTCGTTTGCAACGATATTGGTTAAGGGGACTTCGGCAGTAGGGATAAGCCAATCACCGCGAGTAGTTTGAAACAAATCCTCTTTAAATTTAGGCAATTGATTTGTACCATACATCGTTTGGTCATTTACCAGTAATGGCGGCGATATTTCGGTATAACCATTAATATCAGTTTGGGTATTTAACATAAACTGTGCCAAAGCTCGTTCAAGCCGCGCCAATTTTCCAGTTAGAATTACAAATCGGCTGCCGCTTAACTTTGCTGCCGTTTCAAAATCCATCATTCCCAGTGATTCGCCAATTTCATAATGTTCTTTAGCGGCATTTTCACCAATACGCGCTTCATTTTCCTCGTTTGGATACCACAGGCGAATTTCAACATTCTCGTCTTCATCTGCCCCATCAGGAACATCATCTTTCATAATATTGGGTAGGCTAGAAAGGATTTCTTTTATTTGCTCACCCAAAACACGTTCCGCCTCTTCCATTTCAGCCATTTTATTTTTTAAGGCTGTAACCGCATCCATCTCCTTTTGTGCGTCGCCTCCTGCGGCTTTTACCTTGCCTATTTCTTTTGATTTTTCGTTGCGCTCTTGTTGCAACAATTGAAGTTGGGTTTGAATAGAACGATGTTCCTCATCAAGAGATAGGATACTTGCGCTTTGTGGCTCTAACTTTCGGCGCGCCATTGCGGCATCAAAATTTTGAGGATTATCGCGGATGGTTTTTATATCAATCATTGTAACGGCTTACTTCTTTATTTAGGTTAGGGAAATGATCTTTAAAACAGACAATATGATAAAGCCTGTTGACGGCTTGCACAAGACCACAATAGATACCATAGAGGGTATTTATACAGTGGAACAACCTATTACGCCCTCGCCCCTTATCCTTGACTCCCCCCATAGTGGGCAGTGCATTCCTGATGATTTTAATTATATATGTGATGATAACGAAATTTCAAAAACCAAGGATCATTTTGTTGATGAATTATTTGCCGATGCACCTAAATATGGGGCAAGCTTGCTCACCGCGCAATTCCCACGTGCTTATCTAGATTTAAATCGCAAAATTGACGATATTGATCCCGAAATTTATGCTGGTCTCTGGCCTGTTGGAAAGGAAGGATATGTACGTCCCGCACCTTCCAACCGCTCCTATGCAGGTATCGGCCTTATTCGTCGCTTGATAAAGCCAGATATGCCTGTCTATAATATGAAACTATCCCCAGATGAGATACAGGCGCGCATTAATACATATTATATTCCATATTACAAAATTTTAGAAAAACTTATAGAAGATGCACATGCCAAACATGGTAAGATATGGCATATAAACTGTCATTCGATGCCTTCAAGCAGTGTAAAGAACACCAGCTCAATATATTATAATCCTGCCCCTCAAATTGATTTTGTTTTGGGGAATCAAGACGGAAAAACTTGTGGTAATAACGTCACTAAAACTATTAAAAATAAGTTAAAAGATATGGGATATCATGTGGCGATCAACGCCCCTTATAAGGGGGTAGAGTTGGTAGAGCGTTTTTCAAACCCTGCGCTAAACCGTCATAGTATACAAATTGAAATTAATAAAGCACTGTACCTTGATGAGAAAACAGGAAAGAAATCTAAGAATTTTGAAAATTTAAGAAATGATCTCAACAATTTAATAAAGTCTGTTATAAAACAAATATAAGTTAATTGACATAAAGGCGTAATTTTATTATATCTTACGCATAATGAACATCTCTTTAATTTTAATCGAAGAATTTGCTGACCTCGCAAAAATTGACGGTGCGTTTGATCGCTTAAAACAAGCTACCATAGAAATTCGCAAGATTTTAGGAAGCGCACCTCTAAGCGCTGATGAAGATAGTGATCTAGGGCATTGCGGCATTCCGGGGCAATATTCTAATGGATTTGGTATTCCTTATGAATTTTATATTCGTGAAAATAATACATTTGATGCCAAAACTGCCATTGAATATCTGATACATGCATTTGATAAACCAAGCCAACTTTCTAAAGAACCAATAAAACTTCAAGTTAGATCAATTGTTAGCGAAAATGGTGAACAAGGGTTTGAGCGTGCTATCACTGAAACTAAAGAATTAGCAAAAAATTCTAAAAAAATTAGTTCCACACAAAGACAAGAATTATTAAGCCTTACAGAAGAAGTCGAAGAAAATTTTGCTCCGATCAAACAATTTGTAGCAGATGTAAAATTTCAACAGGGCCTTAATACGGAAAATATTTTTGTAGAGCCTCATCCATCATATTTTGGGTAATGGCAACCCCAAGCTTTTCAAAACTGGTCACCCCTGCATCATGAATACCGCATGGTATAATTCCATCAAAATGGCTTAGGTTAGGGTTTAAATTAATGGATATGCCATGATATGTAACCCAATGCCGAACCCGAACACCAATTGCAGCAATTTTATTTTCTGTTCCGCTACGGCTCGTAACCCAAATTCCAACACGTCCCTCTATACGTTTTCCTTTAATATCAAAGACTTCAAGCGTATTGATAATCCATTGCTCAAGATTATATACATATTCTTTAATATCAGGAGCTTGCTGGCGTTCTTTTAAATTTAGCATGACATAAGCTATTCGTTGCCCTGCCCCATGATATGTATATTGCCCACCCCGCCCTGTATCAAAAACAGGAAATTTTGCCTCCACCAAATCGCTCGATTTGGCGCTTGTCCCTGCGGTATAAAGCGATGGATGTTCCAACAACCAGACCTGCTCGGACGCTTCCCCATTTTTAATTTTTGCAATTCGTTCTTCCATATATTGGACAGATTGCAAATAGTCTTGAGGCGTTTGCGTAATTTTCCAATCAATTGTCATTAATATTTATTGGGAGTAGCCTGATTTTACGTATTTCATCAGAACCACATTTATTAAAATAATTATCGCGCAAGCAATTAACCCTAATATTCTTTCAAATAAACCATCAAAACTTGTAGGGACTATAAAAAATATAGGTGCTAAAACTATCCAAAATAATGCAAGCGCGTAAAAATATTTCTTTGCCCAAGAAAATTTTTCTTTTAAACCACTAACGATACAAAAAGGTAAAACAGCCATTAAAAATCCCAATCCATACACGAGATAGATATGAATAATAATGCCTTCGCTATCATTATCGCCATATTCATTTCTTGCGCCTATAATAACAACTAAAACTGCCAATGATCGCTAGAGATAAATGACCCCCAGCGACCATAGTTTATCCCTAGATGTGCATGAGATGCGTGCGCCGAGGGATTAAGAGCTTTCTAAACGTAGCTAATATACCTCTTACAAGACATCCATAGCGAAGCGCTGCAACATCGCGTAATAATTTGAGGATTTCCCTCGGTTAACCGAGCCACATTTAATGGTATCTTGAATTGAGTTACAATCAGTTTCAAAGAAAGGCGCAATAAACGTACCAGCCTAGAATAGCGATACAACCTAATATTCCTAGATTAAAATTATTTGCTAATAGTATTAAGTAGATATGGCTGTTTGTTAGATTCATAAATGATACGCCCAGAGGGTCGGACTTCCCCAGCCGCGCTTCGCTGTTTTTCTATATATTTAAAGAAAAGGTCATACGCTTCATCGTATCTTTTATAAACTTATTTAATGTAATTAAAATTTTAGTTCTTGGTGCGGCCGAGAAGAGTCGAACTTCCACGGGATTATCTCCCACAGCGACCTCAACGCTGCGCGTCTACCATTCCGCCACGGCCGCAATAAAATAAGGTCACGCATTTCGTAACAAATTATACCAAACGGGGCAAGATATATTGATTTTAAAATAGCTCATATAATCTCGTTATTTTATCTCTTCATCTTTATTTGTTAAATCTTCTAAATCTTCGTCTTTCACATTGTGTCGTACGCCTTGAAGAATTTCTGCCTTATCCAATCGAACCTCTTTATTGGGAATTACCGACATTTTACCGTTCGTTTCAAGAATGACCCAATTTGCATCTTCCACCGAAGTAATTCCGTTTTCGCGTAAAACAGCGTAAATTTCTTGTTTCGTAACCCTTGTTTTACGCATGGCATCCTCCAGCATTTTTCCCTTATGGGTCAGCAATTCTGGGGGAGGTTTTAAAAGGCTGTCCACTATATCACTTCGTGCGGCAAGCCATGTTAATAACCATTGTAGTCCAGAAAAAACCACAATTGCTAGGGCAGCATCCGCAATTGAAACATTTCGCAATAAAATACCTGAGCTTGCTAAGCTACCGACAACAACGGTCATAATCCAGTCAAAGTTATTCATTTGACCCACCGTTCGTTTCCCAGAAATACGAATAATTAATATGACGAAAAAGTAAAAGAATACTGCCCCTATAACAATGCTGGTTAAACGATCGAGGGAATTAAACCAAATATTTATATCATCAGTAACGGAGTTCATTTTTGTAGACTTTTAATTAATTACAGTAAATTCTAAACCTCTCTAGGATGGCAATTGTTCCAATTTTTAATAGAATAATACATAAATGTAATTGGCAAAATTTTTAAAAACCAATTATAAGAAACTCTATTACAATAATTTTTAAAACAAATAATAAGGGTTAAACTTATGGGCCAAAATACAAATAAGAATAAAAATCAAGAAAAGCTTCGTGAAGCCGCACTTGAATATCATAAAACCGGCCCTGGCAAAATCTCTATGAAGCCGATTACGCAGCTTGAAACTCAGCGCGATTTGGCGCTCGCATATTCCCCTGGTGTGGCTGCACCCTGTGAAGAAATTGAAAAAGACCCTTTAAAGGCACTTGATTATACATCACGCGGAAATATTGTTGCCGTTATTTCAAATGGTACGGCTGTTCTTGGTCTGGGTGATATTGGGGCGCTAGCATCAAAGCCTGTTATGGAAGGTAAATGTGTACTTTTCAAAAAATTTGCCGATATTGATTCCTTTGATTTAGAAGTGAATGAAACCGATGTCGATAAATTTGTCGAAGCGATTGCGGTGCTTGAGCCTTCTTTTGGTGGTATTAACCTCGAAGATATTAAAGCGCCAGAATGTTTTGAAATTGAACGTCGATTGAAGGAGCGGATGAATATCCCTGTGTTTCATGATGATCAACATGGAACGGCGATCATTGTTTCTGCTGCCTTTACAAACTGGCTTGAAATTGCGGGACGTAAAATTTCTGATGTACGCCTTGTTGCTAATGGTGCGGGTGCATCTGCCATGGCATGTCTTAATTTATTGGTCGAAATGGGTTTACCGCGTGACAATATTACCGTTTGTGACCGTAATGGCGTGATTTATAAAGGACGCGATAAAGGTATGGATCCTTATAAAGAAAAATACGCCAATGATACCAACGCCCGCACATTAGAAGATGCGATGGAAGGAGCCGATGTGTTTCTTGGTCTATCAGGCCCAAATATGGTAACAACCAAAATGGCGGGTTCGATGGCCGATGCACCACTTATCATGGCGCTTGCCAATCCAACGCCCGAAATTATGCCTGATGATGCGATTAAAGGGTCCCCCAATGCCATTGTTTGTACGGGGCGTTCGGACTTTACCAATCAAGTTAATAATGTTCTTTGTTTTCCTTTCTTGTTTCGTGGTGCGCTTGATGTTGGTGCGACTGCGATTAATGAGGAAATGAAACTAGCCTGTGTAAAGGCTATTGCCGCCCTTGCACGTAAGGAAGTGCCGCCTGAGGTTGCCGCAATTTATCCTGGTGAAACTATGGAATTTGGCCCTGAATATATGATACCAAAACCCTTTGATCCGCGCCTTGGTGTTGAGTTACCCATAGCGGTTGCAAAGGCCGCCATTGAAAGTGGTGTCGCCAGTCGCCCTATTACCGACTTTGATTCCTATCGTGAAAAACTGACACAGTTCCATATAAAAAGTAATCAGGTTATGCGCCCTATTTTTGCAGAAGCACAGAAAAAACCGCAACGCGTTGCTTATGCCGAAGGGGAAGAAGAACGTGTTTTACGTGCCGTTCAAATGGCCGTAGATGAAGGCATTGCGAAACCTGTCCTAATTGGTCGTGAAAAGGTTGTCGCCCGCCGAATTGAATCTTTAAATCTTCGTCTTGAAAAAGATAGTGATTACGAATTATGCGACCCAGAATGTGATCCGCGTTATAAAGATTATTGGATGGCTTATCATAAGAAAATGCAGCGTAAGGGCGTGACCCCAGCAATGGCAAAATATATTATCCGCACCAATACAACCGCCATTGCCACCATTATGGTTGAGCGTGGCGAGGTGGATGCCATGATTTGTGGAACAATTGGTGACTACCAAGAACATCTTTACAAAATTGTTGATGTAAATGGATTAAAAAAAGGTGTTGAAACTGCGGCTGCACTGCGCTTGCTTATAATCCCAAATAAAGGGAATTATTTTGTTTGTGATACCCATGTTAATCCAAACCCTAGTGTTGAACAAATTGCAGAAATGACGTTACTTGCCGCAGAAAGGGTTAAGGAATTTGGTATTATACCCCGTGTTGCGTTGCTATCTCATTCCAATTTTGGCTCTCACATGCGTGGTACACCTTCTAAAATGCGGGAGGCGGCTGAACTTATCAAATCACGTGATCCTAAATTGGAAGTCGATGGTGAAATGCATGCTGATACGGCCTTATCCACTTCTATTCGCAAAGATATTATGCCAAATTCGTCATTAAAAAATGATGCAAATTTGTTAATCATGCCCAATATTGAATCGGCAAATATCTCTTTCAACATGCTTAAGATTTTAAGTGAAGGGATCCCTGTAGGACCTTTATTATTAGGCGTCGCAAAGCCAGCGCATATTTTAACGCCTGCTGCCAATGCCCGTACAATTTTAAATATGACCGCTGTTGCGTGTGTTGAGGCGCAAAAGAATAATAATAAGAAAGCCGCGCCTAAAAAAGTAACAAAGAAAAAGAAAGCAGTATAAAGTTTTAAAAATTATGATTAGCGAAAAAACTATCGTATCTAATGATTATACACGCTTGGATACTTGAGATTGCCATTCAAACTGACTTTCATGAAGCGTAGTTTGTCCAGCGTTTTAAAACTGCGCCAGCCATTAAAATTTGTTAAAATAAACTATTTGGCTCGACAACCGCGTGGGGTAGGAAAACCTGCCTGATGAATGTTATGGTGCATAATTCAGCTTGAAGGCAAAAAAACGTATGAACACTTATCATACATATTACATAAAAATAATTTGTATTAATATCGATAGTTATTCTTTTTGCTTATTTAAAAAGACTTTGCGTTCTTTACGCTTGCTTTTAAATTTTGCGTGAATAAAAATGATTTTTTATTTATCACTACAAACTCTATGTTTTAAGACCTTTTATGAACGCACCATCTTCTGGCAATGATACACAAAAGACACTTCAAGATGATTTTGAGGAAACCGCTGATATAAAATCTATCGGTTTAAGTGATGAATCTTTTCGTGAGATTACGGATGCACTTCATAACGATGACTCAAACAACCATATTGAGGTTATTAATGATTTAAGCATTCCAGATACGGTTGATTTACTACAAAAACTACCTACCGAAGACCGCCAAGCCATAGTCGATAATGATAGCATCGAAATTGACCCTATCGTTTTTTCCTATCTAGATGAGGATGTGCAGCGTGCGACCCTCTCCAAAATGAGTGCAAAACAAGTTGCGGATATACTCTCCGAACTTGATTCTGATGACGCGCTTGAACTGATTGAAAATCTAGATCCGATTTTCCAAAAAGAGATAATTGTAAAATTATCAGCAAAAACTCGATTGGCGATTGAAGAAGGCCTGACCTTCCCCGAAGATTCTGCAGGACGATTAATGCAACGCGAATATGTTGCCGTTCCCCAATTTTGGACAGTGGGAAAGGTTATCGACTATTTACGTGCCGCATCAGATGAACTTCCAAAAGAATTTTATGATATTATTGTTATTGATCCCCTTTATCATGTTGTGGGTGAAATTCCCCTTGACCGTATTGTTCGTACAAAAAGAGTGGAGAAGATTGAAAATCTTACGCTTGATGAATTGCATACCATTCCAGCTGATATGGATCAGGAAGAAGTCGCTATTATTTTCCGACGTGAAAATTTAAACTCCGCCCCTGTTGTGGATGCAGATAATCGCCTTATCGGGGTGATCACTTTTGATGACATCATTGATGTTATTGATGAAGAAGCCGAAGAAGATATTATGAAATTAGCGGGGGTTGAGGGGTCAGACTTTTACCGCGCTATTCTTTCCACGACTAAAAGTCGTTTTCGTTGGCTTTTTCTCAATCTTATTACGTCTATTATTGCTTCCATTATTATTTCGTTTTTTGATGCAACGATTGAGGCTGTTGTCGCGCTTGCTATCCTTATGCCTATTGTCGCATCAATGGGCGGTAATGCAGGAACACAAGCCCTTACCGTTGCGGTGCGCGCGCTGGCAACCAAAGAGTTATCGGGTGCCAATACATTAAGGGTCATCGGTAAAGAAACAATTGTTGGACTTTTAAACGGGATTGGCTTTGCCATTATAATGGGAATTATTGCTACATTATGGTTTGATAGTGATGTTTTAGGCTTTATCATTGCTGCTGCAATGATTATAAATCTTGTTTTTGCTGGATTGTTTGGTGCAGCTATTCCTATTTTTCTAAATCGGATAGGCTCTGACCCAGCCTTATCTTCTACGGTACTTTTAACGACTGTTACTGATATTGTTGGGTTTATGGCATTTCTTGGCTTGGCAAGTATCTTTCTTATTTGAGAAAAAACCGATATTATTATAATATTAATTTTTAAAAGAGTATAATTCCTCATGTCAGCCTCAAAAATTGTCCGCCCAGCCTTAGAATATAAAGAAAGCTATATTGAAGCTTTAAAAGAATATCATGATGAAGGGCGTTATCTTTACCAAGATATTTCACGCCTTGAAGGTGATTTCGAATGTTTTTTAAAAGAACTGCGTAGTGAAAAAGGCTATCCCCATCAACCTTATCAAGATTGGGTTGAACCTGTACCCGAAACAATTGTCTGGCTTGTAAAAGATAATAAATATATCGGCACGGTGGATATTCGTCATCGTCTTAATTGGCATTTGGAAAAATGGGGCGGTCATGTTCATTTTAATATTCGCCCTTCCATGCGGGGAAAAGGGTTTGGCACTAAAATCTTGATTAAGGCGATGCCAATTGTGAATTATATTGGTATTGATAAGGCTTTAATCACAGTTGCACCCGAAGATGCGGCCGCCATTCGCATTATCGAATCATAGGGGCAGAATTTGAAGATGAAACTTGCGCGACAGATAAATTTCCGGCCATGCGCCGATATTGGCTAGATTGCACGTAAAACAATTGATATAAAAACATTATCTTTTATACGGTGTACCTTTAAAACTGGACATTTTGTGCCTGTTACCTTACATCTATTGCACTCAATAAATTTGAATTGGAAATCATGCCAATGGCGAAAAAAGCCAAGCCCAAGCGCAAAAACAATAAGAATCAAAGCCATTGGTTTACGCGCCTTTTTAAATTCTGTTTTAAATGGGGCTTGGTTATGGCTTTATGGGCAACAATTATTATTGGCGGTATTCTTTTCTATTATGCGGGCGATTTAAAAAGTATTACCAAAGAAATGGTTTTTGAGCGTCGCCCTACCATTATTATTGAAGCCAGTAATGGTGATATCGTTGATCGCTATGGTGATATAAAAGGGGATATTATTGATGTTAAAGACCTTCCTCCCCATGTAATTCACGCTGTTCTATCCATTGAGGATCGCCGCTTTTATCATCATTATGCCATTGACCCTATCGGAATTGCACGCGCATTTGTTGTAAATTTTCAAAGAGGTGGCTTTGTCCAAGGAGGCTCGACCATTACCCAACAATTGGCGAAAAACCTTTTTCTTACCCGTGATCGAACAATTAAACGTAAAATTCAAGAAATGCTTTTGGCCGTTCAGCTTGAAAATGAATTAACGAAAGATGAGATCTTCAGCGCTTATCTCAATCGTGTTTATTTAGGAAGTGGTGCCTATGGTATTGATGCTGCTGCCCGTACTTATTTTAATAAATCTGCTAAGGATTTGAGTGTAAAAGAATCTGCTACAATTGCAGGCTTGTTAAAGGCACCCTCACGCTTTTCCCCTAATGCAAATCCGAAATTATCTGCCGAACGAACCAAAGTGGTTTTAAAAGCAATGGAAGAAGCAGGATATATTAATGCTGATGAATATAAACTTTCAAGCAATGCAAAACCTGTTCCCCGTCGCAAACCCTCTAGCAGCGATTCTGTGCGTTACTATACGGACTATATCATTGGCCAAATTGAAGATTTAATCGGTCCTGTAACAGGTGATATTACAGTTAGAACAACAATGAATGTTGCCATCCAAAATGAATTGGAGGAGGCCATTACCAAAAAACTTCTTGAATATAAAAAATCAAAAAATGTTGATCAAGCCGCAGGTATGGTTATGCGCTTGGATGGTGCAGTAATGGCGGTAATGGGTGGTGCCAATTATGATATGAGTGAGTTTAACCGCGCCACCGACTCCTTACGTCCCCCTGGTTCATCTTTTAAACCGATTGTTTATTTAACCGCGCTTGAAAATGGGTGGAACATGAATTCAGTCATTACGGATGAGCCACGGAACTACGGTAAATATCGCCCCCGAAATTTTAACAATAAATATTATGGGCAGGTTTCTTTAAAACAAGCGCTTACCCTTTCCCTTAACACTGTTGCCGTTTCATTAGCTAAAAATGTTTCCCCATTGGAGGTTATTAAAACCGCACAAAAATTAGGGATTACGGCAGATTTAGAAAATAATTTAAGTACCGCACTGGGTAGTAACGGTATTCCTATGACACAAATGGTTACCGCTTATACTATCTTAGGACGTGGCGGAAGCGCGGTTGATGCCTATGCGATTTTATCTATTAAAAATAAAGATGGTACAATTTTGTATGAGTATGAAAAGCCACAAAATACACGCCAAGTTGTAACCCGTACAAAAGTCGCACAGCTTAACAATATGATGCAATCTGTTATTAATAATGGTACAGGTCAGGCGGCAAAAATTCCCTATCCTGCCGCAGGAAAAACAGGAACATCACAAGGATATCGTGACGCATGGTTTATTGGCTATACGGATAAATATGCGGCTGCAATTTGGTATGGGAATGATAATAATGTACCAACAAAAAACTTAACTGGTGGCTCCGCCCCTGCCCAAACATGGCGTGAAGTCATGTTAAAAGCACAAGCACAAGGTGGTAAATCCTATGCTGATTTTTATGATGATTATGGGGTTAGTGATTTTGACACAATGTTGGGAGGTGTAGTTGATGATCACGAATATGATAATCGTAATTTTGACCGTTATAACAATGGCAATTGGTTCTCAGGTGTCTTTAATCGTGACGATAGGCAACAAAGGCAGCGTCATAATGAACGCCAAGAACAGCCATCTTATGCACCCGAAGTGCGCCAGCAAAATCAATATAGACGCCCTGAGCAAAATAATAACCGACCAACCTATGCCCCTTCAAAAAAACGGGACTCTTGGAACGTTAACGAATAGTTTCTATCTCTCAATAAAATAAGAATTTTCAGCATAAGCAGGGATATAACGAATTGCTGCCAATTTATCTTCCCCAATATCATGCCAATGTTGGCAAAGTAATTTGGTTTCTCGTGATGCACTTCCCACTTCTAAATTGCTTCGTAAATTTGTTTTATCAACAAATTCTAAATAATCAGCTGGAAAAGATTTTCGTGGGGCACGCAATCCAAGATCAACCAAAATTTTTGCTATATATGCATCATGATGGTTGAGCAAATCTGCGGTAAATTGTATGGCAGATAGAATTTTAATTTCTACACTGCTATTGGGTACAAGCCGAAGATGGCGCATAAATCGTGCATAAATTTCCATTTCCCCCCGCATATTTATTTTTTCGGGCGGTAGAGGCAAACATATTCTACCGTTCGCATCTTTGAGCCATTGATTATCATTTGATTTTAAGGTGGTCATTTTAAAAACCTTTCTTTGTTTTGTTCCTTTTATGCGTCACTGCGTAAAAGTTCTACAAATGTAAGTTCGTAACACCTAATGATACCAAACCTACCTCTTAAAAATCGCTTATCTAAGTTAACAGTTCCTTAATGACTATAATCTGTATCTGTGGATAACCATGGATATTCCTGTGGATGAATATATCTAAGCCTTTGATATTCCTGCTACGGCTAACTTATCCACACGCTCGTTCATTTCATGGCCAGAATGCCCCTTTACCCAGATAATTTTTAAACTATGAAGGGATAAAAGCGAATCGATCTGCTCCCACAAATCTTGGTTTTTGACTGGTTTTTTGGTTGTGGTTTTCCATCCTTTGGCTTTCCACCCCGGTAGCCATTCTTCAATACCGTTTTGCACATATTTGCTATCGGTATAAAGTGTTACCTCAGATGATTTTTTAAGCGCGCTTAATGCTTTTATAACAGCCATCATTTCCATACGGTTGTTGGTGGTATCGTTTTCACCGCCATTTATTTCTTTTTCTACATCACCATATTTTAAAATAGCGCCCCAGCCCCCTGGCCCAGGGTTGCCACTACATGCTCCGTCAGTATAAATTTCAACCGTCATTTCTTTCTCTCTTAAAAAACATTTATTTATGATGCTGGGATTTTTATATCATCATAAGCTTCAGGTAAATAATGAATGATTACTTTCAAAAAATCATCCGAATTATTAACCCCTTGAAAAGCTTCGGAAGGGATTGTCACACCATATTTATCCGCAATTGCCTGATATTTAGGCAAACGATTTTCAAATAATTTTGGAAACACCCACCGTGAAAAATCATTAGGGTCAAACTCTTCTGGTTGTAAATCATTTTCAATTGAATAAGCATTAACCCATCTATCAAATTTTTCAGGACTAAAAAACATAGGCTTGGGATACTCTTGAGCGCGTTTTAAAACTTGTTTTTCTTCGTCTTTACTGGCTTTTATATAAACAATTAATGAATTTTCATCTATAAATTCCATTAAACGATTATCATCTATCTCGCATAAACTACCCGTTGAATCGTTTATTGTATGGGTAAAGCCATTACGTGTTGCATTGTTAATAACATGATGCAATTGTCCTAATGATTTACATTCGGCCTTATAATATTCAATCTGCCGTCGTTTAAATTCATCATAGGGTAGTCCGCCCTTCTCGCTGTCCCCTAGACGTCCTACATAGTGGGAAAGCTGGGATAAGTCATCCGCCGTAACACGATTTTTTTCATTTAATGTTTGTTCAATCTCTTGCCCCAAAATTCGTTTGCCAATTTCCAAATCACAGGAATAATGCCGCCATCCATGTCCATCTAACATGAGGGAAAGATGCGTTTTCCCTACGCCTGACATTCCCATCAGGGTAATAACCTTATATTTTATATCCAAAAAATCTTGCTTTGTAATCGGCATTTATTTTTTATCCCTTAGAACACGGGGAATGTTAAAGACAACATTTTCATCAATTGTATTTTGTGTATGAACATCAACATTAAATTTTTTGGCTATAGCATCTATCACTTCTTCAACTAAGATTTCAGGGGCGCTTGCCCCTGCTGTTAATCCTAATGTTTCAACATCATTTAACCATTCCCAATCAATATCACTCGCACGTTGTAACAACATAGATTTCGCTGCGCCATAAGATTTCCCCACTTCCACCAATCTGTTTGAATTGGATGAATTGGGCGCACCAATCACGATTAAGGCATCGCAATTTTTTGCAATATCTTTAACCGCATTTTGGCGGTTGGTGGTTGCATAACAAATATCTTCTTTTGCTGGACTTATTATATCAGGAAATTCTTGTTTCAATGCTTCAACAATTTCTGCAGTATCGTCCACCGATAATGTTGTCTGTGTGCAATAAGCTACTTTTTCGTTTTCATTTATAATCAGTCGTCTCACATCATCTTTTGTTTCAACCAAAGTCACGGCACCATCGGGCAATTGCCCTATTGTGCCTTCCACCTCTGGATGACCGCCATGACCAATAAGAATAATATGATATCCTTTTGCAAAATGGCGTTCTGCTTCTTTATGTACCTTGCTTACCAATGGGCATGTGGCATCAATGAAAAACATTTCCCTAGCATTCGCCTCGGCGGGGACACGTTTTGGCACACCATGGGCAGAGAATATGACAGGTTGTCCATCATTGGGAATATCGTCTAATGTTTCAACAAAAACAGCCCCCTTTTGACGCAAACCTTCAACGACATATTTATTATGAACAATTTCGTGTCTGACATATACAGGCGCACCATATTTTTCAATTGCGCGTTCGACAATCTGGATTGCCCGATCTACACCCGCGCAAAACCCGCGCGGGCTAGCTAATATTATTTTCATATTTGGTTTATCGCTCATCTATACAAAATTTATACGAAGATATGGCTCAAAAATCTAGTGGGTATTGCATTGATATCATACTTGTACTTCAAAAAGCCTTGCGCTATCTTTAGTAGATACTTTAACCAAAAATAGATATAATTTTTATGACAAAAAACAAAACCTTTATTCTTATTGCCTTGATTATTTGCTCTTTCACTCTTTCCGCTTGTGGTAGCACCGTTGAAGGCATTAAAGAAGATTGGAGTATTTTTAATAATAACGTTACCAAAAAGACTGAAGATGTCCGTGATAATTTGCGCCAATCCGAAGATCAAGCAAGCGTTATTATTCAAAACAAGCTTTGCCCTCCCGTTCAAATTGATCCTTTAATGGCAAATTTCACAGAATTTGAAGATCCTAATAAAACAACAGATGCGATGAAAATCTCACAATTTAAACTTATAGATTCTAGTACCTTGTGTGAATTAGATGGTAAATTTGTTTCTATGCAAATTGATCTTACATTTGAAGGGAAAATTGACCCTAAAAATAAGCGTAAAGATGGGAGTAAAGTGTTTTTCTCATACCCCTATTTTGTTTCGGTTAATGATATTGAGGGTAACGAGTTGGCCCAAGAAGTTTTTGCGGCAAGCGTTAGCTATGACAAAGGCGAAACCACAAAGAAAATTGTCGAAACCATTCGTCAACGCCTTCCACTAGAAGATAATATTGCTCCCTATCAAATAGAAGTGGGTTTTTCTTTGACGGAAGAACAAATTCAATACAACGCAAATAAATAATATATAAAGATAATACATCTTATTAGGGATGCGGTATTTGTATAAATCGCATTTCTGACCCTTCTAAAATTCCACAAGTTAATTTTCCATTGGGGTAAAATAAACCTGTATCCAAATTGATACGATTAGGTTTTATATCAACTTGATAATCATTGGTTGATGTATGGCCATGAATAACAAAATATTCATGGGGGTCACAACTGCTCATAAACGGTTCACGATTATTAATTAAATCTTCTTTGGTCTGATCCCCTAATTTAACACCTGGGCGTGGGCCATTATGAACAATTAAAAAATCATCTATTTGATAGTAATGTGGTAACTGCCGCATAAAATCAAGGTGCGATTGAGGGACTTTATCTTTTATCATATCTGCCAATCGAAAAGCATCTTTTTCATTTGTACTAATCCCATAGCTTCTTAGATAATTATCATCAGGCCAAGCAAACCATTCTCGTTCCTTTCCAGTTGGATCATCAATAAATTCAATCATTCCATTTTCATGATTACCATACAAATTTATATAATTAATTATATTCTTCGTCTGTGATAATGTTAATAAATATTCGATAACTTCCTTACTTTGTGGGCCTCTATTGATATAATCACCCAAATGAATGATCGTCGTTTTTGCGATTGGATATTGTTCAATGTCTAAATATATAGATTGATGCATTTGTTTCAGCACGTCGCAATAACCATGCACATCACCAATAACGTAAATTCGATGATTTAGTGTTAAACAATGAGGCGAAAGAGAAATTGTTTTTTGCATATCGTTTACTTATCACTAATATAAAATGTTCGCTATACTCTCGATATTGCCGATATAAAATATGTAAAATAAATATCTTATTGACATAAAATTTTACCTATGTATTTTAGCGTCGTGTAAATAAATAGGATTATAAAATGAATATTAATGCTGGTGAAATTGTTCAAATTTCTTATCGCAAAACCCCTGAAGTAATAAGACATATTTCTTTAATTATTCCTGAAGGTTGGAACACCCGAAAAGACCTTGCAGAAAAACTAAATGTCGAAGGTTCAAGCACCCATGGTTGGTTTGCTAAGGAAGCTTTAAAGGCCGCTGGGGCAAAATATCATGATGCTATCGACCAAGATACCAAAACTTTAATACCTGCAAAAGTATCTGTTGATGCCCGAACAGGTCTTATTTCACGTATCGGTTATCAAAGAATGGGACAACGTCAAGATCCTTTAGAGCCAGATATGGTTGCCCTTATGACATTTGGTAGCCGTTTTAATGTTAAAACAATTGGCGATGCCCTATCTGGGTTAATAAAAACGGGGCGCTGGGATATGGATACATCTGGTACACTCCGCGCTGCATATAGTTACGAAGCAGGCGAAAAACAATATAAAGTTCCTTCTGATGCTTTAGACGAATTGCATGCGGCCACATCTGATACGGTTGAGAGGATTAAAACTGTTTTGGAAAGATCATACGATCCTTCAGAGCCTATAAATATTCACCAAGGTCCATTAATTGCCGCATAAAGTTTTACGCAACTTGTTGTAAAAACGGTTTTACATCGGTTACGGATAAAAACGCGCTTTTCTCGTATTTTTTTGCGAAATCTTGAACAAATTCTGACTTTGCAGATTGCGCCCAAAAATTGTTGTTCTTTCCTTCTTTAAAACACGGTAAACGATCAAGCATCTTTTTCTCTTGTGCGTTTTGATTGCCATCAGACCAAACCAAGGTTCGCGCCAGCTCGCAAAATCTTTTACGGTTTTTCTCTAATTTTATATTATCGTATAATTGTCGAACATTTTTATTGTTTGTTTATATCCCGTTTTAATATCGCTTTTGTCGCTCGGACAAATGGATTGATTTAAAATGATGGCTTAGGATTTTTTGCTCCTCGATTGATAAATAATTATCTGTAAGGCTAAATGCCAACACTGCTCGCCATAAAGCCAATTCATTATCATGTGGTTTCATATTTTTACCTTTTGTCATATGCTAATCAATGATTTAACAAAAATACAGTTGCTTATGCTTATCCCTTTACCCCCCAAATAACGTGGACTACACTCTGTTATATGAATAAAGAACCCAATACGCCTACAATCTATACCAGTCGGATGAGTAAGCATCATGATACTGGTAATGGGCATCCAGAATCTGTTGCTCGTATTGAAGCGTTAGAAGCACTCTTTAAAACCGCACCTTTTTGTGATTGGACGCAAAAAACAGGGATCGCGGCAACCAAAGATCAAGTGATCGAAGCACATGATGAAGAATATTTTTATAACCTTGTGAACTTCACCCCAAATAAGGATTTGGTTGCGATTGATGGTGATACTATCCTTAGTAATGGCTCATTCGATGCCGCCCTTCACGCAGCAGGGGCAGTATGCTACGCTGTAGATGATATTGCATCGCATCAAACAAAACGTGCCTTTGTTGCAGTTCGTCCCCCAGGACATCATGCTGAACCGCATATGGGGATGGGGTTTTGTCTTCTCAATAATGTATTTATTGGGGCACGCCATGCACAAAATAATAATTATCAAAGAATTGCGATTGTAGATTTTGATGTTCATCATGGAAATGGTACAGAAACCATGTCTTATCATCATAATATTTCAAATGAAAACACCCCAATTTTCTATGCTTCAACCCATAGCTACCCTCTTTTTCCTATGACAGGTGATCCTGCTGATAATAATCCAAATTTAGTTAATGTTCGCCTTGATAATAATTTTAATAGCGCTCAGTTTCGTACTGCCTATCAAGATACAATTTTCCCAGCATTAAAGAAATTTAAGCCTGACCTACTTATGATTTCTGCTGGTTTTGATGCACATAAAAATGATCCTCTTGCTACGGCCCGTTTGGAAATTGAAGATTTTGAATGGATTACCCAAGAACTATATGATATTGCCGACACCTATTGTAAAGGCCGAATTATTTCCGTGTTAGAGGGTGGATACGATATCCCAACCCTAAAAGATTGCGTTTCCATACATTTAAAAGCTTTATCTTAAAACTTGTATCTTGAGAATTTAGTTATTTTCCCATACACTTTATCACACTAAATATAATCTGATTTACTCAGAGTTTAAATGGATTTAAAGGGTTTAAATAAAATGACAACGGCTACTGAAAACATTCAAAATCTTAATTTTGAGGATGCACTTGCAGAGCTTGAAAAAATTGTTTCTACGCTTGAAGGGGGTAAGGCACCGTTAGACAAATCCATCACGGCCTACGAGCGTGGGATTGCATTAAAACAACATTGTGAAAAAATGCTAAATGATGCTCAAGAAAAAATAGAGAAAATAACAATTACTCCAGACGGAACAGCGAAAACTGAACCGTTTTAAAGAATAATAGAGACTAATCTTCTAGACATTTTAAATGTTTTGGCGGTTAAATTATAATATAAAAGGACAATTATCATGCCATCACCTCGCGATGCCTCCCCCAGACTACAAGAAGCATTAGATAACTGTGTTGCCGATGTGAATAAAACTATCCTTCGGCTTTTACCCGAAACCGACCTTCCTGAAAGTCCGCTTTTTAATGCTATGCGATATGGGGTTACAGCAGGCGGTAAACGCCTTCGCCCTTTTATGGTGATGCAGGCCGCAAAATTATTCAATGTCGATTCCGCCCGTGCAAGACGCGTTGCTGCGGCAGTGGAGTTTTTACATTGTTATTCGCTTATTCATGATGATTTACCAGCCATGGATGATTCGGATAAACGTCGTGGTAAAGCCACTGTTCATCGTAAATTTGATGAGGCAACAGCAATTTTGGCTGGGGATGCCTTACTTACCCTTGCCTTTGAAACCTTGTCTGATCGGGACACGCATTCAGACCCACATGTTCGTATCGAATTGGTTCGTAAATTGGCCATTGCATCGGGGGGGCATGGAATGGTTGGTGGACAAATGCTTGACCTTATTGGTGAACGTGAAGAATTTGATCTTGGCACGATTAGCCGTATGCAACGTATGAAAACAGGACATCTTTTTGCTTATGCCTGCGAATCTGGAGCGATTTTGGGTAAAGCTTCCGACTTACATAAAAAAGCGCTTTGCAATTATGCGTATGATTTGGGGCTTGCGTTTCAAGTCACCGATGATGTGCTAGACGTCGAAGCGGATAGTGAGGATACGGGTAAGCCCGCCAACCAAGATGAAAAGGCAGGAAAATCTACTTTTGTATCAACAATGGGGAAAGAAAGCGCAAAAATGCGCGCTGAAATGTTGGTCCACCAAGCCATCCGTCACCTTCATGTTTTTGATGGTCGAGCGGAAATGCTTAAGGAGCTGGCGTTATATGTGTTAGAGCGTAGAAGTTAAAATTTCAGATATTATATTCTTCACATTAATTAACTGTAGTAAAAAGAGTAGTTTATATAAAAATTACTGCCTTTATTATTATTTGTAAAATATGATTTTTTTCAATCATAAAAAAACCGATTTATTTGGCTGGAAATCTTATTTTTATTAAAAAGAAACACTATAAAATTTAATTTTTTATGAAGTATGAAACAAAAAACCTAATTCAGAACTATGTTAATAGTTTATATTCAATAAAATTTCTTTTCATTTGTGACGCCAAAGGGTAAAACCCTTGATATGCATAATAAGTCAATACACAATAATGTGCCCCAAACAGATGCACAAAATAGCAATACGCCTTTACTGGATATGGTTAATTGCCCTGCCGATTTGAAACAATTTGATGATGCGCAATTGCGTCAAATTGCCGATGAACTGCGCAATGCAACCATTGCTGTGGTTTCAGAAACAGGCGGGCATTTGGGCGCAGGTTTGGGAGTGGTCGAACTGACCACTGCTATCCATGCTGTATTTGATACGCCTTATGACCGTTTAATTTGGGATGTTGGACATCAATGTTATCCGCATAAAATTCTCACGCAACGCCGTGGTAAAATCGAAACTTTACGTATGGGGGGTGGATTATCAGGATTTACCAAACGAAGCGAGAGTGAATATGACCCTTTTGGTGCAGCTCATAGCTCAACCTCAATTTCTGCTGGATTGGGAATGGCGGTCGCTCGCGATCAAAATGACGAAAATAGACACATTGTAGCAGTTATCGGTGATGGATCAATATCAGCTGGCATGGCGTATGAAGCGCTCAATAATGCAGGTGCATTAAAATCCAATCTTATAGTTATACTGAACGACAATAATATGTCTATTGCGCCCCCCGTGGGTGCGATGAGTGGCTATCTTACAGGACTTGTATCTTCTAAGCCTTATATAAATGCACGTGATGTGGCGAAAAAAATGGCTTCTATCTTACCACCACCGTTAAAAGATGCGGCAAAACGTGCTGAAGAATCTGCGCGTGCTGTTTTCTCAGGAAATGGTAGAACCTCTTTTGATGGTACTTTGTTTGAAGAAATGGGATTTTATTACATAGGTCCAGTTGATGGTCATAATTTAGATGATTTACTAACTGTATTACGTAATATAAAAGATCGCCCTAACTATGGCCCTATCCTTATTCATGCAATGACTCAAAAAGGTAAAGGCTACAAACCTGCCGAAATAGCCAAAGACAAAATGCATGGCGTTGCTAAATTCGACATTGTTACCGGAAGTCAATTTAAACCTAAATCAAATCGACCTGCTTTTACCAAAGTATTTGCAAATGCCTTAATAAAAGAGGCACATAATGATGATAAGATTATTGGGATTACTGCCGCAATGCCAGATGGAACGGGAATGGATTTATTCGGTGCAGCCTTTCCTAAACGTATGTTTGATGTGGGTATTGCCGAACAACATGCTGTGACTTTTGCCGCAGGACTGGCATCAGAAGGGATGAAACCTTTCGTAGCCATATATTCAACCTTTTTACAACGCGGCTATGATCAGGTCGTACATGATGTATGTATCCAAAACCTGCCGGTTCGTTTCGCAATTGATCGTGCGGGATTAGTGGGCGCAGATGGCGCTACCCATGCAGGAAGTTTTGATACAGCCTATCTAGGATGTTTGCCAAATATGGTTCTTATGGCCGCAAGTGATGAAACAGAATTATGCTACATGGTCGCTACTGCCGTACAATATGATGAAGGCCCTATTGCTTTCCGATATCCGCGTGGTGAAGGAATGGGTGCAAATATTCCTGAAAATTATAAAATATTAGAAATAGGAAAAGGGCGTATTGTCGCATCTACCCACCCCGAGATAGAAGTATGTGCTCATTCACCCTACCAATTCAATACAAAAGACTCTTCTAATCATAAAAGCAGTGATAAAAAATTGCATGTTGCGATTTTAAGCTATGGCACACGGCTAGAGGAATCTTTAAAAGCTGCTCAAAAATTAATTCAAGATGATATTGTTGTTACCGTTGCTGACGCGCGATTTGCCAAACCATTAGATGAAGATCTTATTCGTACCCTCGCGCAACATCATAATATGATTATTACTATTGAAGAGGGATCAACGGGCGGTTTTGGTTCCTTTGTTTTAGAATTTATGAACAATAGTGGTATTCTTGATCCTGATCATAGACATGGACCAACCAAAGTTCGCACAATGCACCTCCCCGATATATTTATTGATCAAGATGCACCAGACAAACAATATAAAAATGCAAAATTACTGGCGGATAATATAATCAAACTTTGTAGTTAATAAATTAGCAAGATTATAAATAGGTAAACGACCTATACTCCTTTTACCATTGTAGGGAACAAATATACCCTTTTTGACGTTCTTTTATAGATAAAGCTTTCTCATTACTTTGCTATTCCTAGACAATGGTTGATAATCATGGTTTTATAATTCGAATTAATTAATGCTCATATATGGGTACACAACATACAGAAAATTTTATAATATGCCCATCGAAAAACCTACAATTGTCCTTTTTGATATGGATGGCACTACAGTACGTCACGTTAATCCAAAATTTTTAGGATTATTAGAAATGATTGATAATATCATTCATAAAATTGGTAATTTTATTTTTGGTCGAAAAGAAATTATTGACTATAGCCATGCCCCCGCCGCGCCACGAGGATTATTAGTGCATCGCATGTTACATATATTTCGCCGCAAACCTGTTCATAAGGTCGTACAACCGAGCCCTGGCATCTATCTTCTTTTAAATTTATTTAGGGAAAATAACATTCCTATTGGTATTGTCAGTAATTCTTTAGGTAAAGGATATGGTCATGATGTTTTAAAAACATTTTCCTTATCACAATATTACGAAGTTGAGATTTTTCGTGAAGATATTGTGAAATCAAAACCCCATCCTGATCCCTTATTACGTGCATTGCGCGAAATGAATATTGAGCCTAATGAAAATGATGTTGTTTGGTATATTGGTGATCGTGGTAAAGATGTGATTGCAACAATCGAAGCTGATAAAATATCTGATTTTAAAGTAACGCCATTTTCATATGGTATTAATTCCGCCATTCAAATATTAAAGAATAATATTGGTAACGACCATATTATTATGAACTACCCTGATTTTTATCATCGTATTAAAGTTTTGTTTGAAAACCAAATTCAAAAATCAACACCTTTTGGTACAACCAATGAGAACGCCCAAGATAAAGACAAGGATAAGAATAATATTAAAAAATCTGATCTTATGGTCGATAAAACAGATGAAAATTTACGTGATATGATTGAAGATTTGGTTACCCCTGAAAAAGATAAAGATGGCGTGAATGTTCGCAAGAAGAATATCAAATAAGAAATAATTTAAGCGCGCTAATCTATTATAAGTTGTTAGCGTTATTCAAATTTATCTTACTGCGTTCTCACGCTTGCCGCCAAGGGATCATAAACTGCAATGGGGCTTTCACCACCAAATAAAATCATTTCATCTGATATTTGCGCGGCTTGTTTTAATATTTTACTTTCAAAACCATGGTTTTTATTTATTTTGGCAGTCATAAATTGTGGTAAACCAACTTCCTGACCCAATAATTTCATAAATCTTTCAATACCATTTAATTCCTTTGGAAATTTTTTGATGAGAACTCCATATCTATTTTCTGCACCAATTTGTTGTGCCGCATAATCAAGCGCATTTTCAAGACCACCAATTTCATCAACCAAATTTAATTGCAATGCTTGCGCGCCTGTATAAACACGCCCCTTTGCAATCTCACGCGTTTGTTCTGGTGAGAAACTACGTCCTTTTGCAACACGCATTATAAATGCCTCATAGGTTTCATCTATCAAAATATTAAGGCGGTTTAACGCCACGGAATCAAATGGTTGATTAATTGACCAAATATCAGCATTGGCACCCACTTGTGGCCCTTCCCAATTGATACCTACCTTCTGCCATAAATCAGAAGCCTCAAATTTGCCCATTACAACACCGATTGACCCTGTCAATGTAGCCTGTGATGCAAAAATACGATCTGTTTCTGCGGCAATCCAATACCCACCAGACGCAGCAACAGGTCCCATTGAAATAATCACCTTTTTACCTTTCGCACGAGCCTTTTGTATTGCACGACGTATTGTTTCCGATGCGGTGGGTGAACCACCGGGGCTATTCACACGAACAACAATATTATTTATTGAATCATCTGCAATTGCTTCCCCAATAGCTTTTGATATTTCTGTTGCGCCTGCACGTGCACCTGTCTTATCGCTATCAACGATTGAGCCACTGACATTTACCAATGCGATAGAGGATAAAGCATTGCCATCTTTATGCTTTTTAGTTTTAATACGCGAGGCATAATCACTTAATTTTACCAATTTAACCGTGTCATCTTCAGGGTTTCCTGTGGCGAGGGCTTGAATTTCGGGCATCATCATGTCCGCATAATCCAAGCCGATCAATTAAATTATACTGTAATGCCTCCTCCCCTGTGAAAAGACCAAGATTTATTAATGTTGTTAATTCAGTGCGCTCCAAATTACGACTTGTAGATACAGATTGAATAATTTCAGATGACCAGCTGTTGAGAACCGAAGCCAACACTTCTCTATTTTCTTGAGATATATTTTCATTTGTAAAATTTTCCATCGCGCTTTTAAACTCTTCGCGTTGAAGAAATTGCGCACTTACGCCAATTTTTTCCATCGCATTTTTGGCAAAAGGTTGTTCCAAACTTAGACCTGCAATGGAGAGCATACCAACAGGTTGCATCCAAACCTCGCCAAAGCCACTCGCCAAATAATATTGTGATAATCCCCCCATACCATCGGCATAATTAGGGGCATAGATTTTTGCAAACTTGCCCGCCTCTTGAAAACGAACAATCGCGGTACGTAATTCTTGTGCATGGGAAAGACCGATACTTCCGCCTTTCAAGCTAAAAATAACACCGCGTACACGGGGGTCATCTTTTGCTTTATCAAGCGCAATGATAATTGATGATAATGTAGGCTGCATAAAGGGAAATGGGTCAAATAACGAAGGACGAGTTTGCAATTCCGTAATATTTTGTTCCATCGGAAAAACTAAAACTATATCATCGGGTAATGGCGGTTTTGCCCCTGCCCCAATTGTCGCCAAGGTGCATGTCGAAATAATTGC
The DNA here is from genome assembly GCA_963799275.1 of uncultured Alphaproteobacteria bacterium. GTDB lineage: Bacteria > Pseudomonadota > Alphaproteobacteria > Micavibrionales > Micavibrionaceae. The sequence goes on from CAWCWJ010000003.1 coordinate 193,356, forward strand.
AGATAATAAAAACATCGCACCAATAGCCATACAAGCACGTTTTATAGCCGTCCATAGAATAGAAAGCGGTTTCCATCGTTTTGGTTTTTCCCCTTCTGTTTCTTTTTTAGGACGATAAAAATAAGAGCGAACTTTAGACATAAGCAATGGTTTCTTTTTGGTAAGTTTTAATCAAACATAATATATCACATTCTCACCTATATTATTATTTTAAATAGAACATAGAATAAATAAACAACAAAGTCTTCTTTACAGGCACTGCGCCTTGTGACGCAACCAGTGATCCGCTAGAACGCAGGCCATCATTGCCTCAACCACAGGTGTGCCACGCAGGCCAACGCATGGATCGTGACGCCCTTTTGTAATGATATCGGTTTCCGCGCCATTCTTATCGATTGTTTTCACAGGGGTAAGAATGGAACTGGTGGGTTTGAAGGCCACACGGCAAACGATATCCTGACCTGACGAAATACCGCCTAAAATACCACCCGCATTATTTGAGGTAAAACCGTCTTTGGTGATTTCATCGGCGTTTTGTTCGCCGCCCCATTCAACTGCATCAAATCCAGCGCCAATTTCAACGGCCTTTGTTGCATTAATCGACATCATTGCCTTTGCAATATCAGCATCTAGCTTATCATAAACAGGTGCGCCCAATCCTGCGGGAATACCGCTAGCGACAATTTCAATGATTGCGCCCGCGCTTGAGCCTTTTTTACGTTGCCCATCTAAATATTCTGCCCATTTTTCAACGGAATCACTATCGGGACACCAAAAAGGGTTTTGATCCACTTGCGACCAATCCCAGTTATCATGGTTGATTTTATGAGGCCCCACTTGAACCACAGCGGCACGAACTTTTACATTATCACCAATTTGATTTGATAAAACTTTACGTGCAATGGCGCCTGCCGCTACACGCATTGCCGTTTCACGCGCAGAAGATCGTCCCCCCCGCGATAATCACGAATACCATATTTTTGATGGTAGGTATAATCGGCATGACCAGGGCGAAACTTATCTTTTATATCGCCATAATCTTTTGATTTTTGATCTTTATTATGGATGAGCAAACCAATAGGCGCGCCTGTCGTTTTCCCTTCGAAAACGCCAGAAAGAATTTGCACTTCATCAGGCTCTTTACGTTGTGTTGTAAATTTACTTTGCCCCGGTTTACGGCGGTCAAGAAATGTTTGAATAAAATCTTCATCTATTTCAATGCGTGGGGGAACACCATCAACGACACAACCAATGGCAATACCATGACTTTCACCAAAGCTTTGATATTGAAATAATGTTCCAAAACGATTTCCTGACATAATATCCTCTTTTTACAAGTTCTATTATGGCGAAAGACAAAACAAGATGCACGTTTTTTATGTAGATAATTGAATATCTTCTGATGCTACATTTTTACGCCATTTTTTTACACGATATGATGCAAGCTTATCTTTTTTGGATTTGATAGATTTTTTAATTTTTGCAATAGGTGAGGTTGAACGTTTAAAATCAGATATTTTATTTGGAGCGCTTGTTGCCTCTTGTGACGATATCGTAGTTTCAAAAGAGGCACGATAGGTACTTAAAGCAAAACTACCCATTGATGGTGTTTGGGTTGAGAATGATTGAGTTAGCGCCCCTCTTATAAATTCTCTTACATTTACATCCTGACGAAATTGTTCGGTTATACTATCGTCAAATAATTCAAAAGGGTCAAAATAATGTTTATCATCTGGATCATGACCGCGTAATTCATGCAGTTCATAATCTGTTTCTAATTTTTTTATCCAACCTTGATGTGCCATATCTTCAAATATTTTTGTTTCAGATACAGTATAATACAGATAGATAAAAGATTTGTTCCCAAAATTAATTTACAATAATTATTGGAACTTTTAAGCCGCTTCGGAATCTGTTTTTTTAGGGGCCATTTGATTCAACAATTCTGCTGTTTCGGCTGCGGTATCTACAGCACACATGCCGACAGTATGATATCCGCTATCGACGTGGAGTGTTTCACCCGTTACGCCACTGGCAAGATCGGATAAAAGATATAACCCTGAACGGCCAACATCATCAATGGTTACATTACGACGCAAAGGGGCATTTAATTCATTCCATTTTAAAATTGCACGAAAATCACCAATGCCACTTGCCGCCAATGTTTTAATTGGTCCCGCAGAAATAGCATTTACCCGTATATTTTGAGGGCCAAGATCATTCGCCAAATATTTAACGGATGCTTCTAACGCAGCCTTTGCCACGCCCATTACATTATAATGTGGCATCACTTGCTCAGCCCCATAATAAGTAAGAGTAATCAAACTTCCACCTTCTTTCATTAATCCTGCCGCACGCTTGGCAATGGAAGTGAAAGAAAAGACAGAAATATCCATGGTTTTTAGAAAATTATCACGGCTTGTATCTACATAAAGACCATCCAATTCATTTTTATCGGAAAATGCAATAGCGTGAACAACAAAATCTATTTCGCCCCACTCGGATTTAATTTGATCAAAAACAGAGTCGATTGATCCTTCATCTGTTACATCACAAGGAAGAACAAGATTTGATCCTACACTATCGGCCAATGGTTTCACACGTTTTGCGAGGGCTTCACCTTGATAAGTAAAAGCAAGCTCTGCTCCAGCCTCGTGCGCTGCCTTTGATATACCCCATGCAATTGAGCGATCATTCGCCACACCCATTACCAAACCACGTTTATCTTCAAGAAGTTTTGTCATAATTTTATCATTTGTTCTTTATTTTTATAAATTTAACCCATATCCTACACATATTCGCCTTGCCGTCCAGAGTATTGGGTACTGTAGAATAGAGTTTTACGGTAAAAATATGTTACATTATGATTATAATAAGCTTTTTTAAGAGATTTTTGATACTTCATTAACTTTTAAAGGCTATAATATAGAGTGTAAAAGGCAAAATATAGGACGAAATCCTTTTATTGGGAGCACAAATATGGTCATTTCGACCAAAGAAATTCAAAAAATCTGTTATTCGGCATCTAAAGATGTTGCACAAGCTTATGACGGGCTGCAACTTCATTTTGTTGTTTATCAAAAGGGTAAATTGCGCGATGCAATTGCCATTGCAGATCATGATTTTTCATACCATCCTGCTGCTGAGACTGCGCGCTCTATCCTTCGTAAACAAGTAAAGCATGATATTTCAAGCTTTGTAGGGTTAGCGATTGCATCAAAATCAAAATTTCTTGGCTTCAAAAAAATTGAGAAAATATTAGGCTTATTTGTTATTAATGCTAATGATTTTAATACAATTGAAGAGGCGCAAAACCAAATTGCCCATACGGTTTGGCACGCAATTGATTTATACGAAATTAGACAACGTCCCGAATATAAAAATAAATTCACAAAAGGGGCAATGATTCCAAAAAGATCTCCTATGAATTTAAGTAAGTCGCATTTACAAGCAGATGCATTTGCAGTTTTTTTAGGCGCGATAAATGGTAGTTCAGATTTAGCGAGAATTTTGGCACAAAGGCGTGCTTTACAATCGCTTGAACCTATCACCAGTTTTAAATCAGAAAGCTATCCATTTGTTATTGCAATGGAGGCGTGCGAATTGGCGGTTGAAGATTTAAAGCAAATTAAGATAGAGCCTTATGACCAATATAAAATTGCGCGTAAATTTTCCCTTGATATCGGTCATGCTTTTGATGAAACCTCTATTCAACAATGGTGGAAATATAGCCTGCCTGCGCAAGATATGGCATGGCGCGGATCAAGCCCTGAAGAAATTTTAGGGGCGGCGTTAAACACAAGTGATAACCCGTTTGTTCGTTCTATCGCCTATTTGGTTGATGAAATTGTTGACATTACTGCTTTAAAACCCGAAATGTTAGCAGGCATTTATAATAGCTTCCTTAATACTGAAAAAGTATTTGAAATGCACACAGAAATGGTCGAAGCCGCATTTGAAGAAGCCATTGCAGAAGGGTTAAGGGAATCCAGCCCAGAAGCATTTATGAAGGCTGCAAATATTCAAAATGAAAAACTAACCGAAGGTAAAATTTTAGGATGGTGTGCAAGCGCATTGCAAAACGCTGGAACAGCGTTTGATAACGCCTTAAAATCTGGAACAGCGCCTGATCAAGCCGCAAGGGTTAATTTTAAAATCACTGAAGCCGATCCAAACTGGAAAGAGTTGACAAAACTTGGCAAAAAAATTGTGGATGAACGACGTGATGGTTTTGCCGTCACAATGGGGCATATTGCAGAAATTTGTCACAATAACGATGCTTTTAAAGGGGTTTTGGATTCAATAAAAATTACAATGAATGATCCCTCATATTTACAAAAATTAGAGGCAGCAAATGATTTAACGTTTGTTCCATCAGGCCCAGCAATAAGTGGCCCAGCGCCAAAAGGGCCCGCACCTAAAGGTCCAGCACCTAAAGGCCTAGATATGTCTGGCCCGACTTCGACACCTGCTCCAATGCCTGCCCCAGGTATGGGTGGTCCAGGGGGTGGCGGCAATAGACAAGCACAAATAATGCATCAAAAACGATTACTGGCAGAAAAACAAAAAGCTAAACAAACACAAAAAAATACCCGCTCTTCAAAAGATAAAACCGATAAGGAATAAATAAAAAAAGCCACTTTTGTTTAGTGGCTTTTTAAAATTTTAACTTTTTCAAATTGGTTTTAACTTACAAGTTCCCAAGTTCCATCAGAACGTTGACAAGCCGTACCAATACCTGTTTCCTGACGTCCGCCAACGTAAATAGTTTGCTCATATTCGCGGCAGTAGCGCCCCGATGTATCGCTTCCTTCACGAGTGGGGGTGACATAACCATAATTACCGCTTTGTGGGTTATTCCAAGAGATTTGTTCTCCGACTGGAGCATCCAATGCGGCACTATTAGCTTGGGCTAAATATGTTTTATCAGCACGATCCAAAGAAGATCCAATCTCACTTCCCAATAAGGCACCAACAAGTGCGCCTGCACCCGTTGCCCATAATTGACCACTTCCGCCGCCAACTTTTGAACCTAATAAGCCACCAACCACTGCGCCTGCACCTGTACCAACGGTTTGTTTTGTACCCATACCGCCAATACCACCATTATAGCCATTTTGAGCGCAGGCCGATACGCCCAATACTGCCACAAGGGCAAACATCATCATAATTCTTTTCATTTTATACGCCTTTCTATCTTGCGAATATTTTTACAATCATTACTCTACAATAACAATTCGTATTAAAATAAGTTCAAATAAAGGTTTTTATAAAATTATAAACCATATTTTTGACAAACTAGAAATTAACGCCTTAACCTTGACTATGACAAAAATTAATTCGCTTCCTGAAAATCCATATATTCTTTTTCAAAACTGGCTTTCAATTGCTGAAAAAAATGAGCCGAATGATCCCAATGCCATGTGCCTTGCCACCTGCGATAAAGATAATATCCCTAGCGCACGTATGGTCTTATTAAAAGGTTTGGATGAGCGTGGATTTGTGTTTTATACCAATTCAGAGAGCCATAAAGGCGACCAAATAAGCGACAATCCAAAAGCAGCCCTTTGCTTTCATTGGAAATCCATGCGTAAACAAGTTCGTATTGAGGGGGATATCGAGGAAGTTAGCGCACAAGAAGCTGATGCATATTATGCAACCCGCCACCGTGGAAGCCGTATTGGTGCGTGGGCCTCTAAACAATCCCGCCCGTTATCAAATTTAGATGAATTAAAAAACTTTGTTGAAGGATATGAAGAAAAATTTGAAGGTGTAGAAAACATCCCCCGTCCTAAACATTGGAAAGGGTTTCGTGTTATACCAAAAAAAATAGAATTTTGGATTGATGGTGATTATCGCCTGCATGAACGATACGTCTATACCCCCGATGGCAATGGGGGTTGGACAATGGGAATGATTTACCCATAAAATTTATTAACTAATATAATAATAGAAAAAAAGTATATAAAATGACAAACACAAAAGAAAAGATGACAGATACCAACGAAACACTTCAACCTTTTGAAACCGACGTATCTCGCTTATTAGATATTGTAGCAAATGCCCTTTATTCAAACCAAGATGTTTTTCTGCGTGAATTGATTTCCAATGCGGCGGATGCATGTGATCGCCTTCGCTATAATGCTTTACAAGATCAAAAACTAACCGAAGGGTCAGACCCGTTTCAAATTCAAATCGAACCTGATAATAATGCACTAACCCTTACCCTTACCGATAATGGGATTGGGATGGACAAGGAAGATTTAATTGAAAATTTGGGAACAATTGCCCGTTCGGGAACGGCTGCAATTTTGGAAGGATTAAAAAACCAAGGCAACGAAAAAGACATGTCCCTCATTGGTCAATTTGGCGTTGGTTTTTACGCTAGTTTTATGGTTGCAAAACAGGTTGAAGTCGTTAGCCAAAAAGCGGGAACAGATACGGCCTGGTTTTGGCAATCCGATGGGAAAACAGGTTTTAGTGTACGTGAAGCTACGATTGATGAATCCAATCGCTTACTTAATAATCATGGTACATCAATAAAACTTTTTATTAAGAAAGAAGGAATTGATTATTTATTAGAAGATAATATTCGTAAAATTGTTTTGGAATATTCAGATCATATTGAAATTCCTATTTATTTTATAAATCCAAACGAAGACGTAACGGCAGAGCGGGAACCAATAAATAAAGCATCCGCTTTATGGACGCGCAATAAAACGGATATTACAACCGATCAATATAAAGAATTTTATCATCACATTGGAAATGTATTTGATGATCCCTCCCTCACCATGCATTGGACTGCCGAAGGGGTGATTGAATATACTGCGCTTTTATATGTGCCGTCTATGCGACCATGGGATATGTATGATCCTGAACGTAAAAACTCACTCCGCCTTTATGTTAAGCGTGTGTTTATTTCGGATCAATTAGAGAATTTATTGCATCCATGGTTACGGTTTGTGCGGGGTATTGTGGATACACAAGACTTGCCACTTAATATCAGTCGCGAGATGTTACAGACCAATCCTGTTGTGAATAAAATCCGTAATGGTTTAACAAAGAAAATACTAGGTGAGATTGAAAAGTTATCTCGTCGTGACGAGGCAGCCTTTCTCACCCTTTGGGGTCAATTTGGGGCGGTTATTAAAGAAGGTCTTTATGATGCGATTGAACATCGGGATGGCATTTTTAAAATTGCACGCTTTGCCTCCACCCATGATGAAAATAAACCTACCTCCTTAGCCGATTATATTGAGAGGATGAAGGAGGGACAAAAAGAGATTTATTATATCTCTGGTGAGAAGATTGAATCTTTACGCAACTCTCCCCAATTGGAAGGATTTAAATCGCGTGGGGTTGAGGTCTTATTATTGACAGATACGGTTGATGAATTTTGGTTACAACAAATTACTAAATTTAAAGAATTTAAATTTAAATCAGTCACCAAAGGAAACATTGATCTGGATAATTTTGAAGATAAAAAACCAGATGAAGATACCCAAACGGCGAAAAAAGAAGAACAAAAAGAGGAGCTTAAAATTTTTGCTGCTCTTAAAGATATTTTGCATGAGAATTTAAGTGATCAAATATCATTCGTGCGATTATCAAAACGTCTTACAGAATCGCCTGTATGTTTAGTCGCTGATGAAAAAGGCGTCGATATGCATATGGAGAAAGTTTTAAAAATCCATCAAAAGTACGAGCCTAATTCAAAACCAGTGTTGGAAATCAATCCTAACCACGCTTTAATAAAAAAATTAGCGTCAATGGCAGAAAATAAAGAAAAGAATTTGGATATTCTTAATGATTCTGCACATTTATTATTGGACCAAGCGATGATTATTCAAGGGGAAACCCCCAATGACCCCGCAGGATTTGCAAAAAGAATGGCAAACTTTATGGAGAAAGGATTGGTTTAAAACGCAATTTGTATTTTTTGATAGAATTTATTGATTATTTATAAAATCTTCAATGTCATCATCAGAAAAATCAAAATACCCTGCGATTTCTTCAATCATTGTGTCGCGTATGATTTGGGTCAAGTCTTCCCCAGTTTCGCACCATGCATCTAAAATAGGGCGACGATAAAGAATAAGGATATTATCATCCCCCTCACCTTTTTTCTCAATACCGGGGGATAGGTCGTTCCCAGATTTGAACAACGCCAATAGGTCAAATCCGTCATCTATTTCCAAATCCGCTAAAACTGTGTCATCGGCAACTTCGTCCATTTGAAGGGTTAAATCTTCAATATGTTCGCTTAATTCGTTGGGAAGATTTTCAAGCTGCTCATGGGCAATAACCGCAATATCCTCATCCGATGGTGGTTTGGAAAAATTCATAACTATTTGCTGATTCATGGCTTTTTCCTTTCTTTTCAAAAGCAGATGATTTTATGTAATAATATAATCTAAAGGGAAAAATCGTTTAGGGCAATATTAAGCATAATATCTTGTGGAAATAATTAATAATATATTAAAGAATTTTATGGTATATTATTGGCTACGGGGATTACGTATTTAGTATTGCGTTCAAAACAAGGGAAATACTTATTACATGGAAATTGGATCACAACTTGCCGCGGGTATCGCACAAAGCCGTGCAGATTTTACCGCAACGGCTATAAAACAAAATGCCGAAGCTGCAAAAGCGATTGCAAATATGTTAGATACTGCCGCATCTAATGTTCCTGGATCGCCTGTACGTGGTACAAATGTTAATATAAAAGCGTAACGTCTTTACTTCTTCTCAATAATTTTTTGAATATCATCCTTATAAGGATATGAGATTTGTGCGCCAGGACTAAGGCAGGATAATGTTGCCGCAGTTACGGCATATTGAAGGGCTTTTTTCATCTCAAATCCTTCATGAAGGCAGGCAGCAAACGTACCACAAAAACAATCCCCTGCCCCCGTTGTATCAATCGTTTCCGTAATTGCAGGGGGCTGAATAATAAAAATTTTTTGATTTGGTGTCACCGCTACGCATCCTTTCGATGCCAATGTAATAACACAAGTAAGATTGCCTTCCTTTGCCAAAGTTAAAGCTTGCTTTGTCGGATCGCTATCCACCTCTAATTTCATGGATTTAAGGCAATCAATCGCCTCATGCTCATTCATAATAAGATAATCAATAATTTTAAGAACAACCGCAGGAAGTCTTTGTGCGGGTGACATATTACAAATTACTTTTGCGCCATTATCACGCGCATTTTTAATCCCGATCATTGTTTGTTCAAGCGGCAATTCCATTTGTACCAGCAACATATTTTTTTCATGCAATATATCACCAGGCAATTGATCTGCCATTACTTCGGAATTGGCACCAGGGGAATAAATAATTTGGTTTTCGCCCTTTTTATCTACAATGATAGTCGATGTCCCTGTCGTGTTTTTTTCTGCTTTGGCAACACCCGAAGTCATCACCTCGTTCTTTTTTAGATTATTAAGGACACGCATACCGCTTGCGTCATCACCTACCTTTCCCACCAGTGCGGTTTTAACACCCATTCGGGCGGACGCTAACGCTTGGTTCGCACCTTTACCACCCGGACCAATGAGAAAATGATCGGATATAACTGTTTGGCCCGCTTTAGGTAATTTTTTAACATGATAAGTAACATCAAGATTGATTGACCCAAAAACGATAAGCATGATGAATATATCCTAAAATTATTATGGATGATCTAATTTGTAACAAAAGCCATTGTACGCTAAATTTTAAATCATACAAATATACAAATAAAATATGGCGTAGGAATTAAAAGTCTAAGTTTTTGAAAAGTTACTTTTTAGTTTATTAAAAAGACCAAAAATATCCCCGCCCGTAAGGCTGTTAGCTGTTTCCTCTGCCAAACCTAATGCTTTATCCAAGGCTGCCATGGTACGTGCCATATCAGAAGTATCATCTTGTTTCCAAGTTCTAACAGTGTAGAGATAAACGACCGTTAATCCTGTGATTTTAGTACAGCCTTTTATACCGGTAACATTTTCGCCCGCTTCCTCTAATATTCTTGTCATTGATTTCCCTAAATGAGGGAGCGTATGGAGCGCCGATTTAGGATCAAATTTTATGCCTTTTAAAATACTTATAACAGACTGACGATTTTCGTTTAAAATATCGAAACGTTCCATTATCAAATCAAATAAACGTTCACGGATAAGGCTTTGATCTTCTATGGTAATATCAATAGTTTCAAGCGGTTTTAAATTGGCATTCTCAATCATTAAACGATCAACTTTTCGACCATAGGCAACCAAAATATCGTCTTTATCATCAAAATATTCTAATACATCTTTTCTATCGCAATCTGAACTTGTGATGATTTCATCAAGTTCAATATCATTCCAATCCTGTGCGGCTGCTAATTTTAGTGCCGCATCTATAACCATATCTTTTACATGCATATTTTTTGTATTCTTTTGAGCCATAAACTTGCCTTTCTTGTATGATTATATAGATTTTAAACAAAAAAAAACAATATAATAATAAACAAAGAGATTTTAGATGAGCGATACAAAATACGAATTAATTACAATCGGCAATGCCATGGTCGATGTTTTATCGCGCACCGATGAGGATTATATTAAAAAGCAAAATGATGAATTTGGCATGAAAAAAGGGTCGATGAATTTGGTCGATGCAAAACGTGCGCTCGCCCTTTATGATGATATGCAAGATTCCACCGAAATGTCGGGAGGGTCTGCGGGCAATACGATAGCATGTTTTGCCTCTTTTGGGGGTAAAGGCGCTTATATCGGTAAAGTTGCCGATGATGAATTGGGAAAAACATTTATCAAAAGTCTTAAAGACATAAATGTCGATTATAAGACAAAGCCATTAGCCGAAGGTCCCTCCACCGGGCGTTGTATGATCATGGTAACCCCCGATGGGGAGCGGACAATGAATACTTATCTAGGGGCAGCCATTGAATTGACACCATATGATATTAGTGAAGATTTTATTGCACAAGCCAAAGTGACTTATTTAGAAGGGTATCTATACGACCCGCCACAGGCGATGGAGGCATTTATCAAGGCCGCCCGCGCGGCGCACGCCGCAGATCGTCGTGTTGCGCTCACCTTATCGGATAAGTTTTGTGTGGATCGCCATCGACAGGCATTTCGAGATTTGGTTTCTTATCACGTCGATATTTTATTCGCCAACGAAGATGAACTTAAAGCACTTTATGAAGTTGATACGCTTGATGATGCATTAGAGCGGGTTAAAAATGATTGCGCCATTTCTGCAACGACACGAAGCGAAAAGGGATCTATTATTATCAATAGCGGCAAGCGTTTTGACATTAATGCAGAACCTGTTGAAGACGTTATAGATACGACAGGCGCGGGTGATGCCTATGCCGCAGGCTTCTTATACGCTTTTACACAAAATATGAGTATGCAGGATTGCGGACGATATGGTTCTATCGCGGCTTCAGAAATTATTGGTCAGATGGGGCCTCGCCCCTCTACTCAATTATCTGATCTCATTAACAAAAAGCAGGCTGAATAATGTTACGCGCTATTTTATTTGTTACGGTATTATTTTTTGCGACGAATGTCAGTGCGCGTGAATCATCATCCCCTTACGCTTTATCAATGGTGGGGCAATCGCAATATAATAAACAAAGCACGCATTTATCCTATGCCAACCCCGATGCACCAAAGGGAGGAACGCTAAAACAAGCTGCCATTGGTACTTTCGATACGCTTAATCCTTTTTCAATAAAAGGCAATGCGGCAGAAGGGCTAAATTTAACAACAGATCGTTTAATGGCGCGGGTTTGGGACGAGCCTTTTACATTGGTCCCTTTGGTCGCTAAAAAAGCGTATATGCCAGAAGATCGTTCTTCCATTACATTTACTTTGAATGAAAAAGCACGCTTTCATGATGGCTCATCCATCACGTTAGATGATGTTATATTCTCATTCGAAACATTGCGCGAATATGGGCGTCCTAATATGCGTCGCCTTTATCAACTGGCAACGCCTGAGATTTTAGGGGAACGAGAAATAATTTTTCGGTTTGGTGAAGGATATGATCGCGAAACAGGAATGATTTTTGCCATGATGCCTATCTTATCAAAAACATATTGGGAAGACAAAGAATTTGATACGACAACTATTCACCCGCCCTTAAGCAGTGGTCCGTATAAGATTGCGCAGGTTGATATAGGCAAACGCATAACCTATGAACGTGTGGCAGATTATTGGGGGAAAGATTTACTACCCAACGTAGGGCATCATAATTTTGATCGTATTACTTATGATTACTACCGTGATGATACGGTTGCGTTTGAAAGCTTTAAAAAAGGGGATTTGAATCTTAGGCGCGAATGGGATGCAGGGGATTGGAATAACCGCTATGATTTCCCCGCCCTTGATAAAGGTGAGGTGATTAAAGAAGATATTAAACATGGCCGCCCCGACCGCGTGCGTGGGTTTATATATAATACCCGCCGCGCACCATTTGATGACAAAAAAGTACGAAAAGCTCTCGCCCTTATTCTTGATTTTGACTGGTTGAACAAAAACTTATTCTATAATTCTTACGAACAGATTGATAGTTTTTATCCCAACACAGATTTGGCCAATCCTGCACCAAAAGACAATCGTGACATGCGTAGTAAGATGCGCGAAGCTACAAATCTTTTGAAAGAAGCAGGTTGGATTATAAAAGATGGCAATCGTGTTCATGCCGAAACAGGTGAGACGATGCATTTTGAAATCTTACTTGATGATCCAGGACAAGAGAAATTAGCGCTATCTTATACGCGTGGCTTATCAAAATTAGGGATTGATGCCAATGTGCGTGTGATGGATACCGCCGCCTTTCGTGCGCGTTTAAATGAATATGATTTTGATATGACTTTATATTACTGGAATTCATCTTTATCCCCCGGCACAGAACAATACCTATATTGGAGTTGCGAATCCGCTAATACATCCTACCGATGGAATTATGCAGGTATCTGTGATCCTGAAATTGATACCATTGCCAAGGCAATTCCCGATGCCAAAACCAGGGCTGAATTGATCTCAATGACTAAAAAATTGGATAAAATGCTGCAAGATGGGGTTTATTTTGTCCCTCTTTATTATAACCCTTATGATTATGTTGCCTATTGGAATACGCTGGAGCGTCCTAAAACTGTACCGCTTTATGGTGTTGTGATTGAAAGTTGGTGGGCAAGTAAAAAGGATGCGCCTTAAAACTTGAGTGATAAAGATGTGACTGTTACTCTATCTATACAATATTATGATTCTTTTAATGGATGGTTTTTTCAAATGATTTCTAAAAAAACACTAATTTTATCAAGCTTGGCAGCCTCGACTGTTTTAATGTCGGCATGTTCATATAAAAAAACTCAAGCGCCTTATTATTGGCAACGCGCAAGCGCAAGCTCAGCCCTTTATCTACAAGGGCCAAAGGCGCAACAGATGTTACATCAAGATATTGCAAAATGTACTGCCGAGTTGAAAGAATTGGGTCGCATGGGTGACATTCGTCGTGCTATTCCCACAAATTATAATTCAGGGAATGAATTAAACGCACGTACACAGTCACAAACAACGATGGCTCAAAACAACTTAGATGAATGGGATACGCCATCCCGCGATGGTTATTTGTTAAATGAACATAATGAATTTCACGATTTTGAAACCTGTATGATTTCCAACGGATGGGAACGTGCAGAATATCTTCCTTTTGATGATGCCGCCCGTGCCCGCTCCAACTACGAAGAATTATATAAAAAACGTAAACGCAACATTACTTCCAAAAAAGAATATGTACGATCCGTTCCACCGCCCGCAACCAAACCAGCGTCTTATGAAAACACAAACGACTAAAACTTTGTATTTTTAATCGTATGAATAACCTTTTCAACGCTGAGCGTTTTCATCAGCGTATGGGTGAGAGTCTTTGGATTATATCCTTCAAAATTAATAAGCTCTTCAAAGTTTTCAGGCGTTTGGGCGTAGGCTGTATGCGTCCCCCATGGGGCGTATAGATGAGGAAAACTTGGCCCAAAAACCCCTATTGTTGGAATATGACAAGCCGCAGCAATATGCATTAAACCAGAATCATTACCCAAATAAAAGCTACATTGCGATAATGTTGCCGCCACTTGGCCCGGATTTCCCTTAGCAATAATATTAATGCGTTTCTCTTTTGCAAGGCTTTTATAAACAATATTGGCTTGCGCCTCTTCCCCTGGTGCGGCAAAAATAGCCACAGGAGCATTAGGATACAATCCATTATCGGATCGTAACCATTCAATAACTTTAATAAATTTATCAGCTTCCCAAGTTTTACCAATCCAATTGGCGGTAGGGCCAACAGCAATTATTTTTTCACCTTCAAAATCTTTTAAAATGTTTTTTGCAAATTCGTTTTGTTCAGTTGTAAAATATAATGCAGGGTCAGGAATATAAGTTAAATCCAATAATTGCGCTGCTTGCGCTACTTTATGCAAAGATTTATCAATTTGATTACCAAAAACATAACGTTTTTTAGAACGAATAAGTCGTGACACCGCACTATTGCGTAGATCAATAACAATATCCCATTTGGTTTTAGAAGTTTGCTTCCATAGCTCAATCCAATGACCGTGACGTTTTTGTTTTTTTAATGCAATTATTTTAGAGACTTTTGGAAAACCTTCAAAAAGACTTGCGGGTAACGGCCCACAGACCACAGTTATTTCAGAATTATCATAAGTTTGGATAAGATGATTTAAAATTCCCGTTGATAAGACAGCATCACCAATACGGGTAGAAGTAATAAAAAGAATTTTCATGAATACATTAAATGCGTATGATACCCCCATGTCAAAAGCATTTTTTGTAAAATTAGAAAACCGAGGCCTTATTCATATTGAAGGGGCGGATCGTGTGGACTTTTTACAAGGGCTGGTTTCAAACGATGTTACCCAATTAGAAAAGCAAAACATTCTTTATTCGTGTCTTTTAACACCGCAAGGCAAATTCTTACATGATTTTTTTATGCATCATGGAAATGATTTTATTTTGATTGACTGTGAGGGTGGTGCTCGTGCTGATGATTTATATAATAGATTAAATCGTTATCGCTTACGTGCCGATATCCAAGTTTGTGTTGAAAAAGAAAATACGGTTTATGCCGTTTTTAATTCAAAATTCGGTCTATCAGATCCACGTCATAATAATTTTTGCTATCGCTCATTTGAAAAACCAGATTTAGAAGAATCTAATTTTAATGAATGGGATAAAAGGCGTATTCAATACGGTATCCCCGATGGGTCACGCGATATGATAATTGAACGCTCAAATATGCTTGAATGTAATTTAGATCAGTTTAATGCCATTGATTGGGATAAAGGATGCTATATGGGGCAAGAATTAACCGCCCGTATGTATCACCGTAATTTAGGGAAAAAACATTTGCATGCTATTGAATTTATAACTGGATCGCCCCCCGCCCCTTTTGATGATATAAAGATCAACGATAAGGTAATTGGTCAAATGCGGTCCTCTTGCGGCTCAATCGGGCTGGCAATGATACCCAATAATAAATTAGAGGAATTGGAGAATGACAGCCATTCAATACGTCTTTTGGGATTGTGATAATACATTGGTTCATACGGCAGAGCATCATTGGTTAAAAAACCTCAATGTTTTGCGTCGATACGGCATTGAATTACCTGTTGAACATAAGCATCGAATTTTTTTGCAAGGCAGTCCGCAAAATTATGATTGGTTTGTCGAAGAATTAGGATTTACATGTAACAAAGAAACCTATTTGCAAGAAGTTGATGAATGGTTCACCCAAAATGCCGCGCAGATAAAAATTCGTGATGGGGTTATTGAGGCCTTGGAACATTTTAAAACTAATAATATTCCCCAAGTGGTTGTTTCAAACGGGCGTACCCATTCTGTACGCACTGTTTTAAAGGCTACTCAACTTAGCCCATATTTTGATAGCATTTTATGCAAAGAAGATTACGAAGGCCGAAAACCTTTGCCTGAACCATACTTGGCAGGTATCCGATCACTTGAAAAAATTTATAACAACAAAATTGATCCTAATACATGTCTTGCCATTGAAGATGAGGAAAAAGGGGTACAATCCGCAAAGGCGGCAGGGATAAGGGTAATTTATCGCCCATTGGGGGATAATTCTAAGATTGATGTAAATTAAGATAAAAAAATACCGCCTTTAAAAGCGGTATTTGTATTTGATTTTTAAAAACCTTATGCCGCCTTTTTCGCATCTTGTGGAATGCGTAAATTTTGACCAGGATAAATTTTGTCTGGATCGCTTAACATTGGTTTATTGGCTTCGAAAATTTTTGGATATTGATTGGCATCGCCATAAAATTTCTTTGCTATTCCTGATAAGGTATCACCTGATTGCACTTCGTAAAATGTAGGATCATTTGAATCGTTTTCTGGCACTTCAACATTTGCTTCAACTGAACCAACACCATTCACATTACCAGCAGCCAAGATTGCTTTTTCTAATGCTTCGGCAGATTGTGCCTTACCATTTAAAATTACTTTTTCACCTTCAACTTTTACATCTAAATCTTGAATATCAAGATTTTGCTTTTGAACGCGTTCTTTCACTGTTTCTGCCGCTTGTGCTTCATTACCTGTAATATTATCTATTAGTTTTTCACCAGCGTCTTTTACAAAATTAAACAATTTTTTGTTAAATAATCCCATTATTTTCTTCTTCCTTTAAAATTTATATTTGATAATAAACATACGGTTTAAAGGAGTTTTCGTTCCATATTTTTATACTTTTTAGTAAAGTGAAAAATATAGCTATTGTAATTCCCGCCTTCGCCGATATAATAAAATTGATATTCTTTTTATTAAAATAAGAGTTAAGATAAATTAAAGCTTAATTTAAAACTTTATTTTAATATAATATTTAACTTTTAATTCTGAATTCTAATTTTCTATCTTTTATTAGTTTTTAATGTCGCTTGCGCTGCGGCTAGTCTTGCAATTGGCACGCGGTAGGGAGAGCAAGAGATATAATCCAATCCTACTTTTTCAAAAAAGCTGATAGAGGCGGGATCTCCACCATGTTCTCCACACACACCCAATTTAATATCGGGACGGGACGAACGGCCGCGTTGCGCGGCCATGTCAACCAATTGCCCTACACCCTCTTGATCTATGGATACAAAAGGGTCTCGTTCAAGGATATGTTGGTCAATAAAGTCAGGAAGAAATTTTCCTGCATCATCACGGCTCATACCAAATGTGGTTTGGGTTAGATCGTTTGTACCAAAACTAAAAAATTCTGCACTTTGCGCAATATCGTCTGCCATTAATGCAGCACGAGGTAACTCAATCATTGTACCAATAAGATAATCAACTTTTTTACCTTTATCTACAAAGACCGCTTCGGCTTGTTCAATCACAACATTTTTTAGAATATCTAATTCCATACGCGTGGAAATAAGTGGAATCATGACTTCAGGTACGGCATTGGTTTCAACGGCAGCTTCGAAAATGGCGCGGGCTTGCATCGCGTAAATTTCAGGAAAAGTTATACCCAAACGACATCCACGATGCCCCAGCATAGGATTAGTTTCCGATAATTCGGCGTAGCGTTTTTGAACAAAATCATATTCCAATCCTGCGGTTTTGGTGAAATGTGCAATTTCGTCTTCCTCGTGCGGCATAAATTCATGTAAAGGTGGGTCTAAAAGGCGGATTGTTATGGGTAAACCATCCATAATTTTGAATAATTCAATAAAATCTTTGCGTTGTTCAGGTAATAATTTCATCAATGCCTTTTCGCGCCCTGCGGTATCGGTGGCAAAAATCATCTCCCGCACATTTTGAATACGGCTTGGGTCAAAAAACATATGTTCGGTACGACAAAGGCCAATTCCCTCTGCCCCAAAATCCTTGGCCGTTTGTGCATCAAGGGGCGTTTCGGCATTGGTGCGTACCGTCATACGACGCGCCTGATCTGCCCATTTCATCACGGTTTCAAAATCCCCTGATAATTCAGGTTGCATTGTTTCCACCGCGCCTAACATCACTTCGCCAGTTGAACCATCAATGGTAACAATGTCACCTTCATTAATTTTAAATTCCCCAATTGTCATAGATTTGGATTTATAATCCATCGTAATAGCACCCGCGCCTGCAACACACGCACGCCCCATCCCCCGCGCCACAACTGCGGCATGGGAAGTCATTCCACCGCGCGCAGTTAAAATTCCTGCCGCGGCATGCATACCATGAATATCTTCTGGTGAAGTTTCGGTACGACACAACATAACCGCTTTGCCATTATTTGCGCGTTTTTCTGCTTCATCTGCGCTAAATACCACTTCACCTGAGGCTGCGCCAGGTGATGCAGGCAACCCTTTGGTTAAAATTGTCCGTTCGGCATTGGGGTCAAGCGTTGGATGGAGCAGTTGATCTAAAGAATGGGGTTCAATGCGAAGCAACCCTATTTCTTGCTTAATCAGCCCTTCTTCAACCATGTCAACGGCAATTTTTAAGGCCGCAGCAGCGGTACGCTTTCCACTGCGGGTTTGAAGCATATAAAGCTTTCCTTGCTGAACAGTAAATTCGATATCTTGCATATCGGTATAATGTTTTTCCAATATATGCCGAACATCATTTAATTGTGCAAACACTTCGGGCATTACTTCCTCCATTGAAGGCAGGTCGCTGCCCTCTTTCTCCCTTCCTTGGATTGTTAGAGATTGGGGGGTACGAATACCTGCAACAACATCCTCCCCTTGGGCATTTACAAGATATTCACCATAAAAGAAATTCTCCCCTGTTGATGGATCACGGGTAAAGGCAACACCTGTTGCACAATCGTTCCCCATATTACCAAAAACCATAGATTGAATATTTACCGCTGTTCCCCATTCTTCTGGAATATCATTAATTTGACGATATTTAATTGCGCGCGGCACCATCCATGATGAGAATACGGCATTAATCGCCCCCCAAAGTTGTTCTTGAGGATCCATGGGAAAAGGTTGATCTAGCTCGCGTTGAACCAATTCTTTATACTGACCCACAATATGTTTCCATCCATCAGCAGTAATATCGGTATCTTCAGTGATATCTAAGTCACGTTTATGTTGGTCAAGAATATCTTCGAAATTATGATGCTCAACGCCCATAACAACATCGCCATACATTTGGATAAAGCGACGATATGAATCCCACGCAAAACGCTCATCACCAGATTTTTGGGCCAATCCTTCTACTGTTTCATCATTGAGACCTAGATTAAGTACAGTATCCATCATACCAGGCATAGATACGCGTGCGCCCGAACGTACCGATACAAGAAGGGGATTATTTTTATCACCAAATCCCATATTCATTTGGGATTCAATTGCGGCTAAGGCTGTTTCAACTTGCGCTTTTAAATCATTGGGATAGCACTGATCGCTTTTATAAAATTCGGTACAAACATCGGTCGTGATTGTAAATCCTGGAGGGACAGGAAGGCCAAGCGATGACATTTCAGCCAAATTTGCGCCTTTACCACCCAATAAATTACGCATTTGCGCCTTACCATCGGTTTGTTTTCCAAATTGATAAACCCATTGCGTATCAGACATATATGAAATTCCTTTTATATTTATACGTTCTAAATAAATGCAATCTTAATTATATTTTTATATAAATACTAGCGTATAGGAAAATCTAACCTCAAATATAAAGTTGACATAATACTAAATCTTTGGAATAAAACACTTATGGATAGGATAGCAGAAGCATCAAAAGCAATTTTTAGTGACACTGGTTTAGATTACAAAGATAAAGTTGATCAAATGCTGGCAGGTGTAGTTAGTGCCTTTGATTGTTTTAGAGGTAATCCACAATCTAAATATGCTCTAAGAGCTGCAAAAATTGCTTATGATGGCCTTTTACAATTTGAAAAAAAAGATAATGATTTACATGCTGAATCGAAAGAAAAAATATCTAATTTAAAAAAATATTATACTTATGAGATTAAAGTTCTTTTAATAGCATCAAGCACAGGTCGTCGTTTACAAGTACCCTCTGACCGTGCGATACGGCTGCACGATCATAAGTAATTCCGTTACCATCAGGAGCATATCCCAATTTATTATAAAGCCTTTGAGCGGGGCCGTAATCTTTCGTTAATCCAACAGAAATCCCAATATATTCTGCACCCTGGTCGCGTGCTAAATTTTCAAAACTCTCGATCATTTTGGTGGCTATACCTTGTTGACGATAATTTGAAGCAACGTTCAGGTCTTGAATTTCTGGAATGTCTAATTTTTTATACAAGGGAATATTTAGGTTCAAAATTTAAAAGACCAAAGCCGATAATTTTATTTTGTTTTTGTGCAATCAAGACAACGCAATCTTTGTTAAAAACTGCTTTCAAAATATCCCTGATCTTTTTGTCCGATAGTGCTATAAAAATCATCTAAGGTAGCAATATCACTTTCATCTGCTTGACGTATATCAAAAGTCATTTTTCAAATTTTGTTAGGTATTATATCTGTTAGGAATAAGCTGTGAGCATGTTTTAAGATTTTATTCGCCTCAATTGTATATTGACCATTTTTATCATGTAAAATTAATCCAGAATGCAAAGTTGCAGGGCTACGCCTATCTTTTATGGCGCGAATAATAACACGTTTTGCATTTACGCCCGCTTTGGGCCAAAGAGGTATAACCTCAATCGCGCCAAAACGTTTACCAATAATGCGAATAATTTCATCCAAGCAGTCAGCCCGATGAATTAGCGTGAGCGTCCCTTTCGACTTGAGGCAAAAATGCGCTTTGCCAATCCACTCACCAAGGGTGCCGCCATCGCTATCGAACCCCATTGCTTTTGCTTTCTCGACATGGGTTGACCTGAGGTGTTCATCTTTTTTAAGATAAGGGGGATTAGTAATGATGTGATCAAACGCTTTTTCATAATTTAAATCCTTAATATGTATGGTTTCAAAATTTGTATTATTTATATAACCATTAATATCTGCATTTAGTTCAGCCAGTTTTATTTGTTGTGCTTGAATATCTATACCTGTTAAGTGAATTTCGGGTTTGCGCGCCAATAAGCAAAACCCTGCGCCCCCTACCCCACATCCCATGTCCAAAACCTTTTCATTTGATTGTGCGGGACAAGCAGCGGCGAGTAAGACACTATCCATCGAAGTGATAAAACCATGAGGAAGATGGGCAAGCTTTAATCTTTTTCCTAATATATCTATCGTTTTGGTCATCATATTATTTGTTCTTGATACCATCGTTACAGGCGTGTAAACCAATCTTATGACAGCTTTGCCACAAAATACAACAGAACAAAATGCGCTTTCATCACTTCAATCACGATTTGAAGGGGATATGAAACAGGTGAATACACATATTTTAACCCATATGCAATCGGATGTGCCTTTAATTCCACAACTGGCAAATTATTTAATTGCCTCTGGGGGGAAGCGTGTGCGCCCTCTTTTAACCTTATCTTTCACGGCATTATTTGGTGGAGATATGGAGCGTGCGCATCGTTTGGCAGCCGCGGTTGAGTTTATTCATACAGCTACACTTTTACATGATGATGTGGTGGATGATAGTAATAAACGACGCGGGCAACAAAGTGCCAATGCGTTATTTGGGAATGAAGCCAGCGTATTGGTGGGTGATTTTTTATTCTCCCGTGCCTTTCAATTAATGACAGCAGATGGATCACTTGAGGTTTTAAAGATCTTATCCCATGCTTCTGCAATTATTGCCGAAGGGGAAGTAAAGCAATTAAGCGTTCAAAATAATTTGGATACATCGCTTGATGATTATTTCAAGGTGATTGAGGGCAAAACTGCCGCACTTTTTGCTGCCGCATGCGAAGTGGGGCCGATAATTGCAGGGCAAAATGAAAATGTAATTAAAGCCATACGCGATTATGGCTATCATCTAGGAATGGTGTTTCAAATTACCGATGATGTTTTGGATTACGATCCTGCACGATCAAAATTAGGGAAATCTATAGGAGATGATTTTAGGGATGGTAAAATGACTGCCCCTATTATATTCGCCTTACAATCTGCCAATGATGAGGAAAAAAGTTTCTGGACGCGCACTATTGGCAATAAAAATCAAAATGAAGATGATTTTGAAATCGCCTTAAAATATATAAATATACATGATTGTCTTGCACACTCTTTTGATTTGATACAAAATCATGAAGACAATGCAGCACAGGCCTTATCACAAATTAAAGATTGCGAATTAAAAGAAACACTTCTTAATTTTATAAAATTTATTACCACCCGAAATAAATAAATTTATTTTTACAAAAGGAAAAATAATGAAAAACTCACTTTTAATTTTTATATTTGCTTTTACTTTTTTGAATGTATCAAATTTTTCTTATGCTTCAGACGACAATATTTCACAACAACAAAAACTTGAAGATAAAGACATTTTTATCAAAGCTACTGGAATGGTTTGTGATGCTTGTGTTCAAACTTTAACCAAAGTTTTTGGCAAAGAAGATAGCGTTGTTGGAATTATTGTTAATATTGCCGATCAATCCATTTTGGTTGATACAAAAGACAATCAAACATTATCAGATGATAAAATAAAAGAGATTATTGAATGGGGCGGTTTTGATCTTGTTTCGATTGAACGCTTAAAAAGTTAAAATTTTTAATTATTTTACGAACAAGGAAATATTTGATGTAGCGCAAGCGTTACTGCTGGGGCGGCATTAAATTCATCATGTTGTGTATTGTTATTAAGGTAAGTCCAAACAATATCTTGTACATCATTCAGCTTGGTTGTGTTGGGGACACAAAAATCAAGGGATGGCGCAGTTCCTAAAGATTTTAACAGTTTATGGTAATCTATTATTCCTGCAATATAAGATTGACAGGTCACAAATGCCCCTTTCACCATTTCTTGTCCATTTTTATTGCGTTGGCAAATATTCATCAAATAAGAACCTGAAATAAAAGCTGGTGTTTCAGGTTTATTTTGTGCAAATACAGGTGTCGATAAAAACATCAATATTAGAACAACAAATAATGCCTGTCGCATTTATTTGTCTTTACCCGATGATTTTAATTGTTCCAAAATTGCAAACGGGGAATCTTCTGGTTTGGTTTCAGCTTCGGCCTTAAAAACACGCTGTCCTTGAGGTTTTTGTGATTTTTGAGATTTATTTTTATTAAATTTCTTTGGTTTTGAAGAAAAGTTTTTATCTTTAAATTTATTATTATGAGAAGAAGATTGCGGTTTTGGCTTATTCGATTTTAAAACAAATGTTGCCAGTTCTGGTTTTGTTGACTCTTTTGGTTTTTGCTCTATATCTGTACCATCTTTATTTTCTTCTGATGCAATAGATTTCTCAGATTTCTGAGATTCCTCAGTATTTTCTGCTGTATCTTTTTTATCTTCGCCTTTTTCAGGCTCATCCGCAGGATCATAAATTTTTCGATGCCCCATGGCTTCTAATACAGCATAAAGATCAGCAATATTACATCCGAGCCATTCTGCCATTTGATGTTGTGCTTTAAATTTTCCTTTATCCGCACTGTCATATACAGCACAGATAACACGATCAAGCATATCAACACGAATGGAACGTGGGCCAAATACGGGGTAACCAATGGCACGATAATATTCAGGATTAATATCTTTGCCTTCAATAGAAAAAGAAACAATTCCTTCGATAGGCTTCTCCGCGGGCAATTCTTTACCTTCCCAAAGGGAGAGAAGCAAGGCTTGCATCGCGACACCAGCGGGTTTATTCAATTCGGGCAAATAAACAATAATCGGACCAAACCGTATTTTCTTACCACGAAGAGTATTGCGGCCTTCTTCGCTCATCTGATCAATTAATTCTTGTAATTCTTCACGCGGTAAGATCCCTAATGCGTCATAAATTTTATTGGCTATTTGTTGAGGGGCGCCATCGGCGATATTTTCCTCTTTCAAACGAAATAATGGCTCAAGCACTGCTTTGATATGGCGTTTAAGCCAGTTTTTTGTAAATTCTAATGTGGCTTCTTTATCTTGCCCCTCCAAAATATCTGTATCAATTAAGGCACAATCAGGATTAAGGGGTTCTGTCCCTTTTTTAATATGGGCGAAAACCTCACCAGGGCGCGGATCAGTTAAATCTTTTTGCCACATAATATTGCCATTTTCAGCCAATATAATCTGCTTATCGAGCGAATTTATTATCATAGTTTTTATCTACCTGATACTGTCTCGATAATAAAGGAAAAAGCGACATTCTAAGGATAAAACCCATGAATTGCTTAAAAATATAAAAATAAGGATTATCAAAGACCGTGTTTAAATTTAATAAATATTCGTTATCACTTGTAACAATCACAATGACTATATCTCTCATTATGATTGCTGGTTTTATCTTTCAAGCACAAATTCAGGCAAAGGCGCAAGAAGATGGCAATATTACCGAAACGCGTTTGAAAATGATTTTTTCAGAGATGATTGAGAAAAATAAAAAGAATCTTGCCGGACGTGATGCCGTTTTAAAAACCATTGGCGATATTAATATTGAAGATGCGGGAAGTTATTATGCCGTCACCTTGCCTGAAATTATCGTAAGCGAAGAAAATGGCGATCAAATACACATCGGTATGATTGCCATTAATGCAACCCCGACCCCCGATGATAATATTTGGAAAATGGCGGTTGCGCTTCCTACACCTTTTGTTAAAAATAATGCTGCTGGTAAAAAGATCGGACAGCTTGATATTGGTAATCAAAATTTTGCAGGGCTTTACAATGTGACCTTTCGAAATTTTACAAAATTAGCGCTTGAATATAAAGATATCAAAGTTTCAAATTATCTTGATAATCAAATTACAGACATTGAGAATTTAGAAATTATTTCTGACCTTTCAATTATCAACAATGTTCTATCTGGCCCAACAGAAGCTAAGTTTTCAGATATTACCTTTGCCGATGTTGACACTGCCAAAACAACGCAAATTGGTGAAGTTAATTTAAACGCCGAATATGAAGGATTGGATGCAATCGCACTTTTACAAAATATGTCCAATATTGATATTAAAAATCTTGGCGGTGTAAAATTGGAAGTTGAATTAAAAGATATTAAATCAGATATAAAATTATCGCGCCTGCAATTTAAATATGATGGTGAAAAGCCAAGAAAAGGTCTAAGCGATCAAAGTTTTGAAATGCGATATAGTAACCTTACGCCGCAAAACACATCGAGTAATATAATTTCATTCATTCCAAAGGATATGAACATTGATTTTGATTTTAACAAATTACCCCTTAATGAATTGATAAAATTAGGTCAATTAAAACTGACCGCAAATGAGAATAATCCATCTGCCGCTATTAATATGTTACAAGCCATCACATCCCTTCCCACTAAAATGACGCAAGCGGGCAGTGATTTGGATATTAATAATATTGATTTTCAAAATGATCTTTTTGATATCGAGACAAAGGGACGTTTAAAGGCAGATGATACTTCCCCTATAAAAGTTGTTGGTGACATTATGCTATCAGCCAAAGGAATGGATATAACCCAAAAAGCTATCAATGTAAAAATGGCCGAAGCATCAGCACAAGAAAAACAAGCGTTAACGAAAATTGCCAATCAAATCACGTTTATTCAACAAACATGCGATGGTGCAAATGGGGATTATGTTTGTAATATTAATTTTTCTAAGGACGGGAAAATTACGATTAATAATAAACCGTTAAACTTCTTTGACCTGCTTAAATTAACGCAATAAATTTTAAACTAATAAAAAGGATAGCAAACTGTTTAATCTTTGCATTCCTTCTAACGTTGGTTTGATATGTGTTTTTGATAGAATAAGAAATCCTTCATTTTCTAAAGTTTCTAACTTATCCATACGAAGAACTTCTTGCCAATTCTTGGCTGTTAAATCTTCAATGTTTTGGATGGCAATACCTTGTTTTAAACGCATTCCCATCATCATCATTTCACTAAAGGCCTCATCAACCGTAATCATTTCAAAATTATGATAGCCATGCCCCTTTTGAAAAACTTTATCAAGCCAAACCTCTGGCGCACGATGGTTACGTGTGGCAAATTTTTGTCGGTTTAATGTTAAGCGCCCATGCGCGCCTGGCCCAATGCCTATATAATCTGCATAATGCCAGTATGCTAAATTATGAATAGATTCTTGCCCTTCTAAAGCATGATTAGAAATTTCATAGGCAGGCATATTTTTTGCACCTAAAATTTGTTGTGTAATTTCAAAAAAATCGCCTGCTTGATCAGGTTCAGGAATACGAAAATCGCCCCGTGCATGTTGGGTATAAAATAGCGTCCCTCGCTCGATTGTTAGTTGATAGAGGGAGAGGTGATCTTTTACGTGTTGCAAAGCTTCTTCTAATTCTTCTTCCCACGATTGAATTGTTTGTTCAGGGCGGGCATACATCAAATCAAAACTAACGCGATCAAAAATATTATTTGCTAAGTCCACGGCTTGAATTGCTTCCTTTGCGCTGTGGTCGCGGCCTAAGAATTTTAAGTCTTTGTTGCGTAACGATTGAACCCCTATGGAGACACGATTGATACCTGCACTTTTAAAATCTTCAAACTTTTTCGCCTCGATTGAGGTAGGGTTTGCTTCTAACGTTATTTCTATATTATTTGCTACGCGCCATGTTTTTTGAATATGGTCGATAATACGCTCAACCGTTTTCGCCTTCATTAATGAAGGCGTTCCCCCACCAAAAAATATGGATGTAACAAGACGGTCTTTTGTTTTTTGCGCTATATAGTCAATTTCTTGAATATAGGCGTCTGCCCATTTTTCATGGTTAATATCATCACGAACATGTGAATTAAAATCACAATAAGGGCATTTCTTTTTACAAAAAGGCCAATGGATATAGATAGCAAATAAATTAGCCATCTTGTTTTAAATAGGCTAAAAATTTTTCTACTGATTTTGATCTGTGAGAGATTATATTTTTATAAATTAAATCCATCTCGGCAAATGTTTCATCGTGATTTTCGGGTATAAAGATAGGATCATACCCATGCCCCTTTCGCCCGCGCATTGGCCAACATAGGGTGCCATTTACAATGCCTTCAAAAATATGTTCTTGCCCGTCGGGGTGAACAAGCGCAAGAACAGATGTAAATTTTGCGGCTTCATTCCCCTTAATCCCACCCATTTTATCATTTACCTTTTCCATTGCCATATCAAAATCACGACCATTTGATGTTTCGGCCCAATCGGCAGTATATACCCCCGGCGCACCGTCAAGCGCATCAATGGATAAACCACTATCGTCTGCTAAGGCGGGTAATCCTGTAGCCTTCATCGCTGCGCGTGCCTTGATTAATGCATTACCAATAAAATTATCTTCGGTTTCAACAGGTTCGGGTAAATTAAAGTCTGCATTTGATTTTAACATCAATCCCCGCCCCATTTAACATTGAGCGAAATTCATCCACCTTCCTCTGATTATGGGTGGCCAATAAAAGAGTTTTTATATTCACGATAAAAATTCACTTTCTTTTTCTGATAAAGCAATATCACTACGATATCGTGGTAACTTATCTGGATAGTTTTCTTGTATAAAAGTAATCATCCTTTCGCGTACATCGCATCGCAAATCCCACGCAGTTGGCGCGTTAATCGCACTAACTAAAATACGGATTTCCATTTCGCGGTCGCCACTTTCCGTCACTTGTACAACCTTCACATTTTTATTCCATAAATCATTGTCTTCTAAAATTTCTTCTAGGTGATTTCGAATAGGTTCTATGGGCATTGAATAATCAAGTTTTAAGAAAACTGAACCTATAATTTCAGCCGATTCTCGTGTCCAGTTTTGAAAAGGATTATCAACAAAATATTGGATAGGCAAAACAAGGCGGCGTAAATCCCATAATTTTACAACAACGTAAGTTAAATTAATTTCTTCAATCCACCCCCATTCCCCTTCAACGACAACAGAGTCATCAAGGCGGATTGGCTGAGTGATTGCAATTTGAAGTCCAGTGAAAAAATTTCCGAGTGTTTTTTGTGCGGCCAATCCCAAAACAATTCCCGCCACCCCAGCCGAGGCAAGCAAACTAACACCCAAGGATCTGATTTGATCAAAAGACATTAAGATTGCAGCAATACCCAAAATAATAATTAACGATATGATTAAACGCCGAATAACTGCGATCTGTGTGTGCGCCGCCCTTGCATGAAGATTGTCTTTAACATTCGTATTAAATTGACGAAGCAGTTGATTGCCAACAAATTGAACCAATCTTATGGCCAGCCAAGTTATCGCTAAAATCATGCAAATATCAAAGATGTGATAAATATATTGATAATTTTCTAAATTATATCCAAGAAATTTGGCTAAAAAGTAAAATATTGTCGCAAAAAATAAAATTCTTATCGGGTTGATTATAGATAAGTAAAGGCGAAAGAAAAAGCGATCTTGCTGGTTTTTTGTTTTCAATCTTACAAAAAAGTCCAAAGATATAAATGCTATGATACTGATAAGTAAAATCGCGATATCACTGCCAATAAAATTTTCTAATTCAAACATTATTCAATAGATTAAATCCCTAAAACTTTATCTTGATGCGTTTTTAAGTCGCTACACCCTTGTTTTGCCAGATTGAAAAGCTGTTGAAATTCTTCCTCACTAAATGGGTCTTGTTCTGCAGTGCCTTGAATTTCGACAATACCGCCTTTACCCGTAATAACAAAATTGGAATCAGTGCCGGCATCTGAATCTTCGACATAATCCAAATCTAAAACAGGTTGGCCCTTATAAATCCCACATGAAATTGCGGAGATTGTATCGGTCAGCGGCAATTCTTTAATTAATTTTAAATCAACCAAATGTTGGCAGGCCAAATGCATTGCAACATACGCCCCTGTTACAGAAGCGGTGCGCGTTCCGCCATCGGCCTGTATTACATCACAATCGACTTTAATTTGACGTTCGCCTAATGCTTTTAAATCCACAACGGCACGTAAGGCACGACCAATAAGACGTTGAATTTCTTGGGTACGCCCCGATTGCTTACCCCTTGCAGCCTCCCGATCCATACGCGAATTGGTGGAGCGGGGAAGCATTCCATACTCCGCCGTGACCCACCCTTTGCCAGAATTACGCATCCATCCTGGAACTTTTTCCTCAATACTTGCAGTACATAAAACATGCGTATCTCCAAATTTTGCCATACATGATCCTTCGGCATGCTTGGAATAGCCAGAGATTAATTCAATTGGACGAAGTACATTTGCGTTACGGCCAGACGGGCGAGAGGACATTTAAAATTCTTTCTTCTTAATTATTAATGAGTGTCACAAGGTAAGAGTAGCCGTTGCAATTGTCAATTTTGATAATAAGCTTTATAGTTTAAGCATTATGAATATGCGGTATAACTTTTTAGATTTGGATGAACGTGCCCGTAATGTATTTCAACATATAGTTGAAAGCTTTATGTATGATGGTACGCCTGTGGGGTCACGAACCCTTTCAAGGCAAATTGATTTTTCCCCCGCGACCATAAGAAATGTGATGTCCGATTTGGAAGAATGTGGATTGTTACAAGCACCCCATATTTCCGCAGGGCGTATTCCTACTGACCTTGGGGTACGATATTTTATTGATGGCATATTAGAGATCGGATCGTTGAGCGATACCGAACGCGCCGCCTTGGAACAAGAATGCAAAGGAAATGAAGAAACAACAGCCGAGCGTATCTTAGAGAATGCCAGTGCCGCGCTTTCCGGTCTATCGCAAAGTGCAGGTTTAGTGGTCGCTCCTAAACAGTGCAATAAACCCATTCGTCATATTGAATTTATTCTTTTATCTCCGCAACAAAGCTTGGTTGTTATTGTCAGTGACGACGGTTCGGTTGAAAACCGATTAATAGAAATTGCCATCGGAACAACAGCAGATATGTTACGTCAAGCAGGTAGTTTTCTTTCAGAAAAGCTTTATGGGCGTACTATTGCCGATATGAATACCGTTATATTAGAGGAAATTGAAGCGCGTAAGGCCGAAATGGGTGATTTAATGACAAACGTTATTAAATCTGGTTTAGCCACAAAATTAGACAATGGAAAATTAATTGTACGCGGTACATCGCAGCTTTTAAAAGATCCTAAAGCACAGGAGGAAGTTGAAAAGCTTCAAGTGTTGATGGAGCGACTAGAATCGCAAGAAACAGTTTCGCGTCTTTTGGATGAAGCCAGTGATGCAGAAGGCATAAAAATCTACATCGGATCAGAAAATTCAATTTTCGAAGGGAGTGGCCATTCCCTTATCTTAAGCCCTTATCGCAACAGCAGTAAGAATATTATTGGTGCCATCGGCGTTATTGGCCCAACCAGACTAAACTATGCCAAAATTATCCCTAGCGTCAATTATATGGCCGAAATATTAGCGCGACGGATTAAATCATTTTAAATTAGACCATTAAATATAAGTTTATTGAAGGGCATCTAAATTGAATATTTGCCCTTACATCACAAAAAGAGTAAAATTTTAAAATGATAAAAAAATTAGTTTTATGTAGTTTATGCTTGGTTTCTTTTAATCTTGCGTTCTCCGCCGATTTAGTAAAAGCACAAGAAGAACAAACCTTTGTCCCTCCAGGCTCACAATGGGTGAATAAAGCGCAAGAGCATATTAAAATCCTAAATCAACAATCTATGGAAAAGGAAGGTGGCGTTACCCCGCAAGAATTACATCTTTCTATTGTTCGTTATTCTTATATGGAGCCTGAACAATTTGGTATATTGATGAAAACACCTGAAATTGTAACAGGATGCTTTGAAATCTCCCCTATTGGATATGAGGCAAAATTTATTGGTGATCTTTATATGGACATTAATGTTTCCTCTTACACTGTGAAACCTATCAAAACCCAAAAAGTTGAGTATGCCTGTAATAAAGGGTATAGAGCTGCTACGGGAATGATTTTATTAAACTCAGAAGATTTAAAGAATTGTGGAACACGCCAATTGCGTTTTTCAAACGGGGCGGCTCGTGACAATTACAAAATCTCATTTGAAAATGATAAAATTATCTTAACACCTGAAAGCATGCTGGTTTTTAAAACCAAAAATAGCAACCTTACCTATGACAAAAATGGTGCTGTTATGGTTGCATTGGAGGTTCCTATGGCAAAAGAAGGGGATAATATTGCCCAATCTGTGCGTACGATCGCGGCAAAAAATGGTTTAAATCCTGTTACAGATATAAGTTTATTACCACAATCCACCTCCCCAAAACCAAACATCTTTTATTATATTGATGAATTAGGCAGGTTTACAGATGCCGTAAATGAAAATGGATATGCCGAATTGGGTGTTATACCTGCATCGCGTGTGTTCATAGATGAAAATGGTAAAGGGCAAAAGCCTGTTCCATTAAAAGTATTTGTCAAAAAGATATAAATTCCTTTATAAAGAAACCATGAGCGAAGAACAAAATAAAAACGCCGAAAATTCGGCTGAGAATAATCAAAGTCAAGAATCACCTGAAAATGTAGTTAATCTTGACCCAAGCGAGCCTGAATTAGAAGAAGCGTTAAACGCGGCAAAGGAAAACTTGCCCCCTTCTGCGGATGAACAGATTGCACAGTTACAACAAGAACTACTTGATAATCGTGACCGTACCATGCGTGCCTTGGCCGAGGCGGAAAATACCCGTAAACGTGCTGTCAAAGATCGTGATGATGCAGGAAAATATGCAATTGCAAAATTTGCACGTTCCCTTCTTGATTTTTCAGATAATTTCGAGCGTGCATTAGATGCTCTCCCCAATGATATAAAGGCTGTTGAACCTCGCGTTGCCAATGTGGTTGAAGGGATTGAAGCTATGCAACGTGAATTAAGCGATGTATTTGTCAAAAACGGTATTAAGAAAATTGAGCCTCTTGATGAGCCTTTCGATGCCAATTTTCACGAAGTAATGTTTGAAACACCCGTACCGGGTAAAGCAGCAGGCATTATTATTCAAATTATTGAACCTGGCTATGTCTTAAATGATCGGCTACTGCGCGCTGCTAAAGTCGGTATTGCGAAGGCTGGCGGTGATACCCCTTCCCCTACAGACCCCGGTACAAATATTGACGAAAGCGCTTAAAAATTAAGCATTCTAAGGAGTCCAAAACCCTCCAGGTCTAGAAAGAGCATCCATTAATCTCTTTTCATATAATGGTTTCATAGCGTTCCAAGCACCTTGCGCCATTATATGAAAATTTCTACCTGTTCCAATAATCGCTAATTCATCACCTTCTAAATTAATTCCTATTGATTTTCTTATTGATGCAGAGATAATCGTACGCCCCGTGCTATCTAAATTGGTATTTTGAGAAAAAATAGAGAGCAAGGACGCTAGTTCTGGATTTTCTATATCAGATGGCCTATAAGCAACAAGTAAAGGTTGCTCAGGAACTCTAGTAAGAATCAATCCCTCATTGCTTTTATTCCGAAACTCAGAGGGAATAGAAACTCTGCCCTTTTGATCAATTTTTGCGGTATGTTCACCTAAAAAAATTTGTTCTGAAGCTGTATTAAAATCATTCATAAAATTTACATAACAATTATTGTTCGGTTTTGCAAGCTTTTTAATCTATGATACTTGATTTTATTAAACCTATTTTGGTATATTGCTATTTGTAAGTTGCTGTGAAAAACGGGGCTTATTGTTAACAGGTCGAAATTATTTGGCTTTTTTACTAGAACCGTGGCGTGAAGTGTTTATAAATACACTTACAATATAATTTAGTAGAAATTGCGAAATAAGGACGATTAAAATCTTGCTTATTAAAGGAGAAAAATATGAGTAAAGTAATTGGTATCGATCTCGGTACGACAAATTCTTGTGTTGCCGTTATGGACGGTAAAGAGCCTAAAGTCATCGAAAATTCCGAAGGGGCGCGCACAACGCCTTCCATGGTTGCTTTCACAAAAGATGATGAACGCCTTGTTGGACAACCAGCAAAACGTCAAGCGGTTACAAACCCAGAAAACACAGTTTATGCAATTAAACGCCTTATCGGACGTCGTTTTAGCGATAAAGATGTTCAAGACATGGCATCCAAAGCACCTTTCAATATTGTTGAAGGGGAGAATGGCGATGCTTGGGTTGAAATTAATGGGGAGAAAATGGCTCCTTCTCAAATATCTGCCATGATCTTGCAAAAAATGAAAGAAACAGCGGAAAGCTATCTTGGCGAGACTGTTGATCAAGCGGTGATTACAGTTCCCGCTTACTTCAACGATTCGCAACGTCAAGCGACCAAAGATGCAGGTAAGATTGCCGGCCTTGAAGTGCTTCGAATTATTAACGAGCCTACGGCTGCTGCGCTTGCTTATGGATTAGACAAAAAATCTACAGGTACAATTGTTGTTTATGATCTTGGGGGTGGAACATTCGATGTTTCCGTTCTTGAGATTGGTGATGGTGTATTCGAAGTGAAATCTACCAATGGAGATACATTCCTTGGTGGTGAAGATTTTGACCTTCGCATTATTGATTATTTAGCGGAAGAATTTAAAAAAGAGCAAGGTATTGATCTTCGTGATGATAAATTAGCATTACAAAGGCTTAAAGAAGCGGCAGAAAAAGCAAAAATCGAGCTTTCTAGTGCTTCTCAAACTGATGTCAATTTGCCTTTTGTTACGGCTGATGCCTCTGGTCCAAAACACCTGAATATAAAATTATCTCGTGCAAAGCTTGAAAGCTTAGTTGATGATTTGATGAAACGTACCCTAGACCCTGTTAAAGGGGCATTAAAGGATGCAGGGGTTAAGCCATCTGATATTGACGATGTTATTATGGTTGGTGGTATGACCCGTATGCCCAAAATCTTGGAAACTGTTAAAGATTTCTTCGGTAAAGAACCGCATAAAGGGGTAAACCCTGATGAAGTTGTTGCAGATGGTGCGGCTATTCAAGGTGGTGTTTTACAAGGAGATGTGAAGGATGTTCTTCTTTTGGATGTGACCCCTTTATCTTTAGGTATTGAAACATTGGGTGGTGTGTTTACACGATTAATTGATCGCAATACCACAATTCCAACTAAAAAATCACAAGTGTTCTCAACCGCAGAAGATAATCAATCTGCTGTGACCATTCGTGTTTTTCAAGGGGAACGTGAAATGGCGGCAGATAATAAACCGCTTGGTCAGTTCGATCTTGTTGGTATTCCTTCTGCACCGCGTGGTATGCCACAAATTGAGGTCACTTTTGACATTGATGCCAATGGTATCGTTCAAGTATCTGCCAAAGATAAAGCGACAGGTAAAGAACAACAAATTCGTATCCAAGCTTCGGGTGGATTATCTGATGAAGATATCGAACAAATGGTTAAAGATGCCGAAGAAAATGCAGATACGGATAAAAATCGTCGTGATGCAGTGGAGGCACGAAACCAAGCAGAGTCGTTAATCCATCAAA
The DNA here is from genome assembly GCA_963799275.1 of uncultured Alphaproteobacteria bacterium. Lineage (GTDB taxonomy): Bacteria > Pseudomonadota > Alphaproteobacteria > Micavibrionales > Micavibrionaceae. The sequence goes on from CAWCWJ010000003.1 coordinate 227,807, forward strand.
CAGAAACAACAATTTCTGATTTAGGCGATGAAGTTCCGGCAGAGCAAAAGGACGAAATTGAAACGGCTATGGCTGATTTAAAGTCTGAGCTGGATAATGAAGATGCAAAAGCCGAAGATATCAAAACCAAAACTGATGATTTAATGCAAAAATCAATGGCATTGGGCGAAATGGTTTATCGCAAACAACAAGAGGCTGAAACCGCAGAAGGTGGTGATAACGCCAATGCACAAGACAGCGATATTCCAGATGCCGAAACGTCGGATATGGAATTGGAAGATGATGATATCGTTGATGCCGATTTCACCGAAGTTGATGGTGATAACGACAAAGATGATAAAAAATCAGCTTAATTAATTTTAAAGAAGTGCGAAATCTATTCGCGCTTCTTTTTATTTAATAACAATTATGAACACGCCTATTTTACAAACCGAAAAACTAACTTTAAAACCATTAGTTTTAAATGACACAAATTGGATACAATGCCAGTTTAATGATTGGGATATTATAGGCAAAATGTTCAATGCCCCGTGGCCTTATCCTGAAAATGGAGCAGAGGAACATTTAATAAATACTGTATTACCCCAATTGAAAAACAAACAAGCATTTCATTGGGGAATTTTTAAGAAAACAAATTTAATTAATGGTATTGGCGTTTTATCTTTTCGATATAATTTAGAAAATGTAAAAGAACATCGTGGTTTTTGGATTGGTAAAAAAGAACAAAATAATGGGTATATTACAGAAGCATGTTTTGCATTAAATGAATTAATTTTTGGTGATATGAATTGGACAAGCTATATTGCTGAGAACTTTAAAGATAATATCGCATCGAAACGAATAAAAGAAAAAACAGGTGGTGTTTTGATAAATAGCTATACACAAAATGTACGCGGGGAAGATCGCAAAACGGAAACTTGGGAAATACGAAAAAAGAATTGGGAGATATTAAAGAATAAACAAGCATAATTATTCTTTAAAATAAAAATATGGCAAAAAATTTATATGAAGTTTTAGGAGTATCCAAATCTGCCGATGCGGCAGAGATTAAGAAAGCTTATCGTACAAAAGCAATGAAATTTCACCCTGATCAAAATAAGGATGATAAGGAGGCCGAAACTAAATTTAAAGAAGTTAATGCCGCCTATGATGTTTTAAAGGATGATCAAAAACGTGCAGCTTACGATAGATTTGGCGATGCGGCATTTGATGGTTCAATGGGGGGTGGCGGCGGTGCTGGCGGTTTTCAAGGCGCAGGCAATTTCTCCGATATATTCGAAGATATGTTTGGTGACTTTATGGGCGGTGGCGGCGGTCGTCGTAATTCAACAGGCGCAATGCGTGGCTCAGACATTCAATATGGTTTAGATATAACATTGGAAGATTCATATAACGGCTTAGAAAAAAATATTACCATTCCGCTTCACGCAAAATGTGAAAAATGTGATGGAAATGGCGCTGAAAAAGGGAAAAAGGCTGAAGAATGCCCTACTTGTAAAGGGGCGGGGCGTATCCGTGCGCAACAAGGATTTTTCACTATTGAAAAGGCTTGTGAAACTTGTAATGGTGCGGGTAACATTATTAAAGAGCCTTGCAAAAATTGTAGTGGTAGCGGACGTGTTTCAAAACAAAAAACCCTTAAAATTAATATCCCTAAAGGGATTGAAGCAGGCAGACGCATTCGTTTAAGTGGTGAAGGTGAAGCAGGCGTAAGGGGCGGGCCAGCTGGTGATCTCTATATCTTGGTTAATATCAAAAAACACAAATTCTTTAAACGTGATGGGGCAAATTTATATGGTCGTGTCCCTATCGCAATGACAACCGCAACGTTAGGGGGCGATGTTAATGTACCGACAATCAATGGTAAAACAACCAAAGTTAAAATTCCCGGTGGTACGCAAACAGGTCAGCAATTGCGTCTAAAAGAAAAAGGAATGCCCATTATGCGCTCCAACCAAGTGGGCGATATGTTTATTGAAATTTTTGTTGAAACGCCGATTAATCTTAATACAAAACAGAAAAAAGTATTCCAAGATTTGGATAAGGATTTAAGCGGCAAAGACGGTAAAAAATATTCCCCAGAAAGCAGTGGGTTTATCAACCGTGTCAAAGACCTTTGGGCTGATTTGAAAGAATAACCAAATGTGGTTTAAAGAATATGATCTAGATATGCTTAACGGCCTTCGTAATGCAAATATGGCGGGACATATTGGTATTGAATTTCTTGAAATTGGTGATGATTATCTTAAGGCGCGTATGCCTGTGGATGAACGAACCAAACAAGCCTTTGGTATTTTACATGGTGGAGCCTCCTGTGTTTTGTCCGAAACCTTAGGATCAGTTGCGGCATGGATGTGTATTGATCCGACAAAACAAATGGCCGTCGGTATTGAAATAAATGCCAATCATATTCGCCCCGCACATGATGGATTTGTGACAGGGATTTGTAAACCAGTACAGGTTGGACGATCAATCCATGTTTGGAATACCGAAATTTTTAAAGATGATGCTAAAATCTCATGTGTTTCTCGTCTTACATGCGCTATTAAGGATAAAAAATGATAAAAGTAGGTGTGACAGGCTGCAAAGGTCGTATGGGTCAATTACTGGTCCAAGAAATTAGCGCAGCTGATAATTTAGAGTTTGCAGGTGGTATTGATAAAGACGATATCGCCCATGAATTATTTTCCAATGCAGATGTCATTATTGATTTTACTATCCCACAAGCCACCATGCATCATGCCGCCCTTGCCGCGTTAAATAAAACAGCGTTGGTTATCGGGACAACTGGATTATCGGAATCCGAGGAAACTGAACTCAAAGAATTTGCAAAAGATACAGCCATTTTATATGCCGCGAATATGAGTGTTGGTGTAAACTTACTAGCCGCATTGGTCGAGCAAACGGCAAAACGACTTGATCCTTCGTGGGATATTGAGGTTTTTGAAACGCATCATAAACATAAAATTGATAGTCCTTCGGGTACCGCCCTCGCCCTTGGTAAAGCAGCCCAAAAAGGACGTGGAGGTGGAGAATTTATAACAGATCGTACAGGCGCAAGGCACGAAGGTGATATTGGATATGCCGTACAACGGGGCGGTGACGTTGTTGGTGAACATGATGTCACTTTTTTTAGTCAAGGGGAACGTGTAACGTTATCGCATATGGCGACAGATAGAAGTTTATTTGTAAAAGGCGCTATTCGTGGGGCAGAATGGATAACAAAACAACAAGCTGGAATATATTCTATGCGCGATTTACTTGATCTGTAATTTCGTTATTTAAAATAAGCTTACCATTGTTAAAAATAACTTTTTCTGATTTTAAGATACGTTCTTTTAATGGTAATCCCCAACCATAATTACCCATTGCCCCTGATTTTTGTATTACCCGATGACATGGTATAATGAGGGATATAGGATTATCCCCTACGGCTAATCCCACTGCACGGCTTGCTTTTGGTTTACCAATTTTATTGGCAATCTCACCATAAGATTTTATCTGACCTTTCGGAATTTTCATTAATGCATTCCATACAGATTTTTGAAAATTTGTTCCCTGAATATCCAAATCTAATTCATGCAATCTATCTTGTTCCCACGCTTTGAAAATAATAGGTATAATTTGTTCAATTGCTCTATCATTTCGCGTTATTTTTACGAATGGAAAATAGGTTTGCATACGGGTAAAAGCATCGCCTTTATAAGCGCCCTGGTCTTTCGTCGTCATAAAACCAAGCCAACAAATACCTTGCTCGCTCAAACCTATAATAATTTCTCCTAACGCACTATCGCTAAAGCCATAGGTGATTTCTTTCATAAAATAGAGTATAAAGAAATGCTAATTATTTACAAAAGAGAATTAAAATTATGTCCCAAACTATTCATATTATCGCAACAGGTGGAACGATTGATTCAAAATTTTACCCCCCTACGGAGAGTAGCAAAGTTAAAGAAAATTCTGGTATAAAAGATTTTCTAGATCTTACTATCAATCCACATTTTAGTTTTTTTGTAGAAGAATTATGTATGCTTGATAGTTCTAAGATTAATAATACGATTCTAGATGATTTGATAAAGTCTATAGAGAAATCAGAGTGTGATAAAATTTTGATTACACATGGTACAAATACAATGACTGAAACGTTGTCATATCTTAATCAAAACATACCGCAAATTAGCAAAGCAATTATTCTAACAGGATCAATGATACCCTTAGAGGGTTTTACACCTACAGATGCAGGCTTTAATTTAGGATATGCAATTGCACAATTGCAAAATTTAAAAGAAGGAATTTATATTTGTATGAATGGCAAAATTTTTGAAACAGGTAATGTGCTCAAAAACTTTGAAATTGCGCGTTTTGAGGAAAAACCAGCCTCATGAAAAAAGATAACATAATCGAATTTTTTAAGCGGATGCAGGCACAAAACCCTGAACCCAAGGGAGAGTTGACTTATCTTAATCCTTTCACACTTTTAGTAGCGGTTGTTCTTTCTGCCCAAGCGACAGATGTTGGGGTGAATAAAGCGACCCCCGCCTTATTTGCTGTGGCTGATACGCCCGAAAAAATGATTGCATTGGGCGAAGATAAAATTCGTGCCTATATCAAAACGATTGGGCTTTATAATGCCAAGGCAAAAAATATATATGCCCTTTCGCAAATTTTAATTGAGAAATATGATGGTATCGTTCCGCAAAGTCGTGATGAATTAATTCTATTGCCTGGTGTGGGTCGAAAAACGGCCAATGTAGTACTTAGCATGGCCTTTGGTCAGCCCACTATTGCAGTAGATACCCATATTTTTCGGGTTTCAAACCGTACAGGACTAGCCAAGGGCAAAACGCCCGATCAAGTCGAAGAAAAATTAGAAAAAAAAGTGCCTGATAACTTTAAATTCCATTGCCACCATTGGCTTATTTTACATGGCCGATATATATGTAAAGCACGCAAACCAGATTGTGCCAATTGTCATGTTTATGATTTATGTGCATATAAAGATAAAACAGCATAAAAAAGCGAGAGCATCTGCCCTCGCTTTAATTAAATATTCTTATTGTTATATACTAAGCTGCAACAGATTTGCCGCCACTAAAAGGAAGTTCTGCAGAATTATCAGTGGATGATTTTGTAGATTTTGATCCCGATTTCTTATTGCTCACCTTATTTGCATTAGCAGAACCTATCGGGCTGATGGAACCATCAATAGACGCTCCAACTTCGATAGCTAGTTCTTTGTAAGTAATCGTTCCTGTAATCTCACCCGTAGATTGAACGTTCAAACGACCACGAACTGTAAGATCTCCTTCAAATTTACCTGCAATATTGGCTTCTTCAATTTCAACTGTACCGTAAAATGCACCATTTTCGGATATATCCAAAACATTTGCACCTTTTAAGGTTGCTTCTACCGTTCCATCTACAATTAAATGGTCACAAGATTCAATCTCACCAGAAAGAGTAATCCCTTTACCGATCATTAATTTACGATCAGAATCAGTACCCGAAGATGTCATTGCATAATTTGCTCCTTGCGCACCTGGATAGCTACCGGGATATGCAGGACGGCTGGGTTGACCTGTTGCACCTTGACGTTGAAAATTATTATTTGGAATATCAACACGTGCTTGATTTGAATCGGTTGTTTGTGTTTCAGGTTTCTTTTCAGCTGTATTCTCTGATTGAGCGTTCATAGGTTTGCTTTCCATTTTTGTTATTGTCGATTGATTGGGTTGAGGCGCATTTTCTTGGCTATTAGAACTGTTTTCTACAGTATTATTTTCGATACTATCAGTATCGTTTTTTGTGCGATGAAACATATTTTTGTCCCTATATTATTCAAGTTATCAAATATTTATTTGAGTATCGCAACGTACCAAGAAGGATATAAAATGCCAAGACATTTCGTGTTGTTTTTTCACAAATTATTCTATTCCATTGATTTAATTGTATTTTCATTTATGGTATGAATGAATTAATTTTCCTTTGAGGGATAAAGCTATATAAGGTATAGAATGACTTTACGCATTATTGAAATTTCAGCGCCGAGTGATGCTGCAAAAAAAATTAAGAAACTTTGTGATGAAAATCACGCTATCGATTTTTGGCAATCTGATAATAAAACATTAGATGGAGAGAAGGATAATAATCGCGAAACGACACGTATCTTAATTGATGTTCGCAATCAACAAAAACTTATGGATGCGTTAACTCAAACCATACATAATAACGATAATTGGCGCATTATTCTTATACCCGTTGAAGCCACCTTGCCTGAGCCTGAAAATCAGGATGATAGTAAAAAAGATAAGTATAAAAAAATCGCTGAGAAAAAAAGCCAAAAGGAAGACCGTTATACGTTTCTACATTTTGTAAAACACTATGTTTTAATTTGGTTTAAATTTTTTAATTTGCGCGATATTTTGCAAGGATCTATCACGCGCGAAGAATTGCAAGAGGATATGGAAGCAGGTGGTACGGTTAATTTTGACTTTTTACTTCTTGTCTTTTTATCAACAATTGTTGCGGGTATTGGTCTCATTCAAAATGATGTTGCCATAATTATTGGAGCGATGGTTATTGCTCCATTGTTGGGGCCTAACTTGGCATTATCGTTTGCCGCGGCCTTAGGAAACAAAAAACTATTTATTAAGGCTGTTTTTGCCAATATCGTTGGTTTAAGTCTGACATTATTTGTATCAGCCGTTGCAGGGTTTTTTATTGAGGCTGCAACAGTTTTAAATAGTACAGAATTAATGAGCCGCACGAATATAAGTTATGCCAGTATTGGCCTTGCTTTGGCTGCTGGGGGTGCAGCGGTATTATCGCTAACAACAGGAGTTTCAAGTGCGTTGGTGGGAGTGATGGTTGCGGTTGCCCTTATGCCACCAGCGGTTGCATTGGGACTAACCATTGGGAATGCACAATGGAATTTGGCATTTGGCACAAGCCTGTTATTAGCCACCAATATTGTTTGCATTAACTTGGCTGCGTTAGGCGTATTTCGATTAAAAGGAATCAAGCCCCGTACATGGTATGAAGAGCAAGCGGCAAACAAAGCATCCAAATTCAATTTAATTTTATGGATTGGATCATTGGTAATATTGGCAATCTTAATTTGGGTAAAAAACACTTATTTCCCGTATGATTAACCTTTATAACGCTATTTTTCATTAAAGAAATCATAAATAGCTTGCGCTTTGGCTTTTGAGATTCCATCAACTTGCATTAAATCTTGCACCCCTGCGCCTGCGACTCCTTTGGCTGAACCATAATATTGCAATAATGCCTTTTTACGTTTGGCACCAATACCAGCAATCTGATCCAAAGGGGATTTGGATATGTCATTTTTACGCCGCGTTCGATGTGCCCCAATTGCAAACCGATGCACCTCATCTCGTAACCGTTGTAAATAATGCAATGTAGGGTCATTAATTGGTAGTTTAAAGGGAGGCTTACCATCAATAAAAAATTCCTCACGACCCGCATTTCTATCTTCCCCTTTTGCAATACAAACCATGGTCAATTTATCATAGACGCCAAGATCTTGTAGCGTCTCTTTAACAACACTAAATTGTCCTTTCCCTCCGTCAATTAAAAGTAGATCTGGCCAAGTTTCATCTCCCATCTCAACCCCTTCTTTTAAAGCGCGACCAAAACGACGCTGCATTACCTCGCGCATCATGCCATAATCATCTGCAGCGCCAGCCTCACGGATATTGAATTTTCGATAGGCGCTTTTTACAAAACCTTCCGCGCCCGCGACAACCATCCCCCCAACCATATTTGTACCTGAGATATGGGAGTTGTCGTAAACTTCAATACGTTTGGGAGGGGCATCTAAATCAAATAATTCGGCAACTGCTTGTAAATGGCGGTCTTCACTGGCACGTTCGGTGATATTACGTTTTAAGGCATCTTCTGCATTCCGCTGAACAAATTCTATAAGACGTTTGCGTTTGCCGCGTGAGGGAGCAGAAATTGATACTTTCCCTGTATCACGTTTTGTTGCAAGCGCTTCACTAAGCAATTCATCTTCGCTAGGTAAGTGCGATGTAAAAATTTGCGTGGGGACAGGTTTGTTATCGTAAAATTGCCCTATAAAATCAGCCATAATATCCGCAGCGGTTTCTTCGCTATCATGGCGTGGAAAATAAGCCCGATTACCAAAATTCTGACCGCCACGGAAAAAGAAAACTTGAACGCAAGATCTTCCTTCTGTTTGAGCCAACGCCATCGCGTCTACATTTCCTATTCCTTCTAAATTAATATCTTGTTGTACCTGTATTGCGGCAAGTGCCTTTACTTGATCCCTATATTCTGCGGCCAATTCAAAATCTTCATTCTTACTCGCATTTTCCATTTTTTTAGCAAAATGTTCTTGTACGGCTTTGCTTTCACCATTTAAAAATTTACGGGCTTGTTCAACCTGACTGGCATATTCGTCTTTATCAACCAGTTCCATGCATGGGGCGGTGCAACGTTTGATATGATATTGTAAACAAGGACGTTTACGCGTAGAGAAAATATTATCCGTACAGTTTCGTAATTTAAAAGCACGTTGAAGCGTATCAATCGTTCGATTCACAGCGCCAGCAGAAGCAAAGGGACCAAAATATTCGCCTTTTGGTTTACGTGCGCCTCTATGCTTTGTAATCTGCGGGAAATCGTGATGTCCAGTTATTAAAATATAGGGAAAAGATTTATCATCACGCAGTAAAATATTATAGCGCGGTTTTAAACGCTTGATAAGATTTGATTCAAGCAAAAGCGCTTCAACTTCTGTATGCGTATGCACCACTTCCATCTTTATAGTGTAGGCAACCATGCGTTGTAGACGACTGGGAAGTTTATTTGTATTGGTGTAACTTAAAACACGTTTTTTTAAAGCTTTTGCTTTGCCCACATATAATACATCTCCATTCTCAGCTAACATACGGTAAACCCCCGGTGTAACGGGAAGGTTATTGGCAAAATCCCGAATGACGTGAGCACCTTTTTTTAGCGATGGAGAAGATTTTTTCATTATTTGTGGATTTTATGACAGCTAAATGCATTTCGCAACTTGCAAGAATGGAAAAGCTATGGTTTATAAGAATGTCTGAAATTTATTTATTTCAGATGGGGCTGTGGCGGAATGGTAGACGCTGCGGACTTAAAATCCGTTGTCCTTAGGACGTGGGGGTTCAAGTCCCCCCAGCCCCACCATTTTCTACCTGCACTTTACAAATAAAAAAAGGCCTATCTAATTGATAGGCCTTGTAATGGTTATTCATATTGATTGTTTGATATTTGTAATGATCGATAATTATCATCATCAAAGGGTTGATTAAATATAAAAATACTTAATATCCCAATAAAGAAAACAAATAATATCAATAATAAACCTTTGTTACTCATAATCTATATGATTAGTTTGCAGCGTCCTGAATGGCTTCACCACCACTTTCAATATCTTGACCCGCACCAGATATTGTATTACATGCGCCTAAACCCAGTGTTAGTGTAGCAAGTGCCATTAAACTAAAAAATTTTACTTTATTCATAATTTTATTCCTTTTTAAATTTTTGTTTTTAGATTATTTAATAAATCTGTCACCAACCAAAAAGCCTGCTGATGTTGCAAGCGCAATGGCTGATTTAGGATTTTTAAGAATTGGTTCACCAAATTCTTGTTCAGCTAACGCAATTCCTTCTTCCAGTGTTTTTGTGAATTTTTCTTTCGTTTGTTTAACTTTTTGTACTTTTAAATACAAAATTAAAAAAGCGAAAAATGCACTTAACATTGAAATTACAAATGTTGCTATCCCCATAAAAGCCATTGTTGCAATAGGTGAAACATTATTATTCAGCCATAAATAGAAAGAGAATAATCCAAATCCAACTGTTGCAACAAGCATCAGGCCAGAAAAAACAATAAACCAATGTTTTATTCTATAGCTTAATGACACAGGATATGTTGAATTTAAAGCATATCTTGCAGCCGTTCGTTCAATAAGAGGTAACAACTTATACATTAGCGGCGTCCAAATAGGATGCTTAAAGCTGCGCCTGCTGCAAATGCAATAGCTACAGATTGAAGTGGTTTTTCGCGCACTTTCATTTCTGCTAATAATAATTGCTCTTTACCTTGTTCAGAATAATAATTAATTTTTTCTGATGTCGCTTCTTTAATTTCTTCTGCTTTAACAGCGCCTTCTGCCTTTATATGGCGTCCTAGCTCTACTGTGTTTTCTTTTAAAGATTGTGCATCTTGTTTGATCTTATCAACTTCTGGATATTTTGTATCGACTTTAGCCATAATTTTTATCTACTCCTTCTATTTTTGTTAGGTTATAATGATAAAACTTACAAATATTAGATTAGTTCCAAAAAATTTTTGGATTTAAGATTTTATTTGACCTGTAAACATATATCCAACACCACGAACTGTTTTTATAAGTTCAGGTGCATTATCATCTTCGGATAATTTTTTACGCAAACGACCAATTTGTATATCAATGGCGCGATCATAAGAATCATAATCACTATCGCGGGTCAATTCGAATAAATGTTCACGACTTAACGCACGATTAGCGGATAAAATTAACGCTTCTAAAAGCTTAAATTCACCCGTTGTAAGATTTGCGGATGTTTTATCCGAACAAAATAACTGAAATTGACCCCTATCAAGGCACCACCCATCGCCAAAGTAAATCTGATTCGCTTGTCTGTTATCGTTACTATCTGGTAATGGAGTTGTATTATCCTTACGGCGCAATATTGCTTTTATCCTTGCGGAAAGTTCACGCATTTCAAATGGTTTTGTAATATAATCATCTGCCCCCATTTCGAGACAAATAATTTTTTCTGTTGTATCGCATCTTCCCAGAAACGATAATAATTCCTGCATCTGTAAGAACTTGTATTTGTGGAATAAGCGACATGCCTTCTGCATCCGGTAATACAAGATCAAGCAAAATTACATCTAAATCATTACTTTTTGTGTGCTCTAAAGCAGTTTTACTATCCCCTGCTTGAAGAACATTATAGCCGTCATCTTCCAAATAATTACTGACAACGAACTGAAGACTTTGATCGTCTTCAACAATTAAAACATTTCCCTTTTTCATAATGTTAATTTCTTTTCGTAATACTGATTATTTTTGGATAATAAACTTATTGTTACCAAATTGATACAAAGAATTTCACAATTGATACAGTGCTGACAAATGCATGATACGTCAGGTTCTTATTATCACTCAAGTTAACAAATTTAAGGAATAAAAAATGTTTAATAATAATGATTTAATGGAACAACAAAGCCGATTAGAGAAATTTGCTTATAAGCTAACGCGTAATTCTGCGGATGCAGAAGATTTACTACAATCCACATTATTGCGCGCCATTGAGAAAAAACATTTATTCCAAGAAGGTACAAATTTATTTAGCTGGTCGTCAAAAATTATGTATAATATGTTTGTTTCAGGCTATAGACGTAAAGTTAAATTTGAATCACAATATGATCCAGAAAGCCATATTCAAAACATGAGTGTTGAAGAATCACAAAACACAAAAATGGAATTTAAAGATGTTGACCGTGCTATGACAAATTTAAGCACCGAGCATTATGAAATTCTTACAATGGTTTGTATCCAAGGAAAACAATATGCAGAAGTTGCAAAAGAAATTGGCATTCCCGTTGGCACCGTTAGATCACGTCTTTCAAGAGCCAGAGAAGCTTTACAAATTGCGTTAGAGCAGCCTCAAGTGCCTTTACAAAATTATCTTGTTGCAAATGACATGACTACGAAGATGAATGATGTAGCAGCATAATAATTAAAATTATATTTTGCGAAAACCCGATTAATATCGGGTTTTTTTATGTTTTTTTCTTATTAATTTGGCTAAAGATTTCGTAAATCAGATTTTTTTCATCTATTGGTTTTGGAAGATACGAATCCATTCCTGCCTCAATACATTTATCTTTATCGCCAACCAAGGCGTGCGCTGTCATTCCGACTATTGGTGTTCTTGGTAAATTCTCTTTATCTTCTAAATCCCTTATTTTTCGTGTAGCGGTAAAACCATCCATTATTGGCATTTGAACATCCATAAGGATAAGATCGTAATCATTATCACGCCATAATTCTAAAGCTTCTTCCCCGTTTTTAGCAACGTCAAATGCGATATTAATTTCTTCCAAAATATAGCTTAATATATCAATATTACCGCTATAATCCTCTACCAACAAAAGCTTCTTCTGGCCTTTTATATTTGGGATTTCGTATTCTAAATCTTGTGTATTTGAATTGTTTTTATTAGCATAAATTTCATCATGCTCAACTTTCATAGGCAGAATAATCGAAAATGTTGAGCCATCACCATATTGACTGCTGAGTGTTATATCGCCACCCATTAATTTTGTTAGATTTTTAGAAATAGGAAGCCCTAACCCTGTACCACCATATTTTCTTGAAACAGACGCATCGGCTTGCTTAAAACGATCAAAAATAAGATCAAAATCTTCTGGTTTAATACCTATACCTGTATCAGAGACGCTGATGCATAAATTTTGCTGATTATTTGTGTACTCTAATTCTGAAATTATTTTAACCAATCCACCTGCTTCGGTAAATTTAAGAGAATTACCAATAAGATTAACCAAAATTTGTCGCAATCTGGTTTTATCACCATAAAATTGTACGTTTTTTGTTTTTGTATCATCTAAAATGAAATTGATGTTTTCTTGAACCGCTTTGACGGACATCATGCTTGATACTTCCGCAAATAGATCCCCTAACAAAAACATTTTGTTTTCAATTTCAATATCGCCGCTTTCAATTTTAGAAAAATCTAATACATCATTAACAATATCTTTAAGCGAGCTTGAACTTGCAGATAAAGTAGAAACTAATTTTTGATGTTTTTCATTAAAATCAGATAAGTTTTTAGAAAAAATTTCCGCAATACCACTAATAGCTGTTAGGGGCGTTCTTATCTCATGACTCATATGGGCTAAAAACTCACCTTTTGCTTTATTTGATTCTTCGGCTTTATCTTTTTCATACTCTAATTTTTCCTGCTCACGTTTCAAATGCGTAATGTCGGTATGCGCACCTACCATACGATAGGGCGTGCCATCATTCTTGAACAATCCTTTCGCACGTGATTGAACCCATAACCATTGTCCGTCTGCATGTTTTAATCGAAACTCGCTTAAATATTCTGGTATTTTGCCTTTTAAATAAGTCTCAATATATTTCCATACGCGGTCCAAATCATCAGGATGAATTGAATCTTTGAAATCATTTACTGTTCCATAACGGCCCACATCTTCATAACCTAACATTGAGAAATAGCGGCTTGAGTAAAATACTTCGTTTTTCTCTATATCCCAGTCAAAAATACCATCTCTTGTTCCTTGTAATGCTAAAGAAAAACGATCTTCAGAATCTTTTAACGCCCCTTCTATTGTGGCTTTTCGTCTTTGTGTTTTTAATAAAAACGCATTAAATATTAATAATAAAATCGCACCAACAATTACTCCAGTAATTAATGTTACTAGATATTGGCTTTTTTTATTGTTTAATGCTTTAACACGTTCGTCTAAAAGAGCATATTCCTCAAATAGAATATTTTTGTTAATTTTAAGGATAATGTTTTTTAAATCTCGAATAATTTCGATCTCTTTTGATTCATCTTCCCTGTTTTGGATACCTTGATACTGAATACGTTGTTCAAGGTTTTTAGTTAGTTCTTGTTGTTTCAAATCTAATTCAAAAATACGCTCTTGCTGTGATTTATTATCAATCGTTAACTTTTTTATATTTTTAATGTACTTTATTGTTTCTTGCTTATTCCGATTATATTCGGAAATAAAATCAGTGTCTTTTGATAGGAGATATCCCCTTTGAGCAACAACCATTCCTTGAATACTACTGGATAAATTCTCTGCTTCTGAAATAATAGTATTGGTATGATTAACCCATGAATCAATACGTCCTAACGCTCGATCACTTGAAATAAAATAATATAAAAATACCGCAACACACAAAAGTAGAACGATGACAAATACACTAAAATTGCGGACAAAAACTTTATCCATACGTACACTCATTTATGAAAAAAATTTATATTAGCTTAATTTGTTAATTTTCCAACAAAAAAAACGCCCCTTTTTATCAAAGAGGCGTTTTATCATAAATTAGTGTTTTAAACTGGTGGCTTACCGCGCACCGCATGTACAATTGCGGCAACAATAAACAGCACAAGAAAAACAACAAATAATATTGTTGCAATATTTGTAGCCGCACCTGCGATCCCACTAAATCCTAATACAGCTGCAATTAAAGCAATAACCAAAAATATAATAGCAAGTTTTAACATAGTGTTTCCTTTCAATATTTATTGGTATTACAACATATTATTACGATGATAGTTCCTAAAAAATAGAAAAATAGTATTTTGGAACAATTTCTAAATATCAAACATTAGTGTATTTGAAAGGGATTATTGTGCTTACAATCATGAAAAACATAAGTGACTTTGACATTCAGGCATTAATTGACAATGAATTGGATTGGGAAGAAGAAAAACGCGTTAAATTAGCAATCAATAGAGATGCTCAATTTATCGAACGATATGAAAGCCTAAAAAATCAAAAAAAACTTCTTCAAGATTGGTGGAAACATCGGGTTCAATAATCTGTTTTATTTCAAAAAAACCACACCTTATTTCAAAATATAAAATAAATTTCCATATTTAAAGTAATTATTAATAAATTATTTGGGGGATAACTCATATTAATGTATTATATTAATAACTTACTTTTTCATTCTCAATCCTAAAGAATGATTCTTTATAAATATGACAAACAGATTTTTATATTCTTTAGCTCTTTTGGGACTAATATACACCACTGGTTGCGCTCCTACTGTGACGCCTGTGGATAATGCTGTTTTATTGGACACAATTGATCAAGATCTACAGAAAATAACGCCTGCATCTGGCGAACATCAATACTCTATGAAGATAGAAGATGCCTTAGCCAGAGCAATCAAATATAATTTAGATGCAAAAGTAGCTGAGCTTGATACCTTAATCGCAGCAGATGATGTTTCATTACAAATGCTTAGCGCTTTACCTTCTATTAATGCCAAAGTGCAACGCCAAGGACGCAGTAATGAAGGGGGTTCTTCTAGTTTTTCTGTTTTAACGGGAACAGAATCTCTACAACCTTCAATTTCACAAGAACAATATCGAAATGTCGTACAATTATCTGCAGAATGGAATTTGCTGGATACGGGTATAAATTTATGGCGCGGGAAGACAACTTCCGATCAGTTATTGATTGCACAAGAACGTCGCCGTAAAATATATCAAGGCGTGGTTCAAGATACTTATATCGCATATTGGCGCGCGGCAGTGGCTCAAACCACATTACCCCAAATTGATGAATTATTGGATAAAATAGAAAATCAGATTGAAAATATTGATCTTCAAGTTGAAAAAGGAATTGTTCCCCTTGGCGATGCACAATCCAAAAAATCTCAATTATTAGATAATAAGATGCAATTAACCCGTATAAAAAGCGGATTAAAATTGGCTGATATAGAATTAAAAACGCTTATTGCTTATCCTTTGCAAGAAGAGCTTACTTTAGATTTGCAAAATCAAAACCCTGTTATGGCTGCAACTCTACCGGAAATAAATTCTTCTATTGAGGCTTATGAGCTTAAAGCATTAACAAACAGACCTGAAGTAAGAGAAGAAATCTTAAATAAACGTATTAGTACGCGCGATATCAAATTATCCATTTTAGAATCTATTCCAGGTGCGGAGCTTTTGCTGACGTATAATTATGACTCTAATAAATTCCTTGTTTATAATAGTTGGGTTGATGGTATTGTTGGACTAACATCTTCAATTAACAAAATTTTCACTGCACCAACACGATATAAAAAAGCGCAGAATATTGATTTATTATCAGATCAACGTCGACAGGCTTTAATTGCTGCTATAATTACTCAGGTTCATGTGGCTATGGCACGCTATGATACGCTTTCTGATGAGTATATTAAACAAAAACAAATCGTTGCCCATGCCAATAAGATATTAGACCGCGCCCAAAATTTTAATCAAGTTGGCCTCATGTCTAAGGCCGAATTATTAAGTATGCAAGTTAATGCAAGTATTGCGAATATCAACAAATCATTTGCCTATGCCGATGCTCAAGATGCTTATGGACGATTTATAAACACGCTTGGTATAGATTTGTGGGATGAAAATAACCCTGATTTAAGTATCGAAAATTATGCGGAACAAATTCGTCAAAATTTAAACGATGCGAATATCGTTGCAGCTTCTTTATATAGTAAAGAGGTGGTGGAAACATGATAGACCCCCCTTTTGAGAAAATAAACTGGAACAAAGCACAAAAGAAAAGTGATGAAACTCTATCAACGCAGCCATCTGCAAAGTTAAATCAAAAATTTATTTCTTATAAAAATATCATGCTTATTCGATTTGGTATTCTTTTTTGTTTCATATTTTTATTGGCTTTATTCATTGGTGATTTCGGGAATGAGAGTAACCGCCTATTGGGTAAAGTTGCATTTGGTGAATCTTCAATTAATGTGCCTATGGAATGGGAAACACCATTAAAGTTTGAAATCAATCCTGAAATTGAAGACATCACGCCTCCGCCATCAATATTGGATGTTGGCCCCTCTTCTCAAAATTTTAATGGTGAGGCGTATAATGAGGATTATAGTGTACAGGCTGTTTTGGGTGCAAAACGTCAGATCGTTTTATCAAGTGGAATTGATTCTAAAATTACAAAATTCAATCTTGAAAGTGGGGATCGTTTTAAAAAAGGTGATGTTCTGATTGAATATGATTGCTCTGTAGATCGTGGGCGTTTAAGCGAAGCTATGTCGCGTCAGCGTGTTACGGAACAACAACTTGCCGCCTACCAACAACTTTCTACCTTAGATTCTATTTCTAATATCGAACTTCTTGTTGCCCGTGAAAATAATATTCAAAATAAAGCATTAATCTCACAAATTAAAGGGCGTTTGAAATCTTGTACGCATGTTGCACCATGGGATGGTCGCGTAATGCGTAAAATGGCCAGTCAATATGAATATGTTCAATCAGGTCGAGTTTTAATGGAAATTGCATCACATGATCCCCTTCGTGCCGAATTCCTAATCCCTTCAAAATGGCTACGCTGGTTAAATGTGGATACACCAGTTGAAATATATATTGGCGAAACCGATATGACCTATACCGCCAAAATTATTAATGTTTTTGGTGAGGTTGATCCCGTCAGTCAATCTATCCAAGTGGTTGCAGAAATGCAAAAATACTATGAAGAACTACTTCCTGGTATGAGTGGCAAAGCTTCATTTACAAACAACACGACAGATGAAACTTTAAATAAAGGATTCTTGGGTTTAAAAATCTCTAAGAACGAAATGAAGTAAGTTTTGACAAGTAAGGATAAAAAAAAAGCCTCTGCCCCTGATAAAGATGAAAATAATTTTCAACTTTTATTAACATTAATTACACTTTTAAAAAGTGCAAGACATAAAGATAAAAAATCCGAACTTGAATTTTTAATGGTTAATCAGACCTTTAATTTGATCCCTTATAGCAATTGCATTTATTGGGAATTAAATAGGCATAAGATTGATATAAAAACAGCATCAGGTTTGGTTCAGATTGATAATGATGGACCCTATACGCAATGGTTAGCGCGCGTTATAAATGATTTTATTATTGCCCATCAACATGCACCGTCTGCCGAAGATGATAAAAAAGATGAAAAAAAACAAAGTTTTTCAAAACTAATTCCTATTACATCTGATATCACTATTGATAGGAATAAAACAGATTGGAACAAATGGGTTCCAAAAAACGCTTTTATACTTCTCCTTTATAATAATCAAAATGATATTTTCGGGGGGTTATGGATTGATCGGGATGATGATATTCAACCCCTTAAAAAAGCATTGTTAGAAGATTTGGGTGATGGATATGCGCATGCATTACAAAATTTTTATCATCAAAAAAATGGTCATAAGGCTTTTGGTATATTCTCATTTTTAAATACATCAGGGTTAAGAACAAAATTATTCTTCCTTTTCCTTCTTCTTATTATGCTTATCCCTGTACGCATGAGTTCCAGCGCACCTGCCGAAGTTGTAGCGAGTAAACCTGCCTCTATCACTATTCCATTTGATGGGGTTATTGACACGGTTGAAGTATCCCCTGGTCAAGATGTCAAAAAGGGTGATGTTTTGATAAAAATGGATAGCACTTTATTAGAAAATCAAGTTACAAAAACACTGGGTGAATTAAAATCAGCACAAGTTTCCCTTCTAAAAACCGAACGAGAATCTATGAAAGATCGCTCAAAACTTGCTGAAATATCTTTGTTAAAAGCGCAACTTTCTCAAAAAACAGCAGAGGTTAATTTCGCACGTAAAATGCTTTCTCTCGCTAATATTGTCGCTGAAAAAGATGGGATTGTTATTTTTTCAGATGCCAATTCCCTTCGTGGCAAGCCTGTTCAAACGGGTGAACAAATTATGCAGCTTGCAAAGTTAGATG
Organism: uncultured Alphaproteobacteria bacterium; assembly: GCA_963799275.1. Lineage (GTDB taxonomy): Bacteria > Pseudomonadota > Alphaproteobacteria > Micavibrionales > Micavibrionaceae. The sequence continues at coordinate 246,404 of CAWCWJ010000003.1, forward strand.
AGAATGAATTGCTTATTCGTATGCCTATAAACGCAATGATTGAAATTAATGAAGATATTCCTGCCCGTTTCTTTTTAAATGTCATGCCTTTTAATTCTCGATACGTGGAATATACCTCCATTGGGTATCAGGCGACTATGGATTCAAGTGGTTTAATGAGTTATAAAATACGCGGTGATTTTATAGATCCAACCCATGATGATATTAGAATTGGTTGGACAGGGACTGGTAAAGTTTATGGTGATCGCACCGTATTAGGGATTAATATTTTAAGGCGTCCTATCACAACCCTACGGCGTAAGTTGGGCATTTAAGTATGCTGATTAATCAGGACCCCGCCCTTCCCACATTGCGTAATGATATTCAATTGAATGAAGCGCCAGCTGAACCCGAAGGATCACCAAGCTGGACATTATATGACCCCACGGCCAATAATTATTATAAAATTGGATGGTTAGAATTTGAATGCTTATCACGGTTTAATCAATGTAAAACCGTTAGTCAGCTTATTACTTTAATAAAAAAAGAAACAGCATTACGCCCCGATGGGGAGGCGATTAATGCCCTAATTGAATTTCTTATAACCCATAGCCTAGTTTATGCAACAGGCGAAGAGGCGCAAAACTTTTTCGCCCTGCAACATGAAAATGCGAAACAACCATGGTGGAAAAAATTGATGCACAGCTATCTTTTTTTTACAATTCCATTATTCAAGCCAGAGCGTTTTTTAAAAGTAACATATCCAATTATAAAGCCGCTTTTTACAAAACCATTTATTATTTTAGTCTTTTTATTATTGGTTTATGGAATATTTTTAAGCATTCAAAGATTTGATGACATCGCAAATACTTTTATGAACTACCTAACCCTAGAAGGCGTAATTTTATTTTTAGGGGCCACAATTATTGTTAAAATTATTCATGAATTGGGACATGCCTATACTGCGACCAAATATGGCGTCCCTGTTACAATAATCGGTGTCGCATTTATTGTCCTATACCCTATTTTATATACAGAAACCACCAATGCGTGGAAATTGAAAATCAGGCGGGAACGTTTAATTATCGCGGCAAGCGGAATGATGGCTGAGTTGGCATTATCTTCTATTGCTTTATTACTTTGGCATATATTACCCCCTGGCATGGCGCAAAGCTTGTGCTTTATGGTTGCAATTGTATCTATGCTTGCTTCTTTATTGGTAAATCTTAATCCTCTTATGAAATTTGATGGATATTATTTATTTTCAGATTTTGTTGGCATTGATAATTTACAAGATCGCGCCTTTGCCTTTTCAAAATGGCAATTAAGGAAATCTTTATGGGGATGGAAAACCCCTCGCCCAGAAATTACAGATTATAAAAAACAAAAACTTTTAACAGGTTTTGGATTTGCTGTTTGGATATATAGATTTTTCTTATATTTAGGGATTTCTATATTGGTTTATCATTTATTTTTTCAACCTTTGGGTTTAATTTTTATGATTATAGAGCTCGCCTTTTTTATTGGCCTTCCTATTATACGGGAAGTAAAAATTTGGCTTAAAAATACACGGGAGATTTTAGGCCCTCTGCGCGGCAAAATCTCACTTTTTATTTTGATTTCACTATTACTCTTAGCATTCTTACCTTTGGAAAAAAGAATTGAAATTCCTGCTACGTTACATACTAATGATTATGTAAGACTTTATCCTTCCATTCCTTCAAAAATTGAAGAAATAAATGTAGTTGAAGGCCAAATTGTAGAAAAAGGGGAAATATTATTCCGTCTATCTTCATACAGCCTTAATCATAATATTGATCTAACCCGCCAAAGACTACGCGATTTAAAACTTATCCGTGATAGCAGTCAAGCCACGCAAGAGCTTGCGAATAAACGAAGCATGATTAACAATGAAATAGAAAATACAGAGCAGGAACTTAAAGGGTTAAAAACTATCTCAGACAAACTGACGGTTAAAGCTCCCTTTGCTGGAAAAATAAAAATGATGGATCCAAACCTTGATTTGGGGCAATGGGTCAATTCTAGAAAAATGCTCGCCTTATTGGCTGATGATGACATAACTATTTTAAGCGGCTATATTCGTGAAATTGATATGAATAAACTATCAAAAATGAATAAAGGCGTGTTTTATGCTGAATATTCCCCTTTCCATAAATTCGATGTGATCTTGAATACGGTAGAAAAAACCATTGCTGATACTCTCTTTTGGCCCGAATTGTCATCCATTCAAGGTGGGGCAATTCCGTCGGAAAAAGGGGTAAATGGAGAGATTAAAACGCTTCCACAATATTCTGTTTATCCTATAGAGTTCAAGCTTGGCAAGGATTACCAGAATGCACCGCTCCCCAATTTTGTCGTTCGCGGGACAATTATTATGTCGGGTGATAGGCAAATTCTCGCTAATACATTGTTTAAAAAGGCAGTTTCTATTTTTCGTTTGGATAGCGGATTTTAAAAAAACTTAAAAATTTATCAAATTTTAGTACTTATTTGAGATACTATAGTATGTGATTTGTTTTTTATAATTTGCGATCAAAAAGAACGAGAAAAATTGTCTGATAAAGAAGATAAAAATAATAAAAAAGGGGCGTTGCGAACGCTTATGTATCCCCTTGAAAAACGCCTGCTTTTAGATGCGTCAACATTAGAGGCAACGGTTAATGCTATTCCCACAGGGATACTTAATCTAGATGCCCAAGACATTGATGGTGATGGTGATTTTTCTGCGGCGGATCAGCCAAACACGGGCGATACTGTTCAAACATGGCGGGACAAGTTCGGCGCCAATAATGATGCTTCCGAAAATACGGCAAGTCGCAGGCCTGAATATGATGCAAACGCGTTTGGTGCTGGTATTGGTGGCTTAAATTTTGATGGTGATGATACCTATGTCATTGGTAATCGAACAGATATAAATTCAAATGGCCCGTGGCCAGAAAAGTCATTTGCATTTGTTTTTAGAACAGGGACAAATACTTCAGGCTTCCAGGTTATTTTTGAACAGGGCGGAAGTACTCGTGGATACCAAGTATCTATAGATGGCGGTAATATTTATGCCTCTGGATACAATAATACAGGATCAGAATGGGGATCTGATCGATTTAAGATTATGAACCTTGGCGCGGTTCAGACGAATACGACATATCGCGTTATAATGGTATTTGATTCCAATACTGGTGATGGTTTTATCAAATCAAACTTAAATGGCGGCGCATTTGTTCAACTTGATGAGGTAGGCAGCCAACAAAATCACACCGCAGCAATTGGAATTGGCGCAGAACAAGGTGGTACAGTAAGACCTACCACACTTGCCTTAACAAATAATTCAGATGCTAACTTTTTCAGAGGGTCTATCGGTCAAATAATGCAATGGAACACCGCATTGGATGATAATCAAGTGCGCGCTGTTGATTCATACTTAACAGAACGATGGACGAATAGCCCTGCTATACAATTTAATACAGGAGATACGGTTCTTGAAGGTGGGGTAACAAATATTTCCTCAACCGAGCTTTATACTGTTGATCGTAATACGACACCGGCCAATCTTACTTATCAAATTAACGGATATACAAATGGAACGCTTGAGCGTAGCGGCGTTACCATTGGTATCAACGGAACATTTACACAAGCCGATATTGATAATGGAATTATACAATTTCGTCATGATGACAGTGAAACAACAACGGCGAGTTTTAGTTATCGTGTTACAGATGGCGGTGCACAGGATACGGATACATTTGTTTTAAATGTGACACCTGTAGATGATGTGGGAAGTGATCCTCCCGCTATCACAAATAATACAGTTCAATCTGTAGTGCAAAGCGGATCTGTTGTGATTAATAGCGCAGCATTATTGGTAAGCGATGTCGATACAACCGCCCCTAATTTAGATTATACAATTACAAGTACGCTTAATGGTTCAGTTTTTAATACAAACCTTGCTGTTAACGTTACAAATTTTACCCAACAAGATATTGATAATGGATTTATCCGATTTGACCAAGATGGTACGTCAAACGGATTTGCAGGTTTTGATTTTGATGTCACAGATGGAACATCAACTATAAGTGAGACAAAAGAAATTGGGGTAACATTTTCAAATTCTGGCAGTAATGATCCGCCTGTCATTATTGTTAATACAGGGGATTCCTTAAATACCGGTGGGACAAAACTTATCTCAAACACCAATTTAAGAACGACAGACCCTGACAATAATATTAACCAGCTTGTTTATACAATTACCGCTCTCACAAATGGTACAGTCTTTAGAAATGGCTCTGCATTAGGGATTGGTGGTACATTTACACAAGCCGATATTAATTTTGGTGGGATACAATTCACCCATGATGGAAGTGGGACAGCAACAGCAAGTATTGGATTTAATATTTCAGATGGTAACACCACCGTTACAGGAAATAGTTATGATTTTGGTGTCGTTATAAACGATCCGCCCGATCTTGGTCCTGATCCTGCAACAATTAATATTTTTGAAAATGCGGCTGACGGCACATTTATATATACAGCCAGCGCGTTTGACCCAGAGGGTGATTTAATCACCTATTCAATAGAATCAGGCAATGGATCGGGTATTTTTCAAATAAACCCAATTAGTGGTGATGTTACAATTGCAGATAACACCAATCTAGATTTTGAAAGTATTAATAGCTATACCCTCGTTATACGTGCAACGGATGATGGCATTGGTAATCCATTTGATGAATTAACGCTAACTATAAATGTTCAAAATGTTAATGAAGCCCCTGAAGGGTCAGATAACACTATAACTATACTCGAAGATAATGTTTATAGTTTTTCTAGTGCTGATTTTGGGTTTAGCGATCCTGAAGATGCCCCTTCTTCTAATTCTCTACAATCAGTGGTCATTACAACCCTGCCAACCAATGGAACAATTGCATTATCAGGAACGCTTGTTACCGCAGGGCAAGATATTACACTCGCTCAAATTCCCAACTTAACTTATACACCTGCATTGAACATGTATGGTACTGGATTTGATGATTTTACTTTCCAAGTACGTGATAATGGGGGGACTGCAAATGGGGGTAGTGATTTGGATATCACACCCAATATAATTACTTTTAATGTTACTGCTGTAAATGATGCCCCTGATGGGGCGGACACCACTGTATCAACAAATGAAGACGTTTCTTATAATTTTAGTTTAGCTGATTTTACATCTTCTTTTAGCGATAGCGACGATAGCCCTGCAAATACACCTATATCTGTAATTATAACAACATTACCTTTAAATGGTACGTTAACATTAGCAAGCACACCAATTATTGCAGGACAAGAAATTTTAGCTGCTGATGTACCTAACATTTCATTTGCACCTGTATCGAATGAAAATGGCATAGGATATGCAAGTTTCACTTATCAAATACGCGATGATGGAGGAACGGCGAATGGGGGTATTGATTTAGACCCCACACCAAACACAATTACAATTGATGTTAATAGTGTGAATGATGCTCCTAATGGTACAGATAATGCCGTTACATTATTAGAAGACGATGTGTATAATTTTGATGCAACAGATTTTGGATTTACCGATACGGATGATACACCTGCTAATGTTTTAAATGCGGTGCGTATTTCTACCCTTCCTGCTTTGGGTACATTATCAATATCGGTGGGGTCAAGTGCACCAGGATCTGTATCTGTCGGACAAATAATATCTTTATCAGATATCTCTTTTCTTGAATATACCCCGCCATTAAATGCAAATGGTGCGGGGTATGATAATTTTACCTTCCAAGTGCGCGATGATGGCGGCACACCTAATGGCGGTATTGACCTTGACTCAACGCCTAATACAATTACTTTTGATATCACAGCTGTGAATGATGAACCTGCTGGTGCAGATAATACAGTATCGACAAATGAAGATGTTGCTTTATTTTTTTCGGCTAGCGATTTTGGATTTACAGATGGCGTTGATACCCCTGATAATTTTTCATCCCTGATTATTACAACCCTTCCAACAAATGGTGTTCTTCAATTATTGACGACAGCAGTAGTGGCAGGCCAAGAAATTCTATTGGCTGATATTACAGACCTTAACTTTACCCCCGCACCAAATGAAAATGGTACAGGCTACACAAGTTTTACTTTCCAAGTAAAAGATGATGGGGGAACGGCAAATGGAGGGGTTGATACAGATCAATCCCCTAATATAATGACAATTGATGTAGTCGATCTCAATGATGCCCCTGATGGTACAGACAATATTATTACAATGTTTGAAAATAATATTTTTAATTTCACCGCTACTGACTTTGGTTTTACAGATGGTAATGATACGCCAGCAAATAATTTTATTTCTGTTATTATTACCTCCCTCCCCGTCAATGGTGATTTGGATTTAGGAACGACACCTGTTGTTATTGGCCAAGAAATCTTGCTTGCCGATATTCCCAATTTAAATTACACCCCTGCCGTCAACGGTAATGGGGTTGCTTTTGATGATTTCACCTTCCAAGTGCGTGATGATGGGGGGACGGTAAATGGCGGATTAGACACCGATACCATCGCAAACACGATTACTTTTAATGTTGATCCGATAAACAGTGAACCGATCGGGGCAGATAATACACTTACAACAAATGAAGATACGCCCCTTAATTTTTCTGCAATTGATTTTGGGTTTACCGATACAGCAGATACACCAACAAATAATTTATTATCAGTTTTTATAACTTCCCTTCCTGTAAATGGAACGCTTCAACTTTTAACAACACCAGTTACTGTCGGGCAAGAAATTTTAGTTGCCGATATTCCTGATTTAAATTTTACACCTGCCGCGAATGAAAATGGTTCAAGCTATGCAAACTTTACTTTTCAAGTACGTGATGATGGCGGAATTGCAGGTGGTGGGGTTGATACAGACCAGACGTTTAATACAATAACAATTGATGTAACAGCATTAAATGATGCCCCTGAAGGGACAGATATAACTTTATCAACGAATGAAGATACACCTTTATCTTTTACTGCCGCTAATTTTGGATTTTCCGATGTGAATGATGCACCAAATAATTTTTCTTCTGTTATTATCACTACTATTCCTACAAATGGTACGCTTAATCTTTTATCTACAGCAGTAGTCGCAGGACAAGAAATTTTACTTGCCGATATTCCTAATTTGTCATTTATACCAGCGGCAAATGCAAATGGTGCGGGGTATGATAATTTTACCTTCCAAGTGCGCGATGATGGCGGCACACCTAATGGGGGGCAAGATACTGATCAAGCACCAAAGACAATAACGATTGATGTTGTTTCCGTTAATGATGCCCCCGAAGGAACAGATACAACTGTTACAACATTAGAAGACAATGATTATGTTTTTGATGCTGTAGATTTTGGGTTTACGGATACAGCTGATGCACCAAATAATTTTCAATCTGTTGTTATTACGACATTACCAACAAATGGCGTATTAAAACTTTCAACCGTAGATGTCGTGGCGGGACAAGAAATTTTACTGGCCAATATTCCAAATTTGACTTTTACCCCTGTAGCAAACGAAAATGGTGCGGGGTATGATAATTTTACCTTCCAAGTGCGTGATGATGGGGGAACAACGAACGGTGGTATTGATCTAGACACGACACCGAATACAATCATAATTGATGTGACAAGTGTAAATGATGAACCTATCGGTGCAGATAACACAATTACAGCAATAGAAGATACAGATTACAATTTTGACCCTGCGGAATTTGGATTTACAGATCCAGATGATTTACCGCCTAATTCTTTGGCTGGTGTTATTATTACAACGCTTCCCCTAACAGGGACACTTACACTTTCAAGCGTGCCTGTTACGGTAGGACAAATTATAAGTGCAGCAGATATTCCAAACCTTGCATACTCACCCGTAACAAATGTTAATGGTAGTGCAGTTGCAGATTTCACCTTCCAAGTGCAAGATGATGATGGGATTTTGGATGGTGGTATAGATACAGATCAAACACCAAATACAATAACAATTGATGTTGTTTCAGTGAATGATGCACCAGAAGGGGCTGATGCTACTTTTAATGTTCTTGAAAATAATAGTTACAATTTTGCCCCAATAGATTTTGGCTTTACAGACAGCGCAGATACACCGCAAAACTTATTTCAATCGGTTGTTATAACAACCCTACCTGCCAATGGTGTACTTAATTTACTAACCAACCCAGTAACCGTGGGACAAGAAATTTCGTTCGCGGATATTTCAAATCTTAGTTTTTCTCCTGCCTTTAATGAAAATGGTATCGGCTATACCGATTTTACATTTCAAGTGCGCGATGATGGGGGAACAACAAACGGTGGTGTTGATCTTGATCAAACTGCAAATACAATCACTTTCGATGTTGATCCTATCAATAGTGAACCCGAAGGTGCGGATAATACCGTTACAACATTAGAAGATAATATCTATACCTTCTCCGATACTGATTTTGGTTTTAGCGATAATAACGATATTCCTGCGAATGTTTTAAAATCTGTTATTATTACGACGCTACCAACAAATGGTGTATTAAAGCTTTCAACCGTAGATGTCGTAGCGGGGCAAGAAATTTTATTGGCGGATATTCCAAATCTTACCTTTACCCCCGTTACAAATGAAAATGGTGCGGGCTATGACAATTTTACATTCCAAGTGCGTGATGATGGCGGTACGGCAAATGGTGGAATTGATTTAGATGCGATACCCAATACCATAACTATTGATGTTGTTTCTGTGAATGATGCGCCTGATGGCGCTGATATTACTTTAACCACATTGGAAGATACCCCGATTGTTTTTGATCCAACTAATTTTGGTTTTACCGATGTGAATGATGCCCCCAATGATTTAGCATCTGTCGTCATAACAACTTTACCAATCAATGGTGAGCTACAATTACTATCAATACCTGTAACAATAGGGCAAGAAATTTTACTGGCCGATATTCCAAATTTGACTTTTACGCCTACCCTTAACGAGATTGGAACAGGATATGCCGATTTTACCTTCCAAGTGCGTGATGATGGAGGAACGACAAATGGGGGAGTGGATTTAGACCCCACAGCCAATACCATTACTATTGATGTTGTTTCTGTGAATGATGCGCCTATTGGTACAGATAGTACAGTTACAACCCTAGAAGATAATGATTATGTTTTTAATGCAATAGACTTTGGTTTTACTGATGCCGCAGACATGCCTGAAAATATATTTCAATCGGTTGTTATTACAACATTACCAACGAATGGAGAGCTTAAATTATCAAATGTTTTGGTTACAGCAGGGCAAGATATTTTGGTCGCCGATATACCAAATCTAACTTTTACACCCGTACCAAATGCCAATGGTACGGCTTATGATAATTTCACATTCCAAGTGCGTGATGATGGGGGAACAATTAACGGTGGGGTTGATCTAGATACTATACCCAAAACGATGACAATCGATGTGACATCTGTAAATGATGAACCCGAAGGGACAGATACAACACTAACAGCATTAGAAGATGTACCCTATATTTTTGATGCTTCAAACTTTGGACTTACCGATATTGATGATATTCCTGCAAATGCATTACAATCTGTTATTATTACAACATTACCAGCCAATGGGGTTTTGGAATTATCAAATATACTTGTAACAACAGGTCAAGAAATTGCAGTTGCCGATATTCCAAATCTAACTTTTACTGCAAACACTAACGAATTTGGAACCGCCTATACTAACTTTACCTTTCAAGTGCGTGATGATGATGGTACGGCAAATGGCGGGGTTGATTTAGATGCAACCCCTAATATAATTACATTTGATGTTACCCAAGTGAATGATGCGCCCAATGGGGCTGATATTACTTTAACCACCTTCGAAGATACGCCCCTTGGTTTTACCGCAACTGATTTTGGTTTTATAGATGGTAGTGATACCCCTGCTAATCTTTTGCAATCTATTGTTATTACAAGCCTACCGACAGATGGTGTGCTCAAACTTTCAACTGTTGATGTTGTTGCAGGGCAAGAAATTTTGGTTGCTGATATTCCAAATTTAACATTTGTTCCTGCGGCTAATGAAAATGGTGCCGCGTACGATAATTTCACCTTCCAAGTGCGTGACGATGGCGGCACGGCAAATGGCGGGGTTGATTTAGACCCTACTGCCAATACCATCACTATAGATGTTACATCTGTAAACGATGCACCCAATGGTACGGATAATACTGTTACCACTTTGGAAGATACAGATTATATTTTTGATGCTGTTGATTTTGGATTTACAGACGGTGACGATAATCCTGAAAATCTACTTCAATCGGTTATTATTTCTACCTTACCAACAAATGGTATTTTAAAGCTTTCAACTGTTGATGTGATAGCGGGTCAAGAAATTACCGTTGCTGATATTTCAAACCTTACATTCACGCCCCTCGTTGACCAAAATGGTGCGGGGTATGACAATTTTACCTTCCAAGTGCGTGATGATGGGGGAACAATGGATGGCGGTATTGATTTAGATGCGGTTCCAAATATCATGACTATTGATGTGACTTCCGTAAATGATGCACCTGACGGGTCAGATATTACTTTAACCACGCTTGAAGATACGCCTTATACATTCGACCCTGCCAATTTTGGCCTAAGCGATGTAAATGATATGCCTGGTAATAGCCTACAATCTGTTGTTATCACATCTTTACCAATAAATGGTATTATAGAATTATCAAATACGGCTATCATTGCAGGACAAGAAATATCACTTGCCGATATTCCAAACCTTACATTTACACCATCATTAAATGAAAATGGATTGGCCTATACTGATTTTACCTTTCAAGTGCGTGATGATGGCGGAGTTGCAGATGGCGGAATTGATTTAGATGCGAGCCCTAATATAATTACATTTGATGTTGTTTCGGTTAATGATGCACCTGATGGTACAGATGCTACCGTTTCTACAAATGAAAATATTGATTACGTGTTTAATGCTTCTGACTTTGGATTTGTCGATGGTGATGATACGCCTGCGAATGATTTTGCTTTTGTTCTTATTACTACATTGCCAACCACGGGGGTTTTGGAATTATCAAATGTTCCTGTTATCGCAGGACAAGAAATATCCGTTGCGGATATTCCTAATTTAACTTTTAGCCCGATCACAAATGAAAATGGCCCTGCTTATGCAGATTTCACATTCCAAGTGCGTGATGATGGCGGAGTTGCAGATGGCGGAATTGATCTAGATGCAACACCAAATTCAATAACCATAGATGTAATTTCAGTCAATAATGCCCCTGAAGGAACAGATATCACGCTAACAACAAATGAAGATATTGCTTATGTCTTTAGTGCTAGCGATTTTGGATATTCTGATCCCAATGATACGCCTTCTGATACCTTTGATAATGTTATAATATCAACACTTCCCATTGATGGAATATTAGAACTATCAAATACACCTGTAACGGCGGGGCAAATTATTTCCGTAGCCGATATACCCAATCTGACCTATACCCCAACAGCTAATGAAAGTGGCACGACTTATGCTTCCTTTACATTTCAGGTTCAAGATGATGGTGGTATTTTCTTTGCCGGTATAGATACAGATCAATCCCCCAATACGATAATATTTGATGTTCTTGACGTTAATGATGAACCCGAAGGGGCAGATTTAACCATTACAACATTAGAAGATACAAATTATGATTTCACAGCCGCAGATTTTGGTATAACAGATATAAATGATGCGCCTAATATTCTTTTTTCAATCGATATTACAACACTTCCCGTAAATGGTTTATTGAAACTTTCAACTGTCGATGTCGTAGCGGGGCAAGAAATTCTAGTGGCAGATATTCCAAACCTTACCTTTACCCCTGTTGCAGATGAAAATGGTATAGCGTATGATAATTTTACCTTCCAAGTGCGCGATGATGGGGGAACAGCAAATGGCGGGATTGATTTGGATCAATCACCCAATACGATAACAATTGATGTTACCCCTGTTGATGATGCCCCTATCCTTACAACCAATAATGCCATTACTTTATTGGAAGGAACGACAGAATTTATTAGCAATGCAGATTTATTGACAACGGATATTGATACGGCAGATGCCGATTTAGTGTATGTTGTTACAAGCCCACCCGTTAACGGATTTTTGGCCTTAACTTCCGCGCCAACTGTATCAATATCGACCTTTACACAAGATGATATCGCGAATAGCCGCGTTACTTATGTTCATGATGATACCCCAACTACCAGCGATAGTTTCGATTTCACCGTTCAAGATAATCTAACAACATTGGGTAGTGATACCTTTAACATTAATATTGTGACCGTTAATGATGCACCAGAAGGAATGGATAACACCCTTACAACCTTTGAAGATACACCCCTTAGTTTTTCAGCATCCGATTTTGGATTTAGCGACCCCGCAGACATTCCATCCAATAATTTAGATGCCGTTATTATAAGCACCCTACCCTCAAATGGTACGTTACTCTTATCATCCGTCCCCGTTACAGCGGGGCAAGCTATTTCAATTGTCGATATTCCAAACCTTACATTTACGCCCGCCTTAAATGATATTGGCGTTGGTTATGATAGCTTTACTTTCCAAGTGCGCGATGATGGCGGCGTATTGGGGGGCGGTATTGATACCGACCTATCACCCAATACGATTACAATTGATGTGACATCTATAAATGATGCCCCCGATGGGACGGATACAACAGTAACAACGTTGGAGGATACTGATTATATCTTTGATGCCATAGATTTTGGATTTGATGATTTAGATGATAATCCGGCTAACAATTTACAATCTGTTATTATAACAGCGTTACCAACAAACGGTATCTTAAAACTTTCGACTATAGATGTGATAGCGGGTCAGGAAATTTTAGTTGCCGATATTCCAAATCTTACTTTTACCCCTCTTTCAAATGAGAATGGTACGGCTTACGACACCTTCACTTTCCAAGTTCGCGATGATGGCGGAACGGCGAATGGGGGAATTGATTTAGATGCTATACCTAACATTATTACAATTGATGTCGAATCTGTTAATGATGCACCAACAGGTGCAGATAATACATTAAATGCGTTTGAAGATGTTCCTTATATTTTTGACGCTAGTGATTTTGGGTTTAGTGATCCTGTTGATACATCTGCAAATTCACTAGGATCTATTATCATTACAACTTTACCATCAAATGGAACGATAAGACTTTCAGGAGGATTAGTTGTCGCAGGTCAAGAAATATCACTTGCTAATATTCCTAATCTTACATTTACAACAGATGCTAATGAATTTGGCGTTGGCTATACCGACTTTACTTTCCAAGTGCGTGACGATGGAGGAACAACAGATGGCGGTATTGATTTAGACCCTGTACCAAAAACGATTTCTTTTGATGTTACCCAAGTAAACGATGCTCCAGAAAGTTTAGATAATACGGTAACCGCAATAGAAGACACACAATTTAATTTTAACGTGAGTGATTTTGCCTTTAGCGATTCAAACGATATACCTGTAAATAATTTTACATCTATCATCATTACATCATTACCAACGGATGGTATTTTAAATCTTGCCACCACGGCAGTAACAGTAGGGCAAGAAATTTTAGTTGCCGATATTCCAAATCTTAATTTTACCCCTGCCGCAAATGAAAATGGCCTCGCCTACGCAAACTTTTCATTCCAAGTAAAGGATGACGGTGGGACGGCAAATGGGGGAATTGATGTTGATCAAACACCAAATATTATTACCATTAATGTAACACCCGTTGATGATGCCCCAATTTTAGATGTCAATGCAGGCTTATCAACTTTTGAAGGTTTTACAGAAATTTTAACCCCTGCTTTATTATCCAGTAGTGATATTGACACTACTGCAACAGATATAATTTATACTATAACTACGCCCCCAGTGAATGGCCAGCTTGAATTAATTAGCGCACCCGGAATATCAATTACAACATTTACCCAAGATGATCTTGATAATAACCTTGTTACTTATGTTCATGACAGCAGCGAAACAACATCAGACAGTTTTGATTTCACCGTTAGTGATGCTCTTACCAATATTGGCTCATCCACATTTAACATTACCATTACTCCAGTTAATGATGCGCCCGTCGGGATTGATAATATAATAACCACCAATGAGGATACCCCCCTTACGTTTGATGCAAGTGATTTTGGATTTAGCGATCCTAACGATACACTGTCAAACAATTTTCAGTCAGTTATTGTTACAACATTACCATCATCTGGAACGCTCACCCTTTCCAGTACCGCCCTTTTCGCAGGACAAGAAATTTTAGTAGCGGATATTCCAAACCTAGTATTTACCCCAATTCCAAATGAAAACGGGGCGGCATACGATAGTTTCACATTTCAAGTGCGCGATGATGGCGGTGTTGCAGGGGGCGGGGTTGATGTTGACCAATCACCAAACACGATTACCATAGATGTAATATCGGTGAATGATGCGCCTGATGGGGCAGATAACACAATTACCATGATTGAAAACCAAGTCTTTACCTTTATAAATAGTGATTTTGGATTAACAGATAATATTGATACGCCTAGCAATTCTCTTAATAGTGTTATTATCACAACATTGCCTGCATCTGGAGTCCTTGCACTTTCATCTGTAAATGTTGTTGCGGGGCAAGAGATTTTGGCAGCGGATATTCCAAATTTAACCTTCACTCCATCATTAAACGAAAATGGAAATGGGTATGCCGATTTTACCTTCCAAGTGCGTGATGATGGCGGTATTGCAAATGGTGGGATTGATTTAGACAGCACACCAAATGTAATAACATTTGATGTTATTTCCGTGAATAGCCAACCATTTGGAACTGATAACATATTAAGCACGCTTGAAGACACGCCTTATAATTTTAATAGTAGTGATTTTGGGTTTAGCGATCCAAACGATATTCCAAATGATACGTTACAATCAGTCATTATAACAACACTACCCGCAAATGGTGTTCTTAAATTATCAGGTGTAGATATAGTTGCAGGACAAGAGATTTTGGCAGCGAATATTCCAAATCTAAACTTCACGCCTGCATTAAATGGTTCTGGAAATAACTATACTGATTTTACCTTCCAAGTGCGTGACACAGGGGGAACAGCAAATAGTGGTCTTGATTTAGATCAAACCCCCAATGTAATTACATTTAATGTTATATCGGTGAATGATGCCCCTGATGGATCAGACATCACATTAACCACAAATGAAGATACGCCATTAAATTTTACACCTGCTGATTTTGGGTTTTCCGATCTTGATGATACGCCTGCAAATGCTCTACAATCAATTGTAATAACAACACCTCCCACCAATGGACTATTGCAATTATCAGGTTCGAACGTCACAGCAGGGCAGGAAATTTCAGTTACAAATATTCTAAACCTTACCTTTACCCCAACCTTGAATGAGAATGGAGCGGGTTATACAAACTTCACCTTCCAAGTGCGTGATGATGGCGGTACAGCAAATAGTGGGATTGATTTAGACCCAACACCTAATACAGTAACAATTGATGTCACCCCTATAAATGATGCCCCCGATGGGTCAGACAACCTTATTACTGTATTAGAAGACACAGATTATATCTTCAGTGATAGTGATTTTGGACTAGTTGATAGTAATGATGTTCCAGCAAATAATTTAGCATCTGTTATTATTAACACGCTTCCCCTAAATGGGCAGCTTTTGTTATCTAATATTGCCGTAACGGCAGGGCAAGAAATTACTGTTGCTGATATCCCTTCTTTAGTCTTTAGACCCGAAGCAGATGAAAATGGAAATGGATATGCCCATTTTACTTTCCAAGTGCGTGATGATGGGGGAACGATAAATAGTGGTATTGATTTGGATGCAACCCCTAATATCATTATATTTGATGTGACCCCTGTAAATGATGCCCCTGCGGGAACAGATAATACGCTTACAACATTGGAAGATAGCCCACTTGGCTTTACCGTCGCTGATTTTGGGTTTGTTGATGGGGTTGATAACCCCAATAATAATTTTCAATCTGTTGTGATTACATCACTTCCAACCAATGGAATACTCCAGCTTTCGAATGTTAATGTTACAAATGGGCAAGATATTAATATTGCTGATTTACCCAATCTTATTTACACCCCTGCCCTTAATGTTTCTGGTGTGGGGATTGATAATTTCACCTTCCAAGTGCGTGATGATGGTGGTACAGCAAATGGTGGGATTGATTTAGATCAATCGCCAAATATTCTAACAATAGATATCATACCAATTAATGAAGCTCCAAGTGGTACTGATAATACCATTACCGCATTAGAAGATGTTCCATACTTTTTCTCAGACACTGATTTTGGGTTTACCGATATTGATGACGTCCCTGCAAATAATCTGGCTTCTATCATTATAACAACGTTACCAGCCAATGGTACCTTAGCTTTATCTGGAATAAATGTTGTTGAAAACCAAGAAATTTCTGCTGCTAATATCCCTAATTTAAGTTTTACACCAGTATCAAATGAATCTGGTTCAAATTATGCCGATTTCACTTTCCAAGTGAGTGATGATGGCGGTACGGCAAATGGCGGCGTTGATTTGGACTTAACACCAAATATAATGATTATTGATGTGACCCCTGTCAATGATGCACCCAATGGGATGGATATAACCCTATCAACTTTGGAGGATACAGCCTTATCATTTACTGCATTGGATTTCGGATTTACCGATAGTAACGATACGCCTGCAAATGCCTTACAATCATTTATTATTACAAACATTCCAACCAATGGAACACTTTCTTTATCTAGTGTACCAGTTATTGCAGGACAAGAAATTTTTGTTAGTTCTATTCCAAATTTAACCTTTACACCTGCCCCTAATGATACCGGAATAGGATATGATAATTTCACCTTCCAAGTGCGTGATGATGGCGGTACGGCAAATGGTGGGATTGATTTAGATCCTACGCCAAATGTAGTTACCATTGATGTCATATCTGTTAATGATGCCCCAAATGGCACGGATATAACTGTCACTGCCGTTGAAGATACACCGCTTAATTTCACTGCCTCGGATTTTGGTTTTAATGATATTGATGATAATCCTGCGAATAATTTTGATCAAATTATAATTACATCTGTTCCAACCAACGGAATATTTGAGATTTCAGGAACAACCATTACCGCAGGACAATCTATAAATGTAAGTGATATTCCAAATATGACCTACACCCCTGCAACCAATATTAATGGTATAGGGTCAGATGGATTCACTTTCCAAGTGCGCGATGATGGCGGCACGGCAAATGGTGGGATTGATTTAGATCAAACACCCAACCAAGTGACTATAGATATTGTTTCGGTAAATGATATGCCTGATGGTATAGACAACGTTGTTTCAACACTTGAAGATGTTGGATATAATTTTGCGCTGACTGATTTTGGACTAACAGATATTAACGATACCCCTGCAAATAATTTAGTTTCGGTTGTTATTACAACACTACCCACTGTAGGAACGCTTGAATTATCAGGAATAAATGTTTTTGCAGGACAAGAAATCTTAGCAAGCGATATACCAAATCTGGTATTCACCCCTATTACTAATGAGTTTGGAAATAACTATGATAGCTTTACATTCCAAGTGCGTGATGATGGCGGTACGGCAAATGGTGGGGTTGATTTGGACTTAACACCAAATACAATGATTATTGATGTAACCCCTGTCAATGATGCCCCTAATGGAACAGACACAACACTTACAACTTTGGAAGATATCGCCCTTTTATTTACAGCAAATGATTTTGGCTTTATCGATACTCAGGATGTGCCAGCCAATAATTTCCAAGCAATTAACATTACCGCGCTTCCTACTAATGGTTCTTTAACCCTCTCAAATATTCCAGTGATTGTAGGTCAAACCATTAATATTTCTGATATTCCTAACCTATCATTTTTACCTGGCTTAAATGAAAATGGCGTGGGTTATGATGATTTTTCCTTTGCCGTAATTGACGATGGGGGAACAGCGAATGGTGGGATTGATACAGATTTAATTCCCAATATTATAACGATAGATGTTACATCCATAAATGACGCCCCTCAAGGAACAGATACAACAATAACCGCCTTTGAAGATACTGATTATATTTTCAACGCAAGCGATTTTGGATTTACTGATTTTGATGATACCCCTGCAAATAATTTTCAATCTATTCTTATCAGCACGCTACCGACCAACGGCATATTCCGATTATCAGGTGCAATTGTTACATCTGGGCAAATCGTTAGTGTTTCTGATATTCCAAACCTATCCTTCTCCCCCCTCCCCAATGAAAATGGAGTAGGATATGATAACTTTGCTTTCCAAGTTATTGATGATGGCGGTATTGCCAATGGTGGATTAAATACAGACCCTACCCTAAACCTTATTACTATTGATGTTGTTTCTGTGAATGATGCCCCTGATGGGTTGGATATCACTTTAACCACTTTGGAAGATACGCCATATAATTTTAATACCACTGATTTCGGATTTAGTGATACGAGCGATAACCCAGCTAATAATTTACTATCCATTACAATTACATCACTCCCCACAAATGGACAATTGCAATTATCTGGAGTTAGCGTTCCCGCAGGGCAAATCATTCCTATAGCCAATATATCAAATCTTAGCTTTATTCCTGATGCGAATGAAAATGGAACGGCTTATGCTAATTTCACCTTCCAAGTGCAAGATGATGGTGGAACGGCAAATGGCGGTATTGATATAGACCAAGCCCCTAATATAGTTACTTTCAACATTACTGCCGTTGATGATGTTCCTGTTTTAAATATTAACAATGGAATGACTATATTTGAAGGCGGTACAAAAATTATTACAATTTCTGATTTATCCAGTAGTGATATTGATACCAATACAAATAATATTATCTATACAATTACAAACCCAACGACAAATGGTCAGCTTGAATTTATTAATGCGCCAGGTATTGCCATCGCTTCATTCAGTCAGGATGACCTTGATAATAATCGCGTCGTTTATACGCATGATGGAAGTGAAACAATAACCGACAATTTTGACTTTACGATAAAGGATGCGACAACCAATATTGGAACGTCTACATTTTCTATTGCTATTACGCCAACAAATGATGCCCCCATTGGGAGTGATAACCTTATTACCCTAAATGAAGATACCAGTTATATTTTTAGTACTACCGATTTTAATTTTAGTGACCCGAATGATACCATCCCTAATAATCTTCAGGCAGTGCGTATTGCATCCCTACCTTCCAATGGATCATTATTTTTGGCGGCAGGATCAAGCACGCCAGGTTTAATAACCATAGGACAATTTATAAATGTTTCAGATATCCCATTCTTAACATTCACCCCTGCCGCTGATGGAAATGGCGTAAATTACGGAACATTTACATTCCAATTACAAGATGATGGGGGAACGGTAGGAACAGGCAATAATCTATCCGATATTTATACAATGCAAATGGATGTTACCTCTGTTAATGATGCCCCAACTGACATTATTTTAAGTAAGGATATTTTTCCAACGGGTATTGCAACTTGGAATGTTGGCAATTTAAGTGGTTTTGATATTGATAGTAATAATTTAATTTATTCTATTGTATCGGCAGATCCTATATTCTCTATTACGAATGGTAATATTTTAACTACAAATGGTGCTAAAACTTTTGGCACTGATCCCGATACCTATTCGGTTACGTTAAGGGTGAGTGATGGATCATTGACCTACGATGAAACATTTATAATAAAACTAATACCTGAGGATGTTGTGATTTTAAATCGTAACCCTGCCGATGCTTTTATTGACAATCAAAATAATCAAATATTAGAAATTAGTAATATTAGCGCCCCTAAGTTAGAATTTTATATCCGCGACTTTATGAAAGAGATTAAAGACGGAAGCATCTATCGCTATGGTAATCAAGGACTCATAGATTCATCTTTGAATATTTCTGACGATATGATGAAACGTGTTTTCTACACGAATAATGGCGTTGACGAGATTATAAAACGTAATGTTATTATTAAATTACAAGATCTAGGCTCTAAAATTTTGGATAATACAGGCGTTGACATTACCCCAGAACAGCTTGCTGATATTTTTGGTTTAGATGTTATTTTATATGATATGACGATCCCTGAAACTTTAGAAGAAGAGAGTAATAGCGTAAACTCAGATGATAATATCTTATTTGAAACAAATGCTATTTATAAAGCGCTAGTTGATCTAAATAGTAGTGACAGCGAAGATGAAGAAGGTTTCGAAAATAAAATATTTAAAGAAAGTAATGATGCTTCACGACAATATCTTCATAAGCAATTGGATGAGGCAGCCTTATATTATCAAAGTAAAAATGCCGCTCTTTTAAAGGCTTTGTCCCAACCATTAGATTAAATTGGAAAACTAATTATAAACGTGCACGTTTATTGTTAATTAAATTTAGCAGGCCTGCAGCCGCTTTTGCATCGTCGAACGCCCTATGGTGATTTTCAAGTTTTATATCATATTCTTTGGTAAGATTGCCCAAACTGTAAGATTTATGCCCAGGATAATATCGGCGCATATTCACGCAAGTACAAAATTTTGGCCTTTTGTATTTTTTACCCAATCGTTCATATTCATTTGCAATAAATCCATAATCAAAATTAACACTATGAGCGGCAAAAACAGCATCCTTTGAAAATTCATCAAAATCATCTGCAATCTCACTAAATAAGGGGGCGTTTTTGACCATATCATTATTTATACCCGTTAATTGCGTAATATTAGCAGGAATTGACCTTTGCGGGTTAATCAGACTTTGCCATTTATCAATGATTTTAAAGTTTTTAATTTTTACCGCACCGATTTCTGTAATACGGTGATAAGGTTTGCGCCCTCCCGTGGTTTCAATATCAACAACAACATATTCTTGATCTGGATTATATTGATAAACAACCTTTGCGATATTACATTGATATCCTAGAGTCTTTAAGTTGATTAAATCTTGTTAATTGGTTTTTACGAATAATGTCTCCTTCCGCTTTGACTTCACAAAATTTTATTTTATCATCTTTTATTAACAATAAATCTGGAAACCCATCTCGCATAATCGAATAATTTTGCGCCATTTTGGTTAGAACTTCTCCTACTGCGTCTTTAGGACTATTTTTTAAAACTTTTGAGATAATTTCAATATCTACTTTGTTCCAGTTAAATATTGAATTTTTATGTCCATGGTTTTGAGTTATCGTTTTAAGTATAATTGCTAGAATATTATTATTATAAATAGCATCAGTTTTTATATTAATTTGAGCTCTATGGATTTGGTAAAAACTGTTATCTTTTAAAGATTTTGGCATCCTATCAAACTCGCTATGATGCGCTGTATTTTCACAATGTAGTTCATCCCAAAAGACAAGACCAAATATGGCTTGCCAAAGATCATTCTCAACATGATAGGCATCCCACCCTTTATTTTTAAAATAATGAATTGTACCAAGTTCGGGATAATTTCGATAAGATTCATCAATATTAATTGTGGTTGCATCACGCAAAATTTTTGTACTGGCACTTAATTTTTCTTTCTTAAATTTACGTGCGTAAAAATCTTGTGCAAAATAATATTCATCGTCACTATCGGGATCATTTATAATATCTTCTAAGATTTTCTTTGCTTCATTTTTAGACTGGTAATTATAAATAAGCCTAACTAGCTTTTCCTTGGCATCTGGATGATTGGCTTTTTTTAAAATATCAATTGAAAATAAATAATCGCACGCTTTTTCAGTGATAATAGCCAGCTGAAAATATACTTTTGATTGAAGGGTTTGGACATGGGAACTTTGGCATGTAATTTTATTTACATCTTTTAAAATATTTTTGATATTGTCGATACCAACCGATTTAAGGTTTTTATGTATCATGTTTAAAGTAAAGCTTTCCCTCGCTTCAATAGCTGATTTAAATCTAGATTTATAATGATTTGATTTATTCACTTGAACCACACCCAAATCTCGTAAAGTAAAAGAATGAAGATCGAATTGAGTTTTACCAAAATACAAGAATAAAAGATAATGCAACGTTTCTTTATGCGCCTGAACAATGTAGTTTTCAGGTTCTAAAACATAAGAAATTTGTTTAAAGTTAAGATGTGTCAAAAAATACTTTATAAGAATATCTTTTTTCCAAGATAATTTTATTTTCAAATCTAAAGTTTGTGCAATATTTATTAATTGTGTTTTTGTTAGAAATAATAAAAACTGAGCAAAATTTTCTTCGCCTAAACAATGAACAAAATCTTTTTTGGCAAGCCTATCAAGATTTTCTAAGCAATTTTCTATCTCATTATAATCAAGCTTATCGCGCTGAAATATATCGCCTTTACGATTAGCCATTCGAATATAAAGGCATTTTTGATCTTTAGTCAGATTATTAAATTTCGCAATGAAATTTATTTCTCTTTCTTCTAAAATATGACCATATGTTTTTTGAACAAAATGGAGCATTTCGTTAAAATTATTTAGATAATAATAGGTTGGTAGATTTTTATTATACATTTTTCTGTTTAGAAATATTTATTATTTTGAAGTAATAAAAGATACTTACATCTAAACCGATCATAAAGAACAAATCAAGAACTTACATCTCGTTTTTGGAACTTTTTATGTAGATATAAGTTAATTTTTATCAATAAAGATCGCCTCAAAAAATTGCACAGGCCAGAATAAGTGCTTAACAAGATTTATTTTAAGAATTATAAAACGAAGTTTAATTTTTGAATATGTTGGCTTTCGACCCAGGCTAGCGGAAACACCATTATCAGCGTGCGTTTATTAGAAGACAGCGTTTTAATCACTCATCTTTATCGCAACGGATATTCTCACTGTATCCGCTTTTAAAACGCGAATATTAGGCTATTATGGGTGTTAGTTTAAACCTGCTGTATTGCGAGCAAAGCAAGGCGGTTAAGCCCGTCATGCTTCGATAGTGGCTTTGTCCCCATGATGTTATCACACGTTTAAAATTAAAGGTCAGCAATGCAGACTCATTTCTGCTCTAACGTTCTTTATGGTTTTCATTTGAAAGTGCGTGGCGCCCATCCAATGTTTAATCGTTCCAAACGGATGCTCAACCGTTGATTTTCTAATCGTCATCATATCAACTTTTTCTGCAAGTCTTGCCGCCACCGTATCCAGAATATTTTCATGTTCCCAACGGCTGATGCGTCGATATTTTCCTGTGGTGCATTGTGATTTTAAAGAACACCCTGTGCAGGCGGATGACCAGTAACGACGAATGACTTTACCTTTTTCTTCACTGCTCATCCGGTATTTAGCGACTTCACCGCCAGGGCATTCATAGATGTCCAGATCAGGTTTGTAAATAAAAATCTGCTTACCAAACAAGCCCTTTGCTTGATTACCAGAGGTTTGTGGCTTTGGTAAATAGGTGGTGATGCCTGATTGCTCACACGCTAAAATCTCTTCGCCATTATAATAGCCACGATCAGCAACAACTTCTAAATTCTCACTGCCAATAATAGCCTTCGCCTGCTTGGCCATGTTTGATAATTGTAATCTGTCATGACCAACATTTGTGACCTCATGCTCTACAATTATATGATGTTTACAATCTACAGCGGCCTGCACGTTATAGCCTACAATCCCTGTGCCACGGGTTTGCATAGACCTTGCATCTGGATCCGTAAAGGATACTTGCTTATCTGGTGATGCTTCTAGCTCGACTTCAATCTCATTGAGCTTTTTGACCTCTTCTTTTAATTTACCAATCTTCGCTTCTAACGTCTCCGATTTGGCTTTTGAGTGAGGTGTTTCTTGGCGGTCGGTGCTCTCGATTTGTTTTAAATATTTTGCAATGCTTTCATCAATAATCTTCAAGCGGTATTTTAATTTTGCGCGCGTAAAGTTTAAATCACGATGATTAACAGCCTTAAACTTACTACCATCAATGGCCACAAACGCATCAGCAAATAAATCAAGCTTACGGCAGAGCAGCACAAACTCACGACAAACCAAGCCAATAGCCTCATCATGGCGCGTGAGACCCTGTCTTTCTTACAGGACACAAACTGACCTTTCCCCTAACAACGCAGGTGTAAGCACTTGCTTAACAGCATTTTGTTGGCGCAGTTCAGCACCTTCATGGAACGAGGAGATGCAGAGAGATTAGAGCAATCTGATGTAAGAAATATGAAACAACCCTTGTTAGAGCAGTTAGCTAGAGCTGAGTACGAAATGGAGCTTCATTGGGCAAAAGATTATGTCGAGACGTGGTGAAATGACAACTGATGATCTTAAACGATTTCTGGTACAGGCAGTGTTATATGGATTTAGTTGAAGAAGAAGTCACGGCCATGAACAAAGTGTGGGATTCGATCCTACAGTAAGAAAGCCGAATCGTCTTTATTGGTTCAGGTCCACTTCCCATGACCGCTATTGATATGCACCTTCAAACGGGAGCGAAGATTGTGTGTGTTGATAACGACGCTGATGCAGTGTTGCTATCACGTCAGATGATTGAAAACTTAGGTTTATCCGATGCAATATCCGTTCATAAAGCAGAAGGAGATAAGTTTGACTATGCAGGTAGCGAAATTGTTTTTGTTGCTGCTTTAGCTACGCAAAAAGATAATATTGTTGCAAATATTAGAACAACAGCGCCAGAAGCCTACGTTGCTGTGCGTTCCGTTGAAAAGGGGGCAAAGGCGCTTCTTTATCAAGAAATCGCTCCAACTGCTTTTATGGACCAAGGATTAACCTACGTAGGTAAAAGCGAAGACACACACGAAACTACTTTTAATCAAACGATTATTTTTGCTCCTAGAGAACGTATCAGCAACAAGTGGTGTTGGTTGTAAGAATCAGACTTTTGGCAGCACGATTCTTAACAGGAGGTAAGCGGTGAGGCGCCTCTTTCAGAAGAAGCGGTGCTGAGAATACCTCAGAATGATTATGGGGGATGTAATGGATAAAAAATTCACAATTCCTGCTAACCATAACTCTTATATACTATTCGGGGGATACGTCTCACGTACTACTGCCGTGCGAATGGTTTTAGCAGGAGTTAGAGATTAGAGTATGAGTACAGAGCAAGTTATAACTCGTGATGGTGAGCACAAATCACCTGAAGTATTTAAAAATCAATCCTGCTGGGTATGTACCGACACTAGTAACACCAGACGGACATAAAATGCATGAAGCGGCAGGTATTTGTTTATGGCTTGCTGATGGTCAAACAAGAATGACAGATTTAGCGCCATTGCCTCAGGATAAGGATCGTATGGAATTTCTTAGTAAGTTATTCTTTATTACAAACGATATTCAACCTTCCTTCAAAGCAAGTGTTTTTTAGTGACCGCTATGCGCCTACTAAAAGCACGAAGATGTTGCATTAAAGCTAAAGATCAGGCTATTGATCGCGTATTAGAACGATGGTCAGTGTTTAAATAATTATTTAGCAAAAAAGTGGACCGTTCATTTTAGGAAATAGGTTTAGTCTTCGTAGATATTTACCTCTCAATGTGGGCGGCTTATGGCCTAAAATACAATGATGATATTCTAGGGTAGATTTCTTGCAATCGAAGAGTGTTTTAAGCGCGTTTTGGAGCGCCCTAAGTGCGGCTACTTACTCCAAGCTCTACGCGATGATGTTTTATCTTACAAGCCCGCTAGGGCAGGTTCTGAACAACAGTCGATAGGACTTTAAATCATGTCGGTTGGGAAAATAAAAAGCAATGATTTAGAACAGTTAGAACCAAAACGCACCGTACTGAATTACCATCGGAAGAAGATTTGACAGTGTCTATAAGAAAGGCGAACCTACTGAACAATCACCTTTGCTGATAGAGGGTAATTCACAAATAGCGCATATCGCGTGTGATGATGGAACTTTAACATACGCTCTGGCTCTGGACAAATTCTACCGATCGTTATGTTGGCGTTTTAAACACGAATGAGGAAGTTGAAGCGGCGCACAAGAAAGTATGAATCATCAAATTTAACTTATATGACGGGTAGGAGTTTTTAATCATGCAGAGGCTAACGATCAGTTTGATGCTATCATTATTTCAGACATCCTTTATAGAATTTACAATTTTTCGAATGGCTATTGAAAAAATAAAATATCAGAGTTTTTGTCACAGTGTTTTAATCGGTTAAAGATCAGGGGGGCAGCTTGTTATTCAGTGATTACTGCCGTTTCGACGCCTGATGATGTTAGTTTTATCTAGAGTTGCCATACTATCAAGGGTAGAACAGAGGATGTTGATAGACTTTGAAATTTTTAAGCGGCTTCCCCCTAAAAGCAATACAGTTGTACTGAAGAACTAAAATCCAGAGAAAACATATACGCGGCTTATTTCAAATACCTCATACAAGGCCGCTTATGATTTTCATTTTAGGAAAAAATAAGCCTGATATTCAGTGGTGCTAGATTCATGGCGACTTAATATCGTACTTCAGTAGACGAATACCGAAAACTCATAGAGGGTCTTGAAGGACGTGTTTTGTATATGATCTGCTCATAGAGATGAAGCACATATCAAAGTCAATGTTTCATGAGCGTTTTAAGCTGTACTCCCAGAGGATAGGAGTTGATTTGGGGTATCCATGCGACCAGCTATTTTATAGTTGCTCAAAAGCAACAGCAGAATGAAAGTCTTTATCTATTCGAAAAAGAAAAGCTAGAGAAAAAGCTCAATTCTCGCCTATCTATTGGCGCAGTTGTAGATGAACAGAGCGGAAGTCTTTTTGAAGTCGTGGAAAATAACATTTATTCAATCTGACATCATTCCTTATCGTATAACGTCTGAAGGAAGTCTGAATGTCTTTCTTAACGGAAAGTACTCCTCACGGCATCGCAAATACGCTCATGTCTAAAGATTATAACTTAGATAAACGTCAATGGTCTGGCCACATGATTGATGCAGTTAAGTTAGAGGCTGAGGAAGTTCATATCTATAAAGAGCAAGGAGAACATGAGGTAAGGCAGCTTATTTATGATCACGCATAAAATTGTAACGGCTTGCGGTAGCAATTTAGAAACTGGTCCTGCTTTATACCCCGCTCCAGATTATATTGATGAATTGAGAGAGTGCTATTATATCGGAGTTTGTAAGAACTACGATTGCTCTGAGTGTTTGGAAGTTATTAGAAATGCTCAAGTGAATTCAAATGCACGACCGAAATTAAAAGAGTTTGATGCTCAAAAAGTTTTAAAAGCTATTCGTGTTGGCTTAGATACCAAGCTACTATCTTAGAAACACAAATTATATACTTAATGGAAATGCTTCTGAATTATCACCAGATCGAGACACAGAAAAGAATATCCCCTTAGATCGTGCCGAACCTAAAAGAAAATTAGGTAAGCGTGAGTTAATGAGCTTCTTATCCAACAAAGAAGGTCGCTTTAAAGAAACGCGCGAAAGAACAGGAAAGCTCGATATTATGCGCTCACCGCTTTGTGATGAGGGCAAGGTTGGAAACGACTTGGTGGATATAGGTTCTGATGAAGAGGAGTTTATTGCTTTCAATGAACAAACAACCAATACAGCTCTTGTAGTGCCTTTGACAAGAGACCTGGGTGGAGAGATTTTAGCAGGCTTTGAGGCTAAATTTTTACCCGTACCGTAAATGGTGACCGCTGAGGGATTCGAACCCTCGACCTACTGATTAAAAGTCAGTTGCTCTACCAGCTGAGCTAAGCGGTCTTATTTAGACCAAAAGCATAAATCAAAATTATAGAATGCCTTCTATGAATATCGCCTGTGGCGAATGAAAAGATTAAATACTGGGTTTTGCCTTAAAATGCAACCTTTTATCGCCCTCGTTTTATATTTAATTGCTTTTGTGTATTATCGCTCACAAATTTAGTTGTATCGCCGCCTAAGATGTGAATTTCTTTTATGAAAGAGGAAGATACAAATTGCCATTTATCAGCCGCCATTAAAAACACCGTTTCAATTTCTGGGGCTAGATGAATGTTCATGCCTGTCATTTGAAATTCATAATCAAAATCCGATACTGCGCGTAACCCACGATATATTGAAATCGCACCCACATCTTGGGCGAAATCAACCAATAATTTATCAAAGGGTTGTACTTCAATCTCACAATCAATCGGGTCATTTAAAATATCTAAATCATGTTTGACCATAGCGACACGTTCATCTTGCGAAAATAATGGATTTTTACTGTTATTTGCCGCAACACCAATGATTAATTTATCAACCAGCTTGCTTGCGCGTTTGATGATGTAAAGATGCCCGAGCGTAATAGGATCAAACGTTCCTGGATAAACTCCTATTTTCGGCTTATATTGATTTTTGCTCATCCTTATTACTTACTATTAATAAGGTATGGATACAAAGAATTTGTGCAAAAAGCTGGGAATTTATGCAAAGAATTGGAACGTTTATCCCTGAAACAGGTTATTTTATAAATCGTTTTAAAAATTTAGGCTAAAGATAATGAAAACAAAAACTTTAAATATAAAAGAAATAATCTTTTCTATCGCTATCTTTTGGTTGGTTTTGATAGCGATTGCATTTTTCACATCAAAAATTGCACATGCGGCTCAAGGCCTTTCTGATACGCAAATTAGTGAAGGTGAATTTAAAATAGCAAAAGTCATTTTCCCTATTCAAAACGTCAATCAAAATGGTAAAAATGTCTCTTTAACCATTACAAAAAATGCCCGCTCTCTAGAAAGTAAATCTAAAAATGTAGATTATAGTGCTATGCAAATTGTTGGAACATCTGCAAATAATTGCCCTTTAATAAATTCTACTGCCGTTGATAAACAAGTAAAAGGATATAACCCCCTTACGGGTAAGGCTGAGTTGTCTGTCACTTTCAAAACTGAAGAACAGGCACAAAAGGCAGCGGCAGCAAATTGTTTAATAATAAAAGATACTGAAACTGAATAATCTATTCAAATTGAAAACGCATCCCTAGATATAAAAGTCTGCTTGAAATATCTTTGGGTTTTATTTTTGATTGATTGGTATCAATAAATTGCATACTCCACGCCCCATTTGTATTTTCACTGGTTTGTAAAGAAATTTTGAAACTGGGGATTTCCACATTATCAAAATTCTGATGTTTACTATGATACCAATTTGGTTTGGTTGAATTGAACTCTATCTGTGGGGTGTAATCAAAATTTAAAATTTCTGCCTTTGCAATAGAATGAGATCCAATAAATATTGCTACTGTCAGTAATAAAATATTTTTCATGATAAAAATCCTCTTATTGTCAAAATAACAAATAAATTTTAAGAAGATATTAATCGTTTATGTAAATAATGTGGGTGTAGATTTATTTTTAAGGATTTAATCTACGCGATAATTGGGTCGCTATCTCCTATTTTTTTTACCATTTTAACAACATCATCCTGTGCAGCTTTTAAATCACTATCATTAATGCCGCGTAAAACCAATGTTGTTCCAAATTTACCATTGCGATATTGCGGATATGACCCGATTGAAATATCGGGATATTGTTTTTGAATTTGACCCAGATCATCTGCCACTGCACTTTCGGGTAAATTGGCCGTTACTGACTTTGATTGAACAGGCTTTCCCCCTTTTAAGGTATGGGCGATAGCATCAAACATACTTTGCATAATGCGCGGTACGCCTGCAAAAATATAGACATTTTCAATTTTAATTCCTGGTGCGCCACTGACGGGATTATCAATTAATTCTCCACCTTGGGGTATCATTGCCATTTTCTTACGCGCTTGGGTAATCTCACTCTCGTCTTTATAATATTTTAGCAATTCTTGATAGGCATCGTCATGCAATTCAACTTCAACACCAAAAGCATGGGCAACGCTTTGCGCCGTAATATCATCGTGGGTGGGACCAATACCACCCGTTGTAAACACATAATCATGCGCCGCGCGCATCGTATTCACGGTATCAATAATTTTTTGTTCAATATCGGGAATAATACAAACCTCGCCCAAGCGTACGCCCAATTCGGTCAGACGCTCCGCAATCCATGGGGTATTTTTGTCATGGGTACGTCCCGACAAAATCTCATCCCCAATTATAATGAGGGCGGCAGTATAGATTTTATCCGATTCTTTGCCTGTTGTTTTTTCTGTCATTTTTTCTTATTCCTTGAAATTTATGATTGAAGATATAAGGTAAAAACTATGACGACACAAGGACAGAACAAATTTTCACAATCAGGGATCGAACTGCATAACGCCCAAGATTTTGAAGGCATGCGCGCAGCAGGAAAACTTGCCGCTGAAACATTGGATATGATTACCGACCATGTTGTTCCAGGCGTTACGACCGAAGAATTAGACAGGCTATGTCATTTATTTGCAACAAAACATGGCGCCATTCCTGCCCCATTGGGGTATGGCGGTGATGCAACGCGTATTCCTTTTCCCAAATCAATTTGTACTTCGATTAACCATGTGGTTTGTCATGGTATCCCTGAAGAAAAATCACTCCGCGAAGGTGATATTTTAAATATTGATGTGACGGTTATCCTCAATGGCTGGCATGGTGATACCTCACGCATGTATTTTGTAGGGAACAAAATCCCCATTAAGGCGCGAAAGCTTTGTGATGTGACTTATGACTGTTTGATGCGCGGTATTGAAATGGTCAGGCCGGGGGCAACTTTGGGTGATGTT
Source organism: uncultured Alphaproteobacteria bacterium (assembly GCA_963799275.1). Classification (GTDB taxonomy): domain Bacteria; phylum Pseudomonadota; class Alphaproteobacteria; order Micavibrionales; family Micavibrionaceae. The sequence goes on from CAWCWJ010000003.1 coordinate 277,159, forward strand.
GGGCATGCCATTCAAGAACACGCCCATGCCAACCGTTTCTCCGTTGTGCGTGATTTTTGCGGCCATGGTTTAGGGCGCAGTTTTCATGCCCCCCCATCCGTTGTTCATTTTGGCGAACCGGGTCAAGGCGAACGTCTTGAACCCGGCATGTTTTTCACGATTGAGCCGATGATAAACACAGGCAAATATCAAACAAAAGTCTTACAAGATGGCTGGACAGCCGTAACCCGTGACAAATCCCTTTCCGCCCAGTATGAACATAGCTTGGCCGTTACCGAAGATGGGTTTGAAATTTTCACCCATTCTCCAGCGGGATATACAAAACCACCTTATTAAATATTGTAAACAAACTATCAAGATTTCTAAGTTAGTTAAAATAAAACTTCGCGTCTTTGACCCATCATGGTAAAAAATTTTTATGAGCGTAGATAACCAAGCCCAAGAACAAATATTGAAAAAGCCTAAACATAATCATGGTGGGCATCGTGATCGGCTTCGTGAACGTTTTTTAAATGCGCCTGATGCCTTACCCGATTATGAATTATTAGAACTCTTATTGTTCATGGCAATACCGCGAAAAGATGTGAAACCCATCGCCAAAGAATTAATTCGTAAATTCAAAGATTTAAATGGTGTCTTGAATGCATCACTTAATGATTTACAATCCATAAATGGGATTAGCCATAATTCTGCCGTGGCTATTCGCGCCATCCGTGCTGCAGGTCTTCGGTTGTTAAAGCAAGATATTATGCAACGCCCTGTCTTGACCAACTGGCAACGGTTATTGGATTACTGCCAAGCCTCCATGGCGAACGAGCCGAATGAGCATTTTCGTCTTATTTTCTTAAACAAACGCAATGAAGTGATTGCCGATGAAGTGCAACAATCAGGAACCGTTGACCACACTCCCGCTTACCCGCGCGAAATTGTGAAACGTGCATTGGATGTAGGTGCAACCGCACTCATCATGGTGCATAACCACCCCAGCGGCGATCCTTCCCCTTCCCCTGCCGATATTCAAATGACCAAAAAAGTAATAGAAGCCGCCACCCCCTTCGACATCACTTTACATGACCACCTGATCATTAGTCGCAATGGATATAAAAGTTTTAAAACCGAGGGATTGATTTAAAATCATGGTTAATTTGTATATTGTTATGTAAATTTGCTATTATTATTTTACAATAGGAGGAATAATGGCTGATTTTGAAATATTACAAGGACAAGGAACTGGTTTAGGCAATAATGGTATTATGGTTGACCCCAAAGTTGCAGCAGAAATTATGAAAATAGAGGGTGCTAGCATTATTGATCGTGTTGCTGGTGTTGGAATGGAAGGTTTAAACCCAGAGGGATTAGCATTTGGAATGACCTCTAATGGAGATTTAGGTATCGGTCACTTTGCAAATGGTGGCACAGTACTTGGAGATACAACTATAGAATGGAGCCGCTCCCTCACTGCTGGCTTAGGGCAAGATGGTTTGTCTCTTGGGGTCAGAGTATTGGAGTTTCCAGACAGACTGATCTAGGCGGTGGACATACAACAAATTTAAGTGGTGCGGCTGGAATTCATACTGAAGATGGACTCTATGTTAGTGGTGCCATTGAACGTCGATGGGACAATCCATCAGAGTCTGCTGATACTCCCGATCTTGATACCACCGATCAAAATCAATATGGTGATATTGGATTTCAAAGCTGGTCTGTTGAAGCTGGAGCAATTGGCAGTAGTGAAGGATTATCAGGCGCAGTAATAGGAGAAGTCACTTACGGGAATGATTTAGCTTATGGTTTTGGACGTGCTGCAATTGGCTTAGATGAGGGTGACTTCGTTCAATCTGTGGAAACTGGATTAGGCGTTAATTTAGATCAATTTGTAAATAATCCTTTACTTAATAATGTAACAGCAGAAGTAGGCATGCGCGCTGGCGATACATCCATTCGTGGTGGGTTATCTGATGGGCAAGGCGCCTTTGCTGGAATTAGAATGAAATTTGATTTTTAAAATAACTTTGTCGGATTGTGGATAGGGCGGAATAGCTTACCCAAACCCTTTGTGTCTTTGTGTCTTTGTGGTAAAACATTCTCAAATTCACTATATAAGGTAAAATCATGATTCCACGCTATACCCGTCCCGAAATGGCCTCCATCTGGGAGCCTGAAAATCGCTTTAAAATCTGGCTTGAGATTGAAACACTTGCTTGCGAAAAAATGGCTGAATTAGGCACCATCCCCGATGCATGCCCTAAAGCATTGCGGACAAAGGGCGGTTTTGATGTTGCCCGTATTGATGAAATTGAAGCCGAAGTGAAGCACGACGTCATCGCCTTTCTTACTTCCGTCGCCGAACATATTGATGACCCAGAAGCTAGCCGTTATGTCCACCAGGGTATGACCAGTTCCGATGTGGTCGATACGTGTTTTGCCAAGCAATTAACCCAAGCTGCCGATATCTTACTCAAAGATTTGGATAATATTCTTACCGCCCTTAAATCTCGTGTTGAAGAACATCGCAACACCCTATGTATTGGTCGTTCTCACGGTATTCATGGGGAACCGACAACTTTTGGATTAAAGCTAGCAGGGCATTATGCCGCCTTTGCCCGGGCGAAAAAACGCCTGATAACGGCACGCGAAGAAATTGCCGTTTGTACCATTTCTGGCGCGGTTGGTACCTATGCCACCGTTGCCCCCGAAGTGGAGCAATATGTTGCTGATAATCTAGGGCTTCGCCCTGAAACGGTGGCAACCCAAGTCATTCCACGGGATCGTCATGCGATGTTCTTTTCAACTTTGGCTGTCATCGCCAGTTCAATTGAAAATCTAGCCATCGAAATTCGCCATCTGCAACGAACTGAGGTGCGCGAGGCCGAAGAATATTTTTCAAAAAATCAAAAGGGATCAAGCGCAATGCCGCATAAGCGTAACCCGATTGGTACAGAAAACCTAACAGGATTGGCACGCCTTATTCGTGCAACCGTTATTCCCGCCCTTGAAAATGTGGCGTTATGGCATGAACGGGATATTTCCCATTCTTCGGTTGAGCGTAATATTGGCCCCGATGCAACGGTTACATTAAATTATGCCCTTCACCGTATGACAGGAATTATTGAAAAATTGTTGGTCTATCCCGATACCATGATTGAAAATTTAGAAAAAATGGGGGGGCTTGTATTCTCCCAGCGGGTTCTACTTGCCCTTACCCAAGCAGGAATTAGCCGTGAGGATGCGTATCGTATCGTTCAACGCAACGCGATGAAAGTCTGGGAAAGTAAAGCGCAAACGACATTGATGGATGCATTATCGTCCGACGATGATGTGACAGCAAAAATAAATAAGGATGGGTTAGAAAAAATCTTTGACTATTCCGCCTATACAAAGAATATTGATACGATTATAAACCGCGCACTCAAATCATAATCGCGCTAACGACTTAAAAAGGAGCAATGCCATGAAAGGCGATAAACTTGTAATTAAACATTTAAACAATGCCTTAAAAGGGGAATTGACCGCCATCAATCAATATTTTCTACATGCCCGCATGCTTGATGATTGGGGCGTGTCCAAATTGGCAAAGCATGAGTATGAGGAAAGCATTGAAGAAATGAAACATGCGGAAAAGATTATTGACCGTATCTTGATTTTGGATGGCCTACCGAATTTACAAGATTTAGGCAAATTAAGAATTGGTCAAAATGTGAAAGAAGTTATCGAAGCGGATTTGGCTATTGAACGCGAAGGTATCGAAGGATACCAAGCAGGAATTAGAGCAGCAGAAGCCGCAGGCGATTATACAACATCCGATCTTTTCAAAATGATTTTAGCCGATGAAGAAGGCCATGAAGATCATTTGGAAACACAACTAAAAATGATTGAAGATATGGGAATTGAAAATTTTCTTATGCTTAATTCTGATAGTGAAGATGCAAAAGAAGGCAGCGATAAATAAATTTTTAATTTAAAATAATGTCGAACAATGTTTAATAATGTCGAGTAATGCCACTCAAAAATTAATTGACGCGACCATTGATAATGAGGACATTTTATCACAAATCTGGGCTAGAAAAGTAGGGCAAATCGCTAATGGTAAGCTTGTTTTAACCCAGAATTTTTTGGGCTTTTTTAGAACAGGGCTTTTAAATGCCTCCTCAGAAATTAGGAAATATCCTGCAAAATCAATAATTGGTTTAAAAAGTCGTACGTTATTGCCCACATTGCTAACAGTAGAATTTAACCAAGGAAATGATCGAACGGATTATTTCCATGTGCGTTTTGATGACGCTCAAAAATTTATCGCCAGACACAACATGTAGATGAATAACAAGCCTCGTGTAACAATATGTTGAAAAGTTTTTATGTTTAGGTCTTGCGAATTAATCGCATTTGCAGTAACTTTAATAAATAAAGCAAATCATTCGCATTTGCAATTATTTTTTAGAGAGATAAAAATATGTATGTTTGCCTTTGTAATCCTTTCTCGGATAAAGATTTAGACAACGTTTTGAAGGATGATAAGATTTTGAAAAAAACATCTAGTATTTATAGTGCCTGTTCGGGTGGTGAAAAACCATGTTGTGGGACATGTATTTGCGAAATTAATGATCGAATTAAAGAACATAACGCGCAATCGTTATTGATGGCTGCGGAATAAATCGACGCCAATAATATTATTCCCAATTTATAATTATACTTCTGAATAACCCTATTCCTGCCTTGCATTCGCCATATCGCTGTGGCAATTTTGATCCTTATTAAAATCATATAAGGAAAAATCTTTATGCTTAAAATTTTCACCATATTATTAGGGAGCTTACTACTCATGACTGCTGCACCAATGGGCAATTCCAAGGCCGCCGAACTAGACCCGGAAAACACATTACTTCTCGATTTGGAAGATGGCCAAGTGACCATCAAACTGATGCCTGATATTGCACCAAACCATGTTGAACGTATTAAAATCTTTAACACGTGAGGGGTTTTATGATGGTATTGTTTGGCACCGCGTTATTGACGGTTTTATGGCACAAACTGGCGATCCTACGGGTACAGGTACGGGCGGTTCTGAACTTCCCGATCTTGATGCAGAATTTAATGATTATAATTTTGGTCGTGGGACAATTGGTGCGGCTCGCTCGGGCAATCCAAACAGTGCCAATTCACAATGGTTCATCTGTTTTGATGATTGTAGTTTCCTAAACAACCAATACACCGTATGGGGTCAGGTTGTTGACGGTATGGAACATGTCGATGCCATTACAAAAGGGGAGCCACCAAAGAATCCTGATAAAATTGTAAAAATGCAAATTGCCGCAGACGCAAAAGCGCAAGCCGCAGAATAAAGCAAACTATATTGGGACAATATCCAATTTATCAAGTTGATGCCTTTACATCACAGACCTTCGGCGGCAATCCAGCCGCCGTTGTGCCTTTAGATGCATGGCTTCCTGATGATGTCATGCAAAATATTGCGATTGAGAATAATCTTTCTGAAACCGCATTTTTTGTTCCCGATGGTGATGATTATTTTTTGCGTTGGTTTACCCCTACTTATGAAATTGATTTATGCGGTCATGCGACGCTCGCAACATCGCATGTCATATTGAACGAGCTTTATCCCGATAGAGATACGGTCATTTTTAAAACAAATGTTGCTGGTGATCTAACCGTCACAAAAGATGGCGACTTTTTAAAAATGGATTTTCCCTGCCGCCCGGGTGAAAAAATTGATATTGATGATGTCCCACCCATCGTGTACGAAAGTATGAACAGCCCTAAACCTATCGAAGCTTACAAAGCGCGGGATTTAATGCTTGTTTACGATGATGAGGATTTTGTTCGTAATGCAAAAGTAGATTTTTCTAAGCTTATAAAATATCCCGATGCCGTTATCATTACATCAAAAACAAAAGATAAGAATTACGATTTTATATCACGGTTTTTTTGTCCTTATGATATGGGCATTCCTGAAGATCCTGTAACCGGCTCGGCGCATTGTACGCTTGCACCCTATTGGTCAGAGAAACTAAATAAAGTAAAATTATCCGCACGCCAAGTTTCTGAACGTGGTGGTGATTTATCGCTTGAATTAAAAGATGACCGCGTTTATATAAGCGGCGAAACAAAACTTTATTTGAAAGGGACAATTTATGTCTGATCAACCATGGTGGAAAAAAGGTGTTTTTTATCAAATCTATCCGCGTTCTTATATGGATCGCAATGGCAATGGTATTGGTGATTTATCAGGGATTACAGATAAGTTGAAATATGTTGCCGATCTTGGGGTTGATGGCATTTGGATATCGCCCTTCTTTGCCTCGCCTATGGCTGATTTTGGATATGATGTTTCCGATTTTCGTGCGGTTGACCCCATTTTTGGTACCAATGAAGATTTTGATGCATTGCTAGCCAAGGCTCAAGATTTGGGCATGAAGATCATTATTGACATGGTGCTCTCTCACACATCAAAAGAACATGCATGGTTTAAGGAAAGCCGCTTGGGCGGCGATAACCGTAAAGCCGATTGGTATGTGTGGGCTGATGCAAAAGATGACGGCAGCCCGCCCAACAATTGGCAATCTGTTTTTGGTGGCGCGGCTTGGACGTTTGATACCAAACGCGGTCAATATTATATGCATAATTTTCTACCCGATCAGCCTGATTTAAATTTTCATTGCGAAGCGGTACAAAAACAAATTTTAAGTGAATGCGAATATTGGTTGGAACGTGGGGTTAATGGCTTTCGCCTAGATGTTGTAAATTTCTATGTTCATGATAAAGATTTGCGTAACAATCCCCCCCGTGACCCTAATACTTTATCCACTGGCGTACAGGTAGAGGCACCATATCCTTATACCATGCAAAACCATATCTACGATAAATCACGTCCAGAAAATATTGATTTTTTGGCTAAAATTCGTGCATTGATGGATAAATATGATGATGTGATGACAATTGGTGAAATTGGTGATGATGATCCCTATAAACTTGCGGCGGAATATACCGATGGTTCAAAACTTTTGCATACCACCTATAACACTCATTTAATGCAAGGAACCAGCGCAGGTAATTTGGAAAAACAAACTATCGAAATTCCATTTCGTGACTTTGCAAAACAACCCGGTGATGGCTGGCCAAGCTGGGCATTTAGCAACCATGATGTTGTCCGCTCTGCTACGCGATGGGGGCGCGGTATAAAAGATAAAGATGGGCTAGCCATTCTACTCAATAAATTATTGCTCAGCCTGCGTGGCACACCTTTTTTATATCAAGGGGAAGAACTGGGATTACCAGAAGCAATCATTCCATTCGAAAAATTACAAGACCCTTGGGGTATTTATATGTGGCCAGAATGGCAGGGACGCGATGGATGTCGTACCCCTATGCCCTGGAAAAAAGAGGCGCTGCATGCAGGGTTTTCGCAAACAAATGATTCAAGCGTTGAAACTTGGCTTCCTATCCCTTCCGAACATGCAAATCGCGCAGTAGATATGCAAGAACGCGATGAAAATTCGGTGCTAAATCAAACAAAAGCTTTCATTAAATGGCGTAAAACCCAACCTTTATTGCAAAGCGGAGAAATTGATTTTATCGAAACACCACACGATAATTTAATTGCGTTTAAACGTAGTGATAGTGAAAAATCAATGACATGTCTTTTTAATATTTCTGAAGATACAATTGATTATAATGGTCGTAATATAAATTCTTTAGAATGTATTTTTGATAAAGAGTAATATTACTTTTTATCTTCCTTACCTTCATCATTCGCTTTATCTTCGCCATGATCCTCATTTGGTACAACTGTATCATCATGAGTAAGCGCGATTGGTGCAGCAGAATCAGCCTTATCGTTTACTAAAGAGCTTAGCGTCGTGGCCTCCTCAGGGGTGGGTCGCAATTTACGGATACGGGCAAACATTTTTTGCAACATTTGATCTATTTTTACTTCATCAGTTAACGGATTTGATGTTTCAAAGCGAAATACCCCCTGCTCCCCATCTAAAAGAACAATTACATCTGATTTTGGAAAAGCAATCATTTCATTAATAATCTTAATCCGCGCAGGGGTTAAATAAGAATTTACTGCTGCTTTATTTCGGGAGGAAACCACATTACTTTTATTCCAATTTTTATCATCTATTTTTTGTGGTGACAGAGTATCAAGCAAATTTATAAATGCCTTCATTTGGTCATTCCCTGCGGCAAGACCATCAACATAAGGATGCGGGTCGACAATTTCGACAATGGTAAGCTGACGGTTTTTACGCGCTTCAGGATTTTGTTGTTCCCCTGTAAAAAAAGAAAGTAAAAATTCTTCTATCGTTCCATTCATTTCTGCTGGGCCAAAAAACTTATTCGGCTTATAAGCAATTTTTTTATCCGCTGCGAATTTTTTCCAAGCTTGCTTTTGTTGAACAAGGATTAGGGTAGACCAACCTGTAACCCCGATCATTAGCAAGGCAAATAAAATCCATAAAAAGAACCAAATTGACAAAAGACCACTCCTTTTTTACATGTTATAATTCATTTTATCTTAAATTCGCCCTTCGTGTCACTTTTTAATCTTTTTTATACAAAAGGATGAAAAAATCTTGAACATAAAAACTTTTTTTTAACAAATTGAAATCATTCAACAATTTTGTTTATTATGTAATATCAATCTTTTTCATAGCTAATAATTTGCAATTCATATACTCAAAATGAGATGATAATTTATAAATTAAACACGAAAGATTAATATTAACGATGAAAAAAACCTCGCCAGTGAACGATAATCTAACCTCAAAAATCATTCCTGGATTGCTTAATGATTACCGCCTTGTGTCCATGCCATATTGGGCATGGTATTGGCTTGAAGATTTTATGTCCCAAAATCGTATAAGCTATCAGGGTATTTATGAAACTTATGGTCAAAATAAAGATATTGATAAAACTTTGCGTTCTATTGCAGAACTACATCATAAAAAATCTATGCGTTCGGTTTATAATTTGGCGAATGATAATAATATCCCCACAAAAACACAGTTAACAAAATTAAATTTTAAATATCCAAAACAAATTACCAATTTACCAAAAATCTATAAATTATTTGGCTTTATGTCTTGCGCGACTACGTTAGAGGCGGTCTGGGAAAGACGTCATTATAAACATAGTAACAAGGTAAATTGAGCTTATATTTCTTATTTCTCCCCCCCAAACTTGAAATGGCACTTGCGTAATGCAGGTGCCTTTTTTTATAATGATTAGATATTATGTTACGCACAAGAAAGTTTTATGATGAAATTCTTATCCATACTCACCCTCTCCCTTGTAATTTCTTTTTCTTTATTGTTTGTTGATACGGCACGGGCTACCGAAACACCAAATGATATTCAAGGCAAAGTTGTGGCCTATAACGATGGTGATACTGCGCTTGAAGGATATTATGTTCCTTCGCGCTGTAGCGATTTAAAAGAAACTTACCCTAGCGTTATAATTGTTCATCAATGGAAGGGAATTACAGATAATGAGCGTATGCGTGCCGAAATGCTCTCCCGTCAATGCTATAACGCTTTTGCCATTGATATGTATGGCAAAGATATTCGCCCCAAAACAATGGATGCGGCTCAAACACAATCAACAAAATATAAAACAAATGCAGATTTGGCATTGGGCCGTATGAATGCGGCTTTAGATTATCTTTCCACTCAACCGCAGACTGATATGTCCAAAATTGCCGCTATTGGCTATTGTTTTGGTGGTGGCATGGTTTTGGAATGGGCGCGTAGTGGCGCAGATATAAAAGCCGTCGGCAGTTTTCATGGTGCATTATCCAGCGCAATCGAAAAATATGACCCAAAAGAAATAAAGGCGGCCATTGCCGTTTATCATGGATCAGATGATCCTTATATTTCTGAAGAAGAGTTACAAAATTTTAAAATGGAAATGCTCTCCCAAGAAATTCCTTATGATTTTATTCCCTATTCTGGGGCGGTTCATGCCTTTACCCAAATTGAATCAGGAACAGATAATTCTACAGGTGCGGCTTATAATTTAGATGCTGATCGTTCAAGCTGGGCGCATTTACTCAGCTTTTTGGATATTGAATTAAACAGCTAAACTTTAAATTGTTAAATTGTATCAATGCCCAAATCTAAAGCTTCAAGCTTTTTAATCTCATCACGGATTTTACCTGCTTGCTCAAATTCAAGGTTTCCTGCGGCATCGCGCATTTCTTTACGCAATTTCTCAATGTGTTTTGATAATTTAGCAGGATCTTCTAATGCATCTTGCGATTTGTCGGTTAAGCTTGCATAAGTACGGCGTTTTTCGGTTTCGGTTTCGACCTTTCGCACCCCTTCTAACAAATCGCCAATATTCTTTTTAATTGTAAGAGGCGTGATGCCATGCTCTTTATTATATTCTTCTTGTTTGCTACGGCGACGATCTGTTTCATCAATGGCATATTGCATCGACCCTGTGATTTTATCCGCATATAAAATAACACGACCTTCAACATTTCGTGCGGCACGTCCGATGGTTTGCACAAGGGAAGTTTTGGACCGTAAATACCCCTCTTTATCCGCATCCAAAATTGCCATTAACATACATTCGGGAATGTCCAACCCTTCACGCAATAGATTAATACCAATCAAAATATCAAATTCTCCAAGGCGCAGATCACGAATAATATCAATACGCTCCAGCGTTTCAATATCTGAGTGCATATAGCGTACTTTAAGCCCGTTTTCGACCAAATACTCGGTGAGTGCTTCTGCCATTTTTTTGGTCAAAGTGGTGACCATGATACGCCCGCCTTGCTTTATTATTTTGTGGCATTCGCTCATCAAGTCATCAACCTGATGTTCGGTGGGGCGAATTTCTACAGGGGGGTCAATTAATCCTGTGGGGCGCACCACCTGTTCAACGATTTCTCCATTGGCTTGTTCAATCTCCCACGGGGCGGGAGTAGCGGAAACATAAACTGTTTGCGGGCGAAAGGCATTCCATTCTTCGAACTTTAAAGGACGGTTATCAATGGCGGCAGGCAAACGAAATCCATGCTCGACCAAGGTTGATTTTCGGGCGCGATCCCCCTTATACATGGCGCCTATTTGTGGCACCATCACATGGCTTTCATCTAAAAACATAATTGAATCTTGCGGTAAATATTCAATTAAAGAGGGAGGGGGTTGCCCTGGAAAGCGCCCTGTAAGATAGCGGGAGTAATTCTCAATCCCCTTGCACATTCCTGTGGCTTCCAGCATTTCAATATCAAATTGGGTGCGTTGGTCAAGACGTTGTGCTTCCAATAATTTTCCTTGGGATTCAAAACTTGCAAGGCTGGATTTCAAATCCACTTTCATCTGCTTTATCGCCTGACGAATGGTGGGGCCGGGTGTGATATAGTGCGAGTTCGCATAAATTCTGACCGCTTCTTTATCCTCATGCTTTTGCCCTGTAAGGGCATCAAACTCGGTAATTTCTTCAATCTCATTGCCAAAGAATGAGAAACGCCATGCGCTATCCTCCATATGGGATGGGAAAAGCTCAACCGTATCCCCCCGCACCCGAAATGATCCCCGATCAAATGAAATATCGTTACGCTTATATTGTAGTGCGATAAATTGTAAAATAAGTTGATCGCGGTCAATCTCCATCCCTTTGGTGAGATCCAGCGTCATCGACATATAATCTTCTTTGGAACCAATACCATAAATACACGATACCGATGCGACAATAATTGTATCTCGACGCTCAAACAAGGCGCGGGTCGCCGCATGGCGCATTCGATCAATCTGTTCGTTAATTTGACTGTCTTTTTCAATAAAAGTATCGGTGCGTGGAACATACGCTTCGGGTTGGTAATAATCGTAATAGGATACAAAATACTCCACCGCATTTTCAGGAAAAAATGTTTTGAATTCCCCATAAAGTTGAGCCGCTAAAATTTTATTGGGTGCCATAATAATAGCAGGGCGTTGTAGCTTTTGAATAATATTGGCAATTGTGAATGTCTTGCCTGATCCTGTAACGCCTAATAAAACTTGATCGGTTAGCCCGCTTTGCAATCCTTCGGATAATTTTTGAATAGCCGTTGGCTGATCCCCCGCTGGTTCGAATTCAGAATGAATTTTAAACGGAATAGATTGTTCAATTGGGTTTCGCTTCTCGCTCGCCGCCTGATTTAATTCAACAACACCACGCATAATTTTATAACGTTCTTATAATGCGTAAGTTCAAATGATTCATTTTAATGGCTTCAATGTTGGAAAGGCAATAATGTCTTTAATATTAGCTGTATCGGTTAAAAGCATGATAAGCCGATCAACCCCAATTCCCCATCCACCATTAGGGGGGAGGCCGTATTCAAGCGCGGTGAGATAATCATCATCTAACATTTGTGCTTCATCATCTCCCGCTTCGCGTTGGGCAACTTGTTCTTCGAACTGTGCGCGCTGAACGGCGGGATCATTGCTCTCTGAAAAGGCATTCGCAATTTCCCAACCATTTACAAATGTTTCAAAGCGTTGCGTTAAACGGGCATCATCGACATGTGGTTTTGCTAAAGGCGAAATATCGGCAGGCAAATCTGTCACATGTGTGGGTTGAATAATTGTGTTTTCAACACGCTCATCAAAAACTTCGGCAACAACTTGCCCCCACAGTAATTTTTCATCGCAATGAATACCAATATTCTTTGCCGCCTCACGCGCTTTTTGCGCAGTATCAAGGTTAAGAAAATCAATACCTGTTTTTTCTTTAATCAAATCACACATAGATACACGCTTCCATTTTGGCGTAAAATCTAATTCCTTATTATCATACGTTACTTTAAAACTGCCATGTACTTCTTGAACCGTTTTGGAGATTAAATCCTCAACAAAATCCATTATATCGTTATAATCAGCATATAACATATTGCCTTCTGCCATTGTAAATTCGGGGTTATGTTTGACTGAAATCCCTTCATTCCTAAAATAACGTCCAATCTCATACACATGATGGGCGAACCCCCCCACCAACATACGCTTTAAATAAAGCTCAGCAGCCACTTTTAGATAAAAATCTGTTCCCAGTGAATTATGATGCGTGATAAAAGGCTTTGCCGATGCCCCCCCCATGATAGGTTGTAAAATAGGTGTTTCAACTTCAATCGCACCACTATCATTTAAATAATCACGCATAAACCTTACAATTTTGGAGCGTGTCAGTAACTTGGCCTTTGAGTCTTCATTTGTTAGAATATCGAGATAGCGTTGACGATATCGTTGTTCAACATCCGATAAACCATGATGCTTTTCTGGCAAGGGCAACAATGATTTGGTCAACATGGTGGTCTTTTTGACCCGTACCGACAATTCACCACGCGGGGTGCGTCGCATTGTCCCTTCGGCGCCAATAATATCCCCAATATCATAAAGTTTTAGGTTTTCTAAGGCATCCGCATCCATCGAATCTTTGTGACAAAAAATTTGTAATTTTGCCGTATGATCGGTGAGGTCAATAAACATTCCATTGTTACGCATCGCTGTAATACGCCCTGCGACAGTTACAATTTCAGTTTTTTCTTCCCCATTTTCCAGACTTCCATATTCATCATGGATTTTTTGCAAATCATGAGAAACCGTAAATTTTGCAGGATAAAGATCAACGCCCTTTTCTTTAAGCTGATTTAACTTGTGAATCTTGGCTTCTCTAGGGTTTGTTAAATCCGTATTGGGATTATTATCAGGGGCATTTTTATCTGGTTTTGTCATTTTTTGTCTATTTTATAAGGTTGGATGTGGTAAAATAATTTTATGAATGCATTAGACCCAATATATCATAAAAATCAAGGTTTTCCTTTGGAAACGCATTTGCAAAAGACTTCACAATCGGGTAGTGCAATTACAATTATTTTTATCCTCATCGCGCTTTTTGCCGCCCTCGCCTTTGTCGTATCCAGCGGCTCACGCTCTGGCGCAGATAATTTATCAGGTCAACAAGAAGATTTAATTGTGACTGAGATTTTGAGCTATGCTAATACTCTAAAAAATGCTGTTAAAAATTTACTAATAAATGGCTGTGATTTAGAAACACAGTTAAGTTTTTATTCACTCGGGTTTCAGCATCCAGACCACTATGAGAATTCTTTATCTCCCCCTGACAATTCATGTGCAATTTTTCACCCAAATGGTGGGGCTGTATCTTGGCAACCAACACCTCAAGAAATTGTAAATTTCGGATTTAATGAATATTCCATTCATTCAAAACATAAAATACAAGACATCGGTGATAATTCTAAAAACGAGTTATTGATGACAACCAAAATCCCTTTAGGAATTTGTAAAGCCATTAACAGAAAATTATCAATTACAACCACTGACGGTAACCCCCCTATTGATAATAATGCAAGTCATGCCATTCCTATAGGAGAGAACTTCGCCTATGGACAGTGGCAAATAAATTCACATAATAATGCATTTGCAGGGGGCGGTACTAGAGTAAACCCAATTGAATTAATTGGCAAAATGAGTGGATGTTGGCAATATAATGATCAATATTATTTCTATTCTGTACTGGCGGCAAGATAGATGAAAAACCAAACAGGCAACATCCTTCTTTTTATCCTTATCGCTATTTTATTAATAGGGTTACTAACCCTTAGCTTAACCCGCTCCTCTAACCAAACAAACGATACGGGTGATTTTGAACAAAATGTAATTATTGCGAATGAAATTTTAAACTACGCCAAATCTGTTGAAATTGCCGTACAAAATCTACTGGCTCGCGGATGTAGTGAGAATGATATTAATTTTGGTGGTGCTTCTCCTAAACCTGAATGTGAGGTTTTTGGACAATCAGGAATGGGTATAGATAAGTATAATTCTGAACAAGATGGGAAATGGTTAATTAATGGAACGCTTGCATGGCCCTTAAACACCATATTTACAGCGACAACAAGAGTGATAGGCGTTGGTAATTCTGATTTAGCTTCAGATGGTCATGATTTGATCATGTTTATTCCCAACCTTCAATTGGGCTATTGCATGGCCATTAATTCTATCTTAGGGATTGAAAACCCCTCAAATTATCCCCCAAGGGATAATAATGGCTCCGCAATTGAAGGACCAGCATTTTCAGGCACTTTTGGTGGTACGAATAATCAAATAGAAACAACAGGAAATGAATTAACAGGTCAAAGAGCTGGTTGTTTTGTAACAGATAATCAAGCAAGTGCCAGCGATGCATTAGATGGCGAAGATTATTTTTATTTCTATCAAACTCTTATCGCAAAATAATATTGAATAAGCATGATATAGAACGTTTTAACCCTTATTTTATTGTGTTAAAACTACCTTTATGTTGCATGATGCCGCCTTTCGTAAGAATACTGTAATATCAATTCCCGATATTCCTGTTTTATATGCCAATACGACGCAGGCGGTTATTTTGACTACGGATGGTGAAATTAGAATCACCAATCATGAAACTGCAAAGCAATATATCAATACAAAACCTGTTTTAACGTGTCATGCGCCATATGTGCGCTCTCGTTTAAATTATGATTCATTAATTGCGTTTGACTTGCTTGAACTTTTTGCATTTGTGCATCCTGCTAAATTTTGCATTCCAACGCCTGTGGGTTTAGCCAAGGCAATTGATATTCCGACAAAAAATAAATTAGATGATATTCCAATGGTTATGTTGGATTGTGCCAAGGCTTTGCTTCATGACCTTAAAAATGATCCATGGAGGGCAAAGGCAGACCCTATAAAAATTGCTGGTGTTATGGGACAACAAGGCAAAGGTTGGAATTGGACACCATTTATTTTTGATGCCTTGGGTGAGAAATACCAGCCCGAAATTCCAGTGATAAGCAAAGCAGATTTAAATGTGTGGAAAAATCTACCCGAATGGGCGGAGGAAGCGCCCGTGCCTCCCCCCTCCCATTATCCTGTTACTGGTGATGAAAGCCGTAATCAGCTTAAAAAATTACTTGGTGAAAATGCCGAAGACCGCAAACAGCAAATGGAATATGCTACCATGCTTACAGGGGCTTTTGCCCCATTCCAAGAAGATGGTAAACCTCACATCGTACTCGCCGAAGCAGGAACAGGCGTAGGGAAAACCCTTGGCTACCTCTCTCCCGCCTCAATCTGGGCAGAAAAGAATAAAGGGTCAGTATGGATTTCAACCTATACCAAAAACCTACAACAGCAAGTCAATGATGAGCTTGACCGCCTTTACCCCAACAGCGACATAAAAAATGTAAAAGTGGCGGTGCGTAAAGGGCGTGAAAACTACCTCTGTCTTTTAAATTTGGAGGAAGCAGCTGCGGGTGCGGCCTTATCCCACCATCAAAACCAAGCCATAGCAATCGGCATTATGGCACGATGGGTTGCCGCAACCCAAAATGGCGACCTAACCAGTGGTGCAGATTTTCCTGGATGGTTATCCACCCTTCTTGGTTTTCAATTCACAACAGGTTTATCAGATCGTCGCGGGGAATGTATTTATTCGGCATGCGATCATTACCATCGCTGCTTTGTTGAACAATCGGTTCGTAAATCCAAACGGGCGGAGTTGGTTATTGCCAACCATGCCCTTGTCATGATCCAAACTGCAATTAATCAAAATGCTGATGACCTACCCTTGCGCTATGTATTTGATGAAGGGCATCATCTTTTTGATGCCGCGGATAGTGCATTTTCTGGGCATCTTACCGCGCGTGAAACTTATGATATGCGGCGCTGGCTTCGCGGAACGGAAGCAAGCCGTAAAAGTCGTATTCGCGGTTTAAAATCTCGTGCCGAAGACTTGGTTGTTGGGGATGATAAACTAAATAATATGCTTACTGATATTCTTGAAAAATCGCGCTGCCTCACCTCAGACGGGTGGCAAAAACGTCTTCGTGATAACCAACCAAAGGGCCCTGCCGAAGAATTTATTTTAGAAGTTTATCAACAAGTTATGGCGCGTAGTGGAAAAAATTACGGCCCTTATTCTTTAGAAACACAAACTTTCCCCCTTATCGAAACTCTACCCGCCCCTATCAAAAAATTAAGAACGGCTTTGAAACAATTACAAAAACCAATGCTTGCCTTGGCCGATGGATTGCGGAAAAAATTAGCCGATCAATCCGATACTTTGGAAAGTGATACGCGCAAACGTATTGATGCGGTACAGTCGGGGTTGGAACG
Organism: uncultured Alphaproteobacteria bacterium; assembly: GCA_963799275.1. Taxonomy (GTDB): domain Bacteria; phylum Pseudomonadota; class Alphaproteobacteria; order Micavibrionales; family Micavibrionaceae. The sequence goes on from CAWCWJ010000003.1 coordinate 294,324, forward strand.
TCGTGCACAAATGAATATTGGCGCATGGATTTTGATGTTAGATACATTGATTAAAGAAAAAGGAGACGATCAATTTGTCGACTGGATGGAAATTGAACGAATTGAAGGGCGCACTTGGGATATTGGTTTATATCGTCATTGGGTTGACCCTATGATTCCCTTTGCCGCTGCTTTAAAACCCCAAGCGCATGGCGTTGCTATTACATCGGCTACCCTTCGTGATGGTACAGATGATGAAGATGCCAATTGGCAAACTGCATTCCAAAGAAGTGGAGCAGCATATTTAAGCAATGATATCATTCATGAAAAATTCTCATCTCCTTTTGATTATTCTAATAAGACAAAAGTTTTTGTTATTGATGATGTTCGTAAAGATGATATGGATCAAGTGGCAAGCGCCTATGAATCTTTATTTAAATCATCAAAAGGAGGGGCAATTGGATTATTCACTGCCATTTCAAGATTAAAAACTGTTCACGAGAAAATTGCGACCCCATTAAGCCATCAAAATATTCCGCTTTATGCCCAACATATGGATGGTATGGATACAGGAACGCTGATTGATATCTTTAGAAATGAAGAAAATGCCTGTTTATTAGGGACAGATGCTATTCGGGACGGGGTTGATGTACCGGGTAACTCCCTTCGTTTATTGGTGTTTGATCGCGTGCCATGGCCGCGTCCAACCATTATGCACAAAGTACGCCGTGAAAAATTTGGCGGTAAAAAATATGATGATATGCTCACCCGCCTAAAATTAAAACAAGCCTATGGACGATTAATCAGACGTGAAGATGATAAAGGGGTTTTTGTTATGATGGATTCTATGATGCCAAGCCGGTTAAAAGGCGCCTTCCCAGATGGGGTAGAAATCGAACGTATTGGTATTAAAAACGCTTGTGAAAAAATAAATAAATTTTTATCCGATGAAAAATAAAATTCAATCACTTAATTTATCCTATCAGGATTTTTTGGCATTAGCCGAAACATTATCGTTAAAACCCTATAGCATTTTTTTCGATAGCAACCGTTCGACACATGCAGATAATAAATTTAGTATTTTATGTTATGATCCAATTCATGTTTTTTCGGTTAAAGATAATATTATAAAAATAGATAATAAAACATCCAGCCATAAAAATTTTATTACTGTAATAGAAAAATTTTACAATAAAAATACATTAGATTATTCTAATAACCTACCCTTTACAGGGGGGGTTGCCGGGTTTTTCGGGTATGAATATGCTTGCCAACAATCGGGTTATAAACCACGAAATAAAAAAGGCTATGATTTCCCCGATGCAATTTTTGGATTATATTATGATTTTATAATTTGGGATTTTGCCCTTCAAAAGGCTTATGGAACAAAAATCCCTTCTTCTACACCTCTTTCTTTAACAAATAAAAAAAATTATAATGCAAATTGGCAATTAAGCCGTAATGACTCCCAATACAAAAATGATGTTAATTTTATAAAAGAAGAAATTTATAAAGGCGAAATCTATCAGGTTAACCTTACCCGCCGCCTGTCCACCCCTCGACCTAAAGATTTTAATAGCTTCACACACTATAAAAAATTACGCGACATAAATTCTGCTCCTTTTTCTGCTTTTGCTAATTTTAAAGAATTTGATTTACTTTGCCACTCCCCTGAACGATTTTTAAAGTATGAGCAAGGCATTGTTTCAACAAAACCAATCAAAGGGACAAGTTCATCAACTGAAGATAAATATATTCTTCAAAATAATCCTAAAGAACGTGCGGAAAACACGATGATTGTTGATCTATTGCGTAATGATTTATCCAAAACTTGCAAACCCCATAGTGTTAAAGTTCCTAAACTTTTTGACATTGAAACATTTGAAAATATTCATCATCTGGTTTCTACGATAACGGGCAAGATTAAAGATAATAAGACAATTTTTGATATTTTAAAAACATGTCTTCCCGGTGGTTCAATTACTGGTGCGCCAAAACATGCGGCGATGCAATATATTGACAAAATCGAGCCTGTTCAACGTGGCCCTTATTGTGGGTCTTTAGGATATATTAGCTTTAATAACAAAGCTGACTTTAATATCATAATACGATCGCTTATCGTTACGAATAATTCAATCAATGTAAATACGGGTGGCGGTATTGTTGCCGATTCAAACGATGCGGCAGAATTACAAGAAACCAAAGACAAAATACAAAAAATAATCGAAAGTTTTTAAATGATTTACTTTAACGATCAATTTATTAAAAATGAAAATTCAATTTCTATCCATGACAGTGGGTTTACAACAGGTATTGGAATTTTTGATAGTATGCTGGCGCATGATGGTGAACTTATTCATTCCAAAGATCATTATGATCGTATTATTTTTGACTCTGAAAATATTATAGGAATTGCGCCGCATTTAACCTATAAAAATTTTATATCTATCTGTCATAAATTATTAGAACAAAATAATCTTAAGACCAACCATGCCCGCGTTCGTACAATGATAACGGGATCAACTACGCCAAAACCATTAATGAAATCTACACAAACCTCTATTCTTATTCATGTGGCAAATGCCACCCCCCCTAATGAAAATAAAATTATGCGCGTTGCACTGGTTACAGATTTTCCGCGTATTGCAGGATGTAAACTGGAAAATTCCAAACGGCTCGACTATTCTCGCTCCTACGCCGCCCGTCGTGCGGCAGAAAAATTAGGCGCAGAAGATGCCATTTTGATCAATACTGATGGTCATATCGCATGTGGTACGACAAGTAATATTTTTATCAAAGAGAATGGGAAACTTTTTACCCCACCACTATCGGATGGCGTTTTGGCTGGAGTTACCCGTAAAAATATTCTACGTAAAAACCCTACCACCAATCAGGAATCAATATCGTTAGACCGCCTAAAAAAAGCAGATATAATTTATTTAACAAACAGCTTTTTTGGAATGAAACCTGTAAAATTAATAAATTAATTATATTATTGACATAATCAAAAGTGTTTGTTAGTTTCTTTTTTAAATTATTTTGAGGAGATTGACATGACAATAACACCTTTAGCTGGTTTCACATTAGCGGCGACAATGATTGCAACAGGCGCAGCGGCACAAGATGACGCAATGACATTGCCTATTCGTGAACTTGATAGTAAATATGAATTGGTCGATGCAGATGCTGAAAATGGGTTAGCCACAATTGCGCAAGGCGATTATAAACGTACGCTAGACTGTGAAGATTTGGCATACTTTCAAGAACGAACAGAAACAGATGCATTTGAGTCGATAAGCAGATATTTTTCCTTTGGATCTGCTAATCGTCGTTCACAAGTAGTGGCGATGGAGTTGGCTTTTGGTCATATATCATTAAACGATGCTTGGGAGCTTCATAGTGAACTTATAGGTGACGATGAAAATCTTGATTATGCTGTTGCTGCACAATATGGCGCAGAAAGAAAAGTTTTTATTGATGCACAAATTGAAGCGGGATGTTTCACACCAAAAGGTGTAGCAGATAGAGGATTGCCTAGACCTTCACGATAAAGCTTATAAGTATTAAACCAAGCTTCCCGTAAGTGCGGTAAGTTTGGCTTTTTCAATTTCTAGTTGTTTTTGAAAACGTTCTTTTTCAATGTTATCATTTGTTGCTGATAATTTATTCTGTAATTCAGATAATTGAGATTCAACAATCGATTGCTCCATTTCAGAAACCATAATGGCATCTTCAGCTAAAATAGTGCAATTTGTCGCCGTTACGTCGGCAAAACCACCGGCGATAAAAATTTTTGTTGGGGCATCCCCTTTATTCGTAATAATCTCAACAACACCTGGACGAATAGATGAAACCAAAGACGCATGACCAGCACGCACGCCAAAATCACCCTCATATCCAGGTATAGTAACCTGCCAAGCCTGTTCGGACATTAATTTACGTTCAGGCGAGACCAGTTCAAAATCAAAGTTTTCTAATTTTTGTGCGTCCATCTTTTGTCTTTCTCTAACTACGAATAAACAGTAATCTAAATATTATATTTTTTACTGGCTATAACCAAGTAATAAACTTTAAATATATGATTTAAATAAATTATTCTTCATTCGTCCATTTAATTTGAAATTCTAACTCTTCTTCATCGCCTTCACGCTCATGCTCGATTGAGAATTTTGCACGGTCTGGAACGTAAATGCGCTCCCCAGCCACTTGAATTTCAAAATTCTCCCCTGACTCAATATTATCGGCCAAACGACGTAGTTTTGATACAATCTCACTAGCAGAATATTCTTTTTCAATATCACGTTCTTCTTTAGTCATTATTTCCTCACTTTATATTTCAAATATTAATCAAATGATATTTTAATCTGATTAAGCGAATAAGGTGAAGTGTATATTTATTACACGAGCCGCCATTCAACGTAGTCAGAGTGAAATAGCAGAAGATTAAGCGGCTTCAGCAGCCATCTTCTTGGCTTTCGCCTCTACATCTTCAATTGTACCCACCATATAAAATGCACTTTCTGGTAAATGGTCATACTGCCCATCAACAATAGCGCGAAACCCTTTAATGGTATCTGCCAAATCAACAAAAATACCAGGGCTACCGGTAAATACCTCTGCGACGTGGAAAGGTTGGGATAAGAAACGCTGTATCTTACGCGCTCTCGCTACAACCAATTTATCTTCTTCGGATAATTCATCCATACCCAAAATCGCGATAATATCTTGCAAGGCTTTATAGGTTTGTAGTGTTTTTTGAACATCGGCGGCACATTTATAATGCTCATCCCCCACAACACGTGGGTCTAAAATACGTGAGGTTGAATCAAGTGGATCCACCGCAGGATAAATTCCAAGTTCGGAAATCGCACGGGATAAAACTGTTGTCGCATCAAGATGCGAGAATGCCGTTGCTGGCGCAGGGTCTGTCAAGTCATCCGCAGGAACATAAACCGCCTGAACCGATGTAATCGACCCTTTATTGGTGGATGTAATCCGTTCTTGCAATGCCCCCATATCGGTGGAGAGTGTTGGCTGATAACCAACCGCAGAAGGAATACGTCCCAATAATGCTGACACTTCCGCGCCTGCTTGGGTAAAACGGAAGACGTTGTCCATGAAGAACAGAACATCTTGTCCTTCTTCATCACGAAAATATTCCGCCATCGACAATCCAGATAGGGCAACACGCGCACGCGCCCCTGGTGGCTCGTTCATCTGACCGTAAACAAGGGCGGCCTTTGATCCTTCGGCACCATTTTCTTTAATAACGCCCGATTCCAACATTTCATGATACAGGTCATTTCCCTTCACGGGTACGCTCCCCCACACCAGCAAAAACAGACACACCACCATGCCCTTTTGCAATATTGTTAATCAATTCCATGATTGTTACGGTTTTACCAACACCCGCACCACCGAACAATCCAATTTTACCCCCCTTGGCATAAGGACAAAGAAGGTCAACAACTTTAATACCTGTTACAAGCTGCTCTGTCTCCGTTGCTTGGTCGGCAAAGGCTGGCGCATCGCGGTGAATGGCATAACGTTTATCGGTTTTTGGGGCGGGCATATCATCAATCGGGTTTCCGATAACATCGAAAATACGGCCCAAAACTTCTGGTCCAACAGGAACGGAAATTGCCTCGCCCGTATCTGTCACTTCTTGACCACGAACCAATCCATCGGTTGTGTCCATTGCAATTGCCCGAACGGTATTTTCACCTAAATGCTGCGCCACTTCTAATACTAGAGTTTTGCCATTATTTTGCGTGGTAATCGCATTCAAAATTGCAGGAATACTGCCTTCTTCAAATTGTACGTCAACAACCGCGCCCAATACCTGTTGAATTTTTCCATTTGCCATTTTATTGTTTCCTCTTTTTTAAACTTTTATGTGTTGTTGTTTTGTTTTTCAAATTCTTTTTTTGCATCATCAAATAATAGACGCACCTGCTCATTTTTCATGAGCGTTTTATAAACATTTTGCGCTAATATTATTCCTGCGGCTGTATCAGTGGGGAAATGTACGCCTGCAATTTCACGCAATTGCCCAATATTAACGGCGGCATCCCTATAATTATTTTGCATTTCAGGGTTTAAATCGCTCAACACCAATGCAATAAAATAAGCTTGAGCCGCATGCCCAGATGGATAAGAGGCATGGAATGGCGTATCAATAACAGGGTCTATACCCTCAATAATCTGATCAGGGCGCATCCGTGAAAACTTCATTTTATCGCGCAAAATAAAATACTCAAGATCGGCATGCGTTTCTTCAAAAAATAATTTTGTTTTAGGGTTGTCTTGAAAACGAATTAAATTACGAATTTCAAAAGCGTTCATGACATTTGTAGCTTTGTTTTCTAAAATTATTCTCTCAATATTTTTTTCATCTCTTAATTTTTTTAAAAGTTGAACGGTATAGCGATCTGCGATATCTGCAATTGATCCTTTTTCAGGGGGCGGAGCAATATCAGTATCAAAATCTTTTGAGAGATAAGAAATATCATTATCCATTTTTTGAATAAGGTTTTGATCCCATTTGATCTTTTGAATAGATATCTTTTGCATTCGTATCTTTTATAAGAACAAAATTTGATCCAAAAATTAGGCATAGCAATAGAAATGCACAAGATAATGCGTTTCTATGTCTCTTTGCTATATTTTTGAGAAAATGCATTAAACCGCCTCTGCCCCTGAGATAATCTCGATAAGTTCTTTGGTAATTGCGGCCTGACGCGCGCGGTTATATACCAATGTTAGGTCGGCAATTTTATCACCCGCATTACGTGTGGCATTATCCATTGCAGTCATACGTGCCGCTTGCTCCCCTGCTGCACTGTCTAATAAGGCACGAAAAATTTGTACCCCTAAATTACGGGGAAGCAATTGTCCCAAAATTTCATTTTCTTCTGGCTCAAAGGTATAAGGTGAGAGAAGCACTTCTGGCTTTTCATTGTCATTGCCTTCAACCACTTCCGGTAGTTTAAAGGGAATAATTTGCTGCGCGCTTGGCTTTTGTGTCATTACAGATACAAAATTATTATAAATAAGAGAGCAAACGTCAAATTCACCTGCATTATATTGCTCAAGAACCAATTGTGTAATTTGATTGGCATCGGAAAATTGAACATTACTGCCGCCTATACCGGTAAAGCTTTGAATAATTTTGCTCGAATGGGCTCGTTTTAAAAGGTCACGCGCTTTACGTCCGACAATTATTAACTTAACCGTTTTACCCTCTCCCTCAAGGCGCGCAATTTCAAGTCGTGCTAAGCGAACCAAATTACCGTTAAATCCACCACATAAACCACGATCAGATGTCACCACGACCAATAAATGCGTTTGGTCAGACCCCGTTCCGATAAGTAATTTGGGTGAAGCATCGGTGATTGTAACACCCGCGGCAACACGTTGCAACATTTGCGCCATGGCACGAGAATAGGGTTGAGAAGCCTCAGCCTGATCTTGCGCCTTTTTTAATTTTGATGCTGCAACCATTTTCATCGCCGACGTAATTTTTTTCGTCGACTTCACAGAAGCAATTCTATCTCTATAATCTTTTAAACTTGGCATTTCTTAACCTTAATATCTGCCTTTTTCGCACCAAAAATTTGTAATAGAACCCTCTTGGTTTTGAAATAATTCACTGGCAGTTTCACAATTTTCTTTATTATAATTTTTTAAATTTTTACCTTCATTTGAATCATAAGTAGCAATATGAATTTTCATTTCTTCTGAAATAGGACTATCTCTATATAGCGTGTAAATATTATTCTCATTTTGACATCCAATAATAAGAAATATTGCTAATATAGAAAAATCTTAATCATTAAGCCGCTTTTTTATGCGTTGAAACGTAAGATGTTGTAAATTTTTCAAGATACGCTTTCAAATCACTCTCAATTTTATCATCAATCTTTTGTTTTTCATCAATGGCGCTCAACAACTCTTTTCCATTTGACCGTAAATCTGCCAATAATCTATCTTCATAATTTGATACATCGGCAACGGCAACATTATCTAGATATCCTTTTGTTCCTGAGAAAATAACCACCACCTGTTCGGCCATGGTTAAGGGCGAATATTGTGGTTGTTTTAACAATTGTGTCAAACGCGCCCCGCGTGCCAATAATTTTTGCGTTGCAGGGTCAAGGTCGGACGCAAATTGCGCGAACGCCTCCATCTCACGATATTGTGCCAATTCTAATTTAATAGACCCTGAAACTTGTTTCATCGCCTTTGTTTGTGCGGCTGACCCCACACGAGAAACCGATAAACCCACATTAATCGCGGGGCGAATCCCTTTAAAGAACAAATCCGTTTCCAAGAAAATCTGACCATCTGTAATCGAAATAACGTTGGTCGGAATATAAGCAGACACATCACCCGCTTGGGTTTCAATAATCGGTAATGCCGTCAAAGACCCCGAACCATTAGCTTCATTTAATTTACACGCACGTTCCAACAAGCGGGAGTGAATATAAAAAACATCCCCGGGATACGCTTCACGCCCCGGTGGACGACGAAGAAGAAGTGACATTTGACGATACGCCACCGCTTGCTTTGATAAATCATCATAAATAATCAATCCATGCTTACCGTTATCGCGGAACCATTCACCCATCGCACATCCCGTATAAGGGGCAAGATATTGCATAGGCGCAGGGTCAGATGCCGTTGCGGCAACAATAATCGAATATTCCAGCGCACCATTATCTTCTAATTCTTTAACCAATTGCGCCACGGTTGAGCGTTTTTGTCCAATTGCAACATAGATACAATAAAGATTTTTTGTATCATCTTTTTCGCCATTCACATTTTTTTGATTAATAATGGTATCAACCGCAACCGCCGTTTTACCGGTTTGGCGGTCTCCAATAATCAATTCCCGCTGACCACGCCCTACGGGAACCAGCGCATCAATCGCCTTGATCCCTGATTGCATCGGCTCATGCACAGATTTACGAGGCATAATTCCAGGTGCTTTTACTTCAACCAAGCTGCTTTCGGTTGTTTTAATCGGGCCTTTTCCATCAATTGGATTACCCAAACCATCAACAACGCGTCCCAAAAGGCCTTCACCCACAGGAACAGAAACAATCTCACCCGTACGGCGAACAATATCGCCTTCTTTAATATCACGGTCAGATCCGAAAATAACCACACCCACATTGTCAGTTTCAAGGTTTAAAGCCATCCCTTTAATACCACCGGGAAATTCGACCATTTCCCCTGCTTGCACTTGATCAAGGCCGTAAACGCGGGCAACACCATCACCAACGGATAACACTTGCCCTACTTCGGCAACATCGGCCTGCGCGCTAAAGTCATTAATCTGCTCTTTCAAGATTTTTGAGATTTCTGCCGCTTTAATTTCCATTTTTCATTTTCCTCTTATTTAAAACTTTTATTCTTGATTAAGTTATTCTTTATTAACATTCATATTTATCTTTATTTTATTTTCCTTAGACATAAAAACCGCTAAGTTTTTATACGTTAGGGTTACAAAGGGTTTTTACTTTTTAAAAGTGCGCTTTTTCGCAAAACCTTTGCATTTTTCGCGTGCGCTATTTTATTCTTCAACTCTGATTAGCAGCCTTATCCGCTGCCATATTATTATTCGCCCCAGACATCATCGCAATGCGAAGACGCTCCAATTTCCTTTTTACCGAAGCGTCAAACATTTGTGATCCTACGGTGACAACCATGCCGCCAATCAAGTCTTTGTCAATTTCAACATTAATTGCAATTTCTTTGCCCACTGCATTTTTTAATGCGGTTTGTAAATCTTGCTTTTGTTTATCCTCCAATGGAAACGCGGAACGCACATCAGCCACCACTTCCCCCCGACGGGTAGAGATTTCTTGACGCACCGCTTTAATAATCTTGGACAACATATCAAGGCGATTATTTTCCGCCAAAAGCTTAAGAAAATTAACAGATATGTCTTGTAATTTTGCCTTGATCGCAATGGCTTCAATCGCGTTTCTTTTCTCATCCGAAGAGATTAAGGGCGATTTGATAAAATATTGAAAGTCATTGGAATCATTTAACATTGTTTCAAGATGATTGATATCTTGCACAATAGAATCGGTTGCTTTTTTCGCTTCGGCGGTATCAATAAAGGCCGTTGCATATCGCATTGCTGCTAAGCCAGAAGTATTTTTGGAGGCCACTTTTGGTCCCTTTTGTTATAAAATTTTTTGCATTTAATATTTATGATAGGGATTTAGCATACGCATCCTCTACATGCAAGATGTTGACAGCGATTATTTGGATAAATCTGCAACCTTTTCCACATTTGTATTAAAACAATATATTTTATAAAAGAATTAATAGAATTTTAGGTGAAATAAACCAAATTTCTCTGGATACATAAAAAAGGCAATTCCCAAAAATAACAGGATATGCGCGACATAGATATAAAGCGTTTTACGTCCCGAAAACTTTAATAAACTTACTATTATATTTGGTATTATAGGTGTCATATCTGATAAGACTATGGGTTTAAACTTATAGATAATAATACTTGATACGGCGACACCAGCCATTACGATAATGGTTTCAATAAAATTAAAACCAAAAAATAGATATTGATACATCACGTAAATTATAGCCGTTAGAAATCCAAAGCCAATTACTCTATTTTGCGCCCAACCCATTTCTTTGTGATGCCGCAGTACATATCCAAAAAGCGCCCAAAGCAATGCTGTTGTTCCATAATCAAATAATGCTGCCGTTGGGATGGCAATCAAAAACATTGCCGTCATTCCAATTAAAAATCCTTCTAGATTTCTGAACGTTATTTTGGCAAGCGTATCCAAAACCGCACGCGCAATAATAATTGTAAAAAGAATATTAAGCGGCAATAAAGCGTTACCCGCCATTAAATACCCTGCAAATAAGACCAATGCCCCCGCCCATAAAACAGGTGGAATATCACGTGTATTGGCATAACCCACCAAAAACAACCATAATGGCATCGACATACGCCCCACTGCACGCCATTCATTTTGTTCAGGAAAAAAATATAGCCCTATATGGTCAATAATCATTGTTGTAACAGCCAAAAATTTTAACAAATCATAAGTTGTTAAATCGGCTGGTAGTGATTTGATATAAGGTTTCATCCGCCAAGTATGACAGATTTTAAGAATGACATGTAACTATTCTTAACCACCCATAAATATAAATAAACTTAAATTTACGATTTTATAAGACCTTTAATGCTTAATAAATATGGCCGTAGCGTACTTGTACGCCTGAGGCTCTTAAATTATCCGTAGCGTGCTTGCACGCCTGAGGCACTTCAAAAACTAAAAAAAACTCTGCGGATCAATATCTATTTGCACTTTTATAGCGGAGGGTAATTTTGTATTGCCAATCCAATGCTTTATTGTTTTTTGAATATCTATAGCTTTATCAGCGCGAATAAGGAAACGTCGCCTATATTTACCCCGTAAACGATACATAGGCGCTTCGGCAGGGCCAAGCGTTTGAATTTTCTCTTCTTCATTAGGCATGGTTTGCGCCAGAGTCAGACCCGCTTGCTTTACTTGTTCTTCATCACGTCCAGAAATAATAATGCCAACCAATCGACTAAAAGGCGGCATATCGACAATTTTACGCTCCTCAAGCTCCACTTCTAAAAAAGCATCACGCTCCCCACTTTGTAAGGCTTGCATAACCTTTGATTCTGGCGTAAAGGTTTGAAGATAGACCGTTCCCTTATCCTCAGACCGTCCTGCACGCCCTGCCACTTGGTGAAGCAATTGATATACACGCTCCGATGCGCGCATATCCCCGCCCGACAAACCTAAATCCGCATCAATTACGCCTACGCATGTGAGTTTGGGGAAATGATGTCCCTTTGCGATAATTTGTGTTCCAATAATAATATCAAAATCACCCGCTAATATGCCATTTAATAATGCGGTTAATTCATCATGCGTGGTCACAGTATCACTGGATAACACGCAAATACGCGCATCGGGGAACCGCTCTTTTACCTCTTCCACGATACGCTCCACCCCTGGGCCACAGGCAACAAGTGTATCAACCTCGTTACATTCGGGGCAGTTTGATGGCACACGCATATCATAATCACAATGATGACAATGCAGTTTTTTGGTGCGTCGATGGTCAATTAACCAAGCCGTGCATCGCGGGCATTGAAACCGATACCCACAATTACGGCAAATTGTTAAGGGGGCATATCCCCGACGATTAAGGAACAATAATACTTGTTCTTTTCGTGCTAGCGTTTCATTGATCGCATTTTCCAAAGGGGGCGCGATAAAATATTGCCGCGATTGTGGCTTATCTTTGCGTAGATCAATCAATTGAATATCGGGCAGGCTTGCCCCCCCGTGCCTATCGGGCAGGGTTAGATGTTGATAACGCCCTTCCCACGCATTGTAAATTGTTTCTAAAGAGGGGGTTGCCGACACCATAACAACGGCAAATTTCCCAATATTGGCACGCACGACGGCCATATCTCGCGCGTTATAAATGGCGCCCTCTTCTTGTTTATAGGCAGGGTCATGTTCCTCATCAACAATGATCAATCCTAAATTCTTATAGGGAAGGAATAACGCAGACCGCGCACCAATCACCACCTTGCTCTCCCCTTCCGATACGCCACGCCACGTAACTTTTCTTTTCGCAGGACTTAGGGAGGAATGCCATAACGCAGGCGCACATCCGAACCGCGATTTGAACCGCGCCAAAAATGTATTTGATAATGCAATTTCAGGAAGCAAGATAAGCACTTGTTTTCCCATGCTTAATGCTTGAGCAACCGCTTCAAAATAAACTTCTGTTTTACCTGCCCCTGTGACCCCATCAAGCAAGGCAGCAGAAAATCTATCTGCTTTTACATTATGGACCAAGCTATCGGCACATTCACGTTGTTGCGCGGATAAAAATGCGCCTGCGCGTTTACCATCAGGGGTGCGACATGGTGGGGGGGCTTTTAACTCAATTGTGCTTAAAAAACCATTTTTTGCTAATGTCTTAACAACTGATGTTGAACTATTCGCCTCGCTTGCCAGTTCGGATAATCGGCGGGGCAATTTGTCTTGGGCAATTTCCAAAACTCGTTTTGCGGCATCGGAAACGCTCTGTCCCTCTTTTAATTCACGATTTAAAACATAACCTTTAACAATGCTTGGCGGTTCCAACGCCTTGGGCGCACTTAATGTTAATTTTAATACCGACCCTAAAGGGGTTAATGTGTAGGCAGAAATCCAATTTATAAATTTTCGATGCACATCTGGCATCGGGGGAATGTCAGAAACATCCACCACAGCTTTAATTTTTTCGGGTTTTACATCGCCGTGACCTGCGCCCCACACGACGGCAGGAACATGCCGCGTTCCAAGGGGTACGGTAACATATGATCCACATTTGATATCTTGCAAATGATCGGGAAGCGTATAATCATACGCCTTATCAATTGGATATGGTGTTAACACGGCAATCGTTTTGGGGGAAACCAGATCAACCTCTCTTGAAATCTCTATTATTTATGCTTACAACCATGGTGAACAAATTTTTTACAAAGATAAAGGAAATTATAATGAAATTTTTTGCAGATACTTCGGATTTAGATGCCATCCAAGATTTAGCCGATTGTGGAATGCTTGATGGGGTCACGACCAACCCATCCATTATTGCAAAATCCGGTAAAGAATTTATCCCTTTAATCGAAGAAATCTGCAAAATCTGCGAAGGCCCCGTTAGTGCGGAAGTTGCCTCCACTGATTATGATACCATGATGAAAGAGGGCGAAAAACTTGCCAAAATCGCTGATAATATTGCAGTAAAAGTACCTTTGACCGAAGCGGGATTGAAAGTATGTAAAAATCTTTCCGATGGCGGTACAATGGTAAATGTCACCTTATGTTTTTCTCCCCTTCAGGCGTTATTGGCGGCAAAGGCTGGCGCGGCTTTTATCTCTCCTTTTGTAGGGCGTTTGGATGATATTGGGCAAGATGGTATGGATTTAATTGCTGATATCCTCACTATTTATGACCAATATCCTGATTTTCATACCGAAGTCTTAGTCGCCTCCGTTCGTCATCCACAACATATATTACAAAGCGCGAAAATGGGCACTGATGTCATGACTTGTCCACCAGAAGTAATCAAAAAACTATACAAACATCCCCTTACCGATAACGGCCTTGCCACCTTTGTCGAAGACTGGAAAAAAACAGGTCAAAGTATTTTGTAGTTTAAGAAACCACATCATTGTGGCGCAGGCCGCAATCTTATTATTCTTATCTCTTAAGATTCTGGCCTTCGCCAGAGTGACACCGACTTAATAAAAAACATTTAGGAAAAACCTAAGTGTTTTTTTTTAGTCATTATTTAACTAGAATTATTAATCTAAAGATAAGTCCATCCGCTTTAATTATGTTAATAATTATTTTCATTATATTGTTTATACATTAATGATAAAATAATCATATGACCGATTCAAATACAGTTACTGACACACCCACCCTTTGCGCAAATGACATTATCGAATATTTGCAAAATAATCCCAAATTTTTGCAACAAAACCCGCAAGCATGCGATTTACTTGTGCCACCTCATAATGGTGCAGGCAAGAATGTGTCTGATTTTCAAAGCTTTATGATTAAGCGCCTTAAAGATGACAAAGAAAAGGTCATGGAAACAACCCAAGCCATCGTTGAAAATGCGCGTTCAAATATGAACAATCAGCAACGTATTCATAAAGCCGTTCTACGCTTATTAGAAGCGCGCAATTTTGACGAATTTATTCATATTATAACTATGGATTTGTCGGCGATGTTAGATACCGATATATCTGTCTTAGTGGTGGAAAGTAATGGCTCCGACATTCCGCATATCCACACCAGTGGTATTCGCGTTCTGCCCGAAGGGACGATTGATAATTGGATGAAGGCTCAAAATGTTCTCCTTCAATCAAATATCGCTGGAATCGAAGCCATCTATGGCGGTGGGGCAAATCTGGTTCAATCCCAAGCTTTGTTGCGTATTGATATCTCATTAAACACCCCGCCCGCCATTCTTGCCTTTGGCTCTCGTGATCCTGAAATGTTTAGCGACGGCCAAGGGACTGAAATGGTTAGCTTTTTGGCATTGGTTGTCGAACGTGCCTTTCGTAATTGGCTACAATTACCGCAGTAAATGATAAATAATGTCACTCTTGAATTATGCGAACCTGACTTTCAAAAAATATTGAAAGAGTGGATGCTATGGATGGTGAGTGAAAAAAACATGTCCAAACATACGGTGCGCGCTTATTGTACCGATATTACAAATTTTATTCGTTTTCTTTCCCGCCATAATGCCCAAGCGCTTTCTATTAATATTGTTAGTGGGGCAAACATTACCGATTTTCGAAGTTGGCTTTCTAAACAAGCGGTGGGTGGGGCATCTGCAGCAACGCGGGCACGTGCATTATCAAGCGTTAAAAATTTTCTAGTTTGGATGGATCGTCAAGGAATCGCCCATAATTCAGCTACGAAAATCGTGCGCTCCCCCAAACTTGCACGCAAATTACCAAAGGCATTGGAACAATCGCAAGCCTTTCGATTATTGGAAAAAATGCCTGCCGATAATTGGGTTGAAAAGAGAAACCGCGCTTTGTTCACCATTCTTTATGGTTGTGGGTTGCGAATTGATGAAGCTTTATCGCTTAATATTGCCAATCTACCCCGTGATGGATTTATCCAAGTAATGGGTAAAGGTAGGAAAGAACGTCTTGTTCCGTTTTTAGAAATGATTGATATCAATCTAGGCGATTATCGTACTCATTGTGCGTTCCCCGAAACCAAAGATCGCGCCTTATTCGTCAATACAAAGGGTGAACGATTATCCCAAGGGGTTGCACAAAAAGCGATGCGTGATTTACGCAAACAATTAAACCTACCCGAAACGGCCACCCCACACGCATTACGCCATAGTTTTGCGACACATCTGTTACAAAATGGTGCAAATTTACGTGAGATTCAAGAACTGCTAGGTCATGTTTCCCTCAGCACAACCCAAATCTACACCGATGTAAATTTTGAAGACTTAAAAAAAATATACAACAAAGCGCATCCTCGCACATAACAATATTGACATAACTATAATTAATTTCTATATCTTTATTTATGAGTATTATTGTTGGAAAACCCAAATTTGAAATTATAGATGGTGGTGGAAACCGTGAGTGGGGTCAAAATTTACCAAAAATATGGAATCATTTAACAACAATCTCCGCAACAGAATCTATAAAAACGTATCTTGACCAATCAAAATCAAAAACCGCCCAAACTCTTATTGATTTGGTTTTATATGCCTTAAAAAGTCAACGTTCATGTTTGGCTGTCTATAATACACCAGATGGTGTTGAGTATTTCGCGGCTGATGATTATCAAAAAGTTTTAGCCCGTTCAAAAGAATATACCGATAGCGGAATAACTGTTCAACTTCGTCATATTTTTCGCCCTGTAGAAAGTTTCACGCAATTTTTTACGCCTGATGATATGGCGAATATAAAATCTGATTCTGATTTATTAGAAAAACTTAGACAGGTTGAAATTGCAAAAAATGGTGTCTGTCGATTTACCGTTGCTGAAGATGTAATTGATAGCCAGCCAATTGAACCACCACCGCCGCCTCCTATAACGCAAAAAGAAAAGCCAAGAACATTTGCCATAGGAGATCAAATTTTTAGAACCATTGATGGAACGCCTGAATTAGATATAAACGAGGCCACTTCACAACAAAGAGGTAAATTAAAATTAGCTTTTTCACATCCATCAATTATGGCGTTGCGCGATCGGACATCAAATCCCTTTATGCAGCAATTTTTTTTAGATTTCTTACAATGTATTAAAACTGACTATGACGCACTTGCGGTTGTGTTTCATCCAAAAGATAGAAAGATTACCCTTAAAAAATATAAATCTGTGGATGATCTTGATGCTGACATTGATCGACAAACAACATCAACATCGCCCCAAATACGGGCAGTTGTTTTTACTTGTCATCTTCTACACAAACAAATCAACCCTGAAGAATTAGGGGATATCAATACGACAGAAGATGTTTTGGCCTATTTTAGAAATGTTTATGAAAGTCGCGATATTGATTATTATTATACTCAAGAATTTGATCAACTTCAGCCCTTCGAATTAGGACCTTTCTCATATGATATGAACATCATAATGAATATTTTTGAAAAAATGCAAACGCAAAATATTGACCTTAGATATGTTTGGTTTTTTGTTGGCTCTGACGGCGATATTGCATTACATGCATCGGATAAGCCAATTCCTTTTGATACTGTTCGGTTATCTTTAACACCAACAGGACAAAAAAATTCTGTGCTGCTTGCTCTAGACTTGGAAAGGCCATTTGATGAGCAGCTTTTTGATTATGATCCCACCAGTTTAACATTTGATGATTTACTAGAAAGTCCCATAGACATAGTGGGCGGTAGAGGACAAATTACATTTGATGAAAATACAGTCATGCCCCATCCAAAAGTGGCCTATCTCCCTCCAAAATTTGGTAAGCATTAGAATTAAGATTTAAATATGGATCGCACGTTTATGAACGGCCAATGCTGCTTCTTTAACCGCTTCCTCCAATGTTGGATGGGCATGGCAAATTCGGGCGATATCTTCGCTTGATCCACCAAATTCCATTACGGCGGTAACTTCGGCAATTAACGTACCTGCTTCGGGGCCAATGATATGGCATCCTAAAATTTTATCTGTTTTCTTGTGCGCTAGAATTTTGACAAATCCATCAACGCTATTCATGGCACGCGCACGACCATTGGCCATGAAGGGGAATTTTCCAACCGCATATTCAATTTTATCGGCTTTTAACTCTTCTTCGGTTTGACCCACACTCGCAATCTCTGGCGCGGTATAAACAACATTTGGTATGAGGTTATAATCAATATGCCCTGTTTGACCATCCAGTATTTCGGCCAAAACAACGCCTTCATCTTCGGCCTTATGGGCAAGCATCGGCCCCACAACTACATCACCAATGGCATATATATTATCAATACTGGTTTGAAATTTATCATTGATTTTGACGCGCCCACGGTCATCTGTTTCCACACCAACATCATTAAGCCCCAATTTAGCGGTGAAAGCTTTACGTCCCACACATACCAAAACCACATCCGCGTTTATGGTTTGGCTGTCGCCACCATCGGCGTTTTGGGTGGTTAATTCTACGCCTTTTCCTTTAACTTTTGCCCCTGTTACTTTTGTAGAAAGTTTGAAGGTGATCCCTTGTTTTTTGAAAATCTTATTGGCTTCTTTACGGATTTCTTCATCCATGCTTGGTAAAATCTGATCCATATATTCAACAATTGTGACCTCCGCGCCCAAGCGGCTCCACACAGACCCCAGCTCTAGCCCGATAACGCCACCGCCAATAACAACCATAGTTTTGGGAACTTTATTTAACTTCAGCGCCCCTTCGGAAGAAACAATTTTTTCTTCATCAATTTCAATATTGGGCAAGCCAACAATATCTGAACCTGTTGCAATCACGATATTTTTTGCTTCGTATTTTGTGCAATCTACATCAACCGTGTTTTTATCGGTAATCGTGCCTAATCCTTTTAACCAATCAATTTTATTTTTCTTAAATAAAAATTCGATCCCTTTGGTATTGGCGGTAACAACACTATCTTTATATTGCATCATTTTTCCAAGGTCGAGCTTTATCCCCGATGTTATGATACCAAAATCATCAAAATCTTCATGGGTTTCGTGATATCGCTCGGATGCATGCAATAATGCCTTTGAGGGAATACACCCAATATTCAAACATGTCCCCCCAAGGGTTTCCATTTTTTCAACACAAGCAACCTTCATCCCCAATTGTGCCGCACGAATGGCACAAACATATCCGCCGGGGCCAGAACCAATTACAATTAAATCATAAGATGAAGATGCCATAAATTTTCCTTTTAAAAATTAACAATCATTTTAAATATTCCCTCTGTTTTAACGCATCAAACTTCTTTAAGCTAGGGGGCATAATAAAAAAACATACAATTTTTACAGGTATCTTATGGATAATTTTGCATTTAAAATGATGGATGCCGCGCGCCATTCTGCCCCGCGCAGTCCGCATCCGACCAATAAAATCGCCGCCGCCCTTTGGCATCCTGACCTCCCTGCGCAGGCAGTTATCAAAACCAATCAGTGGCCAAAGGAAATTCTTAAACATTTCGGAAAAAGCGAAAAAATTGGAAATTCTTCGGGAACAATTCATGCCGAAACAAATGCAATTTTGAACGCAAAATTTCCAACACAAGACACATCAATATGTATTACCGATCCATTTTGCCCCAATTGCGCCAAGAATATTGCCGAGGCAGGGATAAAAAATATCTATATTGATGAGGCTGGATTTGATGGTGATTTTTTTAAACGGCGAGGGGGTGAATTTGAAACCATGTCGATGAAGATTTGCCAAAATGCAGGAATTAATGTTTTTTCTATCCATGAGAAAACCCAAAAAATGCGCTCTATTTTGGAAATTGCGAAAGACTATATCGCCCCTTTAGATAGCCCCATCGTTATCGACCCCATTGAGAAACCAAGCGAGGCTGCTTTTCAACAAGCTATTTCAAATGCTTCTATTATGCATCAACAACGCAAAATTTCCATCGCCATTGTCAAAGATTCCAAAGACCAATATTTTTCCCTGACCGCCCGCGCCCATGCAGTGGAAGGATACACAATGCAAAACCCTGATGAGGCTTTAACCTTGCTTACGCCCATTGGAAAATACAGCTTTATTCAAGAACCTGTGAACCGCATGCTCATGACGTGCGCGCGCTATGGCTATCGTATTAAAAAAGATTATTTTTATTGCTCCCAAGTGCCTACCTCGCGGGAGCAGGTCAACCTCATCGGTGCCGATATAAACCGTATTTCCATCGGAAACCTTCAAAAATGCCGTGACCGTTTCGGGTTTCAAGCAATGGAAATCCTATCAAAACATAAAATTTTGGATTACAGCTAAGTTATGGTGAACTGGAAGAAGGTGGAGAAGGTGAATTTGAAAACACACCAACTTGATTTCCCTGCAAGCTATGACGATGCATTAAACTGAAATCTACAATTGGCTCATTACCCATTTGTTTGCGGCAATAATTAATTCCTTCTTGCCAATCACCTATATGTCTTAAATTATAAGCATTGCGAATTTCTTCGCCATAACTTGCCCCTGAAATATATTCTTCATCTTCACTATGAACAACAGCAGGTATCAATCCAATATCTGTAGATGCCGCCCCAAATGTTCGCTTATGACCATCAAATAAATACTGGCTTCCTTGCACATCAACAACAACTACAGGAAAATCATCGGCATATCCGTTTTGTGCCATACAAGGCGCCCAGTTTTCACATAAAGTTTCCGCTTTAGAAACAATGTTTTCGGTTGGAATAAGTTGCAGCGGTGATACCCAATATTTATTATAAACTTCTCCTTTATAAAAACGATCCATACATTCTGCGACGATGTCGTAAATTGTTTCCAATGAAGCAAAAGAAGTATCAACGATTAAATCAAAATTATCGCTATCGCTAAAATCTGCGCCATATTTTTTACGAAACCGATTCCATTCTGCTTCTTGGCGTGAGATAATTGCTTGCTCCGCTTGTGTGACATCCGTGTATTTTTCAGTATCGCGTGTTGAATCGCCCATAATACGATGCGCAGAAACAGAAGGCTTGGTTAAAAATTTTACCCGAAAAGAATGGGGAATAAAATGCCACCCCATACGTGCATCAACGACAGTATTTTCTTGCGATTGACCAAGAGATTGTATTTGCCCGTCTATTTGTTGATCCAACCATGCATTTGCAAGTGCATCATTATTTAGATCAAAAGTAGATTGTCTTGAACGTTTGGCAGCCTCGCGCTGAATATCGCCTGCGGAAAAACGCTGCGCATTTAACAATGCAGCAATTTTTTGAGAAATTACACTTTTTCCACTTCCCAAATCACCTGTAAAAGTAACGATCCGAACTGTATCTTTGTCTTTTGTATCACTCATATAAACGAACCAATATTAAAACTTGAAACTCGTTTATAGTGACAAATAAATATTATGTCAATAAATTAAATATTGAGCAATAATCTTTGTGGGTCTTCCAAGGCCTCTTTAATACGGACAAGGAAGCTGACAGATTCTTTTCCATCAATAATGCGGTGATCATAAGACATTGCCAAATACATCATAGGCCGCGCCTCAATTGAGCCATCAGACATCACCATAGGACGTTGTTGAATTTTATGCATGCCTAAGATTGCCGATTGTGGGGCATTCAAAATAGGGGTGGACATTAAAGATCCAAAAATTCCACCATTTGTAACCGTAAATGTTCCGCCTTGCATTTCATCAATAGATACTTTGCCATCACGGGCGCGGGTTCCCACATCTATAATATCTTTTTCGATTTGAGCCATTGATTTTTTATCACAATCACGAATGACAGGAACAATTAACCCTTGTGGTGTACTAACGGCAATACCGATATCGTAATAGTTTTTATAAACAATTTCATCACCATCAATTTCGGCATTCACAGCAGGAAATTCCTTTAATGCCTGAACCGCGGCCTTCACAAAAAATGACATAAACCCAAGCTTTACATCATGCTTTTTAATAAACTGATCTTGATATTCTTTACGCAGGCTCATAATCGCACCCATATCCACCTCGTTAAAAGTGGTTAAAATCGCGGCAGTATCTTGTGCGCCCTTTAAACGCTTTGCGATAGATTGACGAAGACGGGACATACGCACCCGCTCTTCACGTGCGGTATTATCTTGTTCTGATAAGGGGTTGGCTGGTGCGGGTTTGGGTGCGGATGGTGCAGAAGATGATTTATCTTCATTATTACCATCCATATGGTTTTGGACATCTTCTTTTGTAAGGCGTCCATCTTTACCAGATCCAGAAATTTTTGATGCATCCAGATTATTATCATTCACCATTTTTAATACAGCTGGCGATAATTTATGTGCATCCTGGCTTTGTACATCTGCGCCTGCAACCTCATCGACACCTTTATTCGCACCGGGATTCTCTGGTTTTTCATTTTTGTCTTCTTTCGATGGCTTTTTTGTATCGTCCGAATTATTGCCATCTGCATCACCAATTGACATTTCGCCTAACAATGCGCCTACTTCCACATTCTCACCTTCTTGTACCACAATGGAAGATATCACCCCGTCATCGGGGGCGTTTACTTCCAATGTGACTTTATCGGTTTCAAGCTCGACAATCGCTTCATCTTTTTTAACGCTTTCGCCTTCTTTTTTTAGCCATGTTGCAACAGTTGCTTCGGAAACGGATTCCCCTAAAGTTGGAACTTTTATCTCTGCCATTTTCTCTACTTTCTTATTTTTTTATTGTTAAAGCGCGATCAATCAGATCGGCTTGTTGTTTGTTGTGTGTTGCCAAGTGTCCTGTTGCGGGTGATGCCGCCGCATCACGGCCAATATAGACAGGGCGTTTTGTTTTATGATTAACCGCGCCCAGTGATTGTTCAATTCTACGGTCAACAAATTGCCAATATCCCATATTAATTGGTTCTTCTTGGCACCAGATAATATCGGCATTGCTATATTGTTTAAGCTCTTTTTCCAATGCATCATAAGCAAAGGGGTAAAGCTGTTCAAGGCGAATAATCACAATGTCATTAATCTTACGATCCCGTCGTTCTTGTAACAGATCATAATAAACTTTACCTGTACATAATATGACGCGTTTCATTGCATTTGGCTTCACCAAATCATCAACATCATGATCCCATAATAAACGTCTAAAACTTGATCCTTCATTAAAATCTTCTATTTTAGATACACATAACTTATGACGAAGCAATGATTTAGGGGTCATTAAAATAAGCGGTTTTCTAAAATCACGACAAACTTGACGGCGCAAGATATGAAAATAATTTGCAGGGGTTGTACAATTTGCCACTTGCCAATTATCTTCGGCGCAATTTTGTAAAAATCGTTCGGGGCGTGCCGATGAATGCTCAGGCCCCTGCCCCTCATACCCATGTGGTAAAAGTAATGTCAGACCAGACATACGCAACCATTTTGTTTCGCCCGATGAAATAAATTGATCGATAATCATCTGCGCGCCATTCACAAAATCCCCAAATTGCCCTTCCCACATGACAAGCGTTTTGGGGTCGGCAAGTGAATATCCATATTCAAACCCCATCACTGCCAATTCGGAAAGGGGGCTGTCATGCACCTCAAATCTTCCTTGGTGATCGCCAACATTCATAAGAGGAATATATTTTTCTTCCGTCATTTGATCGTACAAAATGGCATGACGTTGGGAGAATGTCCCCCGTCCGCAATCTTGCCCCGATAAACGCACGCTAAATTTTTCATCCGCCAAGGTTCCAAAGGCCATGGCCTCTGCTGTTGCCCAATCAAATCCTTGGCCTGTTTCAAACATTTTTGCCTTGGCTTTTAATTGGCGAATAATTTTTGAGTTGGCTTTAAAATCTTCTGGTATTTGGGTTATAACCTGACCAATTTTTTGCAATTTATCATTTGATACGGCTGTATTACCCTTGGTATTATCGGTGGGGGCGTCGGTCATATCCTCCCATGCGCCTTCAAGGTAATCAGGCTTGTTGTTTTTATACCCATCAACCGCATCAAACGCTTCACTCAGATGATCGTCAAATTCATCCATCATAGTTTCAGCCTCCTGCTCACTCAATAAATTTTGAGCGACAAGTTTTTGACCATATAAAGCACGCGTTGTTTGCTGATTGGCAATCTGCTTATACATTAAAGGTTGGGTGAATGCAGGCTCATCCCCTTCATTATGGCCGTGACGGCGATAACAAAACATGTCGATAACCACATCACGTTTAAATTTTTGACGAAATTCTGTTGCGATACGGGCAATATGCACCACCGCCTCAGGATCATCACCATTTACATGAAAAATTGGCACGGCAAGCATTTTTGCAACATCTGTACAATAGGGGCCAGAACGACCAAATTTTGGTCGCGTGGTAAATCCAATTTGATTGTTAATTACAATATGAATTGTCCCCCCCACGCGATAGCCTGGCAATTCAGAAATCATCAATGTTTCAGGCACAGA
Source organism: uncultured Alphaproteobacteria bacterium (assembly GCA_963799275.1). Classification (GTDB taxonomy): domain Bacteria; phylum Pseudomonadota; class Alphaproteobacteria; order Micavibrionales; family Micavibrionaceae. The sequence goes on from CAWCWJ010000003.1 coordinate 318,484, forward strand.
CCCCTGCCCCGCAAAGGCTGCATCTCCATGCAATAAAAGAGGCAGAACTTCTTCGGCTTCAAAATCACTACGCTGTATTTGCTTGGCACGGACTTTACCTACAACAACAGGATTAACCACCTCCAAATGTGAGGGGTTGGGATTTAAAGATAGATGGATATTATTCCCATCAAAATCACGATCTGACGAGGCACCCATATGGTATTTTACATCACCAGATCCTTGAACAGAATCTGGGCAATGTGGATGCCCCTTGAAATTCAGAAAACATGGCCGTGAATGATTTGCCCATTACATTGGTCAAAACATTTAATCGCCCCCGATGCGCCATACCAACAACAATTTCCTTAAGACCCAATTGCCCCCCACGCTTCATAATTTGTTCGATACAAGGGACAAGTGCCTCCCCGCCATCCAACCCAAAACGTTTTGTACCGGGGTATTTTTTGTGTAAGAAATTTTCAAACCCTTCAGCAGCAACAAGGCGTTGATAAATCGCTTTACGTCCCACATCTGTAAATTCGGTTTTGTTATGTGGCTCTTCAATGCGTTCTTGAACCCATGCTTTTTCGGTGGGGTCTGACATATGCATAAATTCGACACCAATTTTGCCGCAATAAGTTTCTTTTAAAACATTGATAATCTCGTTTAAACTGGCTGTTTCTAACCCTAAAACCCCATCAATAAAAATCGGACGATCATAATCATTTTCTTCAAAACCATAATGCGACGGGTCTAATTCAGGGTGATATTTTTTCTCCCGTAAATCAAGCGGGTCAAGATCGGACACCAAATGCCCGCGCACGCGATAAGCACGGATTAACATGATAGCACGAATAGAATCCAGTGTACTTTGCCGAACCTCATCCGATGATAATGATGCACCTTCAATTTGGGGTGCGGTACGCGCCACGGATTCCGACCCGTGATTTAAAAATCCATTTTTATCACGGCGATTTTCCGACGGCGTCCAACTGGCACCATGAAGCTCGCGCAGGATTTCAACTTCCTCATCATCCAAGGTTGAAAAAAACTGCTTCCAACTGGGGTCTACACTGCCGGGGTTACGCTCATACTGGGCGTAAAGATGGGCGATATATTCAGAATTTATTCCCGTAAGGAAGGATAGATTGTCAGACATTAATTCTCCATGATGCGCAAAAACTTTAGATTAAAAATGCGCGATTACTTCATTTAGTTCACTATTATTGTTTTAATACGGCACGCAATTTTTTCAAGGCCGATTTTTCTTTTTCGCTCATATTCTCGGGCGCTTTTCTTAATTTTGGCGCGCTAAAAAAACTGCCCACCCATTCCGCGAAATGATTAATATGCATCTCACCATCGGGGTCATGATTTTCATCATAGGCTTGGGCGACCAAGATACCTGTTTGCCAAACGGCTTGTTTATATTGTTTTACCTGGTCGGGCTTTAACACTGTTTCGGACTTATCCAAAATATTTTCCAAATCAGCCAAAACGGTTTTTTCATCACTTATCGTTTTCCATTGTTTCCAATTGTTTTTGGATTTTTGCACTTGGGACATAATATTGGCCGCGAATGGCATTTTACGATGTGACTGCGCCATTTTTTCAATAGCCACCTCCAATACCGCCTCCTCACGCTTATCATCCATTTTACGATTTTCAATATCATCAATTTGCGATATCCAAATACCCACGCGATAGGGTAATGAAACCATTAATGCTTTATCAGTGGGGGAAAGGTTAGACATATAATAATCTCAAGCTTTAAAAATTAAAGAAATTATCATGCCATGATTTGGGATAAAAAAGAAGGGGCTAGCGATAATATTCTCCTCGGGTTTTCGTCCCCAATATAGATATATTATGCGTAGCCCCTTATATAGTTTTGACCTTGCCTTTCAAAAAATTGAAAGGGGGAGTGATCTATGGGAAAGATCGAAGGGTATGGGTTATAAGGTCAATTAAGGTTCAATCAATTTACTCAAAAAAAATTTTATAACATATGGCTTAAAAGAATATTGACTGTCCCGCCAGATCCGTAATATTTTCGAAAGGGTTATAATCCGCAATTACCGCCAATGCGATAATCCATAATGTTGTGCCTGTTACATATAATTTGGTTGTCATTGTTACGCTCCTGTTTCATTTTGTTATTTATAAACAGTGCAGAGGACATGCCAAAGAAATATTTAGTTAAATCAAAGGCTTACTATAATCGTATTGATTTCTATTAGGTAAAAATTGTATTTTTAAAAAACGATACGGCACAATTTTCCGTAATTATTAAAAGTTTATTAACATCATGCCCGAATTCTCATACGATATTGTTATTCCAAATTATAACCGCGCACATGTTATTGGTGACGCCGTCAACAGTATTTTGTCGCAAAATCCTTTGCCGCAAAAAATAATAATTGTTGATGACGCTTCCAGCGATAAAAGCCACAAGAAAATTTCTACAATACAAAAACAATCTCATTTGGTGCATCCCCTCTATTTAAAAAATAACAAAGGCGTTTCTCATGCACGCAATAAGGATGCGCGCCTTTGCGTTTCAAAATGGATTTTATTTTTAGATAGTGATGATGTTTTATGTTCCAACGCAATAAAACAAATTTCAAATCTGAGTTTTGATGATGATACTGATGTTTTGGCAGGTAATTTTCACCGTATAGATATTCAGGGCAATATCAAAGATCAGGAATCTTTATGGCAAGGGGATAATATTCAACCCCTCTTAATGCACAAAAATATATTGGGGCCCAGTTGGAGTTTTATTAAAAGAGAATTATTTCAAAAAATTGGTGGATTTCAAGAAAATTTGAGAACTTGCGAAGATTGGATGTTCTTTCTACAAGCCTTAAAGCATAATGCTAAGTTCATGTACCACCCTATTGCAATCGCTTATTACAGAACGGTATCAGGGGATCGTCTAATGAACGATACCAATCAATTAAACGCAGATGAAAAAATAATTCAAAAATTTATAAAAGAAAATTTTGAATAAATATTAAAAATCATAATTAAATTAAAGCATTTACATAATTATTAGACCGTGTTATTATGCACTATTAAAAATAATTTTATTGGGATCAATATGGATAGCTTATTAAAAACGGGCGCAGATTTATTAAAGGCAGGCGCAATTACAACAGCATTTGCATCGGGGGCAACAGCAGCTGATTTACCAGATGATTGGATTTCAAGCACTATTCAAAATGGGAACACTGTTTCTGTAATGGTTTTAGATCAAACTGGTATTGATATACATTCTGATGAAGGTTCTTATAGAGCTATAGAAAAACATAACCCTCATCTTGGAAATTTAGATCAAGTTAGTCCAGGTCAAATGCTAAACCTTCCTGAAAGTGCGGATGGCTTTATTTGCGAAATTCCAACAACTGATTTAGAACCCGATGCTGCGAGTATCGAAAGAAGTCTATGCGTTTTAAAAGCTTTATTAGGCTGATATTGTTAGCCCATTGCCGCTTTCATCGCCTTTCCTAATCCTGCGGGGCTTTCAGATACTTCAAAACCTGCGGCGCGCATGGCGTCCATTTTGGCTTCGGCGGTATCATCACCACCCGAAATTATTGCACCCGCATGACCCATACGTTTTCCGGGGGGGGCGGTTGCACCCGCAATAAATCCAGCGATAGGTTTTTTGGACTTTAAATCTTTATAAAATTCTGCGGCTTCAATTTCGGCTGTACCGCCAATTTCACCAATCATCAAAATCCCTTCAGTTTCTGGATCATCCATAAACATTTCAATACAATCAATAAAGTTCGTGCCATTTACAGGGTCTCCCCCAATACCGATACAGGTGGATTGCCCTAAACCAACCGCACCAGTTTGTGCCACCGCCTCATACGTCAATGTACCCGAACGTGACACAATACCAATTTTACCGCGTGTATGAATATGACCCGGCATAATACCAATTTTACATTCATCGGGTGTAATCACACCAGGGCAGTTTGGCCCAATCAAACGTGTTTTTGAATTTTGGAGTTTCTTTTTAACGCGCACCATATCCAAAACGGGGATACCTTCGGTAATACAAATCGCCAGTTCGATTTGGGCATCAATGGCTTCTTCAATGGCAGCTGCCGCAAATTTAGGTGGAACATAAATAACGCTCGCATTGGCGCCCGTTTTCTCTCGCGCCTCGGCTACGGTATCAAAAACGGGTAGCCCAAGATGTTCCTGCCCGCCTTTTTTAGGGGTTACCCCACCGACCATATTGGTACCATATTCAATGGCTTGCTCACTATGGAATGTTCCTTGGCTTCCGGTGAATCCCTGACAAATAAGTTTGGTCTCTTTGTTTACAAGTACTGACATGTTTTTTCCTTTTTATAACCTTTACTTTTTTACTTCTTTTATTGCTTCGCTCATCTTTGCGATGACATAAGTGCTGACCATCAGCGCGGCATAAGACATTAAAATTCTGGCAAAGAAGTCATCGACAAATACTTCTGGAAACCAGATTTTTGTTAAAATTAATATCGTTAGAACAACCGTTGATAGAATAAGAAAATATAATGCCCAGACAGGTACACTTAATAGATTTTTGTAAAGCGCACCACTCACAGATGATTTTTCTTCGACAATAATTTTTTCATCATTAATATTCGGATTGTCTTGCATTGTTTCTATCCTCATTGGTGATGGTGTTGATGTTTTCTTGTTTTTGGTATTGCGATCGGCCCAAATAATAAAACCAAGTATGACCAAACCAATCAACCAATAATCATCAATAATATCACCAAATATTTCCATCCTTTATCAGATTTAAGCCGCTTTTTGAGCATCTTCGGTCGCTGCAACAACTTTCTTTGCCGCATCTTCTAAATCATCAGCAGAGATAATAGGCAGACCAGAATTAGCCATCAATTCTTTACCTTTTTCTACATTGGTTCCTTCAAGACGCACAACAAGGGGGACAGATAAATCAACTTCTTTGGCTGCTGCAATCACGCCTTCGGCAATGACATCACATTTCATGATACCGCCAAAGATATTAACCAAAATCCCTTTTACATTTTCATCGGATAAAATAATTTTGAAGGCCGCCGTTACACGTTCCGCTGTTGCGCCACCCCCAACATCCAAGAAATTGGCAGGATCGCCCCCATAATAATTTGATAATATCCATGGTCGCCATGGCAAGCCCCGCGCCATTAACCATACATCCAATATTTCCATCCATGGAAACATAAGATAAATCCCAATCTTTGGCTTCACGCTCATTTTCGTCTTCTTCGCTTTCATCGCGCATTGCGGCAATTTCAGGCTGACGAAATAAAGCATTTTCATCAAATGTCATTTTGGCATCCAAAGCCATAACTTCATTTTTATCGGTAACAATCATCGGATTAATCTCAATCGTTTCAGCATCCAATTCCATGTAAGCTTTATATAAATTCTTAAAAAATGGTACAGCAGCATCAAGCGCATCACCGCTTAATTCTAATTTTTGACCCAAATCTCTTGCGGCCTCATCACTCACACCTTCATCAATATCAATAGAAAGATTATGGATTTTATCAGGCGTATTTTCGGCTACTTCCTCAATATCCATCCCCCCTTCGGTGGATACCATAAAGGTCACTTGTGAAGTCACACGATCCAATACGACAGAGCAATAATATTCTTTATCAATATCAACTCCATCAGTAACATACAGGCGTTGCACTTCTTTGCCCTCTTCCCCTGTTTGTTTTGTGACAAGGATTTGATTCATCATCGCTTGGGCGGCATCGCGCACTTCATCAGTTGTTTTACACAAACGAACGCCCCCTTTTCCTTCGGGATTGTTTTTAAAATGACCCGCACCGCGCCCCCCTGCATGAATTTGAGATTTCACCACATAAAGCGGGCCAGGAAGCTCTTGCGCCGCCTTGACGGCCTCATCCACACTCATCGCCGCTATTCCTTTAGGGACAGCAACGTTATATTTTTCTAAAAGGTCTTTGGCTTGGTATTCATGAATATTCATTGGGGTTTAACATCCGTTTTTTGATTCTTTTAATGAATAAATTATTACCATAGGGGCGGTTGGCAATCAAAGCCTTAAAATCACATATCAATCATTATGGGTATAAATCAAAAAATAGTTAATGTTGCACTAAAATTTTGATTTATCTAAATCTCTAACTAATTGATAATATATATTTTTATAATATAGCTTTTTTGCTTTTAAGGACTATATTTTGATACACTATATGTATGTTATTAGAAAGCAATGCTCAACAACCGCTAGGTTACATTCAAAAACTGGATGATTTTATCAATGTAGGCGTACAGCTTTCTCAGCCATCTGATACATCTGAATATGATCGACAGGTGGAATTGTATCATCAAGGTTTAGCAGGATGGAATAGCGCGGGTCAGCATACTGCCGTATCAGGAACAAAGGATCGAAACGATGCTTTTTTAAGAGAACAAAAGATTATTTCTCAAACCAGTGCTTCTGCCGCCGCGCAAATTGCGCAATCTCAAACTCTTTTGACAGATGTTATTGGCACGGTTGAAAATCAAATGCGCGCTGTTCGCACTGATATTCAAATTGCCGAAACAAGACAGGTTCAAAATATGCAACAGCTTGATGGGATGCAAGATCAAATGGAGATTGCTGATCAAGCCGTAAATAAAGAAGGAATGGAGCTTTTTAGAGAAGCAGAGCAATTATCCAGAGATATATCTGAATTAGAAAGCGCTGAAACCGCTATTGATCAAGCTTTTGAGCAATCCGATGTTGCTGCCAACTCAGGACGCTATTTTGATATTGTAAAATCTGCAACAGGGATTAACACCGCGAGGGATAATCGAACACAAAGACAAGAAGACGTGGCGGAGCAAGAAACTGTTGTCTTAGAAGAACAAGAAGATTTTATCCAAGCATCTGAAATGCGCGCTTCGGTTCAAGAACAAATAGATACTCTTACTCAAAAAATCACCGATGGAGGCACTAATTTAGAAGATCTTCACGATCAATTAGACGAATTAACAACATTTAATACCTACCTAAACAGTGATGAAGCTCAAGAATTGGCGGCAAATGGGAAATTAACCATGGAAACATTACAAGCCAACGGTATGCCAGAGTCCATTCGTTTTAAGATGGAAGAAGCTTCCCCTTCTATGGCGCATTCTGAACCTCATTTAAGAGAATCCGTCCCTTCTATCGAAGGCGGTATCGGGGAGGAAACCTAGCAGTCAAGATTCTTTTACAATTGCTGCCAATGGCGTTGTTCCAATACCATCAACACCTGCTTTTGCTCCGCCAAACCCTACATTATCGGTGCAAACCTTAGGATAGTTTTTTTCGAAAAATCTTGATATTTGTCTATTTTACTATATAGTGGTCATATATGGAAAAAACTGAACTTTCTTACTCTGAAATTGCACGTGAAGCTTACGCTATCGGAAGGGTGCGAAGCTTACGCTATCGCGAAGGGTGCGTCTGATGCAATTCGTCTTAAATCTATACATTTTTACAATGAACAACGCAGTGATTCAAATGGTTCTGCTTTGGGTCGTATTCGTCAATATACAACTACAAAAAAATCTGATTCCGCGGCTGGGGCGCTTTTTTCTGGAACATCTGGTTTGGCTTTGGTTGTTGCCAATCAAATCGAAGTTGCCAGTCAGGCCGCTATTCAACTTTTAAAATCTGCCGTTGAAAAAATAAATATGGGCTCTTCAGCATCCGTAACGCCATTTTCATCTATACAAAAACCAACACTATCTGCATCTCTATCAAATAGTTTTGAGATTGCAAATGAAGCTACATTTGTTAATGATAAAGTGTCAAAGGCAATTAATACAGCCGCAGTTGTTGCTTTACGTGATGCTCATTTAATGGCTGTTGGTGATTTTGTAGGTCCTATGCGTCCCGAAACACAAGCGTTGGTTAAAAATGCAACGACAATTAATCCCTTCAAACGTATTTCATTCGAATCATTTGCAGAAAAGATTTTAGAACGTCGCGGTTTGGCAAAAATCGAAAGCCCATCTGGGTCATTCGATATTGCAGTACATCAAGAGTATTTAGAGCGTTTAAATAATGCATTTGCATCTTCAACAGGACAAAATGCAACGACAAATGCGGTTTGGACTTTCGCACCTATACAACCAATTGTTAGTCCAACACTTGCGATCAAATCACCAAGTTTAGCTCCCGCCCCTATCTAATTAAGTAGATTTATTAAGTCATATATTTAACGACCATCAAGCTATATTAAAAGCCATAATTAAAAGGGCTTATTAATAATTAGAAGCACATTATAAATTATACTAGTTTTTATTTTAATGTTCAGCTCTTTTTCTTCTGGTTCTTTAGCTCTATTACATGTTTTAGCCATAGTAATCACTTCATAACTACGTGATTAAATCTCTTTAGCACCTAAATTTTTGTAAGTCGTAAACGCAAACTAGTACTGCTTTTTATAAGAAGATGATTGAGGAAAGAAATTTTATGCGTTAAATAAAAAGTATAAAATACGAAGTTATCTTGTAGTCAAAGTAGAGCCTAATTCTTTTTTGTTTGACATAGCTAAATTCTAGACTAATTTTTAACTTTGAGTATATATACCTAGGGGACATCAATATTTAAGAAAATAAGAGAATTGAAACTACTTAAATTACGTAAATTAAAATTCCTCTTACTCTCGCTAACCTATTGAATTTATTCCTATTTTCATAAGTGTTTCACGTGAAACAACTTATGGTGGTTTTAATTATGCAGTTTTTTTCTCTAAATTTTCCATCGCTTCCACCAAATCTTTGACGGATTGCACAGAATTATCGAACATTTCTTGCTCATCTTTATTAAGCTTTATTTCAATAATTTTCTCAACGCCGTTTTTACCAATCACAACGGGAACGCCAATATATAAGCCATTAATTCCATATTGCCCTGTCAATTTTGCCGCGCATGGCAAGACGCGTTTTTTATCTTTGATATAGCTTTCCGCCATGGCAATTGCCGATGATGCAGGTGCATAATAAGCAGACCCTGTTTTTAGTAAAGCCACAATTTCGCCCCCGCCTTTTCGGGTGCGGTCAACGATGGCATCAATTTTTTCCTGACTACTCCACCCCATTTCAACACAATCGGGAAGCGGGATTCCCGCAATGGTAGAATAGCGCGTGAGCGGTACCATAGAGTCGCCATGCCCACCCAAAACAAATGCACTAACATCTTCAACCGAAACACCAAACTCTTCGGACAAGAAATATCGAAAACGTGCAGAATCCAATACACCCGCCATGCCCACAACTTTGTTATCATCAAATCCTGTAACGCGCTGCATCACCTCAACCATAACATCGAGGGGGTTTGTAATAACAATGACAAAGGCATCGGGGGCGAATTTTTTGATTTGCTCCCCCACACTACGAATTATATTAGTATTAATCCCGATAAGATCATCGCGGCTCATCCCCGGTTTGCGTGGCACACCTGCGGTGACGATAATAACATCTGAGCCTTCGATAACATCATAATCATTACTGCCTAAATAGTGACAATCAAATCCTTCTACGGGTGAAGATTCGGCCAAATCCAGCCCTTTTCCTTGGGGTATCCCATCGGCAATATCGACCATAGCAACATCGCCTAATTCCTTTAATCCCGCTAAATGGGCGAGTGTTCCGCCAATCATACCTGCCCCGATTAATCCTATTTTTGCGCGTGCCATGTTGTAAATTCCTTTTTGTTATAATGTCGTTATTGTTTAATTTAATTCTGCTTATGGTTAAGAGATTGAGTAAGCTAAGGTCTAATCTCAATAGGGGTATCTAGACCAACAAGTTGCCAGATTTCGTCCATTTCTTTATTTCTGACAGCGATACATCCTTCGGTCCAATTGAGGGGGTAAATTTCACCTTTTATATCGTGATCATTCACCCCATTGGGAAGACCATGAATAACAATATCATCCCCTGGATCAACACCACGAGCGGTAGCTTCGGCAATATCAAATTCATCAGGATATGAGATATTCAGGGAGCGATAAAATCGGCTTTCATAATTTTTATAATCAATCAAATACCGTCCTTCGGGGGTGCGAAGATCACCGCGCTGTATCTTATCCCCGATGGGGTTTCGCCCTAAGGAAACTTTATATTCCTTCATCACTTCGCCATCATCAATCAGATACATTTTATTTTGGGATTTTTTAACCAAAATCAAATCCGCACGGGGAGGTTGATACGTATTTCCACAGGCCGTAAGAATTAGCAAAGGGAGAATAAGAATGATTCGATTTATTATCATTAAAAGATTATACCCCAATAAATTCTAATTGCCATTCCATCTCTTCATTTGTGAGGGGATAATCTGATCCTTCTTTGGCATAAAGTAATTCTTTGGCCGGAATTTTTGCCATTTCTTGTTGTAACCGTAACGCGAACCGCATAGACAACCCCGCTTTCCAGCAAAGCGCACAAACAAGTTTTGGTTTTTGATATTCAAACACCTTACGAATTGCATCAATTTTTGCATTCACCATAAAAGATAAGGCAATGATGATAAATTCCTTGTCCTGTATTGCCAAATAATCAGATAAGATTGTTTCATCCAATTTATTGTTTGCGTGAAGGGAATGCACCTTTTGCCGAATAGTGTTTTTATCGCGTGTAGAATTGTTCGATTTTTCAGAACTTATTTGATCCTGCAAATGCATTCGCCGTTTGGTGGCATCAGATACCATCTCAATTGTTTCTTGATCATATCCCCCTTTCTCAACCAAAATTTTTCGGATATGGGCATCAACAAATCGTGATAACCGTATCGCCATATCGCTGGGAAGTTGATGCGTGGTCACAAGGGGTTCATGCCATTCTGGGAAATCTTGTGCGCGTAAAATAATTTCATTTAATACTGTATCATCAATTTCCGCCCCTTGGTTTTTAAGCAATAATGCCCCTGCTTTCCCTTGTCCTTTTTTTATAACAGCAAGAGATAATAAAGGAGAGATTTTAGGGCGCTGTGCAATGGCTTCTGCCGCCCAAGAACTAGGGTGGGTGGATAAAATATCGGCTAAATCCTTGTCACTAATCACCGTACATAGACGCAATATAGGTTCGGACACATCACGTTCAATATCACGCGCCAATTGCATCGCAACGGCAGGCGGGGCATATGCATGATCTTTTAATGTAGCGGTAAGCGCACGCCTGATTTTTAAAACTTCATCCAATGCCAATGTACCAAGCGCCTGCACGGTATAAGCATAAAGCCTGCTTTGCCTATCCATGGAAATATCGGGTAATAAAGTCATCAGCCGTTCAGCAAGGGCAAAGCGGACATCTTTATTCGTATCTTTTGAAAGCGCGGTATTGGCATGATAAGGGGTAGCGGAATTTTTTGCTACTGCCTTCCTCACTTTGGGGTTTTTATCATGCTCGGCAAGGTAGAATAAAATTTCACGGTTGGTGTTCTTATTATTGGCAATTGCCAATCTTTTTGAAACGCTTCCCTTTGTTGCAATTAATTTGTCATGATCATAAGAAGATGACGGGGTATGCTTATTATTAAAAAACTGCTGAATTTTTTCAAAAATAGGCATTTAAGAAAGTCTATCTTGATGATAGGTATGGGATTGCATTTCTAACAATCGGCTAATTGTGCGGTCAAATTCAAAGGCATGGTCACTGCCTGTATATAGTTTATGAAGGTCTTTTTCTGCTGATATAATAACGCGGCATTTTGCCTCATACAAACAATCAATAAGGACGATAAAGCGTTTTGCCTCGTTCCGCATGGTTGCATCAAGGGCGGGGATATTCTCGATAAATATGGTGTCAAATTTTTGGGCGATTGTAATATAATCCTCTGCGCCCAACGATTTTTCGCATAAATCATAAAAGGTAAAACGGGCAACATCCCCCGATGCCATAACATTAATGGTGCGCCCCTTTATCGATAATTTTTCAATTTTGGCCACTTCATCACCCGAAATTTCGGCAAATAATGTATCCAGTTTCATTTTTGTTTCATCATCACGTGGATAGAAATAATACATATCCTGATCAGGGTTTGAAAAGGCGCGATAATCTTTACCGCCATCCAATTGGACAACGAACATTCTTGATTTTAAAATTTTAATAAAGGGAATAAACACATCACGCCTTAACCCCCCTTCATATAAATTATCAGGGGCCCAATTGCTGGTTGATACGATGATGATATTTTTTTCTAATAATGCGGTAAATAATCGCTTTAAAATCATGGCATCGGCAACATCTGTGATATGAAATTCATCAAAACAAATTAATTTATTTTTTTTACGCACATGGGCGGCATAATGAAGCAGTAAATCATCCATCCCCTCCCCACGATTTTTATGAAGCCAATCATGGGTTTCAATCATAAATTCATGAAAATGAACACGGCGTTTTTTGACGTTTACGGGGACTTTTTTATAAAATAAATCCATTATCATTGATTTACCGCGCCCAACCCCGCCATGCAAATAAACCCCCTTTGGGTTTTCTTTTTTGCGAAAAATTGACCAAATTGTTTTGCGTATATTGAGATGATTCAATAAATTTTGAAGAACAAGAATTGCTTTTTCCTGCTCCGTATCATAGTGATAATTTTTCCGTTTTATAAGGCGTTTATATGAATTAATCAGGGTCGGCATTTTGCGCCTTTTGCTTTTCAAAATAGTGAACCAATAAAATTGATATTTCATATAAAAGAAGGATGGGAATAGCCAAACCAATTTGCGAAATAACATCGGGCGGGGTTAAAAATGCGGCAATTCCGAATGTTCCAATAATCGCATATTTTCGTTTTTGCTTTAGGGTTTGGGAGGAGATTAAACCCGCCTTACCCATCAAGGTTAATAATACTGGCAATTGAAAACATAAACCAAAGGCAAAAATTAAGGTCATAATAAGATCAAGATATTCACTCATCCTTGCCTCTAACTCAATGGGCAATGCGGTATCAGACCCGTTGCTTTGGAAGCTTAAAAAGAAATTCCATGCCATGGGGATAACGCCATAATAGACAACCGCGCCCCCTGCAAAAAATAAAATTGGGGTGGCGATAAGAAAAGGAAGAAATGCTTTTTTTTCTGTTTTATAAAGCCCTGGGGCGATGAACATCCATATTTGGGACAGCAAAATGGGGAAGGTTAAAAATGCGCCTGCAAAAAAGGCCACTTTTAAATAAGTAAAAAACCCTTCGGTTAAGCCTGTATAGATAAGGCGCTGCGTGCCGCCATTGGTCATGGCATTGGCAAGTGGTTCAACCAAAAAACTATAAATTTCTTCGACAAAAATAAAACATATGGCCGTTCCCACCCCCATAGCCAAAAATATCCAAAGCAAACGTTTGCGTAATTCAACCAGATGCCCTGTGAAGGGTAATTTATCTTCAATAGTTTCAGTCATCTTTTAAACGCTCGTCTTGCGCTTTGTCAGTAACAGCTTTGGGATGGTTTTCGTGTTGTTCTATTTCCTCAATTTCTGCTTCATCATCGGCGCGTTCGGTTTGAATATCCGAAGGGGTTCGGGATTGTTCAAAATTCACACCCCGTCTCAGTTCTTCCAAATCACCTGTATTCATAATGTCATCAAATTGTTTGGAAACGGCATATTTAATATATTGGAAACGACGCACCAATCGTCCCAAACCATACATTACGTTGGGTATATCTTTTGGGCCAATGACGAACACCGCCACGGCAACCAAGATTATAAGTTCTGCCCAGCCAAAATCGAGCACAACTTATTTCTCTTCTTCTTTAATTTTTGTAAACTCCGTATCATGCTCAACTGTTTTGGCGGAAGAAATCTTTTGTTTTTGTTCGGTATCATCATCGGCAATACCTTTTTTAAAAGATTTGATCCCTTTTGCAACATCTTCCATCATGCGGGGAAGACGCCCTGCCCCGAATAAAAGCAAGATTAAAACAATTATCAATATAATTTGTAGGGGGCCCAAACTCATTCTTCGTTTCCTTTATCATCATTATCTTGCGCGGTATTGTTGGTGGTTATGGTAGCGCGAGATTTCATTTCTTTATAACTTTGTTCATCATACGCATCTTCGTCTTGACGTTCTAGTGTTTCTTTTCCGCGGGCTTCGGTCGTTGTATCAGATTGCGATAAAACTTCCTCGGCATCAATATCAGGGCTTTCGAATAAATCGCCAGAATCAGGAATGGTTTCAATCGCGGCACGACGGTCAAGCAAGCCTGAGGCTTTCAATTCATCAAGGCCAGGTAAATCAATCAGGTTTTCAAGTTGGAAATGATCCAAAAATCCATTGGTCGTAACCCATGTTAAGGGACGACCCGGACTTTCGCGGCGGCGTCCAGGCTTAACCCACCCCAATTCCATTAAAATATCAAGCGTCCCTTTATGCGTTGCCACACCACGAATATTTTCAATTTCGGCACGGGTAATCGGCTGATGATACGCCACAATAGATAGGGTCTCTAATGCCGCCTTTGATAGTTTTTTTGATACTTCTTTTTGTATCGTTAAACTGTCTTGAACATCTTGAGCGGTACGAAAAGCCCACTGCCCACCAATTTCGATAAGCTCAATCCCCCGCCCTTCATAATTTTGTTTTAATGTGGGAAGGAGGACATTTAAATCCGCCCCTTCAGGAAGACGTTCAAGCATACCTTGCGGGGATATGGGTTGCGCGCTTGCAAATAAAATAGCCTCCAACATACGAACCATCTCACAATTATCTGATGGATCAGCGGAAATTTGTTCTGATGGATCACAAAAGATTTCGGTTTCATCTGGATCTGAATTTTCTTGAGGATTTTGAGATGCGTTTTCCTCAAGGTTTTCTTGAAATGTATCTTCTTGTATTTCGTCCTCTTGTTCTTTGTCCTCTTGTGCTGCGTTCTCTTGTGCATCGTCTTCTTGTGCATCGTCTTCTTGCATTTGTTCGGCAATTTTATCCATTATTTTATCATCAATTGTGTCTGACATTTCTGCATCATTCATGATTCTTGTCCTGTAGTATTTTCGGGTTGTGGCGATTGTTGGGTATTTTGTTCTGCACGATTTGCGGTACGTAAATAAATGGTACGAAAGGCACCATCTTGACGAATTTCAAGCTTGCCCTGCTTTGCCATTTCTAAACCCGCAGTGAAAGTAGAAGCAACACTTGAGCGCACCAAAAGCGGGTCGGTAATCCCTTCGGGGATAAAGCTTTGCAATGTTGTCCAAACGCTGTGCGGGCCAGTGCGCGGTAGATTGCCCAACATTTTTGATAGTCGATCTGCGGCATCCTCCATCGACATAATATTAAAAGTGGGAAGCGCATAAGTTTTATATTCTTTACGGCGGTTAATATCGCCATAGGCCTTGAGCAAGTCATATAAATTAACCTGCCAGTTTGTTTCATATTTTGTCCGCAACCCTTCGGGCATCCCCCGCGCAAAAACATTGACACCCAATCGGGGGCGTTTCAATATTTTTTGCCCTGCATCCCGCATTGCCTCAAGTCGTCTCAATTGAAATTGTAAGGCTTCGGCCATCTGGTCGCCCGATAACTCCGCGCCTTCAGTTTTTTCCTGTGGCAATAATAATCGGGATTTCAGATAGGCAAGCCATGCCGCCATAACCAGATATTCTGCCGCCAATTCAAGGCGCAATTCCTTAGCCCGATCAATAAAAGATAGATATTGACGAACCAGTTGCAATATAGAAATTTCACGCAAATCAACCTTTTGATTGCGTGCCATTTCTAGCAAAACATCAATAGGGCCTTCATAGCCATCAATATCAAGGAGGAAGGCATCCATATCCCCCGAAAGGGACATATCATGATTACGCGGCTGATCTTCTTCGAATTCGACTTCGCTCATATCGGTTAAAACTTATCTCCGTCATGTTTGGCACATGCGGCATGATTTCTTCCATCTCGGTTAGTTTACTATCGCAATATAGCGTGGCATCACAACCCGATGCCAGTGTTTTTACCGCTCTATCCGCAAGATTTCCGTATTTATCCAATGCACGCATTGAAATATCATCGGCAAGTAAGAATTGATCAATCTTCATTTCATGTCGAACATAATCAATTACAGGTTTTGAAATGGTGGCAGGGTCGCTATCCAATACGGAATAAGTGACATGCGCCACCATACCCCATACTTGATCGGCTATATCGGATTGTGCCAGTTTGACAAAAGGTTCAAAATCGGTCTGTTCCAGTTCTTCCAATGCTGTATCAACGATGGGCAGTTCAAGGTGACTGTCGCAGGTGGCGCGGCCATGTCCGGGAATATGTTTGGCGACAGGGGTAATCCCTTCGGCCAGATAAGCCTGACAAACGGCATATGCTTTTTCAAAAACCTCTTGCGGGTTATCAGAAAAGGCGCGGTCCCCAATGACATCATGCATATCGGGAAGCAATAAATCCATCACGGGGGAGCAATTAACATCAATGTTTAGTGCGCTAAGATCATTACCAATAAGAGTTGCAATTCCTGCCGCATCTTCGGCAGTATGGCATGAATTTGCGGGCATAAATTGTTGCCAATGGGGTGGTTTAAGACGTTGAACACGCCCCCCTTCTTGATCAATTAAAATAGGGCAATGCCAACCCACACAATCGCGAATTTCATTGGTTAAAGCCGATATTTGTTCAGGCGTATCGCAATTATAAGCAAAAAGGATAAAGCCAAGCGGATTGGCGGTTGCAAAAAACCGTTTCTCCCCATCCGATAATTTTAACCCTTCAACAGATAAGATAATCGCAGCAGGATGAGGCATCATATATTCCTTATGGTAATACTTTATTTCTTTTTGACCAGACAGCTTCCACCTTTGGATTTTATGCCATTACAAATATTATCTGCATTTGATTTTGACATACTGCCTGCTTGGATACGATAAAACGTCCCTTTTGCGCCCAAATCAGCGGTTTGAATACGGTGAGAAACGTTATTTAAAAGGGGGCTGTATTTAGAAACAAATTTATCCCATTCGGATTTGGCGGCTATATTTGATTTCACGCTTGCCAATTGAACATAATACTCACCAGCGATAATTTCTTCTGCTTTTACGGGTTGAGCCTTTGGCACGGGTTTTGGCTCTATCTTCGGTGCTGGTGCGGGCGTAGGTTCAGCAATAGGCTCTGGTTTTGTTTCGACAATTACCTTTGGCGTATCAATTATTGTTGCGCCCGCATTCGTTTTTTCGATTGTCATATCGGATTGTTCAGAATTTTCTTCACTTGCTGCAACCACGACAACATCGCTTTCCCCTTGTTCGTTTTGAACAACAATGGCATCGGCGCCGTTTTCAACCAAATCCTCAACAATTTTTTCGGCTTCTTCAGCTTGGCCTATAATCCGTTCTTCCCCTTCGCTCATTTTATCTTCTATTTCAATGCTTTGAACTTGTTTTTGTTGATTATTCGGAAGATCATCATCTGTACTTAAACCTGCAAATAATTGGGAGCGCGGCATGGGCGATTCCTCATCATTATCAGCCAAGAGGTTTTCGACATCGGTGTCAAAATCATCTGAATTAAACAAAGTACTGTCTTGAAATTTAATCTCCATACCGCCCCGATCATCGGGTTCGACCTTATACGCATCGGCATCGGCATCGGCACGTATAATCGGGACTTCAGAATTGTTATCATTGCCGCCCGTATAAAGCTTCCAAACCAAGCCAATCATAAAAGACAGCGTGATAAGCACAATAAAAAAAGCCGCTTTGGGGCCAACAGACCCTAAAAAACCAAATCCATTATCAGGATCATCAAAATTATTTTGTTTGTTCATGAATCAAAGATATTAAAAAACCGCAACAGGCTCAAGGAATTAATTAAACCGATGCTTTTTTATAAATTTCTTTTATTTTACTGGCTATCCCAGTTTAGGTTGAACAGGCGGTCATATTCGCGAATGGCATAACGATCAGTCATTCCTGCGATATAATCACAAACGATGCGTGCTTGGGCAACATTATCAATAAGGCCGCCCGCTTGTTCCACCCGTATCTGCCAATCATCAGGCAGCATATTATAATGACGCATAAAGGTATCAAACATTTCAGGAATGATTTTCTCCACCTTATTATAGATACGGTTGACCGTAAAATGGCGATACATACGTTTAAGTAAAAAGGCGCGAAGCTCCTCTACCTTTGTGTACATATCGGAAGAAAAAGCGACAGACTGTTGCCCTGCATTGCGAATATCTTCAACTGATTTGGCATCAATATCGGTTAAGCGTTTCTTTGTTTCATCCAAAACATCAGTAACCATGGTGCCAATCATTTCCCGAATTGTTTCTTGCACAATATAATGAGGGGTAATATCAAGCCAATCCGATTTCACTTTTTTCAATATAGGGCCTAAAAGCGCAAGTTTTTCCAAATCTTCAAGGGTGAACATTCCTGCCCTTAACCCATCTTCGACATCATGATTATTATAGGCAATATCATCGGAGATAGCGGCGACTTGAGCCTCCAAGCTTGCGTGGGTATCAAGGCGCAGATTAAGATCATGTGATAAATCGGATAAGGTAACGGGAAGTTTTTGACCCTCTTTTATTTTGATCGGGCCGTTATGTTTAACAATTCCTTCCAAACTCTCCCATGTTAGGTTAAGCCCAGGCCAGCCAGGATATTTACGTTCAAGCTTGGTCACAATACGTAAAGATTGATCATTATGTTCAAACCCATCGTAGGGCTTCATACATTGGCTCAAAAATTCCTCCCCGATATGGGCGAAGGGGGTATGTCCCAAATCGTGGGCAAGCGCGATACCTTCGGCCAAATCCTCGTTCACCATAAGGGCGCGAGCGATAGAACGGGCAATCTGTGCCACCTCCAACGTATGGGTTAGGCGGGTGCGGTAATGATCCCCTTCATGATAGACAAAAACTTGGGTTTTATATTTAAGACGCCGAAAGGCAGATGCATGAATAATACGATCCCGATCCCTTTGGAAAGGCGTGCGTGTTGCACTGTCAGGTTCTTCATAAAATCTTCCCGCGCTTTCGTCAGGGCGGCAAGCATATGATGCCAATGGCAGGGCACAATATTTATAAGCCGCATTTTCATTGTCTTGAGGTTCAGTTTTAGAATTTTTATTCATTTGATACTGTCTTTCATTTGCATATCATCATGATCATTTGTATATTTCAAATATGAGCATAACCATGACAGACAGTTTTGTAAAACGGATGAAGCAACTTCGTATGCAAAAAAATCAACCTGATTTAATGTTGCGTATTCGTGTGGATGGCGGTGGATGTCAGGGATTTGAATATCACTTTGCCGAAGAAACAACTAAAAATGATTCAGATACAATTTTTGAAAAAGATGAGGTGCAGATTATCGCCGATGATATATCCCTTCCTTTTTTACAAAATGCAGAGATGGATTATGTTGATGATTTAATCGGGGCGCATTTTAAAATTAACAATCCCAATGCTTCATCGTCATGCGGATGCGGTACAAGTTTTTCAGTTTAAAACGCGTCTGCAGGTTTCAGCCCGCCTAATTTACCCTCTACCCAACTTGTTACTTTTGCCGCCCCGCCTTTATCATCAGGTTTATTGCCTGTTGGTGGTTTTTTATCTGGAAAATAATCACCATAATCTTTGGTTCTTTCAATAGCTCTCCAAAAATTGAGAACGATCTTGCCTTCATCGCGTGAAATACTTGATTTTTCATGGCTTGCCAAATTATCAGAAAATAATGCTGTTTTTGCCAATGCCATAGAAATATGAGCCAAATAATACCCATCTACCATTTGCGGTTTTAAATCAGGAAGAATAACAGCCATATATTCATCAGAATTCGTATCAGCAAGATTTGATAATGCAGAATTAATAGCAGTAATTATTGTTGCTTTTTTAAGTTCATCTTTTAAAGATGCGCTTTCCCCAATGCCCAAAATATGTCTTTGTAAATCCTCCTCAAGCATCTGTATTGGTAAGCCAAAACGAGGGATTAGCCTTTGAGCGCTATAAACTCTAAGCTTATCACTAGCAACATCAAAATAAGCACTTAAAAAACGTCCAAAACTGCTGTCTGAAGGCACAGTTTCCATTATAATTTTTTCGATTTGGGGAATCATTAATATTTTATTTTCAGGAATTATTAATTTTTCCCTTTCGATTAAGCGTCTATATTCTTTTTGACCTTCAGTTTCGACTTTAAATAGATTTGATAACATTTCTTACTCAGTTTTAATTCAACGTTTAAGGATAACAAGTTTGAACCATAGAATTTACTCTATGGCTTTTATCGAGAATATTAGAAATTAACCCAGCATTATCCCATGGGAATGGAAGTCTTAAATCAATGCGTGGGGCGGGAAAATCAACGGGTAGATTAACAGGATCGCTTTGTTGACTTGGCATTAGCCGACCATCAATTGGTTTTTCATTCTCAGGGTGGTGGGTATGGATATTAAAGATGGGTATGCCAAATTTCGTTTGCAGTTTTTGAGCGGCAGCCATGGCAAAATAATCTGTCCCTGCCCCATAGCTTCCCCCTTTTCTATTACAAACATCATCACCAGAGAATACAACAGAAGATGGATCGACCCCCGCATCAATAGCGGCTTGAACAATAGATTCTAAACCATGCCCTTTATTAATATCTTTAATTATCGTTTCTACGGTTAAAGAGCCTGTTCTTAATTCAAATGCAGTCCCTTCAACCAAAGGCGTAAGGGTTTTGTGAATATATGCAGTTAATTTTATATTTAACGCTTCAGCATCGCTTTCCCTATTTGCTTTTTGTAGTCTCTCAATAATTTCGCGGTAATGGACATTAACGGCTATACCCTTCACTTCAATATAAAGAGGGTGTGGATTTTCAGTATATTCTGCAATAATGTCGGCAATAGTTTGTTTAAAAGATTCTGACCGTACCGTTTTTTCGATTGTGTCTTTTAATTCTTGCTCTTCTAAGCTTAAAGGGCGCGCATTTTCAAGCTCCCCCTTTATTTGCAATGTTGCGCCACTATCCCCGACCAATGTTACTTTTTCAGGGTTTTTAACGCCTGATGCCTTTAAAATTTGTAAAGCTTCTTCAATTTTACGCGATGTTAAAAGAGTTAATCGAAAAGATTGCCCTGTATCATTATAATGATTAATAAGCCGAACCAATTTTGCAGGGATACGGGCATCCATTGTTTTGCCTGCAAAAATACCCGTTAAAACCTGTTGTGAACAACAATAATAATCCAGTTCTTCTGGTCGATACGTAAAAGGTATGGCTTGATTTTCAGGTATTATCCCATTTGGAAACAAATTGGCATTTGGCTCAACATTTTTAGGCAAGCTGTATCCAGACATAATATTGCCATCCATATCACACACAAATAGTGGATTATCGCCAAGTTTGGATTGAAAATCTAATATCTCACTAACGGTTGAGTAATACATTGTTACGCCTTATAAATAACTTAAAGTTAAATAATTTAAAGCAAAATAAAACAAAAATAAAATTATGTCAATAAAACTAGCCACTTGGAATGTTAATTCAATTAAAGCACGTAAAGATCACGTTTTGCGTTGGTTAGAAGAAATTAATCCTGACTTTTTAATGATACAAGAATTAAAAGGTTTGGATTTCCCATATGAAGAATTTAAAGATGCAGGCTATTATACCGAAGCTGTTTGTCAAAAGGCTTATAATGGTGTCGCAATTATTTCAAAGGAAAAACAATGCGTTACTTCTAAAACTTTATTTGATAACGAAGAAGATGAACAAGCGCGCTATATCGAAATTGAACATCAAGATGTACGAATTATAAATATCTATCTGCCCAATGGAAATCCGGTAGGGACAGAAAAATATGACTATAAAATCAAATGGTTAGATACGTTAAT
Source organism: uncultured Alphaproteobacteria bacterium (assembly GCA_963799275.1). GTDB lineage: Bacteria > Pseudomonadota > Alphaproteobacteria > Micavibrionales > Micavibrionaceae. The sequence continues at coordinate 340,329 of CAWCWJ010000003.1, forward strand.
TAAACGGCTTGCTCACTATCGTGAAGATCGTATTCCATTTTTGATCGGCGGGGATTTTAATATTATTCCTGAAAATAAAGACTGCTATAGCGCATCTGATTGGAAAGATGATGCCCTTTTTCGTCACGAAACATTAAAAAGATGGACTCAATTAAAATCATTAGGTCTATACGATGCGTTTCGAATGTTTGATGAAAATGCCGAAAAATATAGCTTTTGGGACTATCAAGCAGGGGCATGGCCTCAAAACAAAGGAATACGGATTGATCATTTTTTATTATCACCCAGTATTGCAGATCGGGCAAAAAATTGTTGGATTGATGTAAAACCAAGGGGGTGGGAAAAACCATCGGATCACACACCCGTTCTTTTAGAGATTGATTAGAACAATATTTATCGTTTGTTGACCATGAATAATATTATTCTTGGTAAAGATAGATTTTAAAGGTAAAATATTTTTGTACCAAAATAAGTTCACGCTTACGTTAATCTTAACAAGAAAATTTTCTTATGATAAAAAAACTTACCCTTACCCTTTTATCCCTTATACCATTGGCGGCTTGTGCGGTTGATACCGATCTGGATATCACGACAGCCAACCAAATTGCGCGCCCTGCTTTTATGGTGGAACGAACAATTAGTGCGGGTTCATTTGGCCTTAACGCGTGGGAACGTATGCATGAGCGTGGAATGCCCGCCACAATATATATTGAAGGCGATGGTGCGTTTATTGATGCCGCAGATGAAAATATTGATCTTTCCATACGTCCCAATCCTACGCCTTCCAACCCTGTTGCCCTTCATTTGGCTTCGCGTGATTTAAGTAAGAATTTGGGCTATCTTGCGCGCCCTTGTCAGTTTGTTAAATTGCCAGAAGAAAAAGGATGCGATTCGTCTTATTGGAATGATCGCAAATATAGTGAAGAAGTAATGGCATCTTATATGGCGGCCTTAAATGATATGGCTGCACGCTATGACCTTATAGGTTTTCATTTGGTTGGATATGGTGGTGGGGCGAATATTGCCGCGGTTTTGGCTGCCACACGGGATGATGTCTTAAGCCTTCGAACCGTTGCGGGTAACTTAAGCCCCGTTTATGTTGCAAATTACCATAGTCAATCCCCCCTTGCCGCAAATTCAGTTTTTGCAACTAGCTTTGGATCACAGCTTGCGACAGTGCCACAACATCACTTTATTGGTGCGGCAGACAAACAAATCCCACCAGGCACCTATCATAGTTACCGTCAGGCGGTTGGCTTATCCGATTGTATCAATTATTCGGTTGTTCAAGATGCCAATCATACCAAAGGATGGGTTCAAACTTGGCCACAGCTTTTGACATTAATGCCAAAATGCGCGGTGCTGCATGATAATTTGCCCCCGCTTCCCCCTGCTGGTGATTTTCCAGGCAATTATAATAAAGGGTTGAGTAAGCGATAAATTTGCTTTCTCTATCTTGCTATTGAGAGTTTTAAATAGCATTATGGCTTTTAAATAAGGCTGTGCCTATGGACGTAAAACCTCTCTTTGAAAAATGTTTTTAGAGAGATGAGCTTTTCGGTGACGCAAGCTGGCCAGAACACAGACCTTATTATAAATTAGAAGATTTTATTTTTTTTTCTCTAAATAATTGTGCCTCTTCATAGCTATTATATTCATGGCAAATCCAGCCCCTACTTTCAGGGTATAATTGTTCATTGAAAAAATACTTGTTTTTTATTTTATCAAAAGAAATTTCTGAAAATTCATCTGTATTGAGCATAATAGTCACTTTGTAAAATTATACTATATAGACAATAAATGTGGTTTTGTCAAAAATTTATCACTTTTTTTGTGGTTTATTTATCCTAAAAAAAAATGTGGTATGCGCTATGGTTAAGAAAATTTTTCATAGATTAAAAATCATTCGTAATGAGCTTGGCTTATCGCGTGAAGCCTTTGCAGAATTATTAGGTGATGGATGGTATGTGCGTAAAATTGAACGTTTAGAAAACGGTTCAACAAGAATGAATGAGAACACTGCGGATGAAATATCACAAAAGTTAAATATTCCTTTTGAGCAAATATGGGTTGAGCCTGAAGAAAAGATTTTAGGTGAGAAAATGCAATCTAAATACATTGCCGCGCCGGACCATATACAAAAAACAATCAACGATCTCTTGAATTTATCTGAAGAAGATAGTGTAATTGCTCTGCAATCTGTGTGCGTGCAAAAGAGCGAAAACCATGAGCAACCATATATTCACCAAATCCTAAACGTTTTATAGCTTTGTTAACGGTTCCATCACTCATAGGGTTTTTAGGTTTATATTGTGAAGGAAAGACCCATTCAGTATTAAAAAGTTCAATTTCTTCTTTTTGTTTTTTAAGTATATCTATTACTTGGTTGCTTAAGGGAATTATATGGTCACGTTTCATTTTCATTTCATGCGCTGGTATAGTCCATAGGTTTTCCTCAAAATTAATATATTCCCATTTAGCGGTTCTTATTTCTACAGGTCTAAGGAAAGTGTAAAGGGAGAGCCACGTTGCTCTGCGTGTTCTTTCGTATAATCGGGCGTTATTTAACTCTAAGGCTTTTAAGAAATCTGGTAATTGGTCTAGTGAAATACATCTATGATGTTTATGAGGGGCAGATTTAAGAGCTCCTTTTAAATCACTAGCGGGGTCACGTTCGCAACGCCCTGTTTGAATCCCATACCTAAATATCTGTCCGCATACTTGCGTTGTTCGCTTTAAAACATCAAAAGAACCCCGTTTTTCAATTTTTCTTAAACAATCTAGTAATTCAGGGGCGGTAATATCTGCTATTGGTTTATTTCCAAATGTAGGAAAAATATTCATTTCAAGCCGACGCATAATGGTATTACCATACTTATACGTCCATTGATTATTTTTAGTTTGGTGCCATTCACGAGCAACAATTTCAAAAGTGTTTTTATTATTTTCTATAGCCTCTCGATTTAATTTGTTTTTGAATGCCATAGGGTCTTGCGCTGGAGTTTGAGCTAATAACTGCTTAGCGTTCTCTCTAGCTTTTCTGGCTTCAGCTAGACTAATTGTTGGATATATTCCTATAGATAAGGTTTTTTCTATTTTGAGGTAGCGGTATTTCATCTGCCAGAGTTTAGAGCCGTTTACTCTAATAAGCAGATATAAGCCTCCCCCATCAAAGAGTTTATATTGAGCCTCTTTAGGCTTTGCACTTTCGCATACTTTATTAGTTAGCTTCACCGTTACCCCCGCGATATTTATTGTTACCCCCTACATTACCCCCATATTTTACGATTGTAAACGGTTGATTATGAATACGAGAGAGCAAGTGTGGCGATAAAAGCGTTACTGAATAAGTGTTTTGAGGGTTTTTGCGATTGTTAGTGAACGATGGCGATAAGTGAAATGGTGCCACGAGAGAGAATTGAACTCTCGACCTCGTCATTACCAATGACGCGCTCTACCACTGAGCTACCGCGGCGAATTAACATGCGGAACATATTATAAAAATTCTGGCATGTCACGCATCAATTTCTTATAGTAGCAAAGATTTTAAAAGACAATATGATTAAAAAACCAAATCACAATGACAAAAAATAACGATAAAAATAAATTAAGAAGCCATAGCGAAGTTAAAGCCGATAAACGTGCTGCTGCTTTAAAGGCAAATATGCAACGCCGCAAAGGGTTCGTCAAAAGCCAAAAAGAACAGGAAAATGAAAATCAAAATGGTTCAAAATCAAATGATAAATGATGATGATGCTTTAGACATGGCACGCGCCATGCCGGGCATATTATCCGATACGCAAATCCGCCATCTCTCCCAACAGCAGGAGATGATTTCCCCTTTTGTAGAAAAACAGACCGCTGAAGGTCAAATCTCTTACGGGCTTTCTTCTTATGGGTATGATGCCCGATGTTCCCGCGAGTTTAAGATTTTTACTAATGTCGATAATGCCATTGTTGATCCTAAAGATTTCTCAGACGATAGCTTTGTTGATCGTGAAACGGATGTGTGTATCATTCCCCCCAATAGTTTCGTGTTAACACGTTCTGTCGAGTATTTTAAAATTCCTAAAGATGTACTGGTTGTTTGCTTGGGTAAAAGTACCTATGCCCGATGTGGCTTGATCGTTAATGTCACCCCGCTTGAACCCGGATGGGAAGGGCATGTGACGTTAGAGATTTCAAACACAACACCCCTGCCAGCTAAAGTATATGCCAATGAAGGGGTCGCACAATTTCTATTCTTCAAAGGATCTGCCCCTTGTGAGATAAGCTATGCTGATCGGGCGGGTAAATATATGGGTCAAACGGGCGTGACCTTACCCCGTATCAAGAAATAAAATTTTAAGAAAGAAATATATTATCATGTCATCAGGAATGGATAAAATGCGCGTGAGCGGCGGCAACGCGCTTGAAGGAACAATCCGTATAAGTGGTGCAAAAAATGCAGCCTTAAAACATATGTGTGCAAGCTTACTAACCGATGAGCCATTAATATTAAACAATATGCCCACCGGTTTGCGCGATGTCGCAACATTAAATGATTTACTTGAACATCTGGGTGTTGGTATTGATTTGGATCATGCAAATAAACGCCTCACCCTAAATGCAAAAAAGATAAGCTCGCACATCGCCCCTTATGATTTGGTGCGTAAAATGCGTGCAAGCGTTTTGGTGCTTGGGCCATTGCTCGCCAGACTGGGTGAGGCGGAAGTATCCTTGCCGGGGGGATGCTCCATCGGGGGGCGCCCGATTGATTTGCATATAAAAGGTTTAGAAAAACTCGGCGCGGAGATAAAACTTGAAGGGGGATACGTCAAAGCCAAAGCTCCAAAGGGCGGTTTGATTGGGGCGGAAATAACATTTCCCTTTGTATCAGTAGGCGCAACAGAAAATATTATGATGGCTGCAACCTTGGCAAAGGGTGTGACTGTTCTTCATAACGCCGCGCAGGAGCCTGAAATAATTGACCAAGGCAATGCTCTTATTGCAATGGGGGCAAAAATTACGGGTCTAGGTACTTCCGATATTACAATTGAAGGGGTCAAAAAGCTTAAGGGTACAACGCATCATGTTATCCCTGACCGTATTGAAACAGGTACTTATATGTGTGCGGTGGGTATGACAGGCGGTCAATTGGTTTTAGAAAACACAAAAACAGATTTTTTAAAAGCGTTAATCGCACCATTAACCGAAGCAGGAATGGATATTCAACAAAATAATGAGAATATCATTGTGAAGCGCCAAAAAGACCGTATTGATGGTGTCGATATCATGACCGAGGCCTATCCCGGTTTTGCCACAGATTTGCAAGCGCAATTTATGACAATGCTTACCCTTTGTAATGGGGCAGGAATGGTTACCGAAACAATTTTTGAAAATCGCTTTATGCATGTACCAGAATTAAATCGTATGGGGGCAAATATATCTGTAAATGGAAATTCTGCAATTATTCGCGGGGTCGAGAAATTGACAGGTGCCGAAGTTATGGCGACAGATTTGCGTGCTTCCGTTGCCATGGTGGTTGCAGGATTGGTTGCCGAAGGGGACACTTTTGTAAACCGCATCTACCATCTTGACCGTGGGTACGAAAATATAGTCGATAAACTTACGGCGGTAGGCGCACAGATTGAGCGGGTGAAAGCTTAACGTTGCCATTTACGGCAAAGACGCGTATAACATGAACCATTATTAATATTACTTAGGATAAAAATGGCTAAAGAAGATTTACTTGAATTTAAAGGGGTTGTGACCGAAATTTTACCCAATGCAATGTTTCGTGTGAAGTTGGAAAATGATCACGAGATTTTGGCACATGCCGCAGGCAAGATGCGTAAATTTCGTATTCGTGTTTTATTGGGGGATAGTGTGACCGTTGAAATGACACCTTATGATTTGACGAAGGGTCGCATTACGTTTCGTGAGAAATAATTCTTATACGATATTACTATTTTTAAAGCCGTTATTTATAAACGGCTTTTTTTATACAAAACTAAAATTATAGGGGGCAGATACAATTTGCTCAACCGATGGTGAAAAAAAGCTAGAATCGCCAGATGTGGATTCGCTTTCTTTATTGTCATTATTAAAATTTTCTTTGTTTCCCGCACTTGCGCGCACAAAACAATTCAGAACACTGAATGCCTTCATCTTCGCCTCATATAAAAATAGTATTAAATTACACTTTGAAGAACGGAATATGATGGTTTTTAAAAGATTATGCAAGAGGGAAAGGAGGAAAAAAGTAATATAAATTATAAAGCAAACTATATGAAAAATAATCGCAAGAAGATAAATTTTACATAGAAAATCTATTATATTTCTCAAATGATCCGTAATAATCAGGGCGCCCCATTGTTGTTGCGCTACAGGCTTTTCCTGCAATGCGGGCTTGGCGCACTAAATTCGTATTTTCGGCTTGTCCAGTCATTGCATGAAACTTTGCACCGGGAAGTCCAATAGGGGCCCATCCATGCCATTTTGCCCCACCACTATCACCACCACCGCCTGCGGCTTCATTGAAAACAGGTTCAACATGGTCAAGGACCGCATCAAGGAAGGTACGGCTTAAACGTTTTAAAAGATTTTGTACTTTTTGTACGGCCACTTTATTGTTTTTCCTTATTAAGATTTAAAATTAAATCTATGTTTAAATATACTATAAATTATAAATATACACAATATCTACATAAATTACTGATTTATAACCGTATTTTTATATTTGATAGCATTATACCAAAAATAAGTTAATATTTATCTAATGATTAAATCTCCTCTTATATTGGCTTCCGCTTCTCCTAGACGTTTGATGTTGTTAAAACAAATTAATATTAAACCTGATAAGGTCATTGCTGCCAATATTAATGAAACGGTTTTACCGCAAGAAAAACCAAAGGCACTTGCTATGCGCTTGTCTTTACAAAAGGCAAAACATGTTTATCAAAATCATCCAAACGCATTTGTCTTGGGTGCCGATACTGTTGTGGCCTGCGGTCAACAGATCATGGGAAAACCATCGGATAAAAATCAAGCAAGAGCATATCTTCAAAAATTATCACAAAGGCGGCATTATGTGTATGGTGGCATTACGCTCATTACACCAAAGGGGGATGAAATTTCACGCCTTTGTCGTACCCTTGTTCAATTTAAAAAAATTAGTGATTCTGACATTAATTTTTATATTCAATCCAACGAATGGCAAGGAAAAGCAGGCGGCTACGCCATCCAAGGCTACGCGGCTAGCTTTATAAAATATAGTGCAGGATCATATAGTAATGTGGTCGGCCTCTCACTTTATGATACAATGAATATATTAAAAAGTGGCGGATATGAAGGCCTCAATAATTCCTAACCGAAAGCAATCACTCAGATGCAAATTTTAATTGATGAGCTAAATGAAAGTGTTTGGGTTACTGCTGTTGAAAAGAATAAAATTAAAGATTTAGAAATTGATCCTTTTGAGGAACAAGTGCGGAGTGGTTCGGTATATTGGGCGCGTGTGCTTCGTATTGAAAAATCTATGGATGCCGCGTTCTTGCAGCTTGATGATGATAATCAAGGTATTCTGCATAACAAAGATTTTTTTGCCTTGGATAAAAAGGGTGACTTGGTTAAGGATGGTAATATCGCGCTGGGTAAGAAATTAAAGGCAGGGGACATGCTTGCCGTTCAAGCCAAAAGTGGATATTTACCCCGTATTGATAGTGATAATCTTGCCGTTGAAGATAAATCTGTTCGGGTGAGTATGAATATTACATTGCCAGGGCGATATTTAATTTATGCCCCTTCCATGAATGAAAACCGTATTTCAAAACGGATAAAAAATAAGAAACAACGCAAACAACTAACCCAAATGTTGAATGATGTTGAAATGATAAAAGGATGCATTTTACGCTCCGCCGCTGCCAATACACAAACAGATATGCTGATCCGCGAAAGCGAGGTTTTAAAACATATTTGGGAACAGCTTCAAGAATATCTTCATGGCAGTGCCCCTTTTTTGGTGATGGAAGGCCCCGATGCCATCCGCCGCATGTTGAGTGACCAAGCCGGCGCCCAAATTGACCGTATAGATGTCAGTACGATGGATCAATTTAAAGAGGTTGAAGAATGGTGTGAAATTTATGCTCCTGATTTAGTGACCAAAATACATCCTGCAAATCATAATCTGCCTGATACGGATTTAGCGTTATTTGATTTTTATGATCTGCTCGATCAAATTGATATGTTATACGAGCCTTATGTTTTGCTTAAATCTGGGGCGAATATTATTATTCAAAATGCTGCGGCGTTGACCGCCATTGATATTAATCGTGCAGGGGATAAGCGGGGAAATTTATCCATCAACCTTGATGCCTTGGACGAGATTGGCCGCCAAATTCGTCTTCGTAATTTGGGGGGGATTATTATTATAGATTTTCTTAAAATGAATAAAAAGATTGAAAAAGATACGCTATTGGCCGCTTTTGAAGGTATTATTGCCGAAGACCCTTGCACCGTTCAGAACCATGGTTTTACCAATTTGGGATTAATTGAATTGACCCGCCACCGCCGCACACCCGCATTGCAAGAACGTCTTGATCTAGCGTTAGATTGAAATTTCTTATAAATTTTTATAAAGTTTCTTGATAAAATTTTAGTTATTCTTCTTTTAAAGACTAGACAGAAGAATTTCTTTATTTTATAAGCTTTTAACGGTTATTATTTTAATAATCACCATGCGTGCCCGGGTAGCTCAGTGGTAGAGCAGAGGACTGAAAATCCTCGTGTCGAAAGTTCAATTCTCTCCCCGGGCAC